>NZ_JBNNUS010000012.1:0-217271 GCF_050279985.1 Paenibacillus sp. NPDC093718
GAACGTACTGATTCAATATAAAGAAGAAGCACAGTTTGATGGTATTACAATTGTAAATTATTACTCAGGGTATTCCACTAACGGGAAACGTTAGTTCAATAAAACTTAATGTTGAGCAGGCTGCAGCAGCCTGCTCATATTTGATGTTGCCCGATCGAGCTATGCCATTCCATAGGGAATAATAGAAACAAAGAGGGCTTATATCGGACCGGACATAAAAAGAGCTGTCGAAACGAGTCTGTAAAATAGTTTGTGTAAACTCCCAAATCTATTAAAATGGAAAGTAATAGAAAGGTTGGGGAGAATACATGGGACTTTGGACGAAAGAGCAATTGCGAGCCTTCATTAAGGAGAACAAGCTGGTAACGGCACAAGACGCGCAGAATGCCTTGAAAGAACTGTTTGCTGAAACTCTGCAAGAGATGCTGGAAGCCGAACTCGATACGCATTTAGGCTACGAAAAGCATGAGGTCAAGGCCAAGATGACGCCAAACAGCCGAAATGGCAAGAGCAAGAAGACGGTGGTTAGCGAATACGGAGAGCAGGAAATTGCGGTTCCCCGGGATCGGCTCGGTGAGTTCGAGCCGGCTGTTGTGCAAAAGCACCAGAAGAATGTATCCGGCATCGAAGAGCAGATCATCGCCCTGTACGCCAAAGGTGTCAGCACACGAGAGATTCAAGACCATCTGCAAAACCTGTACGGCATTGAAGTCTCGCCTACGCTCATTTCCAATGTCACTAACAAAATCGTGCCTCTCATTAAGGAATGGCAGAATCGGCCGCTTCAAGGCGTGTACGCCGTCGTTTACATGGATGCGATTCACTTCAAAGTGAAGCAGGACGGGGCCATTGTAAACAAAGCGGCCTACATGGTGATCGGCATCGACCTGGACGGAAACAAGGATGTGCTGGGCATGTGGATCGGGGAGAATGAATCCAGTAAGTTCTGGTTAAGCGTCCTAAATGACCTGCGAAATCGTGGTGTCCAAGACATTCTCATCATCTGCGTGGACAATCTGAGTGGTTTCTCCGAAGCGATTGCTGCCTGCTATCCAAAGACCGAGATCCAAAAGTGTATCATCCACCAAATCCGTAATTCCACTCGCTACGTGTCGTACAAGGATCTCAAGAAAGTCACCGCGGACCTGAAGCCGATTTACAAGGCTGCCACGGAGGAAGGGGCGCTGCTGGAACTGGACCGCTTCGAGGAAGTCTGGGGCGCCAAGTATCCGCTCATTGTCCGCTCTTGGCGCAGCAACTGGGAGGAACTCTCAACCTTCTTTAAGTACCCGCCTGAGATCCGCAAACTCATCTACACAACCAACATGATTGAGAGTTACCACCGGCAGCTTCGCAAAGTGACCAAGGGGAAGAGTATTTTTCGACCGATGAAGCACTGCTGAAAATGCTCTATCTGGCCACGATGGATGTGACCCGGAAATGGACAGGCCGCGTCCAAAACTGGGGACAGATGCTGCTCCAGCTTTCGGTCTTCTTTCCGGATCGGGTCAGCAACTACTTACGTTAGAAACGCCAAATCCCCCCTCGGGGGGATTACTTGGAAATGAGTTTACACAGAAATCTTGACAGACCCGTCGAAACTTTCTCGACAGCCTTTCTTGAGATGCACCTTATAGAGGTTGCATCTTATTTCTTATTGCTTAATATATTCCCGGCCATTAGTTATAATCACCTTAGTTTTAGCTGTAACTTCATAAAGATCGTAAACAACTTCTTCTGAGTTGTTACCCTTCTCATTTACCGTTGATATATTTGCCGACCTTCTAAATTCACCGAATTTAGTGTAGATGGCTTCAACTTTCTCATTAATTTTTTGTTCCTCTTCTGTTGTTACAGGCTGTTGCTGGCTAAATGATGAAACTTGAATTTCTTTGCCACTAGACAAATCATCAGCAAAACTTGTTTTGATGAAAAGACCAATTACAAGAATTGATGCAGTAATGGAAAGAAGACCGACGGTAATTTTCACTTTTGACTTAAACATGAAATCATCATCACCTTTCAGTTTTCTTATTTAATAGTCACCCATAATATAAAACACTGAATTATATAGAAAAGTTGGTTCAAATAGGGAAATAAATCCTACATTTTTGATAAAATTAGGATTAACTAGCAATAGAAGTTATGTTGATTGCATAATGGTTATTTGCTTGAAGGAGGGAGCAACATGAAAAGTATCGGAATTGTCAGGCAGGTGGATGAGCTTGGCCGGATTGTAATCCCCATCGAATTACGAAAGGTTATGGGGATGAATGAGGGAGATTCTGTTGAGTTTTTTATGGATGAGCAGACGAATCGGTTGATGTTTCGTAAATATCAAGCTGGGTGTTTGTTTTGTGATTCGATGGACTCTATAAGTTACTTCCGAGGGCGGCAAGTTTGCTCATCTTGTTTACGAGATATGGTTCCTCAACCTGCCTTAGACTCGATGGCTATGCTTGAAAGCGCCGCCGCTTTGGAAAGCGGTGAACAACCGGAAAAAGAAAAGAGTGAAGGAAAAGGGGCGAACGCTTTGAGACGGCTCGCCGAGATGATGCAGACCTCTCCCAATGCTACACAAGGCGAATGGGCAAAAAAACTCGGTTTTTCCCAAGGTTACGTGAGTCAGCTAATTCGGAAGTTAGATAAAAAAGCCTAATTATAGCAATGTATATTAACCCGATCGCACACGTACAAACCGGTACATATGGCTAGTTTCTATAGCTTTGTCTAATTTAGCGCTCGGGGGCTGTCGAATGTCATAATAGATCAAGGAGCTGCAGATGGCTGAATACGAATGTTACAGATAAATATTACCTCCTTTCCCTGTCAGACGACATGCTTTCCTATCCAGTTTCTGCTGCAGTAAGAAACGATAAGAATACTGGTTTCGAATTGATATGAAATTCTTTTGAACTCAAAATAAGACCTCTTTCTACTCCTTAGAAGTGGAAAGAGGTCTTATTTTTACTGTTTTTGGAATCTTATCACTCGTATAAATGAACGCCCTTTTCATAAACAACCGAAGAGTCATTTTTAAGAAAGATAATTTCTAATCCCATCTACAATGGCGGAGGCTATACGCTCTTGTTTCCAAGCAGCATTTAGTTCATAATCGTCAATGACGCCAATTTCGATAAGAGATTTTGCACTCGCCTTAGTTGTATCACGTAGAATAGCAAAGTCAGCTGAATAACAACCAAAGACATCAAACCAAGGGGTACAAGCTCTTTGAATCGTCTCTGCAAAAGTTTTAGATGCAGTAGCGTTTTGCTGGTAAAACGAACCAATTCTTCCTCCAATTGCATTAACATGGATGCTGACTAAAGCGTGAGACGCAGGGATGTTATTATTAATATATGCGACACGATTATTGATATCAGTACCCGCAGTTGTACCGCCAAAGTCCTTATCAGTGGTACGGGTCATATAAACCAATGCTCCTTCATTCACTAATTTGGTTCTAATCCGTTGCGAAACTTGGAGAACGATATTTTTTTCAATACTACCACCCTCAACTGTTCCAGGGAATTTACCGCCATGACCAGGGTCAAGAATAATTTTTTTCCTTGTAGACTCATAAATAACTACCACCTTTGAAATTATTATTGAGAAACAATATGGCCATAATGCCTTCTCATATATTAGGGAAATTTAAGATATCATTTACAACTGTTATTTGAAGGTGATAAGTATTTTTTATAAAGAAAGGTGTAACAATTAGAAAGGGATGATTGATTTGAGAAGAGGTATTAAGAAGTTGTTGATCTCATTTTCTGTAATAGCATTGATTTTTGTATCTATATTTTTGATTAATCAAAACATCGAAAAAAATAGAAGCATAAAAGTGAAGTTGGAATCTATAATAGGTAGTTCTTTATTTCAAGTCTGGGATTTTTACCAGGGTATGCAAAACTACGAAGGTTTAGATAGAAACAATATAGAAGAAATAAATAATCGATTACAGAGTGTTCAAAGCTATTCTAAAGTTATTGATTCAGGAGTATCAACAAACTTATTGGGCCCTATTGCAGATAAAATGATTACAAAAATTAATACAATATCTTCAAATTTTAATAAAACAGGGATAATAAGTGTCAAGGATCAAGAAGTATTTGATCAGATGGTTCAAGATTCAAAAAGAATCTCTGACTTAATTACAGATATTTATTATGAAACGAACACTCATCAAGAAGGGAAAATAAAGCTTAAAATCACAAACTATGAAGAATTAAAGAAATTAAATGAGAAAATTTAAGTAAGGCGCTTATCGAAGTAGTCTTTTCTAAACATTTTATTGAAATGATAGAGTCCGATAAAATGTGGCTCACAGTCAACAGGAGCCCCGATCAATGCTTTCTAATAAAAGAACAGAGGATCGAGGGATATGAAAATAAAAAACAAGGAAATTGCCGGCAGACTTCGACCTTCTTTACGGCTTAAGGGTGCAAGATGGATCAGTGCTCGAACGTGTCCAGACAGTTGTCGGGGGACAAGAACATGGTCCCATAGAAAGTCGCTAAAATAGCGGCTTTTTTGTTTTATCGGTACAAGTTCTTGTCCCGAGTCGAGGACAAGAACTTGTACCGGTTGCCGTAAAGGACAAGAACATGAACCGATTACCGATTAGATAAGTATCTAACTATGTTTCCATGAAATTTCATTAAGCTAACGGGAAGAATTGCGCAAATTCCATTATTTGGTGTATTATATGAAGTGAAAAGGACGGGGGGAACGGTTACAGTGGGAAGAGTGAGAAAGGAGCGAAAATGTGAGGATGTATTCTAAAAGCAAAAGAATATTGATTGGTGTGTTTTTAATAGTTTGTGTAGTAGGAGGTGTAATGGTATTCCAAAGCACATATGTTAATAGTACGACTAATCAAAGCCATACAAATTCTCCTAACTATCCTGAAAATGAATATGGACAGACATACGGTTCTGCTGAAGAAACCACCTCCGTTGAAATGCTACCTGATTTAATCCATGCAGGAAATGTGAATGGCATTGATGGGTATTTGCTGAAAAAAGATTATCTCGGTGAACCTGGTAATGTCCCACTGTATGATGTTTATGGGAAAACCATAATTGGTTCTTTTCATATTAGCGCTAAGAATTTGAATTATCCTAAGAATAATAACGGACAAACATACGGTTCTAGCGCAGATGCCACTACTCCAGAAACGGAACCTAAATTAATCAGTGCTATAGGTGTGGATGGCACTGCAGGCTATGTGCTAAAAAAAGACTTAGATGGCGAGCTGCCAAAATCACCCGAGGAAGCCATTGCAATACAGAACAGTAGATCACCTGATGGTCGGGATATTCCGCTGTTTGATGTTGATGGTGAGACGGTAATTGGTGTGTTTCATGTTGGAGGAAAGTAATAAAATTAGATGATAAGTGTTACGCCTCCACAATGCATGAAGCCGGTTGAGAAAATCGTGATGATCTGAGGGGGATTTATGTGGAATGACAAATATCGAAAGACAAGAGCATGATGACTTTGAAAGTCGCATTCTATGCGGCTTTTTTTGTTTAAAGTTTGCAAATTTATGTAATAACTCAATGACAAAAATTACTCTCAAGAACTAACATGAGAACACACCTCAAAGAGCCTTTAAATGATAGGAATTAATTAAGTACAATGTGCTGATCGATTGTATTTTTAGAAGGGAGCTAAGAACATGGAATGGCCATCCATAAGAGATTTCCTCGATGTCCCATCGCACCTTACAGGAGAAAACATTGCTATCGCAGTAGTGGATGGATATTTTCCACCTCATCCTGATATAACAACAAACAATCAACGTCACGTTTACCTTGTGAAGACCTCAGAAGCAGATATAAAACCGCAATTATTTCAAAGAAGTGAAGCGCCTTGGAGAAGCAATCATGGACTAATGACAGCCGCTGCCGCCGCTGGCTCTGGATCGCTAGCCTCGGGATACTATACCGGTGCTGCACCTGAAGCTGATCTATATTTGCTGGAGACAGGGGCTTTTCGTACAGTTGAGGAATCAGAAGATAAGTTTGTCATAGCCTTAAGCTGGCTTCTAAAGAACTTTCGGAGATACGGTATACGCGGAGTTGTTTTAACGCTGGCTTATACGAGGGATACAGGGCTTCTTCCTTGGCAAGCAGATCCTATTAGGGTTTATTGTGAAAAACTGGCCACAGAAGGGCTACTTGTTGTTGTCGCTTCGGGGAATACAAAAGAGCTGACATGTAGCGGGCCAGCATCTTCACCGTCTGTTTTGTCGGTTGGCGGTGTAATCGTACCTCAAAATCAAGATGTGATTATTCCCTACCACGGCTGCCGAGGTATAACTTTTGAAGGAAAACGAATACCTGAAATCTTGGCTCCAGCTGAAAATGTAGTTCTTCCATTGCCATTTCAGTCCACTGATGAGTACGATAATCACTATACTGCTCCATTCGATAAGCTTCCTTATGGATACGCTAGAACAGAAGGAACCTCATATGCTGCTCCAATTGTCTTAGGTTGTGCAGCGTGTATTTGGCAAGCAAATCCAGAATGGACAGCAAGTCAGGTTGAATTCGCAATGAAAATGACGGCGGTTTATAAAGATGAGTGGCATGGCGCAGTCGCCGGGCTAGTCAATGTTAAAGCAGCCGCTGCGTATCCCGCCAAGTCTTTTACCAAAGCTCATAATCAAAATAACAATGAAACAGCTGTACTGGATGAAAGACGCTTAATTTCAAGTGTACTCTCTAAGGGGAACGAAATAAGTTGTTGTAAAACGACGGACGAACTGAAGATATTATTGATTAACTCTCCATTTCCTAAAGTCCGTGCTGCTTCACTGATTAAATTAGCTGCTTCGTCTGAGATTACATATAACATAATGGAAGTCATGCTAAATGATCTAAACAGCTACGTTAGAATGGCAGCATTGTTTGTCCTACATAATAGAGAAGATATGTGGAGTGAATTATCAAGTAAATTGATCGAACTATTTAAAGATCAAGATATTAACATTCAATACTGTGCCATCAAATTAGCATCTGTGATTGGAGATCCGTCTTTTATAAAGCCACTTATATCTGGACTACTCGATGATGCTGTGAAACAGCGAGTATCGACGTTTGGTGCTAGGTGTGAAGGACTTCAGCTTCTAACGGGCATCTTTTATGAACCAGAACCAGAGTTTCGAGATGGTCAATGCTTTTATTCAGAGTTAAGTACCCAATCACGGATTTCTGTTGCGTTAAAATGGCAGCAGTATACTGCAACTTCATCATATGAAGCAAACAGAGAAACGTAGTTTAACATCTTTGAATAAGTACGGAGATAATAGTGTAGGAGTTGCTGTAATCTAAAATACGAGAAACAAAAGCATCATTCCAAAACGAATATAAACCGTCTGTACGAAGCTAAACAAAATACAATTCTGAGCATTTAACTAAAGGAAACGTTAGTTAAAAACAAGAAAGCAGCCGGTCAGATTGATCATCTTCTTTCCTTAAGTTTACGGGCAGGATAGTTTGAATAACCGTATCATCGATAGTCGTAAAGCGAAGAATTGAATCGAAGTCGATGAAATACTATAAATTCGAGGAAAACAAAGAAGTATGAAAAGCCATGGAAGATGCTTATAGAACAGGCAAAGTAAGCCATCGGCCTGTATAACTTCCTTCAGGACGCTGTTTGGATTTTCTTGAGAGCTGTGAGATTAAGCCCATTGTCAATCAGATTTTAGCACATCTGAGCAAAACACCAATCGAGTTCTTGAGCTTGATAAACCATAATAGAAAAATACTGCTTTCGGCGAGGGACAAACACGTGCTGCTGTCGATGTTCACCATCAATGGGCGATGTGCAGTGTGGGGGTTGAAAAAAGGATTTACGAGATATGAGAGGAAGAGAAAATAACGATATATGGAGGGGGCGAGCTAATGTATGTTTTATAATAATTACAATAAAGTTAGGTTGAAGAACGCATAAACCTCAAGAATTTACCAACTAGAGATGATCAGTTTTTAACAATTCGGTTGAAAATTTTAATCTTCATATCTTTTAACTTCTATCGCTATAGCTTGAGGCGGGCTCGTAAGCAAAGTAGTTGGAGCTGTTACTGTAACTCTCTCACCAATTTCTAGATCCTCGTATAATTTAATATCTGTTATGTGGTAATAAATAACATCGTCTGGATTATCATTATTTAAATAGTCGGACAGCTCATTATTGGCTGCGTCATTTTTAGATATATTTCGTACGACTGCAATCATAGGTGTGTTATCATCGTTAATTACTTTATCAATAATAAAATCACTTTTCTCTACCTTGGATTGATTGCAACCAATGATTAAGCAACATAGTAATATCGTTATTAATGTTTTGACTTTTTTCATTTCTGTTCCTCCTATTTCATAGTTTGGACTGGTCTTATTAATGTACCTGAACTTTCTTCACAGAAATCACTACATCACTGGAGGTTGAAACGCTTTAGTTAGTTGTAGATGTTGATTCCCAAAATGAATAGCCACAAGTCCCTTCCCATGACAGTTTCATCTAAAATCAGTTCATAAATTATATAAAATTGGATATAAAGGATTAATTCTCTATAATAATATATAAAATTATACAGATAAAGTAATCAATAACATGAAAGGGGCATTAGGATTATGGCCATTACAAGACTTGGTAACTTTCCATGCATCATCAGAATAGTTTCTTTACTATCAGTTTTTACCGGGTTTTTGTACTTACCCTTCTTTTTAAACTTAGGATTACCGATATCCCTTGGACCAGAAATAACTCAAGCCACGATGGCTACAGAAAAGTGGGCATTATTTGCTGTTTTTGGTGGTTTCGGATTATTTGCCGGTTCTTTCTTATATAATTTATCACAAAGCCAACGTTATAAACGCTTTATTTTAGGAATCACGCTTTTTTCCATGTTATTACTAATTTTAGCGCAATTACCTCCACTATTTTTGTGGTTTTATGTGGGAAGTGCAGATTTCTCGTCGACAAGTTTACTGGGGCTTTTTTTACATTTAATATTGTTAGTTCTTGCTTTCTGGGGAGGCATAGCTACAATGCTTGCTTTTGGTAAAACAAACCTCACTTCCTAAGTAACTATCTGAAAACCTTATATCTTTATCAATTATCGGGATACTCTATAATCATTCTTTTCAAAGCTGATCTAGATAAATAATTAACAAGGCAATCGCTATTACAGAGAGATCGAGCCATAGAAAGTAGCTAATTTTAGCGACTTTTTTGTTTTATCGGTACAAGAACTTGTACCGATTGCCGAAAAGGACAAGAACATGAGCCGATTACCGATTAGATAAGTATCTAACTATGTTTCCATACAAATTCATTAAGCTAAAGGGCAGAATAGTTCCAATATGTGGGGTGGCATGTGGTTTGGGTACAGTCATTACGCTAACGGCTGCAATATGAAGAGATCTTCGTTGTAATATAATGGATATAAGAGAGAAATGAGAGGATTAAACATGTGGATCAGAAATCAGATCATAGGATGGTGTCGAAGGACAAGAAAATGGTCCCATAGAAAGTCGCTAAAATGGTCATAACCCTGTCAAGTAGACAGTACAAAAAAGACATGATTTAAGCTGCGGCCGTTTCCCGGTATTCTACCGGGGAACGGTCGTTTAATTTTTTCTGGAATCGGTTCTGGTTGTAGAACAGAATGTATTCGCTCACTTGCTGCTCAACCTCCGCTTTGTTTGCTGCCTCATTCAAGTATATTTTCTCGGTCTTTAAATGAGAGAAGAAAGACTCGATACAAGCATTGTCCAGGCAATTTCCTCGCCTAGAGTGACTGCCTAGCATGCCGAGTTGTTTCAGTTTACGGTTAAATGGTTTTGACGTGTATTGAAATCCTTGATCCGAGTGTAGGATTACCCCACTCACATTCACGTGCTGACGGAGTCTATCCAGCGTTTCATGAACCAAAGCGAGGCCATTTCGTTCCGAAAGATGCCAAGCTACAATCTCGTTATTGTATAAATCCTGAATCACAGACAGGTACGCAAATTGTTCTCCAGCTCGAATATAGGTAATATCTGTGACCAGTTTAGTTCGTGGCGTGTCCGCCTTAAACTGGCGCTGAAGCCGATTCGGATTCACCACAGAAGCTTGTTTTCCAATGAATCGACGCTTCTTTCGAATGACAGAACAGATTCCTAATTGTTTCATTAATCGGTACACCTTTTTGTGGTTGACCCTAATGCCTTCCCTCCGTAAAGCTACCGTCATTCGAAGATAGCCAAAGTAGGGATGAATGCGATGGATGGCAAGCAGATGCGATTCCAATTCATGCTGCTTTTGTCTACGTTCTTTTGCCGCCTGCAAGCTTTTTCTCCACTTGTAATAGCCTGAACGGGAAACCGCGGCTAACTTCAAGAGCCAAACAAGAGGATGCCGTACTCGCAAGTCCTCTATGATCTGAAATCTAGCTGCTTTACTCGTCACTCCTTGTGTAGATTTGGATACTGCTTTTTTAAATATTCAATCTCCGCTCGCAAGTATGCCATCTCTTCTTCCATACTGGAAAACTTCGTTCTGGGGCGTCCCCGTTTGGATGTGGCAGGTTCTAGGCTCATTCCACGTTTCGTTTTCGCCGCCCATACTTGTACTTGAGATTTATTTTGAATATCTAAACGTTTTGCTACTTCACGAATACTCATATGTTCTTCGTTGACCAGCCGGGCCGCCTCCAATTTCAATTCCAAGGAGTACCGTCGGTAAGCTTGTCCTTTTTTAGCCATGAAAAAATCCCCTTCGTTAGGCAAGATTAAGTCCATCTTAACAGATGTCTTTTTTCTCTTGTCTACTAAAAGGGGATAATACCAATTATGCGGCTTTTTATATTTATGTTATCAAGTTCTTGTCAAAACACAATGACAAGAACTTGATAACAATCCCGACTGATGACAAGAACATTGTCACATTCCCGATAGGATTTCATCGACGGCGGTAAACGGCCTTTTTTTAATAAACTAACGGGCAGGATAGTTTAAATAACCAAAGAAATATTAAGATAAGAGCAAGTGGACTGGTAGCCGATGAATGTGATCGGCTGCTTATATTCAATTGACGTGCGAGTTAACAACACTTGAGATATTTAGAAAGTGCATCGAGTATAATGAACTAAAACAACATCGGTGGGTGGTTAAAATAAAAAAAGTAATTTTTACTGGCGGTGGATCTGCAGGACATGTAACAGTCAATATTGCTTTGATTCCTGAATTTATCCGTTCAGGCTGGGTAGCCGAATATATTGGTTCAGTGGATGGTATTGAACGGCAACTAATCACATCTAACTTTAATGTGAAATACCATTCAATCTCTACAGGGAAGCTACGACGGTATCTAGATTGGAAGAACGTAAAGGACCCATTTAAAGTGGTGAAAGGAATTTTCCAAGCATACCAACTTCTAAAGAAGCTGCAACCAGATATTGTGTTTTCTAAAGGCGGTTTTGTTTCTGTACCAGTTGTCATTGGTGCATGGTTGAACAAGATTCCAGTTATCATACATGAATCTGATTTAACTCCAGGCTTAGCCAACAAGCTCGCAAGTCCGTTTGCTAGTCTGATATGCACTACTTTTCCTGAAACAGCTTCTGCCTTTAAGGATCGTAAATGTCATTATGTAGGACCCGTTCTTAGAGAAGAATTAACAAAGGGAAATGGGGAACGTGGACGGGCATTTGTGGGGTTTTCCAACAATAAAAAGCCCACAATACTAATAATGGGAGGGAGTTTAGGATCACGGAAAATCAATCATGTAATTAGAGAATCTTTAAGACAATTAACAAAAAGATTTCGAGTCATTCATATTTGTGGAAAAGGACATCTTGATTCTTCAATTTCAAATTCTGAGTACCGCGAATATGAGTATATAAATGAAGAATTACCAGACATATTAGCCATGTGCGATATTGTAATCTCACGAGCTGGTTCTAATTCAATTTTTGAGTTTTTATCTTTAAAGAAACCAATGATTTTGATTCCTTTAACTAAGGAACAAAGTAGAGGAGATCAACTTCTAAATGCAGGTTCTTTTGAAAGCAAGGGTTACTGTAAAGTGCTACATGAAGAACAATTGAACACTGATAGCTTGATTGCTAGTATTAATGATTTATCAGAAAGAAAGGAACAGTATATTGAAAATATGAGTTCTTTCGAACGTAATAATGCTGTAAATCTTATCTACAATCTTCTTATTGAAACTGCGAAGAAGACCTAAATTATAAATAAGAGATTTCTGTAATAGCTTAAATGCGTTCAACTAACGGGAGACGATAGTTCAACGAAGATAATTTATTCCTAACAGGAAACGTTAGTTAAACGATCAAGGAGCAGTTCACCACCGCGGCAGCTGCTCCTTATTTCATTCCTGTTTGCACAGGTACGATAAGCCGATCTTCTTTATTTTGAGCTCAGAGTCTGTTCAAGGGTACGACCTTTGCTTACCAGTCTTTACCCGATTCCGCCTGGGATTTGATGTAGTTGGGAATTTCCACGGTCTCGGAGACGGTAAATGCCGCCTCAACCGACATCGCGTCCTTCAACACGTGCTGCCGGAACACGGAATACAGCGGAATATCCCAGTACTCGGTGTTCTGGTAGTTCTGTACGACAGCATTGGAACCCCAGTAAACACCCGAGGTGTCGACGTTGGCCAGCCCTGGAATGTCGTCACCAAAGCTGTCCACGACTGCGGGCGTCTCCAGGACTCCCTTGATGGCATGGCGAGACAGCGCTACCTGTCCCTCCTCCGACACCAGCCATTTCACGATCTCGATGGCCTTCTCTTGATGGCGCGCCTGCGGTGGAATGAACGCCGCCATCGTGTTAGGCTGGTACGTCGTCTCTGAACCAGTATTGAGCACTGGCACCGACGTGACGCCGACATCGATACTATTCAAATACTCATGGAAACTCGCCTCATCGTCATCCTTGATGAAGAGATCGTCGCCAACGTATGCCGGCAGTTTCTGCAACGTGTCCACCGCCATCGCGACATGCCCGGGACGGCTCATGTCGCCCTTGAGGAAGTCGTTAACCGTGGTGAACCCGTTACGAGGAAGCCAGAGGAACCGATCGATGTTCTCTCCCAATTGGTTCCACTCCGGTGACGTGATGTCCACCTTCACGTCCGCAGGTGCTGGCTCCTCGCTGTCAGTCGGCTGGAACGGATACAGTCCGAGCTGGTTATACTGCAAGTAGTTGTCGGGATGCTGCATGTATCCCTTGTAAGCGTCGAGCCCATCCTGCCTGGTCAGCTTCTTGGCCAGCTTGAAGATCTTGTCGTACGTCATGCCCGGCGTCGGATACTTCTCGCCGAACTTATCGAAGATCTTCTTGTTGTAGTAGAGCATATAGTCGTCAATAAAGAGCGGAACGCCGTAAATCCCGCCATCTGACCGCGACTTTACCATCTCCACTGCAGCCTGGTTGAGCGTGCTCAGGTCGAGCCCGCTCTGCTCGATCATAGGTGTCATATCCTGAACCCAACCACGATGCTCGAAATCACGATCGATCCGGTTGTAAGGGTTATCGATGATGATGTCGGGTACGATCCCGGCCGCATCCAGATCCTCATAGCGGACCGGATAGTCCCAGGTGCCGAACTTGATCTTAAGTCCCGGGAAGGCTTCCCGAAGCTTGTCGCCGATGATCTCGTTGAATACCACGTCGCCGCCGGTGTGGTCGTCATCGTTCGTGCTATATTCGAGCGGTTTGTAGTTGGCCGCGAAGATGTAGATCTCATCGTCATCGACGGAGTAGGGTGTGTTGTATCGGTTAGGAATGCTTATGCTGCCCGTGCCGTCCTCGGCCGCGGAGCTAAGGGGCGTTAAACTAACAGTCATAGCTAACATCAGCATTAGACTTAAACCTTTTTTGGACTTGGACATCTCAAATTCCCTCCCATTATAAAGTAATGTTTTCTCCTGCTTTCTCGCTCATTCTTAGCTTTTTAACTTCGACATATAGAAGCGTTTGGAGGATAATTGAAAAATATGATTTTTTTCTTTAATAGCCGGTGGCGGGAATAGAGCCTGTACTTAACCAGGGTATATGCTCTACCTCTCAAGAAAGGCCGCTTCTTGCTCCTTTGCGAGGGGATTATAATCTTTTGGCTTCTCCGGTGCTTTCGTTGTCGTAGTTATGTCCAGATGAATAAGCGAGACTACAGTTTGTCGAGCCCTTTTCACCTCCTTTCATACAAAGTTTACAATTCGATATTTTTATTCTATATTATTGCAATATTTACATTACTACGATCTAACACCATTATGTATAGGGCAAAAGCGCTTTCATAGAGGTGAATGCGTTCAAATTTAAAATGAACAAGCGGAGTCTGGATGAATTCGACCGGTTCGTCGAGGAGTTCAATGCGAACGCCCTCGCCAGCCCTCGCCGAGCTTATCCTTGAGGATGTTCTTAATACGCTTGATCTTATCCGTCTCTTTATCGATGGCGAATACGACCATGTTTTCACTTGCGCCTCCGATCTTACGGAATCTGCTACTGCCGAATTGGCTGGAAAATTGAGGCTTCCTAGCACCAATGTTGCGTTCAGAATTACAGATGCCTCTGCTCTATGGCTTTCTTGCTCGTTATCTTGTACAAATGCAATCCCCCGAACGATGTATTTTTGCGAACTGCGACAAGAAAATAGCTTGACCCTCTCTACTGGTCTAGGGGGGGATATTTATACATCTGATCCTGCTACTCTATAGCCAAGTACTTTTCATACATTTCGTATGCGTCCAATACATTCATCTTCTAGGTTAATCGATCATTTCGTCGTACTGCGACACATCTGTTAATGGAGAAGGAGATTAAACTAACTGGCAGGATAGTTTAATAAACTCACGAATACTCTACATATGGAATTATTTACGAAGTTCGTAGATAATACGTTAAGTGAAATTACCGCAGACAACATTACAGACCTTATATAAATAAAAATAATCAATAAAACCTATAAAAGCGTTATAAAATGAGTTATACTGAGGTAAGAATAAGTAAGGAGCCGTGCGCGAACACGACTCCAAAGTACAACAACTGCATAAAGAGCAGTCGGCCACGTAAGATGGGTCGGAAATAGACCGTTATCCTAGCCAGGGCGGTCTATTTCTTTTTCATGTAGGTGAGCAATGCCAAAATGAACATGCCGAACATGAACATTAAGGAAAGTGCATCTTTGACCTCCATGGGCATCACCTCCCTTCTGGGAGATTAGCCGACCGCCCTTATAGCCGTATATTGTACTAGAAAATTATAACATATAAAACATGATGAAATACCATTAAAATACTATAAATAACTAGAATACATAGAAAACAATATTTACATCTAAATCGTATATGAGAATGTAAATACAGAGAAGGCAGTAACATCACTTAACAATGCATCTATACTGCGGGGCATTCGCCCCTTGGTTGTCAGAAGCAAGCCTCCTAGGCGTAAATTCAGACAACACACGACCCGACCTAAGATAAGACTATCTACGGCCGGGTCGCGTCATAGATGCGGTAACGTTATCTGAAACCAGTGCAAGAACGAAAGGAACAAAAGTCATGATTATTTTCAAAACAACGAAAGACACATTAAAAGATCTAAATGCCAAACCAGAAACAATTGAACATACGGATTCTTTCTTTAGTTGGCATGTAAACCTTTTCAAATTATATGGTAGAAAGCACTATGTGTTTATGAATGACTTTTCTAGATTAAGTTTAACTGTCACTGGTATTAGAACAAATCAAGCAAATAAACTAAGAGAAATCTTTAAAGATAATTTGGAAGCTTATTTTGCCGTTGAAGAAATCCCTGATACTCTAGCGCAATATTATTTAGAAAGATGTAGCGAAAAGGCTATTACCAAAACGGATAGTAGAAGTGTTATAAGTACAATGAATGAAATTATGCTTGTTATGAAGACCCTAGAGAGCGAAAACGAAGATTTCAGAGATCAAGCTCTACGACACAAGTGGAATAATCGATTTATTTACAAACCAATCGATTATAAATATCCAATTGATGTATTTGTTAAAGAGCTTGAAAGAAGAATTAAAAATGAGAATTAGAGAACTCGAAGAAGGCACTGGCTTCAGATAACATTATTTTCACGCATCGGAGCCTGGCGGCTCCTCGGTCCGCCCGAGGAGAATGACATTGAAGCGTGTTCAAGCGGACTCATCCGCACCGACTAACCGCATCGCGGCCGGCTGCTGGCGCAGCCTTAAGTCGGTGGGACGTCGTGAATACAGGAACGTTATCTGAAAGGGCCGCCAATTGTATTAAAACCATATTTAGAATCAAAAATCCAAAGTCATAATAAGAACGCTTGTACGCAGATGTATATAAAGGTAAAATATAACTACAATTGAATCTTGGGTGGTCATGGTTTCCCTTCGAAAGGAGGTGAAGCCATGGAAGTGAAAGATGCACTAACGATTATGTTCCTATTTGGATCATTCATTCTTGCACTTTTAACTTACATTAATAATAACAACAAGAGAAAGTAAAAACCCACCCTAAGGTTGACCGCCGAAGGTGGGTTTCCGATCGTAAATGACTAAGAAGGGATTACCCATCCAAGCCAATTGTATGGACCAAGTGTTAGCGCACTTGGTCTTTATTAAATATATAATACCATACTTGAAAAGATGTATCAAAGAACTAATTGAGTTAGAAAACATTGTTGAACAGGCATATAGACTGATATTGAAATTAATTCGAAGATGGCATCCCCATCAGATAACATCGTATCTACGTTTCGGACCGTTCGGCCCTTGGTTCGCGAGAAGTGGTAGGCAGAGAAGCTGAATCAGCTCACAACCCTGCGAGGCTAAGTCCGTTGGACCCGGCGCATTCGCGCCTTAAGCCTCTCGGGTTCGTAGATACAGGAACGTTATCGGAAATCCTTGCAAGATTATAAATCATAGGAGCTGAAGGCGTGGACATAAAAGTCAGAATGGCAAAAAAAGATGACGCATTTGAGTTGTCTGAATTGTTCGTTGAGTTTATTGGAACGAGATCTAACATTAAAAAGATCCAATATCAGCTAGACCTATTACATAAGCAACCAAACTACTATGTTGCAGTAGCATGTTTAGAGGAAAATGTAGTTGGAACAGCCATGGGCATTGTTTGTCCAGATATTGTAGGTGAGTGTCAGCCATACTTGCTTGTAGAAAATGTAGTTGTTTCATCTGTGTACCAGGGAAGTGGAATTGGTAAGAAACTCATGAATGCACTCGAGGATTTTGCTATGGAAAACCTATGCTCTTATATAATCTTAGCTTCTAGTAAAAATCGTGAACAAGCCCATAGATTTTATGAATCAATTGGATATGAGGGTACTAAGCGTGGATTTATTAAACGAATCTGATTTGTTAAATACTAAAGTGCTCTCAGCACTTTCGAAGATGGTAAGGACATCTGATAACAACGTATTCACGTATCGGTCTCCCGAGGTGGAAGCAGGGGAGCATACTCAGGACAACCCTGCACTGGCTAAGTCTTCGACCCGGTAGGCCGATCATTGTGCTCGATCGACCGGCTGCTTAAGCCAGTGAGGGTTGGTGAATGCCCTAACGTTAGACGAAATTATTGTATGATAAACATCTACATGTATCCAGATACTATCAGCAATAATATGAACAATAAATATAATGAATTTATGAAGGAGACTAACAATGAAAGATCCTAGAATTGAACAACTCGCTAACAATCTTATTCAATATTCGGTGAAGCTACAACGTGGGGAAAAAATATTAATTGAGGTTGATGGTTTGGCTTTAGCCAGTTGAGTGCGCGAAACAAAACCACCCGCTACGCGGGTGAGGGATGTCTAATGACACAAAAGTGTCAACATTGCACGAGAGTTTACTTTTTATATCCAATAACTGTACCTATGATATCCTTTTTATGAATCGGGCCAAATTTGAAACTATCGACACTTCGCCACCAATTATCGCCTATAACAAAATAATGTTCCTGAGGAATTGTGATTTCTTTAATGTTGTTATGAAAATAATCATTAAACCGATGAGGATCTTCCCCATTCTCGTGTGCCCACATAATATATTCCTCCTCGACCATTCCGAGATTCCTTGCGCTACCATAAAAAGTATCAAGACGTAGATCATTGACAAAAACTTGACCTTTCTTTACTTTTAACTTTTCTCCGGGCATTCCGACAATCCGTAGAATTTTCGTCTCCGGTATATACGGAGGTTGGTTTTTCAACTCTTCTTTAGGTGTCTGGATGTATACCACATCACCTCTGTTAAATTCACGTTGATTGGGATTAACAACAAATTTTCCCCATTCACCTGAATGATACTCAAATGTCCCCTGATCCATCTCATCAATTAAGTTTTCTATTAGTATGGTATCTTCAGGCACATCTTTCATTTCACTAACGTAATAAGGAGTCACTGTATCAGTAATCGTTTGAGGTGTTGATTCTTGAATATGACAACCGGTTACCAAGAATAACAGGATGAATGCAAACCATACGATTCTCATCTTTCCCCTCCAAGGTATATAAAATTTTATTGAGTTTGCATTAAGAAATCATATCGATCGTCCCTTTTGTTGTCTCTGTAGAATGCAAATAAAGTTATAGCAAATTAAAGTCGTATTGAGCAATGAAAAGTCAGAGTCGAGTAGATGCAGGAATATTTCCTGATATTTGCTCGGCTTTTCTTTTGTTTCAGGGGAAAGGAAAGGGATTTTGGGTTAGAGGGAGGAAAACAGAGAAGTTCTCTCAAAGGTAATCTCAGGCTTTTGCCCAAGCGTATTAAGGCTTCGCTGGTGTTGAAGCGTGGTTTACCCAGGCATTGCACTGGGTTTTAGTTAATGCTTCGATAACTTATTTTTACCACGCATTTATAATCCATCTAACCAAGGATACATACTTATAAAAATTTGATTCTCCATCCCAAGAATATGTATCTAATTCGACTAAAAGGTAAAGATAAGTGCCATAGGAAAGGGTCAATAGGATAGATTGTTCTACTTTACCATCTGAATTTCTAAATACCCATTTCCATAACCAATAAATTCCGTAAAGAAAAGAAATAACCACCAATGGAAGCATGATATACCCGATAGCAAAATACATAAGGATAGAAGATAATATATAAGATAGCCAAAAGATCCCCATTAACAGAGCAAATAAGATCATATATATGAAGTAACTCTTAACCTTCCTCATCGCAAATAATAACTCCGTTCAGTTTTAGGGATATTATATCATAGGCAATTTCAACTTCGATGGAACTTGAGAATACATGTTCAATGGATTATTCAGAAGTCATCAAAACCTGTTGCATTTCCGATCTCGGAGTTAACGAACCAGTCTACATACAGATCAGCGAAAATGAAATCATTTCACGATTTCGGGAGAATAGAAAGGCTGCGCCCCTGTTGATAAGGGACGCAGCCTTTTTGTTATACCTACTCGATCGATTCCACCTGAATGACAGGCACCTGCGTGATCTGACCGGATACGGTGCTGTCACGACTTCCGTTATGGTCTTGTTGGACACCATCCGGATTGATATCCTCGGTAGTGACGGCGTCGCTTGGATTCTCGGTTTCATCTATAGTGTCTCCATTGTGTCCGTCAACCTGTTCAGTCTCCGGTTCAACGGGATTTGAAGAAGTGGAACTCTGGCTTCCCGGGACCTCCAGCTGCTGATACTCGCTGCTGAATGTTCCGATGAGGGTCACGATCCCCGCAGGGAAATCCAGGTCTCCTCTTAAAATGACATGGTATCCATCGCGTTTTGCAACGACTTCGCCATAGCCGCCCTCCAGGATATGGACAGAGAAGCGAACCTTCTCATTCGGATAATTCTCGATATTAGCGATATCGATGTCGGTATAATGAACCTGATGTCCTGTGAATCCGTATTGGTCTCCCTGACGCTCGAAGATGGCGATCTCGTCCGGGCTGGCTCCTTCCAGATTCGTCACCAGCAAAGACTTATCCGGTTGCACTTGATAGCCTTCAGCCGTGAACTGGAACAGCGGCGTCAGATTGGCATCTCTGGCTTCATACCCTGAATACAATATCAGACCGGTCCCTGCGTCGCCCTCCACTAGGATAACCGGATGATTCGCGGTGCTAAGCGATTCCTCAACTGAAACCTGTTGGATGGCGATGTCGGAAGGATAGTCATGGTTTTGGAATAATTGCACCGTTTCATCGGCATTCAAGACCGCTAAATAGATGATGTTCCCCTCATCGACTCCAATGGCATAGGCCAATCCTCCGAAGCGATTCCCGCCTCCGCTTACGTAGCTGAAGCTGCCTTTCAGCCCCGCCGTTTGGAACAAACGAATCGGATCGTGGATCGTCCAGGCCAATTCGGCAGCGTGCAGTTTACCGCTCATATCCTGATACCCCGACAGCGCTTCATAAAGTGCTACCGCTTCCTCGTAGTTCTGGCTTTGTACCATCCCATCGGCAGCTGCAATCCACCGATTGATCTGATTCTGAATATACGCCATAATTTCCGCGTTCTTCCGCTCGTTCCGTTCCAGGTAATCACGATACCCCATTGCGTGCGAAGCAAAATCGGAGGGCCGCTCTCGCTGCACGTCCTTTTCCAGCATGGTATACACAAGTTCATCGGTCTTGCCGTTCACCCAGGCAGCCGGCAGAGATCGACTGGCATATTCGGAACTCATGTCGTGTGACCAATTCAGCAAATCCGTATACATTCCGGCTCCTGCCAGACGGGTTAGAACCATTTCGTCATAACGCTGGAACAGACGGAGCAGCTTGTCATTCTTCTGCTTCTCCCCGCCGTAGAATGAATCCGGAATGCGGAGCAAATTCCATTTGAAGCTGTTGTCGTTATACTGCTGCTCTTCAAGCAGCTCATCGGCCTGGCGGTTAAACAAACCAATGAACTGCAGGAATATCCGTTTGACATCGTCGGGGATTCCATAGAAAGCAGCAATTTCATCGTAGTAGGAAGCATAAGCTCCTTGTTGTCTGGCAAGCTTCTGCTCCGCGTCAAGCAATTCGGCATACACGTTCATGAAGCCGGAAAAATCGCCTGCTTCCCCGACCCGGCTCAATCGATGATCAAGCGAGGAAAGGCTCTGCTTCATGGAAGTAATGGGTTCAAGCTCTTGTAGTCTTGAGGCAAGCAGCTCTTCTTTATATAGAAGAGAGCGATTATTTCGCGCTTTCTGATACCACTCTTCTGCCTGAACGAGCTTCTTCTGAGCATACAATAGCTCTGCTTGTGCCATCGATTCGATTTTCTGATAGATATGAATTCCCTTATATCCGATCAGCAGCAGAAGGACTATACATAAAAAAAGATACAGATTACGCAGGGTTAGCGTGTTTTTCATCGTCATAACGGTATAGCCCCTCTAATCCCATTTTTGAAAATCAGGGTCCGAGCGGTAGTGTTCATTATAAATGGCCGACACCCGGTCCCGCAGGCCGTTCCACGACAAGCCGGGATTTCGGCGTACGATCTGATACAAACGGAGGAAGCGATATCTCGGCAATCCATCCGCATAGCGGCTAATGAAATCAGGGAACGTATCGATGTATTTTTTCTTCCGTACCGCTGCCCCGGCGGCGTCGATCATAATCTGCCTGCCTTGCTCCATCCGCAAAATGTTGCATTCATGGTCGAGCAGGTATTGGATGGCTTTGCTGTTAATCAACTCGCGTTTAATTTTGGCGATTTCACCGATATAAGCGGCCAGGTCCGGGTCAAACTCATCCAGCAATAACGGTTCGAGTTCAAGCTCCATATCCTTGCGCAGGCTGAAGCTTTGAAGAAGAACGATCTGCTGCAGACGGATGCGGTCATTCCGGACCAAGGAGGCAATTTCCCTGACGATTTCATACCCTAGCTGGGTATCTTCCTTGATGGCGGCAGAAGCCGTCGCTTTGTTCAGGTCAAGGCCTTCAAGAATCTGTTTTCGCTGACTTCTTATAAGCTTGTCCAGAGCGTGCAAGGTCTCGGAATGCAGCACTCGCCGCTGGATCAGCCATAACCATACAAGCAGGACCACCATACAAACAAAGGAGATCACGATCTGCAAGAAGGTCTGACTAAGAAGTACGGCAGAGAGCCCTATAATGTAGAAGAGAAGTCGGTCACTCTGCATGGAACGCTTGGCCATTTTCTCTGCAAGTTCCATAACGGGAACAAGGGCGTTCCGTTTACAGTGAGCGCAGCTGTCTTCCCAAAGAATCGTGAAATGGTGGCAATGTTTGCAAACCCTTAACTTTTGGTAGACATATCTCGTTTTACTATAGGGGCGAAGTTGTACGGGTTTTTTCTTATCCATGCTGTTCCCTCTGTGAGTTGGCCACTTCAAGCAGAGTCTGATGCAGCTGCTCCGGTGTCGGGGCGTTCTTCTTACGCTTGAAGTAGGCCGTGATCTTGATGATGACAAAAAGAAACAAAATCCCGAGACATCCGTATGTAATCATATATCTATTCCTTTCGGCATCATATTTGTTCGAAAATGGCGGTGAGGCTTGTGTCCTAAGTCCGGGTGGTACGACTGATTATGTTGAACTTTGGCAGGTATAATTATATCATATGGACATAGTGCTGGTATATTTTAGTGACTTCCATGGTATTTTCTATATAAATACGCCAGAGAAATGGATGTTTCCGTTGTTGTTTTTTAAGCTTTCTTTCATGTAATTTTAAGACTTATTGCCTACAGTTAGACTAATGGTCTGACAAACGAACCGAGGCATCCACCTGATGCTAGACTAAATGGATGAAGGAGTAATTCGATGTTACGTAAAAATAAATGGCTGCTCTCTTTGATGGCTGCGGTGCTGCTGACCCTGAGCTGGAGCGGAGGAACCATGCCTCAGGCAATGGCTGCCTCGCAAGGCTCCAAGATTGATGCCGTACTGGTGATGGATGCCAGCAACTCGATGAAAAACAGTGATCCGGAGAGGATCGGCAGCGAAGCGATGAAGATGTTTATCGACATGCTGGCCACCACCGGCGACAAGGTCGGCGTCGTATCCTATACTGACCGGATTCAGCGGGAGAAAGCGCTGCTTGAAATTCAGTCGGAGGCGGACAAGACCGCGCTGAAGGAGTTTATCGATCAGCTGGATCGCGGCCCGTACACGGATATGTCCGTAGGCATTGATGAAGCCGTGAAAGTGCTGAAGCAGGGAATGGACCCGGCGCATGCGCCGATGATCGTTGTTTTGGCCGACGGTAACAATGACCTGGATCCAAACACAGGCAAGACGAGCCAAGAAGCGTCAGACCTGTTAGATCAAGCCGTCAAGGAGGCCAAGGGAAGCGGTATCCCGATTTATACGATCGGGCTGAATGCCGACGGGAAGCTGAATAAAGAAACGTTGGCTGAATTGGCAAACCAAACGGGGGGGAAATCCTTTACCACCAGTTCGGCGGATGATCTTCCGCAAATATTAAGCGAGATTTTTGCCAGCCACCAGCAGCTTAAAATCGTTCCGGTTCAATCAATTACCGGCAACGGAAGCTATCAGGAGGTTACGGTCCGTGTGCCGAATGCGAACGTGCTGGAGGCGAACATTTCCATTATGTCCTCAAGCCCCGTCGACGTGAAGCTGGTCGATCCTGCCGGCGCTGAGCAGACTATTCCTTCGGGCAATGTCCTGCGATCCACTTCCAATTCCTATTCGCTGCTCAAGCTGCTGAAGCCGCAGCAAGGCGATTGGAAGCTGCAGGTGAAAGGCGTATCGAAAGACAAAATCGACATTAACCTCGTATTCAACTACGACCTGGAGCTGACCATGGATCCTCCGCCACCATCAAAGGTAAAGGCTGGAGACACGATCGATATCAAGGCATATCTCGTCAGCAATGGACAGAAGCTGCAGGACCAGGAACAGTATGGCAATATGATGGCCAAGCTATTGGTTAAGGATCTGGACACCGGGGACGAGTCAGAGGTCGAGCTTGAGAATAAAGGCGGCAGCTTTGAAGGGAGTTACAAGATTCCGCAAAAGCACGACTACGAGCTGAGGGTACGGGCGGAGGAGCAGAGCTTCTACCGCGAAAGCGCGCCTCTGAAGATTAGCGCAAAAACGGCAGCCGCGGGCTCCGGAAGCGGCGGGAAGGAGATGACTGCGGGCGAGGATGCGAAACCTTTTCCATTATGGCCCGTAATCATTGGCATCGCGGCGCTGCTCATTGTTGGAGGAGCTGCATATTTCATACTCGGCGCGATTAAGAAAGCGAACAAAGGCTTTGTCGGTCAGATCGTAATCGAGATCAGGGACGAAAACACCGGCGAGAAGACATTCCCGCAATACAAGAAGCTGACTTCGTTCAAAGGGAAGTTCAATCTGCATCAGCTTCTGCAGCTTGCTCCCGAGTTGAAGGAGACCGAGAAAATCTTATTCATGCCGGGCAAGAACGACCGTATTATACTTAAAAATAATTCTTCAGCCGTGATTGAGAAATCCGGCCGCGCGCTGGATGCATCGAATGGCACGGAGCTTAAGAACGGAGACCGGCTGAGAGTTTCCCTGCAGCAGGCGGACAAAACGATATTATTTGAATATTTGGCTTAAAGTGCGTGTTCAAAAAGAGCTGCTTCCCGATTCACTTCGTGTTAGATATAGAATTTATAAGTTATCTTGCTACGCTGATGAAATTCTGTATCGCAAGAAAACCTACCTTTAAATCGCGGTCGCTCGTCCTTGAATTGACCTCGATTGGTTTTCTTATCAAAAGCGGACTTTTTGGAACAACCTATTAAAGCCATGACCTATCAGGAGGGGAAGTTATGAAACCGGTAGTTAGAGAACATATACAACAGCTTGACGTTTCACTTGGAGGCGGGATTGTCAGCGAGAAAATACGGGTCGATACCATCGACAATCCGATCCTTATCATTGGACTCGGAGGGACGGGGATCGATGCGCTGCTGCGCTTGAAATATCAGATTAACCGCCGTTTCAAGCTGCCGGAGGATCCGTTGTCCAAGAAGAGAATGGACAAGCCGGATAATGTGGAGTTTCTGGCTTTTGAGACCAACGAGCAGGATAAGAATAAACGCTATAAAGGCATCGGGCTTGATCCGATCAATGAATTCGTGCTTCTCTCCAATGCCGAGATTGGAGGCCTCCTCCAGAACCGCAGCATCTTGGAGCCTTATATTACAGATTGGCTGTCGCCAGAGCTGAGCATTACCGATGGCATGAACGGGGCAGCAGGCGTACGCCAAGCGGGCCGCTTGCTCCTGTTCACGAAGATTACGCAAGTGGTGCAGGCGATTGACAAGAAGATTAAGACGCTGTCGGTCGGCACGAACAAAAAGCTGATGGTCTTCCTGCTGACGGGGCTGTCCGGCGGTACGGGCAGCGGCTGCTTCTTGGATATCGCCTATATCGTCCGCGGCATTATCGAACGCGACCACGGCTCTGCCGGCATCGACCGCGTGAATACGCTTGGCTATCTGTTTACGCCGGATATTAATCTGGCGAACAAAAGCTTGAGCGAGCATACGCGCGAATACATCAAGAAGAACGGTTATGCCGCACTCAAAGAGCTCGATTACTGGATGAACGTGGATGCCAGAGGCGAGCGATTCAAGCAGCAGTACGGCAACATTCTGAACGTGAACTCTCCACTGCCTCCGTTTAATCTGTGCCATCTGATTTCCGCTACGAATACGGAAGGCAAGCTGCTGGAGAACGCCTATGATTACTGCATGAACGTTACCGCGGAGAACATCACGAACTTCATGGCCAGCGAGGAAAAACAGTCCGGCGAAGAGTTTGCGATCCATGACTATATCAGCAACATCCGCACCAATATCGCGCAGATGAACAAGGCATACCCTGCCAATTACGATTACAACATTATCGGCGCATCTTCAGCTGTTCTACCCATTGAAGAGATGACCACTTATCTCGCGTACCGCGTCTTCGGCAAAATGCAAACCATGTTCGAGAAAGCGCCGAGCCAGGAGGACGTCGAGAAATTCGCAAGCAAGCTGGGCATCGATCTGGACTCGATGACGAAGAATTTCGAGTCCCGCGTGCCGGAGCCGCTGCCCGGATACCAGAACAGCGAACGGCTCAGCTACGCGAACGTTGTGAAGAACCAGGTCATCAATATGGACACGGAGCTGGAACAGAATTTCCTGGCGAGAGCCCGCGAGGAGTATATTAAGGCGAAGAAGCAGCTGCCAGGCGAGATCGTGGCTCAGTTCAGCGATCAAATTCGCCGCATGTTCCTGCATCCGCAGCAAGGACCGTTCTATGTGTCCCGGTTGATCTATACGGAGAAGGGCTTCAGCCTGCTGAAGATGCTGCTGTCCTACATCGAAGCGCTGCGCGAGAATCTGACCCGCATTCCCCGTGACATCGAGTCGGCCAGGGAACAGGCCATTGAACGCCTGGGCGATGCGAAGAGCGCTTTTGTCTCCAAGGATAAGAAGAAGAATATCTATATTGAAGCTAAAATCAACGAATATTGGCTGGAAGCCGATGTGGAACGCACCGAGCAGATGATTGAATTCTATGAGGATTTATACGATCTGCTGAATCAGGAGAACAACCGGATTTACAGCGTATATACGGAAATTCTGAATGCGCTGAATTCGATTTTCGCCAAGAACGGCGACATTCTCGTGAACGGTGAAGAACAACAGGATCATAAAGGGAATAAGACGTATTACTGGAACCTGGTCAGCGTGCCCGACATTTCCGATGTTATCAACAAAATCATGGATCAGAAGGATGTGGACGATCTTATCCGCGATTTCGCGCAGGAGCTGCTGAGCCATGCCAATCGTTGGACCCGTGAGCAGGAGATCGATATCGTCAGATCTATTTCGGAGTTTCTTACCGATAAATTCGGCGATTTGATTACCCGCTCGATGGAGGATTTCCTCGTCATGAAATTCGGCCAGGAAGATTCCATCGAAAAATTTGTCGAGCGCAACATCGCCAGCAAGCTGGATGACGAAGCCGTGCCGGTCTTCCATCTAAGCAACAGCGCAGGCAATTTGTACTTCCCTTCGTGGGGTTTTGTGTCCGTGCCTGTACAGGCTCCGAGCATCCTGAAGGGGATTCGCAATTATCAGAACAATTCGGTCGGGAAGTCTCACTTCACCGTGAAGGAGAGCGAAGTGAAGAACCGGATTTTCTGGCTGAATACGAAGAACGGCGTGCCGCTGTTCGTTTACACGCCGCTTAAGGTTTATGAGGAGAGTTACGAACGCACGATCATGGACAAGGAAGGCGTTGGGCGCCACTTGGTACAGACGGACCGCAACAATTGGACGTACCTGCCATCGCCGATTCCCGAAAAATCCTGGGGGGATACCTACGTCAACCCGAGGGTTCAGGATTACAACGCCCGGGTTCGCGCCGAATTTAACCAGGCGCTTGAGTTTAAGGTCATCATCCAGAAGGATGTTGACCAGAATACGAGCAGCCGCTATGCGGTCGTGTTTACGAAGCCATTTGATCTGAACGAGCTGCTTCGTGCTTATGATCTGCAGCTCGATAGTCCCAAGCCTAACCTTGGCGAGGTCAAGCGGGCATGGACCGAGCTGAAGCGATTGATGAACGAGGGACTGGAGCGGGTTGGCTCCAAGGATATTTTCAACAGCATCAACGAGGATATGGCCAAGGAGAATCTGATTCGTTCGCCGGAAATGATCCGCAGTGTGCGGGAAGAGCTGAAGAAATATGCCTCGATCGCAGCTAAAATCACGGAGTTCGAGCTCTTGATCAGTGACAATCAGAATGAAGAGAAATGGCTTGATCAATTCATCGAGGCCTTGTACACCGGGACGATCACCAAGAAGGGTGCGCTCTTCGTTTATGACCGCGATCCGGAGGAGGATTCCTGGGAGCCGTTTGCCAATCTGCTGAAAAGCGTGAATGACGTGGAGTATGAAGTCTACAAGCACTTCCGTCAGCTGGACGAGAAAAGCCGCAGCACGCTGCTTCGCAAATCCTCCCGCCGCGATCAGGAGCTGACCGCTTCCGAGGACATTACGTCGCTGCTCACGAAGCTGGAAGAATTGGCCGAGCGGTTCCTGGAAACGCGCGACCGGCTCGAATACGAGAAGGTGGAGCTTGCGGACGGTGAAGAGCGATACCAGTTCTACAGACAGGTATCTTCGAAATTAAACGACATCCGAAGAAGGTTGAAATAGACGATGAGGGAGATTCTTCGCCAGTATGCTGCCGGCTATGCCAAGTCGGAAGAGCAGCTTACCTTGATGGAGGATGATCAGAGCAGCATCCACTACCCGGAGGTATACTTGTTCATTGGCGACAAGACAGCGTCCGCCATCGAACCGATCATGGAAATTCATGACCGCAAATGGGATAACAGCGCAAGCGTCGTTTATTTTCATGTGGGAACGGACCGGAGCGGAAGTCGGGAGCCGAAAGGCTCCGAATCCTCCAGTCGCCTTCACCGGTATCATCTGCAATTGCCGGAGTCAGACGGCGCATCCAAATCCGCACGCAAGGAGCTGTACCAAGGCTTCTATCGGGACCCGCATCACCTGGCCGGGTTGAATAAAGCAATTCGGAAGCTGAGCCACCATATCTCAGACTATGGACGCAGCTATTCATCCTTTGACCGGATTCATCTGTCTGTCATTACACGGGTCGACGACCCGTTCAATGTGTTTATACCGGAAATTTCATTACTGGCCGAATCCATCTTCAAGCAGTCATTCAAGTCGGTGCAAATGGATATGTATGTGCTCATTAATGAAAGGGAGCAGATTGATTCCTATGGTTATGCGAGCTCTGTGGGCGTTGCCTTCCTGCGGGAGCTGGAGCTGATGCAGAGCCGGGAATACAGCTTCTCTGCGCCGCTGCAGGTAACGGAGGATGGGCTGACCATTCCGGTCGTTCACCCGTCCTCGCCGTTGTTTGATCTCGTTTATGTACTATCCGATAAGAATGAACGGGGCATATCAGGTTATGCCGGGATGCAGGATATCTACGATATCATCTGCCATCTGGGTTTGCTTAAGAACCGGAAGCAGAAGGATGAAACCTATGACGGAGTCCGGGGCATATACAACAATACGTCGTTCAAAAGCAATATCATGACCGAATCCGGCCGACAGGGCTTTGTCTCCGCCGGCTTTGCCCGGGTGAAGAGACCAAACGAGCCGATTGCGCTAACGGTGCTCTATCATCTGTGCCGCGGGCTGCTGCTTCGCATGAAGGGCGGGCCGGAACCGGAGGTTCATGAATGCCTGACCTACTTCGGTCTCGACCCGGAAGCCGTATCGGCAAGAGCGGACCGGTTGCTGCCCGACGCAGAGCATCTGGAAGGGCTAAAGGGGATGATGTCACACCCCGTCAGTTATGCCGGACTGAAGCGGATGAACATTCGCGAGGCTGAAGAGGCGCTGTTCGGCGAAGGGTGTCGGCAATTTTTCCACAGCAATTACGAGCTGGAAGTCCAGAAGAGAATGAGAGATATGAGCACTTCTGAAGATCTTCATCGTGCGCTTCGTCGCACCTTGGCGGATCATCCGCAAATCGGTTGTTATCAAATCGTGAAGTGGACGAGCGACAAGGCGGGAGAGGGGATACTGCTTGAAGCGGTTCGTTCCCGAATTCGGGATCTCGGCAGCCTCCTGAAGAGCGAGCAGGACGGACTAAACCGCTATTATGAGGAAAGCGTGGAAAGTCAGCCGTTTAAGAAGCTTCCTTTTCGGGACAAACAGAATGTGCGCCATTTCATTCGTTATTTCGTTGGCGAGGTCTATCGTCGTAAACATGAGCTGTTATTACTGGAAACGGAGCTTGCGCTGTACAGGCTCTATGAGGCGGAGCTCGAACGGATTCACCGTCAGTACAAGCAGCAGGCGAACACGCTGGACCAGCTCGAAGCGGAATTGCTGGAAGCGGCCAAGTCGAGCATCCGTACCGCAGATGATTATATCGGCCAGAACCTGATGGAGTATTATGGCCTGGTCACGGAAGAGCTGATGCTGGAATTGGAGAGCAAGCGCGGCCAGGGCGTATTCTTCGAGGAACGGTATGTCGGCAATCTCTCCATCGTTACGCATGAAGGGATCGAACCGATCCTGTCGAACATGATCCGGGTCTGTTTGAGGGATCTATTGACGGCAGAGCCGTTCGTGCAGACCTTCGAGGAAGAACTGCTGCGGCGGGCGAACGTAACCATCGACTACAATAACAAGCAGGTGCTTGCCAAGGAAGATCTGTTTAAGGTGCTTTACCGGATGCTGGAGGAGAACTCCGTTACGTTGGTCAGACTGCTTGACTATACGCAGGAGCATCGATACGAGGAGAAATATTTCTTTTGCGATGCCGACAGCGAATTTGTCCGTTATGCGATCCACGCCGATGAAGCTTTACGGGTGTACAAGCTTGGCATCGTGCATGAGAAGCGCTCGAGCGGGGTTGAGAAGCTGAACCTGATGGGAGGTTTCCACTTGGAGGATCTGATGTACTACCGGAATGGCAGAACCTACTACGAGACCTATACGGCAAACGGTTATGAATTTCATGGAATGGAACCGGCGCAACTTCCCGAGCTGCGCTAGCGTTCTTAGATTCTTATACAGAGAGTAGGCGTGTATTGTGCAACGAAAAATAAACCCTCTCCTGCTGCTGTTTAGTGTAGTCGGTGGGGGAATCGGATTTGCCATTGGGGAATTTTTGCTTCGCCAGTGGGGGACAGGGCTTCCCGTCATCGTGGTTACAGGGATCTATTTCGGAATTTTGGCCTTGTGCATCGGATTGGCCTGCTTAATCGCAGAACTGATCTCCCCTCGTTTGAATGGGAGCTCATGGAGACAGCGATATACAGGCACATCATGGAAGCTGCTGATTCCATCCACTTTGGTGGCACTGTTCCTGCTAGGTATGCTGTTTGAGTGGGTGTATCAGTTGAACCCGGGCAGCGCCAAGCCCGTGAAGGACATCGTGCTGATCATTGATAATTCAGGCAGCATGAAAGATACGGACCCGAATCAGGACCGATATACGGCGGCCAAAAATCTGATCAACCGCATGGACGAGGATAACCGTGTATCCGTGATGGTGTTTGATCATTCGACAACGTTACTGCAGCCGTTTACGCGTGTGAAGAACCAAGAAACCAAGGATGAGATCATCGCGGAAATCGACGGTTTGACAACGACCGACGGTGGCACGGACATCAGTCTCGCGTTGGAGGATACCATGACGCATATCCAAGAGAGCCATGATGCCGCTCGAAGCGCCATGGTCATTATGCTGTCGGACGGCTTTAGCGAAACGGATCATGCGCGTGTGCTTGCGGACTACAAGCAGCAGCAAATCGCGGTGAATACGATTGGCCTCAGCCTTGTTAACCCGGACGGTGCCCAACTGCTTCAGACGATTGCCGCCGAAACGGGCGGGCAATATTACGATGTGCAGAACGCGGCAGATTTGTCTTTTGTTTTCCAGAAAATCTATGACGATGTCGGGGATCGTTCTCTGTTGACGAAACGTACGGGCGTTATGGAAGATAGCGTTTATTATCAGATTGTAAGAATCGCTGCGATGCTGCTCATTGGCGCTGCCATGGGTCTTGCCCTCGGGATCGTGTTTGATAACCGCCATCTCGCGCTCAGCTTCAGCATCGGCGGAGCGGTATCCGGCGTGCTCGCAGGCGTTGTTCTGGAATATGGCCTATCCGGGGGAGAAGTGGGGGATGCCTCCATTCGTATGCTGGCCTGCTTCATCCTAGCAGGAGTCATCGCCTTGTTTACGTTGGTGATCCCGGTTAAGGAGAACAGCAGGATCATTCGTAATGAGCAGCGGCCGGGCCGAACGGGACGAGGACAACGGCCGAATGATTCAACAAGCCGAGGATTTTAAAGCAGGGGGCGTTCGATATGCGTTTTAAAAATGCGGAGCCCGGAGAAGGGGTCATTCAGGGATTAAGCTATCAGTTGGAAGATGGTTTCTGTACGCTCCGCTGGAGCTGGCCGCCAGGTCTTCAGGCGGTATACATTCACCGCGAGATGGATGATGGATTTGGTCCGCCCGCAGGAGCTTTGGAGCCTGGCAGCCTGCGTCTGTATACCCGAGACGAGTACAAGGCGAACAATGGGTATCGGGATCGGGTGGACGGAATTGGTCAGATTATGTACACGGTGTATGCCATGTCTTCCGAAGACGGAGAGATGGCCTTAATCAGGCAGCCGGATGAAGCGAACAGCATTCAGTTCAGCACCGGCAAAGCCATGCTGGCATACTCCATCCGCGAAAAGAGCCGCTGGCTGCAGCCCTATAAGACGATTGAAATTCAGGTGACGGCGGAAGTGGCGGTACCCAAGGACGTTTTATGTTACGTGAAGAAGCAGGGGGCTTATCCGGTTAACAAGGAAGACGGCATCTTGTACCCTTTCGTTACGGATTTTGCAGCAGGACGCAACGAATTGCCTGCGATCGAGGTGGGCAAGAATGATTATATTCGCTTGTTTTTTACGGATGGTAAGAAGTATGGACAACGGTATGAGCTCGTTTATAGATAGAGAGATCGAACACACAGTAACCACGATGAACGCGTCAGTGTGTAATTCATAGGGTTCAGAGGGAGGTACAAAAGATGGGCATTTTTGATATATTCAAGAAAAAACCGGAGCCGGAGCCAAGGCCGCTGTTCTATGATATTGTGTGCCCTTACTGTTTCAGTAAGTTTGCTCCGAAGGAGGTTGTCTTCCGGGCTGCCCACGACCGAGAGGATGACGAGGACTATGCGCTGGGGGAAGATGATGAGCTAAATCGGTACCGTGAACGCTTTGGGCTGGATTCGGTGTATGATATCGAAGCGATTATCCGTCCGAGCGACATACCGGAGGAGCAGCACATTTATTCGGATCACGTGCTGGTTGGATTGAACGACCGTTACGGAGTCGTCACGCGCAGGCGGTTGTGCCCGAAATGCCACAATGAGCTTCCGGTAACCGCCGGGAAGGTGCCGAGCAACATTATCTCGATCATCGGTGCTTCGCAGGTGGGCAAGTCGGTCTATATGACTTCGCTCATTCATACGCTGCAGCATACGACGGCGGATCATTTCGATGCGGCCTGCATGCCGCTGAATGCCGAGATCAGCCGCAAGTTCCGTACCGGCTACGAGGAGCCGTTGTTTGAACGCGGAGATTTACTGGCGTCTACGCAGAAGGAGAAGATGCAGGAGCCCTTCATTTTTCAATTCGTGTTCAAGGATGAGTCCAAGCCGCCGTTAACGCTCGTATTTTTTGACGTAGCGGGCGAGGGGATGGTGGACGAGGACTACTTAGGACTTCACGGACAGCATATCAAGAATTCCGCGGGTATTCTGTTTATGGTGGATCCGCTCCAAATCCGCTCCATTCGGGAGAAAATTCGTTTGAAATTCGGTGACCAGCCCGGTGAATGGGTGTCCCAGTATGATGAGCCGCGGGATGTCGTGCTGACGATGTTCGGCGATTTCATCGCTTATGAGGACAAGGGCAAGACGGATATTCCGACGGCCGTCGTGCTGACCAAGAGCGACATGCTTCATGCGCTGAAGGATGAGGATGGCGAATATGTGAAGCTGAACAGCAACATTTTTAACAATGTGGTGCATCGCAAGTTTTTGAATTTGACCGAGTTTGAAAATATTGACGGCGAGATCCGCCGTTTTATCGAGAAGGTCGACCGTCCGTTCAAGGGAACGATGGATGTATACTTTTCCAATACAGCGTATTTTGCCGTGTCGGCTCTAGGCAGCAACCCTGTCGACCAGAAGCTGCAAAGCGTCGTTAGCCCGATTCGGGTGGATGAACCGTTCATCTGGCTTCTGTACAAGCTGAAGTATATTCAGGGGAGGGAAGACTAGTGCCGGATTTCCCATCCCGAACCATACAGCAGCAAATGTACACGCGGGAGCGGCGGGGCATATTCCGTTCAGCCGAAGGCTTTGATACGGTGGCTCGTTCGTCCGGCTTGGAGGCTTCCTTTATCAAAAAGGTGCTGCATCCCTTTTGCCAATACGAAGCTCCTGCCGAGCTGACAGCACGCAGCGAAAGGGAAGCGGCAGCTTATCCGGCTGCCCTTCATCTGTTCCATACGGAAACAGGAGAAACGGTGCTGGGGCGAAGCGTGTTTCAGCCTGCGGACTTTACGGGACTTCGCAGTGCTTTTTTTACGCATCATTATGTCATTCCCGACGGTTTCCTTGAAGATGAGCATTCTGCTTATCAGACCTGGCTGCAGGCTTCCTTTGCTGATCACTATGATATTGAAGAAGGCGTTGATCTGCCGCAGCTCCCTGCCATTCCGGTTCAAGGGGATTCTCCAGCCGCCATTTCATATAAGAAGGCGCCAGCCTTATTGCAGGAGCTTGGGATCGACGAGAAGGTATTCAAGCAGCTGCTCTATGCATGCATATCCGCGGCTGCCGGGAAGAAAAAGGTATATATCGTTCTGGATGTTCCGGTGGAACAGTTGTCCGCGAAGGCGGAGCAGCTGCTCTTTGTGTTGTTTGGCCGATTGCCCTATGCGCTACGCCAGGTGCTTGGATTCGTAACCTATGCCAAGGAGCCGCAGAGCAAGAAGGGACTTCACCTCATGTTCGTGGAGAAGGGCAGCCTGCGCCTGAGCGACCGCAGCATCGAGAAGGATTATTTGTTTGAGCTCGCTGCCGGCAGGGTTATCAATGCCGATCTGAAATGGTCCGAGCAGCCTTATCTTGATTTTGCATGGGATACGCTGCTGGACCCGGATCGCTCTGAGCGCTTTTTTGCCTTCGCCGAGCAGATGCTTGCCGATATGGAGCCGGGTCTGGGGATCTTGCTGGACAGCTACGATGATTTATGTGTGCTGTTCCAGATTGAAGAAGGCCAAGAGGGCTTGTACCATGAGCATAAGCATGCCGTGCTGCGCGCAATGCTGCTTTATTTGAAGCCGGCAGGCGCCCTTGCTTCTAAGGAAAGGCTGGATCAGCTGTTCCACGCCCTGTTTGCCAAGGAATTCGAGCTTGTCAAAGGCGGACATGTTCCGGATGCAGCGATTGCCGGTTTCGTTAGAGATTATCACGGCATCAATCCCCGGCAGCATCATGATCTGATTGTGGAATATTTTATCCGCTCATTAAATAACGCCTTATCGAAGCGGCGTCAGGATGTGACCGAGGCGATTTACGACCTGCTGGAAGGCAGCCCGGCCTTAAGCCGAGCCTTCTACGCCAGGGTGCTGACCAGTCCGGGACTGCCGGCGTTAATGTTCGATCCGTACATGAAAAAGCGCATGCAGCAAGCGGCGTCGCCTACAGACTTAGTAGATCTGATCGGCTTGTGGGTTCGGAACCACCCACTCCTGCTGGAACAGGAGAATTACATCAGGTTAGCTGAAGCCCAGCTTGTCGATAAGCTTAAGCTGGATTCGGATCCGGTGAGAGCGGTCAACGCCGTACTGGACCAATTGGATTCGCTGGAGCACCATCCTCAGAAGGGAATCGGTCGTTACCAAGGCGGAACTGCATTTGCAGACCGGTTGATATATGCGGCAAACCTTTTCCTCTTGCGTGAGTTGGAGCCCGAGCAATTAAGCCAGAAACAGCTGCTGGATATCGGCTTTCTGCAAATGCCGAAGGAGTTCAAGGGCTGGGTAGAGCGGTTTGATTCCCGGATTCGGTCCAAAGCCGCGGTCATGCTGGCCCTTCACCAATGGTCCAGCCGAGAAGAAGCAAGAGCGGAGGTGCTGGAGGATCTGTCAGCCGAGGAGCGGGAACGAACCCAGCAAATCATGCGGAAATGGCTGCAGAACCATGTGGTGCCATCCAGATTTGATAGCATTACCCTAGCCTTTTGCACGGAGATTCGTTCCAGTGCCGTAGACTATCGGGGCTTGCTTGATTATTTGCACAGATACGGCAACAGTCCGGAAGTGGTATACCAGTATATGAAGTGGTCTGCCGAGCAACCTGTATTCGTTAGACCGCGCGGACTTGTTCCGGCTTATGCCACCGCCATCGTCGATTATTTCAAAACCTATGACCGTGAAGCGTTCAAGAATAAGGAATATGCGAAAACGTATTTCAATTCTCCTGCTCCAATCCTTAAACCGGTTTATACGAAGGTCAGGGCCGAATTAGCTTCGCCGTTGGTGCGATGGATTCGACAGCATTCGCGGTTCGTAAAAGTCACGTCATCTTTGCTTGCGGTGATCGTCATTGCTGGCGCTGTCTTTATGATGATCCAAAACGGCAAAGGACCTGTGGATGGCAGTGCCGATCCGAATCCGGTCACCACCCCTCCGGTTACCGCACCTCCGGCTTCTACCGATACCGTCCTTGAAAAGCCGTTACTGACGGCAACGGTGGTGAAGGAAGGCGAGCAGGAGGGCAAGACCGAGCTGAGTTTCCATTTTAAACAGCCGGCGGCTTGCCGGGATTTCAATGTGGACGAGCTGCAGATTGTAGGCAAGGATGCAAGCACGTTGTTTGAGGCTGCCAGCCCTGAATTAACGCGGGTATGCGCGGATGAAACTACAGGCGAAGCGGAAGCCGATCCATCAGGAACAGAGATTGAATCAACGGAAAATCAAACGGACCCGAATACTGGGACTACAGAAGGGGAAGGCACCTCTGATCCTGTTGAAGGTCCAGATGGGCAGTCATCGGAAAGCGTTGGTGACGCTCAGGAAAACCAGACTTACTCAAGTCAGGTTACCGTGAAGCTGGATAAGCCGCTTGACGTGTCCCTAGTCGAGAAGGTTGTTGTGGATGGCGTCTCGTATGAGCTGTCCGACGAAAGCGCGCTTTCGGAAGAGCCAGAGCAGACTCCGGAGAATGAGGCGGATGAAGGAGTTTAATAATAGAAAACGAGCAGACGAATGATCGTCTGCTCGTTTTTTTTCGACGCCTCTTTATATGCACGACCGCCTATTTATGCTGGCAGCAGATTTGTTCTTCTGTTTCGAGGTTTTGTACGGTTGCGTAGGTGTTGCCCCATTCACACATTGTATTTAATACAGGCACGAAGGATTGGCCCAGCTCAGTTAAACTGTATTCTACCTTAGGCGGCACTTCTTTAAATACTTCTCTTCGGACAAGCTCATCTCTTTCCAGCTGCTTTAATTGCTCGGTTAAAACTTTCTGCGTTATGGTTGGCATGAGCAGATAGAAATCCTTGGTTCTCCTTGGTTTTTGACTCAGAAAAAAGAGGATTAAACATTTCCACTTTCCTCCTACCGTATTCATAAAAATATTGATTCCCGTATTGAGACCATTCATTATGGATTCCTCCTAAATAGGCACATAAAGGTGGCTAACCCACTTTATTGTGCGTTATTTTCTGCCACTGTACGGTCCATTATAATCGGAATGTGAAGCAAATAAAACATTTGGAGTGAGTGAGCACAATGAGTGTGAGAGAGATATTGGAACAAAGACGTTCTGTCAGACATTATGATCCCCATTATAAAGTGGAATCGGAAACGTTGGCTGCTTTGATTGAAGGAGCCAGCCAATCGCCCAACGGAAACAATATTCAAGCGACACGGTACCTGGTTATAGACGACCCGAAGTTAAAAAACTTGTTACTCCCCATTGCCTTTCATCAGCAACAGGTAGTAGAAGCATCCGTACTAATCGTTGTACTGGGCGATTATCAAGCATTTGAAAAAGAAAACATTATACATATCCATGAAGATGGATTCCAAAAGGGTTATTTTGACGCAACATTAAGAGACTATTTAGCCAACGCGGCTATCCAATATTATCTAAATAAATCAAAAGAAGATTTAAAGCTCGAATTAGTAAGAGACGCAAGCCTGGCGTCCATGTCGTTAATCTTACTTGCGAACGAGGCGGGTCTTCATACGATTACCATGTCCGGGTATGATTCCGAACAATTAAAGTCGGCCTTACAGATTTCTGACAGGTATGAAGATGTGATGCTTATAGCCATTGGGAAAGGAATTAAACAAGGTCATAAAACCGTTAGACACGATGTGGACAAAGTCATTTATACAAATAAAATATAATTCATGGAATGAAATATTAGTTTGCTTGTTGTTTGTTCATGCAGTGAGTGGAACAAAATGGGATTAACATCCGTCTAATAGTTATACTTTCTTCGATGTATTTCTATTAGGAGGGACTAGAAGGATGAGAAAAAGCCTGGTTGCTGCAGCACTTATAGCGGTATGGATTGTCACAGGCTGTTATGAGAAGGAACAAGCAGCCCCGATCATAGATGAGGCAGTGGACGTGATCAACCAACATGGTGTGATGGTGAAAAATAGGGGGAAACTGGATGCCTTTATTGATCAGACGGAGGGAATGCAGCGTATTGAGCTAAGGCCGAAGGTAACGTTCGACTTGGAACTGAGGTTCGGCGTTAATCAGAGGAATGAGATCAATACAAAGGAACGAACCGTCGTGAAGGATCTTCAGAATGGAGAGACTGCGGTGATTCGTGATTTCGAATTCACCGATAAGGAACGTTAGAGCATCTATAAGGCGTTGGTGCTTGCCGACTATCAAGAGGATAAATCGTTAACTATCGCGTGCAATAAAAAGCCGCATGAGAGCTTTGACCTGACGGTAAAGGTAGCGAACGGAAGTTACCACTATGCTTGGAGCGAGTGCGATAAGAGCGAAGACGGTAAACGGATGACCATGCTGGTTGAAGACATTGTCGGTACGTTAGAGGAGCATGAAGAGTATAAGCGACTGCCCGCTGTGCAAGGATATTACGAATGAGGCCCCGGCCATGTTTAAAGCAGCCGATCATAATGATCGGCTGCCTTTTTCTTATTGATTGAGATTTTTGACGTTTTAACAGTAAGTTCTATATAAACCTGCAATTTGAGTCTAATGTTATTTTTGAAGAAGGAATGGTGAATCGATTACGGAACATGGTTACCTCCAAAATGTAATCTTGTCAGAGCTTAATCGAACGGACTCATGCCCATTTTCTTTGGCTTTTCCTAATGAGATGATCATGACAGGAGCATAGCGTTCTTCATCTAAATCGAATGCTTTTGCTAACTGATCAGCTTCAAAGCCTGCCATTGGATTCGTATCATACCCATGTGCACGAGCTACTAACATGAACTGCATGGCAAAGAGGCTGCTATCGACTTTTGCAATTTCAACTTTCATTTCTTTTGATAGAGTCGGAAAGTAGGATAGAATGGTTTCGAGTTGACGATCTCGTACTTCAGCTGGCATTTTTCCTTGTTCCACAGCTGTATTGTAAATTTCTTCAGTATATAAATAGCTTTGGGTATCACCAAAAATTAATAACATGGCTGATGAAGTATCATTCTGTAACGTATTGAACCTCACAAGAGGTCTTAGCTTTTCTTTTCCTTCTGGAGTATCGACCACAATTATACGCCAAGGCTGCATATTTGCCGAGGATGGAGCCAAGCTGGCTTCCGAAATCATGTCGCTTATCTCTTCTTTCGATATTTTAATGTTCTCATCGTAATTACGGACAGAACGTCGGCCCATAACGATACTGGCGAAATCGTTATTTTGAATATGGTTAAACATAGAACCTCTCCTTTTGATAACATAGATTTTTTGACTTTGTAGATGTCATTCGTTATCATATTTCGTATTATGAACTATGAACCTAGGTTTATAGCAAGAAATAAAAGAGGTCCTATTATGAAAATAAACGATGTTTCAAAATTAACGGGTCTGCCCATATCAACATTGAGATTCTATGAACGTAAGAACCTAATTCCGGACAGCTATGTTAAAAGAGATGCAAATAATTATCGTGTTTATTCTGAAGACATTGTGGAGTTTCTATATGATGTGAAGACACTTTTATCCGTAGACTTTTCGATAGAAGAATTAAGTTTGTTGGTAAATCAACAACTTAACTTATCATACGAGGCAAAAACAAAAATGGTTGAACAAAAAATCAAAGAAATTGAAGAGATCCAGAAGCGATTGAAAAAATCGAAGAAGTTCTTGAATGCAGTTTTGGAAGGAAAGGCAAATTTTCAAACCAAGTGTTAAGGAAATTATTTATTTCATAACTTATATGCCTAGTTGAGGGAAAGGAGGTGCGGAACCATGTCCTATCAAAAGGCACTTGAAGCATACATAGCGGCCACGAATACGCATGATTTTGACAATGTAGCCCGGCTGCTCGACGAAAAAGCGGTCTATTGGTTTTCGGACCGGAGCTGTCATACGTTGGATGAGATTCGGGCCTATTTCGAACATGCTTGGCATGTTATTCGGGACGAGGTATACCGGGCGGAGGATGTAGAGTGGATAGCGAGTGATGCCCATTCGGCGGTATGTGTCTATACCTACCACTTCGAGGGTTATCATCAGGGGACATTTACGTCTGGAAGCGGGAGAGCAACGAATGTATTCGTTCGCCATGCCGATAGCATATGGAAATTAAAGCATGAGCATTTAAGTTCGATTTGATGAATCGGTTGGATATCATTGCATAAATAAAATGAAAAAGAGTCCTTGGAGGGCTCTTTTTCCATTAAAAACGGGGTGCGGTTGGTCTATGTGTGGACCGCCGCGCCCCGTTCTTTTTTTATTAAAATTTTTTCTTTTTCTGACTAATTACGTGTATGTATTTAATTGTAAGTTTCCATAACACTTTCCCCAACCAAAACATCAACACACCAATTACAATAGAAATGGGTAAGAACAGCATGGGGCTTGGTGTATATGCTCCCATTTCGATTGTTATTCCGGCAATATCATATCCCATAAGATGCCCGACAAATTTGATAATTCCGCCTATTGGTGTAATAACTCCACTAGTCATTAAAGCAATGGAAAGAGTACTGATAAAAGGCAAAAGAAGCATACCGCTGACGCCTGCAAAGCTGCTACAAAATGCAAATATAGCGCCGAATTTACGCCAACTAAATTTACTGTTCCTTGAAATGGATTCACCTAAGTATGCTTTCGCTAATTCTTTTGGGTTTCCTAACCGTTCAATGATTTGCTCAGAAGATAAACCATTATTTTGCAATTCGAGCATATTACTTTTGATTTCTTTTACAATGTCAATACGCTCGGAATCGGACATGGATTTCAAATACTTTTCAATTTTTACAAGATAGTCATTCATGACTTTATCCATTATTTAATGCTCCTTTAATTTCTGATATAGCCGTTAATAAATTATCCCATTCTAAGGACATAGCGTTTAGGTATTCGTTTCCTTTTTTAGTAATGGAATAATATTTTCTCGGTGGCAAACCCTCTGTACTTTCTTGCCAAGATGAAGAAACATATTCTTCTTTCAATAATCTTCTAAGCAGAGGATAAATTGTATTTTCTTTGGCAGCAACAATAGGATACTGCTCTAACTTACTTATGATTTCATACCCATAATATGGTCGCTGCTTTATTAGCAATAGAATACAAAATTCGAGTGTTCCTCGCTTAATTTGTGATTTCCAATCTTCGACATTCATGATATCGTACCTCCTGCCCGTACATCGTACAGCACAGTATATCAAAAATCAATAGTACATCAGAGTTTTTTTCAACATCTTGAATCGATAGATTCATAAAAACGCTGCCATCCTTTTCCTATGACTCTTCAGAAAGAATAGCGTTTTTTCCGTTTTCCTTTTTTCTTATTTGCCAAATTCAGCAAGTATAATATTTTTAAAAGGATTAGGACTGTTATCTCTACCCATACTGTTCAAACTGACGACCAACGTATGCTTGCCTCCAAGTGTACCTCCAGCAAAAGTAGAAAACCCTAGAATGCCACCCGTATGTCCCCATATCGAGACACCGTTTGGGAGCTTAGTTTCAAAGATTCCAAGACCCCATCCTTCCATTCCTGCTCTTCCAGTAGGAACTGTAGTAAGCATTTGTTTTAGTTGCTGTTCCTTCAGTAATTTGCCACCGAGCAAGGAAGAGAAGAATTTATTTAGGTCGTCAGCAGTAGAAATCATGTCTCCAGCCGAGCCACCTGCACTTGGGTTATAATATGTAACGTCTTTTATCTCACTTGCTTCGTCTGGTTGGGAATATCCCCGAGCATGGTTGGTGCCTGGAATAACGCTTGAATTGCCAGGCAGGAATGTATCCGACAATTCAAGCGGTTCAATAATCCGATGTTCAATCTCTTCCGCGTAGCTGTTTCCGGTTACTTTTTCAATAAGAATACCCAGTAATACGTATCCTGTGTTTGAATAAGACCAGCCCTTTCCTGGGGCAAAGTCTGGGGGGAGAGAAATCCCCATCTTCACTATTTCTTCAGCCGTATACGATTTCTTTGTATCCATAAAATCAGCGTCTTTTGATCTTGAGTATTCAGCGATACCACTTGTATGGTTCAATATCTGCCGAATGGTAATCTGTTTACCATTATATCCGTTCCCTTGAATGACACCAGGCAGCCATTTTTCGATGGAGTCGTCTAGATTCAAGCGCTTCTCTCCAGCTAATTGAAGTACAACGGTTGCGGTGAACGTCTTTGTCACGCTGCCAATGCGAAAGCGAAAATCTGTTTCCATTGGTTTCTTGGTGCTCAGATTCGCTACCCCAGCCGCATATCCCCACGTTTTTCCATTCTCGAAAGTTTTTGCAAGTATCCCCGGGAATCCAAGTTGCAATGTATCCCGCATTGCTTGCTTGACGGAATTATGATCTCGTTGGGTGCTTGTTTGTAACGAACTACACACATATTGAGTCGGCTCTGCTTTTACAACTGAGGTTGGCGATGTGTATAGCAGGCACAGGGAACTTCCAGTTATTACAAGGGCTAAACTTGCAAATGTAATTTGACTACGTATTTTCATATGGCATTCCTCTTCTCTATTCATATTGTATGGTTTACTAACGCCATTCTGTCCTAACAAGCGGTAAATTCCTCTTTTTTCACATGTATGTTGTCCCCCTAAATTACTTCTTTTTCTTGAAAAACGGGTTTGTTTTTCATGTATACGTCATATTGTTCCACCTTTCACAGCTACCTTCTGCATATACATCGTACAACACAGTACCTCAATTAACAATAGTATATCGGAATTTATTATTCAACGTAAAAGCGATATGTTGAATGAAACTCAGCATCAACAACCGCGCAGCGCAAGCATAAAGAGCGGGTAATGGTACGAAATAGGGAGCACAAGTCCTTGTATAGGGCTGGTTTCCGGGCGCGTTTTGAGAGGGGAAGGGTTGTATACCTTTTCCTTCAAAATCAGCGTTCAGCTGCGTGTAGATGATCCATGTTGAATTTATTAACAGAATATAAAATGACAAGAATTTATCCCATGGTTATGGAAATGTATCCCTTCTCAATCGATAGTGTAGGTTCCATGATACAAATATATGAATATGTATTAAACTCGAATGAATTCATGAAAGGAGGCTGTAGTAGAGCGCTCGGACAGTGATTCCATCATGAGCAGAAAGGGGGGGGCTGAACTTTACATAGTTGATCTGGAAAAATTAGTAACCGCTTTCAATAGAAGTTTGATTTAAGCGATCTGCGAAATTAGGCAAGTCATCAAAGAAACACCCGATGACACCGAGGGACAGACATTCATCCAAATGCTGTATCATTTGCAATCGAAATTTAATCAACAGAGGTGAAAACGGTGATACCCTTTATAACGAAAAAGCAGCACCCGAAATGGGTGATATGGTTCCTGGCTCTTATTCTCCTAGCGGCACCGCTGCTCAATGCTCCTGCATCCTATGCAGCAGAAGGCCCCCCTTCCTCAGAGACTCCCACCATTAGCTCCGACATCGATCCGGTAACGGTAACAAGCTCGACCTATGGATCTCAGGATCCGCTGGCGCCGCAGAATCTTCGTGTGGTTCAAGACACAATCACTTCCACTGAAGCAACGATTCAATGGGATTATGACAAGAATAATCCTCAGCACACATTTGATATTGATGTCTGGAATGCCGTTGACGATGCATGGTATACATGGGGGAACGGCGGAAGCCGGACTCTTGATAACTTGAAACCCAATACAACTTATAAACTTTACATTACCTGGTTTGAGAGACCATCTCAAGGACCGGACCAAAGGCATAAGAGTAATGTAGTCGAATTCACTACGCTGGATGGTGATGTTAAACCTCCAAAGACGTCTGCTCCACAGAATCTCCGATTAGTTGAGGTCACGCATAACCAAGCAACCTTTGAGTGGGATTTCCTTAAGGGGGATAAGAATGATATCGATGTCTGGAATGCAGACACGGATGCTTATATCACATGGGGAAATTTAACCACTCATGCCGTTACAGGGCTTAGTCCTGAAACAACCTATCGCATATATATTACTTGGTATGATCATAGGCCATCCAAAGACATGAAAAGTAATGTTCTTGAACTCACGACCACGGCGGATCAAACCGTGTATGAACAAGCGCCGATAGCACCTCCAAGTTATTTGAAAGTTACAGATATTTCTGAGGAAGCTGTAACTCTCCACTGGGGAGAGAGCTCGAGTGCTACTGGGTACGAATTATATATAGACGATAACAAAGTCGAGACATTGGGCACGGTGACGTCGGTCACATACGCCTTGAATGCAATGGCAAATCGAGAATATAGCTTTGAAGTCACTGCCGTTAAAGCAATCCAAGGACAGACTTCGGAAACCTCTGCGAAGAGTAACGCCGTCAAACTGAAATGGGGAGAACTTGCAAAACCTGAGGGGCTGCAGGTTGTTTCATCCACAAGATCTACGGCAGCATTGGGATGGGCACCAGTTCCAGGGGCTACAGGCTATCATATTTATCAAGATGGAGCGAAGATACAAACAAGTAATGAGAGCCGTTTTTTGGCTGCTGGACTGCAAGAAGGCAAGTCTTACTCATACCAGATTGAAGCCTTCAACAGACTGTGGACATCACCTATAAGTGAAGAAGTTACGGTTGTACCCGGAAGCAATTACAACAATATTACTTACTACACATCATGGTCAGCACTTCCAGACGAACGGAATTTCTATCCGTCTGATATTGATGTTTCTCAGGTAACTCATATTAATTATGCGTTTGCAGATTTATGTTGGAAGAAATTTGGAAGTGCTGTGAGAGCATGTGAAGATCCAAATGTTCCGCTACAGGACCGATACGTCTATGATGGGGAGATGATTATTGGGGATCTGGAGAACGACTTCAAGAACTTCAAAGCATTTGAAGGTATCAAAGCGGCTAACCCTCATTTGAAACTTATGGTTTCAGTAGGCGGCTGGTCTTGGTCCAACAACTTCTCTAATATGGCGAAGACCGAAGAAACTCGCCGAGCCTTTGCGAACTCTGCTGTTGATTTCCTTCGCGAATACAAATTTGATGGTTTGGATATCGACTGGGAATACCCGGTCGAAGACGGGGAGAAAGACAATTCCAGGGCACCGGAGGATAAAGAAAATTTCGCATTGTTAATGAAAACCGTTCGCGAGGCGTTGGATGCTGCCGGATCAGAGGACGGGAAGTATTATCTCCTGACGATTGCTTCAGGGCAGGGAGATAATTTTGTTAAAAATGCAGATCTTGCGAATTCCGTGAAATATCTCGATTTCATTAATATCATGACTTACGATTTCAGCGGAAGCTGGGAGACGCTGGGTCATCATAATGCACCACTGTTCTATGACAAAGAGCATCCAAAAGCAGCATCATCCGCTCCAAGAAATCATGTGCTTGGCGGTTTGTTAGGACATCTGATCGGTGGGGTGCCGACGCACAAGCTGATCGCCGGTGTTCCCTACTACGGTAAGGGCTGGGATGATTGTCCGCCAACGGGTCAATATCAAACTTGTAGGGGTGGCTCATCATTAAAAACTTGGGAAGCGGGAGTTTTCGATTTCAGCGACCTCGAGAATAACTACATCGACAAGAACGGCTATAAAAGATTTTGGAACGAATCCGCCAAGGTGCCTTACCTGTACAATGACCAAAATAAAGTGTTCATCACCTACAACGATAAGAACACCATGAAGTACACCGCTTCGATCGTGAAGTCGCTGGATATTGCTGGCGTCATGAGCTGGGATATCAGTGGCGACCGCAATAAGACGCTGACGACTCAACTTATTCATGACCTGCCGATCGACGGTAAAGTCAATGCTTCAGCACTCCCGGCTCCGGCGAACCTCTCAAAGGTAAGTGCAGGCTCCAGCTCCATTCAAGTGAAATGGGATGTTGTGGCAGGTGCAACGGGATACGAAGTATATGTGAACAATGCTTTGTCAGGCTCGGTTACAGAGAATAGTTATACCGTGAATGGTCTTAACTCTCTGACGAACTACAAGATTCATGTACTTGCGGTAGATAGAGCAGGGGATGAGATTAACCGCGTCTCCAGCGCTTCGAATCTGCTTAGCGTAACGACTTCAAGCAGCAGTTCCGGTGGATCTGACGGTTCCGGCGGATCGGGAGGCTCTGGTTCACCAACGCCTTCGACGCCTCAACCGCCTAAAGCCAAAGATCAGCTAGAGGCAAAAGTCACGCTTCATGGCGATAAGGCTATGGTGACCATACCTACGGCTGCAGCAGTTAACAGCATTAACCTTTCGGATTCCTCCAACTTCCAGATCCATGCGGGTGCAGGTGCGAAGCAGGCTGAGGTTGAGATTCCGCAAGAAATCATCGCTGCCGTTGCGAAAAAAGGAGCCAAGGCCAGTCTCTCCATTATCGTGAACGGGACAGAATACCGGATTCCGGCTTCGCTGATTCCGGTTCCCGGTCCTGTGAAAGTCGCGATTGTTTCTCCAGGGGCTGATGACGCCGCAAATGTGGAGAAACTGATTAAGGAAAGAGAAGTACTAGCCGACCCGCTGTTGTTCAAGCTTGAGCAAATAAATGCGGATAAGACAACGACCAAACTGAAGCATTTCGGCAAAACCCATGTCAGCGAATTTGTTACTGTAGATGCGAAAAAGATAAATATAAAACGTGCCACCGGAGTGGTTTATATACCAGGTACCCAAGAGCTTCGATCCGTTCCGACCTTGTTTAAAGTTAACGCGGATGGTACGGTAACGGTTGAAATCAAGAAAACCGGCAGCGGTATTTATGCCCTGCTTCAGCAAGATATCCGGTTTAGTGACGCGATCCCTTCATGGGCACGAGAAGACGTTGCGCAGGCTGCTGCCAAGCTGATCGTATCTGGTGAAAGTAACGGAACTTTCGGCGGTAATCAACCCATTACCCGTGCCGAAATTATATCCATTGTGGTGAACGCGCTGGGTATTGTGCCTGACGACAGTTACTCCAACTTCAAGGATGTAGATCCGAAATCCGGATATGCCAGAGAGATTGCAGCTGCGAAAGCGGCAGGGTTAGTGAAGGGACGCTCAGGCGATATCTTTGATCCAAACAGCTTGATTACCCGTGAGGAATTGGCCGTCATGCTGAGCAATGTGCTGAATTATGCCGGCAAGAAGAACGAAGCGGACCAAGGATTGTTAAACAAATTTAAAGACCACGCCAAGGTTTCATCCTATGCGAAGTCGTCCGTCGTCTTCGTTGTGGAGCAGAAGATTATGCAAGGTGTATCCGCCTCCAAGATGGATCCGCAATCCCATGTAACCAGAGCTCAGACGGTAGTAACCGTCATGAGATTGCTGCGGGCAGTGGGTTTATCTAACGAACATAGCAATTGAAGAGAAATGCCGTGCTGCTGCTCATGCTAAAATGAATCTATCAAATCGACGAGGTGATTCGAAATGGCTTTGAAAAGCGATAATATTTTTGTAAACCTACCAGTGAAGGACTTGGAGAAAACGAAGGACTTTTTCTCGAAAATCGGTTTTGAATTTAACGCGCAATTTACGGACAAAAACGCGGCTTGCCTGGTCATCGGCGATAACATCTTTGCCATGCTGCTCACCGAGGATTATTTCAAGACGTTCACCAAGAAAGATTTGTCGAATGCCGCGAACACAACGGAAGTAATTCTGGCACTATCCGCCGAAAGCCGGGAGCAGGTGGACGAAATCGTCAATGCCGCGCTTTCCGCAGGAGGGTCGCCTTCCAATGATCCGGTGGATCATGGCTTTATGTATGGATGGAGCTTCCAGGATCCGGATGGCCACCTGTGGGAAGTCATGTATATGGATCAGAGCCAGGTCGAATAGAAGCATTGTAGCAAGCAGCAGGATCTTCAACATGTAGAAACATACACTCAATAAAATAAAGCGGCAGAGGTCTCCGAGGTTATGGGGGAAATCTGCCTCTTTACTTTTATTTGGAAATCCATTATATTTGTATGTGCAAACAATAAATGGTGATTCAACAGGATGAACTCAGCGAAAGAGGTAGTCGTTATGTTAAACACGTATATCAAGGAATGCCTTTACTTCACGGCCAATCGTCTAAGCCGGGTGATTACCAAGATGGCAGAAGACGAGTTTGCCGCAAGCGGATTGTCACCCACTTATGCTTATTTGCTTATGGCTGTATATGAGAAGGAAGGGATCTCGCAGAAGGAATTAGGCGAAATTCTTCATCTTCAGCCTTCTACCGTAACCCGACTGGTTGAGAAGCTGGCCGTTAAAGGGCTGGTATATAATCGGGTGGAAGGAAGGATGTCATTGATCTATACAACCGATAAAGGAAAGGCTTTGGAGAAAGTGATTCACGAGTGCTGGATGAATTTGCGCAGTCGTTATGGCGCTATTTTAGGTCATGCCAAAGGAGATGAATTATCGCTGCATCTCTACGAGGTGAGTGATCAATTGGAGAATAAGGACTGAGGTCTTTATCTTCGCGGAATTATAATTGTATGTACAAACAAATTATAATAGAAGAATATGAAATGATGCGTGTTATGCGTTCATTCTAATCGGGAGGTGAGTCAGACTGGCGAGCTAGCTGGTGATTTTGGTTGTCCACAAAATAAAAGGAGTGTTGTTTATATGGAACGCGTACTCGTTATTAATGCACATCCGAGGGTGAGAAGCGAGAAATCCTTGAGCTTGCAGGTACTGGAGCATTTCGTAAGTAAGTATGCAGCGCAGAATCCGGCCAGTCTGATCGAGCAGATTGATCTATATCAGGAGGTCGTACCCGCCATTGACGCGAGTCTGCTGAACGGGTGGGAAAAGCTTGAGAGCGGGGAGCCGTTAACAGAGGATGAGGAGAAGGTGATGGGACGGATGGCTGAGATCCTGCAGCAGTTCAAGGGGGCATCCAAGTATGTAATCGCCATGCCGCTCCACAATTTTAACATTCCTTCCAAGCTGAAGGATTATATGGATAATATCATCGTTCCAAAGGAAACGTTCAGATATACGGAAAGCGGGTCGCAAGGACTCCTTACCGACGGAAGAAGCGTTGTGGTCATTCAGGGCAGCGACGGCATATATACTGAGAATGATGGGTACCGTGAGATTGAGTATTCGCATAAGTATTTGAAATCCATGTTCGAATTCCTCGGTATTACGGATTATGAGATCATTCGTGCACAAGGCCGCGCCGTGCTGGATGTTCAAGATATTTTGCACACAAGCCGATTGGCCGCGACAGAAGTCGTGGAACGTTGGAGTTCCAAATAAATCACGCAAAAAAGGCCCTCCAAGTGAAACTTGAAAGGGCCTTCTAATATTAATTGGCTTGCACTTCGGTCGTAACCTGCCACAATACGCCGAACTTGTCTTCCAGCAACCCGAACAGCGCTCCCCAGAATTCAGTCTTCAGCGGATCAAGCACCTTACCGCCCTGGGCCAAGCGGTCAAAGGCTTCATGCGCTTCAGCATCGCTCTCAAACGACAGGCTCAGATGAATCCCGTTCCCGCGCTCCAGGGTTTGGAATATGGAGTCCGACATAAAGATTGGAATGCCTCCGGCTACCAGACTAAGATGCATGACCTTGTCTTTAAGCTCTTCCTTGGTTCCGGGAATCTCGCCATGCGTTTGCACGGACAGGATCTCCCCGCCCAGTGCTTGGGTATAAAACTCAGCTTGCGCTTTTGCATCCTCAGAGAAAATATACGGTGTCAGTTTAGCCACGTTCAACATCCTTCCCAGTTTTAAATATGATGGATTCGTTTTTCTTGGCTTTAGTATAAGCGGTCTGAGTCTCCCGCATTTCTTCTGGATTGCTAAATGTTGGGCAGCGCTAAAGGTTTGTTTTACAGAATAGGGGACAGCAAGCGTGAGATGGATTCCTTGAACTTGATCCACCTTGATCGCTCCAGATACTGCTTCATCGTAAGCTGGCTGGATACCCGCAGATCCTGATGGAAGATGTCGGTCAACTGTTTCGATAAATGCTCATCGTACAGGAACGCATTCACTTCAAAATTCAGCTTGAAGCTTCGAACATCGATATTCGCCGTGCCGACGGAAGAAATCTTCTCGTCGATGATGATTGTCTTGGCATGAATGAAGCCATTATTGTAGAGATACACGTTAGCCCCTGTACTCAGCATTTCCCCGATATAGGATAAGGTCGCCCAATAAACAAAGGGATGGTCGGGTTTATCGGGAATCATAAGGTTAACCTCGACACCGGACAGCGCTGTAATGCGGAGCGCATCCAGGAGGCTGGCATCGGGGATAAAATAGGGCGTCTGAATATGAATCGATTTTTTGGCGGACGAAATCATTTTGATATAACCATTCTTGATGTGTTCATATCTGGAATCCGGACCGCTGGTCACAATCTGAATCCCGACATTACCCGGCGAATTGATCTTGGGAAACAGATTCGATTCATAAAAGATATCGTTATGGTGCGATGCCTGATTCCAGTCCAGAATGAAGCGAACCTGCATCGCATAAACGGCTTCGCCTTGAATGCGCAGATGGGTGTCCCGCCAATACCCGAACCTGGAGTTAAGACCCAGGTACTCATCCCCCACGTTAAACCCGCCGACATACCCGATGTTGCCATCAATGATTGCCAGCTTCCGGTGATTCCGGTAATTCAACCGCAGATTAATGAAACGCAGCTTGGACGGGAAGAAGGCTTCGGCTTCTCCGCCGGCTTCGCGAAATGCTTTGAAGAAGCCCTTGGTTAATTTACGCGAGCCCAGCTCGTCGTACAGAACCCGGACCTTCACGCCTTCTTTTGCTTTTTTGGTCAACAGGGATATCAGCTTCTTGCCCAGCTCGTCGCGACGGATGATGTAGTATTGAATATGTATGTAGACTTTGGCTTCCTCAATATCCTGAAACAACCGTTCAAATTTCTGGCGTCCATCCGTAAAGATTTCAACGTGGTTGTCGTCCGTAAGAATCGCCTGATTCTCATTGATATGCATATGGATCAAATCGCTGTTATCCGCTGCCGCTTGATTGCTGTACGGATACTCGCCGCGATTCATCCCTTCCATTTGGGAGAGCAATACCTTCTCGATTCCGGTTTTCTGCAGATCATCCCAGTGGAAGAGACGGATTCTTCTTAAATTCTGGGCGAACAACAGGTACAGCGCAAAGCCCAAAATCGGGATAAAGGACAGCACCAACAGCCATGCCCAGGTGGAGCCGGCATCCCGCCGTTCCCTGAACACCACGAACATGGAGAACACGATATTCAGTACGATGATCAGACCAAGAATGATGGATGTAACATGCAGGTTCATAATATCCTCCTAAACTATATCCTTGCCCTTGCAATCCATCATATTATACGTGAGGCGTTAGGAGAAGTATATATCCGCAGGATGAAGTGAACCGAATGGTTATAAAAGCGATGGCGCTACGATCCGACATCCTATGCCAGTGCAGGCGCAAGCGATTTGTATATGCACACATTGTCATGATACGATGGTGAAAAAATAGGAGAAGGGGCATGCTCTTTGCTGAAAATGAACAAGTTTTTCAAATTATGTCTTGCCGTGATCCTGGTCCTCATTATTATTTATCTGGGATCGCTGGTGGATTTTATATTCAGACCGGTACTTTCGTTCTTCTCGATCATCCTCGTGCCGCTGATGCTGTCCGGATTCTTCTATTACCTGCTCAGGCCGCTGGTTGATTTTCTCGAAAAGCGCAAGCTAAATCGCTCGCTGGCCATCCTGCTCCTATATGTCGTGTTTGCAGGCATACTTACAGGTTTTATTATTGGGGTATGGCCATCCCTGCGGGATCAGATCGTGGCCCTTGTACAGAATGCCCCCGCTTTGTTTGCAAAGCTTGGCGAGCAGCTACAGGAATGGGAGAATAACGGCTTCTTCAAGGATATATTCCCGGAGAACGCAAATCCGCTTACACAGCTAACTGATTATTTGAACCAAGGTTTCACGTTTTTGACGAATTATATTATGAACCTGTTTTCGTTTGTTTCGAGTTTTGCCATCGTCTTATTTACGTTCCCGATCATGCTGTACTACATGCTGAAGGAAGGCGGAAAGTTCGGGGAGATGATTGTCAGCTTTTTGCCTGACCGATTCAAGGAAGTAGGAGCCTCGGTGCTGGATGAAATCAATAACGCGCTCAAAGGGTTTATCGTGGGCCGGGTCCTCATCAATCTGGCGCTGGGCGTCTTGATGTATCTCGGCTTCCTGATTATTGGCCTGCCTTATGCGCTGCTGTTGACGGTTGTCGCGGTCATTGCGAATTTCATACCGTTTATCGGAGCTATTCTTTCCTCGATCCCGATCGTGATCATCGGGTTCATCCAGTCCCCGGGGACGGCGATCTGGGCGCTTGTTGTCATCCTGGCCGCCCAGCAGATTCAGGATAACCTGATTGGTCCGTATATCTTCGGCAAACAGCTGGCAATCCACCCCATTACGATCATTATTCTGGTTTTGGTGGGTCAGGATCTTGGTGGTATTATAGGGATTCTGCTGGTGGTACCGATTTACATGATCATTAAGATTATCGTAACAAGAGTGTATCAGCTGTTCTTTAAGGAAAAATGGCAAAAAGCATAGACGCGGGATAGACATGTGGCCGCAGCTGCATGCTGGAGCCGCCTAAGAGCGTGGAATCGTTCTTGGCGGCTTTTTGTCTGCCTGAGATATGAGGGGCCGCTTGACAATGGTATGAAAAAAATATAATCTCTAATTAAAGATATTCAATTTAAAGATTGTGTGATTTAGCTATACGAACCGGAATCAAGTATGGAAACATTGGGCTGGACACGAAACCATGAGGAGGCGATGGATATGGCATTACAAACGGCAGGCATTCATCATATTACCGCTTATGCGCAGGACCCGCAGAGAAATGTTGATTTTTATACGGGTGTGCTGGGGCTCAGAATGGTGAAGAAGACGGTCAATTATGATGCGCCTGAGGTTTACCATTTGTATTTCGGGGATGAGCAGGGACACCCGGGGACCATTATTACCTTCTTTCCGTCTTCTGCTTCACGGAGAGGGATACGTGGAGGAGGGCAGGTTGGGTATACAACATTTGTCGTCCCTGCGGGTGCCCTGCCTTATTGGGAAGAGCGTTTACGGAGATTCGGTGTTCCTGTCATGAAAGCATTTCGGTTTAACGAACATTATCTTCAATTCTCCGATCGCGATGGACTTTCTCTTGAGCTCGTCGAGCGGGAAAACGGTCCGAAGAGCAGTTGGTCTGTGAACGATGTGACGCCGGATACAGCGATTAAGGGGTTTGGCGGCGCAGTCCTGTTCAGCAACAAGTGGGAGGAAACGAAGAGAGCGCTGGAGCAGGTAATGGGGCTGACCTTCATGGGAGAGGACGTTAACTATGCACGGTTTCAGGCTGGGGGCCCTTTCGGCAACGTGATTGATTTACCGATGCGGGACATCCCGTTGGGTGCCGGAGGTGCCGGAACGACCCATCATATCGCATGGCGGGCCCAAGATGATGAGGAGCACAGCAAATGGTACGAATGGGTGAAACAGCATGGTTTCCACCCTACGGATATCAGGAATCGGAACTATTTCAAAGCGTTGTACTTCAGGGAACGAGGGGGGATCTTGTTTGAAATCGCAACGGATCCGCCCGGATTTACGGTGGATGAAGATTTGGACTCGCTAGGGGAACAATTGAAACTTCCTCCCTGGTTTGAACTGGAGCGAGCGCGTATTGAGGAAGGTCTGGAGCCAATACAAGTCAAAATACAGGAGAGGGGCAACTCAAGTGATATCCATTGACCCGAATACCCAAAGCGAACGGGACACATACAAGCTGCTGATCGGGAGCGTTGTTCCGCGGCCGATCGCTTTTGTTACGACATTATCGGAGGATGGCGTGCTGAATGCGGCGCCGTTCAGTTATTTCTCCATTCTGACGAGCAATCCGCCCATGCTGTCCGTTTCCGTTCAAAGGAAGAACGGCACGGCCAAGGATACAGCGAGAAATGCCATGCAAAGCGGCGAGCTTGTCATCCATATCGTGGACGAAAACACTGTTGAAGCCGTGAACGAAACGGCGGCGAACCTGCCTCCGGACGAGAGTGAGCTTGACCGAACCAATCTAACCCCGATCGTAAGCGAGGTTGTTAAGGTTCCCGGCGTTCTGGAATCCAAGATTCGCATGGAATGCGTACTGGAGCAGGTGGTTACCTTGAATGGCGCGGATCAACTGCCTGCCGCTGATCTATTGATTGCCCGCGTGGTTCGCTTCCACGTTGCGGAGGAGCTTTACGAGCAGGGCCGGATTGACGCTGCCAAGTTAAAGCCTGTGAGCCGAATGGCGGGAAACATCTATTCTGCACTGGGAGAGATGTTTACGATCGAACGGCCTATATAACAACGGACGGGCTGGATAAAGGGTTAGGACGCAGCGAATATCAAGTTGTGACGTTCATATGCCGTTATTCGATAGTACGTAGGTCTATGAAAGAAAAGGGGCTTGTGGAATATCATGCCTGAAATATGCAAACTCTACATGAATGTGGGGCTGTTATAATGAATTCACAATATAGGAGTGGTCGACAAATGAAGTTTGAATCCAAGGTTGTCATTGTGACGGAGGCGCCAGCGGGATCGGTGAAGCAGCGGTAAGGCTTTTTGTTGAAGAGGGAGCCAAGGTTGTTATTGCCGATTATTCGGACCGGGGACAAGCAGTTTCCGATGAATTAAAAGGAGCAGGCTTTGAAACGCTGTTCGTTAAGACGGATGTAACCCAAGAACAGGAAGTTGCGAATATGGTGAAGCAGACGGTTGAGCATTTTGGCCGTGTGGATGTATTGTTCGCCAATGCAGGCATTGCTCATGATGCTCCTGCTGATCAGTTGTCGATGGACAACTGGCAAAGAATGATTGATATTAATCTAAGAGGGGTGTTCCTGTGCGATAAATATGTAATCCAGCAAATGTTATCCCAAGGAGACGGAGGGGCGGTCGTAAACTGCGGATCGATCCATAACCATGTCGGAAAAGCGGGCGTTACCGCCTATGCTTCCGCTAAGGGAGGCGTTAAGCTGTTAACCCAGTCGATGAGCGCGGACTATGCTCCTAAAGGGATCCGGGTCAATGCCGTATGTCCGGGATATATCGATACGCCTCTAATTCAGTGAAGAACGGAAGCGATCACCCAGCATCTGGTCGGCCTTCATCCGATGGGCCGCTTGGGGCAACCGGAAGAAGTAGCCAAAGCCGTGTTGTTTCTCGCCAGTGAAGATGCGTCCTTCATTACAGGCACGAGCTTGTTGGTGGATGGCGGATATACAGCCGTATAAATGAAGCAAAGCCCCGATATAAAAATCGGGGCTTTTTTTACAGGAAACTGAAGCTTATATAATGTTGACGCCAGCGCTGGCGTAACCTGCCACTGCAGTGACAAGAGTTGTGCCGGCAGCGGTTGCCGAGAATACCATTAACAGGCGTGTATTGGCCGGCACCGGAATGGCCAGGCCTTCTACGAAGCCATTGCTTACTGTTCCGAGGGTTACGACGCCTGTGAGCGGCGGAGCCAGCGTAACAAGAGCGCCTGGTATCGGTGTGAAAATATTGCTCGTTGCTGGTGCGCTGTACAGTTGTGCTGTAATCGTAACCGTGGTTCCCAGCAGGGAAAGCGCCGCAGTAGTGCTAAAGGTAGCGGACAGTGCAGTGATAGTACCAGCTCGTGGCGTGTTAAACGCCATGTTAAGCAGAGTACCAGCTGCTCCAGTGAGGTCAATCGTACCGCCAGCCAGCGTAAACGTATTGGCCGAGTTACCAAATCCTACGAGACCAACGGATCCGACTAATCCGCCTAAAACGGTGGTCAGAGCAAGCGGTATGCCGGATGCGAATGGGATGATGGCTCCTCCGGCGGCTGCTCCTGTTGCCCCAGTAGCTCCAGTAGCTCCAGTAGGTCCCGCAGGTCCAACAGGTCCGACAGGCCCGACAGGTCCAGCAGGTCCAGCAGGTCCTGCAATACCGGTTGTCGGTCCGGCAGGTCCCACAGGCCCGATAGGTCCGACCGGTCCGATAGGACCCTGAGGACCTACCGGTCCACGGATAGCTTTTGGGCATCGACGCTTTTTAACAATACAAGCATGGTCTTTACGACCTCCGTGGCCTTTATGATCACCATGGCCTTTATGATCACCATGGCCATGAGACGGGCAATGCTTTTTCTTCGCATGAATGACTTTTTTCTCTATTTTTTTAAGAGCACACAATTTTCTCTTTCTAGAAGAACGTTCCAAATGAAGCACCTCCTTTAGATTTGTTCTATACTACGCAAATACTCTCGGTACGGCATGGGTTAATAGCGCATAAATGATAGATAAACAACTATAATTTCCAGAATGTACGCTAGCCCCGGAGGCATTCATCTATTGACGAATAGCAAAACTATAGGATGAATCTCGGATTGCCCTACGATATTCATAGGCTCTGTACGCAGCGGTTCAAAAAAAAATTTGCGCCGTATTTGCGCCGTAAATGTGTGGGGAAAGCTTTCACAATCCGAATGTAATTCATGGCATAAACGATCCACCACATGAATGAGTAAGGGAGGTATGTCAAATGCCTGCTATATAGCGAAAAACGAGACTGGGATAAAATTCCTGTATCGTTGGGGAAGAGGCTTGAATGAGGCATTTTTCATGCTTTTCATAGGCCCTGGAAGAACGGCATTTCCGCCTCTGAATTTCCAGAAAAAGCGGTTAAAGGGGTTTGACTTTTCCTGAAGTTCCCTTTATCATGGACACACGCTTAGTTTCCGGCATACATTTTCCGGAAAGCGGGGGAACCAGTTTCACCAGGGGCGAGTCACTTGGAATCACGAGTGTAGGGTACCATCTTACCCGAGTCCGTCAGCTAACCTCGTCAGCAGTGGATGGGTCTTGCATACATAATGGATGTTCATAACAAAGGCCCTTAATTCTCTTTAGGGGCCTTTTCTCTATTTTTTGACCCCCTGCTGGCGGAGCTATGTCTAGATCCCCTGTTTGGTGGTCTTTTTGTATTCTGCTAAAGAGGAGGGGCAAGGCCTGCAAATGTTTAACCAAAACCAATTAAATCGGTCAGATGGCATTGGGTTTAAGCGTGGAAGGAGATGGATGAATCATCTTCCCTGAAGGTCCGACCCATGCAAGGTATCTGAATACCCTTAAATCCCAGTTAACATATGAGTTAACATGGATAATTTCAACATGTCGTTTTTAAGAATTGCAAAGTCATAATGAAAGGTTGTGGAAAGTTTTGAAGAGAGTGGTTGTACTGATGTTGTCATTGATTATGGGGGTGTCGCTTGCGGCTTGCGGCGACAAAGGGAGCACATTGGAGCAAGCCATTGAGCAGGGGTATATCACCGTGGGATTTGCGAATGAGAAGCCTTATGCCTACAAAGAGGCCAATGGGGAACTCACTGGAGAAGCGGTCGAGATTGCCCGTGTTATTCTGGAGCGGCTTGGCATCAAGGAAATGAGGGGAGAGCTTACGGAATTCGGTTCGCTGGTTGCCGGACTTCAGGCCGAGCGGTTTGATCTAATTACCGCAGGCATGTTCATTAATCCGGATCGCTGCTCTGCCGTATTGTTTGCTAATCCGGAGTACAGCATCGGGGAAGCCATTGCGGTGAAGCAGGGAAATCCGCTGGGACTCGGAAGTTACGAGGACATTGCTAAGAACGACCAGGCCAAGGTAGCCGTTATGACCGGAGCCGTTGAAATCGGCTATTTGGAGAAGTCCGGCATTCCTACGGACCGGATCGTACAGGTTCCAGATCAGGCTTCGGCCATCAGCGCCCTTCAGGCAGACCGGGTGCAGGCAATTACCATGACGGGGCCGTCCCTGCAGGCGATGCTGGATTCGGCCAGCGACGACAGCATCGAACGCGTGGCTGATTTCGAGCAGCCGGTCATCGACGGCGAAAGCGTTCGCGGTTACGGAGCTACGGCTTTCCGCCAAGCGGATACCGAGTTTCAGGAGGCTTATAATGCGGAGCTGCAAAAAATGAAGGAGTCGGGCGAGCTGCTCGAAATTTTGCAGAAGTTCGGGTTCACAGAAGAAGAGCTCCCGGGCGAGATGACGGCCGCTGCGCTTTGCGGGGAATAGCATGCCGAATTCATGGATTGATTTTCTCCCTACGCTGCTGAAAGGGGCGGAGATCACGATTGTGGTTGCTTTCTTTTCAGCCATCCTTGCGGTCGTGATGTCCTTTGCAGCCGGGTTATGCCGACTGTCGAAGCTGTGGATCATTCGCACGTTGGCAGCCGTGTACGTGGAAGTCTTTCGGGGGACCTCCTTGCTGGTGCAGCTGTTCTGGTTGTATTTCGCCCTTCCGTTCATCGGCGTCGAGCTTCCGAAAATGCTGGCTGCGATCCTCGCGATCGGGCTGAACTTCGGCGCATACGGCTCGGAAATCGTTCGCAGCGCCGTGTTGGCCGTTCCGAAAGGACAATGGGAAGCCGCCGTAGCGCTTAATCTGAAGCCTTGGCAAAGATTGTGGAATGTCATATTGCCTCAAGCGTCCCTGCGAATGCTTCCCCCTTTCGGGAATCAGCTTGTGGAGCTCATCAAATCCACCTCACTGGTTTATTTCATCACAATGGCGGATTTAACGTATCAGGCGATGGTGCTCCGCAATAATTACATCTCCTGGACGACCGAGATTCTGGTGCTGCTGCTCCTCATGTATTTTGTCATTGCTACGCTCGTTTCGCTGGCAGTTCGACTGCTGGAGCGTAAATGGACAGCGGGGAGGCTATAGTCATGTGGGATTGGAACTATGTATGGGATATCCTGCCCCAGCTCTTGAGTGCATTAAAAATGACGGTATGGGTGACGATCTGCGCTTTCGCGGTGGCATTGATCATCGGATTACTGCTTGCTTTTGCAGCGCGGAGCCGATTTAAGGTGCTGTCACTAATAACCAAAGGAATGATCGAATTTATTCGCAATACACCGCTGCTGGTGCAGGTCTTCTTCCTGTATTACAGTCTGCCGCTTCTTACCGGAATTTCCATTCCGGCCTTCTATGCCGGGGTGATCGGTCTCGGGCTGCATTACAGCACATATCTGTCCGAGGTGTACCGATCCGGAATCGAGGGAGTGCCGAAGGGACAATGGGAGGCTGCCACAGCACTGAATTACACGAAAGCCCAAACCTGGCGAAGTATTATCCTGCCGCAAGCGGTGCCGCCGATCATTCCGGTACTGGGTAATTATTTGATTGTTATGTTTAAAGAGACGCCGATTCTATGCGCCATAACGCTTGTGGAGATGATGCTGACGGCCAAAAATATCGTGTCGCAGTCGTTCCGCGCATTTGAACCGTATACGATGGTCGGGATTCTGTTCCTGATCATCAGTTATATCGCCTCATTGCTTGTGCAAAGGCTGGAAAAACGCATGAATCTGCAGCGTGGAAAATAAAAGGAGGGAATCAATTGAATGCCGTTGTGATCGATGAGCAAGCAAAAGCGTCGAAGGTGCCGCAGCAGGAGGGAAATCCCGTTACCGCTACGGGTACAAAGCCGATTGTGAAATATACCGGCGTGACCAAGTCGTTTGGTGATCTACAGGTGCTTAAAGGCATCGATCTGGAGATGCAGCCTGGAGAAAAGGTGGCTGTGATCGGTCCGAGCGGATCGGGCAAAACAACGATGGGCCGGATGCTGATGACGCTGGAAGAACCGACCGAGGGAACCATCGAGGTTGATGGCGAGCTGCTCTGGCATATGGAAGAGAAGGGCAAGCTGGTTCGGGCCAATGAAAAGCATTTGCACCGGATGCGCTGCAATGTTGGCATGGTCTTTCAGCATTTCAATCTGTTCCCGCACATGAACGTGCTTCGCAATGTGACGGAGGCCCCACGCAAAGTGCTGGGTTTATCCAAGGAGGAGGCGGAGGAGCGGGCCGTCTCCATGCTCAGTAAGGTCGGTTTGGCCGACAAATTGAAGATGTACCCGTCCAATCTGTCCGGGGGCCAGAAGCAGCGGGTTGCCATCGCCAGAGCGCTGGTCATGCGGCCGAAGGTTATGGTGTTTGACGAGGTGACCTCGGCGCTTGATCCGGAGCTGGTCGGCGAAGTGCTGGAGGTGATCCGGGAAATTGCGGATGAAGGCGAAATGGCCATGATGCTGATTACACATGAGATGGATTTTGCGAAGGAAATCGCGGACCGCGTCATCTTCGGAGCCGATGGTAGGATCGTTGAGCAGGGCACGCCGGAGGAGATATTCGATAATCCCCAGAGCGAGCGGCTGCAGAGCTTCCTGCAGCGATTCCGCTCGAACGGAAATTAGTTCTGGAAAGAGGTGATTGTATAGAATGGCTGTGGATACCGATACCGAAATTGTATACCGAAGACCGGAAGCCCGGGACGGCACCCGGGTGTGGGAGCTTATACGCGACACCGGATCGCTTGATCTGAACTCCCCCTATTGCTACATGCTGCTTGGAGATTACTTCCATGATACCTGCATGATCGCCGAGCATGAAGGAGATATCATCGGTTTTATTTCCGCCTTCCGTTCTCCTCGCAACCCGGAGACGCTGTTCGTATGGCAAGTGGCCGTTGCTAATTCGCATCGGAGGCAAGGCGTTGCAAAGGCGATGCTGACAAATCTTATGAATCAGAAGGCATGCCATGGCGTCCGTTACATTGAAGCTACGGTATCGCCGAGTAACATGGCGTCCCGTCGTTTGTTTCTCGGATATGCCGAGGAGAAATCCATTCCCAGCACCGTAACCGTAGGTTATGGAGCAGAGATGTTCCCCGATGGAACGTCCCATGAAGATGAGCCGTTATTCGTGATTGGCCCCTTTTTCAATGACATTTAAACAAATGGAGGGAACTATGGACAACCAAGTCATGGAGAAACCGAAGCTTACTGTGTTTAACAAGCTGGAATCGGAAGTAAGAAGTTATTGCCGGAGCTTTCAGACGGTTTTTGACAAGGCCCGGAATGCGAAGCTGTGGGATACGCAGGGCAATGAATACATTGATTTTTTTGCGGGAGCCGGCGCTTTAAATTACGGACATAACAATGAGAAGATTCGCGAGAAGGTGGTCGACTATATCCTGAAGGACGGCGTCACGCATAGCCTGGATATGGCTACGGGTGCGAAGGAAACGTTTCTGACCCGCTTTCAGGAGGTCATCCTGAAGCCGCGCGGGTGGGATCACAAGGTGATGTTTCCCGGTCCGACCGGAACGAATGCCGTGGAGGCCGCGCTCAAAATCGCCCGTAAAGTAACAGGGCGCAGCACCGTTATGTGTTTCACGAATGCCTTTCATGGCATGTCGCTGGGATCGCTGGCGGTAACCGGCAACTCCTTCAAGCGCCAGGGTGCCGGCGTGGATCTAAGCCACTCCGTGTTTATGCCGTATGACGGTTACTTTGGTGACGACGTGGATACGATGGCATATATGGAGAAGCTTCTGGATGATCCGGGAAGCGGCATTCCGCTGCCGGCCGCAGTGATCGTCGAGGCGGTGCAGGGCGAAGGCGGATTGAACGCCGCCAGCCGGGAATGGCTGCAGAAGCTTGCGAGCATCTGCAAGGATAAGGGAATGCTGCTGATTTTGGATGATATCCAGATGGGCTGCGGCCGAACCGGGCCGTTCTTTAGTTTTGATGATGCCGGCATTGAGCCGGATATCATATGCCTCTCGAAATCGATTGGCGGCTTTGGCTTGCCGATGGCGATTACGCTGATCAGACCGGAGATCGATATATGGGAGCCGGGGGAGCATAACGGTACCTTCCGGGGCAATAATCTCGGATTCGTTGCCGCGGCCGAAGCGCTGAATTATTGGAAAACGAAAGATTTCCAGCTTGATATCGGCATCAGGGAAAATCGGATTCGCCAATCATTGGAAGGCGTTGTGAAGGATTATCCCCAGCTCGGCGGCGAAATCCGCGGCAGAGGCATGATTCAGGGGGTTGCTTTTGATAAACCGGAGCTCGCGGGCAGGCTGTCCGAGATGGCCTTCGAGCATGGACTGATTATGGAAACGTCCGGTCCGTACAGCGAAGTGGCAAAGCTGATGCCGCCACTAACGATTGAAATGAACACATTGGCACAGGGATTGGGGATATTTGAGAACAGTATGAAACAATTAGCTGCAGAGGAGAGGTTGTCATGATTGTTAAACATTTGGAAGAGATCGTGGATACCAAAGACGATATCGATACCCAGACATGGAATTCGAGAAGGCTGCTGCTGACGAAGGATGGCATGGGCTTCTCTCTCAATGATACCCTCGTCAAGGCCGGAACGGAGACGCTGATCTGGTACAAAAACCACGTCGAAGCCGTGTACTGCATCGAAGGAGAGGGGGAAATCGAGATTGTCGGGGGTGAAACCTACTCGATATCCCCAGGGATGATGTACGCGCTGGACGGTCATGAGAAGCATTATTTGAGAGCACGTTCGCAAATGCGGATGGTCTGCGTATTCAATCCGCCGCTTACCGGTGCTGAAGTTCACGATGAGGAAGGAACCTATCCGCTGCTCGCCCCAATTTCAGACTAAGGAGATGATATGCGATGAGTAATAATCATGTGTCGGCCTTTCAGGAAAAAGAACTGGACGTTTATCCTTCAAGAGTGCATTCGGAGCCCCGGATCCTAAAGAGACAGGATCCTGTCGTTCATTCGGAATGGACGCCGGATGCTGCGTTAACGCAGGAGCAATCCGACTTCTATGAGCGCAACGGATATTTATTCCTGGAAGACTTCTTTGGTCGAGAGGAGTTGTCGGTATTTCAGGCGGAAGCCAGCAGTTTACAGGTATCGGCAAGAGAGCTGAACCAGGATGAAGTGATCCGGGAGCCGGGCGGGAACGAAGTTCGATCGGTCTTTGCGGTTCATGAGAGCCATGAAGTGTTCAAGAAGCTGTCCCGGCATCCGAGACTCTTGGCGATCATGGAGTATCTCTTGGGAAGCGAGACGTATATCCATCAATCGCGGATTAATTACAAGCCGGGCTTCACGGGCAAAGAGTTCTATTGGCACTCCGATTTCGAAACATGGCATGTTGAGGATGGCATGCCTCGTATGAGAGCCTTGAGCTGCTCCATTGCTCTGGAGGATAACTACTCTTATAACGGACCGCTTATGGTTGTGCCTGGATCGCATAAGGAATTCGTGGCCTGCATCGGCCAAACGCCGGAGAATCATTTCAAGGATTCCCTGCGCAAGCAGGAGTACGGCGTTCCAGATCATGACAGCCTGACCCGCATGGTGCAGAAAAGGGGTATCGACACGCCTGTCGGCAAAGCGGGGTCAATCGTGATTTTTGACTGCAACATTATGCACGGTTCGAACAGCAACATTACGCCGATGCCGCGCAGCAATATCTTTATGGTCTATAACAGCGTGGAGAATAAGGTTAAACTGCCGTATTCGGGCCAGAAGCCAAGACCGGAATATATCGCCACCCGTGATTCTTTATGATCTCGCTGTCACTTATCGGCTCCATCATCGGCATCAATGTAGTTTATGTCTCGATCTTTTCGCTGCGGCTGATTCTGATGATCAAAGGCAGAAGGGGGATTGCCTCCCTTCTGGCCATGCTGGAGGTATTCGTTTACTTGCTCGGCCTCAATCTCGTCCTGCAAAATCTGGACAACCCCTTTAATATGGCCGCTTATTGCCTGGGCTTCGGCCTTGGCGTTTATGCCGGCAGCCGGATCGAGGAATATTTGGCACTCGGATACATCGTGGTACAGGTTATCGTGAATTCCGTTGAGACCAACCTGGCGATGAACCTCCGGGAGAAGGGGTATGGCGTGACCGCCTGGGAAGCGGACGGCAAGGATGGCAAACGGCTTGTGCTTCAAGTTCTAGTGAAACGGAAGAACGAGCGGCGGTTGATGGAGTCACTATCTAAAATGTCGCCGCAGGCGTTCATTATTTCCCATGAACCGAAGAGCTTTAAAGGCGGCTTCTGGGTTCGATTGACGGAAGGACGCAAATTGTAGCACGCTTCTAACAGGAAACAGGAAACAGGAAACAGGAAACAGGAAAGCCTGCTTCGGACCAGGTTCTGGAGCAGGCTTTTTGGCTGCGGCTTTTGCCGGCCTGAACCGGCATGGAATTGTCGGATCATGGGATTGCCGCTAGTGCTGTGTGTTATTTAGGCAAGCACCAACTCCGGTTCACTCTGGTACCAAAAAAAAGCGTAGTCGGTCATCGCAGAGGAGCTTCCGAGTTGGCGCATCATGGCGGCAATATTTCCACGATGGTAAGTACCGTGGTTCACCACATGAAGCATGATCTCGGAGAGACGGGTATCCCGGATGCCCGCATAAGGATTATCCAAGCGGATCATCCGCTCCAGGTCAGGCTGCTGGCGGAGAAACGCAGCGTATCGATCCGACAATTCGATAAACCGCAGGTTCAGGTCATCCAGCGAAATCGCTTCGAGCTCTTCCCGAAGCTGGTAGGCCTCAGCCAATGCGGAGCGCATATCCATCCCGGACAAAATGTTGATCCATCCAAGATCCGCCGTGTAAATGTGAATCAACGCCTCGGATACGGTTGGGAAAATGCTCGTTATTCTCTGATTGTACAATTCCCCCGGCAGCTCCAGCAGTCGGTTGAATATCACTTGGTTGGCCCATACATGGTACTCATACATTTTTACAGGATAATTCATCGTGATCGTCCCCTTTGGCTTCGTGTTTTTGCTTTCTTGGGAACATTGTAAATAAAAAAGTATGACAGCGGACTGTCATACTTTTGCGTATACCTGCAGCATTTTTTCTAATTTGGATTGCATGAGCGTCCTTAGGTCAGCCGGCTCAATGATCTCTATATCCTCGCCAAAGCTCAGCAGGGTCGACCAGAACCACCAGGAATCCGGATCTTGGACCTTGAACGTGAGACGGAGCGAGCCGTCTTCATAAAATTCCCGCTGCACATCATAGAATTGATCCATCGCTTTGGCCAAGGCACGGGGGGATACGTGAAGGATGACTTCCATCGCATCGGGTGAAGGCTCCCAGGTAGGCTTCTCCCATCGGTCGTACGGATTTTGCTCTTGAAGATGAGGACCGTGCGTGTGCTCCTCCGAATGCTGGTGCAAAAAGGGCTCGGCGGAGGGGGACAGCTCCGATATTCTTGAAATTCGGAATTCGCGGTAATCGGCCCTTGTTCTGCAGAAACCGTACAAATACCAGGATCCGAATTTATACATGAGTCGCAGGGGCTCGACTTTACGGTGAATGCGTTCATTCTTGGCGCTTATGTATTGAAAGGAGATCACATGCTTGTCGGTAATGGCGCGGCGAAGAAGTCGGAGGCTTTCGTTGTAAGAGCGCCAGCTCCCGATATCCATGGACAATCCCTGTGATGCCGAATTGGCGGAACGATCAATGGTCTGCAGACGCTGAATGGTATCCATGGCCCGTTCATCCTCAAACACCGTGGACATGCTGTGCAGGATGGTGATCAAGGCGCTGACATCGTAGGAGCCAAGCAAGCTTTTGTCCATCTTGTATTGCTCCATAATGCCATAACCGCCGTTCACTCCCTGATACGATACAACGGGAATGCCGGCTGCGCAGATCGCATCAATGTCGCGGTATATGGTTCGCTGGGACACGTTATATTTCTCTGCCAGGGCAGACGCGGACAGGATCTCGTTGTTCAGCAGCATGTAAATCATGGATATGAGCCGCTCTAGTTTCATATCGCTTCAACCCCTCTTATCTTAATTGGATCTATTCTCCAATGATTCCGTATTATATCATAGGTTTTGTGAAGAAGGAGATGAAATCCCAGACTGCCTTTTGTTCCATTCCCATCCATTTTGCCGTACAATATAAGGGAATTCCATAATACAAGGAGTGTGAGCCTCATGGCCCGTACCAAAACGCAAAAAGCGCTCCGCAAAGCGGAACGTGCCGGAACATGGTCAGCCGTCTCGATGAGAAAGACCAACGAAGATTACAGTGCGCTGTCACAGCACGTGAGAGTAAAGCCGACGAAACAGGAACAATTGAATAAGATCAAACACAGAAAGCGGATCGGAGACGATGGCGCTTTTTTTGTTGGTTTCGGAGGATGTGATATAGTACGCTAGAGAGGTTAGTTCAGGATGGAGGTTTAGGATGGCGAAGCAAAAATATTATGTAGTCTGGGTAGGTAAAGTGCCCGGAATTTATACAAGCTGGGGCGACTGCCAGCAGCAGGTCAATCAGTTTACAGGTGCGAAGTTCAAGGCGTTTGAATCCCGGAGCGAAGCGGAACAGGCATATGCGGCCGGTTATAAAAATTACTGGGGGCAGCAGTCCGGAGGCAAATCGGGCAGCTCAGGCTCCAAAAACTACAAGCGAAGCAGCGCATCTGCCGCCGAAGAACCGGGCGAGATCGATTATGACAGCATTTCCGTAGATGTGGGGACGCGAGGAAACCCGGGACCCGTCGAGTACAAAGGCGTGGATACGCAGACGGGAGATATTCTGTTCTCGTGCGGACCGATTTCGAAGGGAACGAACAATCTCGGCGAGTTTCTGGCCATCGTCCACGCACTGGCTTATTTGAAGAAAATCGGCAGCACCAAGACGGTGTACAGCGATTCCATGAATGCGCTCAAATGGCTGAAGCAGAAGAAGGTGGTCTCCACGCTTCCGCGGGATGCGTCAACCAAAGAGATCTGGGATCTGGTGGACCGGGCCGAGCACTGGCTTCGAACCAATACATATGAGAACAAGGTGCTGAAATGGCAAACGAAGAGCTGGGGAGAGATTAAGGCCGATTACGGGCGCAAGTAACGAGGGGGAGCAGAAGGGAACCGTTCGAAGCTATATAAAGGGTGCTTTTAGATATCGACGTCATTATGAGTGGACGGGCACCTTACTATTAAAAAGCGAAGACAGGGAGGAGGTTTCCCTGTTCTCGTTTTTTTTTATATGCCATGATTCCGGATTCATGCGGAAAAATCCAAATCAACGCATGTGGATAATTAACACAAAAGACTTACCTCACACCGGAAGGACTGTGTATAACATCCTGAATAAGTTCGTTATACACAGAGTTATGAACATTATCCCCGTTCGTTCCGCACAAACTGAATTTCCGATCTTTTATTTCAAGGAAGTTATCCAGCGTTTGTGAACAAATGTGGAGAAGTGCAAGGATAACTCCCTATTAACTTGGAGGGGTGGCGGGTTATCCCCAACGCCGAAGGTCAACCGTTAAACGCTTGCCTGGTTCTATCCACGACGATACGACGACCATAATGCAGGGAGCCAGAAACGGGTAAGCCAAGCTTATTCCTTCTCGCGTACCTGCTTATAGTATTGATTCGGGGACATGCCGACGTATTTTTTGAAAATCTTGCTGAAATAGAACGGATCCTCCAGGCCGGTCAGATACCCGATCTCACCGAAGCTAAGGTGCGTGGCCTCGATCAATTCCTTCGCATGATTGATTCGTACCTGATTCACATATCGCATGATCGTATGGCCGGTAAGCTTGGCGAATACCCGATTGATGTAATCATAATTGCATTCGAAGCGCTGTTCGATATCCGAGCTGATGATTTTCTCGGCGTAATGTTCATGGATGTAGTCGAGCAGTGCATGCACCTTCATATAGGACTTGGTATGCGGGCTGTTCTTCTCCAGCTCATCGAACAGGCTCTCCCGGGAAAGCTCGATCAGCATTTCCATGAATTTGAGCGCGGTCAAACTACGGTTAAAGTGCTTCCGCCTGTACAGCTGCAGCATTTCGCCGAGGGCATGGTACATATGATGAAGGCTTTTTTTCTGGGTTAGCGTGCAGGTCTTGGGGAAATATAGCTGCCTGCTGTCGTCCTTGGATGCCGTCTCGTTCTCGCCCATGATCCACTGCTTGGCCAGCAAGGGTAAGGGGCGCTCGGGGGTTTGACGAATATCGGGGTGTTCAAAATGAATATAGTAGTAGTCGCAGGGATACTTCTGGGTTCCCTCGTGGTCCAGATGCGGTTCAAGGACCAGCAAGTCGCCTTTCTTGAGCACATGGGAAACGCCGTTCTCCCGCATATGAAGCTCGCCGCTCTTCACGAAATACAGAATATACTCGTGTGTGTTCCGCTTGAAATGAATCCAGGGGTTCTTGTAAGAGACAAATCCCATCAGTTTAATCCTTGGCACATAGTCAGCGTTCATCGCTAGCACGAATTTCCACCCTCTCCCCAAAAAACGTGAAGTCGTTTTTGTACAAAAAGAGTAACTTTCACACATTCCCGTTCATTGTAACACAGCTTATACTTGGGATGAATGTATAAGAGGTCGCTGGATTTCAATATTAAAGGAGGCCACTACCCTTGGCTAATATCAATGTAACGGTATGGAATGAATACCGGCACGAGAGACATAATGAACAGATCGCTAAGATTTACCCTGAAGGCATCCACCGTACGATTGCCGATTTTCTGGGAAAGGATGCACAGTTCGTCGTACGCACCGCCGTATTGGATGATCCGGAACACGGCTTGACGGACGAGGTGCTCGCTTCAACGGATGTTCTGATCTGGTGGGGGCATGTGGCTCACGGTGAAGTACGGGATGATATCGTGGAAAAAGTGCGTCAGCGCGTATTGGACGGCATGGGAATCATCGTCCTGCATTCCGGTCACGGCTCGAAGATTTTCCAGCGCCTCCTCGGCACGAACACAGGCGCACTGAAATGGCGCGATGACGGCGAGAAGGAACGGTTGTGGGTCATCGATCCCAGCCATCCGATCGTAAGCGGACTTGGAGAATATATCGAGGTTCCGCAGGAGGAAATGTACGGTGAGCGCTTTGAGATTCCGGCACCGGATGAACTGGTGTTTGTCTCCTGGTTCGAAGGCGGCGAGGTGTTCCGCAGCGGCTGCTGCTACAAGCGCGGACGCGGCAAGCTGTTCTATTTCAGACCGGGTCATGAAGCATTCCCTACCTACCATCAACCTGAAATTCAACAGGTAATTGCCAATGCCGTGGCCTGGGCAGCGCCGATCCAAGGCGCGAAGACCTCCTATGGCCGGGTATCTCCGCTCGAATACGTTCAGCCGGTATAGGCTGATCCTTTGCAAGCGTCCGTATCAACGGTGTATCCCTGAAACGTCAGGAATACAATCGTTGATCGGGCGCTTGTTTGTCCATAACGGCGGCAGCTATCGAAATCATCAGCATAACGATGTATAATGGACCCAATTCGATTACGACATAATAAAAGTGGGTTGGATCATGGATCAGGATAAACAGCGCCTTAGCATTGAGGCGGCAAGATTGTATTATATGTCGGATTACAGCCAGCAGGATATCGCGACAAGGCTCGGCGTTTCACGTCCTACGGTCTCCAGGCTTCTTCAGCACGCCAAGGAGCAGGGCTACGTGCAGATCAGCATCGTCGACCCTCTCGAGGACCTGGACGCTTTGGGCGAAGGAGTGAAGAAGAAGTACGGATTGGAACAGGTGCTGGTGAGTTATTCTCCCATCAATGAATACCGTGAAATCCAGAAGCATATCAGCAAAAGGGCAGCCGATTACCTGCATGAAACGGTCCAGGATGCCGATATCATCGGCGTGACCTGGGGAACGACCATGCATGCCGTGGCGCTTCAGCTGCAGCAGAAGCCCGTTCGGGGCGTCGAGGTCGTGCAGTTGAAGGGCGGCGTCAGTCACTCGCATGTGAACACGTATGCCGCAGAGATCGTCAATCTGTTTGCCGAGGCGTATCACACGATGGCGAGATACTTGCCGCTGCCCGTCATCTTTGACACCACCGAGCTGAAAGAGATGGTGGAGAGGGACCGGCATATCCAGCGGATTATCCAATTAGGCAAACAAGCGAACATCGCCATGTTTACGGTGGGTACCGTTCATGAGGATGCGCTTCTGTTCAGACTCGGGTATCTTAGCAAGGAGGAACAGAAGCTGCTGCAGCGGATCGGCGCGGGCGATATTTGCTCCCGGTTTTTTGACGCGGAGGGCACGGTGTGCAGCGAGGATATTAACAACCGTACGGTGGGCATCGATTTGGAAGATTTGCGCCACAAGGAGAAATCCATTCTCGTGGCAGGCGGTCAGCGTAAGGTAGATGCCATTCGAGCAGCGCTGATCGGCAAATATGCAAACATCCTGGTGACGGACCAGTTTACGGCGCAAGCCTTGTTATCATAAAAAGTTCGACATAATGTCAAAGTTTACAGCACCTCGTTCAGGGAGATTCGAAGCGGTTACGGCTTCAAACTTATCTGGACGGGGTGTTTTTTGTGCGCAGATAATTGATGACCCTAGCTTAACAGGAGGCCGATTCTTTGTTTCTGTTTACCCTGATCGGGTATAGAGCATAGTAAACGGAGGGAATTGTTAGATTATTCCTGAATGATGGATTGTCGTTTTAGTCAACAATGATAAATATCATTGCCATAAATCGGTATGAACATATTTTCAATATGTATTTTACATATGTTCAAGGCTGTGATATGATGGTCCCGTCTAAAGGATTAAGCGTTATGATAGCGCTTTTACAAGTTATTAAAAAACAGATTAAGGAGTGTTTTAACCAGATGAATATAGCAGGAATGATCGACCACACGCTCTTAAAGGCGGATGCAACCCAAGCCGAGATTGCGAAAATTACGGAAGAGGCCAAAAAGTACGGATTTGCTTCGGTTTGCGTGAACCCGACTTGGGTATCCTACTGTGCTGAGCAGCTAGCGGACACCAACGTCAAAGTATGCACGGTTATCGGTTTCCCTCTGGGAGCTACGACATCGGCGGTAAAAGCTTTTGAAGCGAAGGACGCTATCGCCAATGGAGCTACGGAGGTTGATATGGTCATCAACATCGGTGCGCTCAAAGATCGTAACGATGAGCTTGTGCTGGACGATATTCAGGCTGTAGTGGACGCAGCGAAAGGCAAAGCGCTGGTTAAAGTCATCATTGAGACAAGTCTTCTGACGGAGGAAGAAAAGGTGCGTGCCTGCAAGCTGTCCGTGCAAGCGGGAGCTGATTTCGTGAAGACGTCAACAGGGTTCTCCACGGGCGGAGCGACGCCGGAAGACGTAGCCTTGATGCGCAAAACCGTTGGCGAGAACACCGGCGTTAAGGCTTCCGGCGGCGTGCGCAGCAAGGAAGACATGGATCGCATGATTGAAGCGGGCGCAACGCGTATCGGAGCCAGCTCCGGCGTGAAAATTATGGAGGGCGGCCAATCCAGCTCTTCCTACTAAATCGTTTTTTGGATTATACGGTTTTCGATGATTCGGTAGCCATCCATCTATCAAAAAAATTCACCTATGGGGGAACATCGACGATGAAATTTCTAATCGCCATACTAGGTTTGCTGGTCGTATTCGGTCTTGCGTTCCTTATCAGCAATGATAAGCGCAACATTCGTTACCGTCCGCTGGCTGTCATGATTGTGCTGCAGCTGATCCTTGGATTTATCCTGCTGAACACGAATGTCGGCGAGTATCTTGTTAAAGGGATAGCGAATACGTTTAAAGCGCTGCTTGACTACGCTGGAGCCGGAATCGAGTTTGTATTTGGCGGCATTGCTAATGAGGGTGCAGGTCCGTTCTTCTTGAATGTCCTGCTGCCAATCGTGTTTATTTCTGCTTTGATTGGTATACTTCAATATATTAAGGTACTGCCGTTTATCGTAAGATATATCGGTCTCGTCTTGAGTAAAGTCAACGGCATGGGCAAGCTGGAGTCTTACAATGCGGTAGCTTCCGCAATCCTGGGGCAATCCGAGGTGTTTATCTCGGTTAAAAAACAGATCGCCTTAATTCCGAAGCACCGCATGTATACGCTCTGTGCTTCCGCGATGTCCACGGTATCGATGTCGATCGTCGGGGCATACATGACCATGATCGAGCCGCGGTATGTGGTGACCGCGCTTGTGCTGAACCTGTTTGGCGGATTTATCATTGCTTCCATCGTCAACCCCTACAAGGTGGATAAGGAAGAGGATATTCTGGAGGTGCAGGAGGAGGAGAAGCAATCCTTCTTCGAGATGCTGGGCGAATACATCATGGATGGTTTCAAGGTCGCGATTACCGTTGCGGCGATGCTCCTCGGCTTCGTTGCGTTGATTGCAATGATCAACGGTATTTTTGATATGATTTTCGGAATCACCTTCCAGGAGCTGTTAGGTTACATCTTTGCTCCATTCGCCTTTGTGATGGGGGTGCCTTGGAAAGAGGCAGTGGATGCAGGCAGCATCATGGCTACGAAGCTCGTTTCGAATGAGTTCGTAGCGATGCTTAGCCTGGCCAACTTTACGAATATGTCCGAACGCACCGTGGGAATCGTATCGGTATTCCTGGTGTCCTTTGCCAACTTCTCCTCGATCGGCATCATTGCCGGCGCGGTCAAAGGCCTGAACGAGAAGCAGGGGAACGTGGTTGCCCGCTTCGGCCTAAAGCTGCTGTACGGGGCGACGCTGGTGAGCGTGCTGTCGGCCACCATTACCGGACTGTTCCTGTAAGCCTGGCAGGAAACGAACTACTACAAGCGAGCCTTATGGATAGTTTGATTTAAAAAACTCATATATGAGGGGGATCACTTGGATATGGAACGTTTTGATCGAATTCATTTAATTGTATTGGACTCTGTAGGTATCGGCGAAGCACCGGATGCGGCTGATTTTGACGATATCGGATCCGACACCCTGGGTCATATTGCCCGCGAATGCGGCGGGCTCAACATGCCGAATATGGCTGCGCTCGGTCTGTCCAACATTCGGGAGATCGAGGGAATCCCTGCTGCGGATCAACCTCGGGCTTACTATACGAAGATGCAGGAAGCTTCGAATGGTAAAGACACCATGACAGGCCACTGGGAGATCATGGGCTTGTATATTGATACGCCATTCCGTGTATTCCCGGACGGGTTCCCTGACGAGCTGATCCAGCGCATTGAAGAGAAGACCGGACGCAAGGTTATCGGCAACAAGCCGGCCAGCGGAACGGAGATTATCGAAGAGCTTGGCGAAGAGCATGTAAAAACGGGGGCTTTGATCATCTATACCTCGGCGGACTCCGTGCTTCAAATCGCAGCGCATGAGGATGTAGTTCCACTGAAAGAGCTGTATGAAATCTGCGAGTTCTGCCGCGAAATCACGCTGGAGGATCCTTATATGCTCGGCCGGATTATCGCCCGTCCTTTCATTGGCGAGGTTGGGAGCTTCAAGCGTACGGCGAATCGGCATGACTATGCCTTGAAGCCTTTCGGACGTACCACGATGAACGAGATGAAAGATGCTGGTCTTGACGTCATTGCCCTCGGGAAAATCTCCGATATTTATGATGGCGAAGGCATTACGAAGGCGGTCAGAACCGTATCGAACATGGACGGCATGGATAAAATGGTGCAAACCCTGGGTGAATCCTTCAAGGGTCTGAGCTTCCTGAACCTCGTAGATTTCGATGCCGTGTACGGACATCGGCGTGATCCGAAAGGATATGGCCAAGCGTTGGAGGATTACGATCGGCGCCTCCCTGAGGTGTTCAAGAAAATGACGGAGAATGATCTTCTGATCATCACGGCCGACCACGGGAATGATCCTACCTACAAGGGCACGGACCATACGCGTGAATACGTGCCGCTGCTTGTATATTCCCCTCGCTTTACGGAAGGCAAGGAACTGCCGCTTCGCAAAACCTTTGCCGACATCGGTGCCACGGTTGCCGACAACTTCGGCGTGAAGCTGCCGGAGCATGGAACCAGCTTTTTGAATGATTTGAAATAATCGAATAAGTGGAGGAATGGGACATGAGTACACATATTGGAGCGAAACCGGGAGATATCGCCGAGTCGATTCTGCTGCCAGGCGACCCGCTGCGGGCTAAATTTATTGCCGAGACGTATCTGGAGGATGTGACCTGCTACAACGAAGTGCGGGGCATGCTCGGATTTACGGGAACCTATAAAGGAAAACGCATCTCCGTGCAGGGTTCGGGCATGGGCGTGCCTTCCATCGGGATTTATGTCAATGAACTCATTCGGGATTATGGCGTTAAAAACTTGTTCCGTGTCGGAACCTGCGGCGCGATGCAGGAGCATGTTCGGGTGCGCGACGTCATTCTGGCCCAGGCGGCTTGCTCGGATTCCGGCATGAACCGTCACCACTTTAACGGTTATGATTTCTCCCCGATCGCCAGCTTCCCGCTGCTGCTTGGCGCGTATGAGCGAGGCAAGGAGAAAGGTCTGAAGATGCATGTCGGCAACGTGTTCACGTCCGATGTGTTCTACCGCGAGGACAAATCCGTGGTGGAGAAGCTGATGCAGCATGGGGTGCTCGGCGTGGAAATGGAGACAACGGCGCTGTACACGATTGCCGCACGATTCGGCGTGAACGCCCTGACGATCCTGACCGTAAGCGATCATTTGCTCACAGGGGAAGAGACTTCTTCCGAGGAGCGGCAAACGACGTTTAACGAGATGATGGAAGTGGCCCTGGATACGGCGATTTCGTTGTAAGGAAACTGAGCCGCCGAAGAAGGCGGATTTGTATTGGTGAAGCGAAGCGGTCGCCTTTGCCCACGGATTCCAACAATATTAACAATATATAAGGAATCTGGGGGCAGCAGCGATCGGAAGAACGATCTGCAATTGTTATGAGGCTCTTTTATGGAAGGAACACAATCATCGCAAACAGTGAGGAGAATGTACGATGAGAATGGTTGATTTAATTGCGAAGAAACGCGACGGCAAGGAACTGACAACAGAAGAGATCAATTTCTTCATCGACGGATATACCAAGGGAGATATTCCCGACTATCAGGTGAGCGCCATGAACATGGCGATATATTTCCAGGACATGTCCGACCGGGAGCGGGCGGACTTGACGATGGCGATGGTAAACTCCGGCGAAACGATTGATCTGTCCGCAATTGAGGGAATCAAGGTCGATAAGCATTCCACCGGGGGCGTAGGCGACACGACGACGCTTGTACTGGCTCCGCTCGTAGCGGCTCTGGATATTCCGGTAGCGAAGATGTCCGGACGCGGCCTTGGCCATACCGGAGGAACGATCGACAAGCTGGAGTCCATCGAAGGGTTCCATGTGGAGATCAGCAAAGACGAATTTGTGAACCTTGTCAATCAACATAAAATCGCCGTCATCGGCCAAACCGGAAACCTCACGCCGGCGGACAAAAAACTGTACGCGCTCCGGGATGTAACGGCTACCGTCAACTCCATTCCGCTGATTGCCAGCTCCATCATGAGCAAGAAGATCGCCGCGGGCTCGGATGCGATTGTGCTGGACGTTAAAACCGGCGCAGGCGCGTTCATGAAAACGGTGGAGGATGCCAAGGAATTGGCACACGCCATGGTTAGCATCGGCAACAACGTAGGCCGCAAAACGATGGCGGTCATCTCCGATATGAGCCAACCGCTTGGGGCCGCGATCGGCAACTCGCTGGAAGTGCAGGAAGCGATTGATGCTCTTCGCGGCGAGGGTCCGAAGGATCTGGAGGAGCTGTGCCTGGCTCTGGGCCGGCAGATGGTTTTCCTTGCTCAGAAGGCAGATTCGCTTGAAGATGCCGAAGAGAAGCTCAGAGAGGTTATCCGCAACGGCAAGGCACTGGAGAAATTCAAGGAATTCATCCAGAACCAGGGCGGAGATGCGTCCGTGGTGGATCACCCCGACCGGCTGCCGAAGGCTCAATACCTTATTGAGCTTCCTGCGCAGCAGGACGGTGTTGTCGCTGAGCTGGTAGCGGATGAGATCGGTACCGCAGCGATGCTGCTTGGAGCCGGCCGCGCGACGAAGGAATCCGAGATTGATCTGGCAGTAGGCCTGATGCTGAACAAGAAGGTCGGCGATGCCGTGAAGAAGGGGGATTCCCTTGTAACCATTCATGCTAACCGCGAGAACGTGGATGACGTGAAGCAGAAGCTGTATGAAAGCATTCGGATTGCAGATCATGCGGATGCGCCTGTATTGATTTATGACATCGTGACGGAGTAAGGGAAGCCTAATCCGAAGCGAGTCATATTCGGAACAAGGGGGAGTATCGGGATGAGCGCTGCTGCTCCGTGCGAATAGCTCATCTCATCCATATACGTGCTCATTCTCCAAGGTATGCCGATGCAACCTGCCTTCCCGGTGCTTTATGAACGGAGGCAGGTTTTTTGGCGGCCCCCGTCATAAAACGGGTGGGAGTCCTCATAAGATGGTAGTGGGGAAAACGTAAGGCATTTAACGGGAGAGGGAGATGTGTAGCCCGGGCAAGAGCCATCCTGCTTGAAGGAGGCTTTTGACCATGACCATCGATCAGTTGATTGCTTTGCTGGCACTTATCGTTATGATCATTGGACTTGCGGTGAAGAAGGAGTCTTAACCTGTGAGTCCGGGAGGGCTGCTGCTAAGTAGAAATTCTACTGATGCAGCAGTCTTTTTCTTTTGATAGGTTGATAGAGTTCGATATAAGTCATATACTTAGAATGCAATGTTCTCCATTATTCATCATTTATTGGGAGGAAACCATGCTCTATTTTGCAGCGTTTGTCATATCCATGGTGCTGGTATTGGTACTGATTCCGCCATTTCGTAAACTTGCGATCAAGCTTGATTTTGTGGACAAGCCAAGACCGGACAGCGAGCGGAAAATACACCGCGAGCCGATACCGCTGACAGCGGGGGTCGCCATATTTATCGGATTTTTCATCACCTATTTTGCGCTTACCGGCGCCATTTCAAGGGAAGCGGTAGGTATCTTTATCGGTAGTGCTCTTATTCTTGGCATTGGGCTTGTGGATGATTGGTATAAGTCCCAAGGCAAGGAGCTGGCTTCGCTGCCGAAGCTCATTGTACAGGTCAGCGCAGCCGTCGTTGTTTACAGCTATGGCATCGCGTTTGAAGGATTCAACAATCCGTTTACGGGTCAGTATATTAACCTGCCGGAATGGCTGCAGCTCATCTTAACGATTTTGTGGATTTTCGGTGTAACGACCGTTATTAATTTCTCGGATGGCATCGACGGTCTTGCTGGAGGGCTCTCCGCCATATCCGGAGGCACGCTGTTTGTTGTGGCGATTACGCTGGGCAGGGGCGAATCCGCGCTGCTGGCCGTCATTCTTGTAGGTGCTGCGCTGGGATATTTACGATATAATAAGCCGCCGGCCCGAGTGTTTATGGGGGATGCCGGTGCAACCTTCCTCGGGTTCATACTCGGGATCATTGCCCTGGATGGTGCGTTTAAAGGTGCAACCCTGGCGTCCTTATTTGTTCCAATCTTCGCTCTGGGCGTGCCGATCTTCGATAATATCATTGTGGTCATCCGCAGAATGCTTCAGTCCAAGCCGATCTATCAGGCCGATGCATCGCAGGCGCATTATCGTTTGCTGGCAACGGGGCTCAATCAGAAGCAGACATTAGTATTTCTGTGCTTGCTGAATCTCTGTTTCGGTCTGGCTGCCATCATACTTGCAATGAATGGCGCTGCCTGAGGCGTTAAAGCCTGACATAAGCTTTTTTCGGTGCGTTATTGAAGTCTCGTCTCCAAATTGATGTTGGTGACGGGGCTTTTTTTTTAGAGATAAGAAAGTATAAACTTCAGAGGCTTACCATCCTTATCTCGCAAGAAAAACTTCCACTAAATGTGGTCTGTCTTCTGAGAAAGTGCGTCGATAGTCGTTTTTCTTATTACAATGGTGGAAGGATACGAACAGGAGGATTGTGCATGAATGACATGACAGGCAAAATCGTCATGATAACAGGGGCGAACTCCGGAATGGGTCTGGCTACGACAGTGGAGCTGGCAAAAGGCGGAGCGCATGTGATCATGGCTTGTCGTAGTCAATTGAGGGGCGAAGCGGCTCTTCGGCAAGCGTTGCAGGAGAGCGGCAGCTCGAACATCGAGCTGATGACGCTGGATTTGGGGTCTTTTGATAGCATTAGGGCATTTGCTTCCGATTATAAGGCCAAATATGACAGACTCGATGTTTTGGTGAACAACGCAGGTGTGGTCACCATCAAGCGGGAATTGACGCGGGACGGATACGAGGCCATGATGGGGGTCAATCATCTCGGGCATTTTTTGTTGACGAACGAACTGCTGGAGCCTCTTCAGCATGCCCGGCAGGGGAGGATCGTGAACGTATCCTCTGGCGCGCATAAAGTGGGCAGCATCCATTTTGATGACCCTAATCTCGGTAAGGGATTCAATGTGGCCAAAGGGTACGCGCAGTCCAAATTGGCGAATATTTTATTTACGAAGGAGCTGGCGCGTCGGCTGCAGCCGACAAGGGTCACGGTTAATACGCTTCACCCCGGTGCCGTCAGCACCAACATTGGCGTAAACCGGGACACAGGCTTTGGCAATGCGGTTCACAAGCTGCTTCGCCCGTTCTTCTTAACACCGCTTGAAGGAGCACGGACAGCGATATACTTGGCTTCAAGTCCTGAAGTGGAGCATGTGACGGGGGAATACTACGTCAAATGCAAACCGGCCAAAATCACCGAGAAGGCAAGGGATCCGAAGCTCGCCGCTCGTCTGTGGGAGTGGAGTGAACAACAGGTAGGATGGAAGCCGGACCAGGGTCGATGAATTTACGCGTTCCAAAAGCCCCGGCTCCACGAGTGAGGTTATAACTGAAATGATCCGATAAGTGCATGAACGGACAATAAGGAACGACGAGACCAATCAGCCCATCAGCATGATGACGACTACAAGTATAGTGGCGAACAATGAAACGGGATATCTCCAGATCAACATGATCTGAGGATATCCCGTTTCATTTTACGTTAGATGTTCAGCATAGGCCATAGAAGCGCATACGTTATGTTACTTCGTCGTTTTCATATCGATCGCGCTGCGCACAAATCCGCTGGTACCGTCAAGCAGTTTGGACGCTTCCGCGGCACTGACATTAGCCAGCAGCATCACGATAGCTGTTTTGACGTGGGCGCCGGCTTCATGATACGCCTTCTCCACAGCATCTTCTGATGCTCCGGTTGCCAGGGTAATGATGCGTTTGGCTCGGTGCACAAGCTTGTTATTGGACGGGTTGAGGTCGACCATCAGGTTTTTGTACACCTTGCCGATTCGAATCATGGCGGTCGTTGTCAGCATGTTCAGAATCAGCTTTTGCGAAGTACCGGCCTTCATACGCGTGGAGCCCATAATTACTTCGGGTCCGACAACAGCTTCAATTACAAATTCCGCGTACTGATGCATCGGCGATTCGTAGTTATTACAGAGTCCGATGACAACGGCTCCACGCTCCTTGGCGCGTCTCATCGCCCCAAGAACATAGGGCGTACGGCCGCTTGCAGCGATACCGATGACAACATCCTTCTCATTGATACCGTTTTCATTGATATCCTGCTCACCTAACTCTTCGCTATCCTCGGCACCTTCGATAGCTTCCTTCACGGCTCTGAAACCACCTGCGATCAATCCCTGCACCATGGAAGGGTCGGTCCCGTAGGTAGGCGGACACTCGGATGCGTCCAGAATACCGATTCGACCGCTGGTTCCGGCACCTATATAGAACAATCTGCCGCCCTTCTGGAAAGCGTCCACGACGAGATCTGCCGCTCTGGCTATAAGAGGAATAAGCTCGCGGATCGCATCGGTGATCAAGCTATCCTCACTATTGATGAGGATCATAATTTGTTCTGAGCTCAACTGATCAATGTTCTGCGTATTTTCATGAGGCTGTTCGGTTGTCAATTGACTTAGAATATTCGTCATGAGACAGGTCTCCTTTTTTGCCTTGGAATATGGACGGGCACTGATGTAAAGCTACAGCAAGTCAGAGACGCCGTCTGTAAATAGCTTGCAGGCTAACAGAGCCGCACCATGGGCGGGTGTACGTTCACGATTTCCTTCGGGGAACCGGAGGCGGGGATAACGCGATAGCAGAATGCCGGCGTACGTTTCCCGAAACAATGGCGAATGCTTGAAGATCGAGCCGATCCGCACGAGTTCACTCTCAGTGAATTCAGCTTGCTGCCTGATGAGAGCGCTTGTTGTATCGGCCAGTTCTGCTGCCTGCTGCCGGATGATACGGTCTGCCGCTTCATCACCGGCTTCGGCTGCTTCTATGCAGCAGCGGGCGAAGGAAGCGATATCCTGTTTCGTTATAGCGGGCTGATAAATGTAGGATTTGAGATCGGTAATATGCTGGAGAGGATAGGCTGCAACAATCAAGCTGCTCATGATGGTGGGTGGCAAAATGCCCTCATGGCTCTTAATGACAGTTTTCAGAGTCTGAAGTCCGATCTGATAACCGCTGCCTTCGTCTCCAAGAAGATGTCCCCAGCCACCGACGCGGTGGATGTCTCCCGATTTGGTTATAGCGTAGGTATTGGATCCGGTTCCCGATATGGCAAGGATTCCATACTGACGTTCCAGTACGGCCATTAATGAAATTTCGGCTTCTGAGCACATGTAAATATGCATCGAGAGCTGCCGCTGCTGGAAAAAGGAATGAAGGAAAGACTGAACTTGGCGTCGTTCTTCTGCAGAGCTTACACCTGACATTCCAAGACATATTGATGTTAATAATAATGACTTATCAAAAAGAGGTGCCAGAAGCCCATCCAACACCGTTCGGAGTTCCTCCATCGCTTTATTAAAGGTTACAATATAAGGATTGGTGGAACCTCCGGTATACCGGGACAACACTTCTCCAGCGCTATTGATAGCGGTTGCTTCAGTCTTGGTACCGCCACCATCAACACCGATGAAAATTTCCATATTGAACCACTTCGCTTTCTATATCCAGTATAGGAGAAAACAGAAGTGTTGTAAAATAAAATTTTAAATCATGAGTTATGTATTGAAATATAATTTCATACAATTTATAATGAACTCAATCCACTGATAGTGAAAGCGATACCAGTCATGCTTTCATTCAAGATGTGTAAAGTAATATTACATAGTAGTGACCGTCAGAGGATGATTTGTAAAGGGGGGCAAGAAATGAACGGCGGATTGGTTCGATTGCGTGAGGTGTATGATTCATTAAATCCGTCCGAGCGCAAAGTTGCAGCCTTCATTTTGCAGGAACCGGCAGAGATGATACAGATGTCGGTCGCGGATCTTGCAGTCCGAAGCGGTTCCAGTCAGGCTGCCATTGTGCGCCTGTGCAAAACGATGGGTTTCAAAGGCTATCAGGATCTGAAGCTGAAGGTAGCCGGAGACTTGCAGGAGCCATTAGCCACCGGATATCAGGATATCCGGCCCAATGACAGCATTTCTGCAATTATACAGAACGTCTCGAACAACAACATTCAATCGATTCGGGATACGATGAAGATTATGGAGGAAGGGAAGGTGGAAGAGGCCGTTCTGGCCCTCGATCAGTCAAAGCGCATTTTCATGTTCGGGGTAGGGGCTTCAAATCTGATCGGGATGGATGCCCAACAGAAATTTTTGCGGATTAATAAGGTATGCATATCATTCCCGGACCCTCACGTTCAGCTCACCTCGGCGGTGCTGCTGACTCCAGATGATGCGGCCGTATGCATTTCCTACTCCGGTGAAACGGATGAAGTAATCCGCGCAGCAGCTATTGCGAAGGAGAAGGGATGCAAGACGATCGGCATTACCAAATACGGCGATTCTACCCTGAGCCGATCGGTGGACATTCCCTTGTACACTTCCTCCACGGAGAACGAGATTCGCAGTGGCGCGATGTCCTCTCGTATTACGCAGCTTAATCTTATCGATATTTTATATCTTGGCGTCGCCAGCCGGAATTACGAGAATTCAGTGAAATACCTGGATGAGAGCCGGCAAGCGATCAAGCGGTTGTAGTTCATAGCGAAAACCACAAATATATAAATGATAAGGGGAGTAGTACATGAAGAAAAAAGGTTGGCTTACATTGTTGGCTTCTTTAATGCTCGTGTTTACCGCAGCTTGCGGCGGTTCCGGCGGGGCGAAGACTCCGGAAGGCGGAACAGGAACCACTTCGGAAGGAAACGGTGAAGCCGCACCGAAGCAGGATACGGTTGTCGTCTGGACTTATCCGGTACATGGTAAATACGAAGATGAGTTGAAAGAGCATGTAGCGGATCTGAAAGAAAAATATCCGCACATTACAGTCCAAACCGAAGTGCTCTCCTGGGCTGAAGGTCCGAAGAAGTTCGATGTGGCCTTGAATGCCGGTAACCCGCCTGACCTCTATTTCCACGCGGTGGATGGAGCTTATGTGGATACGGGCCTTGCCCTGGAGCTTACCCCTTATATTACGGACGAGATCAAAAATGACTACCTGCCGGGAACGCTTGAGCTGGGTCAAATCCAGGGCAAACAATATGGGCTTCCGCTGTACCAATCCCTTTGGGCTTGGGGCGGCAACAAGAAGATCCTCGAAGAAGCGGGAATCGACTGGAAGGCCATTCAAGAGAAGGGCTGGACATGGACCGAGTTCAAGGCAGCTGCCGAGAAGCTGACCAAGAAGCTTCCTAATGGCAATATGCAGTATGCACTGGTAACGGACGGCACTTCCCTGGACTTCATGGAAATGCTGACACGCAGCAACGGCATGCCGGACGTATTGAACGATAAAGGCGAGTTCCAATGGAACGACGAGCGGATTCTGGATACGATGACATTCGTGTCGGACCTGATGAAAGCCGGTCATATGCCTGCCGAGACTGCCGCGATTACGCCGGCGAAACGGATGGACCTGTTCTACGCCGAGGAAGCTGCGATCGTGTCCAAGGCGATCCCTTACTATGACGTGATGCTGCAGAACCGTGCGAAGGATATTGACAGCGGTACGGTCCAAGGCGCGAAAATCGACTTCGTTCTGCTTCCGGTTCCACATAATGACGGGGCTGAGCGGAAGACCTCTATGTTTGGTGAAGGTTACGTAGCGTTCAAACAGAAGAAGGATAAAGGCGAAGAGCATGCAAAGAACACGTTCCTGATCATGGAAGGATTGAGCGGGGCGAAAGCCGGTAATTCCGCCAATGAATTGGTATTGCCTTTCGTACGTAAATCCCAGGCGGAGTTTTATGAAGGTAAAGGACTCGGTACGGAATCAACAATTAAGGCAGCGGAAATTTTCGCAAACTTCAAGGAAATTCCGGTGACTCTGAACCTTGATGCAGACGATTCAGGCAACCAGAAGAAGTTCAAGGAGCAAGTGGTGAAGCCGAATATCCAAGCGCTGTTCTCGGGTGAGAAGACGCCGGAGCAGATCGCACAAGACTTCAAGGACAAAGGCAAACAAATTTTAGGACAGTAATTGAAGTTATAAGGGGGTGTCCCGTTGTCCTTAGCAGGAACGATCGGGGCACTCCCTTTTTAAACCAATCGCTCCAGGCTCTATAAGGGCTCATGAAAATACTTCACCTGTGCGCAAAGGAGGAAATCAAATGCAGACTGCCCCGGCGCAAGCCCGGCCATCACGTCCCCCCATGAAGGGATACCTACGCGAATATGGATGGGCGTATTTATTCATTCTGGCCCCAGTCTTGTTGTTCTTGATATTTACGCTTTACCCGGTCGCCTCCGCTTTTCTGATGAGCTTCCAGGAATACAGCGTAATGGGCTCCGAATGGATTGGAACAGACAACTACACACGGATGGTACAGGATGAAGTGTTCTGGAAATCCATGAAGAATACAGTCATATTCACGATCGGCACGGTTCCGGTCAACATTGTCATTACGTATGCATTATCCTTTTTTATTTTTCAGATGAAGAACAAATGGCAAACGTTTTTCAAGGCTACAATGTACCTGCCAGCCGTTGCTTCCGGCGTCACCATTTCGGTTGTATGGCTCGCGATTTACGACCCGACGAATGCCGGGCTGTTGAATCGTTTCATCGGTTTGTTCGGATTGGACCCGGTCATATGGCTCGGTAAATCGAACACCGCGCTCTTTTCACTCATTTTGATGAACTGGCTCGGTTCGCATGGCGCAGGTATTATACTCTATTTGGCCGCCATGGGCGGGATACCCAAATCGCTCTATGAAGCCGCCGATATTGACCATGCCAGCGGCTGGTCCAAATTCTGGCGCATTACGTGGCCGCTGATGAAACCAACCACATTATACTTGCTGGTGACGGGTGTCATAACATCCTTCCAGGTGTTTATCTCGGTGTATTTGATGACGCAGGGCGGACCGAACTTCGCGACGACAACGATCGCCTATCTGATTTACAGCACGGCGTTCAACTTCTACGAGTTTGGACTCGCGGCGGCGCAATCTTTTGTACTCGCTGCATTGATTATTGTCATTTCCATCATTCAGTTCAAGTACTTCTCGTCCGACGTGGAGTACTAACGTTTATTTCTGAAGCTAAAAGGGGGTGCACCTATGAAATCAAGATCAAAAGTGATTATGCTGATTGTGGCTTCGGTCATCCTGGTGGTATGGAGCGTTCTGACGATCATTCCGATGTACTGGATGCTGATCGGTTCTGTGCAGGACACCAAGTCAGCGGCATCGTTTATCCCGAAAATGATACCGGAGGTATTCTCCGTAGCCCCGTATGAGCGTTTTTTTGGCAAAACCAACGTGATGAGGTGGCTCTTTAACTCCTTATTGATCTCATCTATCCTGACGGTGACCAACGTATTCCTGGCTTCGCTCGCAGGGTATGCTTTTGCGAAGCTGAAGTTTCCGGGGAACAAAGCGGTATTCTGGATTTTGCTCAGCACAATGATGATCCCGGCGCAGGTGACGCTGATTCCGCTCTATATTTTGATGATTGACGTATTTGATCTCGGGAATACATACACGGCGATTCTGCTTCCCGGAATCGTCAGCGTGGGCAACATTTTCTTGATGAAGCAGTACATGTCATCACTGCCTACCTCTCTGATTCATGCGGCGCGCATCGACGCTTGCGGCGAATTCGGCATCTTCTGGAAGGTCATTCTTCCGATGGCGAAGCCGGGTCTCGCCGTGCTGGCGATTTTCACGTTCGTTGCATCATGGAACGATTTCTTCTGGCCCTTCCTCGTGACCAACTCGACGGAAATGAGGACGATTCAGGTCGGTCTTGCTTCCTTCGTCTATGCGGACACGACCGATTTCGGCGCACTTATGGCTGGAGCGACCGTCGCGGCACTGCCGATGATGATCCTGTTCTTCTCGCTTCAACGCTATTTCCTGCAAGGCATCACCATTGGAGCCGTTAAAGGCTAGAAGGAGGCAAAGTTATGGCACGCGTAGAATTCCGTAATATACGAAAAGAATTTGTAGACGACAACAAAGGGACGTTTACCGCTGTAGCGGGGTCGGACTTTGTGATCAATGATAAAGAGTTCGTGGTATTCGTCGGTCCTTCCGGCTGCGGCAAAACCACTTCCCTGCGCATGATTGCCGGGCTGGAGCGTCAAACGTCCGGCGATATCATCATCGGCGACAGAGTGGTAAACAATCTTCACCCAAAAGATCGTGATATAGCGATGGTGTTTCAGGACTATGCGCTGTATCCCCATATGACCATTCGCGAGAATCTCTCCTTCGGCTTAAAGAATCTGAAGAAGCCCAAGGCTTATATTGAGCAAAAGGTGTCGCAGGCAGCCTCCATTCTCGGCCTGGAGTCGATGATTGATCGGAAGCCGCGCGAGCTCTCCGGCGGACAGCGTCAGCGCGTTGCGGTAGGGCGGGCCATCGTGCGCGATCCGCAGGTGTTCCTGTTTGACGAGCCGCTGTCGAACCTGGATGCGAAGCTTCGCGTGCAGATGCGGGTGGAGCTGTCCGAGCTGCACAAGCGCCTGGAAGCCACCATTGTATACGTCACGCATGATCAGGTTGAAGCGATGACGCTCGGTGAGCGGATCGTCGTGATGAACAACGGAATAATCCAGCAGATCGCATCACCCACCGAGCTGTATGCGAATCCGCAAAACATGTTCGTAGCCGGCTTTATCGGCTCCCCGCCGATGAACTTCATCGATGTGCAGAAGGAAGGGAACGTGCTCCGGATGGAAGGCGGCACATTTACCATCCCGGATTCGATGGCGGGTGCGCTGAGCAAATACGATAACAGGCATCTGATCCTGGGGATCCGCCCTGAGCATATTACGGGTGAGGATATGCCGGGCACAACCAATCTGGATTACAAGTACTCTACGAAGGTCCAGGTTGTTGAACATCTCGGTTCAGAGAACCTGGTGTACTTCCGCGTAGGGAACCGGACGGTTACGGCGAAGGTTCACCCGGAAACGACGGGTTATCCGGGCATGGACAAAACCTTCATTTTCAATTTCGATAAGGTGCATTTCTTCGATCCTGAGACGGAACAGCGTATCGATTGGTAAACAACGACGAAGAGGAGAGGAAAGCTATGCGCAAGCTGAATGATGTGTTGAAGAAGACAGGAGTTGAGATTTACCGTGAGATTACGGCGGTGGCCTTGTACAGCATGATTACCTCGCTGGTGCTCGTGACGGTGGTCATGTTCGTTCCGCTGTGGGCAGCGCTGGCGCTGCTGCCGGTTCTGTATATGCCGCTCTTTTATGGTGTTTGTTATGCCTACCACCGCAAGACGGAGCGGGGGAAGTCCAGGCTGAAGGACGTGTTTCAAGGTGCGCTGAAAGGGCTCGGACCCGCCGTTGTAATGGGCTTCTTCTTCGTGGTGATGACATTGATCCTATGGTCCACCTGGTGGTATTACGGGGGCAAAGAGGGAATTGGCTATCTTGCGATTGGCGTGTTCCAAACCTATTTTGTCATCATGGCGCTCATCTCCCAATTCTACACCTTTCAGCTCGTCATTCAGGAGGGGATGGGCATCTTCAAGGCCATGGCCCACAGTGTCAAGCTGTTCCTGAAATATCCGGCCTATACGCTGGGCGCATGCTTCCAAGCCTTCTGCGTCGCCATTCCGCTGATGGTTACGGTCGTCGGCTTTGGATTTTTATTTAACGGCATGTGGGCCATATATCAGCATAAGGTTACGTATAATGTACTGAATCCGGAAGAGGCCAAGCCGGTGGAAGACGGCGGCGTGGTCGCCTCGGAAGCGAGAGGTGTGAGCATATGATAAAAGTCAATGTGCGAAGCGGAATTGATGTGCTGCCGGACATCAAGCATGAGAAAATCACGGGTCGTCGCCTTGGCGTCATTACGAATCCGACGGGGCTCACGTCGGATTTTCGTTCATCTATCGAGGTGATTGCAGGCTTGCCCGAGTCGGAACTGACGGCTTTATTCGCTTGCGAGCACGGGCTGCGCGGCCAGCTGCAGGCAGGCAAGCACGTGGATGACGAAGTGGACCCGGTATTCGGTGTGCCGGTGTACAGTCTGTACGGTTCGCGGCGCAAGCCGGATACCGGCATGCTAAAGAACGTGGACACAGTCATCTTCGACATTCAAGATCTTGGCGTGCGCTTTTATACGTATATGACAACGCTGCTTTATGTTATGGAGGCATGCGCCGAACATGGCAAGAGCTTGCTTGTCCTGGATCGACCGAATCCGCTGGGCGGCGAACGTTGCGAAGGAGGTTTCCTTAAGCCGGGATATGAATCCATGGTGGGCGGATGGCAAATTCCGATCTGCACCGGGATGACCATCGGCGAATTCGCGCGCATGGCCAATGACATGCGGGGAACCGGCTGCGATCTGGATGTCATCGGACTTGAAGGCTGGACGCGCGGCATGGAATATACCGACACAGGCTTGCCGTGGGTGCTGCCTTCGCCGAACATTCCTACGATGGATACGGTGCGGCTGTACAGCGGGACCTGTTTCTTCGAAGGGACCAATCTTTCGGAAGGCCGGGGGACGACCCGGCCGTTTGAATGGATCGGCGCTCCATGGGTGAATGGGGAAGAGCTGGCTAAGGCGTTCAACTCGTACGGACTGCCAGGCGTTCATGCCCATTCCATGTACATGACGCCCACCTTCTCGAAGCATCAGGGCGAAGGCTGCGGCGGGGTGATGCTCTTTGTCACTCATCCGGCAGAAGTGGAGGCTGTGCGCACAGGGCTTGTGCTGCTGCACCTGGTCAGCCGGATGTACCCGGATCAGTTCCAGTGGCTAAGCCCGCCGGAAGGACGTAATCGGTACTTTATTGATTTACTGACGGGCAGCGAGGAAGTTCGACGGCACATCCACGAAGAAGCCGGACTTCAGCGCATGATTGCCGAGTGGGGCACGGATGCGGAGCAGTGGAGAACGATGCGGGCTCCTTATCTGCTGTACGGGGAGGCGTAAAACATGATGTTCTCGCCATGGAAGGAGGGCAGGCCGGCCATTGTGGTCGGCCTGATGTCGGGTACTTCACTTGACGGCATCGATGCGGCCATCGTCCGCATACACGGAAGCGGCCTCGAGGCATCGGTTGAGCTGCTGCATTACTATAGCAAGCCTTACGAACCGGAGCTCCGTCAGCGGCTGCGCGATTTGTGCAGTGAAGAGAATTCCAATAGCGCAGCTGTCTGCAGTATGAATGCATACCTGGGGTATCAGTTTGGAGCGGCAGTATTGGAAGCGGTTGCCGATGCCGGAATGCATATCGATGAGGTGGATTTGGTAAGCTCACATGGACAAACGATTTGGCATCAGCCCATACCCGAACAGGGTGATCCCTATGCTGTCGCTTCGACTCTACAGATTGGCGATATTTCCGTTATCGCCAAGCACACCGGCAAACTTACGGTAGGAGACTTCCGGCCCGCCGATATGGCGGTTGGGGGGCAAGGGGCACCGTTTGCGCCTTACGGAGACTTGATCCTGTTTCGGCATCCGGAGCGGGGGAGACTGCTGCAGAACATCGGCGGGATCGGTAATTGCACGGCGCTGCCCGCAGGGGCGGATCCTTCGGATGTGCTGGCCTTTGATACCGGACCCGGCAATATGATCATGGATGCGGTGGCCCATATGCTGACCGAAGGGCGATTATCCTATGATGAAGGTGGTACATGGGCTGCCCGGGGGAACCCGGATCAGGATTTGTTAAGGGAGATGATGGCGCATCCCTATTTTCAAGCAGAGCCGCCGAAATCAACGGGCAGGGAACTGTTCGGTCACAACTATGCGGTTTCGTTTCTGGAGCAAGCCGCGCTCAGGAACCTCTCGGATGAGGATACGATAGCCACGGCCACGGCGTTTACCGCATATTCCATTGCGGATAGCTATGTGAAATATGTGTTTCCTCGCCACACAATCGATGAAGTGATCGTAACCGGCGGAGGGGCCCATAACAAGACGCTGCTCTCGATGTTAGGGGAGCTGCTGCCGGAGCAGAAGGTCATGACCTCCAAGGCGCTGGGCTTCGATGACGATGCCAAGGAAGCCGTGATTTTTGCGCTGCTGGGCAACGACTTCATGCTCGGCGTTCCTAACAATTTGCCGGCAGCTACCGGAGCGAACAGACCGACCGTTATGGGGAAGCTGGCGCTGCCATAGGGGGAGGAAGTTTAAACACCAGAGCCACCGTGAGCAGTACCTCGCCGAGAAAATGATCGCATATAGCCGAAATGCCAGGGCGATAGGTTTTGCCAGGTTCTCGGTGTATAAACCGTGCATAAACCATTCATTAAAGCCAGCAAACGGAAGTGCCAAGCGATGGTTCATAGATAATGTCGGAACCGATTTGTTAAGTAGTGGATTATCTTTATTACAGTCAAACCCTATAGGGGAGGGGAGAAACAACATGCTGGAATCTGTCATTCGCGAGCAGCTGGCCGCCGTGGTTGGCGGGAAGTGGTTCAAGGATGATCCGGAGAGCCTCGTTTCTTACAGTTATGATGCTACGCCGTTATATCAAGCGATGCCGGACGGGGTTATCTTTCCCGGAAGTACGCAGGAGGTTTCCGACATCGTCAAAATTTGCTCAAAACATCGCATACCCGTAATTACGCGGGGCGCAGGCAGCAATCTGTGCGGCGGGACCATTCCGCTTCAGGGCGGCCTGATCGTGGTCATGACCCGTATGAATAAGCTGCTGGAAATCGACGCCGATAATCTTACCGCGACCTTCCAGACGGGTCTGAATACGAAGCAGTTTCATCTGGCAGTTGAACGGACGGGATTATTCTATCCTCCGGATCCAAGCAGCATGATCATCTGCACGATGGGCGGCAACATCGCTCTGGGGGCTGGTGGTCTGCGCGGCTTGAAGTATGGAACGACCAAGGATTACGTACTCGGCCTGGAGGCCGTATTGCCGGACGGCAGCATCCTGCGCACAGGCGGCAAGCTGGTGAAGGACGCCGCAGGATACGATTTGACCCGACTGTTGGTAGGATCGGGCGGTACGCTGGCCATTCTGACCGAGGCCACGGTCAAGTTGATTCCGAAGCCTTCTTACAGGAAGGCTATGGTTGCCGTCTATGACGATCTCAACGCGGCGGCCCGAACGGTTTCGAATATTATAGCGAATCATATTTTCCCGTGTACCCTGGAATTTATGGATCAGCCGACCCTCCAGGTGGTCGAGGATTTTGCCAAAATCGGACTGCCGGTACACGCCAAAGCGATGCTGGCGATCGAGCAGGACGGCAATGTCGATGATGTGGAGCGGGATCTGAAGAAGCTGGAGGAGATATGTCTCGCCTCCGGGGCGGTTCAGCTCAACATCGCCAAGACACCGGAAGAAGGGGCTAAGGTAATGGAGGCAAGGCGGAGCGCGCTTGCGGCACTGTCCCGATTGCGGCCGACCACGATCTTGGAGGACGCGACGGTCCCTCGTTCGAAGATTGCGGACATGGTGCTTGAAGTTCAGCGTATCGCACAGAAATACGACGTGCAGATTTGCACATTCGGCCATGCCGGAGATGGCAACCTGCATCCGACCGCGATGACGGATGCCCGTGACCCGGAAGAGATTCACCGCGTGGAGCAGGCATTCGCCGAAATCTTTGAGGCTGCGATTGCCATGGGGGGGACCATTACCGGCGAGCATGGCGTTGGTATCGTGAAGGCCCCTTACCTGGAATGGAAGGTGGGCGAAGCCGGCATCCAAATGATGAAATCCATTAAGGATGCGATCGATCCGCATCAGATCATGAATCCCGGCAAGTTGTTTGCGGAAACCCGGAAGCGAATTGTCTTCCAGGAGCGGACGGAGCAGGCAGAGCGGGGCTCGATCTCGGATCAGGATCAGAAGATCGAAACATCGTGAGAGGAGGCGATAGCTCATGAATTCAATCCATGAAAAGCTTGCACAATCGCTGAAGCTGACGCTGGATGAGGATCAATTGACGAACTGTATGCGCTGCGGGTTTTGTCAGACCGCCTGTCCGACATTCCTTGAGACAGGGCTCGAAGCTGCCTCCCCGCGGGGGAGGATTGCGCTTATGAAAGCGGTCGTGGATGGTTTGATGGAACCGGATGAAAGTTTTCGTAGCCAAATGGATCTTTGTCTGGGCTGCAGAGCCTGTGAGCCTGCTTGTCCTTCCGACGTGAAATACGGTCAGCTGATCGAGCAGACCCGGGCAGCGATTGCGGCGGAGAAGCCTTATTCGCTGCCGGTACGAGTCGTCCGTAAGACGTTCCTGCAAGGGATATTCCCGCATCGCGGAAGACTGAAGCTGATCGGCAAGACGCTTTCGTTCTATCAGAAATCCGGGCTGCAGAAGTTTGCGCGCAGCTCCGGGGCCATGAAGCTGTTTCCCGACCATCTTCAGCAGCTGGAAAAGGCGCTGCCTGACGTAACGGGCGATGGCCTGGAAGAGCTGTGGAGAAAGGCTGGCTTGCCCTACCGCCGCGAGAAGACAGACAGCGGTTCAGGGCTTATGGTTATCCCTGCGGCCGGGTCCAAGGTCGGCCGGGTCGGTATGTTCCGTGGCTGCATTATGGACGTCATGTTTGCATCTACGAACATGAACACCGTACGGCTGCTGCGTCAGGCCGGGTTCGAAACTGTCATTCCGGAGGAGCAGGTATGCTGTGGTGCGCTGCATGCCCATGCCGGTGAAATGGACGATGCCAAACAGCTGGCCGGCCGGAACATATGGGCTTTTGGAGAAGCGAACGTGGATTACATTGCAAGCAATGCGGGGGGCTGCGGCGCACTGCTGAAGGAATATGATCATCTGATGCATGCCGAACCGGATGAGCGGCTTCAGCAAGCGGCTGTTCTTTTTGCAGATCAGGTGAAGGATATTTCCGAGCTGCTGCACAGCCTCGGTAGGCCGCTTACGCCGGTTCATGCGAAAAGCGCACAGAATGAGGCCATAACTGTCACCTATCAAGACTCTTGCCACTTGCGCAATGTGATGCGGGTGCAGGCAGAGCCCCGCCAGCTGATGCAGCAGCTTCCGGGCGTACAGATGTGCGAGCTGCAGGGGGCTGAGGTATGCTGCGGTTCAGCCGGCATTTATAATCTGACCCAGACGGAAATGTCGACCACGCTTTTGGATCACAAGATGGAACATGTGGAGGCTACTGGAGCCAAGGTTATCGTGACTTCGAACCCGGGATGTCTGCTGCAGATGAAGTGGGGGATCGAGCGTGCCGGCATGCAAAATGGCGTAAAGGCCGTTCATCTTGCGGATTTTCTGGCAGAGCAGGTGCTGATTGAGGATAAGCCGTGATTAATGGTACAAATGGGGCAACTTCATGGTCATCATGATCGTGAGGGTGCCTTTTTTAGTCTGACTTATCATCATTCGGCGTATTCATTGCGATCAGTTATTATATATAATGGTTCTCAAACAGCGTTAATCTTATCGGTAGAGTCATATAAGGATCGATATAGTGAAATATGGATGTTACAGTGATTAAGCAAGTAACCGGTTTACATCGTTTCCTATCAACGGTATGGTAGATCGACAGGGGGAGTTTTCCCCTCACAGGGTTCATAAACGTACAGATGAGCAAAATGCAATCATGCGAGGAGGAGAGCGATACCATGAAAGAGAGCTTTGATCCGTCACTCATAGAACGATTGGAAAGTCCGGAAAGGAAGAAGGAGTTACCGGCATCTTCGCTGCTGGAGAAGCTACAAGTGAGCGGCGAGGTGGATGTCCTTGATATCGGGGCAGGTACCGGTTATTTTTCCATACCGGCAGCCTCGTTAACGACAGGGACGGTTTACGCGCTGGATACCGAGCCAGCCATGCTGGACATCATGCGGGAGCGTGCACAGGAACAGGGACTCACGAATATTAAGGTGATGGAAGGGATGCTGGAAAACCTTCCTTTCGAGCATGAAGCTGTGGATCGAGTCATTGCCTCCCTGATCCTTCATATCACCGATCAGCTGGAGCAATCCATCCGCCAGATGGCAAGAGTGCTGCGGCCAGGAGGACGATGCTTGTGTCTGGAGTGGCAGGAGGACCCAGCCGAGAAGCGGGTTCCCCGTCCGAATCGGGTTGATCCACATGTGATGAAGGATATGTTGGAGCAAGCAGGGCTGCATGTTGAAGGAATCGAGTATCCTACGGAGCGACATTATCTGATCATCGCCAGTAAATAGCCAATGACAATGAAGCCTCTTGCTGGATGCCCTCTCCACTTAAGATCTTGCCGTCCAGCGCCGCCTCACCGTGAGCTCCGGAGGTAGATCTCGGATCGGTGCATTTATGGATGCGCTGGAACATTTTGGGGGAGGGGGCCGTCTAAGGATTGAGGTGATTCATTGATGAGAAAATCCATGGTTATCATACTAAGCTGCTTGTTGCTGCTCATGAGCCTGTACGGGGTCAAACCAGCCGATGTATTTGCTTGCTCCTGTGCGGGGCCGCCTACGGTTGAGGAGGGCTTGGAACGGAGTGCAGCGGTATTTGCAGGCAAAGTGACCAAGCTGGTTGGCCCGAAGGCGAAGCTGGTGATGTCATCCGCAGATCCGATCCATGTTACGTTAGAGGTAACGGAAGTATGGAAGGGCGAATTAACTGGAATGACGCAGCTTACAACGGCGGTGTCATCAGCCAGCTGCGGTTATGATCAGTTTGCCGTAGGAAGCGAATTCCTGGTGTTCGCGTCTGCCGAATCGGGTCAGCTGAGAACAGGGATGTGTGATGGTACGAAGCTCCTCTCCACCGCAGGCCAAGAGCTAACGGAGCTTGGAGATGGATATCCTCCAGAAGATGCATCTGCTCCGGGTGAATCAGGGCCCGATACACTTGCTGAGGGCGTCCTTCCAGGTGCAGGTCAGGGTGCAGGTCAATCTCCATTGTTACTGAACCCCGTCTTGTGGATAGCTGCAGTAGTGCTGCTGGCAGCAGGGGGATGGCTCTATTTTTGGAGGAAGAATAAGAGAAATATATAGGGAATGTAAAAAATTCTGCAAGTCTATTGGCGGTCTAAACAGCTGTGCTGTAACTCTTGTAATTCAAGTGAAGGAGAGTAGCAGTTGCAGCACAGTCGTCATTTCGTGGCACGAACATGTCTTTCGGCTTTGTTGGCAACGAAAGTTGTTTGAAAGACCTTTGCCGATTTCGGTAAGATGGTTATTCCTGTAACCCATTTCTGATAAGATGGAACCTTTATCGCCGATAAACGGGGTAAAGGTTTTTTTTGTTTCCTTTTGCCTTTGGATGCGTATTAAAGGTAGGGCTTGCGATATTACATTTGCCGTTGATGTGATTTTGGCTGCCGTTGCCCTTGCCCTGACGCTGCCGGAAACAAGTGGAAAGCTAAAGAAACGGCCCGTTTGATATAATGAACATAGGAAAAAAGAAAGGAATTGTGATCTCGTGTGTAAAATTATCGTTTCTGCGCAACCTTACATTATATTTATGATATGAGGAGAAACGATTGTCATTGGATAAATGAAGTTCGAAGTTAGATAAAATGCTGCCTGCCCTGATTCTGTTCATGGTCATTGAGAGTCATATGACTTTCTGGGTAACAGCCGAGTTGAAGCTGCCTCCGAGGATGCAACAAGCATACGCCTCCGTTCCCGTGCCTGCCCGCGTGTAAACCAAAAGGCAGACATTCCATATGGAAAGGATTGAGGTTCCTTTGGCTTAGGAGTAGAATAAGATGAGGTAGGGCGCTTTTCGCTTTTCTTTTTTTGGATAAGACCAGAAGAAAGCAGATACACCTTGTGATTGTGAATCAGCCTTATTGGCCGGGGAGTGAGGAGAGGCAGATGCCTGTCCTTCAGAATCTTCGGTCAGCTAAGGCTTTTTGATTTGAATAGGGGATAACAGCCATATGAGAAGGAGTGAGCAGGATTGATAATCCTTAAAACACCAGAACAAATCGCCAAAATGAATAAGGCAGGGGACATTCTCGCCCAATGCCACCGGCAGATTGCCAAGATGATTAAACCGGGCGTGACGACACTGGAGATTGATCAATTTGTCGAGCGGTTTCTGGCAGAGCGCGGCGCGACACCGGAGCAGAAGGGGTATCACGGATATCCCTTTGCCACCTGTGCGTCGGTGAATGACGTGATTTGCCATGGTTTTCCGAGCCATGAGCCATTGAAGGACGGGGATATCGTTACCATTGATATGGTGGTGAAGCATGATGGCTGGCTTGCCGATTCCGCTTGGTCCTATCCGGTCGGAAACGTGTCCGAGGAAGCGCAGCATCTGCTGGACGTAACGAAGAAATCCCTGTATCTCGGTATTGAGCAAGCGGTGATCGGCAATCGAATCGGAGACATCTCCCATGCAATTCAAACCTATGCGGAATCCCAAAATTTATCGGTCGTCCGCCACTTCGTAGGGCATGCCATCGGCGAAAATATGCATGAGGAGCCGCAAGTGCCGCATTACGGCCCGCCAAACCGCGGGACGCGTCTTAAAGAGGGCATGGTCATTACCATTGAACCGATGCTGAATCTTGGCACATATCAATGCAAGATCGATTCAGACGGATGGACCGCAAGAACGGTGGACGGCAAATGGTCCGCGCAGTATGAGCATACGCTTGCCATTACAAAGGATGGCCCGGTGATCTTGACGGAACAATAAGATGCATGATGTGACTCCGAGGGGCTTACGCTCCCTAGGAGCCCGGGGACAGTACAAGCTACGAAGCTGTGTTCAGGCAATGCGTATGCATCCGCAGCCGTGATTGAGCCTACTAGTAAGACTTCAACGAAGCAGGCGGAATTGTTCTGGAGAAGCGAAGCGTGCGCCTTTGCCCCCGGATTTCAACGATATATATCGTGATGCAAGGAAATCCGGGGGCAACAGCGATCGGAAGAACAATCCGCATGCGGAGTGATGTATAACTCTCAGAATGCAACATCTGCGAATACGCCATCAATGAATAGACGCCAATCCCAGTTTTTCTTTAGAGATCAGGAAGTATTTGCTCAGGGGCTGACCCTCCTGATCTCGCAAGAAAAACTTCCACTACGGAAGGATGCAACATCTGTGAATAGACGCCAATCCCAGTTTTTCTTATAATAGAGTAATCATTTTACAAGCGAAGGGAACATGGATTATGACGATACGAAAAGCACTAACCGTAGCCGGCTCGGACACGAGCGGGGGCGCTGGCATCCAGGCTGATCTGAAGACGTTTCAGGAATTTGACGTATACGGTATGACCGCACTGACCACGATTGTCTGCATGGAACCAAAGACATGGGATCATCAGGTTTTCCCGGTGGCGCTAGATATTGTAGAAACCCAGTTGAAAACCGTCCTTGAGGGCATTGGCATCGACGCCATGAAGACCGGCATGCTCGGATCCGTAGAGATCATTGAGCTCGTGTCCCAGTATATCGACCGCTATAATCTGGAGCGGATCGTCATCGATCCGGTGATGGTTTGCAAAGGTACGGATGAAGTGCTGCAGCCGGAAAACACGGAAGCGATGCTGGAGTTCCTTCTCCCGCGCGCCGATCTGGTAACGCCAAACCTGTTCGAGGCGTCCCAGTTGGCCAAGTCCGGCCCGATCACGACCCTGGATCAAATGCAGGAGGCGGCGGCCATCATTCACGAGCGCGGCGCGAAGAATGTACTGATTAAGGACAGAGGCAAGATCCGCGAAGGCAAAGCGATGGACCTGCTCTATGACGGAAACACCTTTGAATGGTTCGAGGCAGATACCATTGTAACGAAGTACACCCATGGTGCAGGCTGCACGTCGTCCGCTTCCATTACAGCTAATCTTGCCAAAGGCTTAACCGTTCGCGAGTCGGTACAGCAAGCGAAGGCATTCATTACCCAAGCCATCTCCAATGGCTTCCCGCTGAATGAATTCGTAGGTCCGACAAGACATTCCGCGCACCGCAGTTTATCTGCAAATTAAATAAAATACACTTTTTTGCAAGCTTATTCATGCATGGAATTCGCCTTGCAGGGAATGACCCAAAACCTTTCTTCCAAGAAGAAAGGTTTTTTTGTTGTTAGTTGAATTCGCTGCATATAGTGTATAGGAGCTTAGGCATGCTTCGTTTTACGCGGTTTTTACACAAGGACAGAGCCGCTTAGGTCCTTTCCAGTATAATTATGTGCTATAATTTATAAAGGGTCTGATAGAAGCAGGAAGAAAATGTTTAGGGGTTGAGACATGTTTCAGGATATTTTGGAATTTTTGAAAAATTTTGGTCCATGGGGATTGTTTATTCATTCGTTTGCTGATGCTGTAATTTTTCCGGTTCCCGCTTTTTTTCTGCAGGTTTCGCTTAGCATCATGCACCCGCAGGATGCGCTGTGGCTCGCAACGTATGGTTTTATCGGGTGCTTGCTGGGGACGCCGCTGGGTTATTTAATCGGAAAGCTGCTTGGGAAGTCGGTACTATACAAGATTTTGAAAAAAGAGTGGATTGACGCTGCTACGAACATGTTTCAGAAAAACGGCGAGGCCGCCATATTGATTGGTTCCTTCACGCCGGTACCCTTTAAGGTGTTCACGATTCTATCGGGGTGTTTGAACTTCCCGTTATGGAGACTTCTGGCTTATGCCGCTGTGGGCAGAGCTACCAAGTTTTATGTTGTAGGTACCTTGTTTTACCTGTACGGTAACGCGGCAGAAGGCATGGTTAAGGACGTATCGTTATATATTGCGCTTATTGCCGTTCCGCTTCTGTTGATCGGTGTGTACTTTAACCGCAAACGCAAGCGCAAGAAAATGGAGCAGGAAAAGCTGGCTGAAACTGCTGGTGAATCTAGTCCTGTTGTGGTCGAAAAGACGGTACTGGAGAAGACGTCGGACCAGACTCCATCGGCTTAACGCTGAACATTGACGTGGGGGCTACACTCCCGCGAGAATCATATAAAAAAGCAGCCGGGTGAGAGCCCGGCTGCTTTTTTCCAAGGTATCAGAGAAACATATTTATATGATAGCTAAATATTTCGATATTAACCCGTTTTTCCGAATCTGAAGAACTTGCCTCGGCCTTTCGTTGTCACAGGAGTAAACGTCGGTGATGGGGACAGCGGGGATGTCATGTCTTGAGCAAGATACCCGTGGAGAGGTCCACGGTAGACTTCATTCAACTGTGGTGAATGGGAGAAATCCTCCGGCGTTACGAGATGACAAGGCTTGTTTACAGGCCGCAGGCCTGCTTGCTCCAGCACCGTAGCAACAAAGTGGGAGCAGAAGAAAGCATCGTCACGATCAATATGAATCCGAAACAATATACCCAGCAGCCCTAGCAGATTATATTTGTAGCGGTCCTGATCACGCATCATCTCTTTGACAAGGTTGTGCATGCGTTGATAGTCTTCCTTACTAACGCGGAAGTGATAAACCGCGCATTCCGAAGTGTAGAAGAAGGGGTCGCGCAGATTCTCGCGAACTAAACCGCCGTCAAACGGATTGTTCGCCTTCTTTCGCCCAAAGCTGTACACTTCGCGTAATTCGGAATCAAACGCGATGGATGCATGGTTGAGTGGGGCCTTCGTGAAATATTGGATCATTCTGCTGAACCAGGTGCCCGTGCCTGTAAGCACAATCCAAATATCTTGTTCCGTGTACATACTCGCAAACTCCTTTATTAACGGTCCTAACGACTAGCAATTGTAAATGACTTGCTTTCTTTCACAATAAACGAAAAAGCCAAAGCGTTCAAGTCAAAAAAAACCATTTTCTCTCAATTTCACTAGAATAGCGCTGGGATTGCCACCAAAAATTAGAAACCTCATAACAATATATTCGCCCCATGTCCAAATTATCCTTTGGTTTGCTTTATTTATATTTTTCAAAAGGCGATAGGAAAGGAGAAGCAATCCGATATCTCGAAATAGGTAAAACGATGGAACAATGAAAGACAGGAGGATCTCCAAACGATGATGAATAGTGAAAGTCTCAGCTATGATTTTATGGTCCAAGCGATTGAAGTATCGCCGATTGGAACGGTATTCATCGATTCAGAGGGGAGCATTATCAAAATTAATCCCGCTGCTTGCGTCATTCTGGGGTATGAGGCGGAAGAGTGTCTGCATCATCCCTATTACCATTGGATTTATCCGGAGGATGTGAATAAGGACAAAGATAGAATGGAGAAGCTAAAGTCGGGTAAGACGGCTTCTTTACAATTAGAGAAGAGACTGATACATAAACAAGGCGATATCAGGTGGGTATCTTGTATGCTAAGCACAGCACGCAGCAGGGAAGGAACTACACTTGGCTATGTGGCGCATTTTACGGATATTACCGACATGAAAAAGGCGGCCCATCAAGAAGAGGAGCGGCTGATCCAGTCCGATAAGCTTTCCATGGCCGGTCAACTTGCGGCAGGGATCGCCCATGAGATTCGTAACCCTATGACTTCCATCAAAGGGTTCGTGCAGCTCATTCGCTCCGGCGCTGGCGGGAAGGATGAATATTTCGATATTATCTCCTCGGAGATCGAAAGGATCGAGCTGATCGTCAGTGAGCTTTTGTTTTTGGCGAAACCGCAAAGCGTGAAATTCGAGCGTGCCGATATCCGGCAGCTCCTGGACCAAGTGATTACGTTATTAAATACGCAGGCCATCATACATAACGTCGAGATTATAACGGATTTCGGAGAGCGAGAGGCCATTGTGGAGGGTGATGTGAATCATCTGAAACAGGTGTTCATCAATTTTATTAAAAATGCCGTGGAATCCATGCCGGGTGGCGGGGAATTGACCATTCGGCTGGAGAGAGACGATGACCACACCGTGGCCATCTACTTCACGGATAATGGCTGCGGGATTCCGGAAGCGATCCTCTCCCGTCTAGGGGAACCGTTCTTCACGACGAAGGAGAAAGGAAATGGCCTGGGGTTCATGATCAGCAAAAAAATGATCGAGGACCACAAGGGGCAGGTTCACGTGTCCAGCAAGCTTCAGGAGGGAACGACCATAAAGGTAATCCTGCCGCTCAGCATAATCTAGCTTGACCAGACGTAGGGTTCGCTCTACATTATAGAAAGATATAGGAGAGGGGGCGGCTGATATGGGCAATATGCAATTGTTAAAAGAGCCGAAGCGGCGCAAGCTGCTGTTCAGTGCGGGTGCCAGCTGGATGTTCGATGCGATGGATGTCGGCATGATTTCGTTTGTTGTTGCGGCACTGGCAGCGGAATGGTCGCTGAGCTCACAGCAGGTAGGTATTCTGACAAGCACCACATCGATCGGAATGGTATTCGGCGCGGCTATGGCTGGATTCCTGGCCGATAAATATGGACGGAAAAATATTCTGGTGTGGACGCTGCTCATATTCTCGATTGCGAGTGGTCTATCCGCGCTGGCTACCGGTTTTATCATGCTGTGTCTGATGCGCTTTATTGCCGGCTTCGGACTCGGAGGAGAGCTTCCGGTTGCATCCACGCTGGTATCGGAAAGCATGCCGGTTCATGAACGGGGAAGAGCGGTTGTGCTGCTGGAAAGCTTCTGGGCGGCAGGCTGGATACTATCCGCACTCATTGCTTACTTCGTCATCCCGGATTACGGCTGGCGGGCAGCCTTTGTTATTGGAGCTCTGCCTGCTTTTTATGCGCTCTATCTGCGGCGTGCCATCGAGGATTCGCCAAGGTATATCGAGCAGAAAGCCAAGGCTGCCCGTAAGCTGACCTTCGGGGAGCGAGTGGCTTCGGTCTGGTCGGTGGAACATCGGCGTACGAGCATCATGCTGTGGGTGCTGTGGTTTACGGTCGTATTTTCGTATTACGGTATGTTCCTGTGGCTTCCGACCGTCATGGTCGATAAAGGGTTCAGTCTGGTCAGGAGCTTTCAATATGTGCTGATTATGACGCTTGCCCAGTTGCCGGGCTATTTTACGGCCGCGTATTTTATAGAAAAGTTCGGGCGGAAATTCGTGCTCGTTACCTATTTGGTGCTCACGGCCTTTAGCGCAATCTGGTTTGGCTACGCCAACACGGAAGGTTCGCTGCTCGCAGCAGGCATTTCCTTGTCATTCTTCAATCTGGGAGCATGGGGAGGTTTATATGCCTACAGTCCGGAACTCTATCCGACGAAGGTTCGTTCAACGGGGGTAGGGCTTGCCACTTCGTTCGGACGGATCGGCGGCGTTATTGCGCCGCTGCTCGTGGGTGTGCTGAAGCAAAATGGCACCCGTATCGAAATCATTTTCGTGATGTTTTTCGTGACGATCCTGATCGGTGCGTTCGGCGTACTGGTACTTGGCAAGGAAACGAAAGGGCTGGAGCTTGCGGACTAAGGCTAAAGAGACCCGTTTAGATGGCGTTTTTCTTGCGAATCAAGCAGGACATGCTTCGAAGTGTATACTTTCTGATATCTGAAGAAAAGGGTGGATCCGAAGGTTCAAATTACCTTGGATCCACCCTTTTTTATGTTTGAGATACAGTCAAGGCTCAAAGTAAATGAGACTTATACTTCCATAATGGAAGGCATAATGTACGGGCTTCGGCCCAGTTCCCTTTTAAAATAACGATTGAGCGTGTTGTTTGTCATCTGTTCCCAGGCAGCGCGGTTGTATTCACGCTGTTCACCGGCTTTGTTCAGCTGCTTGCGCAGCATCGCTTCAGCCCGGCGCAGAAGAGGCTTGGAGTCCTGCATATACACAAATCCGCGAGTAATCAACTCCGGCCCGGAGAGCAGCTTGCGGGTCTCGCGATGAATGGTGATAGCGACAATGACAACGCCATCGTGAGCGAGCTGTACTCGTTCCTCAAGCAATTCCTTCTCATGGGTACGCAGTTCACCATTGTTGATGTAGACGTCTCCGGAGGGGATGTTCCGCCCTTTACGTGCATTGTTACGGAATAGGGACAGCGTATTCCCGATGTTCATCAAGTAAACGTTGCTGTCGGGAACCCCAACCTGCACGGCGAGGTGACGATGATTCAGCATCATCCGGTATTCCCCGTGGATCGGCACAAAATATTTGGGACGCAAGCTGCTGATCATAAGCTTCAAATCTTCGCGGCAGCCGTGACCCGAAGTGTGGATATCGAGAATGGAGCCGTATTTAACCTCCGCTCCTGCCCGCATCAAGAGATCGATGCTGCGATTGACGTTCTGGGTATTCCCAGGAATCGGCGAAGACGAGAAAATAACGGTGTCCTCCGGATGAATCTGGATTGAACGGTGGGCACCCGAAGCGATGCGTGTCAGCGCCGCATTAGGTTCGCCCTGACTGCCTGTACAAATAATCAGCACCTGATCGTCGCGATAACGGTTAACGGCTTTTACATCAATCATCATGCCGTCCGGTACGCGAATATAACCAAGCTCCTGACCGATCACAAACACCTTCTCCATGCTGCGGCCGACGATGGCGATTTTACGGCCTGTCTGGATGGCAGCTTCAACAACCTGCTGGAGACGATGAACGTTCGATGCAAAGGTGGCAAACAGGATCCGTCCTGGACATTCCCGGAACAGACGCAGTATGGAATCGCCGACGGTGCGTTCCGAAGGGGTAAACCCGTCCCGCTCGCTATTGGTGCTGTCAGCCATCAGGGCCAGGACGCCCCGCGAGCCGATATGCAGAATTTTATGCAGATTGGCAGGCTTGTCCTCCGGCGTAAAATCAAACTTAAAGTCCCCGGTATGTACGATCGGCCCGTACGGGGTTTCCACAACGACCCCGAAGGCATCCGGAATGCTGTGGGTAGTTCTGAAGAAATGAACGGAAAGATGACGGAATGCAATCGTTTCGTCTTCATGGAAGACGCGTAGATCACTCTGATCCAGCAGGCGGTGTTCTTCCAGCTTCGCACGAACCAGGCCAATGGTCAGCGCCCCGCCATAGATCGGCATCTGGATTTGACGAAGCACATAGGGAATAGCCCCAATATGATCTTCATGACCATGGGTCAGGAACATACCCTTTACTTTATGTTTGTTATCAAGTAAATAACGAATGTCCGGAATAATGTAATCGACGCCGCTCATTTCGGCATCCGGGAATTTCAAACCGGCATCGATGATAATGATCTCATTTTTGAATTCCACACCGTACATGTTCTTGCCGATCTCGCCAAGCCCCCCCAGCGCAAAGATGCGCACGGGTGGAGCGGAAGGCCTCGGTTTTTTGGCGGGCTTGGCCGTTTGAATCTGATCTGTTAGCAGGGGTTTAGACATAATGTGAAAGAATCCTCTCTATGGTAATTAAGGCATAAGCCTGGTCATTTTAATTTCTTCTCTACTTAAGATATCAGAAAGTTCAAGCTTTTGGGAAACGCTTTTCGAAATTCATGTGCATTTCGCTCGTGACAGTCACCTATTTTTACTCACTCTTATATGCTGTAGAAGAGGAGGACTGGTAATGAGCGGTTTATTGAGGTTGGACGATATGGATGCTGTCCATGGATTGCATGAGGAATGGCAGCGGAAAGCGATAACCAAGCTGACCGAGAAAATGACGGACCGTTACGCCAAATTCCCCTGCATTCCGGCTGTGCAAGGACATGCACTGAATCATTTTAGATACGGCTTTATTCATCAGGGTGAATCACAGGCTGCGGCGGAACAGCTGGCTGCTCTGCTGCGCGAGTTCGGGCTCGGCTCCAGGGACTTTGGGTCTTATACTTCACTTGTCGTTATGATCTATACGGAGCATGGCCGCGATAGCCTGGAAGGCACCCAGTATTATGAGCGCTTGTTCTGGCAGCTGTTAAGCCGAACAACCGAATATGATACGGAACCTTGGCCGGCGGATCTGCCGGAGGAACCGACGGATCATCTATGGGAATATTGTTTTGCAGGCGAGCCTTATTTTGTTTATTGCGCTACACCGGCACATGAGCTTCGCAAGAGCAGATACTTTCCCTACATGATGCTTGCTTTTACGCCTCGTTGGGTTCTGAAGCAGTTCAATGCCCGAACAAGGCAAGCAGAACACACCAAGGGATTGATTCGTCAGCGATTGGCCCAATATGATCCCGTACCACCGCACCCTGACTTGAAGCTCTACGGGGCGGAGGATAACTATGAATGGAAGCAATATTTTTTGCGGGATAACACGGAGTCACTATCGAAATGTCCGTTTGCAAGGCGGCACAAAGAGATCAATCAACGATAAGAAATAACACGTTGCTATCATCATACCCTAAATCGGAGTCAGGGTTAACCATGCTTTCTATTTAAGAGCTGCCTCATTCGCGGTAATCCGCAGTGTGTCAGCTTTTTTTGCGTAGAAGTGCTGATTGGCCAGGGTATAGGATTTTGCCCCTGAATAAGTAAATCTTATCCTTGTTGTACAAAAAATGACCAAGTTACACTTAAAGTACGTCATACCATTTCATCTATATACGTTAGGAGGTGTGCAAGGTACGAGGCTTTCACCAGCTTTGAAACCGCTTTAATGAACAAAATCAATTGGAGAAGGAGTTGTTTGATGAATGACAAGGTTGTCCAGAACGATGAGAGGATGGATTCTCGGATTCATCGCCGTGCTGGTGCTTAGTATGTTCCCTGTGCACAAGGCTCAAGCCGCTGAGGCCTGTACGGAGCCTGCATGGAGCAGTTCTGCCGTATATGGCGGGGGGAATATCGTATCCTTCGACGGTCATGCCTGGAAAGCGAAATGGTGGACACAGGGCGAGGTGCCTGGAACAACAGGACCATGGGGTGTATGGGAGGACCTTGGAAATTGCACTCCCACGATACCACCCGTCGATCCCCCGGTGGATCCGCCAGTAGACCCTCCTGTAGATCCTCCGCTGCCTGGTGACCGTATGTATGTCGCTTATGCGAGTTCTTGGAACACCAGTATTTACGATCTGACGACCGCCAACATTCCCAATTACATCAGCCACCTCAATCTTGCATTCGTAAGGCCGGATACCACGTATACCCAAGGGTCCTACGCGTTTGATCAAGCCGTTGCGGGCTTGGAATTTGTGGAAGGAGCCACGACGCCGAATGGCCAGCGTAAATTTACCGCCCAGCAGTCCCAGGATCTGCGCAACAACATCGCCGCACTGAGAGCACACGGAACGAAAGCGTTCCTATCGGTAGGAGGCTGGTCATACAGCCAAGGTTCACAGTGGTCCAGATTCAATGCCAAGAACATTGTGGATCTGGCTCTCGACCTTGGCGCTGCCGGAGTCGACATTGACTGGGAATCCAGCGGCAGCAGCTGCAACAAAGGAACAGCCTCCCAGTTCAGCTGCACCAAGGATGGCGAGATCGCGGGCATTATTACGAGTCTCTATAATGAAATCCATGCAAGAAACGCGAATCTGCAGATTTCCATCGCCGGTTGGTCTACGGGCGCTTATTACGTGAAAGGAACGCCGTTTGAGGAAGGCAAGGTCCAATGGGGATCTCCTTTTGGCGGTACCATGTACCGCGTAGTTAAGGATCATGGCGGCAAGATCGACTTCATCAATCTGATGTCCTACGATGGCGGCATTTATTACGATCCGCGTGAAGGCTATGAATCGTATAAGGCAATATATAATGGACCTATCAACATGGGCATGCAAATTGCGCCGGAGGGATCCGGCGGGGCCGTCCTGCAACTGAATGCCGCACCGGGCACGGTATACGATGCCGACATGATGAACGGTCAGAATAATATCGCAACACCCTATTATAATGTAGAAACGATGGTGAACTATATGAAAAATAAGGGAAGGGCGAATGATGGATTCATGCTGTGGCAGCTCTGGAAACAGCGTGTTCATCAGCCCGCCCCGTCAGGTGCAGCGAATGAGAACAGTGCGGGCCAGTACGTATGCCGAAACCTGCCGCTTCCGGGAGATTGCAATCAGACCATACCGAGCCTGCCGAAATTATAATTTTTTCCGATACTCTGAAGGCGTGCAGTCCATGATCTTACGGAAGACCCGAACAAAATAACTGATATGCCCAAATCCGACATCGAGTGCGATGTCGGATATTTTATGGTCTGGCTGACGAAGGAGTTCAGCCGCCTGGCGAACGCGATAGGAATTCATATAATCCACGGGCGTTTGCCCGGTCATGGATTTAAAGAAACGGCAGAACTGGCCTTCGCTCATCGGGATCAGATCAGCCAGCTCACTCAGCCGGATAGGACGGTGATAATGATTCTGGATGTAGAGAATGACTTTCTTCAATCGTTCCGTTCTCAGCATATCCGCTGCTTCGCTCCGGCTCCTGTTGACCAGTCGGTCAGAGGATGCGGCCTGAAACAACATGAGAAACAGATGTCCCTTAATAGCGACCTCATAACCGGCAGGTTTATGCTTCGACAGCCGTGTCATTTCCTTTATATGCTGAAGCAGCTGCTCATCAGTTTCGGATGTTATCCATCTTGGAAAGGTGGCTCTCCACTCCTGAAAGGGAACAATCATTCCTTCCTGTACAAGATCGTAGCTGCTGCTGGCTAGCATGCCGACATCGAACACCATGGCGCAGAAGCTGCACCCTTGATCGCCCCGGGCATGACCGGTATGGAGATCTCCTCCATCGATAAATATGGCTTCACCCGCCCGGACAGGGATGTATTCCGAGTCGACCTGAAACAGAACCTCGCCTTCCAGCACGTGGAAAATTTCCGCTTCCTTATGCCAATGGGAGTCTACCACATGGGCCCCGGGGGCAAATTGATACCAGTAGGCACCAAACGGAAAACGTTCATTCCCGTGGACGGTGCTTTCTTTTAAGGACTGGCGAAAGGATTGATCCATAATGTACCTCCCCTTGGAATGAATTGCTGCTTGAATGATGTCATCTTATATCAAAATTGTGCTATAAAACAATGGAATACTGTTAGATCGGCTTAAAATAGATCAGTATAATGATATTATAACGCTTACATCTTAAAGTTCAATTTTCATAATATAGAAAGGCGGATTAAAAAATGAAATTTACAGACGGCAACTGGCTTATCCGGGAAGGATATTCCGTTTCGGGAGCGGTTCAGGCTTATGATTTTGCGGTAAAAGGAGATATGTTAACAGCCTATGCCTCTACGGCCCCGATTCCGGGCAGAGGAGCAACGATTAACGCCCAGCTGATCACCGTGCAATTTCATTCTCCGGCACCCGGCGTTATCGGCGTAAAGCTGGTTCACTATGCGGGCGTAAGAGACAGAGGACCTGCATTCGAGTTGTACAAACAGGAAGGTGACCATACGGTCATTGAAGAGAACGATCAGGAAGCGGTTCTTCGCAGCGGCAATTTGAGCGTCGTGATCAAGAAAGGTCCGGAATGGTCGGTTCACTTCTATAGAGGAGAAGAACGCATTACCGGCAGCAAAGCCAAATCCATGGCGCATATCGTGGAAGATGGCGGACAGACCTACATGCGCGAAGAGCTGGATCTTGGCGTAGGCGAGTGGGTATACGGGCTTGGCGAACGATTCACTTCGTTTGTGAAGAATGGCCAGGTCGTGGATATTTGGAATCAGGATGGCGGTACAAGCTCCGAGCAAGCCTATAAAAATATTCCGTTCTATCTGACGAACAAAGGCTATGGCGTGTTTGTCAACCAACCGGACCTTGTATCCTTTGAAGTGGCTTCGGAGAAAGTGAAGAAGGTGCAGTTCAGCGTGCCGGGCGAGTCACTGGAGTACTTTGTTATTGACGGGCCTGATCCGAAAGGCGTGCTGGACAAATACACGAACCTGACAGGCAAACCGGCACTGCCGCCGGCATGGACCTTCGGATTGTGGCTTTCGACTTCCTTTACAACCCAGTATGACGAAGCAACCGTCAACTCCTTTGTCGACGGTATGCTGGAACGCGATATCCCTCTGGAAGTGTTCCACTTTGACTGCTTCTGGATGAAAGGGCTCAACTGGACGGACTTCCAATGGGATGAAGAGGTGTTCCCGGATCCTGAAGGCATGCTCAAGCGTTTGAAAGAAAAAGGCTTGAAAATCTGCGTGTGGATCAATCCATATATCGCGCAGCGCTCGCGTCTCTTTGAAGAAGGCCGTGAAAAAGGCTACCTGGTGAAGAAAGCGAATGGCGATGTGTGGCAGTGGAATCTGTGGCAGCCAGGTATGGCGCTGGTGGACTTCACGAATCCGGACGCGTGCGAATGGTATGCAGGGTACCTGCGCGAGCTGGCAGATATGGGCGTTGATAGCTTCAAAACGGATTTCGGCGAGCGCATTCCGACGGACGTTGTGTATTTTGACGGCTCCGATCCTCATAAAATGCATAACTACTACACCCAGCTCTATAACAAAGTGGTCTTTGATGTGCTGGTGGAGAAATTCGGCAAGAATCAGGCGGCGGTATTCGCACGCTCCGCAACCGTAGGCGGACAGCAGTTCCCTGTTCACTGGGGCGGCGATTGCTATGCGGATTATGAATCGATGGCGGAAAGCCTGCGCGGCGGGTTGTCCCTTGGTCTCGGCGGCTTCGGCTTCTGGAGCCATGATATTGGCGGCTTCGAAAATACCGCTCCGGCGCATGTATTCAAACGCTGGCTGGCATTTGGCTTACTGTCTAGCCACAGCCGTCTGCACGGCAGCAGCTCTTACCGGGTGCCGTGGTCTTATGACGAGGAGGCTGTAGACGTTACGCGCTTCTTCACGAAGCTGAAGAGCCGTCTGATGCCTTATCTGTTCCATACTGCCGTACAGGCATCGGAGCAAGGGGTGCCAAGCATGCGCGCCATGTTCCTGGAATTCCCCGAAGACCCGGCCGTCGAAATGCTGGATCGTCAGTACATGCTGGGAGATTCCCTGCTTGTGGCACCGGTATTCAGTGAGAACGGCGACGTGAAGTATTATCTGCCGAAAGGCCGCTGGACGCATCTGTTAACCGGAGAAACGGTGGATGGCGGAACCTGGCGCAAGGAAACGTACGATTTCCTCGGGCTGCCGTTGTTTGTACGCAGCAACTCGTTCCTGGCTTTGGGCGCAAACGACACCCGCCCGGAATATGACTATGCCGACGGAGTTCAGCTTGGCTTGTATGCATTGGAGGACGGCAGCGAAGCTTCGGTCACCGTTCGCAACATGAACGGGGAGAGCGAGTTGGTTGTGCGGGCGGTCCGTGCAGGCAGCCGGATCGACTTTACGGTGAAAGGCAGCGGCAAGCCATTCTCCGTGAAGCTGCATGACACCGAAGCCGTTTCATCTGTAGAGGGCTCGGGAGTGAGCCTGCAAGAAGGCAGCATTCAAGTGGAAGCCGGACAACAAGCGGTGACTTTCACGGCAACTCTGGAAGGGTAAGCTTTGGGAACGCCTGCTCGATAAATGGGAAAAAAGCATAGCGAAGATGAGCCCGGACCAGCCTTGTGCTGGAGTCGGGCTTCTTCCATATTTTAGCTGGCCTTGAACTAACGGCAATGCTGATATAATAGGCCTGCGGCAGGTTTTATTCACGAATGGTTGTAACCGTTTTCTCTTTAAAGGCTTGCCGAAGATTAAAGGACAGGAGCGAAGACGGTCCGATGTTATCCTATTTCATTCAACTTGTGAATGACATGAAAATCCGCAACAAATTGATATTGTCTTTTGTTGTCGTGGTCTTTGTACCGGTAGCCATCGTAGGGATATTCCTTACGGGCGAGCTCCGCAAATTTGCTTTCAACAATGCGTTGGAGCAAGCTTACCAGAACGTGGACCGGGTCAAGAAACGGTCAACCGAAGTCATCAACGTGGCAGATGATTTATCCTATCGGCTGTCCTATGATGAGCGTTTGAAGAATCTTGCTAACCGGCAGTATGCAAGCGTATACGATGTGTTCGTGGCTTACAGGGAGTATCCCGATTTACAGCAGGCGATTCTGATGTACAAGGAAATATCGAATATCCGTTTCTACAGCGAGAACCCCACCATGCTGAACAATTGGGAGTTTCTTTATCCCGAGGATGAAATCAAGAGAACGGAATGGTATCAGCGAGCCGAGGATGATATCGGCGTCATCTACTGGGACTATATTACGGATGAACGCGATCAGAAGGTGTACCTCAGCTTAATCAAGGGGGTTGATCTTGGAAGCAAAGACAACCGTGGCGTGCTTGTGATCAATGTCAATACGGGGATGCTGAACACGATCCTCAGCCAAGAAACGTTTGACACCATTATTGTGGACAGCAATAACAATATTGTGGCCGCTAACCGTCCGGAGCTGTACGGGAAAACGCTAGCCGAGATTCAAGATGCCAGCGGGGTTGTATACAATGCGAGCGGAAGCTATGAATCGGTTATCCATGACGAAGCCTCCAAGGTGCTGATTGAACCGTTGAATACGGAATCCGGGGTTAACGGCCTGCGTATTATTTCCATATTTTCGATTGATAGCATCGTGGCGGACGCCAATCGGATCAGCAAGCTGGCGATGACGGTTATCATCATCAGCCTACTGCTGGCCGTTTTTCTGATCTATAGCTTCTCTTCATTGATCTCTAACCGGCTGCTGCGCCTCAGTAAGCATATTACGAAGGTAGGTACAGGTAACCTCGGCGTTGCCATGGAAATTGACGGCAAGGATGAGATCGGTCAGTTATCCCGCCAATTCAACTCCATGGTGGGTAACATTAACGACCTGATGAACGAAGTGCAGGAGTCCAATGAACAGAAAAGGTTAATGGAGCAGAAGCAGAACGAAATTAAATTCAAAATGATGGCCAGTCAGATCAATCCGCACTTTTTGTTTAATGCCTTAGAGTCTATTCGCATGGAGGCACACCTCAAGGGTGAGGACGAAATCGCCCGGATTGTGCGGCTGCTCGGTAAAATGATGCGCAGCAATCTTGAGATCGGCAGCGGAAAAACCACGATAAAAGACGAGATCGAGATGGTGCAGTGTTATCTGGATATTCAAAAGTTCCGCTATGAGGATCGCCTGAAATATGAACTTCTGGTGGATCCCGAAGCCGAGCGGGTAAGAATCCCGCCGCTGATCATACAGCCGCTTGTGGAGAATGCGGTCATACATGGGATGGATCACAAGGAAGAGGGAACTTTTATCAGGGTGAGGGTCACGGCAAGTGAAGGGAAAATGCACGTGATTACCGAGGATAATGGGGCGGGCATAACTCTGGAGAGATTGCAGATGATCTATGGTTATTTGAACGATACCGATGAGAAGGACGGAGGACGGATCGGGCTCCGGAATGTTCATGTCCGTCTGCAGCTTACCTACGGCCCTGATGCAGGTCTGATCATTTACAGCGAGCCGGGCATAGGAACCCGTATTGAATTCAGTATCCCGACAGGAGGAGAGAGCGATGATGAAAGTATTAATCGTGGATGACGAACCCAAGCTGCGCGAAGGGCTGAAGAGCATTGTGCCATGGACCGAGCTTGGGTATCAGGTTGTTGGAACCGCAGCGAACGGGAGCGAAGCGCTGGAGAAGCACGGGACGTACGACCCGGATTTGATGCTGATTGATATCCGAATGCCGGGAATGGACGGATTGCAGCTGATCGAAGCCATCCGAAACCTGGATTCCGAGATTCATCTGCTCATCCTGAGCGGATATGCCGATTTTGATTATGCCAAGCGGGCGATGTCCCACCGCGTGGACGGATACCTTTTGAAGCCGGTGGATGAGGACGAGCTGGGCAAGTATTTGCTTCAAATTAAAGAAGCCATCGAGCAGGAACAGGAGAGGAAGGCACTGAATAGGGCAGCCTCGGATATGAGCCGCGAGCAGTTCATTCAGACATGGTTCAACCCGGAGGGCAATCCCGATCCGGCAGCTTTGCGGAATATGGCCGAGCGATCAGGCCTGTTATGGAACCACTACCAAGTGCTGCTAGTTCATCATAACGGCTACGATGAATCCGTTGAGGGGGCCGACGATCGGTTGAAAAACCAGCTGATCGAAGCTTTTGAAGAGAACGGCCACGGCGCGGTCTTCTCCATGCATGGACAACTCGGCATCCTAATGCACACGCCGGTCTTGACGGCAGGTGGGCGTAAAGAATTGCTGCAGATGGTGGAGGAAGCCGCAAGTCGGGCCGGCACGGCGATAACGGCCTCTTTGGGCCGTCAGGTCCACCGTTTGGAAGATGTGGCGGATTCGTACCGTTGTGCCAAGGAACGGATTCGCGAACGCTTCTTCTATGCTCCCGGCGAGTTGTTATACCCTGAATCCGAGCGGTTTGCCGGCAGCATAACGGATGAAGAACGGCAGCCCTATGATCCGGAGCAGCTGATGGAACAGCTCTATTACGCCGTGGATGTGGGTAATGTGGAGGTGCAGCGGAAGCTGCTGCATGCTGCAGCGTATGCCATGGTGAATGAAGATTATACGGAGGAAAGGATAAAAAGCGCCTTCGTGGAGCTTCTGACCGGGGTGCACAACAAGCTGATGCAGCATCATACCGAGCTGCAGTCCCGCACGAAGGAATACTCGGATCGGATTGCGGCGATATTCCGCCAGCGCACGGCCTATGATTTGTGCCGCCATTCGTCCCAATTCCTGAAGGAGCTGATTTGGCAGGCGGGTAATGGCGGACGGGATCAGGAGATGAAGCGGATCATGGATCTGATTCAGCGTAATTACAATGAGAATCTTAAACTGGAAACACTGGCCTCCGTATTTAATTACAATAGCGCCTACTTGGGGAAGATGTTCAAGAATACAACCGGAGAATACTTCAATACGTACCTCGATAAGGTCCGGATCGACAAGGCCAAGGATTTTTTGAAGCAGGGCATGAAGGTGTATCAGGTTGCGGAGAAGGTCGGATATACGAATGTCGACTATTTTCATAGCAAGTTTAAAAAATACGTCGGTACCTCTCCATCCAATTTCCGTAAGGAGCTGGACCTGTAACAGGGTCACCATACAACCAGACTAAACATAAGTGCTTTCATATCGTGCTCTTTTAGACGCGACAAGGTACGCGTCTTTTTGCTTCCCTTTTTTCTCCCCCCAAGGCATTACCGGGGGAGCCAAATACGGCAAAGCATAGAGCGGAGGGGCCGGAATCGTATCGTAGAAGCGACAGCGGTCGCCTTTAAAGCCGGGAAACCACCTCACCGTATCATCCGAAGTTTCCCGGGTTTAACAGCGATCGAAAGATACGATCCGGACACGGAGCGGCATAAAGGTCTTCTGCATTTTCTCTCCCACCGTTAATGTCTAATTTTTATATGATTTTTAAGCCAATCCTTCGGGTACTTCCCTGCCGCAGCTTGGTTTATCATCAGAATATACAAGAGAGGAGGGGTTGGTTTGAAAGCGGTAACAAAGACAGAAGGTAGCATCCAACCTGCCGCAAAGAAAAAGAAAGGCTTTTGGGCCACTTTCAAAGAGCAGAAAGTACTGTACGGAATGTCGCTTCCATTCATCGTCATTGTGTTCATTTTCAGCTACATGCCGGTATGGGGCTGGTTGATGGCATTCCAGAATTACAGGCCGGGCAAAGGAATCTTCGAGCAAAAATGGGTGGGCCTGGACCATTTCGTGACACTCTTCTCGGACGATAAGTTTTATCTGGTGTTGCGAAATACACTCGCCATGAGTTTCATGGGATTGATTGTTGGATTCACGATTCCGATCCTATTCGCAGTCTTGTTGAATGAGCTTCGTGGAAGCGTATTCAAGAGGACCGTACAGACGATATCTTATCTGCCGCATTTTGTGTCCTGGGTCGTGGTTGCCGGTATCGTAACCAAAATGCTGTCCACTGATGGAGGCGCTGTCAATCAGCTGCTGATGTGGCTGGGATTCATTAATGAACCGATACAGTTTATGGCCCAAGGGAACCTGTTCTGGTATATCGTAACAGGCTCCGATATATGGAAGGAAATGGGCTGGAGCGCGATCATTTATTTGGCAGCGATTTCAGGCATTGATCAGGAGCAATTCGAAGCAGCCAAGGTTGACGGAGCGAGCCGACTTCGTCAAATATGGCATATTACGCTGCCAAGCATCGCCCCTACGATTGCAATTCTAATGATCATGTCCATCGGACATCTGATCAGCATCGGCTTCGAGAAGCAGTTCTTGCTGGGTAACCCGCTGGTGGTGGATTATTCCGAAGTGTTGGATCTGTATGCGCTGAATTATGGCCTTGGCATGGGTCGTTTCTCATTCGGTACGGCCATCGGGATGTTCAACTCCATTGTAAGTATCCTCTTATTGCTGCTCGCTAACGGCGTATTCAAAAAATTCACGAAGCAATCGATTATGTAGGGGAGGGAAGCAGCATGGCACGAACCAAAACAGCATTCAAGCCCACGCTCTCCGACCGCGTGTTTGATATTGTTAACTTTACTTTTATGACACTGGTCATGATCGTTACTCTGTATCCGTTCCTGAATGTTCTTGCGATATCATTGAACGATTCCGTAGATACAGTACGCGGGGGGATCTATCTCTGGCCGCGGGAGTTTACGCTTGAGAATTACGTACAGATCTTCAAATACGACGGTTTGATAACAGGGGCCAAAATTACGATTCTCCGTACGCTGGCAGGAACATTCTTGGGCTTGCTAAGCGGCACGATGCTGGGCTACGTCCTCAGCAGGGTGGACTTTCAGGGAAGAAAGTTCATGTCGACCTTTCTAGCGCTGACGATGTACTTCTCCGGCGGAATGATTCCGGTGTTCATTCTGATCCGCGACTTGAACATGATGAATTCGTTTCTAGTCTACATCATTCCGGGAATGGTAAGCGCGTTCAACGTATTCGTTATCCGGTCTTTCATCGACAGCCTGCCATATTCGCTTCAGGAATCGGCCAAGCTTGACGGAGCTAATGATTTCACGATCTATTACAAAATCATTCTCCCGCTCTGTAAGCCCGTACTGGCTACTATCGCCTTGTTTCTGGCCGTCGGGCAGTGGAATTCCTGGTTCGATACGTATCTCTATAACGGTAACGCACCCCATCTCACGACGCTCCAATTTGAACTGATGAAGGTGCTGCAGAGCACGCAGGGACAAACCAACGGCATGATGTCCGGACAGAATATGGCTGAAATCGTGAAGCAAGTATCGCCGGAATCGATCAAAATGGCGATTACGATTGTGGTTACGGTTCCAATATTGCTCGTCTATCCGTTCCTGCAGCGGTATTTTGTCAAGGGGATGACGCTTGGAGCGGTGAAAAGCTAAGCGCATGTACGGTATCAGCAGGCATTACGTCTGTTATACGATAAATAATTAAAAATCGATTTAGGGGGTATAGCAATGAAAAGTAAGAAGAGATTGTCGCTTCTGCTCGCGATCATGATGATGGCCACATTCGTTCTTGCAGCGTGCGGCAACGGCGGCAGCAAGGATAGCGCTAACGGCGGCGAAGAAGGTAACGCGGGCAACGATACGCAGCAAGAAGAGAAGCTCGAGCCGATGACCATGACGTATTACAGCGCGGATTCCAATGCGAATTGGGCTAACATGCAGGATGCGATCGGCAAGAAACTGACTGAGAAAACCGGCATTACGATTCAGGCCGAATACGCTGTGGACGGCTCCAATCAGAAGCTTCCGCTGATGGTGGCGAGCGGGGAATATCCGGACTTGGTATTTGCCAAGAACGATGCCAATCTGTTTGTGGATTCCGGAGCGTTTATTGATCTGACGGATCTGATTGAAGAGCATGCGCCGAACATCAAGAAGGTGTATGGAGAATATATGAGCCGCCTGAAATGGAGCAACGAGGATGAGGCCATCTATGTCCTCCCGACACTTGCAGCGGTGGACCATCAGGCCCTCGATGCCGGCGGCACGTTCCAGATCCAGCATGAAGTGCTGAAAGAACTCGGATACCCTGAACTGAAGACGGTGAAGGATTACGAGAAAGCGTTGAAGGACTATGCCGATAAACACCCGACCATTGACGGCCAGCCGACGATTCCGCTGACGTTGAATGCGGACGGATGGAGAATCATGATTTCGGTAACGAACCCAGCGTTTATCGCGACAGGCGTATCGGATGACGGCGAGTACTATATCGACCCGGAAACAACCGAGGCTATGCTGCACTACAAGCGCCCGGAAGAGAAAGAATATTTCCGCTGGTTGAACCATATGAACGATGCAGGTCTTCTGGATAAAGAAACGTTCGTGCAGAAGACGGACCAATACGAAGCTAAAATCTCCTCTGGACGTGTTCTTGGCGTCATTGATCAGGAGTGGGGCTTCGGCAATGCAACAAACGCGCTGAGATCTTCCGGCAAGGAAAACCGCACCTATGCGAGATTCCCGATCCAGCTGGATGAGTCGACGAAGGATGCAACGTTCCAGGACACGGGTTACGTCGCCGGATGGGGCGTAGGCATTACGACATCTGCGAAGGATCCAGTTCGAATCATCAAATTCCTGGATTATCTGGCTTCCGAAGAAGGACAAATCTTGATGAACTGGGGAATTGAAGGCGAGCATTACAACGTGGTGGACGGCAAACGCGTCATTCCGGAAGACGTCCAAGAGCGCAAAACCTATGACAACGCCAACTTCACCAAGGAAACAGGAATCGGCTTGTATAACGCCATGTTCCCTCGTTACGGCGACGGCGTGAAGGATTCGACGGGCAACTACTATACAACGAATTTCCCGGAGACGATCATAGAGAACTATACGCCATCCGCGAAGGAGACGCTGAAAGCATACGGCGCGGAAATGTGGAAAGACCTGTGGCCGAAGCAAGAGGAATTTGAAGTGAAGCCGTGGGGTGTTGCTTACAACATTCCGGTACCGAGCGACTCCAATATCAATATCACGTATAAAAAGGTGGAAGAGATTACCCGTAAACGGATTCCGGAAATCATTCTTGCCGATCCGGCGAAATTTGACGCGCTGTATGAACAGTTCATCAAAGAACTGAATGATGCCGGCGCCGAGAAAATGGAGCAGGAATACACCCAGTTGGTACGCGACCGCGTGGAACTCTGGAATAATTAAGGTAGAGGTGAATAGAAGGGGCCGGCTGTATGCGGCCCCTTTTGCCGCTATTCAAGGCAGTTGCTGCTAGCGGCGGGCCTTAAGTTATTCGAAGAAATACAACATAAGATGAAGGATTTAAGGTGTTTTTCGAGAAGACCTTTATCAAATTGAATTAAGGGGGGATTACACTGAATTCAGTACAGCAGCAGGCCTCAACATTGTGGTATCGGAAGCCCGCGGCCAAGTGGGAAGAAGCGCTTCCGCTTGGAAATGGCCGTCTTGGGGCCATGGTGTTCGGGGGCGTACAGGAAGAACGCATTCAATGGAATGAAGATACACTTTGGTCCGGGTTTCCCCGGGACACGAATAATTATGAGGCTCTCCGGCATTTGGCATCGGCAAGAGAGCTGATTGCGTCCGGAAAGTATACTGAAGCCGAACAGTTGATTGAGGGCAAGATGGTCGGCAGAAGCACGGAGTCCTTTTTGCCTTTAGGAGATCTGGTTATCAGTCAGAGCGGAATTGGGGATGATTGGACGGACTATAGGCGCGAACTGGATTTGGATACAGGGATTGCATCCACCCAGTTTCGAGCCGGCGGTTCCGATGGTCGCTTCAGCAGGGAAGCATTCATCAGTGCGCCGGATCAGGTAGCGGTTATTCGTTATACGAGCACGAACGCCGGAACCATCCAATTGGAGATCGGGCTTCGTTCACCGCTGCAGCATGGTACCCGTAGTGCAGAAGACGGATCCTTGGTGTTGTATGGACACGCTCCCACCCATATTGCTGAGAATTACAGAGGTGATCACCCCGGGGCGGTGCTCTATGAAGACGGGCTTGGCATACGGTATGAAATGAGGCTGCTAGCCTTGACGGATAGCGGGCAGGTTACGGTGGATAACAGCGGTATACGTATTAACGGCGCAGGCTCGGTCACGCTGCTGATTGCGGCTGCCACGAATTTTGAAGGCTTCGATCGCTCTCCGGGTTCTGGAGGAATCGATCCGTCCGGTATATGCAGGAAGAGGCTTCAGGACGCGATGGGGCTTGGCTTTGAAGAATTGCGCTCACGGCACGTCCAGGACCACCAAGCCTTGTTCAGACGCGTGGACCTTCGGCTTGGCCGTTCAGAGAATGAGCGTTCCATAGAGGCTTTAACCACCGATGAGCGGATGGAAGCGTACCGGGAAGGACGGGAGGATGCAGCTCTCGAGGCGCTGATGTTTCAATTCGGAAGATATTTGCTCATCGCCAGCTCTCGCCCAGGTACACAGCCAGCACATCTGCAGGGCATATGGAATCCGCATGTACAGCCGCCATGGAACAGTGATTATACAACGAATATCAATACTGAGATGAACTACTGGCCCGCAGAGACGACGCATCTGAGCGAGTGTCATGAGCCGCTGATCCAGATGATTCGGGAGCTTAGTGTAAGCGGTGCCCGGACGGCGAAGATTCATTATGGCGCCCGTGGATGGGTTGCCCACCATAACGTGGATCTATGGCGAATGGCCAGCCCGAGCGATGGCAGGGCCATGTGGGCTTTCTGGCCAATGGGCGGCGCATGGCTGTGCCGGCATCTATGGGAGCGTTACCAATTCCAGCCGAATCTTGAATACTTGCGGGAAGCGGTTTATCCGCTGATGCGTGGAGCCGCTTTGTTTTGCCTGGATTGGCTTATTGAAGACGGGAAAGGGCATCTGGTGACCAGCCCATCGACATCGCCGGAGAATCAGTTTCTTACCGCGGAAGGCCTGCCTTGCAGCGTGTCGGCAGGCTCCACTATGGACATGGCCATCATCCGGGATATATTCCAGAATTGTATTGAAGCATCACAGCTGCTGGACCAGGATGCTGAGCTGCGGGAGGAGTGGAGGGCAGCGGCAGCGAGGCTGCTGCCTTACGCCATCGATGCCGAGGGCAAACTCATGGAATGGAGCGAGCCTTACCCGGAAGCGGAGCCCGGACATCGGCACGTATCGCATTTGTATGGGCTGTACCCCGGCTCGGACATTACCCTTCAGGATACGCCGCAGCTTGCGGAAGCCGCTTATCGTACGCTGATGTCGCGGATCGATCATGGAGGAGGGCACACGGGGTGGAGCTGCGTATGGTTGATCAACCTGTTTGCCCGACTACAGCAGCCGGACAAGGCGTATGATTATGTCCGGACGCTGATTTCCCGTTCCATGCATCCTAATCTGCTTGGAGACCATCCTCCCTTCCAGATCGATGCGAATTTTGGAGGCACGGCCGGACTTGTAGAAATGCTGCTCCAGAGCCACATGGGCTCTATTCAGCTGCTGCCGGCGCTGCCGAAAGCGTGGGGAGAAGGCTCGGTAAGAGGATTAAAGGCTCGCGGCGGGTTTATTGTGGACATGGAATGGAGCGAAGGCATCCTAACGTCTGCGCGCGTAATCTCTACGCATGGCCGAGTCTGTAGAATTAGCTGTTCCGTGCCTCTCGCCGTTAAAAAGGAAGACGGAAGCGCGGTCACGGTGGATGATCAGGGCTCATTTGAAACGGTCAGCGGAGCGATATACCTGATCACGCCAGCGACTTCCGAAGGAAGCCGCGAACTCGATTGATCGTAGAATGCTTTTTTGATGGCGAACTGGATACGGAATTAAGAAGCTAAAGGAGCTGAACCCTAAATGATTAACGAAAAGTTACCTAAAATGTGGTATGGCGGCGATTATAACCCCGAGCAATGGGATGCAGAAGCGTGGAAGGAAGATGACCGCATGTTTAAGCTGGCGGGCATCGATGTGGCCACCATCAATGTATTCTCCTGGGCGTTGAGTCAGCCGAATGAGGATACGTACGATTTTGCCTGGCTGGACGAGACGATCGAACGTTTGTACCGGAACGGGGTATATATCTGTCTGGCAACCAGCACAGGGGCCCATCCGGCTTGGATGGCCCGTAAATATCCGGACGTGCTGCGCGTCGACTACGAGGGACGTAAACGCAAATTCGGAGGTCGTCATAACTCCTGCCCGAACAGCCCTACTTACCGTAAATACGCCAAAATCATGGCCGGCAAGCTGGCGGAACGTTATAAGGATCATCCTGCCGTCCTGATCTGGCACGTATCGAACGAATACGGCGGGTACTGTTACTGCGATAATTGCGCCACGGCATTCCGGACATGGCTTGAGCAGCGCTACGGCACGCTGGATGCCGTGAACAAGGCTTGGAATACCCGCTTCTGGGGACATACCTTCTACGACTGGGAAGACATTGTCGTACCTAACGCATTAAGCGAGGAGTGGTCCGGCAACCGGACCAATTTCCAAGGCATATCCCTGGATTACCGCCGTTTCCAGTCGGACAGCCTGCTGGACTGCTATAAGGTGGAGCGGGATGAATTAAAGCGGATCACGCCAGATATTCCGGTGACCACGAATCTGATGGGCTTCTATCCGGAGCTGGATTACTTCAAATGGGCCAAAGAGATGGATGTTGTATCCTGGGACAACTACCCGTCTCTGGATACGCCATACAGCTATACGGCCATGGCGCATGCCTTGATGCGGGGGCTGAAGGGCGGACAGCCTTTTATGCTCATGGAGCAGACGCCGAGCGTCCAGAACTGGCAGCCGTATAACTCGGCCAAGCGCCCTGGGGTTATGCGATTGTGGAGTTATCAAGCGGTCGCCCATGGCGCGGATACGGTGATGTTCTTCCAGCTGCGCCGTTCGATCGGAGCCTGCGAGAAGTATCACGGAGCGGTCATCGAACATGTGGGACATGAACATACCCGCGTATTCCGCGAGTGCGCGGAGCTGGGCAAGGAGCTGCAGCAGCTGGGGGACCGAATCCTGGATGCCCGTTCCGACGCCAAAGTGGCGATCATTTACGACTGGGAGAACCGGTGGGGCATCGACCTGTCGAGCGGTCCGACCGTTGCCCTCAATTACGTGAATGAGGTCCATAAATACTATGATGCTCTGCACCAGCTGCATATCCAGACCGATATGATCAGCGTTGAAGAGGACTTCCGGAAATATGACGTTGTCATTGCGCCCGTGATGTATATGGCAAAGCAGGGATTTGCAGAGCGCGTGGAGGCCTTTGTATCGCAAGGCGGAACCTTTGTGACGACCTTCTTCAGCGGGATCGTGAACGAGAATGATCTGGTGACGCTGGGCGGTTATCCGGGCGAGCTGCGCAAGGTGATGGGTGTTTGGGCTGAGGAGATTGATGCACTGCTTCCTGGCCAGCAGAATCAGATGGTGCTGCGAGGCCGGAAGGGACAACTGGAGGGTACCTACGACTGCGGCATTCTATGCGACGTGATCCATGCTGAAGGAGCGGAAGTCGTTGCCGAATACGGCTCCGATTACTATCAGGGGATGCCATCGTTAACCGTGAATTCCTTCGGGCAGGGGAAGGCATGGTATGTGGCCACAAGTCCGGAGCCTAAATTCCTGAAGGACCTGATGCAAACGATATGCAATGAACATGGCATTGAGCCCGTCCTGAGGGCTCCGGAAGGCGTTGAGGTGACAAAACGCGTGAAGGAGGGCGTGGAGTTCACCTTTGTACTTAATCACATGCCGGAGAGCAAACCCGTGCCATTGGAAGGGGAGACCTACGTTGACCTGCTGACAGGAGAGGAGCATCGAGATTCCTGCGAAGTGCCGGCACGCGGAGTCATGATCTTGGAGAAACGGCAGAAATAGAGGATCGTGTGAGGGTTTTTGCCAAGACATCCATCATGTAAGGTTTCACATAAAAAAGCAGAGAAAGCAGGGGGGCAGTCCCGTCCCCCCCATGCTCTCTCTGCTTTATTTTATATGCCCAACTCAGGCTGCTTGCCTTTAGCGGCAAACCGCTGCCCAGTCTACGCTTCCTGCTCATGCAGCTTGCGGAATTCCTTGGGCGAAATGCCCTCTTGCTTCTTAAAGACAAGACTGAAATATTTCTCGTTCTTGAAGCCGACCATTTCGGAAATCGCTGCCATTTTTAGGCCCGGATTTTGCAGCAGGATTTTGGCCTTGGAGATGCGGATGCGGTTCAGATGTTCCGGGATGTTAATGCCGTGCCTTTGCTTGAATTTGCGGGAAATGTACTCACGACTTACGTGAAATCGATTTGCAATATCATACAGCGACACTTCATTCTGATAATTTTGCTCGATAAACACCGTAATGTCATGGATCAGGTCCTGACCCGTTTGCTTCTGAGACTGCACAGCCGAGGCCAGCAGGCTCATTAATTCAATCCAATACTGCTGCCACTCTGACAGCGAGCACACATACTTGTCCGGGCTTGGCCGCTCGATGGTGGCGCTTTCCTCTTTGTACAATTTCAACAATGCTTCAGACGACGGGTTAGCAGTTTCATGAATCACGTGATTGGCGAATCTTTCGATATCGCGGTCCCAACGCTCCAGAAGTTCCGGCGTGAGAACGCCGCTTTTCCGAATCGCTGCGATGAATGACGCTACGGCTTCGGTTATGGGAGCGGGCTGGCCGCTAAGTATGGCGAGCTTCCAGGTATCCTCAAATCCGCTGAACTGCACGCCTTTATGATGGTCAACGCCCGGCCGGTGCTGCTCCTCTGTATCATGGATAAAGTGATTAAGCACCGTTAAATCGCGCTGATGCAGGGCAGACGAGCTTCGGGCATACAATTCCGGAATGTCCGCCGGATATTGACCTACGGAACTCACGCCAAAATGCATGTGGCGCGACAAGGTGCGGTGCATCCCGTTATTGATCTCTTGTAGCAGCGTGGCAAGTGTGACAAGCTGATCCCACAGCAAAATAACCAGCTGGTGAGGTGAACCAAAGTGACGGAAGGCGATCCCGATCCGGTCCTTTTGCAGAAATTCATTGCAAATATTCAGCAGGGCAAACATGAGCAAATCCTGATGATGGCCAAAGCGGCTATAAAGCGCGTGGTCTGACTTGTCCATTTGCATGACGGCCAGTCGTATCGTCTGCGTTTGCTCTGGTACGATGCCTTCATCCTTGAGGCGATTGACCACCTGGGAATGGGCGCTCCTGTCATCAATAAGACTGGATAACAGCTTCTCCGAGTAGACCGGCCGGTACTCGTTCACCTGAACATGCTGCTGCCGCGCAGCAAGGCGCTCCCGTTCCTCGGCCTTCCAGGCGGCAGTCGCTTTGGCGACCGCTTGGTTGATAACGGCCTCCTCAATGGGCTTCAGGATATAATCCGTGCCGCTGTACCAGATGGTGTTGCGTACGAATTCGAAGTCGTCATGCCCGCTGATGACAATGAATTTGATATCCGGGTAATTTTTATGAATCCATTCCATGAGATCCACGCCGTTTTTGATGGGCATCAGCATGTCCATCAGCACGAGGTTGGGCCGGAATTCCGGTATCAGCTCCATCGCTTCAAGACCATTGGCGGCTTCCTCAATATCGGTAATCCCGTGCGTCTCCCATTGGACCAGCAGTCGTATGGCTTTACGCACGCGAGACTCGTCATCCACGATCAATGCCTTCATCCGTTTCACCTTCCACATTTATAGTCAGAACAACTCGAAAACCATGCGGCTTGTTGTTTTCGATGCTGAACTTGGATTTTCCGCGATAATACAGTCTCAGCCTTGTCATGATGTTGATGAGTCCGATCCCGCTGCTGTCTTCCGTTTCCATCTCGGAAAGAACCTGAAGCTGTTCCAGATCCATCTCTTCCATCCGAAGCAAATGCTCCTGCAGGGTTTGAAACGGCTCATCCTGCATTCCGTTTCCGTTGTCCTCAACCGTGATCTGCACGATGGAGGCCGACAGGCGCTTGCTTTTTAGCGCGATGTAATTGTTTTCCGCCAAGGGGTTCATGCCATGCTTGAAAAAGTTCTCGATCAGCGGCTGAACCAGCATTTTCGGGATCAACACCTGCAAAGTCGACTCATCCACATCGTACCGGAAGTCGAACTGATTCTCAAATCGTTCCTTCTGCAGCTCCACGTAATCCTTGATATGGTCGAGCTCCGTGGCCAGCGTGACCGGCTTGTCCGTATTGTACATGCTGTATCTCATCATCCGGGCAAGAGCGGAGATCAGGGAGTAGATCCTCTTCATGCCGTGCTCAAGCGCAAGAGTACCGATCGTTTGCAGTGCATTGTTCATAAAATGCGGGTTCACCTGCGCCTGCAGCGCCCGGAGCTGGTTGGTCCGGTTCGCCAGCTTCAGCTTGTATTCCTGCAGGATGAGGTTGTTGATCGTATCCATCATGCTGCCGAACCTGCGGTGGAGGGTTCCGATTTCGTCTTTGCGGTTAGAGGAGATATCCACGCTCATTCGTCCGCTTTTGACTTGGCTCATAAGGCCCACCAATTCCCGGATCGGCGCCGTAATATAGACCGAAATCCAGACCGTGGCGGCGATGATGAGAATAAGGGACACGCCGATCAGCAAAATATTGACGAAGGCTGCTTTGTCCGCGCTGCTCAAAATATAGGAGGAAGGAATCTCCTTGATCATCGTCCAGTCGCTGATCGACGTCTTGATATTGTTATACAGATAGATTTTGTTGTTATACTCGAAATGGCCTTCCTTCTTGCCGGACTGCTTGATGGTGTCGTACCATTCCGTTTGAATCTGCTGTCCAAGCCTCTCGTCATGGCCGGCATACATGATATAGCCAGCTTCATTCGTAATATACAGCTGCTCATGTTCGGGCTGGAACAGCTGATTGCTGATCCGGCTCAGGAAGTTCATATCCATATCGATGGCGAGAATGCCTAATCGCTCGGTAGAAGGGACGCGTTCTATGACCCGGTACATCGTGAATACTTGTTTATCGGCCTCGTAGGGATAAGCTAACTGAAAGCCATACGTGTGCAGGGGATGGGGCGGCTGCAGGACCACCGTATCGTTACTAAGATTTGGAATTCCCGGATAGAGGTTGACGTCACTCGTTTTTCTGGCGATATCCTGGGCGAACAATGTGGCCTCTCTTTTGCCGTCGACATAAAGATAGACCTGTCTGGAGCCGCTGATGGCTTTTTGAATGGACTGCAGCGTGGCGGACTGCCTGCCGCTGGCATTGATATTCTCATGACCATAATAGAGACTGCGGAAAAAATCCGGATCCGAATAAACCGTAAGGGAATTACGGTTCATGTCTTCCAAATAGCTCTCCAAATTCAACCGTCCCTGATAGAGAAGGTTCATATTCTCAACAACGGCCCGTTCCTTGAGTGAGTTGGTGGTCATGACATAGCTGATGATCATGGAGATGGTGGTCGGAATGATGGTAGCCATGATCATGAAGGTAATCAATTTTGTGCGAATGCTATTCCAATTCCAGTTCAATAAATTCACCGCCGATCAATTTTCTATACCATTTAGTTCACATCCTGTGGTAGTCCCAGGGTCTTCATCTTAGCATAATTAAATCATAGAGAAATGGATAGAGAAACGATAGGACAAGCGGAGGGGGATTTACATGAACAGCAAGAAAACGGCTGCCTTGACGCAGCAGTTGGTTTATATCGGACCCGCGCTGCTGTTTTTCGGCATTACGATCATTATCCCATTTGTGATGGGGATGTATTACTCGTTTACCAACTGGAATGGTGTCTCGGGGAATGTCGAATGGGTCGGGCTGGACAATTTCAAACAGATTTTCACAAATGACAGCGCATTCGCACAGTCCTTCTGGTTTACCACCAAGTTTACGATCGTTGGCGTGCTTCTAACGAATCTGGTCGGTTTTTTCCTGGCCTACTTCTTAACCAAAAATATTAGGGCGCGCAACTGGCTGCGGACGATTTTCTTCATGCCGAACGTGATCGGCGGATTGCTGCTGGGCTTCATCTGGCAGTTCATCTTCATAAAGGGCTTTGCCACCGTTGGCGAGGCTACGGGGATACCGTTCTTTAATCTTCCGTGGCTGGGGGACGAAGTGACCGGCTTCTGGGGCATTGTCATGGTCTTTGTATGGCAATCGTCAGGCTATCTGATGGTCATCTACATCGCGTCCATTACGAATGTGTCCAAGGAAGTCATGGAAGCTGCCGAGATTGATGGAGCGAACCGGTTTCAAGTGCTCAAGAGCATCATCGTTCCGCTTATCATGCCGGCGGTCACCGTATGTTTATTCCTGGCAATATCCTGGTCCTTCAAAATGTTCGACCTGAACCTGTCCCTCACGAAGGGCGGGCCATACCGCTCCACGGAGTCGCTGGCCATGAACGTGTACAATGAGGCATTCCTGAACAACCGGTATGGACTCGGGACGGCCAAGTCCCTGATCTTCTTCCTGGTCGTTGCCGTCATCACGCTCATTCAAGTCCGATTAACGAAGCAGAAGGAGGTTGAAGCTTAAATGAGATCAAAGAAACCTCCTATGTCGGCTTCCACGATCGTATTGCAGATTGTGATGGTCATTATTGCGCTGATCTTCCTGTCGCCCTTTTACTTCCTGCTGGTGAACTCGGTCAAATCGCTGGGCGATATTATGGTCGACGCGGCCAATTGGCCAACCGCCTTTCATTTTGACAACTACAGCAAGGCTTGGGAAATGACCCGCTTTCCGGAAGCATTCGCGAATTCCGTCATCATTACGATCATCAGTAATCTAATCATCGCCCTGTTGAGTGCGATGGCGGCTTACCGAATGGTTCGGTCCAATACGAGATTCAATCAAATCGTGTTCATGCTGTTCGTATCGGCCATGGTCATTCCGTTCCAATCCATTATGATTCCATTGCTGCAGGTCATTAACTTCCTGGGCGTTAACAACAGTATCGTGGGCTTGATTCTCAGTTATCTGGGGCTCGGCATTCCGTTGTCGGTCTTCCTGTTTCACGGATTCGTGAAAGGCATTCCGCTTGAAATCGAAGAGGCCGCCACGGTCGACGGAGCTTCTCCGTTCAGAGTATTTGCCCGGATCGTTTTGCCGATGCTGAAACCTATGATGGTGACGGTCATCATCTTGAACTGTCTGTGGGTATGGAACGATTACCTGCTGCCATCCTTGATTCTTCAAAGTCCGGAACTGCGGACGATTCCGCTTGCGACCTTTGCCTTCTTCGGGCAGTATTCGAAGCAATGGGATATGGCGCTGCCGGCGCTCGTGCTGGGCATTACGCCGATTATCATCTTCTTCCTGTCATTACAGAAGTACATTGTTGAAGGCGTTGCTGCCGGCTCCGTTAAGGGGTAAAGGCAGCCTGGCTTCTCCCAAATCGGTTATTCCATCTTTATATATAAACAATTCTAGGGGGTAGTAAAGATGAACAAAATGAAATTATCACTCGTGATGCTGCTGGCTTTCTCGCTGCTGCTTGCGGCATGCGGCGGCAAGTCGGAGGAAGGCCAGGGCGGAAGCTCGGATGGAGCTTCCGGCGAAGTTAAGACGGTTAAGATTTTCCAATTCAAAACCGAGATCGTGGACGGCTTGAATGAACTCAAGGTTGAATTCGAGAAGGAGTATCCGAACATCAAGCTGGATATTCAAACCGTGGGCGGCGGTGCCGACTATGGTGCTGCATTGAAAACCAAATTCGCATCCAACGATGCGCCAGATATATTCTCCAATGGCGGCGACGCCGAGATGGAGATGTGGATTGACCGCCTGGAGGATCTGTCCGATCAGCCTTGGGTGAACGATTTGGTAGACATGGCGAAAGAGCCGATGACCAAGGATGGTAAAGTATACGGCATGCCGATGAACCTTGAAGGATGGGGTTACATCTACAATAAAGATTTGTTTGAACAGGCGGGCATTACCGAGCTTCCTAAAACCTATGCCCAACTGGAAGATGCCGCGAAGAAGCTGGAAGCGGCAGGCATAACCCCTTTTGCTAATGCTTATCAGGAATGGTGGTTGATCGGTAACCAAGGCATTAACCCGGCGTTTGCCCAGCAGGATGATCCGAATGCCTTTATCCAGGGCTTGAACGACGGCACGCAAAAATTCGCGGGCAATGCGAAGTTCGAAGAGTGGGCCAAGCTGATGCAGCTGACATTGGATCACGGGAACAAAAACCCGCTGACCACCGATTACAATACGGCCATTTCCCTGCTGGCTACCGGCAAAACAGCCATGATGCAGAACGGCAACTGGGCCCAAACCGAGATTGATGCCATCAATCCGGACCTGAATCTTGGCTACCTGCCGATGCCGCTTGGCGACAATGCGGAGCTGAACGACAAGCTGAACGTAGGCGTACCTGCAAACCTGGTCATCAACAAGGATTCCGCGTCGAAGGAAGAAGCGAAGATCTTCCTGAACTGGTTTGTCACATCCGATATCGGTAAAGAGTACATCGTCAAAAAATTCAAATTCATTCCGGCCTTGAAGACCATCGAAGCAACCCCTGAGGATATGGGTGACCTGGGGTCGGCTGTGTGGGAGTATGTGCAGGCTGGAAAAGTACTGCCAAGACAATCCGCGAAGTTCCCTGACGGTGTTGCACAGGAATTCTCCGGCGCGATGCAGGCCTTCTTCGCCGGCAAATCCGATGCGAACAAGATGCTTGAGGATATGCAGACATCCTGGGATAGTCTGAAAAAGTAAGGAGCAACGCTCTAATCCAAGTTAGCTAATCGTTCATAAGAGGTATGATCCCTGTCCGACAAGACACGGGATGGTGCCTCTTTTCTTTAAGATTCAAAGTACGTCGACAGTTACGATTTTCCTAGCTAGAAGAACGATGAAGGAGGCAATTTAATGATTAATAAACATTTTCCTAAGATATGGTATGGCGGGGACTACAACCCCGAGCAATGGGATAAGGCAACGATGGAAGAGGACCTGCGGATGTTCGAGCTGGCCGGTGTTGACGTGGCGACCCTCAATGTTTTCTCCTGGGCTAAAACGCAGCGCGATGAGGACAGCTATGATTTCACGTGGCTTGATGAAATTATGGACCGCTTGGCAGAGGAGCAGGTTCATGTCTGCTTGGCAACAAGCACGGGGGCGCATCCGGCCTGGATGGCCAAGAAATACCCGGACATCCTGCGCGTTGACTACGATGGGCGCAAACGCAAATTCGGCGGTCGCCATAATTCATGTCCGAACAGCCCGACATATCGCAAATACTCGGTGCTGATGGCGCGTAAGCTGGCTGAGCGTTACAAGGATCATCCGGCACTGGTCATCTGGCACGTGTCGAATGAGTACGGCGGGTATTGTTATTGCGACAACTGCGAGTTGCAGTTCCGCGTTTGGCTGAAAGAGCGCTACGGGTCGCTCGACAAGCTGAATGCCGCATGGAATACCGGCTTCTGGGGCCATACCTTTTACGAGTGGGACGAGATTGTGGTACCGAATGCGCTCAGCGAGGAATTCGGCGGAAACCGAACCTTCTTCCAAGGGATATCGCTGGATTACCGACGTTTCCAGTCCGACAGCTTGCTGCAATGTTACCGACTGGAAAGAGATGAGCTGAAGAAGGTCACGCCGGATATTCCGGTCACGACCAATCTGATGGGATTTTATCCGGAGCTGGATTACTTCGAGTGGGCGAAGCACATGGATGTGGTATCCTGGGACAACTATCCCGCGATCGACACGCCGGTAAGCTTTACGGCGATGTCGCATAATCTGATGCGCGGGCTGAAGAGCGGACAGCCGTTCATGCTGATGGAGCAGACTCCGAGCGTTCAGAACTGGTCGCCCTACAATTCCGCTAAGCGTCCCGGCGTAATGAGGCTGTGGAGTTATCAGGCCGTTGTGCATGGCGCGGATACGATCATGTTCTTCCAGCTCCGCCGTTCCGTCGGGGCATGCGAGAAGTTCCATGGCGCATTGATCGAGCATGTGGGACATGAGCATACCCGGGTCTTCCGTGAATGCGCGGAGCTGGGGCAAGAGCTGCAGCAGCTCGGAGACAAGCTGCTCGACTCTCGTTCGGACGCCAAGGTAGCGATTATGTATGATTGGGAGAATCGTTGGGCGCTGGAGCTGTCAAGCGGACCTTCCAAAGCGCTGAACTACGTGGATGAGGTTCATAAGTATTATGATGCGCTGTACCAGCTGAATATCCAGACGGATATCATCAGCGTTGAGGAGGACCTGAGCAAGTACGATGTGGTGATTGCCCCGGTGATGTATATGGTTAAGCCTGGCGTTGCCCAGCGCGTGGAGCGGTTTGTGTCCAGGGGCGGAACCTTTGTGACGACCTTCTTCAGCGGCATCGTCAATGAGAACGATCTGGTAACGCTGGGAGGTCATCCCGGCGAGCTGCGCAAGGTGACTGGCATCTGGGCCGAGGAGATCGATGCCCTGCTTCCCGGGCAGCAAAATCAGATCAACATGAAGCAGGATTGGGGATCGCTGCGTGGAAGTTATCCATGTGGAATTTTGTGCGACGTCATCCATGCGGAGACGGCGGAGGTTCTGGCTGAGTACGGATCCGACTTCTATAAAGGCACGCCTGTTCTAACAAAGAATGTCTTTGGCGAGGGTCAAGCCTATTATGTGGCGAGCAGTCCGGATTCGCAGTTCCTGCAGGGATTTCTTGCCAATCTGTGCGAAGAACAGGGTGTGAAGCCGCTGCTGGAAACACCAGCCGGGGTTGAGGTGGTGGAGCGGGTGAAGGATGGGATCTCCTATTTGTTCATCATGAACCACAATGCTGAAGAGATGACGTTTGATGCAGGTTCTGCCAATCAATTCGATCTCCTTGGCAGCCGGCAGATTTCAGGCCGTGTCACGATTCCGGGAAGGGACGTCATGATTCTGGAACGGACGGCCGCTGTAAGGTCTTAAAAAGGACCATGGAGATTTAACTCGGACCTTGTTAGGGGGCAAAAAGCAGTGAGTATACATTTTCATGAAGATCTGGGAGTGTTTCATCTCCAAAGCGATCGGTCAAGTTACGTGATTGAGCTTGTGCGGGGCGTTTATCCGGCGCATGCCTATTGGGGGCGCCGGATTCGCGATAACCGCGTCGGCAATTTGCTGGAGCGCCGGGGAAGAGCATCCTTTTCGCCAACGCCGTTTCGGGAGGATGCTTCCTTTTCCCTGGACAGCTTGCCTCAGGAATACCCGGGCTACGGCAGCGGTGATTTCCGGCAGCCTGCTTATCAGGTACAGCTTGCTAACGGGACTACCGTCACCGAAGCGGAATATGTCCGTCACCGGATATACAGCGGCAAACCGAAGCTGGAAGGATTGCCTGCCGTATATACGGAACAGGATGACGAGGCGGATACGCTGGAGCTGGAACTGCTTGATCGGGTAAGCGGCTTGACGATTTATTTGTCTTATACGGTCATGAATGCGTTCGACGCCATCACGCGTTCCGTGTCCTTCCGTAATGACAGCAAGGAGAACATGACCCTGCTGCGGGCCATGAGCGCCAGCGTGGATATGAATCATAGCCGTTATGACCTTTTGCATCTTCATGGGGCATGGGCAAGAGAGCGCCATGTGCAGCGCAGAAGATTATCTCCCGGCATGCAGGGAATTGAGAGCCGCAGGGGTTCAAGCAGCCATAACCATAATCCGTTCCTTGCGCTGCTGTCCGAAGGCGCCGGCGAAGAGCACGGTGAGGTGTACGGCTTCAGCCTTGTGTACAGCGGCAGCTTCTCCGCGCAGGTTGAGGTGGATCAATACGAAACAGCCCGGGTCACGATGGGATTGAATCCATTCGATTTTTCATGGCTGCTGGAGCCGGGACAATTGTTCCAGACGCCGGAAGCGGTGATGGTCTTCTCGGCGGAGGGCTTGGGCGGCATGTCCAGACGCTATCATAAGATGTACCGTACAAGGCTGAGCCGGGGGCAATTCCGGGATGCCACGCGCCCGGTGCTGGTTAACAACTGGGAAGCGACCTACTTTAACTTTAACGCGGATAAAATCGAACAGATCGCCAGCGCCGGAAGGGATCTCGGTATCGAGCTGTTCGTGCTGGATGACGGATGGTTCGGCAAGCGAAATGATGATACGACTTCCCTTGGGGATTGGGTCGTTGACAAGAACAAGCTGCCGGAGGGCCTTGAGGATCTCGTGAAGCGGGTCCGCAATCTGGATATGCAGTTCGGCTTGTGGTTTGAGCCGGAGATGATTTCGCCGGATAGCGATCTGTACCGTCAGCACCCGGACTGGTGCCTGCATGTGGAGGGACGCCGGCGAACGGAAGGAAGACAGCAGCTGATCCTGGACTTCTCCCGTGAGGAAGTAGGCGCTGCGGTGGCCGATATGGTTCGGAGCATCCTGCAAAGTGCGCCGATTACCTATGTGAAATGGGACATGAACCGGAATATGACGGAGATCGGGTCGGCTGCGCTGCCGCCTGAGCGCCAGCGGGAAACGGCCCATCGTTATATGCTGGGATTGTATCGGGTGATGGAGCAGCTGACGACCGAGTTCCCGCATATTTTGTTTGAGAGCTGCTCCGGCGGTGGCGGACGTTATGATCCGGGGATGCTGTATTACATGCCCCAGACGTGGACAAGCGATAACTCCGATGCCGTCAGCCGATTGAAGATTCAATACGGAACGAGCCTTGTGTATCCTCTTAGCTCGATGGGAGCCCATGTGTCCGCCGTTCCGAATCATCAGGTGTTTCGGAATACTTCGCTGCGTACGAGAGGCCATGCAGCGATGTCGGGCAATTTCGGTTATGAACTTGACCTGACGGCCTTCAGTGAGCAGGAAAAGGAAGAGGTCCGCGAGCAGGTGAAATTGTACAAGGAGATTCGGCATCTGGTGCAGTTCGGGGATTTCTATCGCCTTCGGAATCCGTTCGAAGGGAACGAAGCAGCCTGGACCATCGTCTCCGAGGATCGCTCGGAAGCGGTGCTGTATTACTTCCGCATCTTAAGTGAAGCGAATGCACCAATCGTGTGGCTGCGGACGATGGGGCTGGATCCGGAAGGGGATTATCGGTGCGTGGAGGATGGGAATATCTACGGCGGAGACCGACTGATGAACGCCGGATTGGCCATTCCCGCGATGCATGGCGATTTCCAGAGCTTTATGTGGAGATTCGAGCGAGTGTAAGCTGTTGACTCAAGCCAAGGGGTAAGGGGTACCAACTGCGCCACGAGCGCAAGCGTTATGTATAACATAGTTCCAGCATAAAGCGAATAAAGCCAAAAGAACCGTCAGAGCTGCAACAACTCTGGCGGTTCTTGCTGTTTCATTCCGGCTGCTCTCAGGTTGTCGTGATGGAATATATACTCCGACCCGTTGTGAGCACAACTTGATGGTCCTGGATGTCCGCAGCCGTTAACCCGTCCAGTCCAATGACGAAGGCATCGCTTGGCAAAGGCGCTTCATGGCCGGCCGTGATGACAACGCCGGGGCCGTGCAGCAGGAGCGCATGGCGGTCTCCATAACCGTCGATGGACTGCTCTTGATGCTGCTGGTGTTCAAAACGCTCCAGCTGTATTTTAATCTGATCCTGATCCTTCTCTTCTTGCTTGGATATGTGCAGAGTGTGATTGCTTTTGGATTGAAGCCAATGGGTGACCTCTTCGATCGATGGATTCATCATGAACACCTTCCTTGATTTTAGGGTGGCTTCAAATAGTCTGTCCATGATGGCGTAACCTTATTTCAAATTCAATGGGCTTCCTCCGTCAGAAGCATATGAAAAATTAACGCTGATCAAACCCTCATCATCTATTTACGTGTTAATATAGTTAAATAATATGGAACAATCGCATGATACATAAGGAGGGGCCATGAGCAAGAAATGGTATTATGTTCTCGCCATCCTGTTCGTAGCCTGCAGTTGGGTCGGGAATGTCTGGTATTATGAAGCCAATCAACTGGGAAGAACCGTATTCCTTGAGCATCATGTGGAGACGAGAGAAGGGGGAGGCCGCGTATTTGACTTGTATTATGTAGAGGACAAACGAACAGACAAGACGTTAAGCTCCATCCGGATCGAAGGTTATCCCGAACAGATCGTAACCCCATACCCCAAATATGCAGAGTATCAGAGGCAATACTTAGGCAAAATGATGGTGAACTTAAATAAACCCGCTCCTGAGGAAGCAGCCCCAGAAGAAGAGCTGCTTAAAGAACCGGTTCTCGTTCGAGAGATTACAGCCCTATATTCCGATGGAACCTCGGAACAAGTGGATATCGGGGAGATTTACATATGGCCTGGCGTATATGATCAGGAAGAACAACATCCGATATCGTGGACGTCCGGCGGATCCTCTTCCGATAACTCGGGCTACGAATCTGCCGTCGTGAAGCAGTCCCTTCAGTTAACGGCGTTCTCTTCTAAATTGCTGGATATCGCAGACGAGGGGGATCTTCGAATCCATGCCGACATTTCCGGACAAATACCGGGCACTAGTTACCAGTCACAGCCTTCGGAAGCGCACATCGAGTTAAGAGGTGAACCTATCGATGAGATTCAGCTTCCACTCAAGATTAATAAAGGGGATTCCATTAGAATCAGCCACCAATTTAATATGCCGTCGCTTAAGAAGAGCATGCAGGTATATCAGTTGATATTGAAAACCACCTTTATAGAAGAAGGCGGGCGGCTATGGTATGGAGATACGCTGATTCCTTATCAACCCAGTCCGACGGAACAAGACATGACGGAATTTGTCCGGGAAAGCAGGAAGGGGTCATGAGGAGCGCTTGTTATCGCATCGTGTGGGGGCTGCTCTTTGTACTGGTCAACCTGAAGATCGAATTTGTGGATGTATTGCCCGACATGCTGGGATACCTGCTGATGGCTTCAGGATTATGGCGGCTTCAGGCGTTAAACGGATATTTTAGGGCAGGGCTTCTGTCAGCCTGGCTGCTGCTGATCTGGTCGGTTCTTTCATTATTCTGGTTTCCTGAGGTGGGGACAGGCAGTGTGCCTATGCAATCGGTGAAGGAACTGCTGATTCAACTGCCTGCCGTCTGCTTGCATATGGTATTGATTTTTGGAATCTGCCGAGGCATCCAAGCCAATTCCACAGGCGCCGAATCCGGATTGGATCATAAGGCGCGCTTCCGGGGGCGCTTATTTATGGCCGCGCAGCTGTTATGGCTTATCGCCTACCCGTTCATCTTAAATCTGGACTCAGGGGATATGATCCCTGTGATTTTTGTATGCTCGCTCGTTGTGATGGTTGCCGAGATCGCGGTTCTGCTTCTCGTCAGGCTGGCCGGACGGGAATGGGCAGAGGGAACGGAATAAAGCGCAAAGGCTTCTGCCCGTAATTGCTAAACGGAGTTTAAACCAAGTCTAACTGTTATCTTTGCTGGGATGATAAACAATCGTAACTCCCAGCTGGTTATATATTTCTTCGGTGTAGTGGTGATCCGGGCAATGCTTGATCGTAGCCATGTCTTCCTGCCTGGAAATCAGCTTCTGCTCACAGTCAGGGCAACGGTCCTGAAAAAGGAATTTCAGCTTATTCAACATGGTCACCATACACCTCCTTTATTTCCGATACAAATACTTGGTTTTATTATAAATCAACAACGGGGCACATTCAATAGCAATGTTCGCCGTCACGATATTAAATTGAATTGGAGATCGATCACCTTGATAGTGCAACTTGTAGTCATGATCTTTATAGGTATCATCGGTTCTTTTTTCTCCGGATTGCTGGGAATCGGCGGGGCGATCATTAACTTTCCTTTGCTGCTATACGTTCCTTCCTGGTTTGGACTTGAGGCCTTTACCTCCAAGGAAGTGGCGTCCATCAGCATGCTGCAGGTATTTTTCGCCTCATTGTCAGGCATGATCACCAACCGGATGAGTTCGCGCGGCGGTGAGTCGTACTTTCACAAGCCATTGGTCATTCAGATGGGGATCAGCACCCTGGTTGGCAGTCTGATCGGGAGTCTGTCCTCGATGCTGATGACAAGCGGTACGATTAACGTGATCTACGGTTTTCTGGCGGTTATCGCCGTGTTATTGATGATTGTGCCAACCCGGGCAACCATGGAAAACAGGTCGGTTAGCGAGGTGACTTATCATTCAGGGATTGCGATGGGAGCCGCCTTTATCGTCGGCGGTATTGCGGGGATTGTCGGCGCTGGAGGCGCCTTTATCCTGATCCCCATCATGCTGACGATTCTAAAGATACCGACGCGGATCACCATCGCATCATCACTCGCGATCGTCTTTCTGTCCGCGGTCGGGGGCGTTATCGGAAAAATCGCCTCTGGCGACATTCCGATCTGGCCGTCCTTGTTCGCGGTTGCCGGAAGCTTGATGGGTGCCCCCATCGGCGCCATCATCAGTCGCAAGATGAACGTCCGACTGCTGCGGTATGCCTTGGCGATTCTCATTGCGGTTACGGCCGTGAAGATCTGGATCGATATTTTAGGGTAAGTAAAGAAGTAGAACCTTATTCATTATAAGGAAGAGGAGGGGATCAAGCATGAGAACCAATCAGCTGGGATCTTCGGAATTGTATGTAAGCGAAATCGGGCTGGGCTGCATGTCACTGGGTACGGATGAGGGACAAGCCGTGAAACTTATCCATGAAGCGCTGGACCGGGGCGTGAATTTTCTGGACACAGCGGATCTGTACGACGAAGGCCGTAACGAGGAACTGGTAGGCCAAGCGGTTCAAGGCCGGCGCGAGGATGTGATCATCGCTACCAAAGTCGGCAACCGTCGTGTACCGGGACAGGATGGCTGGGTATGGGATCCTTCCAAGGAATACATCAAATCCGCCGTTAAGGACAGCCTCCGCAGATTGGGTACGGATTATATCGATCTGTATCAGCTTCATGGGGGGACATTAGATGATCCTATTGACGAGACGATTGAAGCTTTTGAAGAGCTGAAGCGGGAAGGGTGGATTCGATACTATGGCATCTCGTCCATCCGGCCGAACGTCATCCGCGAGTATGTTGCGAAATCCAATATCGTCAGCGTCATGAGCCAGTACAGCATTCTGGACCGGCGACCGGAGGAAGCGGTGCTCGATCTGCTTGCTGAGAACGGAATATCCGTCATTGCACGGGGACCCGTTGCCCGCGGCATATTATCAGACCGTGGACAAGCCAAAGCCGAGAAGGGCTATCTGGATTACAGCAAAAATGAGCTGCTTGATGTACTCAAGGAGCTTGAAGAGGTTGGCGGTGACACGGATCTTTCCCATCTGGCTATTCGTTATGTCTTGGCCCATGCTGCAGTTGCCTGCACCATCCCTGGTGCAAGCTCGCTTGAACAGCTCCGGCATAACTTGGCGGCGGGAAATAAGGAAGAGTTATCGCCGCAGGACATCCAATCGATCCAGGCGATCAGTCGTGCCAACCAATATGAGGCTCATCGGTAACGACCGGTGAAATAAGCCCGTGAATGATCCATCCGGTTAATCTTTTGGGACATGAAATATTTACGGCCTGAAGGTTTACGGATGAACCGCATCTTTGCATGTTATAATAACAGAATAAGAGCCTGGCATCAGGTGAATATAGTTCATGCCCGCAATCCGCTTTAAGGATGACGGGCTTTTTTATACCTTATATATGAATTGGCGTCAAAAGATTGGAAATGCCAAACTTTTTGAGACGATGGTTCGTTCCAAGTAACGTAAACCGCGCGGCTTATGCCATAATCGTTAATGGTGAAAGGATTCTAGAATGATTACCATTGAGCATCTATCAAAAACCTATCGCAAGGGCGCTTGGGCGCTCTTGGATGTTTCTCTACAATTGGATAAAGGTATGACAGGCCTGCTAGGCCCCAACGGCGCCGGCAAAACCACGTTGATGCGTATTCTGGCAACCTTATTGACGCCGACCTCCGGCCAGGTGAGTGTGAACGGGATATCGATTGGACGGCCGGAGGAGATCCGGCAGATGATCGGGTATTTGCCGCAGCATTTTCACATCTATCCGCAGCTGACCGGCCGAGATTATCTGGATTATGTGGCGGCTATGAAAGGGATCACGGAACGGAGTGCCAGGCAGAAGGAAATCTCCAGGCTGCTCGAGATGGTGAATCTCCAGGGAAAGGCTGATAAAAAAGTTCGCACTTATTCCGGGGGAATGAAGCAGCGGCTGGGTATTGCCCAAGCATTATTGGGATCGCCTGATATCTTGATCGTTGACGAACCGACATCCGGGCTGGATCCCCAGGAGCGTGTCAGGTTCCGGAATGTGTTAACCCGCTTTAGCATCGACCGGACAGTCCTGCTATCCACCCATATCGTCGCCGATATCGAGAGCAACTGCCGTCGTATCGCAGTCATGAACAAGGGGAGATTGGCCATGAACGGCAGCCTGACTGAACTGCAGGCATGCGGGAAGGGGCAAGTATGGGAAGCGGTGATGAGTCCGGATGAATTTGCCTTGATTGATCCCATGTCCGTCGTGTCTACTCGCACCGTTCCGGAAGGCGTTCTCTGCCGGTTTATCGGCCAAGCGGCTCCGGTTGCAGGGGCGTTTCCTGCGGATCCGACCCTGGAGGATGGGTATCTGAGCCTGCTGCGGAGGGATCGCCATGCATAAATGGTGGAGGCATAGTCTTCTTGAGCTTCGGCTTTTGTTCGGTAATCCTTTGTTTGCCTCTCTTCCGATCATCTATGCGATTCTGTTCATCATTGTGATGCTGCAGGCGGCGAGCGGCAACGGGCCGAACCATAATCTGTACACGGCGGCTTATTCATTCCACATGCTGGGTCATACGATGACCCTGGGTCCGGCTATGTTAATTGGCATCTTGTCCATTCGCCGGGATGTCCGCCGTCGATCCTTTGAATGGAATCACAGCTTGCCCGTGTCTTTCTTTACCTTGTTGTCGTCGAAATATGTGGTCAGTTTGTTGTACTTTTCCCTGTTCACGTTGTCGACGTCGATTATATTCTATATCCTGTCGGTTAGCCAGGGAATCGCCGGTCATATTGCGATGATGCATACCATGCAATTTGCTGTGCAGTATGAGGTTTCCTACATGGTGACACTCGCGCTCGCCATGCTTCTCGGGGCAAGCATTCCGAATCGGATCGTTTATTTGATTGGTTTCTGTGCATGGATGTTCGGAACGTTTTTCATGGAAATTTATATTATCAGCGAATTAAGATGGATGCCGGCCCAAGTGTTTCACCTCAACCAATTCTTCCTTCAATCCAATCGGTTTGAATATGAGAATTGGGGGTACGACCTGTTTGCCGAAGATATAATGAGTTCCCGGTGGTTCGTGCTTGCCTTCACTTTCCTGCTGCTAACAGTGTGTTTGTTCTTGTTAAACCGCAAGCGCCCTACGATGCTGCTGAAAGCGGGATGGCTCGCAGTGCTGGGGGCTGTCGTATTGACGGCAGCTGCAGCGGTACCCTACGGCACGCTATGGGCGGAACGATATGCCCAAATTGATGCGAAGCTTGAAGACCCCACGGTTTCTTATATCGATTATCCTGAAGATGGATCCTTTTATCATGTTTCTTCTTATGATATCAAGCTGAAGCGGCTGCCAAACGATGAACTTCGCGTGATGGCGAAGCTAACGATACCCGCCTCCGAATTATCGGGCATGAGGCAGCTTCCGTTAACCCTGAACCGGATGTTCAAGCTTGAGCGTGTCCAACTTCAAGGTATTGACGCTCCCTATCGCAGACAGGGAGATCGGCTATCGGTAAGGATGGTCGGCGATGCCAAGGGAGGAGACATTCAAGCCGAGCTGGAATATAGAGGCAAGGTCATGGATTTTATGTCCGGGTATTCCCGTGAGGAATTTTCGGTTTACAGTGTGGGACCCGAAGTTAAACTGGATGGATTTATCGCGTGGTATCCGCTTCCCGGTTATCAGCATGTATATTTAAAGAGTGATAACGAAGACCGTCCTCCGAAATATGTTTATTTGGGCTGGGAATTCGGCCGGATGCGTTATTCTTTCGGTGAGATGAAGCTGGAGGTGGAAGGTTATCCGGTTCCCTTGTATACGGGGATGAAGGAGCTGGAACGGAGGCCCGGCTACCAGCGGTTTGAGGATAGGGGGATCAAGCAGAACATCTCCCTGTACGGAGGGCGGTTCTGGAAGGAAATCCGCCGGAATGATCTCCCGATTACCATCGTGACAACGCCATATATGGAGAAGGCATCCGTGTTGATGCTGCGGGATATGCAAAAAAAATATGACTATTTCTCCAAGTGGGTACCCGCGTTCAACAGCAACGTCGACAAGATCTTATATTTAGGTCAAGGTTTTGATTATCCCCGGGTGGACCATCGTCTGATTCTGTCCTCGAACCAGTACACATATAACTACTCAAACTTGTCGGGCGAATGGATGAACTCGATTCTGTTTGGCAACCAGGATGGGCTTAATTATTATTTTGAACATCCGGAACGAGATGTGCGCGGAAAGATCAGCAGTCTTTTCTGGTATGTGTATTATGTGGAAGAGAAAGGGCTTAGCGATAAGCAGCTGAGAGAGGATTATGGAAGCCTTAGATCGGTACAGCAGCTCCTTTACCGGAATGGGGACGGCGATGATCCCCAAAACAAAATAGGGATTAATATGGCTCAGCAAGTCAGAAGGGCGTTGGAAGAAGGCAGAGGGGATCAGGTCAAAGAGCTGCTGGTTCATTTTTACCAGCAAGGGCTGATGCTCCCGAGCACCGAACGGAATTCGTACTTAAATCCGGAGAACCCGATTACGTACAAAGAGTGGCAGCAGAAATGGGATGCTATGTTGAATGTCAAATAATGACGACTATGCACATGCACACGGTCGGTTATAATTGAGAAATAGATATAATGGGAAGATTAGAATGCACATAGAAAGGGGGGGAAGGCATGATTTCCGATCAGCAGCTGTCCGAACGCATGGCTGCCGGCGACCAGGAAGCTTTTGAAATGCTGGTGACGAGGTACCATGGTCCGCTGCTCAGTTATACGACCCAGAGGCTGGCCGACAGGCAAAAAGCCCAGGATATCGTTCAGGAAACGTTTATCCGGCTCATTCGGCATCTGAAGCAGCACGGCACGCTGGAACATGTTCGCTCCTGGCTTTATCGCGTCGCTCTTAATATGTGCAAGGATTATTGGAAAAGCGCATCCTACAGGTCAGAAGGTCTGGCGGGTGAGGAGATGCCGGATGCATACGATCCTGCACCCGGCGCGGAGGAACTCGTGGAAAGGCAGGAAACCTCGCTCGAGATTGCAGCATCGCTGGAGAGTCTGCCCGATATACAACAGGAAGTCATATCTCTTCGATTCTTTCATGATCTGAAGCTGCAGGAAATCGCCGACCTGGTCGACCTCCCCTTAAGTACGGTGAAAACGCATTTATATAACGGCTTGAGAAAGCTGAAGAAAACATTGTCCATGGAGCATTCCGATTTGGTACCCGTTCATCCGTCCCGAAGGACGCGGGAGACGAGTCCCCAGGAACAGGTTCGGAACCGCTCCAAGTCGGAAGAGCCGGATTCGCAGAGCAAAGTAAAAGAAAGTGAGGTGTATCTCCATGGATCATCCATTCGATAATGAATTGAGAAGACTCGAAGACGAGCTTCGCGGCCCGCTTAGACGCGCTGCTCTTCCATCGCCGTCACCGGATGAGACGGCGCAGCTCATTGCGTCTCTTCAGGGAGAGTTCAATCAGCTCAGGATTGAGCCCGAGTCCCCCAAGCTGGATTTTAATCCGCAGGTCGACCCGCCCTCATTAAAACAGATTCTTCGGAGCCAGATCCGATTGAATCAAAGATCCATTCTGCTCACAGCAGGAGCGGTATTCTGCATGTTGGTTCTGCTGATCGATCCGGAGTATCCATTGGATCAGTTTGCCGGATTGCCCGGCGGCATTTTTCCGTTGATTACCCCGCTGCTGCTGATTGTATCGATGCTGTTCAGCAGCCGAACCTGGGATAAAGGGATGCGGGCCGTGGAGACCCTGACCCCATACCCGCCGGCTCTTGTGTTGTATACCCGCCTGCTGCTTGTGACCGGTATCGTCATCGGAATGGCCTTGCTGAGTACCCTCGCGCTCGGGCTGCGATCCATCCAGGCGGAAACCTCCCGCTTTTTATTCGGGCCCTTTATCCTGGAGTGGATGGGGATTCTGCTGGTGACGGGAGGAGCTGCGATGTATATGCTGTTTCGCAAAGGCATGGTCGTCTCACTGATCTCGGCCGTCCTGGTCTACGGCATGTGGATCGTGATTCAAGGACAAATCGTGGATCACGGCGTTTCGATGAGTGGCAAAATGATGACGGACATGGCCCTGCTTGTGATTGGAGTAATTCTGCTCGTCTCTTCCTACGGACGCAGCTTGAAGCTGAACGGAGCCTGGAGAATGGCGAATGATTAGGCTAGAAGGACTGGAACGACAGGCAGGTACGTACCGGCTTGAAATCGACAAAGCGGAGATTCAATCCGGCCTGAACCTCATTGTCGGGGCGAACGGCGCCGGAAAAACCACCCTGATCGAGCTGCTGACCACGCTTCAGGCCCCCGATGCAGGCGAGATCCTGTACAGCGGGCGCAGGGCAGGGGATCATTTGCCGCTAATCCGCAGTCAAATCGGATATGTCCCGGCGGATATCGAGCTGTATGGAGATATGAAGGTCGGCAAGCTGCTAACCTATATGGCAGAATTAAAGGGCGTCTATAACCCAGAGGCCGTTGACAGGCTGATGGCAGACTTTCGGCTGGAGTCCTTCCGCAAGAGCAAGGTCAAGAATTTGTCGCAAGGGGTGCAGCGGCGTATTGCCGTCGTGCAGGCGCTGCTGGCTTCTCCTTCTTTTCTATTCCTCGATGAGCCTTTAAACGGCATGGACGCCGAGGAACGCAAATTCCTTATCACGTACCTGACCAAGTACGCCAGGGGCCGAATGGTGATCGTGGCCGCCCACGAGCTGAACGAATGGGAAGAGGCAGCGGATACCGTGATATGGATACATCGCGGTCGCATCCGGTATATCGGTTCACCGACCCAGTGGAAGCTGAATGTGGCGTCCAGCGTCTGGGAAGGCGAGATCGATCTGGAAGCCTTCGAGCGGATACCGCAGGAGCTGCTGATTCATTTTCAAATGACGGAACATCACATGAGAGTAAGGCTGATGGGGAAAAAGCAGCCGGGTCCCGAATTTGTGGAGAAGGCGCCTACGCTGGAGGATACCTTTTTCCTACATATGAACGCCTTAGCCAGACGCGGCTGAGTATAGCTTGGATCATGAAAAATCATCGCCTTCATTCGGGCGATGATTTTTGCGTTTTCATCCGTTTAAAGCCGCCTACTTGGTCGTTTTTCCGCTCCTATGCCTCCAATTATAAATCCACGAAGCAACCATGGTGGAAGGCAAAAACAAGACTTGCGTATTGTAGTGGAGCTGTTCCTCTTGAAATGACATGTTGTTGTAATACGTTTCTTGATCGACCCCCTGCCTCCGGGGATCTTTCTTTAACGCTGCAATATACCGGTACTGTACGGGGATCATGATCAGGAATACGGCGACCAGAACGCTCACAATAATCCACATCGCAGAACTCATACGTACACGCTCCTTTGGTTTATCGTATATGGAAAGCCATATTAATATACACTACGTATTTAACCTCGGTATGGATTCAAATATTTACCATATGAACGCCCGTCATGCCGACTTTATCTATCGAAAGCCAATCATCCGTATCAGAACAGGGTAAGGAAGGGTAGGCACGGTGCGCGTATTCGCTGAACAGCGGCGTAACTCGTAGCATGAATGGATGATGGAGAAGGGAGCGAGTTGAATGGGAACCGTAAGTAATCAAGGAATGGAGAAGGTGGCTTTGGTAACGGGCGCTGGCGCCGGAATCGGACGAGGGATTGCCAAGGTTCTGGCTGAAAAAGGATATCGGCTGGCGATGACCTACAATTCGAGCAAAGATGGAATATTGGACATAGCAGAGGATATTCGCCATATCTATGGCAAGACGCCTCTTATTATTCAAAGCGATTTAACCGTTCGCAGTGAAGCGGAGAATACGATACGAAAGACGATAGAGGAGTTTGGCCGGATCGATCTGTTGGTGAACAATGCGGGGATCGGCCTATATGACGAGCTCACGGAGATTGAAGAGGACGCGCTGGACATGACGGTTCATCTCGATTTTCGAGCGCCGATGCTGCTTAGCAAATATGCCGTTCGGGAGATGATCGCCCAGGGAATTCCGGGCAATATCATCTTCATCACGTCCTCCCGGGGAGAGAGGGCCTATCCTAAGGACAGCATATACGGCGGCATGAAGGCAGCGCTTATACGTGCCGCACAATCGCTGGCGCTCGAGTGGGCTCCGCATGGCATCCGCGTAAACTGCGTGGCACCGGGAGCAACCGTTCACAAGCCGGACCAATCGGCAGAGGACGAGCCGCTGGGCAGAAAAATCCCGCTGGGAAGGCTCGGCACGCCGTCGGACATCGGGGAAGCGATTGCTTGGCTCTGCTCGGATGCGGCATCCTATATTACCGGCATCAACCTCCGTATAGACGGCGGTTTAATCTTGCCAGGCATGCCGGAGGATACGTCCCCGGAAGCCGGTTATGGATGGGGTAGAGTGTATAAGGAGGACAAGGAATAAGGTGACTTGCGGTTGCATGCAGAAGAATTTATAATATTCCGATAAATTTAGTGGGTTATATCTCTTTTCAAACGAGAGAAAGTATGAGAGAATGGGAGAAATTATGAAATGATCATACTTTCCATATGAAGAAAAGGGAGGAAACACCCATGTCAGAAGAACGCCAATTTTCCATTGAAACCTTAGCGGTTCATGCCGGTCAGGAGCTTGATCCGACCACATTATCCCGCGCTGTCCCTCTGTATCAGACGACTTCCTACGGGTTCAAAGACAGCGAGCATGCGGCGAATCTGTTTGCGCTTAAAGAATTCGGCAACATCTACACGCGTATTATGAACCCGACCACGGATGTGTTTGAGAAGCGGATTGCAGCGCTCGAGGGCGGTGCCGGCGCACTGGCGACATCTTCCGGGCAGGCAGCCATCACCTTCTCCATTCTGAACATTGCGGGCGCAGGTGATGAAATTGTTTCTTCCTCGAGCTTGTATGGAGGTACTTATAATTTATTTTCCAATACGCTCGCGAAGCTGGGGATCAAGGTGCATTTCGTGGATTCCACGGATCCTGAGAATTTCCGCAAAGCAATCAATGACAAGACGAAGGCTGTGTTTGCCGAAACGATCGGCAATCCGCAGGGGAATGTGCTGGATGTGGAAGCCGTTGCGGCCATCGCGCACGAGAGCGGCATTCCGCTTATCGTCGACAATACTTTCCCTAGCCCGTATCTGCTGCGCCCGATTGAATATGGAGCGGATATCGTCGTTCATTCCGCGACCAAATTCATCGGCGGCCACGGCACTTCCATCGGCGGGATCATTGTCGATAGCGGTAAATTCGACTGGACGGCTAATGACAAGTTCCCAGGATTGACGCAGCCGGATCCAAGCTATCATGGTGTTGTATATACAGAGGCAGTAGGCCCGATCGCTTATATCATCAAAGCGCGCGTGCAGCTGCTGCGGGATATCGGCGCATCGCTGTCCCCGTTCAATTCCTGGCTGCTCCTGCAAGGACTGGAAACGCTGCATCTCCGGGTGGAGCGCCATAGCGAGAATGCGCTGAAGGTTGCCAAGTACTTGGAGAGTCACGAGGCGGTGGAATGGGTGAGCTATGCTGGGCTGCCGAGTCACCCTTCGCATGAGCTGGCGAAGAAGTACCTGCCGAAGGGACAAGGCGCTATCCTGACCTTCGGTATCAAAGGCGGGGCAGCGGCAGGTCAGAAGGTGATCGAGAATGTGAAGCTGTTCTCCCACTTGGCCAACGTCGGGGATTCCAAGTCGCTTATCATTCATCCGGCGAGCACGACACATCAGCAGCTGACGGAAGACGAACAGCTTACGGCGGGCGTAAATCCGGAATTGCTGCGTCTGTCGATCGGGACCGAGTCTATCGATGATATCTTGTATGATCTGGGTCAAGCAATCGCGGCAAGTCAGGAGTAAAGGCTGACTGATGGATTTCAAATAAATCTCAGAGCACTTTCCTGTATATGGAGGAAGGTGCTCTTTTTTGTTGTCGCAAGGCCGCTACGGGGTTGTCTCAATGCTGTCGAGCCATGGATGACCCGATGGAAACTGCGTCCGCAGCGCTTGGGCAAGCCACCCTGCAGCCTGTCGATCGAGGAAGGGCAGGACCTTCCTGAAATCCCGTTCGTCTTTTTCACGGATGTTCTTGCTTCCTCCTTTATACAGGAGCTGTATCTCCGGTTTTAGATAGGGAATTCCTTGCTCTGTTATTAAGGATATATCTTGGAGTGGTCTTCGAACGGATGGTTCTCTGCGATAAACCCAGCTGTCCAGTTCGACCTCCACCAGCATGATCTGGAATGAGAAGGGGGCTTCCTCATTCCGGCTTACCCATACATCGCCAACCGAGTGCAAATATTCGCCTTCCTCCCAGAGGGATAAGGTTCCTTGATCCGCTTTGTACAGCGTCCATTCTTTGGCTAATGCTGCGTAAATGGCGGCCTGCTCTTCACGTAGGATCAGGATATCGATATCGCCGTGTTCCCTGGTCTGCTCCCCCAAATATAAATCCAAAGCCCAACCTCCGGCGATATACCAACGAGCAGGGATTTCAGCAAAAATTCCGGCCGCATCCGATACGCTGATTGGTTCCCAATGGTCATAATCGGTTCTCATGTTTTACTCTCCTTTTTCCGGGATGATTCATTCCTCCATTGTATAGGTTTTATCCAGTCCTTGAAATGAGGATAAACAGATGGGGTCAGGCATCCGTACTTTCGCGCAGTTATCCGGTAAGGACAGTGGGGCGCTTGATTCGTTCCGTCTTGTTTATTTTTCAGCCGGTGTTTATTCCGTGGGCTGTATATTTCCAATTGTTTCATAATAATCTGTAAGGAGGCGTTTATCCAATTCAAGGTGAAAGGGAGTAGAAGGATAACCATGACGGAAAGGCAATGGGGAGCAGGCAGTGAATTGGGAGAGCGTCGATTTGAAGATGAAGAGTTCATCGGAGTTGAAGAGATTACGGCACACGAGATTTCTCCCGAGACGGATCTGCTGAAGCATTTTGCAATGGCAGGAGGAGTCACCCATGAGGAGGTATTGCTGTTATTGGCATCGCCTGACGATATTGAAGAAGCCCTCAGGGTTTCCGGGATTCGGCATAACGGCACAGACAGACCTTCCTTGACCCGACTGCTGGGGTGGAGTGACAGGAACCGAAGACTGAAAGTCATGAGCCGATCCGCAGACCCTGAATCCATTACACGAGATATCAGGCAAGGTGCTCAGGGAATCGGGCTGATACGCGGGGAGGATGCTGTGCAGCATGGCCTGCTGCAGGAGGTTTACACGGCGTGGTTGAATTCGCGGAGCGCAGAGAAGAGCGCCCTGTTGAGGCGGAGACTTATCATGCTGTGGATGACCTATTGGGTGTCGGTGTTTCAGGCGGCGGCTGGAGCTAGGTGTGCGGTCAGCTTGCTGCACGATGCCCGGCTTTCCAACACGATGGAGTTGCGTGAAGCGCAGGATGCTCAGCTGGAGTCCTTGTTTCGGGCTATGGAGCAGTGCAGCGAGGAAGGCGTAGATTGCCAACTAGAGCTCCTGGCTGTACGTCCGGCACACGCGGATGACTTTATATCGATCCATAATTTTATTGAAGAAGTAGCAGAGCAGACCCTTATGGATCAAAGGCGTTTTGTGCGTATTCGTTATGGGGCCCTGTTCGGAGAAGGGATGAATCCAGGGACGGCAGCGGAAATTGCCCGTTTGGCCGATGTGATTGTATTCGATTCGGAGGGGACGGATAATTCCGGATCGTCGGATGAGGCGGGGCACAGGGTCACGGCTTTCTCCGAGATGATCCATCGAATTAAGCGAACGAAGCCGCAATTAACGCTCCGGATGGGCGGGGTGGCTACCACGGATTTGCGGATGGTTTACCGACAGGGCATACACGAGGTGTGCTGTCAGTCCTCAGAGATTGCAGCCATTCGAATAACCGGTGCGAGGCTGGAGATGCGCCGCAGATGTTCGACGATTAGCGAGTGACGGAATGTGAGCCCTTTACAACATAGGTGATGGATTAAAGAGAAGTCCTTGCGGAGAGAACGCAAGGGCTTTTTTACTTGTAGAGGTTCATCAACAATATCAGGGGACGCCAGTAGGTACTCTTCAGTATTTAAAAAATGTGAAAAATATGGTTTACAAATGAGGATGAAGTGAGTATGATACTTATAAAGTTGTATGAAGGAAAATAAATTGTATAAGTTCAAAAATGATTCTCATTCTCATTTAGCATGCTGCTCCGGCGAAGCCGGGGCAGCATGTGTCATTTTAAGGGTAGTAATAATGGATTTCATTCTCAACTAGGAAGGTGATTGGTTATGCAATGGATTCAAAGTCAAACGACGACTGGACGCATATCGACAATAGAAAATGGAGCGGATCCTCGTGAGCCGCGGCAGCCTGGGAAGTGGGATATACGCAGTCTGCTGAGCAACGCCGAGGTCGTGGCTGCACTGGGCAGCGGCCTGCTGATGCTGGTGGCTTGGCTGACCAGCCAATGGTCTGAGCCGCTCTCCGTTGTGCTGTACGTGATATCCTACGCCGTCGGCGGATGGGTGAAAGCGAAAGAAGGTGTGGAGACCCTTCTGAAGGAGCGCGATCTGGATGTGAATCTGCTGATGATTGCTGCCGCTATGGGAGCTGCCGCGATCGGGTACTGGAATGAAGGCGCGATGCTGATCTTCATCTTTGCCCTCAGCGGGGCGCTAGAGAGTTATACCATGGAGAGAAGCCGCAAGGATATCTCGTCCTTGATGGAGCTGCAGCCGGAGACGGCCCTGCGCATCGAGAAGGGGGAGATGGTATCGGTATCCATCAACAAGCTGGAGATCGGCGATCTGATTCTGGTAAAGCCGGGCGAGCTTATTCCTGCAGACGGCAAAATTTATCGCGGCAGTTCCTCTGTGAACCAGTCTTCGATTACCGGCGAATCTGTACCGGTCGATAAGTCCGTTGGGGATGAAGTGTTCACCGGAACCTTGAACGGGGAAGGCGTATTGTACATTGAGGTTACCCAATCGGCGGAATCCACGTTGTTCGCCAAAATTATCAAGCTGGTGGAAGAAGCGGAGAACGAAGTTCCGGAATCGCAGCGGTTTATCAAGCGGTTCGAATCGATATATGCCCGTGTCGTTGTCATTGCGACCGTGGCCCTAATTGTTTTGGCTACTCCCGTCCTGGGATGGGATTGGGATACCACCTTCTATAAAGCGATGGTGTTTCTCGTAGTAGCGTCCCCTTGTGCGCTGGTATCTTCCATCATGCCTGCGATGCTGTCGGCGATTTCCAACCGCGCCAGAAAAGGCGTATTGTTCAAAGGCGGCGCCCATATCGAGAATATGGCGCGCACGGCGGTTGTCGCTTTTGATAAGACCGGTACCTTGACGCTCGGTACGCCAGTGGTTACGGATTTTATCGCAGGCGAGGGCTGGGATCGGCATGAACTGCTTGGCATCAGTGCTTCTATCGAAAGAATGTCGAAGCATCCTCTGGCCTTGGCGATTGTCCAATCGGCTGAGAAAGAGGGGGCCGAGCTGCAGCAGGTAGAGAACGGACAGTCCATAACTGGATGGGGTATGCAGGCGGAAGTGGAAGGAATCACTTGGAAAATAGGAAAAAGCGATATTTTGGATCATCCGACTATAGATCAGCATTCAGGTGCAGCTTCCGCGCAACAGGAGTTGACCGCGCTTGAAGAGAATCGCCAGCACTGGCTGTCCATCCGGAACACGCTGGAATCCGAAGGCAAGACGGTTTCCGTTATCCTGAAGGGTGACCGTATCGCGGGCATGATCGCTCTGCAGGATGCGGTCCGGCCACAAGCGGCAATGGCTGTTAAGCGGCTGCAGCAGCTGGGTATCAAGGTAGCGATGCTGACGGGGGACCGCAAGGCGACGGCGGACGTGATTGCGAAGGAAAGCGGCGTGGACATGGTGTTCTCCGATTTGCTGCCGGAAGATAAAGTTACACATATTAAGGAGCTTCGCGCCCGTTACGGCCATGTGGTCATGGTTGGGGACGGAGTGAACGATGCACCGGCACTGGCTACCGCGACCGTCGGCATCGGCATGGGCGTTTCGGGAAGCGGAACGGCGCTGGAAGTAGCGGACGCGGTGCTTATGAATGACAACATCGATGAAATTGCCGGCACCGTCAAGGTGGCACGCCGGGTTCAGCGTATCGTGAAGCAAAATATGATCTTTGCCATCACCGTGATTTTGACGCTGATTGCAGCCAATTTCATTCAAGGCGTTGCGCTGCCGCTGGGTGTCATCGGTCACGAAGGAAGCACCATTCTGGTTATACTGAACGGGCTTCGTCTGCTGCGCACTAACCGTTAAATCGATCGGTCATCGCTAATCCATGCTACTGTAATGATAAAAGTCCCCTTCTTTTCATTCGTGAGAAGAGGGGGATTCTTGTTTGTTAACTCTAAATGGCCGTGGAAGATCTCGATTTCTCCCAAGCTCTCGCTGCTAGGTTGGGCATGCAAGGACTCGCTGCCAAGGGTTGTTCTTTTTTCATCAAATATTCATCTTCCTTTCGTTAAAAGAGTGGGAGAGTCTTGGGGTGCCATTAGATTCATATAACCCCCTCTCCGCGTACGATTGTTTTCGAAGTAAACGTTTCCAAGTCGGAAAGATAGCCGCCTTCTTGGGAGAACGATGTTCATTTCCCAAAAATATTGGTTTTCATTTCGATTTATGAAGAATGGATTAACAATATTTTCGGAGGGGGTGTGATGTGACATATTGACAGACGGCTCCGATATAACCATAATTAATATTAATTTATAATGATTATAATTAAGCGTTCCATATATAGGAGGGAAACAATATGTACAAATCCGTTATTATAGGCACAGGCCCTGCCGGCCTTACGGCTGCAATCTATCTGGCTCGCGCAAACCTGAGCCCGCTCGTCATTGAAGGTCCGCAACCTGGCGGACAGCTGACCACCACAACCGAAGTTGAGAATTTTCCGGGTTTCCCCGAAGGCATCATGGGTCCTGAGCTGATGGACAATATGCGTCAGCAGGCTGAACGTTTTGGCGCAGAATTTCGTACAGGCTGGGTGAACAGCGTGGAATTCGGAGAGCGTCCGTTCAAGCTGGACGTAGACGGTATGGGCGAAGTAGTTGCCGAAACGTTGATTATCTCTACGGGCGCAACGGCCAAATATCTCGGCATTCCGGGAGAACAGGATAATGTTGGACGCGGCGTAAGTACCTGCGCAACATGCGACGGATTCTTCTTCCGCGGCAAAGAGATCGTTGTTGTCGGCGGCGGCGATTCCGCGCTGGAGGAAGCGAACTTCCTGACCCGCTTTGCATCCAAAGTAACACTGGTACACCGTCGGGAGGAGCTTCGTGCATCGAAAATCATGCAGGACCGCGCCCGCGCTAACGAGAAGATCGAATGGGCACTGAACCGCACGCCGCAGGAAGTCATCGCGGACGAGACAGGCGTCAAAGGGATCAAGGTGCTCAATAATGAAACTGGCGAAGAGGAGACGATCGCAGTCAGCGGCGTATTCGTGGCGATCGGTCATCATCCGAACACCGGTTTCCTCGGCGGAAACATTACGACGGATCCGAACGGTTATATCGTAACGACTCCGGGAACATCCGAGACGAATATCCAAGGCGTATTTGCTTGCGGCGACGTGCAGGATACCCGTTACAGACAAGCGATCACCGCGGCAGGAAGCGGCTGTATGGCAGCTATGGATGCGGAGAAATATATCGAGAGCTTGGAACACAACGCTGTTGTGTTGTAAACTGATAGATAGAGATCGAACGGGCTTTAAGCAGAGCCTAATCATGAGTAGAGGAGACTGATCAACCATGGAAAATGTGATTGTATATACTTCGAACAACTGCCCGCACTGCAAACAAGTAAAAGGCTTCTTGTCCGATCAAGGCATCGAATTTGAAGAGCGCAACATCGAGCAAAACGACGAATTCGCGCAGCAAGTATGGGATATGGGCGTTCGCGCAGTACCGCTCACCATCATCGGCGAGCACCGCATTCTTGGCATGAATAAGCTCCAGTTCAACAAAGCGTTGAACCCCGAAGCTTAATCTAATCAGCATTATGGCATGCCAATTGCTTGCTTATGATAAAAAGCTCCTTCCCCGATTTCGGGGAAGGAGCTTTTTTGTTGCCGAGATATGCTGCCAAACGTTCGCTCAGATCGTGTTCACTTGCTAAAAAACAGACTCATGATGATCTGGAATACGACGTAAGCTGCCACGCCGGAGCCGATGAGAATGAAGCCGGCTTTTTTCTTGCCTTGAAAAAAACGCATGATGGCGAGACTGAACAAAGGTGCGATAACTAGGAGAAACAGCAATACGGTCACAAACATTTCCGGCGATATTTCCGCAGTGCTTACATAGGTCATTTGAGCGTTTCCTCTCCCTTTAGTATAACGATCACACGGCATCTCCACGAGGAGAACCGTGATTTAAATTACAGGACGAGATTAATTATAGCGGAAAATCGCGGGATTTTCCTTAATATGCAGGGTGTTAATTACGACAAAATATCGTCAATTTTAATGAATTGGCATGGAGACTCGTACCGGCCCCAGAAACTGCGAGATGGCGGAGTAAGCCGCGCCGATCAGGGTGGAGCGGCTGCCCAGCTCGGCAAACCGGATCTCCATCAGCTCACGGTGGTAGGGGAGCGTGCGCTGGGCAACGACCTGTCGAAGCGTATCCTCAATCCAAGCCCGCGCGTCGGACAGCGGACCGCCGATAATGACGGATTGTGGATTGAATCCGTTGACAAGATTGGTAATGCCGACACCGAGATAACGTCCAAGCTCTTCAAAATGCCGGATGGTCTCCTCATGGCCACGCGCTGCATGGTTGATTAGCTCGGATGTGCGCCTGGACGGGAGAGCGGCACTCTTGCTGTCGTAGGATTTCTCCGAGGCATAGAGCTCCCAGCAGCCGCGGTTGCCGCAGGTGCATTCCAGTCCATCGGCTTCGATGGACATATGGCCGCTCTCGCCAGCGTATCCGCGGGCGCCCTTATAGAGCTCGCCATTGATGATGATGCCGGAGCCGATACCGCTGCCAGCACTGATATAGAGGAGATGGCGGGCATCCCGGCCAGCTCCGAAGCGCAGCTCGCCCTGGGCACCCGCGTTCGCTTCATTGTCGATGGTTACGGGAAGTCCGAGCTCGTCCTCTAGCTGCTTCTGCAGCGGCACCATGTCCCAACCCAGGTTGGGAGCGAAAAGGACGGTGCCGTCACCGTCCACCATCCCAGGGACGCCTACGCCGATCCCGATGATCCCGTACGGGGAGGGAGGGGCCTGCCGCATCAGGCCATGAATCAGACCAGCCATCAGCCGCGTCACCGACTCCACGTCATGTCCTTCAAGGGCGGTATCTTCTTCGGCAAGGATCTTGCCTTCCAGATCTGTAAGCACGGCGGTCATTTGCTTGACGCGCAGCTCCACGCCGACGGCATAACCGGCTTGTCCGTTAAACAGCAGCAGCTGCGGCTTCCTGCCGCCGCTGGATTCGCCGGGTCCGATCTCCTGGACCAGGTGGTTGCTGTACAGCTCCTGTACGAGATTGGAGACAGTAGCCTTGTTCAGTCCGGTTAGCTTGGAGACTTTCGCTCGGGAGACAGGGGCGTGCTGACGTATCGTATCGAGAATAATCGAAGTATTTATTTTTTTGACCAGAGCCTGGTCACCGGTAATATTCGCCATGTGCATTCATCCTTTTAGTCTTGCTCCCTGATCATTATAAGTTTTGGAGACTTGATATGCTCATAGTCTAGGGGCAAAGTCCGGAAATTGCAACAGCCCGTAACGCTGCCCGGGTGTGCGTTAATCTTTTGTTTAGTGGTTTCCATCGTCATAACATTTAAATATGAATTTGCAGGAAATCTAGGCAGTGAGCCAAACCAAGATGTGTTGATCTTTTGTAGAAATAATCCTAACAGCAGGTGTCACCGGTTTTGAAAAAGTTGTAAAACAGTAACTTTGTTTAACCAATAGACAAAGTAGAAATCCTGTGTTAGGATAACCTTGTAAGCGTTAACCACACCTTAACAAGGTATAGGAGGATTTATTCATGGCCTATTTTAACAACATTAGCAAAGTCGAGTACGAAGGCAGCCAATCAACGAACCCTTATGCTTTTAAATTTTATAATCCGACAGAAGTAGTAGCCGGCAAAACGATGGAAGAGCATCTCCGTTTCGCCATGGCTTACTGGCATACATTGACTGCAGGCGGTTCGGATCCGTTCGGCGCTGACACTGCGGTTCGCCCTTGGGGCAACTACTCCGGCATGGACCTCGCCAAAGCACGCGTTGAGGCAGGCTTTGAGTTCATGGAGAAAATGAATCTTCCGTATTTCTGCTTCCACGATGTGGACATTGCGCCGGAAGGCAGCAGCCTGCGCGAGTTCTACAGCAACATTGATACGATCGTGGATTCGATTGAAGACCACATGAAATCCACAGGCAAAAAATTGCTCTGGAACACGGCGAATATGTTCACGAACCCACGCTTCATGCATGGTGCGGGCACTACATGCAACGCGGACGTATACGCTCATGCGGCAGCACAAATCAAGAAGGGCCTCGAAGTCGGCAAACGCCTCGGCGCCGAGAACTACGTGTTCTGGGGAGGCCGCGAAGGTTATGAGACCCTGCTCAACACGGATATGGGCCTTGAACTGGATAACCTGGCACGCCTGTTCCATATGGCGGTTGAGTATGCGAAGGAAATCGGCTTTGACGCTCAGTTCCTGATCGAGCCTAAACCGAAGGAGCCAACCAAGCACCAATATGACTTCGATGCGGCTACAACAATTGCTTTCCTGCAGAAATACGGTCTCGACAAGCACTTTAAATTGAATCTCGAAGCCAACCACGCCACGTTGGCTGGTCATACCTTCGAACATGAGCTTCGCGTAGCACGCATCAACGGCATGCTAGGTTCCCTCGACGCGAACCAAGGCGATATGCTCATCGGATGGGATACGGACGAATTCCCGGTTAACATCTATGACGCGACATTGACGCTGTACGAAGTGCTGATGAACGGCGGCCTCGGCCGCGGCGGCGTGAACTTTGACGCGAAGGTTCGCCGTCCGTCCTTCGAGCCGGAAGATCTGTTCCATGCGCATATCGCGGGTATGGACACTTACGCAAAAGGCTTGAAAGTGGCAGCGAAGCTGATCGAAGACCGCGTATTCGAGGACTTCATCGCGAAGCGCTACAGCAGCTTTAACGAAGGCATTGGCGCAGACGTCGTATCCGGCAAAGCTACACTGGCTTCCCTTGCAGAGTACGCGCTGAACAACGAGTCCCCGCGCAAGAACGAATCCGGACGTCAAGAAATGCTGAAAGCGATTCTAAATCAGTACATTCTTGCAAATTAATCGATACTCTCTTTAGCGCTTGTACCATGAAATCCAAACCTTCACCGGCTCCCTCCAGGGAAGCCGGTGTACTTATTTCAATCAGGAAACTATAGCGAGCTATGGTCGACAGCCATCCAAGCATACCTCGGATCACGCATCGTACGCCCGGGGGAAGTGCCAACGATGTTTTCATGTTCGGTTCATGAGGAGACGAAGGAGGATATAGATGAGTTACGTTATCGGAGTTGATTTGGGTACCAGTGCTGTGAAGACTGTGCTGGTGGACCGCAGCGGCAAGGTTGTCGCCGAGCATTCGGAGTCGTATCGGCTGAGCCAGCCGAAGCCGGGTTACAGCGAGCAGCGACCGGAGGATTGGGTGGACAAAACGGTATTGTCGTTACGGGAATTAATGAACGGAAACAACATTGACCCATCCGAGGTTGAGGGGTTAAGCTTCTCCGGCCAGATGCATGGTCTGGTTTTGGTAGACGGTGAGGGTGCAGTGCTGCGACCGGCCATCCTGTGGAATGACACGCGCACAACGGCGCAATGCCGTCGTATCGAGGAGACCCTGCAGGAGAAGCTGCTAGGGATTGCACGCAATCGCGCGCTGGAAGGTTTCACCCTGCCCAAGATTCTATGGGTGCAGGAGTTTGAACCGGAGCTGCTCGAACAGGCCGCCCTGTTCCTGCTGCCTAAGGATTATGTGCGTTTCCGCCTGACCGGGCAATACGCAATGGACTATTCCGATGCAGCCGGAACGCTGCTGCTGGATGTGGCGGGCAAGTCTTGGAGCACCGACATTTTGGATGCCTTCCAGCTGCCGCACACCCTATGCCCGCCGCTGGTCGAATCCTTCGATCAGTGCGGCACCTTGCTCCCTGAGATCGCCGAGCAAGCCGCTCTGCTGCCAAATACGAAGGTATTTGCTGGCGGTGCGGACAACGCCTGCGGCGCCATCGGCGCAGGCATTCTCGAAGAAGGGCAGACGATGTGCAGCATTGGTACATCGGGCGTGGTACTGTCCTATGAGGAGCGTCGCGAGGTGGATTTTGAAGGGAAGGTCCATTTCTTTAATCATAGTGAGAAAGATGCTTACTATATCATGGGCGTGACCCTGGCTGCGGGATACAGCCTGACCTGGTTCAAGGATACCTTTGCGCCGGATGTCTCCTTTGACGCGCTGTTGAGCGATATCGGAAGCATCCCGACTGGCAGCGGAGGGCTGCTGTTCACCCCGTATATCGTTGGTGAACGCACGCCGCATCCGGATGCAACCATTCGCGGCAGCTTTATCGGAATGGACGCGGGACATAAGCTGCCTCACTTTGCACGTTCGGTACTCGAGGGAATCACGTTCTCTCTCCGTGAATCCATCGATATCCTTCGTTCATCCGGCAAGCGGATCGACCGCGTCATTTCCATCGGGGGCGGCGCCAAGAACGAAACGTGGCTGCAAATGCAGGCGGACGTGTTCAACGCCGAAATCGTGAAGCTGGAAAGCGAGCAAGGGCCAGCTATGGGCGCGGCGATGCTGGCAGCCTACGGCTGCGGCTGGTTCCCAAGCCTTCAGGACTGCGCGAAGGCGTTTTTGCGGCCGGCACGCTCGTATTCTCCCAATCCGCAGGCGGTTCAAGCTTATGACAAATTGTTTGGACTCTATCAAAGCGTATACGGAGCCACGCGTGAACTCGGCGCAGAGCTGTCTGAATTCCGCGGATAACCTTATAGAAGAGCAGGTCGGGAATATAGGTTTCCCGGCCTGCTTTTTTTGCGTGAACGCTGTGGACCGCTTATACTTGAAGCAGGTTGAAGTTGCAGTCCATGCGATTTAGGAACGTGCCGGAAGTGTAAATAGAAATGGGGGGAAGACAATGAAACTGACAGCTGTGCTCAAACGCGAGAAAATCGTTGCCATCGTACGGGGCATTACGAAAGAACAGGCGGGCTTCGTAGGAGAGGGATTAAAACAGGGCGGAATCCGGTTCATGGAAGTGACGATGAATACGAAAGGCGCTTTACATATGATCCAGGATTGGCGTACTCGGTATGATGGCACCGTATATATAGGCGCCGGAACCGTGCTTGATGTGGAAATGGCGAAGGAAGCGGTCTCAGCCGGAGCTCAATTTCTAATCTCGCCAAACACGGATCTTTCCGTCATCGAATTTGCTTTGGAGCAAGGAATTGATGTATGGCCTGGGGCGATGACGCCTACGGAGATCGTTGCGGCGTACGCAGCCGGTGCCGAGATCGTGAAGCTGTTTCCCATGGCCAGCCTGGGCTTGTCATTTATCCGGGAGCTTCAGGGCCCGCTGAATCACATTCCGCTGCTTGCCACGGGCGGAGTTACGCTGGATAATCTTGCGGATTATTTTAATGCAGGTGCAGTTGCGGTTGGTTTAGGCAGCGCGCTGCTTCCGAAGGATGCGCTCGCGTCCGGAAATACGGAAGAAATCAGGCGTCGTACCGCGGCTTTTGTTGAAGCTGCGCAGCTTGGTTAGCGTGTGTGCGAAAGGGAATTCCCATTCGTAAGAAGCGGGATCGAAATAGTTACACTTTGTTCATCCTTAATCATGTTGGTTATGTTTTGGAAGCTTACTACATAAGGAATATATAGACAAGTTATGGTATTATTTAGGCAGCTTGGTTATGTCATTGCTGCCGTGTACAGGCACTTGTTAAGGATATCATCATGTGTAAGTAAGGCATGATTAGGTTCAAGTTATGGAAGGGAGCGAATCAAGTGAATCCATCGGGTAAGAAGAAGGTAAGGGTAAAAAAGACCGTGTGTGCGGTTACGGCTACAGCTATGTTATGTTTGGCGCAGCCGGTATGGGGAGACAATTCCGTTCCGGGCAGCGGAGTCGCTGTATCTGATACGGTAACTGCCGTGACTAGCAGCGATAACGCCGGTTCGGAAAGTGTAACGGATAACGAAATACCGAAGGGTGCAAAAATTTCGTCCAAGCAGGCGGAAGACATCATTAAGAAGGCTTTCCCGGAACTAAAGAACGTGAAAGTATCGAATGTGCAGTTCTTGGAGAATGATGGTATGAGATCGAGCGCGCTTGCTTGGGATCTGCAAATGGTATTGACCAAAGGGAACTCAAGCTCCGGCTTTAATGCCCAGGTCAATGCGGTCACGGGTGAACTTATTAACATTTATATCCCTCGTTCCTTGTTGAACCAAGGTAGCGACAAACCGGTGATAACTCGAGAAGCAGCCAAGGAGAAGGCGCTGAAATGGATCGGCAGCCATGTATCGGATCTGAAGGCCAGCGAGCTTAAGGAGAATGAGGCTTATCTCGGGATGCAGACGGCGCTGTTCAGTCCGCCGCGGTTTGATTTTTATTTCCAGACCTCGGTGAACGGAATTGAATCGGATGTGAACAGCATTTCGATCACGCTGGACGGACAGGGCAATACCATTAACTATTCCCGCAATCAAGTCAATGAGGAGTTTCCTTCATCCACACCGAAATTGAATGAGGCCTCCATCCGTAAATTGTTTGAAGATCAGTTCCAGGTCTCCTTGGCTTATGTACCTGATCATTTATATAACAACGCCAAAGGCAATTATTTCTTAGGTTACATACCTAATGATCAATCAGCGAATTCACTGGATGCCAATACAGGCAAGTTCATTAGTTTTTCTGGGGAAGAAAGTGAGTTTACCACGATTGAGAACGGCACGATTCCGTCGTCCAAAGAGATCTTCAAGCCAATCACGGCTCCATTCGCTGGCGGAGATGCAGCAGCCAGATGGGTGGAATCGCAGATCAAACTCCCGTCCGGCTTGAAGACAGAATCCAAGTCACTGGGTACCAGATGGAACAATAATGAGATCAAGACGTGGAATATAAGATGGGGCGAGAACCATCTTTCCGCCATGGGCGGAGGGGAGATGGTATCCGCAGAGGTGGACGCCAAGACCGGACAAATCTACTCCTACAACCGATATCGTTTTGACCGGACCGGTGCTCCGGAAGTGAAGAGCCCGATTTCGCAGCAGGCTGCGCAGGATCTCGCATTCGAGACGGTAAGCAAGCTGGTGCCGAATGCTGCCGCGGAATGGAAGCTGACATCCGTTGATAAAATGGGCAAAGACACTAAAACCCTTAACTATCAATTTTCATTTCAGCGCTATGTCGGTGATATTCGCGTCATGGGCGATTCCCTGAACCTCACGATTGAGGCCAACGGGCAAATCCAGGGCTTTAGCGTCAATTCCGAAGCTGTCCTGTCCAAGCTGCCAACGGATGCAAAGCCGGCCGTCAGTGCGGAGCAGGCAAAAGCTAAATATCTGGAAGAAATTGAGCTGAAGCTGAAATACGGTTACTACGGCGGTTACGCAACGAACGGTAATGAGATTATGAAGCCTTTCATTAAGCTGATTTATTATCCGACACATAAAAAGGCGGTTTATGGCGGCATTGCGGTACCGCTTGATGCCAAGAGCGGGGAATGGCGCGATATTACGCCGGAAATGAACCGCAAGGATATCCCGGCGGTTACCGATGCGGCGGGGCATGATGCGGAAGCGGCTCTTAAGGAGCTGGTGAAATATCGGGTGTTGGTTCCGGACAAGGACGGAAAGGTATACCCGGATCGCCAGATTACCCTTGGTGAATGGTATCAGCTGGTGGCGGCTTCGGTTAGTCCGTCCTACGAGCAGGTGTATGGAAGATCTACCATGGATCCATACGCTGGTTTGCAGCCGGATCATCCGTATTATCAGGCCATTCAGGTGCTGATCGGGCAGAACTGGATTCCTTATGATCCGGACAGCCCGCTGCAGCTGGACCGCAAGCTGACAAGGGATGAATTGGCAAGTTCGCTGACCCGTATTCTGAATTACGAGAAGCTGTCCAAAGCCTTTATCCTGCCAACCGATGTGCAGGGAATATCGGATGCCGACGCCATCACTAACAAAGGTGCAGCCCTGATCGCCCTCAAGCTGGGGCTTCTCCCGGCGGTCGATGGCAAGTTCTTGCCGGAGCGTGAGGTGACCCGAGCGGAGGCTGCAGAGGTACTGGTCCGCATGTCGAAGCTGGCGGGACGCAGCGATTCTTTCCTGTCCTCATTTTATTGGTAGCATTTGATATTCGTGCCCGGTCGACAAAACTAGAACCCTTAAGCCCTGATGTTATGTGTTACAATAATGGTGCATACGGATGAGGAAGATGAAGGGCGGGTGTACCGATGAAACGAAGCCGAGGAACAATCGTTAAATTACTGTTCATAGGGTCTTTGGCGGTAACCGTTGCAGCAGTACCTGAACCAGCTAATCTCAGTGATGTCTATGCCACCTCCAACAAAGCGGTCGTGAAGTCGGTCAATGGGATTCAACAGAAACTGCTGACAGCGATGAGCGACAGGCAATCGACGGTGCGTTTTGTTTACCAGGGGGAGACCCAATCGCTGAAATCGCAGCTTAAAGATGCACTTGATCAGGCGATGGCCAGTGATCCTTATATTCACTACACCATCGCTAGTTATAGCTACGACTATCGTGGGACATCCAGTTCCGCCAATGTTACCGTACGGTTGAGTTACCGCGAGACTGCGGAGCAGACGAACTACGTGAACCAGAATGCCGACAGTATTTTGAAGCGGATCATCAAGCCGGGCATGAATGATCATGAGAAGGTGAAAGCCATCCACGATTGGGTTGTCCGGAACTTGAAGTATGATACCACGCTTACGAAATATACGGCCTATGACGGACTCTACACCGGAAGCACGGTATGCCAGGGCTATTCCCTGTTAACGCATAAACTGCTGAAGGGAGCAGGGATCCAGAACAAAATCGTAGAGGGCATGGCTTATGCCTCCGATAATCCGCAGGGGCAGCTTCATGCCTGGAATCTGGTCCTTCTGGACGGCAAATGGTACCATCTGGACACAACGTGGAACGATCCCGTGCCGGATCGCGACAACGAGGTATCCTATACGTACTACCTCCGGACGGATGAACAGATGGGCCGCGATCATACCTGGGTGAAATCCTATCCGAAGGCGAGCACGCTTTACCGCAACACGCTGGCCGGGCTAGCCGTGAAGGATCGTTCGAGAGCCGAAGTATACGAACAATTGAAGCGGGATTTGGAATATCAGCTCTATGATGCCCGTTCCATCGTCAGCTCCTACACACAGCTCCAACCATTGGTTAAAGCTGCTAAGGCCGAAGGAAGCCGGAAGCTGGTGTTCCGGTTTGACGGCAGCGAGCGAGAGCTAGTAAATGTGCTCCAGCAAGTGCAGATGAAGAGCAATCTTGGCTCCATTAAATACTATCATCATGCGTTTGAGAACACCGGTGATCTGAGAGTGCAGATCATTTGGTAATGTGTCCGTATCACAAAAAAAGCAGCTTCCGTTCCCAAGTATGGGAGGGAAGCTGCTTTTGGTATGTCCGGTTTAACTTATTTAACGTTCGTGCTCAAATCGCACTCGTCCAATGGCACGATGCGGCTCTTCTTAATCAAGCGGTAGCCGAACCAGATGGAGAGGAATAACGGAATGCTGACATAAGTGGCAATGATCGTTAACCAATCGATCTCCCCGCTGAAATTGCCTTGACCGATAATGGCAACAAGACAGAGCAGGAAGGCGAAGATGGGACCGAAGGGGAACCAGCGTGCACGGAACGGCAGCTCCTTCAGGTCTTTACCTTGGGCGACATAAGCTTTGCGGAAGCGATAATGACTCACGGCAATGGCCAGCCAGTTAATGAATCCGCACATTCCGGAGGCATTCAGGAGCCACACATAGACTACGCCATCGCCGAAGAAGGAGGCCAGGAAGGCCAGCATGCCTACGGCAGAGGTTACGATTAGCGCCGCAACCGGTACGCCGCGGCTGTTCAGCCGGCTCAGCCATCTCGGAGCCATTCCTTGCTTCGCCATGGCATACAGGACACGGGTTGAGGCGTACATCCCCGAGTTACCTGCCGACAGCACAGAGCTTAGAATAACGGCATTCATGACGGATGCAGCGAAGGCAAGACCGGCCTTTTCAAACACCAGCGTGAAAGGGCTGATTCCGATATTATCGACCCCGGATTGAAGCAGGCTGGGGTGGGTGTATGGGATCAGCATGCCGATGACAAAAATAGCGAAAATATAGAAGATCAGGATGCGCCAGAACACCTGACGGATGGCTTTAGGGACATGTTTTCTCGGATTTTCGCTCTCGCCGGCCGCGACCCCGATCAGTTCGGTTCCCTGGAAGGAGAAGCCTGCAGCCATAAACACGCCGACCAGCGCGAAGAACCCGCCGTGTACCGGCCCGTCGCCTAGACTAAAGTTGGTGAATCCAACGGCTTCACCGCCAAGAATACCGAAAATCATCATAACCCCGATGATGAGGAAGATAATGACGGTTGCCACCTTAATGATAGCAAACCAATATTCCGATTCGCCGTATCCTTTGGCGGATAGAAAGTTTAAGCCGAACATAATCGCCAGGAACAGAAGACTCCACAGAAATGACGGGCTGTCCGGGAACCAGAATTTAATAATAACCGTCGCCGCCGCGAGTTCTGCAGCGATGGTAACGGCCCAGTTGTACCAGAAGTTCCAGCCGACGGCAAATCCGAAGGCGGGGCTGACAAACCGGGAGGCGTAGGTGCTGAATGAGCCGGAATCCGGAAGATACGTAGCGAGCTCGCCCAGGCTGGTCATCAGAAAGTAGACCATGAGGCCAACCGCGGCATAGGCGATAAGCGCTCCGCCTGGGCCGGCAGAGGCGATGGCTGTTCCGCTTGCCAGGAACAGGCCGGTACCGATCGATCCGCCAAGGGCGATCATTGTCATATGACGGGCTTTAAAGCTCTGCTTGAGCGAAGCAGCCGGTGCTTTTTTGCGATTCAAGATCGAACACTCCTTCTATACATTAAGAAATGATATTTAAAATATACCCTGTTAGAACAAAAAGACCGCAGGTCCTATACCTGCGGTCTTTAACGTATCCGCATCATACCCTCCATGAAGATAGCACAACACGGGGAAATCCCCGTGACAGTTCCGTCTCTTTCGACAACGGCCCCAGCACAGGATACAAGAGTATACCCTGCACTTCGGCATTCATGCCTTTCACTGTGCTTCACCGGCTTCTCTTCGCCTCGGCACAACTACTGATCATGTCTGCAACCTCTACCTCATCTTGGAATGATGAGGCTATCTGTATATTCAATTCTAACAAGAGATTCCTAGTATAAATCACATTCCATGTTAGAAGCAATGGTTAAATTTTACGGTTCTAGGCAGTCCCGCAGATGCAATTACGATTGATTCCGTTTGGCCATTTGCTGCCAGACGGTTCCGGCCGCTTCTTCGCCGGATTCGATTCGCTCGAGTGCCATTCGTGCCTGCAGACTAACCTCAAATTCCGGATCATTGGCAGCTTCCTCCAGAGCGGAGCGGGCTTCCTCGGTACCTACTTCATACAGGAAACGGGCTGCACGCCAGCGTACGATCTTGCTGCTGTCTTTGAGCGATTCGATCATGACCGGAGTAGCGGCAGCATCGCCGATATCGGACAGCGTATCGCCCGCGGTGCGGCGAACGGCCGGTGTTTCGTCGCGCATGGCTTCATATAGGAGCTCCATCGCTTCAGTCGTGCGCAGATCGCCCAAGTACACAACGACGAGCCGGCGGATCTGCATCTTCGGATCCCGAAGCGCTTGGCGGAGAAGCGGAATGTGTTTCTCCGTTGGCTCCAGTGCATCCAGGGCTGCATAACGGACGCGCCAGTCCTCATCCTGCAGCGCGGCTTCGGTCTCCTCGTCGGTCAGCTTCCGGCGCTGCTCGACGAAATCCTCGTCGCTGGCACCGTGGGCTATCGCCTGGGCAACGACCTTATCGAGGCGTTCCTGCGGGAAGGCAGCTTCAAGCTCCTGCTCTACGTCACGGGCGATGCCTTCCAGCTGGCCGTAGCGCACGCCGTACTCCTTGAGCTTGCGCTCCTTGATGAGTGTCGTGGTTCCGACGGCTGCCACCGCTTTGGCGAAGCGCTCCGACAGACCGATGCGTTCTTCCTGATTCCCGCTTTTGACGCGGATTTGCATCGGTATATTTCGAAAATACTGGACGAACACTTGAGCCTCTCCAAAAGCAAATTCATCCGCATTTTCTTGGAGTCCGGCGGCAAGCCCCTCCTGACCGAATATTTCCTGAACGGCGCCCAGAATGGAAGGCCAATCAGCGTTGCCTTTGCGATCGAGCGCGATGAAATCAAGGGTATGAAAAACGCTCTTTACGCCCGGGATATGGAGCAGCTGCCTGATCCAGGGGGGAGCCGACCGTTCGTTATCCAGTGTATATGTTCTTCGAATCCCGGGCTCCAGGGTTTCGTCAAGGCGAAGCATCATGGAGTTCGGGCTCGGGGTTGGTTCAATAAATGTAATTTTCATGGTTTTATCTCGCCTCCTTATCCTCTTATTGTACCTCTTTTCCATGCCGGAAAAAACATCATGGTAAGGATTCGAACAAAATGACCGGACTTTGGATAAAAAGAGGAAAGGTTTGTAAAACTGATAATGATTGGATAATGTCATTTGTGTTTTTGAGAGAATTACGAGTTGAAGGGCCACACTCTTGCAGATGGGCTGAAGTACTTAAAGGAGGCTAGGCTGACGGATGCACAGGAAGCAGGAGCGAAAGCTTGCGATTCTATGCTTTATTGTTGCTGCCATTATGCTATACGGCGCCGTGAAAGGGTATCTGCGCTACATGGAACATTTTGGATAAAGAAACCGAGGAGTGAACCTGATGTCTTCACTGGACCCCGTACTGATGAGCCGTATCCTGACCGGCTTGACCCTGTTTGTGCATATTGTTCTGGCAACCATCGGCGTGGGGATTCCGATTATGCTGGCTCTGGCGGAATGGAGGGGGATTCGGACAGGGGACAACCATTATACGCTGCTTGCCCGGCGCTGGGCGCGGGGATACGTGATTACGGTGGCCGTTGGCGTCGTGACAGGTACCGCCATCGGCTTGCAGCTCAGCTTGTTATGGCCCACCTTTATGCGCGTCGCCGGTAAAGCCATTGCGCTGCCGCTGTTCATGGAAACCTTTGCTTTTTTTGTGGAGGCGATCTTTTTAGGCATTTATCTTTATACATGGGATCGATTCAAAAATAAATGGACCCATTTGCTGCTGCTTATTCCCGTGGCGATCGGCTCCTCCGCGTCAGCGTTCTTTATCACGAGCATGAATGCGTTTATGAATCAGCCTCAGGGCTTCGAACTGGTGGATGGGGTATTTACGAATGTGAATCCATTCGTGGCCATGTTCAATCCGGCGACGCCGACCAAGGTGAGCCATGTGCTGGCGTCGGCGTTTACGACCAGCGCCGCTGCGCTGGCCAGCATAGCCGCTTTCAGTATATTGCGGGGAAGCAAGCACATCTACTTTAAGAAAGCGCTGAAGCTCACCGTTGTGTCGACCTTTGTTTTTGCTGTGGCCACCGTGATGATCGGAGATTTCTCCGGCAAATTTCTGGCTAAATACCAGCCCGAGAAGCTGGCGGCGGCCGAGTGGCATTTTGAAACGATGAGGCAAGCCCCGCTCATTTACGGCGGTTTTCTGGATGAGAATAACGAGATTAAGTATGCATTGAAAATTCCGTACGCGCTAAGCATATTGGCGGGAAACAGTCCCAGTACGGAGGTCATTGGACTGAATGAGTTTCCGGAGAATGAGAGACCGCCGATGTCGGTGCATTATTTTTTCGATTTAAAAGTGACCAGCGGCGCTGTGATCGTTCTGATTCCGCTTTTGTATATGTTCCGAAAGAAACTTCCTGGCAAAAGGCCTTATCCAAAATGGCTGCTGCTCAGTATATTGGCTTTGGGGCCTCTATCGATGTCAGCCATATGGCTGGGCTGGTTCCTTGCCGAGATCGGAAGGCAGCCGTGGATTGTGCGGGGATACATGAAGGTATCGGATGCGGCAACCACTTCAACAAGCGTCGGCTGGATGCTGGTGCTGTTTATAATCCTGTATCTGGTGCTATCCGTATCCGCGATTCGCGTGCTAAGCCAATTGTTCCGGAATAAAAGCGCGGAAGAGGAAATCCGGCTGCTGGGACTCGAAATCGAAGGGGGAGACCGCAAATGAGCTATGCAATGGTGGCAATAACCGTGCTGTGGACATTTCTGTTTGGCTATTTGCTGGTGGCCTCGATTGATTTTGGTGCCGGATTTTTCAGCTATTACAGCGTGCTCACCGGACACGAGAACAAGATTCATAACATCATCCAGCGGTATTTATCTCCCGTCTGGGAAGTAACCAACGTATTCCTGATCTTTTTTGTGGTCGGACTTGTCGGATTCTTTCCGGATGCTGCGTATTATTATGGCACCGCCTTGCTTGTGCCGGGAAGCTTGGCCCTTGTGCTGCTGGCGATCCGCGGCGCTTACTACGCCTATCACACGTATGGCAGCCAGACCGGGAACAATATCGTGTATATGGGGCTCTACGGGGCCACGGGACTGCTCATCCCTGCCGCGTTGTCGACGATATTGGCCATCTCGGAAGGCGGCATTATCTATATGGACAACGGGAAGGTAGAGCTTCATTGGTATACGTTCTTCACGAATCCGTACACGTGGTCGGTCATCCTGCTTGCGCTTGTGAGCGTTCTGTACATCTCGGCGATGTTCCTGTCCTATTACGCGCAGCGTGCGGGGGATGAGGTAGCGTTCGGCGTGGTCCGGGGTTATGCGCTGGGATGGAGCGGTCCGACGATCCTGGCTTCGGTGTTCGCGTTTTTCCAGATTAACCATCAGAATCCGGTGCATTTTGGGCAGATGCTGGATATCGCATGGATGTTTATCGCGTCGTTCATCTGCTTTGTCATTGCGGTGTACCTCGTATGGAAACGAATCCGGCTCGGCATCGCATTTATTATGGTTATGCTCCAATTTGCCTTTGCCTGGTATGGGTATGGACGCTCGCATCTGCCGTATATTCTCTATGATTACATCCATATTCATGAGAGCATTACCAATGATACGATGGCGATCGCTTTGATTACCGCATTTATCCTGGGTTTCTGCGTATTGGTTCCTTCCCTGATCCTGCTGATGCGATTGTTTCTGTTCGATGCAAACTATATTCGCGGCAAATCCGCGAAGAAGGGATGAGGTTAAGTGGAGGACTTCGCCATTTTCATAGCACCGCTGCTTACCGTACTGGCTGCCGTAGCCTTTATGGCGATCTACGTCGTCAAGTATAAAGATCCATCGGATTGATTCTGGATTAAGGCAAATCCGGGTTGTTTCGCCACGAAACGTTCGGTGTAAAAAGAACAACAAGCGCAAAGTTGAGCGGAGAGGTCAATACGGGGTAAAATACAGGGTAATGGAAGGAGGAGGCTGCATGCCAAAAATTCGCTATAACAATATCGATAACGTCAGCACGGATAAAACACTTAAACAATTCAAGCAGTGGCGCGACGAACGTCGTCAGAAGAAGAAGGATTATTCTTACTGCATTCCGAACCTGACGCCGGATCTTCAGTATTTGCATAGCAACCGGCACGAAACCTCCGTTACCTGGATCGGGCACGCTACGTTCTTCATCCAATATGAAGGCTTGAACATCGTGACTGATCCCGTATGGGCGCGGAGAATGGGATTTAATAAGCGTCTTGGAGAACCTGGGCTTCCCATTCATGAGATCCCCCCGATCGATGTCATTCTGATCTCGCATTCCCATTATGACCATATGCATGTTGCCTCGATCCGTAAGCTGTACCGTGCGGACACCACGATCATCGTACCCGTTGGTCTGCGTCGCAAAATGATCAACAAAGGCTTTCGCCGCGTGATCGAACTGCAATGGTGGGAATCCACAACCATCAAGGGCGTGAAATTCTCCTTCGTGCCGACACAGCATTGGACTCGGCGTACGCCGTTTGACACGAATACATCCCACTGGGGAGGGTTCGTGATGGAGCCCGTACTGCAGGATGCGAAGGTGGAATCTGCTTCTTCCGATGAATCGCCATGCAATAACGATCCTGTTGCGGAGGATGGCACCCGCCTGCTTCCGCCGAATTTGTATTTTGCCGGAGACAGCGGTTATTTCGAGGGCTTTAAGCTGATTGGAGAACGCTTCAACATTCACCTTGCGCTGATGCCCATCGGGGCATATGAGCCGGAATGGTTCATGACGTCGCAGCACGTCAATCCGGAAGAGGCGCTGCAGGCATTCCAGGATGTGAAGGCCGAGACGATGATTCCGATGCATTACGGCACCTTCAAGCTGGCAGACGATACGGCCAGAGAAGCGCTGGACCGGATGGAAGCGGAACGCGAGCGGCTGGGGATCGCCAAGGAGCGAATTCGTGTATTGAAGTACGGAGAGACCTTCAAGGTTCAGCCTGAGCGAAGAAGCGTGACATCATAACCGAAACGTGCAAGCGATTCCGATCACCATGCACTATACACCATAGACAGCCCAAAGAGGCCCGAAAGGTTATTCATAACCTTTCGGGCCCGTTTTCAGTTGCTTCTAAACGTTTAGCGTTTTGGCAGAATGCCGACCGCTCTTGCGGCAGCAGCGCTTTTCTCAGCGAACTGCACGGGATCGTCAATCGATTCCCAGTGGATATATTTGAATGGATTGCTCTGGAAAAGCCAATGGTTATGAATGGCGGTTACTTTTATGCCGCGCTTCAGCAGTTCCGCCGCGAACGGATTGATTTCTTTTTCCAGGATAACGGTTTCCCCCAGATTCAACGTACGGCCACGGGAGTCTTTGGACTCAAAGGATAACGCGAAAGGCAGTGTCAAAGGCGAACGGCTGCGGCGGCCCAAAATTTTCACGTTTAGCCTCCGCAGCGTGGAGACGACGCACACGCCATTGGTAACGCTTGCTGTGCCCCCAATGATCCGAGCCAGGCGATTGCAAAGCTGGTTGCCCATAATGGCCCCTCCTTTCATATCAGAATAATATAACGTATGAGAGGGGGACCTGATCCGACTGGTTTCTTTCATTAATAGAAAAGCCTCTTTTTCTATTAAACTAGAAAAAGAGGCCTTGATCGTCGGCGTTTGTGTACTAGAGAAAAAGGCGCATGCAGGAGGTGATATTTGTTTAAAACCGTTTTATATCATCCAGAAGCTTCGATAACCGTCGTACTTATGCTATAATGTGCTGAAACCAATAGTGATAAAGGATGGTAATGCTTAATGATCAGTACAAGCGGCGTAACGCTCCGCTATGGCAAACGAGCACTATTTGAAGATGTCAATATAAAATTCACCCCGGGCAACTGCTACGGCCTCATCGGCGCCAACGGGGCGGGTAAGTCTACATTTCTTAAAATCCTCTCCGGTGAGATTGAACCGAACCAAGGCGAGGTTCATATGACACCGAATGAGCGGATGGCGGTTCTGAAGCAGAACCACTATGAATACGATCAGTATCCCGTCCTGGAGACGGTTATAATGGGTCATGCCCGGCTGTACAACATCATGAAAGAGAAGGATGCGCTGTATGCGAAATCCGATTTCTCAGAAGAAGACGGCATGCGTGCGGGTGAGCTGGAAGGCGAATTCGCAGAGCTGAACGGGTGGGATGCAGAGCCGGATGCGGCAGCGCTCCTGATCGGTCTCGGTATTCCACGTGAACTGCACGATAAGAAGATGTCTGAGCTGAGCGGTAACGAGAAGGTACGCGTTCTCTTGGCGCAAGCCTTGTTCGGCCGTCCGCATAACCTGCTGCTGGATGAGCCTACCAACCACTTGGACCTGGAATCGATTCAGTGGCTTGAGAACTTCCTTATGGATTATGAAGGCACCGTTATCGTGGTATCTCATGACCGTCACTTCCTGAACAAGGTGTGTACGCATATTGCGGATATCGACTTCGGTAAAATTCAGCTGTATGTCGGCAACTACGACTTCTGGTATGAATCCAGCAAGCTGGCGCTTGAACTTCAACGGGATGCCAACAAGAAGAAGGAAGAGAAGATCAAGGAATTGCAGGCATTTATCCAACGCTTCTCGGCGAATGCTTCCAAATCGAAGCAGGCGACTTCCCGTAAGAAACAGCTCGATAAAATTACGTTGGAGGATCTTCGTCCTTCGAACCGTAAATATCCGTTTCTTCATTTCAAGCCTGAACGCGAAGCGGGCAAGCAGCTGCTTACGATTGATGGCATCACCAAGTCGATGGATGGGGAAAAAGTGCTGGATAATGTCAGCTTTGTTGTAAACAAAGGCGACAAAATCGCGTTTGTTGGTCCGAATGGGATGCCGAAAACGACGCTGTTCCAGATCATAACCGGTGAAACCGAGGCGGATGCCGGTGAATACAGCTGGGGGGTAACAACAACCCAGGCGTATTTCCCAAAAGACAACTCTGCCTATTTTGACGGTGTTGATATCAACCTCGTGGAATGGCTGCGCCAATATTCCAAGGATCAAGATGAGACATTCTTACGCGGATTCCTTGGCCGCATGCTGTTCTCGGGCGAGGAAGCGCTGAAGAAAGCAAGCGTACTGTCCGGAGGCGAGAAGGTTCGCTGCATGCTGGCCAAAATGATGCTGAACGGCGCGAACGTGCTGATCTTCGATGAGCCGACGAACCACTTGGATCTCGAATCCATTACGGCACTCAACAATGGTCTGATCGATTTCGACGGAACGATTCTGTTCACCTCGCATGACCATCAGTTCATTCAGACGATTGCCAACCGAATTATCGAGATTACGCCTAATGGCATTATCGACCGCAGCATGAGTTATGACGAGTATCTTGAGAGTGAAGAGATCAAAGGACTTCGCGATAGCATGTACCCGGTTGAAGCTTAATAAATAGGATATGGCGAAGGATGAGGGCGTGAGCTTTCATCTCGCCCGCCCCATTTAAAAAATGCTGCACCTTCCAAGTATGGGAGGTGCAGCATTTTTTGCGTTATGCACGTAACTGGCTCTTCTACGAACCGCCGGTACGACGACGCTGGTTGTTTGGTTTTTTGTTGTTTTGGCTTTTCATTTTTTGCGCTGAACCGGCTTGGAATTGTCCGGGCTTATTCGCGGACGCATTCTGCTGTTTTTTCTGTTCCAGCTTTTGCCGGATCGCATCGGCTAAATTCACTTTACGTGATTCGTTATTATTCTCGGGCATAGTATCACCCTCCTCTTCGTGTTCGCTTGTCCTCATTTTATTCGTTTTTAAATCGCCCGGCAAGGGTAACAATGATTAATACCATTTTCTACGTCCATGGTTCTTTGACCGAAGTAATTATGTTTCTCTAGACCCACACGAATGACCTTTGCTAGGATTAAATATGGATAATGATGGATATCGCTTGACGGCTGCGAAAGACAAGCAAAGGAGAGACGTTATAAAGTGAATGCCTATGATAACATCAAACAAGGGGAACGCGGGGCCTGGATCAGCATTGCCGCCTACCTCGTGTTGTCCTCGTTTAAAATATTTTGTGGATACTTATTCGCATCCAGTGCTTTGCTTGCCGACGGTTTTAACAACCTGACGGATATCGTGGCATCGCTCGCCGTATTGATCGGACTGCGAATTTCCCAGAAGCCGCCGGATTCCGATCATGCGTACGGACACTTAAGGGCGGAGACGATAGCGGCTTTGGTTGCCTCATTTATCATGGCGGTCGTTGGTATCCAAGTACTGGTTGAAGCCGTTCGTTCATTTTTTGAAGGTTCCAAGGAAATCCCGAATTTATGGTCTGCCGGCGTAGCCGGTGTCTGTGCCGTTGCGATGCTTGGCGTATACCGGTACAACCGGAACCTCGCACGGCGAATCGATAACCAGGCACTTATGGCCGCAGCCAAGGATAATTTATCGGATGCACTCGTCAGTGTGGGGGCAGCTGTAGGTATTATTGGCGCACAATTCGGCCTGCCCTGGCTGGATACCGTAGCGGCGGTAGCGGTTGGTGTCATTATTTGCAAAACGGCTTGGGAAATATTCAGGGATTGCACCTATAGTCTGACGGACGGTTTTGATGAAAATCGTTTGTCGGACTTGCGTAGTACGATTGCCCGTACGCCCGGCGTCGAGGGGATTAAGGACATGAAGGCCCGAATTCACGGCAATCATGTGCTGGTGGATGTTGTCATCGAGGTGGACCCGGATATCACTGTTCTGGAGGGGCATCAGATCAGTGACCGTATTGAAGAACAGATGGAGAGGATTCACAATATTATGAGCGTCCATATTCACGTGGAGCCTAAGGAATCGTCTTAGGGAAAACCGATGGGTGCGAATACAAATGGCAGGCCAAGTTCATCTTGACCTGCCATTTAACCTGCAAGGAGACATGAAGGATCATGAAGTCCGGCAGTCATACCTGATTACTTTACATAAATCCAAGCTTTACCGAGCCATGTATAAACTTCAACCCATTCCCCGCCAAGCACAACACCTGTTCGATTACCGGTTGTGTCGATTTTTTGCGGAGCCAAGGCACCAAGCTTTTCGCCGTTTGGAGCGTTATAGAAGTAAGTTCTTTCCGTAATCTCGATCATAGGTGTAGGCACCAGTACTACTTCTTCCGGTTTGATAATAGGCTCTTCCGTCGAGATGGGAGCCGGCCCAGAAGTGTCGGATACCGTCCCGTTAATCGGATCTGCGCTTGCGACGGCGGTCAGGGACAGGGTGAGTGCTAGGGCTGCAGTAATGCTTAGTGTTTTTTTCATGGAATAATTCCTCCTTGGGACCGAAGTATGATTTGACATTATCGTAATAACCACGATTTGGATGTTTTGAACCAAGAAAGTTGGGTACATTTCTCAAATCGTGACAAGTTTCAAGGATTCCTATATACTTTGGAGATGGGAAAAGCCTTGTTGTCGCAGGGATATCCTATGGGAGGAGGGACTTTTAGATGGTACGTCGAAAAAAAAGAGCCGGACGTTTCCTGCTGGGTATATTTGTCCTTCTGCTTGTGATTATCGGTGCGTTGGTCTGGTTTGTTTATCCTACGCAATCTCTGGATATGCGCTACCGATCCGTTGATTTCAAGGACAAGTTGATGACCATGGTGTCAAATCGGGATACCCGCATGCTGCTGAGCACGGAAGAAGTTGGGGAACTCAGCAAGAAGAACATGGTAAAATATATGAGCACCCATGACCTGGGCGTCGATATTACAGGCGCTGATTTCGTGATGAATGGCACCACAATGACAGCACATATGAATGGGCAATGGGGAATTCTTCCCTTTGGTGCAGTGCTGCGCTTTCAAATGTCTGCCGAGGGAAGCTATCTTCACCTGACGCATGAATCGACAACGATCCGGGGAGTTGAGATCCCTTTGAATATGTTCCAGCTGGAGCCGATACAAATATCGCTCAAGGACCATTTACCGGATCTGGTAACTGTGAAAAATGTGAAGTTTCTGTCCGACGGGTTGGAATTGAACTTCACGATGGATTGGATGTCCATTCCGTCGCTGTTTAAGTGAAAGCAAGGGAATCGGCTAAAGACTCAGACAAGGAAACCAAGTCTGGGTCTTTTTTTGTGTTTTCAAGAGAAAAGTCATTATTTTCAGAAAAAAACTATGAAAAAAATATATATGTAAACATTGACATTGAAATTATTCCCCACTATAATCAGTAAATGTTTAGAAATAAATGTTTTAGTACTAAAGTATATAGAGGCGAAGCCAGGTTGGTCTCTATTGAAGGAGTACTGGACCTTTTAAAGGAGTGTAAAAAATACATGTCCATGCGGAATGAAATTCTGGAGTTGGAGATGCTATTTAAGAAGATGGTTCGAACTGTGCATCATGAGTGGCAGAAGGAAGGGTTTCCTAAACTAGGCAGAACTCAGTATACCGCCTTGGAGATGCTTCATGAACAGGGAGCATTGAGATTGTCGGACTTGGCCGATTCCATTCATGTGACATGCGGGGCGGTTACGGGCATATCCGATAAATTGATCGAGGGCGGATTCGCGCGCCGAACAAGGGATACAGCCGACCGAAGGGTCATTCATTTGGAGATTACGCCGCTCGGGAGGGATCTGATCGAGCAGTTGGCCAATAAACGTGCCGAGTTGAGTGATTTGTTATACGGTTTTCTAACGGACGAAGAGGTTAAGCAGTTGAGTGTCCTGTACCGCAAAATTTTGACGAATGTTGAGTTCATCCAAGGTCAGATGTCCACATAGAACAAACATGCTATATGTATGATTTTACTTAGAAAGAGAGTGAAGGCTGCACATGAGTACCCATACCGTTGCTCGCCCCGGCGAGCTTGTTAAGAAAGGCCCAATCATTGCTGCACTTATGATTGGCGCTTTTGTCGCCATTCTTAACCAGACATTGATGAATGTTGCTCTGCCGAGCATCATGGAGAATTTGAACATTAAACCGACCGTAGCCCAGTGGCTGACCACAGGCTTTATGCTGGTGAACGGGGTCTTAATCCCCGTTACCGCTTATCTGATCGCGCGTTTCTCGACAAGGCAGCTGTTCATCAGTGCGATGACGCTGTTTACGATTGGCACCTTGCTGTGCGCGGTCAGCCCCAATTTCGCGTTACTGCTTACCGGACGTCTCGTTCAGGCTGCCGGTGCAGGCATTTTGATGCCGCTTATGACCGTTGTATTTCTGAATATTTTCCCAATTGAGAATCGCGGGAAGGCGATGGGGATGATGGGGATCGCCATGATATTTGCTCCTGCTATCGGACCTACGCTTTCCGGATATATTGTGGAGCACTATGATTGGCGTGTCCTGTTCTACATGATCCTGCCTTTCTCGATCATTGCTACGCTAATCGGGGTTTTCTTCCTGAAAAATGTTACCGAGGTCAGCCGGCCGAAACTGGACATGCTCGCCATCATTTTGTCCACCCTCGGCTTTGGCGGGTTGCTTTACGGCTTCAGTGATGCCGGGAATGACGGCTGGTCCAGCACGCCGGTTGTTACGACCCTAGTGGTCGGAGCGATTGCCCTTATCCTGTTTGTATGGCGGGAGATGCGGACCGACAATCCGATGCTGGAATTCCGGATATTCAAATACAATATGTTTACGTTGACCACCCTTATTAATGTCATTGTCACGATGGCGATGTATGCCGGCATGATCTTGCTGCCTATTTATCTACAGCAGATTCGTGGATTCACGCCAGTGGAATCAGGCCTTCTTATGCTTCCCGGCGCTATTCTGATGGGGATCATGTCACCGATCACGGGGGCGATCTTCGATAAGGTTGGCGCAAGATGGCTGGCTGTTATCGGTCTGGCGATTACGGTCATTACGACGTGGGAGTTCAGTAATTTGACCGAAACCATGTCTTACAGCCACATGATGATCATCTATACGGCCCGGATGTTCGGGATGTCGATGCTCATGATGCCGATCCAGACGGCGGGACTTAATCAGCTCCCGCGGAGCTTGAACGCTCATGGTACGGCTATGTCCAATACACTGCGCATGGTTTCCGGCTCAATCGGAACGGCAATTCTAGTTACCGTCATGTCCACCCAGGCAGAGAGCAAAGGAGAAGCACTGATGCAATCGGGACTATTTGATCCCAAAAATCAGGCCGACCTGCTTAAGCTGGGAAATGAAGCAACCATTTACGGCATTAACTATGCCTTTGTTATTGCCACATGGATCAGCGTCGCTTCTTTGATCCTGGCTTTCTTTATCAAGAAGACAAAGCCGGCGGAGGAGCCGAGAACCTCAGGAAATCAGGAGGCTGCAGCAACGAATGTATAACCCGATCCGATTTAGCGCAGCCCCAAAAAAAGGGTGTCCAATCCGTTTATCAAACGGAGGACACCCTTTTTTTGATTTCCTTTGTGTATATTCTATGCATGGGCTTTAGTATGCGACAGCGTCACATACTTCGTCTGCGTCCGGTAAAGAGAGAGATCACAAACAGGACAACGAAGATGAAGAACAGCACCTTCGCGATACCGGCTGCAGCCTCAACGATGCCGAAGAAGCCAAAGATCCCTGCAATCAGTGCTACAACTAGAAAAATTACGGACCATTTTAACATCCTATTCACCCTGCTTTCTTCATCGATTTGATTGGACAAAGGCATGTAGTCTCATGATGCTCCAAGAACGGCGCCTATCCAATTTGAAGCTCGGTAGGGAGCCATCGGTCGTTGCCAGCAGCGCCCTTCGTAGTGTTCTTTAACCGGGGCGGCAGGGGATGAAACAAGCTGCAGAACAATGGCATTATTGGCAGGGATCTCTTTGTTTCGTGGACTGGGGGATAGGGTAACTATTGCGTATCCGAAACCAACATACTTGAAAGTGAGGGACAACGTATGCTAACCCAAATCAGTGTTGCCATTATTGCCGTAGCATTTGCGGTTCTGGTTTTCTTTTTAATCAAGACATTAAAGGCTGCGACACAATCGCTCGAAAAGGTAACAGAAACCCTTCAGGATGTTCAAAAGACGGTGGACGAATTGACTTATGAAGTGAAGCAGACCATCCGGAATACAAACGATATTACGGTGGACGTACAGCATAAGATGAGACAGATCGATCCGGTACTGGATACCGTCAAGAATCTGGGAGAAGCTTTAAGCGAGGTCACCTATGCGGTGAAGCAGGTATCCTCCGGCATGGTTAGCCGCTTTAAGCAATCCCGGATGGAGCAGAAGAAAGAGCAGCCTGCCCGTATGGAAGTGCCTTTGACGGCCCAGGATCGTACGTTCCAGTCCTATGATGCGGTATATCAGAATACGGAAGCAGAAGAAAAGTCACGCGGTCGGAACTGGTTAGCCTACGTGGATACAGCGGTTGGTCTGTGGAACAGCTTCCGTCGTCAAAAAGCCAGATAAACGTAAGAAAGCTAAACCCGGGTATAGCTCTAACAGCTGAAGAAAGGAGGAGGTCGCATGTGGAATGTCACACTGTTGATGGTAGGGCTCTTGATATACTCCGGAGGTGGGGGTGCTGTGGCAGAGCCGCAGCCTTCTGCCGGGATGTCGCCACCGCCTATAATTCATGCCGCTTCGGATGTTGGACAAGCACAAACCAGCGACAACTCTGTGGAGAGCTATGGAACGTTAAACGGGATTTCGCTAACGGATAACAAGCACGATGTTATTCGGAAGCTGGGAACGCCGGCTCGAATTGAGCATGAAGAGCTGACCGGAATTACCAAGCTGGATTACAAAGATATGGAGGTTGGGGTCCGCAACGGCTACACGGAATATGTTCATGTGAAGCCCTCTGCCGTATCCTTTCAGGTTGAAGACCAGCGTATAGGTATGACAACCGATCAAATTAGGGCATCTCTGGGTAAGCCGTATTTTAAAGCGGAGGACGGGGATGTGTACCTTGAGAACCATCAAGCGCTTAAGGTATTTATTGACCGGGACTCCGGCGAAATTGCAGGTATTGATTTATTTTTCGATTATAGCGACTGAATTTGTTTCAACCTTAAGAAATAAGGTTAATAACAAATGGACTATAACCTAAATCGAGGTTTTACACTATTAGGGGAGGTTTTCACAATGGAATTTACCAACACGAAGTCATATGCCAAAGTCGTTGAGAATGGTACACAAGCGGTTCAGGAGGTGCAGAACCTGCGGCAGTCCGGTTACGATCATGATCGGATTTATGTATTGGCTCATGATTCGGACAAGACAAGCCGGATCGTGGATGCATCCGATGCCAATAACGTAGGCATCAAGGAAGAAGGCGTGTTTGACGCCTTTGCGAATTTGTTCCGGTCCCGCGGCGATGAACTCCGCGCCAAAATTGTATCGATTGGCTTCACGGAGGCCGAGGCTGGATTCTATGAGAAGCAGCTGGATCTAGGCAAAGTACTAGTTATCGCTAAAAAAGATTGATGATATAGCAATGAAAGTTCAGCTTTATGACAGCATCGAGGGTAGGCGTTATAGGACTTAAAACATAGATAAGGAATGAGACTTTTGACGTCTCATTCCTTATCTATGTTTTAAAAGAATGTTCCATAAAGCTAATAAAGTGGAAGATTCAAGATGCAGATCCTTTTTCTATGGCAAATGATCATAGGGTTATTATAGTATAATAGCAGGAAAAGGATTTCTATCGTATAATCCGTAACGTTAAGGGAGAGGGCAATGAGAATATTAATCGTAGATGACAATCCGACTAACGTCATTATTATCCGAGAAATCTTAAAAAAGGAAAACTATCAGAATACTCTATCTGCATCTTCAGCCCTGGAAATGCTGGAACATCTGGGGATTGGCGATCGCAGCCGAGAGCTGCATCCTCGAAGAGCGGATATCGATCTGATTCTGCTCGACATGATGATGCCTGAGATGGATGGAATAGAAGCTTGCCGTATTGTACAGCAATATGAGCATTTGAAAGATATACCGATCATCATGGTCACTGCCGTCGGGGATTCCAAGAAGTTGGCGGAAGCGCTGGATGCCGGAGCCGTCGATTATGTGACGAAGCCGATCAACAAGGTGGAGCTTATGGCGCGGATTCGCCTGGCGCTCCGGTTGAAGCATGAGAAAGACTGGCATATTGAGAGAGAACAGCGGGTCCAGGCCGAATTGAAGCTTGCGGCCATGGTTCAGAATGCCGTATTGAGCTCACCAATCGAAGATGATCAGCTTGAGATTCATGCGCTGTACCAGCCCTCGGCGGAGCTTGCGGGAGATTTGTACGCATGGTACCCGCTTGGTGATGGCCGTTATGGCGTGATTCTGCTGGATATGATGGGACACGGGATCACTTCGTCCCTATTTTGTATGTTCATCGCTTCGGTTCTGAAGGACACGGTGACGACTTATGTCGAACCGGAGAAGGTGGTTCAGGAATTGAACCGGAGGTTCAATCAGTTAAACCTCGGCGAACAGCTGATACAGTACTATTTTACAGCGATCTATCTTGTTGTGGACACCCGTTTGAAGCGGGTGGACTACGTCAACGCAGGACATCCCCCGGCTCTCTTCTTTCAGGAAAGCGGGGATGTGATGACTCTGGATCAAGGCTGCTGCCCGGTGGGGTTGTTTGACCGGATCGAAGACATGGAGCCAAGAAGCTTTCAATATGAAGGCGAAGGACATTTGGTCATGTATACGGATGGCCTGCTCGAACTGGTAGAGGGTGGTCATGACGAGAAGCTGGATTATCTGAAGGAGCATTTGGGCGGCCCTCATCATTGGAGAGAAGATGAAATGAAGGAGCAATATTTTGTAGATGATCCATCGCAGGAGCGAGAGGACGATAAATGCCTGGTTTGGATATCTCTTAAAAAAGGAGAGGAAACCAATCAATGAAGCTTAGGAGCAAGTTAGTCATTGGTTTTACGACTTTGCTGGCGCTCATGCTGGTTCTGACCTTGATTGGTTATGACCGAATCAGTTATATGAACGACCAGATGGACCAGATCTATCAGGATCGCTATCAAAAGGTACGAAATTCCAGCGCAATGCGCGGAGAAGTCAACGATATGGCACGAGAGCTTACGAATATGATCTTGAGCAATGACCAGTCTACGTATGCTGTGTCCGAACAGGAACTGGAAACGATGACAGAACGAGCTCAAACGTATTTTAAAGCGATCAAAGAAAGTGCAAATGCCGCGGAAGAGCAGCAATTGTTAGTCCGGATTGAGCGTGCGGTGAATCAATATATCGTGTATCAAAATAAGACACTGGAGCTGCTGGCAAAGAGCAACGCAACGGAAGCTAATTTGCTTCGCAATTCGACCGGACAATCTGTCCAGGAAGAGATGCTGACGAGTTTGAACGAGCTTAGCAGCTATGAGAACCAGAAGATCAATGATGATATAACATCAGCGAAAGCGGCATATGACCGCTCTGTCCAAATGTTTATCTATATCATGGCTGGCGGATTGTTATTAGGAATGCTGGTCATTCTATGGATTCTTCCAAGCATTACCCGGGGCATCAACGTGGTCTCCATGATGTTAAAGAGTTTTGGAGAAGGCAGATTGAAGGCGATCCGTCGTATTAAAGTAACGTCCAAGGATGAGTTTGGCGATGTGGCTCGGGTATTTAAAGACCTGTCTGAAGATATTATCGAGAAGCAGCGTATCGAGGAAACTTATCTCCAGGCGCAGCGTGATCAGTCCTGGCTCAACTCGAATATGGCCAGAGTCACGGAGCTGCTGGAGGGGATCAATTCCCTTGAGGAAGTCGGTCAGCGGTTTATCAGCGAATTTACTCCGATTTTGGGTGCTCATTATGGAGCTATCTATATCCGTCAAGAAGACAAACATCCGAATAAGTTGGAGATGAAAGGTTCTTACGCCCATGAAGGCGGCGAAGAGCCGAAGATTTCCTTCATGATCGGGGAAGGGCTTGTAGGTCAAGTTGCGCTCGATAAGAAACCGATCGTACTGAAAAGCGCGCCTGAGGATTACATGAAGGTGGAATCCGCTTGGGGATCATCGAAGCCGGTATCCGTCATGATCTATCCGATTCTGTTTGAGAATGAAGTGTTGGGTGTTGTTGAGTTGGCAGCCTTTGAGGAAACAACCTCACTGCAGGAGCAGCTATTGTCTCAGCTAAGTCAATCGCTTGGCATCCTTCTGAATAATATTACAGGCCGTTTGCGGGTCGAGCAGCTGCTGCGCGAATCGCAGGCCATGACCGAAGAACTTCAGGTTCAATCGGAAGAGCTGCAGACCCAGCAAGAAGAGCTTCGCCGCACCAACGAAAACCTGGAGGAGCAAACCAATGCCCTCAAGCGTTCTGAGGACTTGCTGCAGCGCCAGCAGGAAGAGTTGGAGCATTACAATACCGAGCTTGTTGCCAAGACGCGTGCGCTTGAGGAACAGGTGCAGGAAGTGGAAGAGAAGAACGATGAAATCGAGAAGGCAAGAATGCAGCTTGAGCAGCAAGCGAAGCAGCTGTCGATTACAACCAAATATAAGTCGGAGTTTATGGCCAATATGTCCCACGAATTGCGAACCCCGCTTAACAGTCTGCTGATATTATCACAGCTGTTATCGGAGAATAAGGATGGAAATCTGAGCAATAAGCAGATTGAATATGCACAGACCATATACATGTCGGGCTCCGATCTGCTCAAAATGATTGATGAGATTCTAGATCTGTCCAAAGTGGATGCAGGGAAAATGGAGATTCATTATGAGGACGTTCAGCTTCCGGATATTGAAGCCTTTGTGGAGCAGAATTTTGCCGCCGTTGCATCACGCAAGCATATTGACCTGGGTGTGCACATTGGTGAGAATATTCCGCAGAGCATTGTCACGGACAGCCATCGCGTGAAGCAAATTCTTCGTAATCTGTTGTCGAATGCCTTCAAGTTTACCAATAGCGGCTCTGTCGAGCTGCATATAGAGAAGGCCGACAAGGAGAAGCTTCCTCTTTACCTGAATGCCGAAGCGGATTATGTGGCCTTTGCTGTCAGAGATACCGGAATCGGTATCCCGGCTGATAAAACGGATCTGATCTTTGAAGCCTTCCAGCAGGTAGACGGCACAACCAGCCGAAAATACGGGGGAACCGGGCTTGGTTTATCCATCAGCCGCGAGCTTTCCCGTCTGCTGGGCGGGGGCATTCTGGTTGAATCGGAAGAAGGCAAGGGAAGCTGCTTCACACTCTTCCTGCCAGCCAGTCATCCGGATCTGGTAGAAGGTACACAGGAAGCAGCCGCAGCAATTGAGGCACCACCGGAGAGTAATCTGATCGTACCGAAAGCGAAGATGATTACAAAAGAGGTTCAGCCATCCGTACAGGTGGATGACGATCGCAATCAGCTCGGACCGACAGACAAAGTCTTGCTTATCATTGAGGATGACGTGAAGTTTGCCAGAATCCTTCTGGATATGGCCAGAGGGCGGGGGTTCAAGGCATTGGTTGCATTGCAGGGGGATATCGGTCTGGAGATGGCCAAGTCGTACAAACCGGATGCCATCATCCTGGATATCCAGCTTCCGGTTATTGACGGCTGGTCCGTCATGGGCGAGCTGAAGAGCTCTGCGGTTACGCGCCACATTCCAGTGCATGTCATTTCAGTGGTGGATGAAGTGAAGCAGGGATTAATGATGGGGGCGATCGCTTACTTGAAGAAGCCGTCATCCAGAGAAGCGCTGGAGGACGCGTTTACGCATATCGAATCCTATGCGGAAAAATCGATGAAGCATCTCCTGATTGTTGAGGATGACGACATTCAGCGGAATTCCATTATTGAATTGATTGGTCATGACGATGTATCGATTACGGCGGCATCCACAGGCGCCGAAGCGCTCAGTGAGCTTCGCAAACAGCGCTATGATTGTATGGTGCTTGATCTGATGCTAACGGATATGACAGGCTTTGAGCTGCTGGATCAGATCCGCGATGACGAGAACCTGGTGGATCTGCCGATCATCATTTATACAGGCAAGGACCTTGATTCGAAGGAAGAGATGCAGCTTCGCAAATATGCGGAGTCGATCATCATCAAAGACGTGAAATCGCCAGAGCGGCTTCTGGATGAAACGACGCTGTTCCTCCATCGGGTCGAGGCTGATTTGCCGGAGGATAAACGTAAAATTCTGCAGAAGCTGCACAACAAGGAAGAGCTGTTTGAAGGCAAGAGGATTCTGCTGGTGGACGATGATATCCGCAACGTGTTTGCTCTCTCCAGCGTGCTGGAGGGATACAATATGGAAGTTACCTTTGCGGAGAACGGCAGGGAAGCGATCGAGGTGCTTCAGGATCATCGGGATTTTGATCTGGTGTTAATGGATATGATGATGCCGGAGATGGACGGTTATGAGGCGATGCGACGCTTGCGCGAAATGCCGGAATTTGAGAAACTGCCGATTATTGCCCTGACAGCCAAAGCCATGAAAGAAGATCGCGCGAAATGTATTGAAGCGGGAGCTTCCGATTATATGAAGAAACCGATACAAACGGAGCAACTTCTTTCGCTTATGAGGGTTTGGTTGTATTCGTAAGCCGCTTTTGTGGGTAAAGTACAAGTAGCAAATAAACACGGGGAAAGCGGTGCAAGCGTGATGTCATCTAGTGACCATATGGAATCAGAACAACTGTTGTTAACAGAGGAAAGCGAACGTGAGCTGGAACAGATCGAGATTGAGCTTCTTTTGGAAGGTATTCATCGATTCTATGGTTACGATTTTCGAAATTACGCCATTCCCTCATTGAGGCGGAGAATCTGGCATCATGTTCATGCCGAGGGCGTGTCCACCATATCAGCCCTACAGGATAAAGTGCTTCACGACCGTTCTTGTTTTGAGCGGCTTATATATAATCTATCGATTCCGGTTACGGAAATGTTCAGGGATCCGAAGCTATTCCTGACATTCAGGCAGTCTGTAGTTCCATTGCTTCGTACGTATCCTTATATACGGATTTGGCATGCAGGCTGCTCGACCGGAGAAGAAGTGTATTCCATGGCCATTTTGCTTCATGAAGAGGGATTGTATGAGAAGTCCCGGATTTATGCGACGGACATGAATTCGCGTTCGCTCCAGCAGGCCAAGGAAGGCGTATTCGACATCAAACGCATGAAGCAATATACCAAGAACTATATGGAGGCGGGCGGTACCCGTTCGTTCTCCGAATATTATACAGCGAAGTACAATTCGGTTATTTTCCAACCGTTTTTGAAGAAAAACATGATATTTGCCGAGCATAATTTGGCAACAGACCGTTCCTTTAACGAGTTTAATGTGATTTTTTGCCGGAATGTGATGATTTATTTTAATGATCAGCTGAGGGATCACGTACACGGATTATTTCACGAGAGTCTAAGCCATTTTGGTATTCTCGTACTGGGTTCTAAAGAGTCCATACACTTTACGAATTATAGTGAAGCTTATGAGACGCTGGACCGGGTGGAGAAAATATACCGGAAGATTAAATAGAGTTTTGTAGGAGGATCTCATGGGGTTTCACGAACCGATTCATATTCTGTTGGTAGATGACCGCCCTGAAAACTTACTTGCGCTCGAAGCTGTTCTGGACAGCGAACAATACACGCTAATTAAAGCTACTTCGGGGGAAGAGGCTTTACGGTATCTCTTGAAGTATGATTTTGCCGTGATTGTTCTTGATGTACAAATGCCCGGCATGGACGGTATCGAAACAGCAAGGCTGATCAAGGCGAGAGACAAGACAAAGGATATTCCGATTATATTCATTTCCGCGAACAGCAAGGACGCGGAGCATCTTTTTGCAGGATACTCCGCAGGGGCAATCGACTATATGGTTAAACCCTTTATCCCTCAAATCTTGAAATCCAAGATCGAGGGTTTTGTCGATATGTACCGGACTAATAACAGGCTGAAGATTCAGTCCATGCAATTGCATCAGAAGACTCAGGAGCTTGAGAAAATTAATCAAGAGCTTGTGCTGGCCAAGGAAGAAGCGGAGATTGCCGCCAAAGCCAAAACGGAATTTCTGGCGATGATGAGTCATGAGATCCGTACGCCGATGAATGGCGTTATCGGAATGATTGATTTGCTGATGGACAGCGATCTTCAGGATGAGCAGCGGGAATATGCAGCCATTATCCGAAACAGTGCGGATGCCTTGGTTAACATCATTAATGACATTCTGGATTTCTCCAAGATGGAATCAGGCAAGATGGAGCTGGAGGAATATCCGTTTGATCTCAAGTCCTGCGTTCAGGAAGTGTTTGGTTTGTTCTCCGGAGAAGCCTCCAAGAAGAGTCTGGAGCTCACGTATTACATTGAGGATCAAATTCCTGCGATCGTATTCGGTGATATGGGACGCCTTCGACAAGTATTGGTGAATCTGGTATCCAATGCCGTGAAGTTTACGAATGAGGGTGGAGTGTATTTGGTTGTTTCGCTTGCCCAAGCTGAAGAAGATCAATTAACCCTTGAATTCACCGTGAAGGATACGGGGATTGGCATCTCATCCGAAAAAATCAATCGTTTGTTCAAGCCGTTCTCTCAGTTGGACTCCTCAATGACAAGGCGATACGGTGGAACAGGACTTGGGCTTGCGATCTGTAAATCGCTCGTGCAGATGATGGGCGGGGAGATCGCGGTGGAGTCCAAGGAAGGCAAAGGGGCCACTTTCGTGTTTACGATGTGCGTTCATACGCATGAGGAAGAGTATCATCGACTCCGTGAAGAGGAGCGTTCGGCAAAATATCGTGTTCATGGGGAGAGGCAACCGAATATCCTGGTTGTGGACGATCATCCGATTAATCGAAAGCTGATGGACAGTATGCTGGAAAAGATGGGGATGAAAGCGGATATGGCGGAGGACGGCAGGCAGGCGGTTGAGATGGTTGCAGGTCCTAAAGTCTACGACATGATCTTCATGGATTTGCAGATGCCGGTAATGGATGGTCTTGAGGCCGCGCGTCTGATCCGCCAGATGAAGCCGGAAGCTGAGGCTCCCGTTCTGGTTGCGATGACGGCGAATGTGATGGACGGGATTCAGAAGCGCTGCTTTGACGCGGGCATGAATGAATATATCAGCAAGCCGGTCAAATTCAGCTGTGTGAAGCACATGATATCCCGGTATGTACCTGTAGAACCGGAAGGATGGGATATGCCCGCAAGCCCTGTTCGCATCATCAATGGGTAGCACAGAAACCAATTTCCATATTTTAGCGTGTCCAAAACCCTCTTCAACCTGTTTCAACAAGCGAGATAACGGGTTATGTAAAGGGAAAACAAATGATTGGGAGAGAGTGTCTATGAATACAAAAACGAATGATAAGTTCAATGCTAAGACCCAGATGAACGAGGGCGTATGCACGGTATTTCTAAGCGGTGAACTTGATCTGTCCGTCGCTCCTGATTTTCGATTAGTGATGGAGCCTCTTGTCGGCAATTCCGAAGTAGACTTGATCGTCAACATGAAGGACATGACATATATTGATAGTACGGGGATTGGTATTCTTCTGTCGATACTGAAAGCCAGACATGGCATGGAAGCACGCTTTGCAGTCGAGGAAGTTCCGCCGCAAATTCAAAAGCTGTTCGATATGACGGGTATTGCGAAGTTCTTTCAGTCGTAAGAAGAATTCCCAATAGGAAAGGATCGAAAAGAATGAATTCAGATGTTCAAAGAGTAACGCTTAATTTGCCTGCCAGTGCTGAATACGTGGATATTGTAAGACTGAATCTGTATGGAATAGCTTCCAAGATGGGCTTTTCCTATGAAGAGATTGAAGATATGAAGGTTGCGGTGTCGGAGGCCTGTAATAACTCGGTCTTGTATGCTTATAGTCAGGAAGGCGGAATGGTGGAGGTTTTATTTCAAGTGACCGGCGAGTCGCTATCCATTACGGTCAGAGACGAAGGGGAGAGTTTCGACAGTATGGGAGCGGTTGGCAACCGTACGCTTCATGATAAAGATCTAAGCGAGGTCCAAATCGGAGGACTAGGCTTCTACCTGATGGAGGCGCTTATGGATGAGGTAAGCGTGACAAACCAGGCTGGAAAGGGAACCGAGGTTACGCTGACGAAGCGTCTCGCAAGAAGCGAGGAGCCCGTATGAGTGATAAGGCGACTCCCCAAGAGTCCAGAGATGAAGCCGTTCATTTAATTGAACAGTATCAGCAAACGAAGGATAACGATATCGCAACGGTGCTGATTAAGAAATATGAACCGATGGTCAAAATGGCAGCAGGCAAGATTGCCCGGAATCGGCCCGACCTGTACGAGGATTTGTATCAGGTTGGCCAAATGGCATTAATTCGTCTTCTGCAGCAATATGACATCAGCCTGGGGATTCCGTTTGAGCCCTATGCCATGAAAAGCATGATCGGTCATATGAAAAACTTTCTCCGCGATAAATCATGGTACATTCAAGTACCAAGACGAATCAAGGAAAAGGGTGCCTTGGTTCAGCAAGCTATTGATGAACTAATGGTGAAGCTGGAGAGATCTCCCGATGTGAATGAGATCGCATCCTACCTAGATCTTTCCGTTGAGGAAACGGTTGAGGTGTTGGCCGGACGTGAATGCTATCATTATGTATCATTGGATTCCCCTTTATCCCAAGAAGAAACCGGAGCGACGCTTGGAGAGCTAATCAGTTCGGATGTGAATGATTTTGATTCCGTTGAGAAGCGCATGGATCTTCAGCAGGCGATGAGCCAGTTGAAGGAGCAAGAGCAGAAGGTGCTATTGTTGGCATTTCAGGAGGGACAGTCCCAGAGAGCTATCGCTCAGAGGTTAGGCGTGTCACAAATGAGTGTCTCGCGTATCCAGAAGCGGGCAACGGAAAAACTGAAGCAGATCATGTCCAATTCTTCTTACTGATATGGACAAGCCTCGTAGTAACAGTAACAGACGTATAGCAACATAAGGCACGCTTCCTCCATTACAGGAAAGCGTGCCTTTTTGGAACCTTGCGATTTTGTATTTACAGAAGGGAGTGGCAGTAAAACATGTTGGGGCCGGATAGGATGGAAGGTCAGGATATTTATACTTTTGCGGGGGGATGGAAGTGGTACGATGTTCGAACGGATAACTGGCAATCCTCCTGGATCGGTGAACTTCGGACGCGCTATCCTTATACAGCCGAATGGTTTGATCAGGCTTCAACGTTAAAGGAACGTAACTACTTATCCGTCCGATTCAAGGATGGGGTGGAGCCGGTCATTATGGGAACCATGCTTTATAAGGTTACGGACGATGCCGATCATTACAAGTCGGAACAGTTCTATTTCTATACGGACGACCAAGTGCTGATCACCATCAATTTGGATGACCATACCCGAAGCGTAATGGCTAAGTCCGAAAGAGCTTCCATGCTTCATCAATGCCAGAAGCCCGTCGACGGCATGTTTGTGCTGGCTCGGGCCATTTTGCATTATTACCATGCGGGAATGGATCAATTCGAGCATAACCTGCGTCTTGTCGAAAGCGATATGCGTACGCGCAACCGGAAGTCCTTAATGGACAGTATTCTGACGTCCCGGTTTGAGCTGTTGGAGTGGAGCAATCTGTTCATTCCTTTTCAGGAACTGATCGCTGCAGCAAAGGAAGGGTATCATGGCGAGCTGGATAGCAGTCGCTCGTTTCAACAGCTCCTGCATCGAGTGGAAAGAATGGAGAAGCTGATTCATCATTATGAGCGCGAAATCGATACGCTGGTATCGATAGACGATGCAATCTCCGCGTTCCGCGGCAATGAAATTATGAAGACACTGACGATTTTTACGGTTGTGCTCACACCCGCAACCGTGGTCGGAGCCATATGGGGGATGAACTTTGAAAATTTGCCCGCCATTAAAACGTTCTGGGGATTTACGGTAGTCATCGGCCTCACTTTGCTGTGGACCGGAGGCATGTATCTTTGGATGCGTGCGAAGGGATGGACGGGAGACCTGCTTCAAGTTAAGTCCAACAACAAAAACCTTTGAGGCACGAAGGATATGCATGAATGGCAGCGAGAATGATCACAACGCCCGGTGACCTCTATAGGCACCGGGCGTTTTCATGTATTAAAGACATACTAGGATCTAGATTGATCAATATATCCTTGCAAATCGGAGATGAAATCCCCAATCATCGGTACGTTGACAAAGAAGCTGAGAATGTAACCCAGAAGACCCAGTACGAGAGCCGTGCCAAGGGTTAAGCCCAACCCCCGCGCTAGGCCGGCAGTAAGGTTGGCAATGATGCGTTTCTTGGGATTCATGTAATGATCGATCATGTCCTTCATTTCGGACTTCTCCAGGGTGGTGGCGATTTTGTCCAGACGCGTGTTCAGTTTCTTCACCTCGTGCCGCAGTTCAAAGGGATGCTCCTGGATATCATCCGCCTCCCGGGAGCGCCTTTCCTCGCTTGTTTCGGATTCCATTCGTGGCTCATTGCGTCGTGTCGAACGATCGCCGCTCCGGGTCGAGAAGCTGGAGCCGCTATGATATGGGTTCGCTTTACTCATAAGATTACCCCGCTTTCCAGGCAGAAACGCCGGTTCATTTCACTTATCAATCCATATGATGCTTACAAGCTGACTGTCACGATCTGGCACAAAAATAGCCAGCTGTGTCAGCTGGCTATTCGTGACCTCACGAATTAAACATTCGTTGTCGATTTCATTTCACGGCTGACATCGGAAGAGGTGTCCATCGCTTTATCCTTTACGTCTTTGGAAGCATTTGAAACCTCGCTGGACACGTCGGCCGATGCTTCCTTGACGCTGGACATAATGCTTTGGCGGCCTTCATTCACGGTGGCCATCACATCGGAAGCTTTGGTGCCCACGGTTTTCGCAAGCTCAGAAGCTTTATCGCCTACGGTATAAGCAACTTCCTTCGTTTTATCCGTTACCATGCTCAGTTTCTCAGATAAATCCCCGCGCAGTTCGCGGCCCGGCTTTGGAGCGAACAACAGAGCTGCCGCCGCTCCGACCAGGGCACCGATGAAAGCACCTTTGAAGAATGTAGAACCGCTTTGTACTGGATGTTCTTGTTCTGTGTGATTCATAACTTTCACTCCTTTTAGTTAATATAAAAAGAATATAGACACGAGAATCAGGCTGTACGTCTAAATAGCTTGGCAGCAAGACCGAGCAAGAATACGAAGATAGCTGTACCGATGATAGCGGGCACAATGGCAAATCCGCCGATGACAGGCCCCCATGCTCCGAAGAGCCATGGTCCGATCCATGCGCCTACGAAACCAGCGATCATGGATCCGATAATTCCGCCCGGCATTTCATGACCAACCAGCGCATCTCCGATTATCCCGATGATGATTGCCATTACGATGCTGATGATGATTCCCCACATACGATCGCCTCCTTTTTAAAGAGCAATGTTTTTCGAGTGGGCTTGCTTATCTCGTAATTAAACCTAAGGCCACATCGTGAAACAGGACAACGTTAAACGGGAGATAAAATGAAGTGTCCGTCCCCTACGGAATGATCGCCTGCTGTTATTTGCAGATTTTTGTACTATACTGAATACAGATTTGCAACAATCCTCGAATTATCGAAGATTATAGGTACCACATTTACACAGGTTTTTAAGGCAGGAATACGGTCACAGACGGTTATAGAAGGAGTTATTTAACATGGACACTGTATTAGTGAAGGAATATCGGGCGGACATATTGGAGTGCGTCCACAATGGACATATATGTATTGTTAATGAACAAGGAAGCGTACTGGCATACGCGGGAGATCCGGAATATGTGGCATTTACGCGTTCTTCGGCCAAGCCAATGCAGGCAATCCCCTCCATCCGTGGCGGGCTTGCTGACCATTATGGGCTGACGGATAAGGAAATCGCGATCATGACGGCTTCGCATCGGGCGGAGCCGGCTCACATAGAAGTATTGGAAGGCTTTGCCCGGAAGGTCAATATTAGTGAAGCTTATATGGTTTGCGCGTCGAGCTGGCCGCTGGATGAGGAAAATAAGGAGACTCTTCTGCGAGAGCAGAGAGACAAGAGCAAATGGTTCCATAATTGTTCCGGCAAGCATTATGGCATGTTGGCCTATTGTCAGATGAAAGGGTACCCGCTGCTCGGATACGATCAGCCGGAACATCCACTGCAGCAGGAGATCCTTCAGACGGTCTCCTATTTGTCGGGACTGGCTCCCTCTGATATCCGATTGGGAACGGACGGTTGCGGCCTGCCGGTATTCGCCATGCCGCTTCGCGCTTTGGCTACAGCCTATATGAAGCTTGCATCCCCGGACCTTATCGAGGATGAGCCAACAAAAAGGGCGGTCATCCGAATCGCGGAGGCCATGCACGCATCTCCCTATATGGTGGCAGGAAATCACAAGGTGGACACCCTTCTCCTGGAAGACGATAATATTGTGGCCAAAGGAGGCTTTAAAGGTGTGTACTGCTTGGGTCTGAAGAAGGAGCGGCTCGGTATTTCGTTCAAAATTGCAGATGGATCAGAAGAAGAATGGGGCTGGGTAGCGGAGTCCATATTGGAGCAAATCGGGTATAACAACAAAACAACCATCAATCGCTTGAAAGCCGCGTATCCCAAGGATTTATGCAACGATGAGGGCCTGAAAGTAGGCAGGGTGGAAACCGCCTTTATGCTGAACCGTGCTTAAGCATGACTGATTAGACCGGAAACCGCCGGGGTATTGAATAGTAAAAAAGGCGGAGGTGACCGGCCATGATTAAGATCATGACGGCAGCGGAAAGACATACTACCCATAAAGACGGTATTCATAGTGAATTCAGCTTTTCTTTTGGTGATTATACAGATCCGCATAACGAGCATTTTGGAAGCTTGCTGGCACATAATGAATATGTGCTTAAACCGATGGAGGGTTTTGATCGAAGGTTTCATCATGATTTGATCATTGTCCATTTGGTGCTGGAAGGCACGTTAACGTATGAAGATGATACAGGGAAAGAAATGGAGCTGACTCCCGGTTCGATTCATGTCGTGAATACAGGCTCCGGCGTGTACCATGCAGAGAAGAATGCCTCGTCTTCCGAGGACGTACGCTATCTGGAAATGTGGTTTCTACCTGCGGAGCCAGACCTTGAGACCAGTCACCATCAAAGCGATTTTACAAAGGAACAGCGGTTGAACCAGATGCTTCCGATCATCGGGTCGGACCATGGTGAATCAAGCTTGCCCCAATCGCTGGATGTTGTGATGTACAGTACCATACTGGAGACTGGACAAGAACTGACGTACAGCTTGGCCGAAAATCGGAGAATGCACTTGTACGTCATTAGCGGTCAAGTCGAAATATCGTCGGAAGACGGCATGTTTAATATTACTGCGGGTGACGCGGCCAGGATACAGCGGCGTCACGAGCTGACATTTCGAGGGAACTCAAGTGAGGGGATCTCGGAAATGGTGATGATCGATATGCCGTAGAGAAGGACAACAAAGCCCCCGGAACTTCGCATGGATCAGCGACGTTCCGGGGGCTTTGCTATAAAAGGGCTCTTCTTTTTAGATCTTATCAAAAATTTTCGGGCAGTGATGATCTACTGGTTCCCGCGCAGCTGCCCGAGCTCCGATACAACAGCTTCCACTTCCGATATACTCAGGTTTTGCTTATTCATGACCATATCGTACAAATCATAAATATCATCATATTGGTTAACCGAGAAGGCGGAGGCTTGCATGGCAGCACCTGTAGCCATCCGAAGCTTGGTTTTAATCTGTTCAATCATATACTCGACATTAGCTTGTGATTTTTCACTCAAATCCATGGATTAACACCATCCTCTCATAGGCGGATTTACGATTTTCATCCCTGTATTGTACCATGTTACCGTGCGGCTCGACCAATGTTTTTGCCATCGGAGACAGAGATAGGTTAAAATCAGGAAAAAAAGGTTTTTAGGCTGTAAAAAAGCAAGGTTTCAAGCGATGTAATCAAGGAGGAGGTCCGTCATGAGCGAACAAGCCGGCAAGACGCCAGGCGTACAGGCTGTAAAAGCTAAAGTGTCGGGGCATGAACTGACGGATTTTTTTCGGACGATCTCGCAGCGGCATGCGCTGGATAGCATCGTATTTTTATGTATTGGCACTGACCGTTCCACAGGAGATGCACTCGGACCGCTAACAGGGAGCCGGCTCTCGGAATACGGTTTCCCGCATGTGATCGGGACGCTGCCCGAACCGTGTGACGCTTTTAATCTTGAGGCAAGACTTCAAGGCATACCTGAGGATAAGTCGATTATTGCCATTGATGCATGCCTGGGACAATCCTCGTCAGTCGGATATTTCTTTACATGCGAGGGTCCACTGACGCCTGCCGAGTCCGTCGGCGGGAGGCTTCCGGCGGTGGGGGATTATAGCGTGGCAGCGGTTGTGAACGTCCATGGACCGAAGCCGTATTGGACTCTCCAAGTGACGTCCCTATACCAAGTCATGGGGATGGCGGAGCAAATAGCGAAGCAAGCCGCTATTGCCTTTGGCCTTAGGCCGTAAGACATGGCGTTTCAGCCGGGGTTGTTTTTGTTTAATAATAGATCATTCTTTATAAAATAATGGGTGTCTATCACATGGCATCCGCTGAATAGAAAGAAGGGTATCGCTATGGAAAAAGTACAATGCAACGGCAGCACGATTTGTTATGTTGATCAGGGACAAGGTGAGCCGATCATTCTGCTTCACGGTTTCTGCGGAAGCTCCGCCTACTGGGAACAGGTACTGCCATTTCTTCAAGGCTTCAGAGTCATTGTACCGGATCTCCGTGGTCACGGGCGGTCTGATGCACCGATGGGATCGTATACCATTGAACAGATGGCAGACGATGTGCTGCTATTGATGGATGAGCTCGACATTCCGAAGGCAGCATTACTCGGTCATTCCCTTGGAGGATATATCACGCTTTCCTTTGCCCAGCGTTACGCTTCTCGTTTGAACGCCTTCGGTCTGATTCATTCCACAGGCTACCCGGATTCGGACGAAGCGAAGGAGAAGCGCGTGCAGGCGGTCAGCACCATCCAAGGGGAGGGCATTACGGCTTTTGTTGACGGATTGGTGCCCGGCTTATTCGCTCCGGATACGAAGGATAACAAGCCGGAATGTATTCAGCGGGCGAAGGAGATAGGCTATCTTACGCCACCTCAGGGAGCAATCGGAGCGGCGCTGGCGATGCGTGAGCGTCCCGACCGACGCGATGTGCTCTCGGCGTCCACGCTGCCTATCCTGCTGGTAGCAGGGGAGAAGGACGGGTTGATTCCGGCAGAGCGTACCTTTACGACAGACCATGACAACGTGACCCAATATGTAATCGAGGGCGCAGGACATATGAGTATGATGGAGACGCCGGAGAAGCTCGGCGAAGTCATCACTTCTTTCATGGGACGGCTTACGAATGAATAACGCATGAGAATCTTTCAATAGTTTATAATGAACGGATACCCCCTAGCGGGATATCCGTTTATTTATTTTGTGCCCAGACGTGCCATACCTCGTATGTTTGGCCGGCCGAAGTGGAGCGAGAATGGGAGGGGGAGGTCGGGAACTGGAATTCTGGCCCCGGATAGCCTACAATTTAATCGTGATCCGGCTTGGGTTTGACCCGGCAAATTTCTCCCTTGTAAAGGATGATTAGCTAAAGGCTGCCCCGGCATTCCTTCTTGGTTTCTTGGCTGAACGCAGTATAGTAAAGATGAAGATCAGGAATACGCTGCATCTGACATGGATGCAGGTTGGGGGTGCGCGTATGTTTCGCAGGGATTATCTCGTGCGGCTAATTGAGGATATGACACAGATGATTGCCAAGGTGTTTTCGCTTAAGCAGGAGCGTAAGCACACAGAAGCGCTATGGGAGCTGGATGAGCTCTTCAAACGGCAGTTCCGGCTGAATTCAGAGCTGCTTCGCTCATTGTCCGCTGCCGATATTGAGCAGCTATTTCGCAGTCACGGTTATTTGGAAGCGGACAAGCTGCAAAGCGCCGCCAGGCTAATGGAAGAGGAAGCGTCCCTGCTGCTTGAGCTGGAGCGTGAAGAAGAAGCCGTTATGCTCTATACCAAGGTCTTTCAGCTATATTTGAAGTCGGCCCTGCAAGGAGCGGATTTGAAGCTGATCGGGTTGACGGAACGGATCGGTATGGTGAGAGAACGTTTAAGGTCGTATGCATTGCCAGAAACAGCGATGCGGGATTACTATGCGTATACGGAGCAGCAGGGGATGTACGCAGAAGCGGAGAACACCCTCTACCAACTGCTGGATAATGGCAAGATGGAATATGGCGAAGCTGTGCAGTTCTATCAAAGATTGCAGCTGAAGCTGCCTGAGGATTTGGCGAAGGGCGGGCTTCCGCTGGAGGAAGTCCACGAAGGAATGGATGAGCTTAAGCGTCGTTTTCCGCATGAAGCGGTGAACGGCGACAAGTCGTTGACCTAAGCGGGATTAACCTGTCTATCACATAAAGAAAGCGAGATGTACCTTTTGGATGCATTAAGAAAATTGATTCACAACATCATGGAAGAAGGATCATTGATCACGGCTACGCTAAGCCAGCTCCGCAAGCGGGAAGGCATGACCTACAGCAAAGTAACGGTTAAGCCCGTAGAGCTCAAGAACAAGCTGCACTATCAGTTTGCCTATTATTCCGGAACCAAAGTCACCCATCAGAACGTACCGGCCGATGAGGCGGAGGCAGTGCTGGTTGACATGTTCGAGAATGTATTCCGGCAAGCGATGATGTATACGCCGGAAGCGGACTATCAGGTTCTGATCTCGAAGAAATACAAGGTTTCGATTCTGACCAAATCCGCCTCCAAGAAGATGACAGATTTGTCCCATAACCGAAAAAAAACGTATATCCTTGAAGAGGGAGAACCTGTTCCGTTTCTGGTGGAACTCGGCATCATGAGTGAAGAGGGCAAAGTATTTGCCCGCCGATACGATAAGTTCAAACAGATCAACCGGTTCCTGGAGATGGTTGAGGATGTGCTTCCCCACCTGCCGGAGGACCGTCCACTGACGATCGTTGATTTTGGCTGCGGCAAATCCTATCTGACCTTCGCTTTATATCACTATTTGGCGGTAACCGCGCGCAGAAAGCTGAATATTGTCGGTTTGGATCTCAAGGCGGATGTCATCGAACACTGCAGTATGCTGGCGAAAAAACTGGACTACACCCAATTGCAGTTTCTTGTCGGGGACATTGCGGAATATGACGAACTGGAGCAGGTGGATATGGTGGTCACGCTGCATGCATGCGATATGGCAACAGACGCTGCGCTGGAAAAAGCGGTCCGTTGGGGGGCTTCAGTCATTCTGTCGGTGCCTTGCTGCCAGCATGAGCTGTTCTCCCAAGTCCAAAGCCCTGTTATGGAGCCGCTGCTGTCCCACGGTATATTGAAGGAACGCTTCTCGGCCCTTGCCACGGACGCCATTCGAGCCAAGCTCCTCGATCTGATGGGTTACAAGACGCAGCTGCTGGAGTTTATTGATATGGAACATACGCCGAAGAATATATTGATCCGGGCGGTTAGCGGTTCTGCGGGAGATCGGGATAAGCTGTGGCAGGAATACACCGCGTTCCGCGATTTCTTAAGCGCCTCGCCATATCTTGAACGGGCGTGCAAGGACTTGCTGCCGGATACGTAAACGGAATCGCGTTGAACCGGATTGGCGATGAAAGTGCGAGCGCGCACTTTCATCGCTTTTTTAGTTAACAGAATGTATAAACTATGAAGCTGGGCCTTCCGGATATCGCAAGACAATCATCTGATAATGTTCGTCGAGAGACGTTTATTTATGTCGGTATTCGAAGTTTGCCCTAGAGACAAGCCGCCTTATTGCGCACTAGAGAGATTGCCGCCGATCGCCAACGCCGCATCAAGAATAACGAGGTATGTCCTTGTCCACAATGGCTATTAGATGGTTTGGCTACGGAGGACGAATGCCGTGTAAGGAACAGCCGAGGATATATGGCTATGCATTGGAACGGGGGCGTTGGTTCATGGCATGGAAGACCCTGCATCGTAATTGCGGGATGCTGCTGATTGCACTTGTCTTTGTGGCAGGTATCCGGAGCGGGATGTTTTTTGATGGGGATGTCTATGGGGGCGGAGCAGGTTTCGGGATGCTTTTGCTGCTTATGACGGGAGCCAAATGGCATGGTGCCGTCCAAGGCCGGAAGATACATGGCGTTGGTGTACTGCCGGGCGCGGCTCCAGCGGATAGAGGATTACGGGTGCTTCTTGGTTGCATCTGCGGAATCATTCTCATTTATGTGCTTCATGGGATAGGGATAGGGATGGGAATAGGGCGCTCCCTCACTCTGGAAGGCACGATCAAGGAGATTATCCTGTGGGGAAGCTACGGTTCCTTTGCAGCCGTCGCCTGGCGGATATGCCGTACAGATGACGGTTTACGTTTGATGCAAATAGGCTGGCATCTGTTGGGCGCTGTGCTGTGCGGCAGCGCATTGCTTGCCGTATATGGGCTTTTGGAGCTGCCGTATGGGATCTATCATACGGCGGATGCGGACATCAGCGCAACCGGCGCGAGGCTTGGCGGCCTGCTTCAGTACCCGAACACGTTCGGGGCCGTGATGGCCGCCTTCCTGCTGGAGCGGCTGTTCGCGCTGCCGCCCGTCCTGCGGACCCGGACGGGCACGCTGCGTGCAGCGGCTGCCCTGCTGCCGCTGCTGCCCTACACTGCCGCGCTGCTCCTGACGGAGTCGCGCGGCGCCTGGCTCGCGGCCGCACTCGCGTGCGCGGCCGGCTTCGCTAAGGAGCGGCGTGCCTTCGCGCCGCTCCTGGTGGCTGCCGCCGCGCCATTGGCGAGCGCGGCGCTGCTGTACCGCCAGCTGGCTGAAGCCAAGCTGGCTCCTGCCGTGCTGCCCGGCCTGCTGTGGCTGGCCGGGCTTTGGGCCGGCGGCGTCCTCGCCGGCCTGCTGCTGTGCCGCTGGCGGCACAGCGGGGGCCCGCGGCGGCGGTATGCCGCGCCAGGGGCTCTGGGAGCTGCGGCGCTGCTGGCTGCCGCAGCCGGAGCGTTGATCCTGCATCAGGTGCAGGATCGGACCCTTGGCGGCGCGGCAACGCTGAGCGCGCGCCGCCTCCTATACAGCGACGCGTGGCAGCTGGCCCGGTCGTCGCTGTGGCTGGGACGGGGAGGGGAGACGTGGCGGCAGTCCTACCTTGCCATTCAGTCCCAGCCCTACGTGGGTGCCGAGGTGCACAGCGGATATATGGATATCCTGCTGAATACGGGAGTGATCGGGCTGCTGCTTGTCCTTGTTCTGGTTAGCTTTATGGTGGCGAGGCTTATTGCTGTGAGCTCCCGGCTCATGCCCGCTGCCCTGGTACTGATCGGGCATGCGGCTGTGGATTTTGACTGGAGCTTTGGGCTGGTATGGGTGCTGCTGTTGTGGCTTACGGTAATGGGCTTCGCTACAACTCCTTCTGGTCGGGAAGTGCAAAATGGACCTAATGCAGCTCAAAGACGCAAACGGTTCAAAATAGGGAAGAAGCTGTTAGCTGTTTATGAAGGGAAGCGGAAATATCCGCCGTTACAGTCGCTGTCACTGCTCCGGGTTACGGCGATCATTCTGCTCGCGGGCTGGGTTCTTCTCGCTGCTGCGCTGGGCATCAGCGAGGTCAAAGAGCGAAGGGCCGCTTCGGAACCGCCCGGAGCGCAAGTAGCGCTCCTCCAATCCTCGTTAAAGTGGAACCCCGCCAACACGGAGGCAGTATTGAGCCTGGCGGATTGGCTTCCCCCAAGCCAGCGAATCCCGCTGCTGAAGCGAAGTTTGGTGTATGCACCGAATCACCCGGAGCTGAGCTGGAAGCTGGCAGAGGCTTACTCGCTCCGAGGCGAATCGGAAGAGGCGGCAGCTTGGTATCTAGCGGCCATCAATCGGGATCGGTTCAATGATGTCAAACAAACCCGAGCCGTGCTGAAGCTGGCTTCCCTCGCAGATTGGCACCGGACGACAGGAGAATCCGTCAGATCGGTTGAAGCGGCCCGGACCGGGTTGAATATCTTGAAGCGCTATCGTTCCCTTGCGGCAAATCCTCGTGGGATGGATCATCATCGGAATGACCGGCAATTCGATCTGTCTATGCTTGCGGTACGGCAGACCCCCCGATTGGAAAAAACGCTGAATAGGGGAATACGAAAGCATGCGGCAAGGCAGCCTGAACAGGCAGATATCCCCGCCCGCCGCTAACGTGAATCGTGTGTCGCAATCTATAGCGGCTAATCGCGTGCCTGCCCGTTCAGGATAGTTGCTCCATGAGGTACGGAGTCCATGCTTTGACGAGATGCCACGGTTTGTTGTCCATACGCACGATAGGGGGCACCGAGCTGTCGATTGATTGCTGCCTATACCATCGAAAGTTTTTACGTGTTGTCTATTTCACATCAGATCACGGTACAAGGAAGGGCAGTGTTATCCGCCGAAGGCATCCCGGAAGGCCGAGGCCAACTGACGTTCCGGAACCTCCCATAGCTCGGCGAGTTCGCCGCAGACTTCCTTTTCCCACCAGTCGCACAAAAGCTTCTTATTGCTGTAGTTTTCGTGGATCCAGATCAAATTGCCGATTACCTTCCGGTAATACAATTCTTCGCCCTGCTTCAGGGATTCCGGAGGAAGGTAGAGCTTAAGACGTTTGGTCGTGCGGTATAATTCTTTGCTGCAGGCCCGCCGTATACCGCGCGGGGAGGGGGGCTTGCTGCCCGGTTGTTTGGCATGGGGAGAATGCATGCGTAACTCACTCCTTTGCTTCACCATATGTCCCGAAACGGGCGAAAGTCACTGTGCCGCCTATAATTGGGCGCAGTAGAAGGCATGTCCCGGGCTGTGTTAGAATAGGCTAGTATTAGAAATCAACGCAGTAGGAAAGCGGGGAACAAGCGTGGAATTCTTTTACGAGGCTGTAGGCCGGTTGTTTGAATGGATCCAGCAGCTGGGTTATTTCGGAATCATGCTCGGATTAATGGTAGAGGTCATCCCAAGCGAGATCGTACTTGCCTATGGCGGTTATCTGGTGTCTCTGGGTGAGGTTCATTTTCTCGGAGCCATGCTCTTTGGTACCGTTGGCGGCGTGCTCGCACAGTTGTTTATTTATTGGATCGGCCGTTACGGAGGCAGGCCTTTCTTGGAAAAGTACGGGAAGTACATATTGATTAAGAAGAAGCATATCGATTACGCTGAAGAATGGTTCGGCAAGTATGGTACCGGCGTTATATTTACGGCACGCTTTGTACCGGTGGTACGGCATGCGATTTCCATACCGGCAGGCATATCCAAGATGCCTGTGGGAAGGTTTACGCTGCTGACCACCCTAGCCGTAATTCCATGGACGGCATTATTCTTATACCTCGGATTGCTTCTGGGCGATCAATGGGAGCATATTGACGAGAAGGCAGGGCCGTACGTGCAGGAAATTCTGCTGGGGGCATTGGCCGTCATGATTCTTTATTTTTTGATAAAATGGATAAAATCATCGAAGGCGAGGTCGAAATAACGAATGAGTATGAATATGGCAAATCATTTGGGGACAGGCATATCTCCACAGCAATTTATGGACGGCATGCAGAAGAACCAGGAGACGTTCAAGGCAGGATATGAACAGTTTGTTTGGGAGAATGAAGAGGATAAAGAATTCTTTGAAAGCCTGAATTTCCGGGATGACCTGCGGGTCCTCATTCTGGCAGCGGACTGGTGCGGTGATGTTGCACGCAATATCCCTGTCGTTTTTCGTGCGATGGAGACTGCGGGGATTGAGACGGAAGTGCTGATTATGGAAGAGAATCTGGACGTCATGGATCAGTTCCTGACCATGGGCGCCCGTTCCATTCCGGTTGTTATCATATCGGATACCGGAGGACATGTCCTCGGTACATGGGGACCGCGTCCGGCCCATGTTCAGAAGTTTATGATTGAGTTTAAACAGAACAATCCGGATCGTGAAGCATCGGACTATCAGGACAACCTTGCCGTCACACGACAAAGCATTATTCAAGCCTACGGGGAAGGGTATGAGTTCCACGCTGCCATCATTAAGGAATTGCGTGAACTTATGTCAGGGTTCTAATCATGACACTTCATATTGAAACCTTTAATTTAGGACCGCTACAGACGAATGCGTATTTACTGACAGGGCCTGTTGAAGGCAAAGCGGTCATTATCGATCCTGGCATGAACCCGGGACCGCTGCTGAAGCGAATCGCCGATTTGGAGATTGAGGCGATCCTGCTGACCCATGCGCATTTCGACCACATGGGGGGCGTTGAGGAGATTCGCAAGCTGAAGGGCTGTCCTGTTTACCTGAACACCCTGGAGAGTGAATGGCTGTCCAATCCGAAGCTTAACGGCTCGATGATGTGGCCGCAGGTAACGGAACCGCTGTCCACCGAGCCGGCTGAGTACGATTTGGCGGATGGACTTGAGCTGCAGCTCATCGGACATACCTTCAGCGTCTTTCATACACCGGGACATTCCCCGGGAAGTGTGAGCTTCAAGTGTGGAAATGATCTGTTTTCCGGCGATGTGCTGTTCCGTCTCGGGGTTGGGCGAACGGACCTTCCTGGAGGCCGTGAACGTGATTTGATTGATTCCATTCAAAATACGCTGTATACCTTCCCGGATGAGGTCGTTGTATATTCCGGCCATGGTCCTCGAACAACCATCGGTTATGAAAAGCAGCGGAATCCTTACGTTCCTTCTAGCCGATAAGATAGCTTCCGACATAAATCGGGAAACTTTGTCTGGACAAACCTGGACAACATTGATACAATACTGTTAATTAATTGTTACCCTTGCGAAGCACGCAGACTGTGGAATTCATCCCGGTTTGCGTTCTTTTATTTTACAGGGAGTTTTTTTGGCATGGACGTGATTAGGGGGAAGCGCCAGTGAGGAAAGATCATCTATCGCTGTTGAACGGGAGTGTTACAAGAAGCGAAGCGATTGATCGACAACCGGAGTTCCATCGGCAGATTCAGACGGAAATATCCTCAGTTGTCTGGGACAGGCTGGTGAAGGATGAAGGGATCGCGCAGCAGCCATGGCATCATCGGCTGCAGGTTATACGATTTAATCAATAGATCGACATGCGAACATGACACCCTCATCATGAACTAAATGTATTCTTTCTATTGGAGAGGGCAGCCGATTTTTAGTCGGCTGCTTTTTTTTGAGTTTTTTACAGGTATCGATGAATTTCTTACCGTCATGATAGGTTTTAATAAATGATACCATTCGGTACAGGATAAATATAAAAATCCATTTGAACGATTGGCTGTTGTTAATCGTATTACGGTTGGAATGCGAAAGAAGGTGATGATTTTTTCATGATCCCTGATGAAGAGGGCTTGATACAACAAGCGAAATTAGGAGATGCAGCGGCTATGGCGCTGCTGTTCAAGCAGCATTATTCCTTTCTTTATAAATATTTGCTAAAAGTGACGATGGACCCGATGGTTGCAGAGGATACTGCGCAGGATACCATTGTTCGATGCATGGAGAATATGACCCGTTACAACGGGACTTCGTCCTTCTCCTCCTGGATGATTACCATTGCTACCCGGTTGTTCATCGACAGCACCCGGCGAAAGAAACGGGAGAAGAAATGGCTGGAGCAGGAGGCGGTTCAGTCGGCAAGGCGGATGCGCTGGCAGATGGAGCGGCGGGGAGAAGATTGGACGGATATGCTGAATGGATTATCCCGCTTATCTGAGGATCACCGGATTGCCATCCTGCTTAAGCATTATTACGGCTATAGCTATGATGAAATCGGAACGATGCTCGGTATTCCCGAAGGAACGGTGAAATCACGAACAGCCTACGGTATCAAACAGCTGCGAAAGGAGATGGGTGACGATGGTCAAAGGACCTGAGCATGAGGACGAAATATGGATTGAAGGATTTACCAAAGAACTGGAGCGGGTGGATCAATTGTTTGAGGATGCGCCATCCCCATCCCTGGAAGGATTGCATACGCTGGCCGTTCATACCTTGGAGCGGAAGCGGCGACGGATGAAATACGAATTGCTGCTCTTTCTTCTGATTTCACTCTTTATCGTTGGTGGCGGATTGATGGCTGCCTTGGCTGCGCCGAAGATCCTGCTGTTTATTCACGGGTTCGGCATGGTTGCCGGGATTTCCGTTCTTGTATTTTCCAAGAGTCTGAGATCAGCCGGAAAGAAGGGGATCTGATGAATGAAGTTAACGAGAGCCCGCTGGGAGTGATCATCCTTGCCGTTGTGCTTGTTCTGATTCAAGGGACATGGCTTTTCTTGGATGCGAGGAAGCGGGGGCTTGGCAAGATGGCTTGGTTCTGGGGGATATGGGGATCTACGACAATGCCAATGCCGCTGCTCTTTTACTGGATATTCGTCATCCACAAAGATGACCGCAAGTCTTAAGTTTATTCATTATATATGGAACATGGAGGATTATTATGGAAATTAACTGGGGATTGATTTGGCCCATTCTTGCACTGCAAGCCATTCTCGCGGTAACGGGTCTGATATCTTTGTTTCGGGCAGAGCCAGCAAGCATACGTGGACCGAGATGGATGTGGGTATTGATTATACTGCTGGGTAACCTTCTTGGCAGCGTTGCTTATTTCGTTGCGGGGAGGCGAGAAGCTTGACGGAAAAACTTTTAAGCATTCATGAATTGACCAAAAGCATAGGCAGCATCACGCCGGTTAAGGGCATTTCATTTGAATTGCAGCGAGGAAGCTGTACTGCCCTGCTTGGTCCTAATGGTGCCGGCAAAACGACTACACTGCGGATGCTGGCTGGATTAATACCTCCAACCCGGGGGGAGATCCGATATGGATCAGCCGCTACGCAAACGAACGGCTGGCGTCACCGGATCGGTTACTTGCCTCAGTACCCGAAGTTTTACAGCTGGATGTCGGGCATGGAGTACTTGTCTTTCAGCGCTAAGCTGTCGGGATTATCCGGACGAGAGGCTAATAAGCGAAGTCGGGAAGTCATCGAAATGGTTGGCCTTCAGCAGGCGGCCAAACGCCGAATATCCGGTTACTCCGGCGGAATGAAGCAGCGGCTTGGCATTGCTCAGGCGCTTGTGCATAAGCCTGAGCTGATCATGTTGGACGAGCCGGTATCGGCGCTTGATCCGATCGGTCGCCGTGAGGTGATGGACCTGCTCAATCGCTTGCGCGGGGAAGTCACCGTTCTGTTCTCAACCCATGTGCTTCACGATGCGGAGGAAATCTGCGATGACATGGTACTGATGGTAGACGGGGAAATTGCGGAGAAAGGCGCGCTTAGCGAACTTCGCACGAAATATCGCCAACCGGTTCTATCGATTGAGGTTGAACCGGGGGAGCGGGAGGTTGCTTGGCTCGACAGTCTTGCGAACCGTCCTTATGTGCATGAGATCGAACTCGGCAAACGCGGCGCCAAGCTGATGGTGACGGATATGGATGTTGCGCGGGCTGCTTTAATCAAGGAGCTTGCCGATGGCGAAATCGAGCTGCTTCGTTTTGAAGCAGGCACGTCTTCGCTTGAGGATATGTTTATGAAGGTGGTGGGCTCATGAAGTCGTTCTGGATTTATTATCAAAAAGAAATGCTCGAGGCAAGCCGGACCTATAAATGGATTTGGGTTCCTGCAGTCTTCCTGCTTCTTGGCATTATGCAGCCGGTATCCACCTATTATTTGCCGGATATCCTTACCATGGCCGGGGAATTGCCCCCGGAAGCGGCGGCATTATTTACCGTCCCGTCCGCCGAGAATGTTATGGCATCAACCTTGAGCCAATTCAGCACCATCGGCCTGCTGGTGCTTGTGCTGGCGGGAATGAACACGGTAGCAGGGGAGCGAGCCACCGGCACGGCTGAGCTTGTTCTCGCCCGCTCGGTATCCACGATTCCCATGATGTCTGCCAAATGGGCAGCCTTGATGACGTTGCTGGTCGTTTCTTTTGCGATTGGACTTGGCGGTGCTGCCTATTACACGTATCAGCTCATCGGTCCTTTGGAATGGGGAGCAGTTACCAGCGGAGGGGGCTTATATGCTGTATGGCTGGCCTGGATCGTAACGCTTGTGCTGCCGCTCGGTGCCGTCCTTCGCGGGCCGGCTGCGGCCTTCATCAGCTTGGCAGTTGCCGGCGTACTTTCGCTCTTATACGGTTTGCTGCCCTCCCGCGTTCTATGGAGCCCGGGCCGTTTAAGCAGCATGGCCGCTGAGCGAATTCTTGGCGCAGGGAGCAGCGCGTGGTCACCGATACTCGTTGCCATGCTGATTATGGCGGTGTCGATTATCCTTGCCGCAAGGCTGCTTAGAAGGAGTCCGTTGTCCCCGCAATCCTAGTTTTCATGGGAGATTCAGGTTTTATCTGAATCACATGGACATCTCTATCTTTTTTTAGTAGACTATGAAGACAAGAAAAACGTCTATCGACGTACGTTATCAGAAGAGAGGCCGTATTTAGCGGAAGTTTTTCTTGCGAGATAAGGATGATAAGCCGCTGAAGTTTATTTTTTCTTATCTCTTAAAAAAGGATAGACAACTCAGGAGGTAGACGATGCTGCGTTTAGGGGAAAAGATTACAATCGTTGCGGACGCCTTTGAGCAGAATCTTCCAATCGGTCAATACGGTTATATCATCGCGTATGACCGAAATCCGGACAATGCGTTCGATTACGTCATTCGGATTCCGAGCCTCAACCGTAATTTTTTTGTTCCGGCAGATGATATAGAGCTGGAATCAATCGTGTTGAAGCAGGAAGCCGAGCGGGTCGAGCGGGAAGCGCTCATCGATTTCGCCCTGTCGACATATAATGAGAAGCTGTTTCATCAAGTGATGAACGGCGAGTTGGAAAGTGTTGAAGAGGAAGAAGAAACCAAGGAAGCAATATCCCAGGCGGATTTCATCAAACAAGTGAATCTTCGTGCTTGGATTTAGAAGAGTCGGCTGAGGCCGACTCTTTTTTGATGGAATGGAAAAGTAACTCCGAAGCGGCAAGCTTCAAGCTGTTTGGATTGAATCTTGCATGCTTCTACAATATAATGAGAAAAGTTGTCGTGACAGACTTTACCCCTTTAACTGGATAGGGGCATGAAGGAGGATGTAAAGCCATGAGCATTACCGATAAGGATGTTCAGCATGTAGCGAAGCTGGCCCGTTTGAATTTGACGCCTGAAGAAGAGAAGATGTTTACCGGCCAACTGAATGCGATTTTACAATATGCCGAGAAAATAAATGAATTGGATACAGAAGGTGTTGAGCCGACTACACACGTGCTTCATCTCAGCAATGTCATGAGAGAAGACGAAGTGCGCGAGAGCTTGCCCATCGAGAAAGTGCTGCTTAACGCACCGGATGAAGAAGACGATCAAATTAAAGTACCTGCTGTTTTGGAATAGCCTGAAGGGAGGATACACACTTGAGTCTGTTTGATTACAAGTTAATGGAGATACATAATAAGCTGCGGAATAAGGAGCTTTCCGTAACCGATCTGGTTGACCAAGCTTTTACCCGTATTTCCGAACGTGAGGATCGGGTGAAGGCATTTATTACTTTGGACGAAGAAGGCGCTCGTTCATCCGCCAAGGCTTTGGATGAGAGGCTGGCTTCAGAGGGGACGCGCGGACTGTTGTTCGGGCTTCCTGTCGGAATCAAGGATAATATCGTGACAGAAGGACTTCGCACCACATGCGCAAGTCAGTTTTTGTCCAATTTCACGCCGGTTTATGATGCAACGGTTGTCGGTAAATTGCGTGCAGCGGATACCGTGACAATCGGCAAGCTGAACATGGATGAGTTTGCAATGGGAGGCTCCAATGAGAATTCCAGCTTCTATCCCGTGCGTAACCCATGGGATTTAGAGCGGGTACCCGGCGGATCAAGCGGCGGCTCGGCTGCGGCCGTAGCTGCAGGTGAGGCCTACTTTGCGCTGGGATCGGATACAGGCGGCTCCATCAGGCAGCCTGCCTCTTATTGCGGTGTCGTGGGACTGAAACCAACCTATGGCCTCGTATCCCGGTTCGGCCTTGTTGCCTTTGCATCATCGCTGGATCAGATCGGACCTTTGACGAAAAATGTGGAAGATTCCGCTTATGTCCTGCAAGCCATTGCCGGTTATGATCCGATGGATTCGACATCTGCCAAAGTGGACGTGCCCGACTATCTGAGCGCGTTATCCGGAGACGTTACCGGTCTTCGCATTGCTGTGCCTAAGGAATACCTGGGCGAGGGCGTTGACGCTGAAGTGAAGGAAACCGTCCTGAACGCACTGAAGGTGCTCGAAGCGCTGGGCGCTACCTGGGATGAAGTTTCCCTCCCGCATACCGACTATGCGGTAGCAACCTATTATTTGCTCGCTTCTTCGGAAGCCTCTTCGAACCTGGCCCGCTTTGACGGCGTCCGCTATGGTGTTCGTTCCGACAATGCAGGCAGCCTGATCGACCTGTATCATGAGTCCCGCAGCCAAGGCTTCGGCGATGAGGTGAAACGCCGCATCATGCTGGGTACCTATGCGCTTAGCTCGGGCTATTATGACGCCTATTATTTGAAGGCGCAGAAAGCCCGTACGCTCATCAAGCAGGATTTCGATAAAGTATTTGAGCAATATGATGTCATCATCGGACCTACAGCTCCGACTACGGCTTTTAAACTGGGAGCCCAGGTGGACGATCCGCTGACGATGTATTTGAATGATATCCTGACGATTCCTGTCAGCTTGGCAGGTGTGCCGGCAGTCAGTATTCCTTGCGGATTCGCGGACGGACTGCCAGTAGGTATGCAAATTATCGGCAAAGCCTTCGATGAGTCGACCGTACTGCGCGTCGCGCATGCCTATGAGCAAAATACTGAACACCACAAACGGCGGCCTGAACTGTAAACCGGCGGCAGAGAAGGAGGGAAACAATCGATGTCTACATCAAAATATGAAACGGTTATCGGATTGGAAGTGCACGTAGAGCTGCATACGAATTCCAAAATATTTTGCGGCTGCTCCACTGCGTTTGGAGCCCCGCCGAACACGCATACATGTCCCATCTGTCTTGGCCATCCCGGCGTGCTGCCCGTATTAAACCGCCAGGCCGTGGAATATGCCATGAAGGCTGCGATGGCGCTGAACTGCACCATTGGCGATGTCAGCAAATTTGACCGCAAGAACTACTTCTACCCGGATTCCCCGAAAGCATACCAGATTTCCCAGTACGATCAGCCGATCGGTGAGAACGGCTGGATCGATATTGAGGTGGACGGAAAGACGAAGCGAATCGGCATTACCCGGCTTCATCTGGAGGAGGATGCCGGTAAACTTACACACGTGGATGGCGGATATGCCTCGCTGGTTGACTTTAACCGCGTAGGAACGCCGCTGGTTGAGATCGTGTCTGAGCCTGAGATCTCAACGCCGGAGGAAGCCAAAGCTTATCTGGAGAAAATGCGCGCGATTATGCAATACTGCGACGTATCGGACGTGAAGATGGAAGAGGGATCGCTTCGCTGCGACGCTAACATCAGTCTTCGTCCATGGGGACAGAAGGAGCTCGGCACGAAGGCCGAGCTGAAGAATATGAACTCCTTCCGCGGCGTACAGCGCGGTTTGGAATATGAGCAGTACCGGCAAACGGAAATTCTCGATGAGGGCGGCGTGATCGTACAGGAAACCCGCCGCTGGGACGAAGCGCAGGCAAAAACCTTCTCCATGCGCGGGAAGGAGCAGGCGCACGACTACCGTTATTTCCCGGACCCGGATCTGGTGTCGGTCCATATTAGCGAAGAGTGGAAAGAGGCGGTTCGTGCGACGATCCCGGAGCTTCCGGATGCCCGTAAGGCACGTTATTCTTCGGAGTATGGATTGCCGGATTATGATGCCGCGGTCATCACGTCGTCCAAGCTGCTCGCCGACTTCTTCGAGGACAGCTTGAACTATACGAAGGATGCTAAATCCGTATCGAACTGGATCATGGGAGATTTGCTGGGTTATTTGAATTCGAACAATCTGGAGCTGTCTGAAGTGAAGATCACGGGCCAAGGCCTGGGCGAGATGATCGGATTGATCGAGAAGGGGACCATCAGCAGCAAAATCGCCAAAACCGTCTTCAAAGAGATGCTGGAGAGCGGCAAGCTGCCTGCGCAAATCGTTGAGGAGAAGGGCCTTGTCCAAATCAGCGATGAAGGTGCGATCAAGAGCATTGTCGAGCAGGTGGTTGCAAACAATCCGCAATCCGTGGAGGACTACAAGGCAGGCAAACAGAAAGCGATCGGCTTCTTGGTTGGCCAAGTGATGAAAGAGAGCAAGGGAAAAGCCAATCCTGCGCTGGCCAACAAACTGCTGGTGGAGGTGCTGAACGGATAATCAACGTGTATCCGTCATGTTCCCGAATTGTTTGTAGATAATGGGAGCTTGTCCCGCATCAGGGACAAGTTCCTTTTTAAGATATCGGAAAGTTTAAACTTCGGAGGGTCTGCTGCCTGATATCGCAAGAAAAACTACCGCTAAACGCGGTTTTTCTTCTTTGAGAGTACGTCGATAGACGCTTTTCTTATAATAACTTGGTTAGGGGATGAATATATGATAAGAGCATTATCTTTGGAGGATAGGGATACCGTCCAGCAGATATGGAGTCTGCAGCACATGGCGTACCCTTTGGAAGCTGAATTAATCGGATTCTCGGAAATCCCTCCGCTGCAGGATACCTTCGATACGATCCGTTCGTGCGGGGAAACCTTTTTTGGTTATATTAATGAAGAAGGCGATCTTATCGGAGCTATCGCAGTCGAGCCGGAACAGGAGCAGGTCACCATATCACGGATGATGGTCCATCCGGGTCATTTTCGCAAAGGGATCGCGGGGACATTAATTCGCCACGTGTTGGAATCCTATAAGGAGGCGCCCATGTTCGTTGTCTCGACAGGGACTCGTAATACACCTGCGGTAACCTTGTACGAGAAATTCGGGTTTGTTAAAAATCACGCTTTTGAGGTTGCTCCGGGTGTGGAATTGACCGAGTTCCATCTTCATATACAATGAATGATAACGCATAAGCGATTGAAGCAGACGTGAGGGGAGTATCGTTCTTTTGAATAATCCTTGGGTGATAGATAATGTATCCATTTTATTAAGATTGCTGCTTGCTATGCTGCTTGGCGGCTTGATCGGTTTCGAACGGGAGCGTTCCAACCATGCTGCAGGACTGCGGACGCATATATTGGTATGTTTGGGTTCTACGCTTATTATGCTGTTATCCATTTACGGTTTCTCCGACTTTGTGGACGAGATTAACGTTCGGATTGATCCAGCGCGCTTGGCAACGGCCGTCATAACAGGGATCGGTTTCTTGGGTGCCGGTACCATTCTGTTTACAGGTAAATCCATTACCGGACTAACCACTGCTGCGTCCATCTGGGTTGTGGGGGCCGTGGGGTTAGCGATTGGTGCCGGCTTTTATTTTGCCTCGATTGTATCGACGGTGCTGATTCTTCTTAATCTGGTTGTCTTCAATAAGCTGGAGCAGCGTTACATCCGCGGCAGCAAACTGCATCTGATTACTGTCCATGCAGCGAATACGCCGAATATTTTGGATGACATATCCGCTGTTCTGGAGGAACAGGAATTCGTGATCAAGAAGCTTATCGTTAACGAACGAAGCGGTGCGGCATACGGAGAGCTGCAGCCTGCGGTATTAGGGCTCGAAATCTCGCTGCAGGTTTTGACCGATCGCAAATTCGAACCGATGGAGATCACACGGCAGTTGCGGGGAATCGGCCATGTAACGATGGTAACGGCTGAATAGGATAGGGAATGAAGCATAACAAACGGCTACTGCTGAACCACCGGCGGTGCCGTTTTTTTGTAGATTTGCCAGCTTTCTGCGGACGGTCTATCCAGTTTTTTGCCAGTTACTTCAGCTCCTTGTTGGGGTACTATCAAAGAAAAACATCGTAAAACAACGCCTGTCCCAGGATGTTTGGAAGGAGGCGAGAAGGTTATGAATCCAACACCTGAACCACAAACCGAAGTCAGCAAGAAGAAACGGCATCAGGTCCAGGTTAAGCGACACCCGGGGCTGCAGCGAAAAAAGCGGAAATTATATGCACTTCTATTAGCCGCTCTCATTCCGGGTCTGGGTCATTTGTACCTCGGTATGTACCGTAAGGGGATAACATTTATAATGTTGCTGCTGCTGGACATATCGGCGCTTTTATATTTTTCTTCCATCGGAATGCAGATCAATGTACCGCTGCTTGTCGTTCTGGGTCTTCTGATTCCGGTGGGGTATTTTTATAACGTGTATGACGTGCTGCAGGCAGCGGAATATATGATTTCCCGAAAAAGACGTGGTGAGGCAGCGGCTGCTGCTTCCGAGGACGGATCAGGACGGAATCATCCGTTCCGGGGTGAGCGGGGAATCGCGTTTGGCCTCATGTTGGTTGTTACCGGGACGCTGCTCATTTTGTTTCACCAGAAGCCGCCTTGGCTGCAGGCAGGAATCCGCGACTATGGTGCGGAAACCTCTGCTGTCATGCTGATCGTGATCGGGATATGGGCGGGGATCCGGGAAGCTCTCCGTCACCGAAGAGACAAAGGCAAATCCCTATAACGCATACAGTGGTACGGTGATAACAGACGAGGGGAGGAGACGGATGAAACATAAAATTAGAGTGGGACGATATACAGCCGCCTTGCTGCTTGTATGCACGGGCGTTTTATTGCTGTTGGACGAGTGGAGAGGCACGGATTATATATTTATGCTCCAGCGCTGGTGGCCGCTGTTGTTTATCCTGCTCGGCGTCGAATATATAGTCAGGTACACGCTGTCGCGTCTCTTGGGCAGACGCAAAGAGTTTCGGTTTCGGCCTGACTTGACGGGGATTCTGCTTGCAGTGACTGTTACGGCCTCCGTATTCGTCATTTCCCAGCAGGAGCATTTTCTCCATCTCTGGAATCGGGTGAGCCTGAATTTGACGGCAGCGGGAGTGGATTACAGCGAAGCTGAAGGTAACCGGTTCGAGAAGCCGCTATTGGAGATTCCCGTTGAGCTTGAAACCGAGAAAATCATCGTCGATCACTTAAATGGGGATATCTCCATCACACGTCAGGATGTAGACGATATCAAGGTGGAGACGGAAGTATGGGTAGATCATGAGCAGCCTGGTTTAGCCGAAGCGATCGCCGAGCAGTCGACGATCGAAGTGGGGGAAGGCAAGACGATTACGATTCGGTCCAAGGGGAAGGCCTATGGAGAATCAGGCAAACGGCAGCCCCGTATGAATGTGAACATCGTGGTTCCGGATGATCGACGATTCAATTTTGAGATACGAACGATGAACGGAGCCATAACCTTAAACCGCGTGGAAGCGATTGAGAATATTTTGCTGGAGAGCGGTAACGGGCCGATTACGATGGATCGGATTTACGGAAATGTTACGGGCAAGACCTTAAATGGCGATATTACGGCGCGCGGCGTTACCGGTCATATTAAAATGTCCACTAACCGGGGGAATATGCTGGCCGTCGACATTACGGGCGAAACGGATTTGACCACGCAAGTGGGGAATATGACGGTAAAGCGAACGACCGATCATATCCGGGTTCAGACGAGAAACGGCAACATTCTGATCAGCGGGGTAGAGTCGCAATTAAGCGCTGAATCCCTCAATGGTGGAGTGGCTATACGGTCATCCCGCATTGGTGGCGATTGGAATGTGTATAGTGCGGTTGGGGAGATGAATCTTCACGTTCCGCTCGAAGGTGATTACAAGCTTGAAGGGACGATTAGCTATGGCAGAATTCTGACGACGCTGCCCAATCTTCTAATTGAACAGAAAACCATTTCCGGCGAATCCGGTACAGGCGAACATTCCATTCGTATAGAGGGAAACAGTAATCTGAACATCTTCCGAAGCTATCCGGAACAGGAGGAAGGCCGGAACAGCGGGGGCTGGACGCCTCTGCCGGATTGACAACATTCCAAGAAACGCCGTACAATGAAGTCTAAGAACGTTATAGGTTTTGTAAAAACCAGTTAAACTTAAAGGCGGTGGGCAACCATGGGAACGTCCGTACAGCATGCGCTGGAACAACTGAAAACGACCGGTGTCCGTATCACGCCGCAACGTCATGCCATTTTAACGTATCTGGTGGAATCTATGGGCCATCCGACAGCGGATGATATTTATCGGGCTCTGGAACCTAATTTTCCTAGTATGAGCGTAGCCACAGTATACAACAATCTAAAAATGTTTATTGAAGCCGGCATGGTGCGTGAGCTGACCTACGGGGACAACTCGAGTCGTTTCGACGCTAACGTATCGGATCATCATCATGTCATATGCCAGAGTTGCGGTAAAATTGAAGATTTCAGCTATCCGTCCCTTGAAGATGTTGGAATACAAGCGGAGAAAAGCACCGGGTTTGAAGTAAAGGGACTGCGAATGGAGCTGTATGGGCTCTGCAAGTCCTGCCAATAGACGCCGGTTGTTATAAATAAACGTGCGGAATGAACCATTCCACACGTTTTTATTTTTAAGGGCACTATTCGGCATCAAGGAATTAGTAATGAGCGAGAGTGAAATGGGGGAGTAGTTTGGCAAGAAGAAGATATCGGGGAAAGAAGAGGCGCACGAGAGGAGGCTCTTTCTTTCTGGGGTTGTTGTTGATCGCGGCGGGCGCCTGGTGGGTTGTCACCACAATATTTCCGAACCAGACCTATACCGTGCCGGATTGGCGTGGAATGGACAAGCCGATTTTTGTTCAGGGAGAGCTAAAGGAACAGCCTGCCCGGGGCTCCGGCGAAGAGCTGCTGCTGCCGATAACGGTTATTCAGGAGAGCGTGGATGCCAACATTCGTTATGAGCAGGAAACAAAATCCGTCCTTGTAACGACTTCGGAATCCGTATTCCGCATGAAGATGGACAGCACGAAGGGCGAGCTGAACGGCAAGGCGGTTACCATTCCCCGCGCACCTAAGCTGATTGACGGCATTGCCTATGTTCCGATTAAGCCGCTCAAACAGCATTATGGCGTGACCGTTCACGAGGACACCACGACAGGCGCCATCATTCTGATGCGTGCGGGGGATTCGATTCAGCTTGCCGAAGCAGCACCCGGTAATCCTGAGGAAACCGTGGCTCTGCGTGAGAGCGGGGAGAAGAAGTCTCCGATTGTACTGGACATGCCGGCCGGTGAGCGGCTTCGCGTATGGCGTGAAGAAGAGGGGCGGTTATTCGTCCAGGCGGATAACGGATATACGGGATATGTTACTAAAGAGCAGGTTAAACTTGGGGACGTAAAGGAAATTCCGACGCTTGCGCAGACTCCTTCGCGGGCAGAGCTGGAATGGAAGGATAAGTCGGTCAATCTGGCATGGGAAGCTGTTTATAACAAAAATCCCAGCACGGATAGCATTGGCGAACTGCCCGGTGTCAATGTGGTCAGCCCGACCTGGTTCAGCATTGTGGATGGTGAAGGCACGGTCAAATCCAAAGCGGTTAAGCAGTATGTAAGCTGGGCCCATAACAGGGACATGGAGGTTTGGGGTCTGATGGACAACAGCTTCGATCCGGACATGACAACCGAGGCGCTGTCTACTTTCGATAGAAGATCGCATATTATCAAGCAGATGCTGGCTTATGCCAAACAATATAAACTTGACGGAATCAATATCGACTTTGAAAATGTCCACACCAAAGATAAAGATCATGTCGTTCAGTTCGTGAGGGAAATGAAGCCGCTGGCCAAAGCCAGAGGGCTAATCGTTTCCATTGATGTGACGCCAAAATCGAACAGCGAGATGTGGTCGCTCTTTCTCGATCGGAAACGACTCGGAGAGACGATTGATTACATGATGGTGATGGCTTATGACGAGCACTGGGCCACGAGTCCGAAAGCGGGATCCGTATCCTCGCTGCCATGGGCCGAGCAGTCGGTAAGGCGAATCATGGAAGAGGACGCGGTACCGTCATCCAAGCTTGTGTTGGGCGTACCGTTATATACACGGGTCTGGACGGAAATCAGCGAGGCGGGAGAGACGAAGGTGTCCTCCAAAGCGATTGGGATGGAGAAGCTGCAGATCCTGCTTAAGGAACAGAAAGTGAAAGGTACGCTGGATGCCAGTTCAGGGCAGAACTATGTTCAATTCACGGAGGGAGAATCCATCAAGAAAATATGGATGGAGGACGGCACTTCTCTGCAATCCCGAGTGAATATGGCCAAAAAGCTGAAGCTTGGCGGCATTGCTTCGTGGAACCGAAGTTTTGCCATTCCGGAAACCTGGCATGTTCTGAAGACGATACATGATTAAGGATTAGTAGAACTTATTTTCATATCATAATAAAGAACCCGGTTATCACGAGGATAAACGGGTTCTTTGTGTTTAATCGTCTTACGAGTTGCAAATCCTATGGAGTATGCAGGTTCTGCAAATCACCTTAGGATCTGGTCTGCTGGGCTTCAAGCTCTTCTGCTGTGATGTTGGCCTGGCTTGGATCCAGTGTCAAAATCGTATGGCAGAACATGCAGCGGTCGGTTTTACCTAACATCTTGGTCAGTTTATTGCATTCCGGACACTGAATTTGGACGGCACTCGTGGATAGCATACCCGCCCAAAAGTAAATGCCGAGACTCCCCAGCATCATAATCAGGCCAAACACCAATCCGATTCCGGCGAATATTTTGCCTGCTTGGCCGAAGAATACGATTCCGGCTGTACCAAGCACCATAAGGCCCATCCCCAGCATCGTCAGCAGCAGTCCCCAAGTGCGGAAGGCGTTGATTTTTGCGTTCTTAAAGATCATGGCTCGAAAACTCCTGTCATTCAAATAGTTGTTTATGAAATAACGTGAACCGGAAATGAAATCTTGTATATTCGTTTATCGCCTTCCTAAGATCTTATATCCTAAAAGAAGGAACTTACATGGACATGTAGAATTACATTATAACTGAAATGGCTGAAATTCGCCAAGGAATGTATGGAGGGAAACGTGGAATTAACCAACTTTTCTTTTTATTATGGAAATACGGTTGATGAGGATGCTGTAGGGGCGATAGCATACCGTAATTCGGACAAAAGGCAGCAAGGACTGCTTGTTTATGATTTTGAGGTCAATATTGTTGTCGTGTATAACGGAACACCTGATGAGCCTCCCATCCAGCATTCTATTGTAGGCGGGGAACGCTGCCAGGTGGTAAGCATCGGGCTGGACGATTTGCATCGGGAACTCCTGAGCGGCACGCATAAAGTATTGATCAAATGCTTCCTAGAAGGAGATATCATAAAAGACGATCAAGATCGCCTGTCCAATCTGCGCCGTGATTTCCTTAGGTTTGCTGAACCGTTCCGGGAGCAAAAATTGTTTATTGGATTTGCCCACTTCTTACAAAAGTATATGGATGCCAAGATGCTCTTGAAGGAAGATCGGGGTTTGGATGCTTACCATACTCTATTAGAAGGTCTGCATCATTGGGGGCAGCTTGAACTGATCGAGCGGGGAATTCATCCGGAATCGGCTGTTTGGGAGCAGATTACAGGATTGAACACTCCCGTCCGCAAATTATATGAAGAACTTACGGTCAGTACGGAAACGCTCGGTCAGCGTGTGGAACTGGCCCTGCTGGCCTATGAATTCTCCATGATATCCAAACTGGAGAGCTCAGCAGCGCTGCTGCTCCGCGTATTAAGAAGCCGACGGAATCCCTGGACGATACAGGAGCTTATTCTCCACCCTGAGCTGGCACCTGTAAGCAAGGAGCTGCCGATCGTGATGCGCAAGCTGGTCTCTCAATCGCTTGTGAAGGAAGTTCCGATGTGGAGAGGGGTTCGGTCCTACGGATCAGAAGCCATCCGGTACTACATCGACTAAGGAAGGGCGCGAGTCCTTCTTTTTTTGTGCCGAAGTATTGGTATAACGGTTATAAAACTGCGTCTCAGGAAACAGTATCTAACGTTAGTGCAGATAATAGGATGTATCAGCCATGCAAAAATGTGTCAGAACGTTTGTTACAAGAAGTTGAAAAATAATTTGGCGAATCATGTTGACGAGCCACCTGTTTCTGTGATAAATTATAACTCGCCCCTTCGAAAGGGACTTTGATAATTCGGTTAAGAAAATGTCGAATTAAAAAGTTTTCAAAAAAAGTTCTTGACGAAACGATGGGCACCATGATATATTATAAAGGTCGCCGCTGAAAATGAGTTTTCGGCGAAAGACAAAGAAGTTGATCTTTGAAAACTGAACAACGAGTGAGTAAAACGAACCACTTTGGTGGGACGTTGAAATAGAGAATTGAACAAATTCTCGTCAGTT
>NZ_JBNNUS010000013.1:0-162855 GCF_050279985.1 Paenibacillus sp. NPDC093718
CATCGCAACCATGACAGGGATCGAACTTACCCCTTGTATTAGAAGTATGTGGAATTTATATTTAGATGGCTTTTTGCTCTTCAGAAGGTAAAAAACAAGCAGTATATGCCTATAGTCACTACGTGGTTATTCCCAGCCTAAATAGAATCATTCGTAACGTATATGACATGGCATAACGACGCAATATTTTCAACTAAAGAGTAACGATAGCTCAATAAAAGCAAGAAGCAGCCGATTAACTTGGATCGGCTGCTCTTGTTCAACTAATGGGCAGTTATGCGTAACAAACTTTAACTCATCTGCACCTGTACTGGAACTTGTAACTGGTAAACTCGTATTCAGAAATATGTAATTTCAGTTTGCCGACTGATGCATAAGCAAGGAGGTACTTGAAAGTGAAAATAGGCGAGTTATCCCGATTGACCAACGTTAGCATTCGTTCCATCCGGCAATACGAAGAAAATGGTCTGCTCAAGCAGATAGACTGGAGAACGATTATCGGAGTTTCGCCGAGTCCGCAGTCGATCGAGTCGTGGCGATCCAGTTATATTTAAGCTAGGGATGACGGCAGATGAAATTGGTGAGCTGTTCAAGAGTAAAATCGCAAATCCTGACGATTACAAGTATTGCGAAGCGATGCATGTACGAAGAGAAGCTGGCCCAAGTTGATCGTCAAATCGCGGCGCTTCAACAATTGAAGAGATTATTGAAACGTCAAATTTCTCTGAGGTTGTCAAAAAAACAACACTTATTTGCGCCTAGGCCATGGAGCATCGTCATTTGCTCTGTGGTCATTTTGTTATTCCTGTGGCACTTCTTGACCTTAACACTAGTGTAATACTTTAGAATGGGTTTCGAACACGCAGAGAAGAGCGTTTTGCGGTTCAAATTAACTAATTATTGAGGGAGGTTTTTCAATTGGAGAGGAAAGATCCAAGTAAGATAGGGGAAAATTTGAATAACAACTCTGCCGTTACTGGAGATAGGATGATGGGAAGGGATCGCTTATCAGTATCAGTCATCGGCTTGGGGAATATGGGGTCGGCGCTGGCAGAGGCATTCGTCAAGTCGGGACATAAGACAACCGTTTGGAACCGCAGTGCCGCGAAAGCTTCTCCTCTCGTTGCCAAGGGTGCGGTACACGTGAATACGATCGATGACGCAATCTCGGCAAGCTCATTAATTATTACTTGCCTTACCACTTATGATGCAACGATTCAGGTAATGGAACCTGCTGGAGTTAGATTGACTGGCCGAACCCTAGTCTCTTTGAACTCCGGTACACCTGCAGGTGCTCGTAAGATGGCCGCTTGGGCAACTGGATACGGTGCGAGGTTCCTCGACGGAGCTGTCAAAAATGTACCTTCAGCCGTAGGGAAACCAGACACCCTTCTGTACTACAGCGGTGACAAGGCTGCTTTCGACGAGCACGAGACGACGCTGAAGGTGCTAGGCGGCGATACCGACTACCTTGGCGGAGAACCGGACCTCGCTAAACTTTATGAATTTGCTGTCGGAGGCACGCTGCTGCCGGCCCTTCTTGGTTTCTTCCAGGGTGCCGCCCTTGTCACGGCACGCGGTCTGCAGGCAAGTTCGCTGGTACCCTATTCCATTAAATGGCTAGAGATGATCGGATCGGTCCTGCCTATTTTTGCGAAGGAGATCGATGCAGGTGACTATAGCAAGCCAGCCTCCTCTGTCGGCATTTTCCATGAGACGATCGCATACGACCTTGAAATCGGTGAGGAGGCAAACATGGATGTCACTTGGCACGCCCCTATGCATGATCTCCTTCGACGGGCGGTAGCGACAGGTCACCGGGACCATAGCATCTCATCGCTGGTTGAGCTGCTCAGGAAATCGGAACATGTGGAATAAAGAATTATTATATGCTATTTGACGCCATACCGAATTTTGATACTGAAAGGAGTTACTCCATTGAATAGTAGTAACTCAAGTGAGAAAATAAACAACGATTCAATTGATGATATTGGAAACCGCTCGTCGGTCACGATCATTGGGTTGGGTCCCATGGGCAAGGCGATGGTTAGCGCTTTCTTGAATCGCGGCTACGAGGTTACCGTGTGGAACCGAACTTCAAGCAAAGCAATCGAGCTTGTGACAAAGGGGGCCATAAGGGCATCTAGTGTCAACGAGGCGCTTGCCTCTAACGAATTGGTCATCCTCAGCCTAACGGACTATGATGCAATGTACGCCATATTCGAATCGGTCTCGGATGAACTATCCGGCAAAGTTATTGTCAACCTGAGTTCGGATACCCCGGAAAAAGTTCGCGAAGCAGCGAAGTGGTTAAGCGAACGCGGAGCCTGGCAGCTCACCGGTGGCGTGTTGGCCTCACCTTCAGAAATCGGCAATAGGGAGTCTATTACACTCTACAGTGGTCCAAGTGACATCTTCGATGCTCATAGGAAGACACTTGAGGTGCTAACAGGCACTGATTATAAAGGCAAAGACCCGGGACTTGCCATGTTGTATTACCAGATTCAGATGGATGTCTTCTGGACCGCAATGCTCAGCTACCTTCACGCCGTTTCGGTGGCGCAAGCGAATGGCATCACAGCTAAACAGTTCCTGCCATACGTCTCGGAAATCCTATACACTATGCCTAAGTTACTTGAGTTCTACTCCCCCCGTATCGACACAGGAACATACCATGGTGACGTTGAAAAACTTGCTATGGGCTTGGCGAGCATCGAGCATGTAGTTCATACCTCCAAAGAAGCTGGTGTCGATAGTTCTCTACCCGCCGCCGTTCAAGATGTCTTCAAGCGTGGTATTGCGCTTGGTCGTGCCGATGAAAGCTTCATTAGCCTTATTGAAATCTTCAAGCAGTCCGGTGCTCAACCATAAAAAATAGTTGTGGGATGGCCTAAACATTTCCCAATACAGACTTCGTAGAGAAACGTAGCATTAGTAATAGTGTTGATCATTACGCTAACGGGAAAAGATAGTTGAATAAAGCCAAGAAGGTAGCCGGTCAGATTGATCAGCTGCCTTCCTTAAGGGATAATGGGCAGGATAGCGTGGTGCAATGGTTCATTTGTTTAGATAATGTGCAAAGTCAAGAAAACGGGCCCAAAGGCTACCTTTTTGCTCCCTACAGAAAAGCCCGACCGCTGGGATTGAAATGCGTCATCAAAATTTGTATGTTGGATTCATACCATTTTTTAAGCAAAAGGAGCCATGGCCGGTGAGATTGGCAGAGGATTATCTTAGGCTGCGAAGCGCTTATTCCGACGAAAAAGAAGGGGAGCCGTTCCGGGTGACGATCGACGGGCTGGCCGAGGCCCTGTACTGCACGCCCCGTAACGCCAGGCTGATCCTGCGCAAAATGACGGACGCCGGCCTGGTCCGGTATGCGGCCGGGCAGGGCAGGGGCCATCGGTCGGAGCTGACGTTTCTGGCGGACAAGCGGGAGCTCGTGATCCTGGAAGCACAGCAATACGTGATGCAAGAGGACGTGCAAGGCGCGCTGCTCTGGGTAAAGGAGCAGGCGGGCGAACCTGAAGTGAAGCAGCGGTTCATGGACTGGCTGACCGGGTATTTCGGATACCGCATGGAAACGATTGGGGAGGGCCGTATTGTGGAGACGCTTCGCCTGCCGATATACCGGCCGATCGTGACGCTGGACCCGGCGGACGCGATGTATGCTTTCGACACCCATATGATCCGCCAGATCCATGCGACCCTGGTCGAGCTGGATAGGGCGACCGGCAAGGTTATTCCGGGCGTCGCACTTCATTGGGAGCCCAGTACGGATGCCTGCTGTTGGACATTCTATTTGCGGAAAGGCGTGACGTTTCACGACGGCACGGAGCTTACGGCCGATGACGTCAAATACAGCCTGTTCCGCGTTCAGCAGGAATCCAAAAATCATTCCTGGCTGTGCAGGGACATCGTTGAGATCTACGCTGAATCGCGCTATATAGTCCGCATGGAGCTGCGTCAGCCCAATGTTCTGTTCGCGGTGTTTATGTCTCACACGGCGGCAGCGGTCCTTTCCCGCGACACCGGGGAGTCCGTGGCAGGAAGTGTTCCCGGCAGCCTGCCCGTCGGGGCCGGGCCTTACCGGATCGCTAAGTTTACGCCGGGGATATGCGTTCTCGAGGTATTCCCAAATTATTATGCGGCCCGTGGCCAGATCGATCGTATCGAAGTGATGATCATCCCGGACACCGGTGGAGAATGGACGGTAGAGACCAACAAGGGGGTACTGGTCGTAGAGACGGGAGAAGCCCGCCGTCAGGAGCTGAAGACATGGCGGTGCAGCCGTCTTATTACCGGATGCAGCATGCTGACCATAAACCTCGCAAAGCCGGGAATCCTGCAAACTGCTTCCTTCCGCAATGCACTTGGACTTGCGGTTGACCGGAGCCGCATGGTTCGGGAGCTGGGGTACCCGTACTCCTTTCCATGCCCCGGTTTTCATCTTGAGCCGAAGCCGGCTTCCGCTGATCCAATGTATAATCTGGAAGAGGCAACCAGGGAATTGACACGGTCCGGATACGGCGGAGAGGGGCTGAAGCTGTACGCTTACCGGCGTCATGAGCAAGCGGCTTACTGGCTTCAGCAGCAATATGGTCAGGCCGGGGTCCGGCTGGACGTGCATATTGTACCCTGGGAGGACATGATGAAGGAAGAGCGGATCCGGGAGGCGGACCTGATCCTGTTTGAGGCGTTGCTGAGCGAGGGGCTGCTTCGGCAGATCGAATATTTGCTGTCCCGGTACAGCTTCATTCGCAGCATGCTGGATCCCGGAGCGCAGGCGGAGGTAGATGGGCTTGTGGGGCAGCTGCTTCAGAAGGCGGAACCGGAAGGCCGGGACGAGGCGTTTCAGCGATTGGAGACCTGGCTGATGGAACGCGGCACGGCCGTCTATTTGACCTACAATGAAGCCCGGGTGCTGTCCCATCCGGCGCAGCAGGGTGTAAGGCTGAATGCTGCCGGTTGGGTAGATTTTAAGGACATCTGGTTTAAAGGGGAAGGGTAATGGCGGGAGAGCTATAGCGGATACGGTACGGGATAACATGACACGTGACGAAAGGGGAAATGTTTCCCGGAAAGATTGCCTTTTTCTTAAACCTGTACGGCAGTACAATGATCACAGCAGATGAGATGAAAATTTACCAACGAAGCGAAGGTGAACGGTATGGAAATTATGCTGGATGATTTAAGAGGGCCGGAAATTGCCGCGTTGATCTGCGAGCATCTTCAAGGCATGGCGGAGGAGTCGCCTCCGGAGAGCGTGCACGCCCTTGATCTGGACGGGCTCCGCCGGCCGGACGTGACGTTCTGGAGCGCATGGGAGCAGGGTGAGCTGCTTGGCTGCGGGGCACTCAAGGAGCTCGATCCTGGCCACGGCGAGATCAAATCGATGCGGACCGCATCCGCCCACCTGCGTAAAGGCGTGGCCCGATCCATTTTGGCCCACATGATAGAGGAGGCCCGGCGGCGGGGATACCGGCGGCTGAGCCTGGAGACAGGCTCGATGGCGTCGTTCGAGCCGGCCAGACGGCTGTACGCGGCCTTCGGGTTTGAGGAGTGTGGGCCATTTGCGGACTATACGCTCGATCCTTACAGTACCTTTATGACCCGAGAGCTGTAATCTAAACTTGCGGAGCTAGATGTAAAAAAAAAGGACATGCTTCTTGCCATCGACAGGGAGCTATTTCATTAAGCTAACGGACAGAATAGGGCCCTTTTTATTCCATCAAAATTAAATTTGTCAGGAATCTGTGTCAGAAATCATGGGTATCGTGAATGAGGTAGACATGGCCAAAGAGTAGGAGACTTGGTTGTTAAAGCACAAAGTCAAAAGGATATCCAATTGGGATATCCTTTTATGCCACTTGTTAAATTAAAACTACTAGTTGGCCTAATAAGATTGTATTTCAGACATTACTGCTTTTAATCTGCCTAGACTATCAATTTTAAATAGTTTTTCTCTAAAAGAAATAAACTCATTAGCCGCCTTAAGAATTTCAGATAAAAATTCTTCTTCAACAACAATGTTTTTCGTCTCTTTGTATGCTTCGTAAAGGTTTGTACCTTCAAAAATCAACGGATTTCTTTTTACTCTAAATAATATCTTGTTCTCTGGTTTTGTAATGATTCTTTTGACACTCCACTCATGGCTATTCATGGCCATAATGTGCTCTCCAAAACCTGTTTTTTTATATTCCAAAGTCATTTCTAAAACACCGATCCACATCAAGTCAATATCATCCCAATCCATAAAGTTGGTGATTGTAGTATCAGACGTTTTAATATTTACTACACCATCTAACTTATGGCCTTTATGCTTGTTTAATTGTCTGTTAGCCACCTGGATTGATAAACTATCTTTCAATGAAATAAAATAGTCCTCAATATTATCTTGACTAAAGTAAAAAGAATCTATAGTCTTCTTTTCAATGTATGTGGTTATATTTAGCATAAACTACTCCAATAACTAAAGGTATGTTGTAAATTAATCAATAAGGGTAAAATGTATTTATTCTATAATTACTTACAACCAACCTGTACATTTGTCCATCTATACTAACATTTATTGTAGCATAACCGTTACCGCTAATAATTGTACTTCTATTCGCATTAACAATTGAAATAATTCTTGCTCCCGACATCATTTATAGCATGGATCAAGCGGATAAAACCTTTGTGAACTTGATAAAATAGTAGGAGGACAAGTATTACATGATTGATTAACGACAACAAAGGTGTCGGGGGACAAGAACATATTCCCATTGAAAGTCGCTATTTTAGCGGCTTTTTTATTTTATCGGTACAAGTTCTTGTCCCAAGCCAAGGACAAGAACTTGTACCGATTGCCGAAAAGGACAAGAACATGGTCCGATTACCGATTAGATGAATATCTAAATATGAAGCACATGTAGTTTAATCCACGATAAATACAATGATAGCGTTAAGTTATCCGGCAGCTTAGTTAACAAAAAAATAAAACCGGCACAATTATATGCCGATTAGCCAATTGCCAATATGAAATAAGGGTATCCCTAAAAAGTCATGGATACAAAATAGTATATAAAAAAAATTCAACATAAGTCTATTAATTTTTTGGTGAAAACTGTATGTTACTTATGCGACCGCGACGCAAAACGAAAGGCATAAAGTGAGAAGACCTGCATGATTACACTCAGAAAAATTATGTTGGAAATCTACGCTCCATATTTAACAAAAAAACAACGGCGCCTCGTTGCATCCCAGAAGGGTAACGATGATTATGACACAAAAAGAAATGCTGTTCATTGTGCAATCACAACTTGCTATTGACCTGAATTGCACTATCGATGACCTGAACGGCGAAAAGGATAGCATTATATTTGTTGAAGCTAAAGAAAATCCTGGATGCAGACCGTTTCCAAGGAAGGCACGTTATTTCGAGATCCTTTCTATGGGAAATTCAATTGTAGTGTCGGCTACACCTGAACGGTTGTTAATTGCCAAAACACAGATGCAGGGCAAAACCAGGGATACCGTATTCTCCTTACCATTTATCAGAGGTCTTTACTTGCATTTTCTGCCTGATGTAAAAAGAATCAAGCCAGTGTCACAGCCAAATTTTTTTCATTTGAACTGATTAAGTGAGAAGAAGTGGTCAGCTTATTTGATGTTACAAGATTCAATGAAGCTATTATATATGATACGAATCTTCCCTGGCAGACTGATCTAGCAGTTCTTGCAAAGCAAGATGGGGAAATTGTTGGTGTGGCAGGAGCAAGCAAAACCTGTACAAAACTGTGGCAAATTGGCACAGAAGTATTACCCAAATATCGTAATTTGGGATTGGCTAGTTATCTTGTAAACAGGTTAACTTTTAAATATTGGAACGTGGAGTAATACCGAGTTATGACGTAATTGCAAGTAACATTGCTTCACAGAGAGTAGCTCACCGATTAGATTATTTTCCCGCATGGGTGTCTGATTGGCGATGCAATTTTGAAGGACTTGAACAATAATCGTATCACAAGAAATGTCCCCTATAGCATATCATGGAGCCACCATTCAAGCTCGTCGTTTCAAACAGCTCCCGGTCCGATCATGGAACATTATGATATGCGTCGTGCTACCCATCTCGGCATACCACCTGAAAAGCACGAAATGGATATTTACATCCCTATCGAACCCGTCAAAAACAGAAATAAAAGAAATTATTGAACTTCAACCTTACCGAGCAGCATATTACAAGGCTGTCGGCATGAAGGGAAGGAAATGCTACCTGTCGAGGGACAAGAACATGGTCCCATAGAAAGTCGCTTTTTTAGCGGCTTTTTTGATTTAACGGTACAAGTTCTGTCCCGAGCCGAGGAAAAGAACTTGTACCGTTTGCCGTAAAGGACAAGAACATGAGCCGATTCCCGATTAGATAAGTATCTAACTGAAGTTTAAAGTTTAATAAATGTCTAAGGACCACAACATGTCCTTCTCGATATTTTTGATAATGTTCACCCTGTTTCCCATAACAAACAGCGCCGAGGAGCGCATCACACCACCAACTCGGTATCCCCAGAAGCATCGATCCCATGTGCTAACAGATCGAGACCAGCCGTGATCATAGCGGAGAGACCAGCATGAATCTCCTCGGAAGATTCGCCTTTTAATCGCCGCCTCGCGTATTCCGCAAAGATTTTCGAATAAAGGGTCAGAATCAGATGCGCAACGAGGCGAGGCACGATATCATCCGATTCTGTACCCATGTCTTCGGCAAGGGCATGGGCCAGATCCTCTTCAATAGACGCAGTCATTTGCAGACTCCTAGCTTGCAGGGCAGGGCTTTCCCGAATCACCCGAAAGACCTGCTGCCGCGTAGAATCCTGCTCTGGGGACGGCATCGCTTTTATAGGTTCGAGACTGCCGAGCAGCAATTGGCGTAGAAAGGTGAGCAATGATTCGCCTTTCTCACGCTGCCGAACGATTCCGGCCAGGGAAGCCTCCATAGGTTGATTGAGTCCAAAAAAGAGGTCCTCTTTAGTTGGGAAATAATTATAGACGGTATTTACCGAAACATCAGCCGCTTCAGCCACTTCAGTCACTGTCACCTGCTCAAAGCCACGCTCAATAAAGAGTTCTAAAGCCACTCTTGCGATCTTTTCCCGTGTCTGCTGCTTTTTTCGTTCACGTCGTCCTAATGTATTTGTCATAAACACAGTGTAGCTCTTTTTGCAGTGGATCGCAAGATTGGTGTTGACTTTATTTATGCATCACGTTTATATTTGGTGCAACTTAAAAATTAAAGTTAATCCAAAAATGTGAAGTGCAGAAAGGAAGAACATTAATGGCAGATGTTTCTGTTCCGGTTTTGATTGTTGGTGCCGGACCAACCGGCCTCTCGACCGCGCTCTTTCTGGCGCAGCACCAGATCCCGTATATTCTCATTGAGCGACATCCAGGCACAGCGATCCATCCCCGACCGATTGGCCTGGGAGCGCGGACGATGGAGATATTTCGGGCGCTAGGGCTGGAAGAGAGAGTCAGGAAAGCCGCCGAGCCGCTCAGCAGGAGCCGGGGGGAAATTTTTGTCGAGACCCTTGCCTCCGCCAACATGGTACAGGTCAAACGCCTGAACCTGGATGGGAAAGATCTTGAGACGTTCGACCAGATGAAAGAAGCAGAGAGGGCTATCAGTCCTGCCACAGGCTGTCTGATTAATCAAGCTGCTCTGGAGCCCGTGTTGTTTGAAGCGGCGAGGGAACGAGGCGGGGATCTGCGCCTTCAGACTGAATTGGTGTCTTTTGAGCAAGATGAGACGGGTGTGACTGCTCTCGTTGTGGATCGCAAGACGGGAGTGCAACAGCGTATCCGTGCTGACTATCTGGTTGCCGCGGATGGGGCTAATAGCCTTGCACTACGCACTCTTGCAATCCCGACGAAAAGCTTTACGTTGTCCGATATGCATACACTTGCAATTGACTTTCGTGCAGACATGAGCGAGCTGGTACGAGGCCACGAATTTATACTCTGTACGATAGAGACCCCTGAAGCTCAGGGCCTGCTCATGGCAGTCAATAATAGTGATCGCTGGCTTTTTCAGATGCCCGGGAATCTCGAAAATGGAGAGTTGAAGGCCCCATCTGTAAAACGCTGCCAGGATCTGGTGCGCAAGGCTATCGGGATACCTGACCTCGCGGTAGAAATCATGGATATTCGCCACTGGAAGCCGCAGGAGAGGCTGGCTGAGCGCTACCAGGTTGGGCGAGTTTTCCTGGCTGGCGACGCGGCTCATGTTATCCTGCCCACAGGCGGCGTGGGTGCGAATCTGGGCATCCAGGATGGACAGAACCTTGCCTGGAAGCTGGGCGCCGTCCTCCAGGGTTACGCTGATTCCACCTTGCTCTCGACCTACGAGACGGAAAGGCGTCACGTGGCCGGCTTTGCTGCAGAGCAGGAAGAGGCCACCGACCGAGAAAAAACGACGGATAACGAACTACAGGCCCTCTTTGGATTCTACGCCTCGTCAGCTGTGCTCTCAAATGAAGAAGGAAACACACCAGACTATACGGAGCTGAAAGGGCAGTCCGGCTCACGTGTACCTCACCTGTGGGTAGAGTATCAGGGCCAATGCATCTCAACTCTTGATATTACCAGTCGTCATTTCGTCCTACTGACAGGTCCAGAAGGGAGAAGATGGCAACAGGCTGCACGGGAATGTGCTGCTCACTTTGGCATCGAACTGCCCGTCTATAGTGTTGGTTCTGAAGGAGAGCTTTTAGCAAGCAAGGCGAGCTGGCAACGGGCGACCGGCCTGCCTGATTCTGGCATGCTCCTGGTTCGGCCTGACGGCTTTGTGGCGGCTCGTGTGAGCGCCCCTGATGAGGATAGGGGTCGGCAGCTTATGGGGATACTCTCGGCGTTGCATTTGTGTTCGAAGGCTCACACTTAAAGAGGGATTGGAGAGCAACAAGGGAAGATGGAAGTCCACCTTAATATTTTGGTTTTTTAATCAGTTCTTTCACATGTTGATATCCTGGAAAGCAATTCGTGAGCTTCAGCGGAACAGTTTAAAATTATCGCCGCTGTCGATTCGACACCGACTTAATGAAAATGCTTATCAAAAGGCCGCTGATCTGAATGGGGTTGGCGGCCGATATAACCAAAACCTAAACTTTTTATTTTACAGTGAAAAAAAGGGTGCATATAATGGGGGGACAAGAACATAGTCTCATTGAAAGTCGCTAAAATAGCGGCTTTTTTGTTTTATCGGTACAAGTTCGTGTCCCGAGTCGAGGACAAGAACTTGTACCGATTACCGATTAGATAAGCATCTAACTATATTTCCATGCCGTTTCATTCAGCTAACGTGCAGGATAAGGTGAATTAATTATGTTCCTTTAAGTTTAAATCAAATTACTTATTCAAATAACAATCCTGTAATGTATACTGATCCAAGTGGATCTTCTGTAAGTGGTGTATTTGGGACAGCTGGTGTAGCTGCGGCCGCAGACGGACCTTTGCCAATTGGAGATATAGTAGCTTGTAGAATTCTACTTGGATATGGGATATATAAGGGATTCCAGTGGGCCACTAAACCCAGAGCATCTTTAAGTGATGGGATCCCAAAAAAACTATTAAAAGATAAAGATCATGTAGATCTAGGCCAGTTTACTGAGCCTGCAAAAGGAAAGAAAAAGTATACAAACAAGAAAACCGGTTGATCCATTGAAAAAGATACGGCCGGACACACAGGTAAAAAATTGAAATATGCGAAGGATAAACGACAAAGATCATTAGATGGGAATGGGAAAATGATAGGCAAATAACTTATATAAGAAAGCCATGGTTGGTATAAAACAAAACTTACCATGCCTAGGTATAAAAAAAGAATTAACTATTAGGAGGAATATATGTCTACTCAGAACTATTTAAATGAAAGGTTTCCTGGACTAAGCCTTCGCACAGGTTTATTTAACTCCTGGTCGTACGGAATTCGTTTTGAATTAGGTGACCCAACTATGAATGATGTAGAATTTCTAAAAAATTGTCGGGGGACAAGAACATGGCCCATCAGAGTAAACCAGCTATTCATCAGTACGTAATCTGCACGGAAACCAGCCTTCAGCGCGCGTCCAATCAAGCCAAGGGCAGCATCTGGCTTACGTGTAAGCGCCTCGACACGGCGCTTGTACCCATGACAACGTTTCGTAATCGTTGTCGTCATCTCCGTTAGATGATTCATAAGTTTGGCAGACGAGAGCATGACAAAGTCAATCGGGGTGAAGCTGAAACCGTCGGACCAGTTAAGCGTTAGCAAGGTGTATCCTTTAGTAAACCGGCCTGTTGTATGATCGAACACTCGAGCAAGCAGTTCCGCCTTCTTGTTGCGATTGCGCTGAAGAGTGGAATCGTCCCAAATGAACACTTTTACACGCTTGGCTGACGTAAGCGAGGCAAACTGCCGAACCACCGTCAAACTGAGTGAATGAAGAAAAGCTCGCCACGCAAAGCCTGGATGATTCAAGGAACGGTAGACCACATCTTTGCCTGGCAACGAAGCGCCGCGGTTGCTCTCTAGCAGTCGAAACCAATTCTTCCCCTCAAAAACAAGCGAGAAGAGCAGTTGAAAGACAGCGAGTGCAGAAAGACCAAAAGACTTGCGAATTTCCGCCTGACGAAGCAGATTACCGATTTTCAGTGCATGAAAAACAGAATAAAAACGAGACTGGTCAGACAGGGAACGATGGTGTACCATAGATTTACACACCTTTCTTTGTTTGCATGGTTGCTAGTCACTTCCATGATACCAAACTAAGAAGGTGTTTTTTTGTCAAGTCAAGAAAAAAAGAGGCTCGACGCTTACAGCCGCAAGGTATTCAAGCTAATTTGTTGCTGCGAAAGTTGAATTAGTAAAATCGACTTCGAAAACGAAAAAAATAATTATTATAAAATTACCAAGAGCACGTTGCACCGCCTCTTATAAGATGCCGTTCGCGAACTCAGCACGAATGGGGCAAAGCGTAAAGAGCAAAATCTTTTAACTATTAAGCAATATCCGCTAGAGTTTCTCAATTGTGAAGTCCGTATAATATGAGAAGAATAGAGCGCTTACAAGAAAAGATCTTCAAATTTTTGTCTGTGACGACAAACGACTTCTAGAGGGGGGATAAAGGAGGGCCAATCCTTGTTGATGAGGACTACGCCGGGACCGTAAGAGGTTCGTGGATGCTAGAGGACAAAAGCTTGGTAATCGGAATGAGGAATGAATGAATATAGTCTCTCGGAATTAAAGGACATCATTGGAGGTGAAATTGGAGGAAGAAGACAGTTGGAGCTGGAAAGTATGGAAATTGAAAACCAGTTTCAAGAATGGGCAGACTTCGACAATTTAGGAGAAACGCTTTTTGAAAAACTTAAGCGACAGTAGGGCAAATGGTAGCTTTCAGCTTGTCCCATTCATCTTTCTGGCTTACATACCAGGCATCCATGTGCTGGCAGGTCATAATGCCGTAGATGCGAATGTACCACATCATCGTCGAGCGGTGCCTACCGGATTCGAACTTGTAATCGATCTTCTCCTGCTTGTTGGAACGCTCAATGGACGTGCGGCGTTTGTAAATCAACTTCCACTTCTCCGACCCGCGAGCGGTTCTGGGAAACAGGCGAAGATTATCGCTGCTGTGTGTATGGTATGTCCGCCCGTATTTGGCATCGGAGCACCCGCAGGTCAAAGAGCATCTCCACTTGCGGCGATCCTGTGATATGTCAAACCCGTTTGGCTTCATTTCGTTGCCTTTCGGACAGATCGGAATACCCGTTGGAGAAATGTAAATGTCACTTTCCGTCGTCGTATTCTTCTTGCTGCGGTTGTAAAGATCGATGAAGGGCTCGATGTTCTGATGATCCAGAAGCATGTAAATCGCCTCAGCATCATGAGCGGCATCGAGCAACATCTTATCGATGACGCCAAGGTTGAAACGTTGCTTGCATTCCATCATACTCATAACTAGACTGACAGCGTCATGCCTGGAAGCAGGCTGCAGTCTAAGGTACAAAGGCAAGTCGTATTTACTATCAGCCGCAGAAATCATGTAGAGATGGTATCCGTTATAACACTTCTCTCTAGAGCTATCCCAGCCCGATTTGCAATCGGGCTGGGAGTAAATACGAGGATGGTTGCACCCCGTCATACCTTCGGCATGACAATCAGCCTAAATTCGCCAACACGGCGAGGATTTGTGACTGGAAGAAATCGAACAAGGGATCCGTTGGCAAAGCTGTTTTCTTATTCGCGTGACGCATCATCCATGTGACAAGACGGTTCACTCTGCCCGGTGTAGCCGTAGGCGCTTTCTCTCCTTTCTTCGCTTTCTTCGGTTTGCTCTTGCGTTTGGGTTGCTTCATCGGTTTAAGGTTTTTGTCTACCGCAGGCCAAAAGCGTCTGAAGAATTCATAGAAGGTCCCGACGACAGGAAGATCGTCATAGTCGAAGCCGTAAAGAATGGCATAGATAGGTGTCCGCTTCAAGACATTCACACATTCGGTTAATCCCTTTTCAGGGTTGGTCAAAAGGAACAAGAGAAAGGATCGAAACATAGATGCTGGATCTCGAGGTTCAGGGCCCCGATCCGAGTAAGTGTCTCGAAGAAACGTTGTGAGGGGAGAAAGGTCAGTCATCCATAATTTTGCTAGAAGCGGCCAGTCTTTATTGATGATGACGATACCGGGCCCAATCTGAGTAAGAAGTTGCTTAAGAACAAAGCCTTGGTAGTCTGCATGCGGAACAAAAATAGGTTTCAAGAGAAGCACTCTAATCGCGATTTATGGGTTGAAAAAGGAACCCTTACAACGCATTTTTGGAAAAATGGAGGATTTGTCAAGGCTTTTTCGAAGAAAATGACCAAATATTCTAGAATATTTCCCATAATGAAAAAAGGAAATTAATGAAAAAATCCCCCTACGAAGTAGGAGGAGAGTAAGTTTGGTGGTACAAGAAACCCCTTGTCCCATCTGCCTCGGCGAATGCCGAGAGGCTATGAATGAATGAGGAGGGATTGTTCATGAAGGCATCAAAAAAAGTTTCGGTTCTGATACTGGCACTCTTACTTCCATTGATTGTGATTTTCTCTACGGCAGTTCCGGCTGCGGAATCCTACGAAATCGTCCCGCTCACAGATCCGGTTACGAATCCGGATACAACCGATGAGGTCAAAATCGACTTCCAGACCAAAGGCTCTCAAACGGCGGAAGGTTATCTGCCCGACAACGGGGATGCGTACGGCGAACGCGGGAATGGCTTTACGTATGGATGGACCCCTGGCATTGTTGGTGCCGCCAGAGATTACAGCTTGATTGAACCGGATCTTAAGCTAGCAACCTTGAACCAATTTGGTCAAGGCATTATTTGGGAAATCGCCGTTCCGAACGGCAAGTATGAAGTGACGGTCAGCATAGGCGATATTCGATATCCGGACCAAATCAAAGGAAAATTGTTGCTCTTGGCTGAAGAGACCGTCATCTTCGAGAACCAACAAGTTGACGGCAAATGGGTACACGTCAAACCGATTGGACAAACTTACGTTTCCAAAACGGTACAAGCGGATGTGACCGACGGCAAACTGACTCTCGATCCGAAAGATAGCGCCACGGAAAACATTAAGATCAATTACATTGAAATCAAGTCGCTTGACGTTCCGATTCCTATTGATCCCGTAGACCCTGTAATTGAAGAACCACGAGACATTGATAGGACTCCCGTAACCATTGTTGTCAATGGAGAAGAGGCGGAGTCGGATGTTCCGCCGGTTAGAGCGAACGGCCAAGTCATGGTACCTGTAGATATGATAGCTGAAGAATTTGGCGCTGATGTTGGTTGGAATGAGGAAAAGAATGCTGTTCTGATTAATTCAATGCCGAGTCAAGCAAGGCTCAAACAGCAGTCGACTCAGCTGATCGTGAACGGTTTGGAAATCGAAGCGGAGGTTACTCCATTTGTTCTGGATGGCAATTGGATGCTTCCTATTCGGGAAATATCCGAAGCCATGGCCTTGGACGTCTCCTGGGATGAGGCAACCCTGACGCTTCAAAGTAGTTTAAGGCCGCATACGGAACCTGCCATGGAGCTTCATGGGTGGGCCTCCGTGGAGGCTGATGGACAGGGCGGGACGACAGGCGGCGGCGATGCCGAACCTCGGACGGTGACAACGCTGGAAGAACTGGAACAACTGGCTGGAGACGACGAACCAAGAGTCATCGTCATTTCCGGAACGATCACATCCGGGGTTCAGCCTATCAGCGTAGGCAGCAACAAGACGATATTGGGGGAGGACCAGTACGCGACCATCCGCGGCGGCATCACCATAGACGATAGCAGCAACATCATCATTCGCAACTTGAACTTCCAAGGTATTTGGCCCATTTTCGGCCCTGCCGACGCGATCGCCGTGAGAAATTCGCATCATCTTTGGTTCGATCACTTGAACATCTGGGATGCCAGTGACGGCTTATTGGACCTCACCCAAGGCACTAACTACGTCACCGTTTCATGGAACAAGTTCTTTTACACCGATCCGGATAATCCTCACCGACTGGTCAGCTTGAATGGCGGAGGCGCGGAACATGATGCTACCGACTTAGGTAAGAACAAGGTAACCTATCATCACAACTGGTTCGCCAACAATACCGATCAGCGGATGCCTCGCGTCTTGTTCGGACAAGCGCATGCCTACAACAACTACTACACGGCCAGTAACAACAACTACGCCATTGGCGTAGGCGTCTTCGCGTCGATGCTGGTGGAAAACAACTACTTCAAGAACGTGAAAAATCCGCACCAATTTATGTACCCCGACCGTCGTCCGGCGTACATCACGGCTACGGGCAATATTTATGACAACACAAGCGGATTAATGGATACGGGTGCCGTTACACCAGAGGGCTACGACAGCGTGGCGCCTTTTACCAATCCGCCCTACGCCTACGATCTGGATGATGCCGAGGATATTCCTTTTCTTGTTACTCGATATGCGGGTCTAATGGTCAACGAGGACATTACAGCGCCAGAAGCACCTGTTATTATAGCTCCGGCAGAGTCGGCGGTAATTCGGATGCGTACTCCGAGCATAAGCGGAACGGCAGAACCGAGCAGCATCGTGACGATAACAATAACAGGCACTTCACCAGGATCGACAAAAAACACAACGTTGACGACAACGGCTGACTCGAACAGTTCATTTAGTGTCGATTCAACAAGACTGAACAACGGAACGTATACCGTCACCGCAACGGCAGCCGATGCTGCAGGCAATGTAAGCCACGCTTCGATCAGCCGCTCAATTAGAATAACAGGACAGGCTGACAAGAAGTAAATCAATAGAGGGTTTGAACGAGCAACTCCGCTTCCGACCTGTTCCGAATTTTATCAGCGCTTAAGAAGACTATAGCTCAATAAACCATGCGGCAGCCGGTCTCGCGACCGGCTGTCTTTTTTAGTTGAAAAAGGGGAAGGGGGAGAAAAGTTGGTAAATAAGGTTTTTGAAATTGAATGTCGTACATTACCATTGTTGGAGGGAGAAGCCGTTTTTAAAAGAGTGAGAGATAAATATGCAGGAAAATGTTTACGGCTTGATCATCCACTAGTAGAAGATCTCAATGGACCAACGACTACGGTACATCTCACTAATTACATCGCAGGTTAAATCAAAGCAGTTGGTCACAAGGGGGAGCAGATTGCCCTCTATCGCCATAGTTGTATGGATGGCGATAGGAAACCCCCGACCAATATTTGAGGTGCACCCCTTAGAATAGACATTGGAAAAACCCCTGGTTATTCCGATGAATTCTAGGGGGTGCATTTTTTATGGCAATGAAGGGACAGAAGTTTAAATCATATACAGAAGAAGACAAGAAGGAGGCGATCCGTCTACATATTGAGGAAAAGTGGACATACAGACAAATAACCGAACACTTGGGGATTCAGGATAAGGATCGAGTCAAAAAGTGGATGCGTAAGTACAGGGAGCTTGGCGAGTTTGGGCTCCTGGATCAAAGAGGACGTCGCGAGCAGTACTTAGACCAAGACCGACATGTAAAGCAGCTCAAACGGGAGAACGAAGCCCTAAAAAAGTGTTTGAAAATCTGGAGACAGGAGGTGCTGGGGGAAAGTATCGCATCATTCAAGTAGCTGCAGAACTGTATGCTGTAACGGAACTTTGCAAGCTCTTAGGCGTGCCTAGAAGCGGATATTACCGCTATCTAAGTAGGTTAGAACATGACAAGGACTACGAGACGAAAGAGCGAATCAAGGCTATATATGAGCAGAGAAACGGGACATATGGATACCGGAGAATTGAGGACGAGCTTGAACGACAATATGATGAAAAGGTGAACCATAAGAGGGTACTGCGTCTTATGCAAGAGCTCGGGTTGAAGGCCGTTATCCGGAGGAAACGCAACTATCGCTACTCACATCAAGTAGCAGTAGCGGACGGCCGCGTTGCAGATAATTTGCTGAAGCGTGACTTTACTGCGGATAAACCGAATCAAAAGTGGGTTACCGATGTTACGCAGTATCGTGTAGGGGATGAGCGGCTGTACCTGTCGGCTATTAAGGATCTGTGCAACTCAGAGATCGTCGCGTACCACATTAGTAATCGCAATGACAACGAATTGGTTCTAGAGACGTTTAAAGGCGCATTTGAAGCGCAAAAGGACGCGACTGGGCAAATAGCCGGATTGATCGTTCACAGCGATCAAGGCTTCCAGTACACGTCCCATGCATACCACGACATGCTGCCTACGGTTGGCGCCCAAATCAGCATGTCCAGACGCGGCAATTGTTTAGACAATGCCGCAATGGAGAGCTTCTTCTCGCATCTCAAAGCGGAAGCGCTCTACCCATATCATATCCCCTCGTTGGACGAGGCACAACGGAGAATAGAGGGATTTATACATTTTTATAACCATGAACGGATTCAAAGAAAATTAAATAAGCTGACGCCGGTAGAGTACCGACGCCAGCTTTCAGCCTAGGGCTTTTTTCAATGTCTACAAAAATGGGGCTTGACCAATTGGAGTCGGGGGTTTTCCCGTTACTTCAATTTTTCCATTTCCTGATCAACCGTTTGTTGCCCCAGTTCTTGTACCTCCCTTAGGATTGTATTGACATCTTTTTGCCCTGTTACAAGTTCAGTTACTTTATCATTCATTAAGTCAACGATGTGATCTTCTAATGGATGTAATTGACGCATTGGAGCATTTCCGTTCACATACACTGCGTCGAAGTTTTTATCTTGGTCTGGATGGTTTTCAAATGCAAGATCTTTAACCTGCTGTGATTTCAATGGAGAAATCTTTCCTTTTTTTGACACTTCCATTTGGAACTCTTCAGACGTTAAATATTTTAAAATTTGCATTGCCGCATCTTTATTTTCGGAAATGGAAGTAATACCTGCATAGTTGGCGTAAGGTTGAGTGCCATTATCCGGAAGATCTTTGAAGACCGGCATCGAAACCATGTCCCAGTTCAGCGGAAGTTGATCTTGCGAAACCGCGATCCATTCGGTTAAAAAAACATACATGGCGGAAACGCCTGCTGCTCCTCTAAAGTGATCATGACTTGGGAAATTTGCTTTAGCCATATTCTGCACGCCAGGATTTCTGCTCAATTCAGTGAAGAGGTTGAGAATCCTCTTCCAATTATCGTTGTCTACCGTCACCTTGTTCGTTTCCGGATCAATGAAACCTTGCGATAAGGAATTCATGCGGAAGTAGTGCTTCGGAGACATCCAAAGTCCCATATACTGCGTTCCGTTTTCATTCCGATCGAATTGATGGGCGAGTGCAAACGTCTCCTCCCACGTCATGCCATCTTTCGGATATGGGATCCCGAATTTGTCGAATAAATCTCGGTTATAGAATAAAACAAGAGAATCGTTAAAAATAGGAAGGCCGTAAAGTTGGTTATCAAACGTGGCAGATTCAATAAACCCAGGGGCAAACGAAGCTAAGTCAACTCCATGTTTTTTAGCTAGCTCCGTCATATCGTAAGTCAACTTCATCGGTTCGTATGCATTCAAAAATCCACCGGCTCTTGTGAAGTAAATATCAAACTTCGTTTGAGCGGCTACTAGTTGTTCCAATGAAAGTCCTCTATTCGAAATATGGTTAATCGTGTATGTAGGGAACTTATTCTTCACGTAACTCCCTACATTTGCTTCAAATTCTTCATCGGAAAATATTGTGGAAAATGTGACTTCGGCATTTTCCGGCGCCGGAGGTTCTGCTGTCGGATCATTACCGCCCGACGGCGTAACAGTACCCTCAGTATTAACAGTACCCCCAGTATTAACAGTACCTTCAGTATTACCGTTAGTACAAGCTGCAATTATACTTAAAATCAAAATAATAACCAACAGCAGTCCCATTCTTCTTTTCAACATTTCGTTTTCCCTCCCTTAGTTTGAAACGGATAATCCTAAAACCCGAATCCAGACCACCCCCTCTCAAAGTCTGTGCCGTTGCCTGTAAGCGCATACAAGTTTTGCGTTCGCGTTTGCAAGTATTTGACACTATTGTATAGGAGTGTTTCCATCAAAAATATACGGCTATAATCGTAAATATAGGGCGATCGAATCTATTGTAGATTCTCGGAACCGGGTATTGGACGGTGCTGCTCTTGATCGACAGCCCATCAAGAGGGACGATACGAGGGGTTCACTCAGGGCAAGATGACGGAGAACCGGATGCTCCGCGAGCAGCCGACTTGCTTAATCCGGATGCGGCGGGTTGGAAAATGTGAATGATATCATCCCTTCCGGCGCAATTCTGAAGTTCGGAGAACGCTGTGGATTATGATATCAAAAGGAAATGCAAAAAAAAAACAGGACCGCTTCCCTGAAACTGGAACGCGTTCCGAGTCTTTACTTGCTATCCACGTTGGACAATGCCGTTAAGCTAGGCAAGTTTCGGATTGATTAAGTCGGCCAGTTTTGGAGCAATTCCTCTAAGAAAGGGTAAGAAGGTTTTCTTCCTTATGTTGAAGTGAAGTAAGAACAGAATATTAATCTGCTCGGAATGGCTTGTTTTAAAGACGCAAAGATGGTAGAGACAACAAAGCCGTTTGAAATTGCAGGGTATATGGGAATTAAAGGGCTGCGAGTTTCTTGAGGGGATAAGGAGATCGGGTCTAAGGAGCGCTGACAAGAGGCTTGCAAAAATTTGGAGTGAGCGTATATACAAAGGTCCGGCGAGTCGGCCGAGATCGTCTTCGAGCTGGATCGGCGGGCGTTCTCCATCTGGAGCACACCCGCCAATCGATGTGCGGTTTATTAGAGTCCCCGCGCATACCGCTTCCGGCATTGCGAAGGGGAATGCCTCTTGTACTGCCTGAACATTTGACTGAAATAATTAACGCTGCCGAAGCCGACTTTAAACGCGATTTCCGTGATCGGATCGGAGGAATGGATTAATAATTGCTCGGCGGCGTTGATGCGGAGCAAATTGACGTACTCCACGAACGTCTTGCCGGTTACCTTCTTAAAGGTTCTGCAAAAGTGGTATTCGCTCAAATTGACGATGCCGGCTGCTTGCTGTACGGTGAGCTTCTCCGGATAATGCCGCTCCACAAACGCGATAAGCTCTTTGAATCTATCGGTTAATTCCGCGCCTACCGTATCTGCGGAACCGGTTGGTCCATGCAGATGGTGATGGCGGGATAAATGTACGAGCAGCAGATGCAGCATGGACTGGATCGCAACCTGATAGCCTATAGCCTGCTGCTCGTATTCGGCGATCATCTGCTTGACAATACCGGCGATGAGCGAATTATACGTATCTGTTACCGGCAGAAGGATGGGAAAAAAACGTTTTCCGGAAGCATAAGGATTTGTGATTTGCACATGACTGGAGCTCGCCACCCGGCTTTCGGCTAGCACAGGATGAAAGACCAACGCGTAATATTCCACCTGATGCTCGTCATCCGCAAACCCCGTATGGATCATGCCCTTGTTCACGAACATCAAATCGCCAGGTTCCGGCTTAACCGTCTCGGAGCCGATATAGAAGGTCGCGTTTCCCCTGATAAAATAGATGAGTTCCAAGTCATCATGCCAATGCAGGTGCAGCACTTCCTTGCCGGGCGGAATGATGTGGAAGACGTCAAACGGAAAGTCCAGATCGCGATGCGGGACGTCTTGCTTGATTTGATAAGGATTTGTCATGCCGCAGTCCCTCCGAAAAGCAATATCCCTTAACTTTACAGCAATATCAGCTAGAGAACTCTTAATAGGAAGCAGCTATAATTATAGACTATCAACCGCTGGAATGAAAGTAATGAAAGCGATATCCAAAACAAGAACAGCCAATCAACGGTTACGGGAGGATTATCGAATGGGATTTGAAATTGAGCAGACAACAGGGGATTCAAGCTGGTATACGCATGATCGTTTCGGCATGTTCATTCATTGGGGCTTGTACTCGCTGGGCGCCAGGCACGAGTGGATGAAGGGCCGGGAATTTATGACGAATGAGCAGTACAACAAATATTTCAAGCGCTTTGACCCGGATTTGTACGATCCCGAGCTATGGGCTACTCTTGCCTCGGACGCCGGCATGAAATATTTCGTAGTCACCACGAAGCATCATGAAGGCTTTTGCTTATGGGATTCGGCTCTGACTGATTACAAAGCGACCAACACGCCGGCAGGCCGAGACCTGCTGACGCCGATGATAGAAGCATTCAAGTCAAAGAACATCAGGCCGGGACTGTATTACTCCCTGTTGGATTGGCATCATCGGCATTATACACTCGATGTCAAACATCCGCTTCGATATAATAAGGAGTTTCTGGAAGACCAGAAGCACCGCGAATGGCAGAAGTATGTCGACTACATGCATGAGCAGACGAGGGAGCTGCTGACTAAATTCGGCAAGATCGATTTGATGTTTTTCGATTTCTCTATCCCGTCGGAACAAGGCTTCCCTGGCAAAGGCAAGGAAGAGTGGCAAAGTGAGAAGCTGGTGAAGCTTATTCGCGAGCTGCAGCCGCATATTTTGCTGAATGATCGCCTGCAGGTGAAAGGGGACATCACGACGCCGGAGCAATATCAACCGCGCGAGTGGATTCAAACGAACGGCAAGCGCGTTGTCTGGGAGGCGTGTCATACCTTCAGCGGCTCATGGGGGTATTACCGCGACGAAGAAACGTGGAAGAGCGTCGACACCCTTGTGAAAATGTTAATAGACACGGTAAGCAAGGGAGGCAATCTGCTTCTTAACGTCGGACCGACAGGTCGAGGTGAATTCGATGAACGTGCCATCGATCGTTTGAAGGGCATTGGCGAATGGATGAAACGCCACAGCAAGTCGATTTATGGCTGTACGGCCGCGCCGGAGGAGCTTCAATGTCCGGAAGATTGCCGTTTTACCTACAATCCGGAGAACAACCGTCTTTATCTGCACGTTTACAGCTGGCCTTTCAAGCATATTCATCTGCGCGGTTTGACGGGCATGGTGGAATATGCGCAACTGCTGAACGATGCTTCGGAAATTAAAATGAAGCAAGGCGAAGAGGAAATGACGATGGAAGCGGGCGCTTTCAACGAGGGAAGGCCGCGCGATATCCTGACGCTGCTGCTGCCGGTCAAGAAGCCGAACGTAACCGTCCCTGTCATCGAGCTTTTCTTGAAAAGCCGATGAGTAGACCGAAGCTTGGGTTGCAGGGGCCGGTCATCGCCTGGCAGGACTCATGAGCCGGGGGAGCGTCCGATTGAAATCATGCGTACGGGTCTATGCCGGCATTCAGGTGTCGGTTCAGGAATGGTTGGAGCCATCGCTAGCGGAAGAGTCGAGACATTATTTTAGAACTAGCTGGTAGACGAATATGGCAATCTGTTATAGCAATTTTGTTACTGCAACCTGTCTAAGCAACCTACCAAAGTAACCTACCAAAGTAACCTATCAAAGTGACCAGTCCTAGCAAACCTGTCTTAGCAACCTACCCTCAACAGAGCGGAGGTTGCTTTTGTTTTTTTAAAATATATGGCTCATGGAGGCTTTCAGACTCTAACGGTCACCACGGAGCCTAATCGCCTTTAAATGGCCTCCTTCCGGATGTCACGTTTGCAGTGGAGCTTATTCGCCTGAAAGAAGGGCATTTCTGCGGATTTTGGTCATATAGCGTTCCTCATACAGGATGAAAAGCGCTCATACAGGCCATTTAAGCGCTGTGGTAACCGTTGCATGCTGGAGAATCACTCCAACATTGGTCTGCACATCGAGTGGGGCATTGTAGTCGAAATTAATGCTACATTCGGTGGTCTGGACGTCCAGCGGGGGCATTGTGGTCGAAATTTATGCTGCATTCAGTGGTTTGCACGTCCAGTGGGCGCATTATGATCAAAGATTTCGGCGGTCTAGTCGCTGCGTAGACGTGGATAGCATCGGCCGTTTCACCTTCGTGAAAACCCCCTATAAACACGGTTGAATTAGCCTATAAACGAAGTCTTGAAACCGTGTAAAGTGGTCTTCAAACAACAGAAGCATTTTACCCGTAAAAGGCTGTCATAAAGAAGGCATACAATGCCCGCTTGGCCTCGACGTCCGCAGACCGGCGCAAAGCTGGTCGTTCGGCAGGCCGAGCGGACCCGGCGGCGCACACGCCTCCGTCCCCTACTCGGGAGCGGCGCTGCTGTCGAGGCGGCGGTATTACAGGAACGTGACGGCTTGGGACGAACAAGGACAGCCCGCCAGCAAGAAGAGCACGGATCCGGGCGCCTATCTCTTTCACGCAGCGATAGATGCCACGAAATTAGAAGTCAAGGAGCTGTAGAGACATGAGATTGCGATTCAATCAGGAGTCGCCGGATTATGAGAACCCGGACGTTTTGCAGATCCATGCCGAGCCGGCGGATGCGCGGGGCATTCCTTATCAAGACAGGGAGACGGCGCTGGCGGCAGCCGCAACCTGTGACAAGAACGCCTCCTCGTACGTCCAAATGCTTAACGGCGAATGGAAGTTCCATTACGCGGCATGTCCCCTGGATGCGCCGGAGCGGTTCTATGACGAATCGTTCAAGGGTGAGGATTGGGACGCCATTCCGGTGCCGTCGAACTGGCAGCTTCTCGGCTATGGAACGCCGTTGTACAGCAGCAGCAAATATCCGTTTCCGGTCGATCCGCCATTCATACCGAAGCAGAACCCGACAGGCTCTTACCTGCGAACGTTCGAGCTGCCGGAGCAAAGGGCGGGCGGCGACGTTTTTCTTGTATTTGAAGGCGTAGACTCCTCCTTTCACGTGTGGGTCAACGGCGAGGAAGCGGGCTTTGGTCAAGGCAGCCATAACCGGATGACGTTCAAGGTGACGGACTTGATCCGCCCAGGCGTCAACAAGCTGGCCGTTCGCGTCTACCAATGGTCGACCGGCAGTTACTTGGAGGATCAGGACAAATGGCGGCTAAGCGGCATATTCCGCGAAGTTTACTTGCTGAGCGCGCCGTCGGCGGTCCGTCTGCGCGACGCCCGTATCCGGACCCGGCTGTCCGCGTCGTACGACAGCGGCGTGCTCGAGCTTGGCTTAAGACTTGCGGCGTCTTCCGGCAGCAATGGGGAGGGCTATCAGATCCGGTCCGAGCTGCTGGATGCCCACGAATCGACGGTCGCGGCCAGCGTTGCCGGCGTTCCCTGCCAGATCGGGAGCTCACCCGAAGCAGACATCGCCGTAGAGCTTCCTGTTAGCGCTCCCAAGCTGTGGTCGGCGGAAGAGCCGAATCTGTATACGCTGCTCGTCACCTTATCCGGCGCGGACGGACAAGCGGAGGAGGTATACCGGTACGCGGTCGGCTTCCGGGATATCCGGGTGCGGGACGGACGGCTCCTGGTCAATGGCAGGCCGGTCATCATCCGCGGGGTGAACCGGAACGAATTCGATCCCGAGCTCGGCCGCGTCATGACGATGGAAGCGATGATCGAGGACATCGAGCTGATGAAGCGCCACAACATCAATACGGTGCGATGCTCGCATTATCCGAACGACGAGCGCTGGCTCGACCTGTGCGACCGCTACGGCCTGTTCGTCGTCGACGAAGCGGACCTGGAGACGCACGGCTGCGTCTTTCTCGGCGAAATCAGCCGCTGGATCGACAATCCCGACGAGAAAACGGCCTACGAAAGCCGCCTGGCGAACGACCCGGCATGGAAAGAGGCGTTCATGGACCGGATCGTCCGGCTTGTCGAGAGGAACAAGAACCACCCGTCTGTCATCATCTGGTCGCTCGGCAACGAATCGGGCTACGGAGCGAATCACGATGCGATGGCGGCTTGGGTACGGGAGAACGATCCAACGCGGCCGGTCCATTACGAGCGGGCTTACGATGCGCCCGTCGTAGACATTGTGAGCAGCATGTACCCTTCCGTGGATATGCTGATTGCGGAAGGCGAGAAATCGGACGAGACCCGGCCCTATCTGATGGTTGAATTCGGGCATGCGATGGGCAACGCGCTCGGCAACCAGAAGGAGTATTGGGATGCTGTTTTCCGTTATCCGCGTCTGTGCGGAGGCTTGATCTGGGAATGGGCGGATCTGTCCTTGCTCCGGTGGAAGCCGGGCGGCGGCTTCGAATACGCCTACGGAGGCGACTTTGGCGACAGCCCGAACAGCGGCCACTTCTGCGTCGACGGCTTGTTGTTTCCAGACCGTACCGTCAAGCCGGCGCTTCTGGAGTTCAAGAAGGCCATCGAGCCGGTCAATGTGCTGCCGACCGATACGGATCGTCTGCTTCGGATCCGCAACCGGTACGATGTTGTCACGCTGGAGCATTTGGCGGTCAAATGGATCGTTTACCGGGAGGGAGTGGCGGTAGAGGAAGGAGAGCTGCAGCCGCTTGCGATTGCCGCGGGAGAAGAAGCGTTCGTCGCCGTTCCTTACCGGACGAATCCGGAGCTGAATCAGGAGCAGGAGCGAAGCGGCGGCGGAGAATATTGGCTTCATCTGAGCTTCACGCTCCGCGAGGAGACATGCTGGGCGCCTGCCGGGCATGAAGTGGCGTGGGCGGATATTCCTTTGACTTCATCGGCGGCAACAGGAGCTTCCTTGCAGCCTGTATCGCAATCGGCGATGAGCGCCGTCGCCTTAGAGGATGGAAGCCGGTACGTCAAGGCAAGCGGAGCAGGGTTTTCGTTAACGTTCGACAAAGTAACCGGCGCACTGGACCGTTGGGAGCATGACGGCATGCCCCTGCTGGAGTCGGGGCCCCGCATCCAGCTGTGGAGGGCGCCGGTCGACAACGATGTTCATCTGGCGAAAAAGTGGCGGGAGGCCGGCTATCATGAGCTGGAGACCCACGTCAGAATGATGGAAGCCCGCCATGCCGTGGGCGGGCGGGCCGTCCAGGTGCGGACGGAGACGGTCCTTGGCGTGAACGGCTTGCGGCCGACGTTCGCGGCCGTTCAGCTCTACACCGTCTTCGGCAGCGGCGACGTGACGATCGAAACGAAGCTCGAGCCGCTGAAGGAAGGGCTTCCGCCGCTGCCCAGAATCGGACTCCGGTTCGCGATGCCTTCACGGTTCGGGCATATGTCCTGGCTTGGCCTCGGTCCACACGAATGTTATGCGGACCGCAAGGAAAGCGGCAAGCTGGGCTTGTACGAAGGTACCGTCGGCGAACAGGTTGTTCCGTACATTAAACCCCAGGAGAACGGCAGCAAGGCCGAAGTCCGCTGGGCGAGCCTGACCGATGCCGGCGGAGCCGGGCTATTGATCACGGGAACCGATGCCCCGCTCGGCCAGTTCGGCGCACGGCCGTATTCGACCGAGGCTTTGGGCGCCGCCCGGCATCATTCGGATTTGAAGCTTCTCGGCGCGACGGAAGTAAGCGTCGACTGGCGCCAGTCCGGGCTCGGCAATCACAGCTGCGGCTATGCGCCGACCCTGCCGGATTATTTGATCCCGGCAGAGCCGGTCTCGTTCACGATTCGATTGAAGCCGCTCGTTGCGGCTCCGGGGCGAGACGGCAGCGCTAGGCTGCCATTGCCGGATCGGATCGAGTGGGAAACAAAGGAGAAGGAGCGGGTGTAATGAACGGTTTGCCTAATAAGATTCTGTACGGCGGAGACTACAATCCGGAGCAATGGCCTCGCGGCGTGTGGGAAGAGGATATGCGGCTGTTCAAGCTCGCCGGAATCGATATCGCCACGGTCAACGTCTTCTCCTGGGCGCGCAATCAGCCGGACGAGGAGACGTACCGCTTCGAGTGGCTGGACGACGTCCTCGATATGCTGCACGCGAACGGGGTTCGCGCTTGTCTCGGGACCGGCACCGCGGCCCATCCCGCCTGGATGGCGCGCGCGTATCCGGACGTGCTGACCGTAGACTCGCAGGGCCGCAAAAAAAAGTACGGCCGGCGTCATAATTCCTGCCCGAACAGCCCGACCTTCCGCCTTTATTCGGAGCGGATGGCGCGGAAGCTGGCGGAACGGTACAAGGATCACCCTGCTTTGCTGCTGTGGCATGTCAACAACGAGATGGGCTGGCGGTGCTATTGCGACAACTGCGAGCAGGCGTTCCGCGTCTGGCTGCAGGAGCGCTACGGAACGCTGGATGCCTTAAACGCCGCTTGGTACACCTCGTTCTGGGGCCATACGTTTTACGACTGGGAGGAGATTGTGCTGCCGAGTCAGCAGAGCGAGCATTTCAGCGCGTTCGGCCATGAAGCGACGGCTTTCCCGGCGATGTCGATCGATTACGACCGATTCAACTCCGACAGCTTTCTGGCCTGCTACCAATTGGAGCGCGACGCGATTAAAGCCGTCATGCCGGATGCGGTCGTGACGACCAATTTCCAGAGCAACGGCACCTATAAGCCGCTAGATTATTTCAAGTGGGCCAAGGAGCTGGACGTCGTCGCGCTGGACAGCTATCCGGAGAGCGGCACGCCGATGAGCCAAATCGCGATGCGGCACGATCTGATGCGGGGGCTCAAACAGGGCAAGCCGTTCCTGCTGATGGAACAGAGCCCCAGCCAATTGAACTGGAGGGAAGTCAATCCGCTTAAGCGGCCCGGCGTCATGCGGCTGTGGAGCTACCAGGCGGTCGCGCGCGGCGCGGAAGCGGTCATGTTTTTCCAGCTTAGACGATCCGCGGGCGCCTTCGAGAAGTTTCACGGGGCAGTCATCGACCATGCCGGCCATGAGCATACGCGCGTCTACCAAGAATGCGCCGAGCTCGGACTGGAGCTGCAGCGATTGGGCGATGCGCTGATCGGAGCGAGAACGTCTTCGAAGGTTGCCATCGTGTTCGATTGGGACAATTGGTGGGCGCTCGAACATTCCAGCGGGCCAACGACGCGGCTCAAATATTTGCAGCAAATTCAGCGCTATTACGATGCCTTCTACAGTCTTAACGTGCAAGTCGATATGATCGGAACGGAGACTAGGCTTGACGAATACGCGCTGGTCGTTGCGCCCGTGCTGTACATGGTCAAACCGGACTTCGCCGAGAAGCTGGAGACGTACGCGGCAAGCGGCGGCACGTTCGTGACGACGTTCTTCAGCGGCATCGTTCAGGAAACCGATCTGGTGACGCTCGGCGGTTATCCCGGCGAGCTTCGGAAGCTGCTCGGCATCTGGGTGGAAGAAATCGATCCGCTGTTTCCGGGCCAGTCGAACTTTCTCGTCATGCAAGGAAAGGCAAGTCTGCCGGATGCCACGTATAGCTGCTCATTAATGTGCGAGCGGCTGCATACGGAGGGGGCGGAAACGGTCGCCGTCTATGGCGCGGACTTCTATGCAGGCATGCCAGCGATTACGCGCAATACATTCGGCAAGGGCGAAGCCTGGTATATTTCGTCGGATCCGGAGGAACGGTTTTTGAGGGATTTATTCTCCAAGCTGACGGACTTGAACAACATCGTTCCGGTTGCCGAGACGCCTCCCGGCGTGGAAGCGAGCGCCAGGGCGAAGGACGGCAAGCGGTACGTGTTTCTGCTAAACCACAACGACCAGCCGGCGAAGGTCAATGTTGGCCCGGTGCCGCTGCGCGAGCTGCTTGGTGGCTCGGACGTAAGCGGGGAAGCCTCGCTCCCCGCCCACGGCGTCTGGATTCTGGAAGAGCGAACGGAGTGATGGGAATGAAGGCGGTTGACGGTTCGAGAACAAACGAAGGAATGCTGTGGTACCGACATCCCGCGGCGGAATGGGTGGACGCGCTCGCCGTAGGAAACGGCCGGCTGGGCGGCATGGTGTACGGCGGGATTTTTCAGGAACGCATCTCGCTGAACGAGGATACGTTATGGTCGGGACATCCGTACGATCCGAATAACCGGGAGGCGGCAGCCTATCTGGAGACGGCGCGGAAGCTCGTATTCGAAGGGAAATACCCGGAAGCCCAACAGACGATCGAAGAGCATATGCTGGGGCCGTGGTCCGAGTCCTATCAGCCGCTAGGCGACTTGTATCTCGAGCTGGAGGAGACCGGCAATGCGGAGAATTACAGGCGCGAGCTTGACCTGAACGATGCGGTCTGCCGGACGCGTTTTACGCTGAACGGGGTTCAATATGCGCGCGAAACGTTCGTTTCCGCGGTCGATCAGGTCATGGTCGTGCGTTTTACCGCCGATCAGCCCGGCCGGATAGCCGTTCGTGCATCGCTTGACAGCCAGCTGCGGCATCAGGCGCTCCGGGTCTCCGCCGATAAGCTTGCGATGAAGGGACGAAGCCCGTCGCATGTGGAGCCGCTTCATGCCCGGAGCGACGATCCGGTCATCTATGAGGAAGGACGGGGCATCCGCTTCGAGGCGCAGCTGCTCGCCCTGCCGGAAGGCGGAGCGACGACGGAGGACGGGGAAGGACGGATCCGGATCAAAGGCGCGGACGCCGTAACCTTCCTCCTGACGGCGTCGACCAGCTTCAACGGGTTCGACAAGAATCCCGTCCTGGAGGGCCGTAACCCCGCCGAGCTATGCCGCTCCTGTCTAGACGCGGCTGCCAAGCTTTCCTACGGCGAGCTGCTGGACCGGCACGTCCAGGATTACAGGGCGCTGTACGGACGGGTGGAGCTTGAGCTTGATGCGCCCGGTCTGCAGCATCTGCCGACTGACGAACGAATTCGGGCGCTTCGCGAAGACAAGACAGACGAGCAGCTAGCCGTTCTATTTTTTCAATTCGGAAGGTATTTGCTTCTATCGTCGTCCCGGCCGGGAACGCAAGCGGCGAACTTGCAAGGGATCTGGAATCAGTCGATGAGACCGCCGTGGTCGTGCAACTATACGGTCAACATTAATACGCAAATGAATTATTGGCCAGCCGAGGTATGCAATCTTGCGGAATGTCACGAGCCGCTCTTCCGTCTATTGGAGGACTTGCGGATTGCCGGCAGGGAAACGGCGTTTGCCCATTATAAGGCAAGAGGCTGGGTCAGCCATCATGCCGTTGACCTTTGGCGAATCACGACGCCGTCCGGCGGCCCGTCGGGCGGCCCCGCAAGCTGGGCGTACTGGCCGATGGGGGGAGCTTGGCTCAGCCAGCATGTATGGGAGCATTACCGGTTCGGGGGAGACCGGACGTTTCTGAGCCAGGTCGGCTATCCGATCATGAAAGAAGCCGCGTTGTTTTTCCTGGACTACCTCGTCGAGGATGCGGACGGCTACTTGGTTTCCAATCCGTCCACCTCGCCGGAGAATACATTCACCTTGCCGGACGGACGTAAAGCGGCCGTCAGCATGGACGCCACGATGGATATTGCCTTGCTCCGCGAGCTCTTTGGAAACTGCATGGAAGCGTCCGACCACCTGGGGATCGATCGGGAGCTGCGCCTTGAACTGGCCGCTGCAAGGGCGCGCCTTCGCCCATTCCAGATCGGCCGCCGCGGACAACTGCAAGAGTGGTTCTCGGATTTCGAAGAAGCGGAGCCCGGGCACCGGCATATGGCCCATCTCTATCCGCTGCATCCGGGCGGCGAGCTCGACCATCGCCGCACCCCCGAGCTTGCTAACGCTTGCCGGGTATCGATCGACCTTCGGCTGCAGCACGAAGGGGAAGACGCGGTGGGCTGGTGCTTCGCCTGGTTGATCAGCCTGTTCGCGAGGCTGGATGACGGAGAGATGGCGCATCGTTATTTGACCAAATTGCTTAAAAATCCGTTTGACAATTTGTTCAACGCCCACCGGCATCCGAAGCTGACCTTTTATCCGCTTACGATCGAAGCCAATCTCGGGGCGACGGCGGGGATTGCCGAGATGCTGCTGCAGAGCCATGCCGGCGAGCTCAACCTACTGCCCGCGCTGCCGGAGGCGTGGAAGGGAGGCCGCGTATCCGGATTGCGGGCGCGCGGCGGCTTTACGGTATCGCTGGCATGGACGGATCGCGCCCTTATCGAAGCCGTCATTGCATCGGCAAATGGCGAGCATTGCCGAATTCGAACCGATGGCAATGTGCAGGTAACCGCCGGAACGGAAGCGGTCGCGGTTCGCGAGATCGCTCCTTGCGTCGTGGAGTTTCGAACGGAGCCGGGCGTGACCTATACGATTACGCGGTGCTAGACAGGCGCCAGAGACTATCATTCTTTCATGGAGAAGGAGGCATTTCATTGAAATCAACGCAGGAGAATCGTTCACAGACGGTGGATCCTTTCGCGGAAATCGCGCTTCGCGAGCATCCGCTTGCAAAGGAAGGCATGACCGAAATTCGGCCGCGCGAATGGACGAAGAGGTTGTTCGGGAGGGGGGAGACTACTGCCGAGCGTATGATCGAGCCGAGCTTCGAGGAACGGCTGAGCCGATTCGGGCAGGAATTGGCCGAGCTTCGCGAGCGATATCGCCCCTATCTAAGGCAGCTATCGCCGCCACCAGGCTATTCCCGTCCCAGCGGGAAGCTGACCAGCTTCGATTTCCGTTACGAGGAGGGAGGAAGCGGGGAATTCGCTCGCGTGCTGCGGGGCGAAGGCGAGTGGGAACAGGTTTCGATCCCCGACTTCCGCGGGCCGACGAAGGAGAAGGGACGCTGGACCGGCTATTATCGGACGACATTCGGCTATCCGAAGCCGCAAGCAGGAAGGAGAACGTTTCTTGTCTTTAAGGCTGTCGATTATGAAGCGGCCGTTTACGTGAACGGCAAATGCGTTGGTCAGCATGAAGGATTGTTTGCTCCCTTCGAGTTCGACATCACTTCTTTGCTTGAGGAGACCAACGTGCTCGTTGTCGAAGTGAAAAACGATTATCCGATGATGGGCGTCGGCGGCACGCGGCTCGATGGAGACAAGATGTACGCCGCCACGGGTCCGGGCTGGGACGAGCCGGTGTACGGCTGGCATCATTGCCCGCCCGGCGCGGGCATTTATAACCATGTGATTCTGGAGGAACGGGCGGAGCTGTTCGTAGACGACATCTTTATTAGACCCAATCCCGAGGACGGATCGTTTGAGGCGTGGATCGACGTCATGAACATGACGGCGGGTCTCATCGAAGGAGCCGAGCTGACGGTCGACGTTTTTGCGGACAATTTCGAGGGAGAAGGGCTCTCCGGCATTCGCTTCCCGATTGCTTACGCGGGTCCGGGCATGAACAATTACCGTTATAAAATCGCCTTCCCGGCATTCCGCAGTTGGGAACCGGACGCGCCGCGATTATACCGGCTTAGGGCGAGTCTGGACCTCGAAGGGGAGCTGCAGGATGCCCAAGACCGTTGCTTCGGCATGAGATCCTTCAAGATGGACGAAGCGGCGACGCCGAAAGGAACGCTGTATTTGAACGGCCGGCCGATATTGCTGCGGGGCGCGAACGAGATGGGGCATCTCCAGCAATGCGTCATGCAAGGCGACGAAGAGCAGCTCATTGACGATATTTTGATCGCGAAGCTGGCCAATCTGAACTTTTACCGAATTACGCAGCGCCCGGTGCAAGAAGAAATTTACGATTACATGGACCGTCTCGGCATGATGAACCAATGCGATTTGCCGGCGTTCGGCTATATCCGTCGAAACAAGTTCTGCGAGGCAGTGAGGCAATCTGCAGAGATGGAGCGGCTCGTACGCAGCCATCCGAGCGTCATTATGGTATCTCTGATCAACGAGCCCTCCCGTCCCGCAAAGCGGGGCAAAGGACATCGGCATCTGTATCGGGACGAAATGGAAGCGTTCTTCGCATCGGCAAGGCATGCCATTTATATCGAGAATCCGGACCGCGTCGTGAAAAACGCCGACGGCGATTATGATCCGCCGACGGAAACGGGGCTGTCCGATTATCACTGCTATACGATGTGGTATACGAATCATATGATCTCGTTCGGTGAGCTCTATAAGGGCGGGCTTCCACCGCTCAAGAAGGACTGGAAGACCGGATGCGGGGAATACGGCTCGGAGGCGCTCGATCATCTTGCCTTAATGCAGAAACGCTATCCGCTTGAATGGCTGCCGAACAATCCGGACGACCCTTGGATGCCGGATGCGATCGTCGACAGTCAGACGTATTCGCATCATGGCGATTGGTATCCGGAAGCCGACCGCATCGGAGACTGGATCGAGCGGAGCCAGCGATACCAGGCATCCGTCACAAGGCTGATGACCGACGCGATCCGCCGGCGCTCCGATCTGATCGTGCAGTCCGCCATCCATCTGCTCATCGACGCTTGGCCGTCGGGGTGGATGAAATCGCTTGTCGGAGCAGACCGGGTGCCGAAACCGGCCTATTTTGCCTACAAAGACGCTCTGGAGCCGCTGCGGGTACATTGGCGGAGCGACCGATGGCGCGCTTATGCAGGCGAACTTCTCGAGCTGGAAGCCTGGCTGCTTAATGATACGCCCGATGATTATCAAGGCATGAAGCTAGTCGCGACGCTTCGGAACGAGACCGAGGATTATGCTTCCTTCGAGCTTGAAGCAGACATCGGCGGCGCCGATTCCGCTTATGTCGGCTCCGTGCCGTTTGTCATGCCGGCGGTGGATAGACGCCGCACGCTTCAAGCGGACATATCCGCATATAATCGTGCCGGAGAACTGGTCAACAGCGAGCGGTTCGATATCGAGGTATTCCCGAACAACGTTACGCTCGTAGATGGCGAACCTACAGCCGCGGTAAATGCGGCAGCGATCGGAACCGCAGCGGAAGCGCTGCTCGCCGCGATGGGCTTGCCTTGCCGGACTTATGAAGCCGGCCTCCCTTTCGACGTGATCTTCTTATCTTCTGCGGAGGCATTCCGTCTCCACGAAACCGAGATCGCGGGAAGGATCGAAGCTGGGGCAAAGGCGATCATCGTCCCGGACGAGGGAGGCGAAGCCGAATGGCGAATCGGAGATATCGCCGTGCGGCAGGAGAAAACGGGCAGCCTGTATACGCTGGCCTTCGACGAAGCCGATAAGCGGCTCGAGCGATTCGAGGCTTCCGATTTCCAATTCTTCTATAACCAAACCTTGGACCGAATAGACGCTCTGACCGGATGCGGTTGGTACGCGGAGTCTATGTCGCCGCTGCTTTATGCGTACGCGAAGCCGAAGGGCGGGACCCCATCGGGCGGAGCGCGCAAACGCAGAGTGCCTGTCGTCGGCTCGGTCCGGCACGGGCGCGGCGAGTTGATCTTTGTGGGACTTCGCCTCGAAGGACGGCTGGGCTGCAACCCGGCGCTTGACCAGCTCTTGCAAGAGTTGGTTGTCGGCTGCAGGCAAGGAAGAGGAGAGTTAACGATTCGAGAAGGAGGCGGAGGATTATGAAAGCCATTGAGATAAGTCCGTCCTATGATGTGCCGTGGACGCTGGACACCGGTTATTGTCATGACGGGATTCCGTTGTCGAACGGCGTGTTCGGCGCGCTGATCTGGTTCCAGGACCAGACCGTTATGCTGACGATTAATCGTGCCGATTATTGGGATCATCGCGGCGGAACGATCTGGCGGGACGATTGTACGTACGGCCAACTGAAATCGCTGCTGGAGAGCGGCGATTTCCAAGGCGCACGGGAGCTCTTCCCGACTAGGCTGATGAACGGCAAGGAGAAACGGCCGACGCGGCTGGCGATGGGACGGATCGAAGCGAGGCTGAAGCCGGATGTGCAATTGGTTTCTGCTAACCTGCATATGAACGAAGGCGAGGTCCGGCTGGTGTGCCGTCTTGGCGAACGCGAGCATGTTATCGATCTTGCCGTTGTGATCGATAAGCCGATGCTGCTGCTCTCGGGCGGCGAAGAGCTGTTCGAGAGCATAACGCCCGTACCGTCATATTCCTTCGAGAAGACGAAGGCGTACTTCGACGACTTCGGGATTCCGGCCCCTGAAGCAATAGAAGACGGCTGGGTGCAGGAGCTGCCAGAGGATCCGGCATGCGCCGTAAGGATGAGGCAGCGCGGGGGAACGCTCGCGATCGCCGCGGAATACGGCGCTGATCCGGAGCAGGCAATACAAGCGGCAAACGCGCTGCTGGATTCGGTTTCTCCCTCTAACGGAGGGTATGCCGCCGCAACAAGTGAAACAAGAGAGCGTTGGCTGGCATTATGGCGGCAGGCGGCGGATATCTCCTTGCCCGACGCCGAGATTGAACGCATGTATTACTTGGGCATCTACCGGATGTTAGGCAATTCCATGCCGGGCAGCATCGCGCCGACGCTGCAAGGCCCTTGGGCGGAGGAATACCGGAATCCGCCATGGAGCTGCGATTATCACTTCAATATTAATGTTCAACAATGCTTATGGCCGGCATACGGCTCCAATTTGCTGGACAGCCTGAAGCCGCTGTTCTCCATGATCGATGGTTGGAAGCCGACGCTGGCGCTGAACGCCAAACGTTTTGTCGGCATCGATGACGGATATATGCTTGGCCATTCGGTAGACGACCGCGGCCGTCCGGTCGGCGGCATGTGGACAGGGACGATCGATCAGGCGAACACCTCGTGGGTCGCCCAGATGATGTGGCAGTATGCCCGGTATGCCGGAGACGAGACATACTTGCTGGATGAAGTGATTCCATTCATGAGCAAGGCTCTTCGCGTATTCAGGGAAATGATGGAGACCGAAGGGGATCGCTATTCGCTTCCGGTAACCGTTTCGCCGGAATTCGGCGGCTCGTCGCAAGCCGGACTCGGCCGGAATTCGACCTTCTTTCTTGTCAATGTCCATTTCTTATGCGAAAAGCTGTTGGAGCTCGACGAAAAGTACGGAATCGATCCGGATGCCGCGGCCATGGCAGCCGACATCCGCGAGAAGCTGCCGCCCTACACGGCCGGACCGCGGCAATTCCAAGAGTTCGGCACGAAGCCCGGGCTCGAGCTGTATCTGTGGGAAGGACAGCCGCTCTCCGAATCGCATCGCCATCATTCTCATTTGGCCGGCATCTTTCCCTTCGACACCATCCAAATGGACGATCCCGCACAGAAAGAAGCCGTCTCGAACGCTTATAAGTCATGGATCGACAAAGGCATGGGGCGATGGGCCGGTTGGTCGATGCCATGGGCTTCGATCTTGCACAACCGGCTCGGCCGTGCGGATATGGCGCTGCTTTCTCTACACCTGCTGAGGGAGGTGTTCATGATGCCGAGCTACGCGACCAGGCATAACGCCAACTATGAAGGCTTCTGCCAGTTTACAGGAGGCGATACCATGCAGGCAGAAGCATCGATCGCCGCGGCGGCGGCTGTACTGGAAATGTACGTGCAATGCGTAAGAGGAACCGTCCGGGTGTTCACGGGGCTGTCCCGGCGTTTCAAAGACGCCTCGTTCGCGGGCATTCGGGCTGAGGGAGCGTTCCTGCTGTCGGGAAGCAAAGCGGGCGGGAAGGTGCAGCGCGTGACCGTGTACAGCGAACGCGATGAAACGATCCGTCTCGTCAATCCATTCGAAGGAAGGGCGTTGATCCGGAAGGACGGGGCGGTGGTCGGGACGGAAGAGGCGATCATTAGCCTTAAGCTTCGCTCGGGCGAATGCGTCATGCTCGAGTCGGGAGTCCATTTGGTCACTCAATCTTCATAACGAAGCGCGCAAGATAAACATAGCGGGAGGAACTGGATTTGAGCAACCAGGTATCGATTACAAATCTAAGAGTGGAACATAGGAGCAATCCAATCGGCATTGATGTAGAGGCGCCGCGTTTTAGTTGGATGATGAATTCCGCCGAACGGGGACAGAAGCAGACTGCTTATCAGATTCTAGCAGCAACCATGCCGGAGAAATTGGCGGAAGACACTGCCGATTTGTGGAATAGCGGTAAAGTCGAGTCCAATGAATCGGTAGCGATCGCCTATATGGGCAAAACCTTGCAGCCAACGACTCGCTATTACTGGACGATCATCGTTTGGGATAAGAATGGTCACATGGTTAAAGCAAAAGAGGAGGCGTATTTTGAAACCGGATTACGGTCAACAGACGGAATAACGGGTTGGGATGGAGCCAAGTGGATCGCGATGGATGGCAAGCAGCCTAAAAGCTCCGGGGCGCCGATGTTTAGAAAAGAAACGAAGTTGAACGGGGCGATCAAGCAAGCCAGACTGTATATTTCGGCATTGGGCGTATACGATGCCTATATCAATGGGCATAAGTTAGGGATTGTCAAAGAGGATGGCAGTTGCGTCTACGAGCTCATGCCTCCGGGCTGGACGAACTTCGATCAGACCATTAACTACATGACGTATGATGTTACCCCTTTTATAAAAGATGATGTGGCAACGCTAGCATTCACGCTAGGAAATGGGTGGTGGAATGGCCGAATTTCCAAGGCGCCGTCCCCTGAGAAACAAACGGTGTATTATAACGATGAACGGAATGATCTGGGGTTATTATGCAAGCTATTCATCACTTATGAAGATCAAACGACTCAAGCGATTGTGACGGATATCGATTCCGGCTGGAAGGCGACCGATACGGGTCCAGTGAGAGCCGACGATATTTATGACGGCGAATCGTATGATGCCACGATGGAACATGAAGGCTGGACGGAAGCCGGTTTTGACGATTCACAGTGGCGCGAGGTCAAGCAGCATGATTATCGAAGCACCTTCCCGAATGTAAACGTGACATCGTATCATGGTCACACCGTGCAGATTATCGATGGTTTAGACCGTGTCCCTCAAGGAATTACCGTATATACCGACGTTGTCAATAAAGCTAGCGCAACCAGCCGAGGAGAAATCAAAGTCGACCATGCAAGAAGCGTTACTGACTTAGAGGTTGCCTGGCGAAGTGCCGTAACGATTGCTTCAGGCGATGTTGCGATCTATGATTTGGGACAAAACATGGTCGGCATTCCGAGGATTACGGTCCAGGGTCGGAAAGGGACTCAAATCAGCATTCGTTATGCGGAAATACTGAATGATCACAGCAATGGCGCAGACGGTCCGGCTGGCTCGATATATACCGCGAATTTACGGAATGCGAAAGCATCGGATTACTACACGTTAAAAGGATCCGCGATGGAGGAAACCTATCAACCAACCTTAACCTATCATGGGTTTAGATATGTTGAAGTCACTATTGTCGAGGGCGAATCCGTGCTGATTAAGCGTTTGACGGGGAAGGTAGCCATGTCGGCCCTTTCGGAAACAGGAAGTATTGAAACGTCGCATCCGGATATCAATCAGCTTTATAGCAATATTATGTGGGGGCATCGCGGTAATTATTTGTGGATTCCAAGCGATTGTCCGCAAAGAAACGAACGCGTAGGCTGGTCGGGCGATACGCAGTTATTTGCCAATACCGCTCTATATAATATGGATGCGGCCCTCTTTCTCGAGAATTGGATGGATATGCTCGTAGAAAATCAAGATACGTATGGCAACGGCGCGTTTACATCGACGGCTCCGAGCGGAAGGTATGCGAACTTCAGAGGTTTTGCCGGCAACGGCGGTTGGGCTGACGCGGGCATTGTCGTGCCGTGGACAGTATGGCAAATGACAGGGGATATAACCATCGTTAGCAAGCATTATGCGGCAATGAACCGTCATATGGATTGGATTTATGAACAGACAGGCGAAACGTATAGAGGGACGGGAAGCATCGGGGACTGGTTGAACTTCCAGGGAACGGATCGGCAGCTCATGAGCGATGCTTATTACGCATATGATGCCAAGCTGATGGCGAGCATGGCTGAAGGAATCGGGAACAAGGATGACGTGGAGAAATACGAAACATTGTTCGAACATATTAAACAAGTCTTTATTCAAAACTATCTTCGTATCGATAAAGATGGAGCGTTAATGGTCCTGTCTTCAGGCGGTTATGCGTCATTGGAATATGATGTCGACCCGGATCAAGTAGGCGTCGAGAACATTATTTTGGAAGACAATAGCCAAGCTGCGCTGCTATGGTGTTTGAAGTTAGGCTTCTATGAAAACGAAGTCCAAAAGCAGCAAATGATCGACTTGCTTGCCGACAACATCAAAAATAGCGAGGCGTACAAAGCAGCGCATCCAACCAGCTCGCGGGTCCTTTATGCCGAGAACACCCTATCTGTCGGCTTCCTTGGCGTAAATGTGATCGCACCTGTTTTGTCCGATGTGGGTCAGACGGAGCTTGCCTATAAATTGTTGCTGCAAGATGCCATGCCATCATGGTTATATTCGGTGAAAAATGGGGCAACCACGGTTTGGGAACGTTGGAATTCCTATTCGGCGGAAGACGGATTTGGCGATATACGCATGAATTCATATAACCATTACTCTTATGGCGCGATTGGGGAATGGATGTATAAATATATGGTCGGCATTGCCGCGGATTCAACGCAACCTGGCTTCAAGAACATTATTCTGCAGCCTCATATCGATCTTGATAAACAGATCACTTGGGTAAAAGGGTCGTATGACTCCGTTCGCGGGGTGATTCGAAGCGAGTGGGAGCTAAACTGGGATAGATTCACATACTCCGTAACGATTCCAGCCAATACGACGGCCAAGCTTTATCTGCCGGCGGATCGCGAACAGCCTGTCTTGGAGGGCGGACGGACGATTCAAGAGGCAGAAGGGATCAAGTTTGCCGATTATACGAACGGCAGAGCGATCTATGAGCTAGAGGCCGGGAGCTATACATTTACTTCTGTTCTATCTCAGGAAGTTCAGCGGGTTTCCTCTCGTTCGACCAGGTCACTTAACTTGAACTGAAGGAGGACAAAATGAACCGACCCCATGCTTGGTCTGTAAGAACGGTTGACTACATTTTGCAAAACGCCTCTCCGGAAGGATACCACCCTAGCTTTGAAAAAAGGTGGGCTTATGTCACTGGCATGACATTGAAAGCATTCGAACGAGTATGGGAGCTGAACGGTGATTCGAAATACTTCGACTTTATTAAGCTGAATATGAGTCGGCACATTCACGCGGATGGCACGATTGAACGATACGTTCTGGAGGATTATAACCTCGATAATATTAACCAAGGCAAGCTGCTCTATCTGATGCTTCGGCAAACCGGCGATCCGTGCTTCGAGAAAGCGATCAACCTGCTGGCCGATCAATTAAAAGGGCAACCTCGGACGAGCGACGGAGGTTTCTGGCATAAGAAAAGATATCCGTTCCAGATGTGGCTGGACGGTCTGTATATGGCCTCGCTGTTTATGGCGGAATATGCGCTTGTCTTCGATCGGCCGGAGTGGTTCGATGTGACGGCACATCAGCTGCTTACCGTAGAGAGGCATACCCGCGACCGGAATTCTGGCCTGTTGTATCACGGCTGGGACGAAACCTGCGAGCAAGCGTGGGCTAACCCGTCGACAGGCAAGTCTCCTCACTTCTGGAGCAGGGCAATGGGCTGGTACGCAATGGCGCTTGCCGATACGCTGGAATATTTCCCTCGCGATCATGCGATGCGCGGACAGCTCTGCGGCATTTTCGAACGAATGGCTGGCGCGCTTGTGAAGGTGCAGGATAAGGAAAGCGGTCTGTGGTATCAAGTGCTTGACCAAGGCGGACGGAAAGGCAATTATCTTGAAGCATCCAGTTCGGGGATGTTTATATATGCGCTCGCCAAAGGAGTGCGACTTAATTACTTGACAAAAGGCTTTGCCTCGGCAGCTAAACGGGGATATGAGGGAATGTTGGACCGCCTGATCGAGCTCGATGACGAAGGCGGCGTTCACTTGACGCAAATTTGCGCAGGCGCAGGACTTGGAGGCGATCCGTACAGAGACGGTTCCTATGAATATTACCTCAGCGAACCGGTTGTACAGGATGCGATGATGGGCGTTGCTCCGTTTATTCTCGCCAGCACGGAAATCGAACGGATGGACAATCAATCATAACAGCATGAACAGGTAAGCCGGGCCTTATCATTACGGGCCCGGCTTTTTCAGACTTCAAATTCCTGTTATCTAAGTTCAAGGGTCATTGCTAAAGTTCACAGTTAGCGGATCACCTTGTACGGCTATTTCTCCAACTCATAGCGGGCCGCGATAATGCCCAACTTAAACGTTCGGCTGGACAGCAGCTTCAGCCTGATTTTCTCGCCGCTGCCGTCGAATACCGATTTTCCTCCGCCCAGGACGACCGGACAAATGTAAGCAGGAATTCGTCGATCAGGCCAATCTCAAGCAGCGTCTTTGCAGCTCCCTAGCTGCCGAAGATAACGAGATTCTTGCCCGGTTGCTCCTTGAGTACCTTGATTTACTCTGCGATATTGTCCGAAATCAGCATCGTATTGTGCCATTCCACCTGTCTATCATCCGGAAATGACGATCTTCTTAACATACTGCAGCCACTTGGCATGCTCTCCATTCCGTGCCTCGACGCATTCGGATCATCCAGCACCGTGGGGCAGTAGCTCTCCATCATACGATACGTCGTGCGTCCATAAACGGGAGCTCCGACTTCGGCTACGATCTCCACGGCGTATTGCTCTAAATCCTCATTGTACGGAATCCAATCGAGTCCTCCGTTCGAATCCGACGCATACCCGTCCAGCGACACATGCATAACAATTCGAGTTTTCTCATGTCCATTTTTTCTCCGATTTTGAATTTACTTTGTTCGTTTTTTTTGGCTGTTGGCCAGCGTTACACCCTATTGTTGCATTCATCATAAATCGTTACGTTACGTAAGGTTCAAGAGGAAATCTAAAATTTCTTAAAGACAATAATGTTGCGAAAAACTGTCTGTTAGTTGAGAAAACGGCAGTCGGTCTCTGGCCGGCATTACACGATCTTCTTCCGACACCTGCACCGCCGTTTTTCTAAATTCTTTTTACCCTATAAACACGGTTCGATTAGCCTATAAATATAGTTCCAAAACCGTGTAAAGTGTAGTTAACCTAACTAAAATGGAGGGCCTAATGGATCAACCGGAGAACCAAATTCGATATGTCGGCGGCGAGACCGTCAACCTGGACTATCATCACGGACAGCTGCGCCCCGCGATTGGTGTCCGGAGCAAGCAAGTGTTCCGGGCAAACCGTTCGCATCCGGAGTTGTCGGACGGCAGCGGTTGGACCTACAACCATGCTCCGATGCTGGCCTACTGGAAAGGCTGCTTTTATTTGGAGTATCTTAGCTGCCCCGTTCACGAGCATGTGCCGCCAGGCCAGACGCTGCTGACGACATCGAAGGACGGCTGGCATTGGTCGACGCCCGTCGTCTTGTTTCCTCCATACCAGCTGGATCAAGAGCATCATTATCCGGACGGCGAGATTCTTCCGGAGGGGACGTATAGCGTCATGCATCAACGGATGGGCTTTTTCGCCGCTTCGAACGGCAGATTGTTGGCGTCGGCGTTTTACGGATTTTGCCCGCTGCCAAGCGTGAGTCCGAACAACGGAAAAGGCATTGGCCGCGTCGTGCGAGAGATCGGAGAGGACGGCAGATTCGGGCCGATCCATTTCGTCCGGCTGAACCGTCATTCCGGCTGGTCCGAGGAGAACATAAAGTATCCCCTGTATACGGAGTCCGGAGACGAAGGCTTTCGCGAAGCCTGCGAGGAGCTGCTGGCGGACCGCGTGACCACGCTTCAATGGTGGGAAGAGGATCGCAGCCAGGACGGCTTCTACGCGATGGAAGGGGGAACGGCCTTCAACTCTTACCGGCTGCCTGACGGACGGATCGCAGGGCTATGGAAGCATTCGGTTCATGCGGTAACGGAGGACGAAGGGAGTACATGGTCCAAGCAGACGCGCTCTCCATCCCTTATTATGGCAGGCGGAAAAGTGTGGGGAGAACGCACCTCGGATTCCAAATATGCGCTTCTATACAATCCTTCGCCGATCGGCAACCACAGATGGCCGCTTACGGTCGTGACGGGCGATGACGGGTTAACGTTTGACGATTTGCTCGTCGTAAACGGGGAAGTTCCGCCGAGGCGCTATTTCGGGTTTCATAAAAATTACGGCAACAGCTATGTCCGCGGCATCGAAGCGGCAGACGGTTCTCCGCCGGGCGGCAGCATGTGGGTGACCTACAGCGCGAACAAGGAGGATATCTGGGTCAGCGAAATTCCGGTGCCGATTGAGTACCGGGTCAGCGGGCCGGTCAACGATACGTTCGACAACCTGTCGCCAGAAGATCGGGTGCAGGACTGGAACGTGTACAGCCCGCAATGGGCGAGCGTCTCCGTCGCGGCGTTTCCATCCGAGCGCGACAGGAGCCTGGAGCTGAACGACGCGGATCCCTACGATTACGCGAAGGCGGAGCGCGTGTTCGAGGAATGCGCCGCGGGCGAGCTTCGAATCCGGATATTGGCGAAGCAGGCGAATGACGGCCAGCTGTATATCGAGCTATGCGATGCCAAGAGCGCGGCGCCTATACGGATTCGGTTTCATTCGGACGGAACGCTGCAAGTACTGCAAGCCGGCACCTGGAAGGAGCTGCAGCGCTACGAGCCGGACCGGTGGTACGAGCTGACCGTCCGCTTCGATACGGATAGGCAGCGGTTTGAATTCGAAGTAGACGGCGAGCCGGCTCCAAAGGCTTTCCAGTTCTCCATGCCGGCTTACACGCTCGAAAAGCTCGTGCTTCGCACTGGACCGATGCGCCGGGAGCCGCATGCGGAAACGCCGCTTGTGACCGCGGATTTGCCGGAAGCGGACGAACCCGCGAAGGCCGTTTCTTACTATATAAGCAACGTTAACATCCATACGATTGAAGGAGGCACGAACAAGTGACGATGACCAAACAAGCAGGCAACGAAGCATTGCCGTTCGACATGCCTGAAGTGGAATTGCCGGTATTTCCGGCCGGGACGTTTAACATTGCCGATTTCGGCGCGATCGGAGACGGACTAAGCGACAATACGGAGGCGTTCGCGGCAGCGATAGAAGCATGCGCCTCGCAGGGCGGAGGCACGGTCCTTATTCCTGCAGGTCTATGGCTGACCGGCCCGATTCGGCTGCAAAGCGGCATTCGGCTGCATGCCGACGCGGGGGCCCTCGTCAATTTCAGCGCGAACCGCGACGATTATCCGTTGATCCGCACTAGCTACGAAGGATTGCGCACCGTTAGATGCATGCCGGCCATTTATGGAGAGGATTTGGAAAATGTCGCCATAACGGGAACGGGTATTTTCGACGGCTCGGGAGAGGCTTGGCGGCCGGTGAAACGAATGAAGCTGACGGAGGGGCAGTGGAAGCGATTGATCCAGTCCGGCGGTTATGAGGAAGGCGGAGTCTGGTGGCCAACGGAGCAGTCGCTTAAGAGCGTGGCGCTCGTGAAGAGCTTAATTGCGCAGAACGTGCAGGATCCGTCCGCGTTCGAGCCGGCCCGCGACCATTTAAGGCCGACGCTGGTGCAATTGGACCGGTGCCGCAAAGTGCTGTTTGATGGCCCTACCTTCCGCAATTCGCCGGCTTGGAATGTGCATCCTTGGCTGTGCGAGCATGTGACCATCCGCAATGTCTCGATCCGGAATCAGTGGCATTCGCAGAACGGCGACGGTCTAGATCTCGACTCCTGCCGGTATGCGAACATATACGATTCCGTATTCGACGTGGGCGATGACGCCATCTGCATCAAGTCCGGCAAAGATGCCGACGGCAGGGCGCTGGGAGTTCCCACTGAATATGTCACGATACGGAACTGCCAAGTATTCCACGGCCATGGCGGCTTCGTCATCGGCAGCGAAATGTCCGGCGATGTCCGGAATATTGCCGTAACGGATTGCGTGTTTATCGGAACGGACGCAGGTCTGCGTTTCAAGAGCACGAGAGGCCGCGGCGGAACGGTCGAACGCATCTATATCCGAGGCGTCCTCATGAAGGATATCGCCAAGGAAGCCATCATATTCAGCTCTTATTACTCAGGCAAAAACAATACGGACGATCCGGTGGCCGTTACGGAGGAAACGCCGGTATTCCGCGATTTCCATATCAGCAACACAACGTGCATCGGAGCGCATACGGCGCTGCACATCAAAGGGCTTCCGGAAATGCCGATTGAAAATATCGTCTTCGACCGGGTGCAGCTAACCGCCCGCAACGGCGCGACCTGTACGAATGCCCGGAACATTACGTTCCGGCAGACGAAAGTGCTTCCGGAGAACGGCGAGCCTTATACGTTGGTCAATACCGAGGCGGTTACCATAACCGATTAACAGACCTGATGAAGGGGAGGAAGCCGCATGCTGGAAATGATTGCGATTGGCTACGATTTGGACGCTTCTCCCCGTATGCTGCATGGCGTGCGGCTGCTGAGAGAAGCGCTCGAGGCTTGCGATTACATGGTGGAGGAAAAGGCGGGCGGTTGGGCATGGAACCGTTATCGCGATACGGGCAACCGCAAAATTTACGTAGGGCGCCGCAATGGCTCCGAGCTGCTCGCGGAGCTCGAGGCGCGCGATGTGCTGCTCTATCATACGGATGAGCCTGCCGGCGAAGGCTTCTATCTGGCATCATGTCCGGGCCGGCTAGTCGTGGTCTCCGGCGGGAACGATAGCGGCGCGCTGTACGGATGCCAGGAGCTGGCGGTCCGAATCCGCGAGGAAGGAGGACTGCCGCGCGAGCTGTCGTTCGGGGACACGCCACGCCTGGACTGGCGCGGACCCGCCATCGGCATTCAGAAGCAGCACGTGGAACCCGGGCGGCAGCCCTTCGAATATCCTCTGACGCCAGACCGCTTTCCTTGGTTTTACGACAGAGTCATGTGGCTCGACTACCTGGACATGCTGCTCGAGCACCGGGGCAACTCCCTTTACCTATGGAACGCGAATCCGTTCGCCTCGCTGATCGATCTGCCGGGCGAGCCGGAGGCGCGGGAGGTGACGAAGGATCAACTGGAGGAGAATGCAAGCTTGCTGCATTGGCTGACGGAAGAGGCGGACAGGCGCGGGATACAGTGCTTTTTGGCCTTCTACAGCATTCATATTCCGCAAGGTTTTGCCGACAAGCACGGTTTGTCTTATAAACAGTTAAAGCCTTTGCCAGAGACTAGCGATTATTTCCGCCGCTTGCTGACCGCGTTTGTACGCGCTTTCCCTTCGGTCGGCCTGATGGTCTGTCTGGGCGAAAAGCTGAAGGGGCAAATGTACGGGGCGGAATGGCTGTGCGAAACGATTCTGCCCGGCATCATGGAAGGCTTCGGCCAGTCGGCTGCCGCGGAGCCGCCGCCCGTCGTCGTGCGCTCGCACGCCATCGACATCGAGAAGGTGATGCAAGAGGCTGACGGGCTTTATCCCAATCTTCACAGCGAAATGAAATTCAACGGGGAATCCCTCACCACCTGGACGCCAAGGGGGGGAGCGCAAGGGCTGCATCGGCGGCTGGCAGAGCGCGATGGCAAACATCTCGTCACCGTGCATATGAATGCCAATCTGGAACCGTTCCGCTGGGGAGCTCCATCCTTTATTCAACGCTGCGTTCAGGCGGCGAGGTACCGCTTAAAAGCATCGGCGCTGCAAATTTTCCCGCTGTCCTACTGGAGCTGGCCTTATTCGCCGGACAGGTCGGAGCACCCGATCAAGCAGGTGGACCGCGACTGGATCTGGTTTGAAGCGTGGCTCCGTTACGCATGGAATTCGGACCGGGACGGGAAGGCGGAGAAAAGCCACTGGATAGCCCGGCTGGAGGAAAAGTACGGAAGCAGGCAGTCGGCCGAGCATTTGTTGCACGCCTATGAAACGATCGGGACTTGCGCGCCCAAGCTGCTGCGTCGTTTTGGCATAACGCAAGGCAACCGCCAGACGATGAGCCTCGGCATGACGATGAGTCAGCTGACGAATCCGGAACGGCACGTCCCATGGTCCGAGCTGTGGGAATCGCATGCTCCGCAAGGAGAGAGGCTGGAGGAGTTCGTGCTGAAGCAACTGGCGGGCATGCCTCATCTGGGCGAGACGCCGCTCGATATCGTGGAGGAAGTGGAGCGTGCTTCCGAAGAAGCTTCGAAAGCGGCAAAGCAGGCTAGGATGACCGTGCAAAAAAATAAAGCCGAGTTCGAACGTATCGCTGCCGATATTGACGCGATCAAAGCGATGACGAATACGTATACGTACAAGGTAAGAGCCGCGCTGCTCGTGTTCATGTATAAGCATACCGCCTTCGGAAAATACGCCGAAAGGGTGTCGCTGCTGGAGGAGGCGGCGGAATGGTTGGACAAAAGCGTAGCCGCATACCGCAAGCTGACGGAAACGACGGAGAAGCATTACGGATTCGCAAACGGCATGCAGACGGCGCATCGCAAAATCCCGTTCCGCGAGGGGGAATTCATCAACCATTGGAGGGACTGTCTGCCCCTGTTCGAACGGGAGCTTGCCGTTTTCCGACAGCGTATCGGAGAGCTGCGGGCTGGCAAAATGCCGGCGTCCCTGAATCAGGCGCCGTCCGTTTCCTATCGGCGATATCGTCAGGCAAGCTTTACGCTGCTGAGCGAGGATGCCGAGCTGTACCGGATCGAGAAAGGCGCCCGCGTCTTCACCGACGGCGACATTCCGATTATAAGCTGCGCGGAGGAATTGTACGGCTTGACGGGAATAAGGTACAGCCAGCTGCGGGCGGCGCACGAAGAAATTCGGCTCGACGTGGAGCTGAAGGAGCCTTCCCTGATTCTGGTAGGATGCTTCAATTCCAGAGACGACCAATGGATGAAGCCTGGGGGAGTCGCTGCCGTCGACCAGTATACGTTCGGATTGGATCCGGTGATCCGCAGAGGCATACGGCTGTTCGTCTATCCTTCGGTCCATGTCCATGCTTTGCCTTACAAGGCCGGCCGGCATACGCTTCGTTTCGGCAAAGGGGCGTTTCTGATTCTTGGCGTCATTGAGCTGCATCAGAACCTGTCCGACCGGGAATTCGATCCGCAAAACGAAGAGCGTACGCTACTCGATTGGCTGTACGAAATGAAGGAGGTGGAGATGGTCCAGTGAAAACCGACTCGGAAGCGGCGGCCGGGCTGATCGGGCTAGTAGCAAAGCACGCCGGCCTGCTGCTGAGGCACGCATTGGACAAAGCCGGAGAAACCCCCTTGTTTGTCAACGCGTTAGATTCGCGCACGCTATCGCCGGTCGCATACGATCCGGATCATGTGAACCGCGAAGCGTTGCTCGCGAGTCCCGCAAGCCAGCAGCGCTGGCAAAAGCTGCTATGCGGCCTTACCCGGCTGACGGGCGATCCGGCGTACGAAGAACGCGCGCTCGCGGTCAACCGCTTTCTGCTGGATAGCCAGACAGATGACGGCGGCCTGCTCTTGTGGGGAGGCCATACCGCCTACAACGTAGAGAACAGATCGATCGAATACGCCGGAGACAAATCGAAGGTGCACGAGCTGAAATTTCATTACCCGGATTACGAGCTGATGTGGCGGGCGGATCCGGAAGGAACAAGACGGTATATCGAAGCGATGTGGAATGCGCATATCCTGGACTGGTCGCGCCTGGATTTCAACCGACACGGACCTTACGGAACGCCGCCTGGACGGTTATGGGAGCATGAATACAAGGGCGGTGACGTGTTCTTCTGGGGACGCGGATTGACGTTCGTAAACGCCGGCAGCGATCTGTATTACGCGGCCGCGATGCTGGCGAAGCTGTCGGGCGAGAAAGCGCCGCTGGCGTGGTCGAAACGGCTGGCGCGCCGTTACGTGGAAACGAGACAGCCCGGCATCGGGATCAGCGGCTACCAATTCAGCCAATCCGCAAACTCCTGGTGCAACGGCCCGGCGGTAAAGGGCGACCGGGCGCAGTATCAGCTGGCGCCGCTTATTCCGGAAGGCCATGCCGTCTATGAAGGGACGCTCTTCAAGCCGCGGCCCGTCGTCCAGCGCTGCATGCTGGCGATCGGCGAACAAGCGGGGGAAGTGGCGGAATGCTTCATCCGGTGGGCCTGCGAGGAAATAGCGGCTTGGGGGAAAATCGCATACCGCCGATCCGACAACAGCTTTGTCCCGATGCTGACCGACGGATACCCGATCGAAGGGCTGTCGCTGGATCGCGACGGCTACTTCGGGCCGAAAGGGAGGGTGTTTGGCGCAATCCCCGCTGGTCCGGATTTTTTCTGGATGTACGCGGCCGGCTACCGGCATTCGCGCGATCCGTTTCTGTGGGAGATGGCGAAATCCATCGCCGATGGGATGGGCGCGGGAGATATCGGCCAACCAAGCGGGGGCGGAGTCCGCACTTGGGAGCAGAGGGAGGACAACGCCGATTACCGTCTGCTGTACGGCTTGTTGGAGCTGTATAAGGCGACGGACGACCGCAGATTTTTATCCTATGCCCGGCAGACGGGAGAGCAATTGCTTACGAAAGTTGCCGATAACGGCGCGTTTGTTTCGGAGGAACGGATTTTGACCGACGATCCGCTGCCGCTGGCGCTGCTTCATCTAGCGGAAGCGCTGCAGGACAGACCGGGAAACGTTCCCTTGACGTGGAAGTAGCGGAGGATCAACCCATACGAGCTGACGCTGCCTTAGGCGGCGTCGGCCGTTTGCGTTTGCGGGCAATTATGGCTTCAAAGGAGCGATGACCGATGAAACGGAAACGGGTGTTCGAATTTAACGGCAAGCGAAAGCTGTTCGGCAAATTTTTATTGTCCTACGTGCTCATCCTGTTGATTCCGCTGCTGGTAGGCGCCTATGCCTATTACCAGACGGTTCAGGTCGTGCGCGAGGACGCGGCGGAGCTGAACCTGGCGGTGCTGGAGCAGAGCGAGGAGGCGCTGCGCTGAACCGGCTGTTGACGGAAATCCGCGATATCGTGTCCCAGCTGTCGCTCGATTCGGAGCTGCTGAATGCGATGATTACCGCCGACGCTTCATGGCCGCCGCAGGCGGTGTACAAGTTCTCCTAGCTGCAGAAGAACGAATTGAACATGCTGTCGACGAACCAGCTCTTCTCCGATCTGTTTGTCTACCTGGAGAAAAGCGAAGCCGTCATTTCCGCGAACCAGCTCGACAAGCTGGACGCTCAGCCGCTGTGGATCGGCGACGTCCCGTTCGGCCGGTGGCTGAAGGAGACCATCGCCGGCGAGCGGATGAACCGGTATTTGCCGCTTGCGGGCGTGAATGACGGAAGGACGACGGAGGATTACGTGGTGTATGTCAGCCCATTGCCCGCGGGCACCAACATGCGGACCGACGGTGCCGTCGTCATCCTGATCAAGGAAAGCGCGATCGCAAGGATGTTTCACAGACTGTTGGCGGAGGAAGGCGCGTTCGCGTATATTCTGAACGAAAAAGCGGAGATGATTGTATCCGCGTCGGCTGGCGGGGAGCGGATCGTGCCCGTGGGCGCCGATGCCGGGAGGGATTCGCTGGTCCGCATGAACGGGACGGACATGTTCATCACTTCCGTGCAATCCCCGGGCAGCGGGTGGACGTATGTGGCCGGCCTTCCGGCGAACGGCGTGTTTGCCAAAGCCGAGTACATCAAGCGGATCAATTGGACCATCGCCCTGGCGGTCATGGCCTTCGGGTGCGTGGCCGCCCTGTTGCTCGCTTACCGAAACAGCAAACCGATCGCGGAGCTGCTCGATTCGATCAAAGGGGACATGCGCCCATCAGACGCAGGCGGAAGTAGCCATCATTTGGGACAACGTCGCGGTTGCCGTCATCCGGATTCAGCATGCCGGGTACATGCCGGAGGAGGAGATAATGGCGGGCAAAGCGCGGATGAAGCGCCTGCTGCTGCATGAGCTTGGAGAGGGGACGTTCGTCCATGACCTGAAAGGCGAGAAGCTCGCCGTCGTGTTCTCCTTCCGCGGACTGGACGGGAAGGTGTTCGAGCGGAGGATCGGGCGGCTTCGGCAACTGCAGGAAATCTTCTTGGACGAGCTTTCCCTCATGACCTCCATCGGTGTCGGACAGGCGTACCATCGCGTCATGGAAGCATGGAGCTCGTACAACGAGGCATGTCAGGCGCTGGAGCACGGGGATCCGGACGCCGCCCAGAAGCTGGCGTGCTACGATTGCATCAGCCGGCATACCGGCCATTATTATTATCCGCCGGATCTGGAGCTGAAGCTTATAAATGCGGTCAGAGCGGGAGACGACGTGGTGCTGGGACGGCTGCTGGAGCATATCGAAACGCAAAATATCGGGGTCCGGCAGCTAAGCCCGCGGCGCAAAAAGCAGCTGATCGCGGAAATGCAGGGCACGATTCAAAAGCTAAGCGGGCAGCTCGTCTATTTGTCCGGCGACGACGAGCCTAAGCTGGACGGGCAGGGCGGGCCGGAGGCCGACGCGGCTGAGGAGTACAGCTTTGCGCGGGTCTCGCAGCAGCTGCTCGCCGTCTGCGAGCGGATCAAGCGGCAGAAGACCTCGAAATATGAGGACATGCTCGAAGGCATGAAGGTTTACATCGGCGAGAACTACAAAGACAGCAATCTCAGCCTCAGCATGCTGGCCGGCGAATTCAAGCAATCCGAAAGCTATGTGTCTATCTTCCTGAAGGAGCAACTAGGCGTAACCTTCTCCGAATATTTGGAGCGGCTGCGGCTGGACGAAGCTTGTCTGCTGCTGAAGGAGCAGAAGCTGCCAATCGGAGACATTGCGATCCGGGTCGGCTATAACAGCGACAAATCGTTCCGCAGGGCGTTCAAGCGCGTGCTCGGCATACAGCCGACTTCTTACCGCAACGAAACGATGGCGTGCTCCGAAAAATAGGTGTGTTCCTCTCTGAATAAGCGCATAAATCCGGCGTTTCCTCCCCTCCGAAAGCAAGGTGTGCCGCGAATGAAGTGTTCCTTTACCGCTTAGAGCTGGGCGATGTATTGTTTTCTTGTGAGAGCGGCCTGGACAACATCACCTACGTGAACGAAGGCGGGACGATGAAATACAAGGAAGGGCTCGATCGTCAGAAGGTGGCGGAGCAGCACGGCTTCGATTGGTGGCTAAGCCAAAGCGCGGAATTCATGAAATCCGATGCCGGGTATTTGAAAAAGCGATGAAGGAGTTTGCCCAGAACTATAACGTGACGCCGAAGAACGCTCCGCTTACCGAGGAGGAACAAGAGACGGTGGGCACGACGGTCAGCGCCCTCGAGGATGTGGCTTACCAGTTCGCTACGAAAGCGATTATAGGGATGATCGATATCGGCAGCGACGAAGCATGGAACGGCTACTTGAGCGATCTGGAGAAGGTAGGGCTCGACGAAACGTGGACGATTTACGAGAAATACTTAAATTAACGTCCTGCGCCCGTGCCGGCGCAATGCAGCACAATTTTAGGCTACATTCGAGGCTGCACGCGGCGCGGAAAATACGGAGAAGGGCTCGCCGGACATGCGACTGCATGGCGGCGAGCCCTTGTTCAAATGCATCGTATTCCCCTATAGAAAAGCAGTTTCCCCCTAAGATTGGCAGCGGATTTGTCTATATAATAAATGTTGTCAATAGCAGGAATCACATAACGCCGTTTATTTGAAAGGAGGATAACGGGGGGGTTATTATAGCAAATTAGACAGCGCTTACAATGTAAGGGATTCAAAACAATGGTTGAATATAAAGGGAGGTATTGATAATTATGGTGCGGAAAATGGTTTCGATGATGGTATCCTTGGTTATGCTTCTAACTGTCCTGTCGGCTTGCGCGAGCAATTCCGGAAACAATGCGGAGCCCTCGCAGAGCGCGAGCAACACGCCTTCCGAGTCGGCAGCGCCTGAAGGCACCGACGCCGGCACCGGCAATCCGGCGGATCTGAAAGCCGATCTGACTTGGTTCGGCTTGATGGGTCCCGAACAATTCGAAGAGCGTTACAACCAATATATCAAGCAAAAATTTCCGAATATCAACATTACCTATATCAACCAGACGGACGAGCAGAAATTGGAGCAGGTTATCGCATCCGGCACGGAAATCGACATGTTTCTGTCGTCGGCCGGCGAGTTAAGGGAAGACTACGTGCCGGCCAACATGGCGCTTAATCTCACCCCGTTGCTCGAGAAGCATGCCGTCGATATCAGCACGATCGAGCCGGCCTATCTGGAGCCGGTCAAAATCGACGGAAATGTAAATTTGCTGCCGATCACCGACAACAAATTCGTCATGTATTACAACAAAGGCATCTTCGACCGGTTCGGCGTGAAGTATCCTTGGGATGGCATGACTTGGGATGAAGCACTGGAGCTGTCCAAACAAATTACCCGCAATGAAGGCGGCAAGCAGTATATCGGTTTGTGGATGTCGCCGAAGCACTATCTCCGCGTCGCTCAAAATTCGGCCGGCTTTATCGATCCGGAGACAAATAAGGCGACCGTCAACAACGACCAATGGAAATTCATCTTCGAAAATATTTTCTACAACTTCACTCGGGATCCTGGCTTGCAAAAACGAGCGAGCGAAGAGTGGCTCGCGCACAAGGATTTCAACAAGGAATTCTTAATCGGCATGTATGTCTACACATCCGGCTGGATGTCGTCTGCCGATACTTCGCTCGCCATGGACTGGGACATTGCAGCCGTTCCGACCTTCAAGGATATGCCTGAGGTGAACACGCAGCCATATGCTACATACGTAGGTATCTCGGCTCTTTCGAAAAACCAGGATGTTGCCATGCAAGTGCTCAAATATTTGATCTCGGAAGAATATCAGACGATTATATCCAAGAAAGGCATGATTACTCCGCTTACGACGCAATCGGTTCGCGATGCGGCTTTCGCCGACTATCCGTTCGCAAGCGAAAAGAACATCGAAGCGCTATTCTACGGAAAGCCGGCTCCTTCCCGCGTGCTTACGCAATTCGACGAGCTTGTTATCGAGGATGCTTTGGACCAGGATGCCGTCCGGCAAATCGCGATGGGCAAACTCGATGTCAATACGGCGCTCCGCAATGCGGAAGAGCTAGCGAATAAGCTGATTCAGGAGCAATTGGCGCAAAATTGACAAACAGAAAAGATCGACGCTGCCTCTCAAGGGCAGCCGCACGTAAAGGGAGATGGGGCGACCATCTCCCTTTTTACCACAATAGACGAAGACTTCCGTTTCACCTTGCGTCTCAGCGGGTTTGTCGGTGTGGCCGACAAAGTAACCGTAGGTCAGTACGAAAGTTCACCGGTTCACCCAAAAATCGGCAGGCTTTGTCGATCCGGAGACGAATAAGGCGACCGTCAATAACGATCAATGGAAATTCATATTCGAAAACGTGTTCTACGACTTCACCCGGGATCCAGGCGTGCAAAAACGCGCGACCGAGGATTGGCTCGCGCACGTCGACTTCAACAGAGATTTCATAATTGGCATGTATATCTATACGTCGGGTTGGATGCAGGATGCCGAGAGCTCGCTCGCCATGGACTGGGATATTGCGGCCGTTCCGACCTTCAAGGATATGCCCGAGGTGAATACGCAGCCAAATGCTACTTATGCAGGCATTTCGGCTCTTTCGAAAAACCAGGATGCCGCCATGGAAGTGCTCAAATATTTGATCTCGGAAGAGTATCAGACGATCATGTCCAAGAAAGGCATGATAACGCCGCTTACGACGCAATCGGTTCGCGATGTGGCGTTCTCCGACTATCCGTTCGCAAGCGAAAAGAACATTGACGCGCTCTACTATGGCAAGCCGGCGCCATCCCGCGTCCTTACGCAATTCGATGAAATTGTCATCGAGGATGCCTTCGACAAGGATGCCGTCCGGCAAATCGCGATGGGCAACCTCGATGTCAATACGGCGCTTCGCAGAGCGGAAGAGAATGCGAACAAGCTGATCCAGGAGCAATTGTCGCAAAATTAACAATCGTGAAAGGTTGACGCCGCCCTCAGGGGCAGCTGCGCCAAGAGGGGGGATGGGCGACCATCCCCTTTTGCGCGCTATGTGGTTTAGCAGGTAATTCTCGTATCGGTGGAAACATCGTGGGTCAAGCATAGCTTTGCGCGTGGTGGTTACTCAAACATAGGGGATTTCGATTTGGAAAAAAGAAGGGGATTTGTCAAGGGGGTTGGATTGCCCTATAAATTTGCCGATAACCCCGCAGAACAAAAAAAGTCTAGCAGATATACTGGTAAATAAGGTGAAACGGCCTACATCGTCTTAGGCGGCTTGACGGTTTCAATCTGTACGACAGGGGGGCAATAGCATGATCGACGAGGAGTTAAGGGCCGGAAGAAAGGCGCTGCGCACCGTCCCGGGAGGGCTGCTGCTCGGTCCTACGGGAGCGCGATTATGGGCCGATTACGTGGAAGCCGCACCGGGCTTTATCGGCCGATTCGACTTCATTCACAAAGTAAATATTCCGCTCCTGTTCACCATAACGGTTAACGGCCATGCCTGCAAAATGGAAACGGCTTCAGCCGATTGGTATCCCAGCCAGCTCCGTCTCGCCTATTCGGACGACCGGATCGGCTATGCGGAGACGAAATTTATTACTTGGGAGGACTGCGCCGTTTCCTGCCAGACCTGGACGAACCGGTCCGATGGCGAGCTGTTGCTGCAAGCGACTGCCCCGCCGGATTTTCGAGCCTGCGGCGATGCAGGTTTGCAGGGCGGTTTCGATATCCCTTTTTTCAGCTTTGACATCGACGCTTGCCTCGTTGCGAGCGAGCCGAAACTGCTTAGCGACGGAGTAAGCCTGCAGCCCGGCGAGACAAAAACGTTTATTGTAGCCGCGGCGCTCGGCATCCGGTCGCTCGACGGCATCGAAGCTTTAATGAGCCGCGCAAATTGTTTCATCCAAAAGCCCGCAAGCCTTGAGGAGACAGCATCCGTGCAGCAGAAGGAGTACCAGCGCTGGTTCGACGCCGCGCCGCGCTTCAAGAGCAGCGACCCGGTACTGGACAAGACGTGGACGTACAGGTGGTTCCTGCTCCGGCACAACATGGCCGATCCGCGTTACGGATTGCTGCAGCATCCGCTGTTCTATGAAGGACGTTCCCATAAGAAGGGCAAGCGGCCGTTCTCCAAGGGAGGATGGGAGTTCAGCAAGCTGATCAATTTATCGGTGCCGCTTCATTTGACGGACGCCAGGTGGCATCATGATCCCGCGCCCAGCTTGGGAGCGCTGCGGAACATGCAGGAAACGCCGGCGGAAAACGGCATGTACTGCTGCTTGATGGCGGACGAGAGGATGCACTCTTTCGCCAACTATATCGGTTGGGCGGCTTACCGCTTGTTTCTCGTCCATCGCGATGAGAACGCTATATTGAAGGCGCTTCCTGGACTTAAAGACCAAATCTCGAGCTGGCAGGAAGTGTACGGCAACGAACGGGACGGATTAATGACGGAATACCGGCATACCCGGACAGGGAAGGAATATCAGCCAAGCTATTGGTATTTCCACGATTATCCCCGCAATCCGAAGGATCCGGAAACGTACACGCATGTGAAGCGGGTGGATCGAACCGTCTATCATTATCTGAACACGCTCGGCGTAGCCCGGTTGTGCGAAGCGGCGGGCGATCCGGAATCGGTTAAATACCTGCAGCTTGCGGAGCGGATCAAACATGACGTGCTGGAGAAGATGTGGGACGAAGCGTCGGCGTTTTTCTACGATCTGCATGACCAGACGGACGAGAAGGCGCTTGTCAAAAATATAGTCGGCTTCTATCCGGCGTGGGCGGAGATGCTCGACGAGAGGCATGACGGCCTGGTTGCCCATTTGCTCGATCCGAAACAATTCGCGACCGCTTGCCCTTATCCGACGGTGTCGGCCGACAGCGTCGCCTACTCGAAGGAAGGCGGATGGTTCGGCTTTTTTCTTAAAGGCCGTAACGGCTGCATGTGGAACGGGCCGACTTGGCCGTACACGAACGCGATTACGCTGGACGCGCTCGCCCGCGAGAGCAAGCGCCGCGGCAACGCTTATAATGAAGCGTTCGCGCGCGGCCTGAAGGAATATTCGTTCCTCCATTTCCAGCACCGCGATCTGAACAGGCCGGGACTGGTTGAGCATTACAACAGCGACACCGGAGAACCGTTAAGCGATGAACAGGAATACAACCACTCGTATTATATCGATCTGATCGTCAGCCATGTGGCGGGTCTCTCCGTCGAAGATGGCGGCCTCCGTCTCGAACCGCTCGATATCGGTCTCGATTATTTCGAGCTTGACCATGTGAAGGCGGCGGGACAAGACATTCGGATCACTTACGGAAAGCCGGGCCTCGGCAGGTATCCGGACGGAATCGAAGCAGGCTACAAGCTGTATTTGAACGGACAACCGGTCTTTGCCTCGGATAGCTTGGCGGCGGCGACGTTGCCGAAGAATAAATGACGAAAGAGGGATAACTCATGCAATTAACGGAACGGTACAACGGGATATTAAGTCAATCGGAGCAGGATCCGCAGCTGACGGAGGCCTTGCTGCCTATCCGTTACGAGCCCGATAGCCATTCGGCGAATTTGCTGGCGCTGGACAACGGAGATTTGCTTTGCGTCTGGTTCTCCGGAAGCGGCGAGGGCAATCCGGATACGAACGTGCTGCTGTCGAGGCTTCCCGCAGGCGGCGAACGGTGGGAGGAGCCGATCGAGGTAGCGGCCGATCCGGAGCGCTCGGAGCAAAATCCGCTCGTCTTCCAGGCGCCGGACAACAAGGTGTGGCTTCTGCATACATCGAATGAGCCGCACAACCAGCAGACCTCCAAAATCGTCGGCCGCATCTCGGATGATCGAGGATATACATGGGGGGAGCCGTTTGTCCTGCATGAGGGCCCCGGCATGTTCCTCCGTCAGCCGATTCTCGCGATGAGCAACGGAGAATGGCTGCTGCCTTGTTATTACTGCAAGCCCGGCGGACATTACAGCGTGGTGCTTATATCGGCCGACCAAGGAGAGACATGGTCGGAATACGAGGTGCAAGGCAGCCTTCATCGTGTTCAAATGAGCGTTGTGGAGCTCGACGGCGGCACGTTGTTCGCCGTCTTCCGCAGCCGCCATGCCGACCGCATCTACGGCAGCGTCTCCAAGGATTTCGGCAAAACGTGGAGCGAGCCGGCAAAAACATCTTTGCCGAACAACAATTCCTCCATTCAATTGGCGAAGCTTGCGAACGGGCATTTGGCGATTATCTATAACGATTCTACGATGGAGAGAGATCAATACCGCTGGATCGAGAGGAATGGCGAATGGCGCAAGAAGACGCTGCGGACGCCGCTGACCGTCGCGATCTCGGAGGATGGCGGTAAGACTTGGCCCCATGTCAAAAACGTCCAGATGTCGGATCTCGAGCATAAGGAGAAGCAAACCGGGTATTCTTATCCGAGCATTATGGGAACAAAGGACGGCAGCATCCACGCCGCTTATTCGTACCTGAGGAAAGCGATCAAATATGTGCGCTTTACCGAGGAATGGGTGAAGGAGAACGGGAGGACGCCCGTTTAACGAACGTTCATGAAAATTTAGAGCGGAATAGACATTTTTTGCAATCGCTTTAATTGAGAAATTTTGCTACTATAAAACGGTAATGAAGTGTTTACGAAGCGTATAAACACCAACACACTCGACCGGGGTGATCGTATGAATTGGCGCATCATCGAATTGAGCGGGGATATTTTTTTTAATCCTGATTTTGACATATTCATTAATCGCGAAGTCGAAGGGTTTTGTCTATCGCAACATACCCATGATTTTATAGAAATCAGCTATGTGGAGGAAGGCAGCGGATATCATTATGTCGAGGATCAGATGATCCCGATCAAACGCGGCGATCTGTTCGTCATACCGATCGGCACGTCGCATGTGTTCCGGCCTTCTTCCCAGGACAATCAACTTGTCATCTACAACTGCATCTTCCGGACTTGCCTGCTGGAGCAATTGAAGTCCGTCATCTGCGAATCGACCAAGCTGCACAGTCTGTTGTACGGCTCGTCGCCGTCGGCCAAGTGGCTTCAATACCAGGACAAGTTCGACAAGTTTTTGTCCATCATGCACGGGATGTTCAGAGAATATTTGAAGAAGGGACCTCGTTACGAATTTCTGATGATGGGGCAGCTCATCCAGGTCCTGGCCATGCTCCAGCGCTATGAGTGCGACGGGAGCATGGTATCCACGCCGACGAACAACATGGATGACGCCATCCAATACATTAACGATCGCTTTGCCACGAACCTCACGGTTCAGCAGGTAGCGGAGAGGTCGTTCATGAGCCCAAGCCACTTTCAACGGTTGTTCAAGAAAACGACAGGCGTCACGTTCATGCAATATTTGCAAAATATCCGGGTTCAGCGCTGCTGCGAGCTGCTGAAATCGACCGAAATATCGATTCAGGAGGCCGCCAATCAGGTTGGCTATCAGGATATGAAGTTTTTCCACTCGCTGTTTCGCAAGAAGACGGGCGTTACGCCCAGAGAGTACCGGAGAAGCACGCCGGATCCGGAATTTAGAATGGCCTCAATGTAAGAATGAAAGCGCATTCCCTAGCGGGATTGCGCTTTTTTTGCCATGCTGCAGCTCCGCGCAGCATGATTCGAGCGCTTCTGCATGGCTAATGGGTCAATCCGATTTCCGGAATGCCGGAGAACCGCTTGCCCGGATTGCATCCCCCTATAGAAACGGCCTGAATCGCCTATAAAAGGGGGGGATTGGCATTGTATAATGAGTAAAATTCGCTTCCGGCGGGCCTGTTTGGGGGCTTGGCCATGCGGAAGGAGAGACAACGCGTGATTTATAACAAAACAGTTGGAAGATGGGCTGTGTTTGAAACCGCTATCAATGTCGATGAAACGCTTGAAAACCCGTTCAGCGGCGTCCAGCTGGAGGCTGCATTCCGGAGCGGCGAGCGGACGGTGAAGGCAAATGGGTTCTACGACGGGGACGGCGTCTACAAAATCAGATTTATGCCGGATGCTGTCGGACCTTGGACATTCTCGACAAGCAGCAACGTTCCGGCGCTGGATGCCTTAACCGGCGAGTTCGAATGCACGGACGCCGGAGCCGGCAATCACGGACCCGTTCGCGTCGCATCGCGGGATTCATTCGAATATGCGGACGGATCGCCCTACATTCCGTTCGGAACGACTTGCTACGCTTGGGTACACCAGAACGAGCCGCTGCAGGCGGAGACGCTCGAAGCGCTGCGGAATTCTCCCTTCAATAAAATACGCATGTGCGTCTTTCCCAAAAGGTATACCTTCAACGTCACCGAACCGGCGCTCTTTGCTTTTCCGGGCTCGAAGGAAGACGGTTTCGACCTTGAACGGTTCGAACCGCGGTTCTTCCAGGGGCTGGAACGGCGAATCGAGCAATTGGCGGAGCTGGGGATTGAAGCGGATGTCATCTTGTTTCACCCTTACGACAAGGGACATTGGGGATTCGACAGGATGAGCCCGGATCGAGATGAATTTTATTTGCGATATGTCATCGCGCGCCTGGCCGCTTATCGCAACGTATGGTGGTCGCTGGCCAATGAGTACGATTTCATGAGGGAAAAGCGGAAAGAAGACTGGGACCGGTTATTCCAAATCGTGCAGGAAAACGATCCTTACGGGCATCTCCGTTCGATCCACAACGGAACGAAAATGTACGATCCCACGTCGCTTGATCTCTACGACCACTCGAAACCATGGGTCGATCACGTCAGCCTGCAGCACTGGGATCTTACCGCTGTAGACTCGATCCGACGCGCATACGGGAAGCCGGTCGTCGTGGACGAGTGCTGCTACGAAGGCGATATCCCTCGCCGATGGGGCAACATCACAGGTGAAGAGATGACGCACCGGTTCTGGGAAGGAACCGTTCGCGGCGCTTACGTCGGTCACGGAGAGACGTACATGCATCCCGAGAACATCATCTGGTGGTCGCACGGAGGAGAACTGCACGGCACGAGTCCCGATCGAATCGGATTTCTTAGGAAGGTGCTGGAGGATGCGCCGCGGCATTTAACAGTCATCGACACGATTAAGGATGTGCCGGCTCTCGGCAAACAGGAAGACTATTACTTGTTGTACTTCGGCATTCACCGGCCGATCGTCCGTCCGGTCCAGCTTCCGGAGGACGCTGCGTATACCGCGGAAGTTATCGATACCTGGAACATGACGATCGAGCTGATCGAGGGGACCTTCTCCGGCGATTGCGCGATCAGCCTGCCGGGCAGGCCGTATTTGGCGCTGCGAATTCGGCGGAGCATGCAATAAAGGTTGAACATTGCCAGGACAAAGACAGCGGACTATTCCATACCCAATTGTTCGGAGGTGCCGCCATGGGGCGCATTGTACTAAAGCATGTAGAGAAACGATATGGCAAGGACAAACAATATGCCGTAAAGGATTTTAACCTAGAGATCGAGGATGGCGAGTTTCTTGTCATGGTCGGCGGGTCTGGCTGCGGCAAATCGACGACGCTCCGCATGATCGCCGGGCTGGAGGATATTACTTCCGGCGAGCTGTACATCGGGGATAAGCTGGTGAATCATCTGCCGCCTAAGGATCGCGATATTGCGATGGTCTTCCAGAACTACGCGTTGTACCCGAATATGAATATTTACGAAAATATCGCGTTCGGCCTGCGTCTACGCAAGGAGCCGAAGCACGAGATCGATCTGTCGGTCAAATCGACGTCGCGCACGCTGGAGATCGAGCAGTTTCTGGATCGCAAGCCGAGACAGTTGTCGGGCGGTCAGCGCCAGCGCGTCGCGCTCGGCCGGGCGATCGTCCGAAAGCCTAGCGTGTTCTTGATGGACGAGCCGCTGTCGAACCTTGATGCCAAGCTAAGAGTTCAGATGCGTACGGAGATTATCCGGCTTCATAAACAACTCGGCGTGACGACGGTTTATGTAACGCATGATCAGGTGGAAGCGATGACGATGGGCAACCGGATCGTCGTCATGAAGGACGGCGTGATTCAGCAGGTCGACAGTCCGCGCCTGATCTACGGCAATCCGAGAAATATGTTCGTCGCGAGCTTTATCGGGACGCCGCCGATCAACTTCATCGAAGGGAAGGTCGTGGAAACGGACGGAGGCAAGCTGGATCTGCAGACGCAGCGGAGCTACCTGGCCATTCCGGACGAGCACGCGCAGCTGCTGCGGAAGCACGGCAAAGTGAACCGGAGAGTTGTGCTCGGCATTCGATGCGAGTATGCGCATGCAGAGCCGGAAATGGCCGATCGTCATCCGCGCAGCCAGATAACGGGCACGCTCAAGGTGGCGGAGCTAATGGGAGCGGATATGTATCTGTATGTGGATATCGGAACGGACACGCCCTTTGCCGTCCGTACGACTTCTGGCTTTGATTACAAGGAGGACCAAAAAATCACCGTTACGCTGAACATGTCGAAAGCGCTTTACTTCGATAAGGATACATCGGAAAGCTTGATGTACGAATGATGGGTGCAAAGGGGGAGAGATGAATGTTAAGGGCGCTTACGAGATGGCGTTCAATCATCGTGCCGGCATTGGCATTCGCTATGCTGCTGCCTTGGACAATCGGAGCAGCGGGGAACGCCGGGGAAACGCAGTCGGCGAATTCCGCGGAGGAAGCATCAGCCGTGTCGGCGGAGGAGCCGCAGAAGGAATCGCCGGAGGAATCGCAGACGGCAGCAGCGAACGAAACGGGCGAGCCCTACTTTCTGGATAAGCTGGCGGAATGGAAGCAAGCGGGAGCGCCTTCCGAACATGACGGAAAGGTCAGCTTGTCCGGCGCCGGCTTTGCGCGTACATCGGAAGGCGCCAGCGTTCGAGTCGGCACCGTGGACGGCCGGGCGGAGGCGCTCGATTGGGGCCTTACGAACGAGGAATGGGTTGAATACGATGTATCCATCGAGCAAGCCGGGCTGTACCAGATCGATTTGACGTACCGTCCCGTTACGGACGGCAACCGCAGAAGGCCGATCCTGCTGAACGTCTCGTTCGACGGAAACAATGCGTTTCTTGAAGCGAGATCCATCACGCTGGACCGCCGCTGGAAGGATCCTTTCCCGGCTGCCGTCGACTCGAACGGCGATCAGATCCGTCCGATGGCCGAGGATATCAGCGGCTGGATTACGACATCGCTGCGAGATTCGGGAGGGGCTTACGTCGAACCGCTGCAGTGGTACTTGACGCCCGGGAAGCATACGCTCCGCTTTACCAGCAACGAGCCGTTCGCGCTCGGCTCCATCGAGCTGTCGGATCCGGAGCAGGTTCCGGACTACGAGACGGCAAAGCAGGAGAATGCCGGCAAAAGCGGAGCCGGAACGAGCGGGGAGCCGATCGTTATCGAAGCCGAGCAGGGCGATTGGAAAAGCGTCTCCTCGATCTCGCTTCGCTATGACAACGAGATCAACAGCACGCCGTATAAACGCGGGAAAATCACGTTCAACACGATCGACGGCTCGCGCTGGTCAACCGGAAACGGCGAAATCAGCTGGACCTTCGACGTTCCCGAAAGCGGATATTACAAAATCGGAATGCGAACCAAACAAAATTACTCCTCCAACCGTTCGTCCTTCCGGACGATTATGGTCAACGGCGAAATTCCGTTCGCCGAAATGAAGGCGTACCGGTTCCCGTACGAGTCCGGCTGGCAGGGCGTCCGGCTCGAGGACGAGCAGGAGGAGCCATACCTGTTCTATATGGAAAAAGGAAGCAATACGATCTCGATGCGCGCGACCGGTGCTCCCGTCAAACCGATGATCTCCGAGCTGGAGAAAACCGTAACCGAGCTGATGGAGCTTGCGACCGATCTGAAAGCGCTGACCGGAGGTTCCAACGACACGAACAGAACTTGGAAAATCAATACCGAGCTGCCCGGTTTTACGGATAAGCTCGGTACAATCGGAGACTCGCTGGACGCCGTTCAGAAAAAGCTGATCGAGGTCAACGGCAAGAAGGATGCCGTCACGCAAGGATTGTTCACGACGATCAAGGATATCCGTTCCATGCTTGCGGATCCGAATCAGATTCCGTACAAAACCGACCGTTTCGTCACAATGCAGGGCAAGGTCGCCGAGATGCTGCAGCAGCTGAAGACCCAGCCGCTTGGGCTTGACCGCATTTATATCGTGCCGGAGAACGAGAAGTTTCCAAAGATGGAAGCGGGTTTCTTCAAAAAGCTGGAAGGGACATTCGTTAATTTCTTTTCTTCGTTCCAGTCGAAGGAGCAGCTGAGCAGCATGGATGACGATGTGCTGAACGTATGGGTGCTCCGCGGACGCGATTACGTCAATCTTCTGCAACAGCTGGCCGAAGAGCAGTTTACGCCGAAGACGGGTATCAAGGTAAAGGTCAACCTGCTTCCGGATACGAATTTGCTCGTGCTGATGAACGCGGCCGATATCGCGCCGGACGTCGCGCTCGGGTTGCCGGAGACGCTGCCGTTCGATTACGCGATCCGCAACGGGCTGTACGATCTGACGCGGTTCCAGGATTTCGATGCGGTATACAAGCGTTTCGCGCCGGGCTCTTGGACGCCTTTCTACTACGACAAAGGCTATTACGCGGTACCGGAGACGCAGAGCTTCTCCATGCTCTATTACCGCAAAGATATATTGAAGGAGCTTGGACTCGAGGTGCCCGACACCTGGGAAGAGGTCTATGATATGCTCCCTACCTTGCAGCAGAACAATCTCAATATGGCGCCGACTCAGCATATGCCGTTTTTCTTCCAGAACGGGGCCGATTATTTCAACAAGAACGGCCTGCAGACGGCTCTGGGAACGGAAGCGGGATACAAAGCCTTCAAGGAATGGACCGACCTGTATAACGTATACGCCGTAGACCAACAGCTGGCCAGCTTTTACCAGTCGTTCAGAAGCGGCACCGTCCCGATCGGCATCTCGGACTTCAGCATGTACATCCAGCTGATGGTAGCTGCTCCCGAGCTGAACGGGTATTGGGGCATCGCGCCGATTCCGGGCGTCAAGCAGAGCGGCGGAGAAGTGGCCAGGTGGATGGGCGGCAACCTGCAATCGTCCGTCATCTTCAAGAAGACCAAAAAAGCCGAGCAAAGCTGGGAGTTTCTCAAGTGGTGGACCTCCGCCGAGGTACAGGAGAGGTACGGCTCCGATCTGGAGACGATTAACGGCCTATCCTTCCGTTGGAACACCTCGAATATCGAAGCGTTCGTCCACCTTCCGTGGAAGCAGGAAGATTTGAACGGCATTCTCGAGCAATGGCGCTGGTTCAAGGAAATTCCGAACGTGCCGGGCAGCTACTTCCTGGAAAGGGAGCTGCAGAACGCCTGGAACCGGAGCGTCGTCGACGGCATCAATTACCGGAGTTCGCTCGAGACGTCGACTTTGGAGATCGAACGGGAAATGCGAAGAAAACTGCAGGAATTCGGCATTATCGACAGCGTGGGCGAGGTGCTTCGGCCGCTTGATTTGCCCGAGGTCAACCAGCCATGGGAAGGGGTGAATCCATATGTCAGAGATTAACGCGCAGGCTTTGAAAAAACCTTCCGCATCCGGCGGAACATCGCTCCGCGCGAAAGGAAAGGCGTCCGAGCTGCTGAGGGAAATTTGGCGCTTCCGGTTGTCGTACCTGTTCATTGCGCCGTTTATGATCTGTTTTGTCCTATTTATATTAATTCCGGTCGTAAGCGCGTTTCTGCTCAGCTTTATGACCTATAACTCACTCGAGCCGCCTCGCTTTGTCGGCTGGGCGAATTTCCGTTATATGATTTCGGAGGATCTGTTGTTTCTGAAATACGCGTTGCCGAATACGTTCAAATTCGCGATCATCGCAGGACCGTGCGGCTACATTGCCGCCTTCCTGCTGGCCTGGTTAATCACGATTCTTCCCGTACGCTTGCGCAAATGGTTTGCCCTCGCGATGTATTCCCCGTCGCTGATGGGGGGAATCGCAATGACCATCGTCTGGCTGCCGATGCTGAGCGGCGACCGGATCGGTTACTTGAACAGCTTTCTGCTCGAATGGGGATTCATAAGCGACCCCGTGTTATGGGTGACGAGCAAGGAGCATCTGATGTCGTCCATGATCGTCGTTACGCTGTGGTCCAGCATGGGGATCGGATTTCTGGCGATGATGGCGGGCATCTTGAACGTCAATCCCGACCTGTACGAAGCGGGGAGACTCGACGGCATCAAATCCAGGCTGGAGGAAATCTGGTACATTACGATTCCGTCCATGAAGCCTCAGATGCTGTTCGGAGCGGTTATGGCCATCGTCGGAACCTTCAAGGCGGGCAGCATCGGCACGGAGCTGTCGGGGATGAACCCTACGCCGCAATATTCCGGCCATCTCATTATGAACCAGATCGACGATTACGGATTTATTCGTTTCGAGCTGGGCTATGCATCCGCTTTGTCCGTATTCTTGCTGCTGCTTATGTATTTATCCAATAAGTTTTGCTGGGGTCTGTTCGGTTCGAAGGGAGATGAATAAGATGGCAATGCCGCTGCTGCGCAAGCCATTCCGTTTCAAGAGACAATCCAGGCTGCATCGGATGAGCCGCTTCGAGAAGGCTGTCGTATTTCTGCTCGTCCTATTCAGCGCGTTTATGCTCCTGCCGCTGGTTTATATTTTCAATCACGCGTTAAAGCCGTACGAAGAACTGTTCATTTATCCGCCGACGATTTGGGCTCGCACCCCATCCTTGCAAAATTTCGTCGAGCTGTTCCATATTACGTCGGATTCCGTTATTCCGGTCACGCGCTACATTTTCAACAGCTTGACCGTAGCGGTGCTGAGCGTCATCACGGTGACGGGGGTAAGCGCGTTATGCGCCTACCCGCTTTCGAAGCATAAGTTTCCCGGTTATAAGCTTGTGTTCGCAACGATTATGCTGACGCTGCTGTTCGCGCCGGAGACGGTTACGATCCCTCGTTATCTCGTCGTCAGCAACTTGGGGATCATGAACACGTACTGGGGCCACATCTTGCCCATGGTAGCCGTACCTGTCGGCGTCTTCTTAATGAAGCAGTTCATCGATCAAATTCCGAACGAGCTGCTGGAATCGGCTCGCCTGGACGGCGCCAGAGAATTTACGGTGTTCCTGCGGATCGTAGTTCCCGTCATCCTTCCAGCGGTCGCAACCATTGGCATCATCTCGTTCCAGACCGCGTGGGGCAACGTCGAGACATCGAATTTGTTCATGCAGGACGAGCAGATGAAGACGTTCCCGTTCTTTATCTCATCGCTGACTTCGAACATGGCGAACAACGTGGCAAGGCAGGGTGCGGCCGCAGCCGCGGCGCTGTTTATGTTCATTCCGAACCTTATTATTTTTCTTGCATTCCAGAGCAAGGTCATTGCGACAATGGCCCATTCCGGCATTAAATGAAACCGCGGGAGGAGAAATTATGAAGCCGGCACAATCCAAAATGATCCGTCTCCTGCGGGGCTTGCTGGCCGTGTGCCTCGTATGGGTCGTCTTTCCGGCGGCAGTATCCGCCGATTATCCTTATTCAACGAATTACAGATCGGCCGCTACCGGATCGCTTGTCTGGACGCAAGCCGCTTTTGCGCCGGAGCAGGTGCTTGGCAGAGACATATTCGTCCCCGATCCCAATGATCCCGCCAAACAAGCGCAGTCGCCGCTTATGCAGCCTCGAGATCTGTTCATCGACGCCCAGGACCGGATCTATGTAGCCGATTCGGGGAACAATCGGGTCGTCGTGTTTCATCCGAACGGCGAATTCGACCGCGTGCTGCCAGCGCTTGAAGGTACGCCGTTGTCCAATCCGCAGGGGCTGCACGTCGATGAGAAGGGCCAAATATACGTCGCGGATACGGGAAACGCCAGGATCGTGATGCTCGACCAGCAGGGGAAGCTGCTGAAGGAATATAAGCTTCCGGAATCAAGGTTTATTCCGGCGGATTACCGCTTCGAGCCGATCAAGGTCGCGGTCGATAAACGCGGATTCCTGTATATCGTATCGCTCGGCAGCTATAACGGGCTGCTTCAGCTCGATCCCGAGGGCGGCTTTGTCCGCTTCTTCGCGGCCAATAAGGTGCCTTTCACCGTCCTGGACTCGATCAAACGAATGATCTATTCGAAAGAGATGTACGAGAAGCAGCTCAGCAAGCTGCCTCCGGCCATCAACAACGTAAACATCGACGAGCGAGGGTTTACGTACACGGTTTCATTCGGAGAGAGTTTGACCGAAGACCAAGTGAAGAAGCTGAACAATGCCGGGAAGTATTTTCTCGGTTCCAGCAGCACCTTGGGGGACAGCAATAAAAAGTTCGGCGAATACCGGTTTCGCCAGATCGGACAGATGGTGAATCTGAAGGACATCGCCATCGACGCTAGCGGCAACTTCTCCGTTGTCGACGGAGATTCGAAGATGATCAGCCAATACGACGCGTTCGGCAACCTGCTGTTCTTCTGGTCCGGGGACGCAAGTCCGAACACGACGCAGCTCGGCATCGTCAAGAGCCCGTCGGCCATCGACATCAACTCGAAGAACGAACTGTTCATCCTGGACGACAATGCGAATTTGATCCAGACGTACCGCCAAACCGAGTTCGGAGCGCTCGTCTACAAGGCGAACAACCTAACCGTCGACGGCAGGTACAAGGAAGCCGAGCCGCTTTGGCGCGAGGTGCTCCATCTTAACGCGTACTATACGCCCGCGATGATCGGGCTGGCTCAGTCCGCCTACGCCCGCGGGGATTACGCGGAATCGCAAAAGCTGTTCCGCGACGCCGGCGTTCAAGAGGGTTACTCGAACGCGTTCTGGCAAATCCGCTTGCAGTGGTTCCAGGACAAATTCGGTTTGTTCATGAACTTGATCATGGTTGCGGTCGCCTTGTACGTCGTTTATAGAATGGCGGCGAAACGTTATCCCGTTCTGCTGAATTCGCCGATCCGGTTCCGGCCGCGCTCGCGCTTCCTGGGGCAGATGAAACATTCGTTTTACGTGCTGAGGCATCCGATCGACGGCTTCTCCGCGCTCCGCTACGAGAATAAGGGAAGCTATGCGAGCGCGTTCGTTATCCTGGCGCTGGCGTATATCTCCTATGCGGTGTCTCGAACGCATACAAGCTTCACCTTTAATATGGAAGCGATCATGCCGCTCAGCGGACTTACTGTATTCCTCCAATTTTTCCTGGTATGGATCGGCTGGGTCGTATCCAATTATTTGGTCAGCAGCATCATGCGGGGCGAGGGACGTTTCAAGGACGTGTTCGTCGGCAGCGCCTATGCGCTTACGCCGTTTATGGTCATTGGACTGCCGCTTACGCTGATCTCTAATGGCATGTCGCTTAGCGAAGAATCGATTTACAATTTTCTTCACACAGGCATGATGGTATGGATTTTCCTTCTGCTCGTGTGGAAGGTGCAATCGCTTCAAAATTACACGGTAGGCGAGACCGTGGTCAATTTACTGTATACGGCCGTAACGATGATTATTATCGGCGTGCTGTGCTTTATTCTGTTCGGTCTAAGCACCGAGCTGCGCAGCTTTATCTATTCGATCATACAGGAGGTGTCGGCGCGTTGACGGAAGCAAGCAAATCCTACATCAAGCTGCGCAAGCTGCTTCCTGCGGCGGCGTTGGCGGCGGCGGTAGCGTCGGTCGGCATATACTTGTGGACCCATTCCGCAAGCTCGGACGTGGTACGGACGGAGCAGGTTCAGGAGGCGGTCATTCCCGAAGGCATCAAGCCGGCCGTCAGCACGAATGGGGAGCTGCCGAACGAAGCCGATTTCGTGCAAGTAGCCGAAAGCGAGACGCTTGTGTTATTGGCGGATAAGAACACCGGTCATTTCAAAGTTCGCGACAAACGGGACGGGCACGAGCTGCGCTCTTATCCGAATCCGGAGGACTGGCCACGGGAGACGATTTCCGGTACTTGGCGGAGCCATCTCTTGTCGCCGATCATGCTGGAGACGGCCACGAGCGTGCGCAAGACGGAAGTGAAGGTGAGCAGTCTTCTGTCGCTAAACGGCGGCATCATGAGCTGGAAGCAGCTAGAGGACGGCTTCGCCGTCACCTATGCGATGCCATCCATTCAGATGGCGATTCCGGTCGAGGTCCGTATTAAGAACGATTATGTGGAAACAAAGGTCATCGACTCGGAGATCGTCGAAGGCAAAGACGCGTTGATCAATTTGAAGGTATATCCGTTTCTGGGCGCCAAGCAGCCCGGCGGGCAAGAAGAGGAGTATATGCTCCTGCCGGACGGCTCGGGCGCCATCTATCGGATCAAGGAAAATATTTCGAACGACCGCAGCGTATACCGCGAACCGATCTACGGCACGGACTACGCGTTCAACTCGGTCTACACGAACCGGAGGCCGATTACGATGCCGATCTATGGCATTAAATCGGGAAGCGGCGGCTTTCTGGCCGTTGCGGACGAAGGCGAGGAATACGGATATATGTTCGCGGCGCCCGCAGGGGTGTACAGCCAGTATGCCTGGGCTACCGTAGAACATAATTACCGGCTTCAATACTTCCAGCCAACGACGTACGACAAGACAGCAGGCTTCTTTACGTTCAGCAAAGTCAAATTCGGCGGAGACCGCAAAATCCGTTACTACGTCCTTCCCGAATCGAAAAGCGACTATTCCGGCATGGCCGCGAAATACCGCGAGCATTTGATGAAGGAAAACGGTCTGAAGCAGTTGGAAGCAAGCGAGTCCGAGCTGCCGCTTTACCTTGATCTTATCGGCGGAGATTCGGAGAAGGGGTTTCTTAGCAACCGGTTCATTCCCGGCACGACGACGGACGAAGCGAAGTCGATCGTCGATCGGCTGCATGCGCAGGGCATTCCCCGGCTGATCGTCACCTATCAAGGCTGGCAAACCGGAGGCGCGAGCCGACTCGGCTTCGGCGTGAAGGTCGACAAGCGGCTTGGCGGCAACGACGGCATGCGAAGCTTCGCCGAATACGCGAAGTCAAAGGGCGATACGGTCATTCTGGAGACGGATTTCACGCTGAACACCGACGGCGACGACTTTGATCCGAAGAGGCAAGCGACGCAGGACCAAGCGGGTTCCATCATGAAGTTCCCTCGCCTGCAATCGAACGACGAGGTTGCGATCGTGAGTCCGAAGGTAACGTTAGACAAGATGGAAGACGCCTTGAAGAGATTCGCGTCGCTGGGCATAGACGGACTTCATCTCACGGGAACCGGCTACATGCTGTACAGCGATTACAATCGCAGATCCCTCACCAGCCGGGAAGAGGCTGCATCGCTGCAAAGCGAGCTGCTGAACGCCGTGCAATCGAAGCTTCCTTCGGTAACGGTCGCGGGCGGCAATGCTTACTCGCTGCAGAGCACGGATGCCGTTAGGCAGCTGGCTGGCGATTATTCGTACGACCTGTTCTTCGACGAAGCGGTTCCTTTCGCCCAAATGTCGCTGCACGGCCTAGTGCCGTATACGATGAACTGGGGCAATGCGAGGGACGAATACCGCAAGGATTTCCTGCGGAGCATCGAATACGGAGCGGCGCCGACATTCGGCGTCATGAAAGCAGAGACGGAGAAGATGAAGAGGGCGTACACGATCTGGTATTACAGCTTGAATTACGACGATTGGGAAGCCGCGATCATCGAGGAGTACAAGCGCTTTAACGAAGCGCTCGGAGATGTTCAGGGCCAATTCATGACGCATAACCGCACGCTCGCTCCTAAGGTGAAGGAGTCCGTTTACTCCGGCGGGAAGAAAATTATCGTGAACTACAACGATACCGAGGTAACCGTCTTGGGAATAAAGATTCCAGCGCAAGATTTTGTCGTGGTGAAAGGGGGAGAGGCGAAGTGAACGGATTGTTACGATTAAAAAACCGATTGTCGCAACGATACGAAGGCATCTTCCTTATTTTGCCCTGGATTATCGGGTTTCTCTTGTTCGTATCGTTCCCTCTCTTCTATTCGCTCTATATGAGCTTTCATAACGTTCGCATTACCGGGACGGGCATCCTGCATGAATATGTGGGCATCAAATATTACTATAATCTTTTGTTCGAGGACGGCGGCGTCTTCTACGACCAGCTGCTGCCGTTTCTGAGGCAGATTCTGTTCATGATTCCGATCATCGTCATCTTCTCCTTTATGATTTCGATCATGCTGAACCAGAAGTTTCTGGGAAGGGGCTTGTTCAGGGCGGTGTTCTTCCTGCCGGTTATTTTCTCCTCCGGCAATATCATTGAACGCTTCTTGAGTCAAGGGAGGGGGCAGCTCGGATTCCTGGAGCAGTTCTCCATTTCGACGACGCTCACGCAATATTTGCCGGGCTCCTGGGCGACGCCGATCGTAAGCGTCTTGAACTCGTTCGTCCTTATCTTGTGGTATTCCGGCGTGCAGATTCTACTGTTCCTTGCGGGCCGCCAGACGATTTCGGCGTCCGTTTACGAGGCGGCGCGCATCGACGGCGCGAATCCGTGGGAGATGTTCTGGAAAATCACCCTCCCGGGCATGATGCCGTTCGTCCTGCTGAATACGATTTATACCATTGTGGATTTGTTTACTTTCCCCGGCAATCCCGTCATTGCGAGCGTCAATCCGACGCAATACGGTCCGACCAGCGCATTGATCTGGGTCTATTTCATCATCATCCTGCTGTTCTTGGGACTGGTGGTGCTGCTGCTCGGAAGAGCGGTCCGCAACACGACGCAAACGAGGTAGGAGGAGAGAAGGATGGAGAAAGTTTGGAATGTCCTAAGGCAGCGGCAGCAGCGGTTCAGCCAGGTTGGATTGCTCGAGCGTCTTCGATTGCTGCTGCTCGGGCGGGAAGCCGATAAGGGATTGCTGTTTCGCGTATTTATTTACATCGTGCTGATTGAAACGGCTTATCTGTATCTCAATCCTATTTTATATATGGTATCCACCATGGTGAAAGGCCTCGGCGATTTGTTGGATCCGACCGTGAACTGGATACCGAAGGAGATTTTTTGGGGGCATCTGAAAGAGGCGTGGAGGCTGCTGAACTACCCGACTTCGTTTGGCATCAGCTTTGGACTGTCGATCGGGGCGACGCTCTTTCAGCTCGTCGCCTGCGCGATGGCCGGATACGCGTTCGCCAGGGTAAAGTTTCCGTTCAAGCGCTTCTGGTTCGTGTGCTTGATCTTCGCCTTCGTCATCCCGCCGCAGGTCACGGTGCTGCCGCTGATTATTATGTACCGGGAAGTCGGCTGGATCGATACGTACTTCCCGATGCTGATCCCGGCTTTGTTCGGGCACGGCCTGAAGGGCGCGCTATACGTCATCATTTACCGCCAATTTTTCTCCATTCTGCCGAAGGAGCTGGAGGAAGCGGCGAAGATCGACGGCGCAAGTCTGTACAGAGTCTTCTTCAAGGTTATGCTGCCGATCGCAACGCCGGCGATTGTCGTCGTATTCCTGTTCTCTTTCGTCTGGAGCTGGAACGACAGTTATTTTCCGATGATGTTCCTGTTCAAGATGCAGGACGTTCCGCTCTCCATCGCGCTGGTGAAGGCGACGGGAGACATTTCGACGGAGGAAGGGCAGTTGTTCGCCCAGTCGCTCGACATGGCGAAGTCGTTTCTCGCGGTCATGCCGCCGCTATTGCTGTACCTCTTTACGCAGCGCTGGTTCACCGAAGGCGTCGAGCGGACCGGCCTTGTGGAATAACAACGAATGGAAGGGAGTGCTAGTACGCTAATGGGAATGCAGGAAGTGGAACGCTGGGGAATATTCGAGGTTGCTTTATCCGGTCCTTCGGCAGGCAATCCGTTCGAGGAGGTCGCCGTGTCGGCGACCTTCGAATACCGCAACGATCGGGTCGAGGTGGAAGGATTCTATGACGGGGACGGGATCTATCGGGTCCGGTTCATGCCGGATCGGGAAGGGACGTGGCGATACGTCACAAAGAGCGGCACGTCTGAGCTGGACGGCGCGACGGGAAGCTTCCTCTGCACATCGCCGTCGGAAGGAAATCACGGGCCGGTAAGAGTCAAGGACGGTTATTTGTTTGCATTCGAGGACGGCACGCCATATATGCCGTTCGGCACGACCTGTTATCACTGGACGCATACGGGGAGCAAAGAGCATGAGCTGCAAACGCTGGGAGAGCTCGGGCAGTCCCCGTTCAATAAAGTCAGGATGTGCCTGCTCCCTACGCGGGATATGCGTCCGGAGATGGTCGCCTTCGCGGGGACATGCCCGGAGGATGCGGATACGACCCGGTTCAATCCGGCGTTCTTCGCCCATCTGGAGGAGCGGATCGGCGACTTGATGAAGCTCGGAGTGGAAGCCGACCTGATTCTGTTCCATCCCTACGACAAGCAAGGCGGCTGGGGCTTCAACAGCATGTCGCGCGAACAGGATTTCTACTATCTGCGATACGTCATCGCCCGTCTTGGCGCGTACCGCAATGTCTGGTGGTCGCTGTCGAACGAATACGATTTCAACAAGATGAAGACGATCGAGGATTGGGACCGGCTGCTGCAATACGTGCAGCGGAAGGATCCGTACCAGCGGCTGCGGTCGATTCATAACGGCACCAAAATGTACGAACAATCGTCCTTGTACGATTTCTCCAAGTCGTGGCTCACGCACCAGAGCATCCAGCATTGGGATACTAGTCCGACCACCGAATGGCGGGAAGCCGTTCGCAAGCCGATCGTCGTCGACGAAATTTCCTACGAGGGCAACGTCGCCAAGCGATGGGGGAACATTACGGGGCTCGAGTTGATCCACCGCTATTGGGAGGGGCTGACCAAAGGCGGCTTCGTCGCCCATGGCGAATGCTTCGAGAACAAGCCGACAAGAGCCTGGATATCGAGCGGCGGCAAGATGTACGGTGAAAGTCCGGAGCGGATCCGATTCCTGCGCCAAGTGATGGAGGAAGGTCCGGAGGATTGGATGCAGGCTCGCGAGGAAGGCGGCTATGCGCTTCTGTACTTGGGCAAATACCGGCTTTCGTCCTATAAGCTCCCGCTGTCCCAAGACCGGGAATACCGGATCGAGCTCATCGATATTTGGGAGATGACGATAACGCCGCTTGATGGCACTTTCACGGGGCAGAGCGACTTGGCATTGCCGGCTAGACCTTATACCGCCTTGCGCGCGCAAGCAGTTTGAGGGGAGGGAACGGCGTGATTCAATATAAAAAAGAAGTAGAGCGATTTGGCATATTCGAGCTGCAACTGAAGGGGCGCGAGGACGACGGGCTGTTCGCGGACTCCGGCCTGTGGGCTGAATTCAGCAAAGAGGATCGTCATTTCGTGGCAGAAGGTTTCTACGACGGCGAAGGCAGACTATTGATCCGGTTCATGCCGGACGAGGAGGGGGAATGGTCGTTTCGCATCGAAGGCGCGTCCGCCCCAGCCGGAGGATACGCCGGACAATTCCATTGCCTGCCGGCGGGGGCCGATAATCACGGACCGGTGAGCGTATCGAACGCGACGCTGTTCGCTTATGCGGACGGCAAGCCGTATACGCCGTTCGGAACGCTGCTTGAGGCCTGGCATGTGCAGGACGAATCGAGCCGCGACCGGACGATCCGGACGCTGATAGCATCGCCCTTCAACAAAGCGCGGATGAGCGTTGTCCCGCAGGCGGGTCATGCGGGGAACGGCGAGACGGTTATATCTCCGTTTGCCATTCGCCAGGACGGCCAGCCGGACGGCGATTGCTTCGAGCCGGCTTATTTCGCGAAGCTGGAAGCCTGCGTGGAGAGTTTGTCCCGCATTGGCGTGGAAGCGGAACTGATCCTATTCCCGGCCTCCATGGACCTTGAAGGCTCCATTCGGTTGACCCCGGAGCAGGAAGAGCGTTATATCCGTTATGCGGTTTCCCGGTTGGCCGCTTATCGCAACGTATGGTGGACGATGGCAGACCTGGGCGACGGAACGCGGAGGCGGGAAGTCGATTGGCGCGCTTATTTCCAGACGCTTCGCGAATGCGATTACGGTCATCATCTGTGCTCGATCCATGGCACGCCTTCCGCTTTCGATTGGGGCGTTCCCTGGCTGACGCATGTCAGCCTCCGTCAGGAGGACGTGATGCTTGCCTCCGACTTCACGCTGCAATACGAGAAGCCGATCGTCATTGACGATTGCGGCCGCGAAGGTATTGGTGCGGAGCCTAGGGAAGCGCTGACCTCGGAAGACATGGTGTACCGAATTTGGGAAGGCCTGTCCCGCGGCGGCTTCGCGGCGCATGGGGAATCGCTTCGCAGGCCGGACGGAACAAGCTGGTCGGTTCACGGCGGCGAGCTGCTCGGCGAGAGCGTGGAGCGGATCGCCTTCCTGCGCGGTCTGCTGGAGGATGCGCCAGGCTATCTGACATACAGCAGGCAGCGACACGATGCCTCGACCCTCGAGAAGCGGGGCGAATATTATTTGCAATATTTCGGACCGCACCGGTTCTCGTCGCGCGACTTCGGGATGCAGACAGGCGAATTCGCGGTGGATATTATCGATACATGGAATATGACGATCGAACGGCTGGACCAAACGTATCAGCAACGGTTCCAGATCAAGCTGCCCGGAGAGCTCTACTACGCGCTCCGTTTGCGCAAAATCGGCGAAGGCGCGGAGCAGGACGAACCGGAGAAGGAGCAAGCGTCGGCGTAGAATGGCGAAGACTTCACCGTCCAACCGGGCGGCAGAACGGAAATCGGAAGGAGAGCGCTGGAAATGAACGCTTATCGTATAACGAGTCCGGCCGAGCGCCGAAGCGTGGATGTATGGCAGTCGGACAACGATGTTTATATCCAATTGTCCCGCGAAGGCGACTCCGAGCCTTATTTCAGCAATAAGCTGGGACTTATGGCGGTTTACTCGGAGGGACGTCCATGGCGTGAAGAGCGGCTTCGGCTACATGCCGCGCGAATCGAGCAGCATGGCGGCACGCTGCGGATCGAGGCGGACGGCGGGGAGCTGATCCTCGCATTGGAACTGAAGTTCGATGCGGAAGGGCTGCTTCGGGTATGCGCCATATGGGAGAATCGTTCCGATCGCACGCTATGCGACGCCGCGGTCGGGCTCGAATGGGAGCTCGCCTCCCGCGGCAAGGAAAACGTGACGATCCCCCATATGATCTACAACAACAACCCGTCGGCGGATCCCTCCAGGCTTGTGCCGCATCTCGGCATCGGCGAGGGCAAGGGCTTTATTTGCGAGGAGCATCGGCTCCCGATCCCATGCGTGAACGTCGAGTGGAACGAGGAAAACTCCGGCGAGCGATATTTTTCGATGTTCTCGCTTCCGTCCTATATCGAGGATTCGGAAGGCGTCGTCCATTATGGCTCGCTTGGCGCTTATCAGCGTGATGGAAGCATAGCCGTTGCGGCGATGAGCGGCGTTCTGATGTTCAATGGCAAGAAGGACATCGTGTATGTGAGCAAGAGCCAAATCGAGCCGTACTCCGGCGGCTATACCGATTTTGCCCCGGGCTTTGCGCTCGAGAAGAGCTATGCTTTGGAATGGGGTCCGCAAGAGAAGCCCGGCCAGGCTTTCTCGAAGGCCGTTCACCGCGCCGTTCGGCTGTACGATCCGCAGGGCGCCGATCCGCTATCGCTGGATGAACTGATTCGGCTCAAGACGGCGGCCATGGATGACCGGTGGCGGGAGACGGACCGGTCAGCCGGCTACGTGAAGTTCAACGACCGGAATTCGTTCGGGCTCGTGTCGAAGAAGCACGGGCTTCACTACATGTACGGCTGGACCGGACAATGCTTGAAGCTGGCTTGGTGCGACGCGTCTTTGGGCTTCGACGGTCAATCGCCCGAGCGTATCGAGCGATGCAGGAAAGCCGTCGACTTTTATCTCCGCGAGAGCGGCACTTCGGTGCCCGGACTCAGGAACGCCGCGTATCATTTGTCGGATGGCCGGTGGGAAAATTTCCGCTGGCAGCAGGAGCCCGTCATCTCGAGCCGCGCCTTCGGCGAAACCGTCAGCGACCTCGCCGATATCATCATGCTGTTCCGCAGCCGGGGGGAGCGGGTTCCTTCCGCTTGGACGGCCGCGCTCGAACAATCCGCGGATTTTATATTGGGGGCCATATTGCCTTCAGGCATATTCCCTTCCGCCTTTAAGCCGGACGGCAGCGCCGCGGACACGGAGATTACGGCCGCCGGCATTCCATGCCTGATCGCGTTAATCAAAGCCTGGCAGGTGACGGGCGCGCGGACGTATCTTGACGCCGCCAGCGCCAGCATGGAGCGCTATTACGCGCTGCATGCCGAAACCTTTGAACGGCCGTTCGCCAGATCTACGCTTGACGCAAGATGCGAGGACAAGGAAGCGGGCATGTTTTTCTTCATCGCGGCCTTCGAGCTCTTCCGTCTGACCGGGGAATCTCATTTCCGCAATTGGGCGGAGATCGCCGCGGATTGGCAGCTTACCTACGTGTATATGTGGAACCCGGCTTACGATCGCGGCACGGCGTTCAGGGAAAGCGGCTTCCAGGCTGTCGGCTGGCCCGGGGTGAGTGTGCAGAACCATCATCTCGACGTCTTTTTCCCTACCTTCGAGCTGTGGCAGTTCGGCCTCATGACCGACAACGAGACGTACGTGCGCTTGGCGCGCACGATCTTTGGCGCACTCGGCCAAGGCATTTGCACCAAGCCGGGCGAGTGGGGCTTCACCGTCGTCGGGGAACAAGCGGAAGGGTTCTTCCAGTCCAACTTCCAAGGAAGAGGCAGATCCAACACCTGGAATCCCTCTTGGGTTATTTCGGAAGTGCTGCATCATGCGCTTCGCTTCCGCGAAGCGGCCACTAGTGGCGAAAACCAAAAACAGGGCAAAGGAGTTCATCGTATATGATTAGACCGCACGGCATTATACCCGCAATGGTGACGCCATTCGACCAGGAGGGGCGCCTTAACGAGCCCGTCGTCCGCTCGATGATTCGGCGTCTGCTTCAAGCGGGGGCGCACGGCATATTCGTGCTCGGGACGAACGGCGAATTTTTTGCGCTAACGGAAGACGAGAAGATTGAGCTTGTCCGAATCGCGGCCGACGAGATCGGCGGAGCCGTTCCGCTCTATGCGGGATCCGGCGCGATTACGACAGCAGAGACGCTTCGTTTGTCGCGCAAATTGGAGGAAGCGGGCGCCGATATTTTATCCGTTATTACGCCTCACTTCGTTCCATTGAACCAATCGGAGCTTCGCAGCCACTTCGAAGCGGCGGCAGGCTCGACGAATTTGCCGATCGTTCTCTATAACATACCTGCGCGCACGGGCATTATGCTGGAAGCGGCAACCGTGGCATCGTTATCCGGCATTGCCAATATCGTCGGCGTAAAGGATTCAAGCGGCAATTACGAGCATGTGCTTCAGCTGATTCAACAATCGGGTCCCGACTTTGCGGTTCTGGCCGGTACGGATTCGTTCATTTTGTCGACCTTGCTTGCAGGGGGCGCCGGGGCTATTGCAGCCTCCGCCAACGTCGCTCCCGAAACGGTCGTCTCGATTTATAAACACTGGCAGGAAGGGCGGCTGGAGGAAGCCGCGAAATCGCAAGCCGACATCGCGGTCGTCCGCAAGCTGATGCAGTTCGGAACGGTGCCGTCAGGGCTTAAGGAGATTCTGAGCCAGCTGGGAATCGAAGTCGGCTCGCCTCGTTTGCCGGTCCGGCCTGTAGGCGAAGAGGCGAGGAACATCATTGCGGAAGGCTTGCGCACAGCCGGTATCTTGAAGGAGGGGGCCCCACATGCGAAAGTACGTAGTTGATCAATCCGGAAACGGAGATTTCCGTACGGTTGCGGAAGCGATCGCGGCAGCGCCGGATCATGCCGTCGAACGCACGTTGATTGTCGTGAAAAACGGGCATTACAAGGAGAAAATAACGGTTCCATCAAGCAAAACCAAGTTGAGCTTGTTGGGAGAAAGCCGGGACGGAGCCGTCATCGTCTATGACGATTCCGTGTCGACCCTGAAGCCGGACGGCACGAAAATGACGACGTTCGATACGCCAAGCTTCACGATATTGGCAGAAGATTTTTATGCTGAAAATATAACCTTCGCTAATTCAGCCAGCAGGCTGGAGAAGCGGGGGCAGGCGCTTGCGCTGCATGTGGAGGGAGATCGCGCGGTCTTCCGGAACGTAGCGATGCTAGGCCATCAGGATACGCTGTATACGCCGGGCAACGGCAGACAATTTTACGACAGCTGCTATATCGAGGGACACGTCGACTTCATATTCGGTTCTGCGACAGCCGTGTTCAAGGATTGCGAGCTTCATAGTCTCGATCGTCATAACGGCTATGTGACGGCGGCTTCTACGGATGAATCGCAGCCTTACGGCTACGTCTTTCTGAACTGCAGGCTAACCGGAGCCGCGCCTCCCGCGACCGTCAGTCTCGGCCGGCCTTGGAGGCCGCACGGAAGCGCGATTTTCGTTAATACGTGGATGGGAAGCCATATCCGTCCGGAAGGCTGGGACAACTGGCGCGATCCAGCGAAGGAAAAGACGGCGCGGTATGCGGAATACGGAAGCGTGGGACCGGGAGCGGAGTCGGCGGCACGCGTAGATTGGGCCAGATATTTGACGGAAGAAGAGGCGTCGGCATTGACGGTACGAAGCGTACTGGAAGGCCGCGACGGCTGGAATCCCGAAGAGGTGCGCGCGGCCGTTATATAAGGGGTTGATTTCGGGAGCAATCGTTGGCTATTCTTTCACGACGATATGGTAGAAAGCGATTCGCTCCCTTCTCCATGTGTAGCTAATATAAATGTTGTTGCCATGGGCGACGACCGCGGGGTACGAATATTGACTGATGCCCGAATCGAGTGGAAGCTCTTCGCCCCATGTCGCGCCGTCGTCGCGGGATAACCGAAGCACGAGCGGAGTGCGGGGACCTTTTCCCTTCGGATCGTCCTCGCGCGGTACGGTCGGGTTGTAGGCCATGGCAAGCGTTCCGTCCGATAACCGCGCAAGATCGAAGCCGCTGTTGTTGTTCGGCATATCGGTCGGATAAGCCTCGCACCAAGTGAGGCCGCCGTCCTGCGAATCGCTGCGGTACATAGCGCCTTCGGTGCTCCGTGCCAGCAGGTGGACGGAGCCGTCCTCCGACTCCCACAGCGTCGGTTGGATGATGCCTTTCAGCCTCAGCTTCCCGTGATCGAGGGGAACGATCGCCGTTTGCGTCCACGTATCGCCCTGATCGTGGGAAATATCGATAAAAGCGTCCCATGCGGGCTCAAGCGAATTCGGAGCGAGCAGTGCGCCGTTCCGAAGCGCGATCGGCTTGTTCTTGACAGGTCCCCGTCCGCCGATGTCGCCGGGCACGAGCTCCTTGGGCTCGGACCAGGAATGGCCGTTATCGTCCGAACGGGTGATGCGGGTGTGCCATTCGGCAACGCGGGCGCCAACCTTGTAGAAGAGCAGCAGCTTGCCGTCAGGTCTGAGATAGAGAACGGGATTCCAATGCGGATGGCCTTCTTCGTCCGCGACTTTGACCGGAGCGGACCACCCGCCGGACGTTCTGCGCGCCGTCCAGATTGCCACGTCGGGAGCGCTCTCGCGGGAGCCGCCGAACCAGGCGGCCAGCACGTCGCCATCCGGCAGGACAACCAGCGTGGATGCGTGACAGCTCGCGAAGGGGCGATCGTCTTCAAATATAAACTCTTTTGCTTCAACAGAATACGTCATAAAAAAAGACACCTCCAACTATAATTAACAGCTGCTTTGAACTTACCCTATGGGTGAAGCTGTTACGTTACAAGCGTATGACGGTGCTTGACTCGATTCAATAGGGCATTACGTTCGTACGTCCTGCGATAGCGCCTATTTGGGAAAGGAGTTTACGGCATGTGGAATCCCGACAAATTTATGGAAGCTTTATATGAACGGTCCGCAGCGGCAAGAAAGAAGCAATCCGAGCTTGGCCGCGAAGAGCGGAAAGCGCTTCAGAAGGAACATCTGCGAGCAGCGCTTGTTCCGTTCGAGGAAATGCGAGCGCCGCTCGATCCAATTCTCCTGGAACGAACGGAGTATGACGATTATGTCCGGGAGCGCGTCGAGATCGGAACGGTGACCGGTCTTCGCATGCCGGTCTACGTTCTCATTCCAAAAGAAAGCAGTCTGACTTGGGAGCTGCCCGGGAATTCTTCTGGCAAGCTTCCCGGCATGCTTGCGCTGCATGGACACGGCTACGGAAGCCGGGAGGTTGCGGGGTTTGCGCCTGACGGGACGATGAGCGTGACGAAAGGCGGACATAACCGATTCGCCTTGGAGCTTGCGCGGCAGGGCCATATCGTCGCTGCGCCGGAAATGATCGGCTTTGGCGACCGCAGGCTGCTCCGCGATACCGTTCCCGGCAAAGAACGCAGCTCTTGCAATTCCTTAACGGGACAACTGCTCATGCACGGCATGTCCCTTGCGGGCTTGCGCGTCTATGAAGCGATCAGGACGCTCGATTACCTTGCGATGCGGGCGGAGGCCGATCCTCGGGCAATCGGCTGCATGGGTTTCTCGGGTGGAGGGTTGCTCGCGGCTTACGCGGCCGCAATCGACGAGCGGATCAACGCCGCTGTCCTTTGTGGATTCACCAGCACCTATAAAGGAAGCATTTTGTCGATTAACCACTGCATCGATAATTACATTCCAGGCGTGCTTGAATATGCCGAGCTGCCCGATTGGGTCGGGCTCATTGCGCCGCGTCCGCTGTTCGTCGAATCCGGCGAGAACGACCCGATCTTCCCTGCCGGCTCCGTTCGCGAAGCCGTCGAGATTCTGCGGAACATCTACCGGGACGAAGGGGCGGAGCATAGACTGCAATCCGATATTTTCCCCGGCGCCCACGAGGTTAGCGGACGGAATATCTATCCTTGGCTACAATCGACGTGGCTATCGTTAGAGAATAAATAGAAAACGGAGGATCGACATGAATAAAATCAGATTAGGGATTCAGGATCAAGCATCGCCTCGGATGGTTTACGGCTTGAAGCTCCTTAGGGATGCCTTGGAAGCATGCGGTTATGAGACGGAGACAGCGGACGGGGAGTGGAGCTCCTTGACCTACCGGAAATCGCCGGAGCTCAAAATTTTCGTCGGCAACCGGGAAGAGTCGGAATTTATCCATTCGCTGGAGCATCAGGAAGTTCTTCTCTATCATTCGGAGGAGCCGGGCAAGGAAGGCTTCTACATCGCCACGCTGCCGGGAAATCTGATCGTCGTTTCGGGCGGCAACGATACCGGCGCCTTGTACGGAGCCCAGGAGCTGGCCGAACGGGTTCGCCGCGCGGGACGGGTTCCTGATTTGCTTGCGCATGGCGAAACGCCGAAGTTTGTCATCCGCGGCCCGGTGCTCGGTCTGCAAAAGACGGAAATCGAGCCTCCGCGCCGCACCTACGAGTACCCGATTACGCCGGATCGCTTCCCTTGGTTCTACGACAAGGCGTTGTGGACGGAATACCTGGACATGCTCTGCGCGCAGCGGAGCAATATCGTATACATCTGGTCGGCCCATCCGTTCTCCTCCTTGGTGAAGCTTAAGGATTATCCGGAGGCGCTGGAAGTGACGGAAGAGGAGTACAGCCTCAACGTCGAGACGTTCGGCTGGCTGACGGAAGAAGCGGACAAACGAGGCATCTGGGTCGTGCTGAATTTCTACAACATCCATATCCCGCTGCCGTTCGCGGAAAAACACGGCTTGGAGCTTCATCAGCCGAAACCGCTTCCGATCACCGCCGATTACACCCGCAAATCGATCGCGGAATTCGTCAGGTCCTACCCGAGCGTCGGGCTCATGCTGTGCCTGGGCGAGGCGATGCAGGGAGACGTGTACGGCGCCGAATGGTTCACGGACACGATTCTGGCAGGCGTTAACGAAGGCCTCCGGGATCTGAAGGTGAAGGAACGTCCGCCGATCATCCTCCGCGCGCACGCGGTTAAGGCGGAGCCGATTATCGAGAAGGCGATTTCGCATTACCCGAATTTATTCACCGAAGCCAAGTATAACGGCGAGTCGCTCACGACCTGGACGCCGCGAGGCGGCTGGAAGCATACCCATAACAATCTGAGCGGGATGCAGTCGGTTCATATCGTCAACGTCCACGTGCTCGCGAATCTGGAGCCATTCCGCTACGGCTCGCCCGCCTTCATTCAGAAAAGCATGCAAGCGGCAAAGGATCGGCAGAAGGCGAACGGGCTGCACCTTTACCCGCTCTTCTTCTGGGATTGGCCATATAGCGGCGACAAGACGACGCCAAGGCTGAAGCAGGCGGAGCGGGATTGGATGTGGTATGCCGCATGGGCGCGTTATGCATGGAACCCTGACCGCGATCCGGAGACGGAACGCCACTATTGGATAGAGGAGTTGGCTTCGCTGTTCGGGTCAAGGGAAGCGGGCGCTGCGCTGTTGGAAGCCTATGACGCTTTTGGCGAGTGTGCGCCGAGGCTCCTTCGCCGCTTCGGCATTACTGAGGGCAACCGGCAGACACTGTCGCTTGGGATGACGATGAGCCAATTGACCAATCCCGACCGTTATTCCCCGTATCGAGCGCTGTGGGAGGATCACGCGCCGCAAGGCGAGCGGCTCGAATTGTATGTCCAGCGAGAGCTGGCGGATGAACCGCACATCGGGGAGACGCCGATCGACGTTATCGAATCGGCCGAGCGGTTTGCGGAGCAAGCCTGGACGGCGATTCAGCGCGCAAGCTCTCATGTTACAGACAATAGGGAAGAATTCGACCGAATCGCGAGCGACGTGGAAGCGATTCTGTACATGGTGCGCTTCTACGGCGCCAAGGTGCGAGCCGCCGTCCAAGTGCTGGCGTACAAACACACGGTGAACGGCAACTACCTGGAACATACGAATCTGTTGGAGGAAGCCGTTCCTTATTTGCAGGAGAGCGTGGATTGGTACCGCAAGCTGACGGAGCTGACTAAGAACACGTACCTGTACGCGAACAGCATGCTGACGGCGCACCGTAAAATTCCGGTGCCCGACGGCCGGAAATTTAAGCATTGGACGGACTGCCTCCCGATTTACGAGGAAGAGCTCGCAGGCTTTAGAGCCAGCGTGAATGACTTGAAGGCCGGAAAGCTGCCATCGCGGGTAAGCGGAGAAGTGAAGATCGAGCCGTACCGGGAAGCCGACTTCAGGCTGAAATCCACCGGCATGGAGACGTATACGCTGTCGAAGGACAGCTTGCTCTTCACCGACGGCGAGGTATACGTGCAGAACTGCGCCGAGGAGCTCGAAGGCTTGACCGGCGTCCGGTTCAGCCGCGCGGAAGCGGCGAAGGGCGGAATGGCCGTCGAGTTCGAGACGGAGACGCCGGTTCGCGTGCTAGTCGGCTATTTCAATTCCTCCGACCCGCAATGGCTTCAGGTGCCGACCCTGGACGAGAATACGCATGCGGATGAACGGGGAGGCTTATCTCCCGTATTGCGCAAAGGAATCAAGACCTCCTTCTACCCGAGCGTTAACGTTCACGCTTTTCTGTACGAGGCCGGAAGCCATATGCTGAACCTGGGCATAGGAGCCTATGCGGTGCTCGGCGTCATCGCCGCCGATCAGGAGCTGAAGGAGCGGGACGTATCGCCGTTCAGCGAAAGCTCCCGAACGCTGGATTGGCTATATGACGGCGCCAACAAGAAGGGAGCGCTGTCGCGCTGATGGAGGCGGTTCAGGAACAAGCGCTATTGAAGCCTAATTAATTCAGGGTCCTACTCACCTTGCAACAAACACAGCAGCTAGGCCGCAAGGCTCTGGCTGCTGATTTTTGTTCACGCGCACAAATCAACAAGAATGCTCGAAGTGATGAACCTATTAAGCTGATTAAGGAGGCGGATGAATCGATGAGGAAGCTTGTACAACCGGACACACTGAAAACAGATAAGGAAGTCCCGTTCAGCGGCGGCGCGGGCAACGACGTTTGGCGCATGCTTACAGCCTTTGTCGGGGGGAATGCGGAGGCCGTTCCCGAGCTGCTTCGAAGCAATCCTACGTTGCTTGATGGGGAGGAGTTGGCAAGATGAGCGACTTGGCTATGCTGCGCAAGCAGTTTGCGGAACCGCCTGTAGAAGCGAGGTCCGCGCCCTTCTGGGCATGGAACGACAAGCTGGATGTTGATGAATTGATGCGGCAAATCGAAGGGATGAAGGAGCAAGGAATCGGCGGCTTCTTTATGCATGCGAGGGACGGACTGGAAACCGAGTATCTGGGAGAGGAATGGATGGAAGCGGTCGAAGCTTCGGTTATGAAGGCAGAGCAGCTCGGCATGGAGGCATGGCTGTACGACGAGGATCGTTGGCCTTCCGGCACGGCGGGCGGCAAAGTGCCGGCGATCGGCGACGAGTATCGCTCCAAGGGACTGACGGTAGAGGTGCTTCAAGACGGCAGATGCGGAACGGCCTCTGCTCCATACCTAGCCGATGATCGGACAGTGGCGCTCTTCAAGGCGCGTATCGACCAGATGAAGTTGTACCGCTGTGAGCGCCTGCCGCTTGCGGAGCCGGTTAAGACGCTTGAAGCGGCCGAGGCGCTTCTCGTGTTTCGTGTCGAGGTGTCAGCACCTTCCGAATGGTTTAATGACCAGGCGCCGCCGGACAGCATGAATCCAGAGGCCGTTCGCCGGTTCATCGACGAGACGTACGAGGTATACAAGGCTAAGGTCGGCGACCGGTTCGGCCAAACGATCAAAGGCGTGTTCACCGACGAACCAAGCGTCAATGACCGGCATTGCAGGTTTACGGAAGGACGCGGCTGGGTGCCGTGGACGTATTCATTCCCCGATTACTTCAAGAGCCGGCGCGGTTACGATCTGTTGGAGGAAGTCCCTCATCTGTTCTTTGACAGCGACCGCTCTTCCTGGGCTCGCCATGATTATTGGCGCACCGTATCGGAGAAATTCACCGACGCGTTCTCGAAGCAGATTTACGATTGGTGCGACAATAACGGCCTGTCGTTTACAGGGCATTATTTGCAGGAGGATAAGCTCGGTCTGGGCACCCGGGTCGGCGGCGCCATCATGCCGCATTACCGGTATCAACATATACCCGGCATCGACATGTTGACGGAATCGACCGATGAGCATATGACGGTGAAGCAGTGCACGAGCGTAGCAAATCAATACGGCCGTAAGCGCGTGATGACGGAAACGTATGGCTGCGCCGGATGGGAGTTTACGTTCGAGGGTCAGAAGTGGATCGGCGACTGGCAATATGCGCTCGGGGTCAACTTCCGTTCGCAACATTTGGCGCTATATTCCATTAAAGGTTGCCGTAAGCGGGATTATCCGCCGGTGTTTAATTACAATACAAGCTGGTGGAAATACAATCACGTTGTCGAGGATTATTTTGCACGGCTCGGCGCGGTGTTGACCGAAGGGCGCGCGGTTAGGGACATCCTCGTGCTGCATCCGGCTTCGACGGCTTGGTCGCTGCTTGGCTCCAATCCATACGGCATGCCGAACCGGGGCAGGGATCGCGATATCCCCGGCATTAATCGGTACGGAGACGAGTTCAATCGTTTGCTCAGGGCGTTGCTCGGCGCGCATCACGATTGCGACCTTGGAGACGAGACGATTATGAGCGAGATCGGCGAAGTGAAGCCCGGCAAGCTGATTATCGGACAGGCGGCCTACAAGGCGGTGGTCATGCCAAGCATCTCCACCATGCTGCGAACCACCTATGAGCTGCTGCTGCTTTTTCTGGAGGCGGGAGGCCGCGTCGTTGCCATGCAGCCATTGCCAATGATGTTGGAAGGCCGAACGTCGGAAGATCTCTCGAAGCTGACGAATCATCCGCACTTCACGGCGGTCGCGGATACGGCTGGGGTTATGGATTGGCTCGATCATGGCTCGGGCCTATCGCGCCAAGTATCCATTCGCGGGCAGCAAGAGACCGAAGAAGACGGCTTGTTGTATATGCTTAGGAAGTCTGAAGGCTGCAGCTCGCTGTTCATCGTTAACAATGACCGCAATCGCGGCCATGACGCGCGGATCGAAACGGCCGTTATCGGTACCGTAGAGGAATGGGATGCGCTGACTGGCGAGGTTCATCAAGTTGAGTCGTGGCTCTGCGAAGGCAAGCTGCGGTTTCGGGCGTCATTCGAACCGGCCGGCTCGAAGCTGTACATGATTAATGAAACAGCGGCTCCTGCCGCACAAGCACCGGCCCCGGTGCCGGTAGCGTTTAACGACAACGACTTGTATGCGGCGTTCGGGCCGAGATTCCGGTTCACCCGGTCGATACCCAACGTGCTGACGCTCGATCAATGCCGGTACCGGATGCAGGGCGGAAGCTGGTCCGAGCGGATGGAGGTGTGGCAAGCGCAGCGCCATATTCGCGATACGCTCGGGATGAGGCAAGTATTTTACAATGGCATCACGCAGCGGTACAAATGGATCGGGGAAGAGCATCCGAACGATGGGACGGAGGTTCTATTCCGGTTCGAGTTACATGTCGATGAGGTGCCAGAGAGCGAAGTTTCCCTCGCGCTCGAGGGGGCGGAACGATTCCGCATCCGCTGCAACGGCGAAGAGCTTGCTTCAAAGGCGGAAGGCTGGTATATGGATCGTTCGATCTCATGCGTGAAACTAAGCGGCTTACGCAAGGGAATCAATGAGCTGATTCTCGACTGCGAATACACGAACGATATGGAAATGGAAGACATCTATGTGATCGGCAATTTCGGGATTAGCCCGGAACGCAGCATCATTGCTGAGCCGGCCCTGCTGCACGCGGGCGATTGGTGCCTGCAAGGTTATTATCATTATTGCGGCAGCATAATCTATCATTTGGATTATAAGCATCGTCATGAACCCGATTATCGTGCGCTTCTGAAGCTCGGCGAGGTATCGGCGGTCGTTGCGGAAGTGAGGGTGAACGGCGTAACGGCCGGCTACATCCCGTGGAGGGCGGCGGACGGTCTCGATATAACCGGCTTTTTGGCGGAAGGCGACAATCGGCTGGAGATCGAAGTGATGGGCAGTCCGCGCAATGTGTTCGGACCGTTTCACGTGGCGAGAGGCAAATCGCGAGTGACGAGCTGGGGCTCGTTTCGGACCGAAGGCAAGGAGCATACGCCGGATTATATCACGTTTCCCTATGGCATTATGGGTCAAATCAAGTTGATGCGCTCAAAGCCCGGGAGGAGTCTATGACCATTCAAGCTACACATAAGGCGCTTCAGAAGATCAGGTGATGTGCTGAAACGATTTCAAGACTTGGATGCTTGGATCCGAAGGCGACTCCGTTCGATACAATTGCGGAGCTGGCGAAAAGTGAGAAAGCTCCACCGGGAAATGCGAAGAAATGCCACTGATGCGTATGACAGCATGCATGGAGGAGCCGGATGCGTTGACCCGCACGTCCGGATCTGTGAGAGGCCTATGCGCATGCGCATAGGCCTACTCGATTTCCGCGGCTATGTGAGTTGCTGGCTTCAGCTCTCGCCGATTGCAATTCGGGAAGATGCCGATGACTTCCTTTGTACGAGCGTCGTATCGATCATGACTTTGGAAGCGGCGGTCTCGCCCGATGTCGCCGACTGTATGACGAGATCAACAGCCAGATGGGCCATTCGTTCCTTGGCTACTTGAACCGTGGTCAGTTCGGGAGTGACGATTCTAGCTTCCGAAATATCGTCAAAGCCGACGACAGATATATCCTCCGGCACGCGAAGACCAAGCTCTTGCAGCGTTCTGACAGCGCTGATCGCGATATAATCGCACTCGCAGAAAAAAGCCGTAGGCATCGGCTTCTTGTCGGCCAAATAATCCGTAAGCTGCCGCGACAGGTTTTCCTGAGAGGAAAGGATCGTCGGCGCGACCGAGAAGACGCACACATCGCCTGGATCGAGCCCTCGCTCCCGAAGCGCTGACTCGAAGCCTATCCGGCGATCGTCGAAGTTTTTAATTCTTACATGAGATGCCAGATATCCGATGGATGAATGCCCGCTGTCGCAAATGTGTATCCCTGCCTGATAGGCTCCCAGCACATTATTGATGGATACAAAATGAACGGGGAGCGTTTCAAAGCAGTTGTCCAATACGACAAGAGGCATCGTAATCGCTCCCGCGATGTCGGAAATTTGCTCGCGGCCAAGGTTGGTGCCTAACAAAATGACGCCATCGCTTCTCTTTTCCTCCGAAATCAGCTTAAGCTGCTCCGCAAACTGATCTGGCGATACCGAAGTGAACATAAGCGAATAGCCGTAGAAACGGCATCTCTCCTCGATATGATGGATCAGTTCGCGAAAGAACGGCTGCTGGTAGTATTGCTCCAGAACAATGCCGGAATTGGCAATCGCGAGAAACGTCAGCGATTTGATAGACGGCTCGTCCGATGACGATCTCGATTTGTGGGTATAGCCGTTTTTCTCCGCAATTTGAATAATTTTTTCGCGCGTTTCAACGCTGATTCCTTGCTTTCCGTTTAATGCAAGCGAGACGGCGGCTTTGGACACGCCCGCCAGCTTCGCGATATCCTCCATTTTCAATCCACTTCAGCCTCATTTCATTTCTTTCAAATATCGAAGTTTAGTATGTTTAGTTTACTATTCCAATGAATAATAAGCAACATCACGCTGCGAGTTTATATTAACGTTTATGACTATTAACTAAACTATTTGCTTTTGTTTATATAAACTGATTGACCAAACAAAAATACAGTGTTAATTTAAAGGTGTCATAAGTTTTATTGACTTAGTTTTTGTAAACTGTTTATTAGTAACTGCGAATGTTTAGTTAAGTTTGTTTAGTTAAAACAAGGAGGAGCGCAGCTTGAAAAAAATTAAATTGGGATATGCACCAACAAGACGGTTTGTTTTCAGCGCGGAGGACGCATTCAAGTACAAGGTGCTGATCAAGGAGAAAATCGAAAGCTTCGGTATGGATATCGACATCGTCGATTTGGAAGGCATTAACGAAGAAGGGCTGCTCTATGACGACAATATCAATGCGGATTCAATAGCGGATCGATTCAAGAAGGAGGGAGTGGATGCCGTCTTCTTCCCCCATTGCAACTTCGGGACGGAGGATACGGTGGCGCGTGTGGGCAAGGCGCTTGGCAAGCCGGTGCTGCTATGGGGGCCACGCGACGAATCTCCGCTGGAGGACGGCATGCGGCTGCGCGATACGCAATGCGGCCTGTTTGCGACAGGCAAGGTGCTGAGACGTTTTAATGTTCCTTTCACTTATGTGACCAATAGCCGTATTGACGATCCGGTGTTTGAGCGGGGTTTTACCAATTTCGTCGCGGCAGCCAATGTGGTCAGAAGCTTCCGCAGCTTGCGCATTCTGCAAATCGGGCCGCGTCCTTCGTCGTTCTGGACGATGATGTGCAACGAAGGCGAATTGCTGGAGCGGTTCGGCATTGAGATCCATCCCATTACGCTTGTCGATATTCAAAGGGAAACAAAGCGCATCGAGAAAAACGGAAGCCCGGAGCTAGCCGAAGCCGTCGATTATATTAAACGCAAGCTGGACTGGTCGGAGGTGGCCGAAGCGGACGTCATCCGCATCGCGGCTCTGAAGGCGGCCATGAAATCGTTCGCCGTCCGGACGGGAAGCTCCGCGATCGCGATTCAATGCTGGTCTTCGCTGCAGGATGCGATGGGCATCATGCCTTGTCTGGCGAACGCGATATTGACCGATGAGCAAATTCCGGTTACCTGCGAAACGGATATTCACGGCGCGATTACATCCATCATGGTTCAGGCGGCAACGATGAACCAGCATCCGACCTTCTTCGCCGATCTGACGGTCCGACATCCCGAGAACGCGAACGGCGAGCTGCTGTTCCATTGCGGCAACTTCCCGGTATCCATGTCGGTGGAGGATACGCCGAGGCTCCGCAAGCACTTTCTGTTCGACGATCATTCGCCGGGCACGCATGAAGGCGAAGTGAAAGGCGGCGATATGACTTTGGCGCGCTTCGACGGCGATCATGGCGATTACCAGCTGTTCCTTGGCAAAGCGCGCGGTATCAAAGGCCCCTATACCCGCGGTTCTTATGTGTGGGTGGAGGTCAACGACTGGCCGCTATGGGAAGAGAAGCTCGTTAAGGGGCCTTATGTGCATCATTCCGTCGGCATTCATGCCAATGTTATCCCGGCGTTATATGAGGCTTGCAGCTATATTCCGGGATTGACGCCGGACCCGGTCGATCCGACAGAACGCGAAATTCAAGCATGGCTTCGCGGCAGCGGCTTATAGAAGCAGACGGAGGAGGACGGGCAAATGGAAGTACGGGAATTGAAAGCGAAAGCAGCGCAAATTCGAATCGATCTGCTGAGCATGATTCACGCTGCCAAGACCGGACATACAGGTGGATCATTAAGTAATACGGACATCCTTACCGCACTTTATTATCGTGTCATGAGAGTAGATCCCAAACAGCCGAAATGGGAGCAGCGGGACCGCTTTATTGCCAGCAAAGGCCATTCGGTGGAATCATTATGGTGCATTCTCGCCGATCTTGGCTTCTTCCCGAAGGAGGAGCTGAAGACGTTCAGCGCTTTCGGAACAAGGCTGATCGGCCATCCAAACAACAAGGTGGCCGGCATCGAGATGAATACGGGGGCGCTCGGCCACGGTCTTGCCATCTCGGTCGGCATGGCGCTTGCCGCGAAGCGGGACGGCGGCGATTATCGCGTGTTCTGCCTGATGGGCGACGGCGAGCAGGCGGAAGGCTCCGTCTGGGAAGCGGCGATGGCTGGCCCGCATTACAAGCTCGACAATCTCATTGGCATTATCGATCGCAACCGGCTGCAAATTAGCGGATCGACGGAGGAAGTCATGGGGCTGGAGCCGCTGGAGGATAAGTGGCGGGCATTCGGTTGGCATGTCGTAACCGTTGACGGCAACGACATGGACTCCCTTGTTGAAGCATTCGAGGCAGCCCCGGCACAACCTGGCAAACCTACCCTGGTGATGGCCAATACCGTAAAGGGAAAAGGAGTGTCTTTTGCGGAAAACATTCCTCATTGGCACCATCACGTGCCGAGCGACGACGAACTAAAGCGGGCGATCGCGGAGCTGGAAGCTGTATTGGATACGTATCAAAGGGAAGGGGCCGTGTAAGGAATGGCGAACAAAATAGCCAACAGACAAGTGATTTGCGACACGCTGCTGGAGTTGGCTCAAGAGGATGGCAGCATTATGGTCCTCGCGAGCGATTCGCGCGGCTCGGCGGCGATGGCGCCCTTCGCGAGCGCGTATCCTGACCAGTTTGTGGAAGTGGGCATCGCGGAGCAAAACATTGTCGGCATATCCGCCGGTCTCGCCCACAGCGGCAAAAAACCGTTCGTCACTTCGCCGGCTTGCTTCTTGAGCATGCGCAGCATCGAGCAGATCAAAGTCGACGTAGCCTATTCCGCAACCAATGTGAAGCTGGTCGGCATAAGCGGCGGCGTCAGCTACGGAGCGCTTGGCATGTCCCATCATTCCGTACAGGATTTGGCGGTCATGCGCGCGATTCCGGGCATAGCCGTACTTCTGCCTGCCGACCGGCATGAGACGAAAAAGATGACGGAAGCTTTGGTTGCTTATGATGGCGGAGCCTATGTGCGAATCGGACGCAATCCGGTTGAAGACGTCTATGAATCGGATGATTACGAATTCCAGATCGGCAAGGCCGTCACGCTAAGAGACGGAGGAGATCTTACTCTCATTGCGGCAGGAGAGACCGTGAAGGTTGCGGTAGACGCGGCAGCCGCCCTTGCGGAAGCCGGCATTTCCGCGCGCGTCATCAATATGCATACGATCAAACCGCTGGACGAGGAAGCCATTCTGAAGGCGGCGCTCGAAACCGGACGAATCATTACGATTGAAGAGCACAGCATACACGGCGGTTTGGGCGCGGCCGTTGCCGAGGTCGTGGTGCAGCATCATCCCGTGCCTATGCGGATTGTTGGCATTCCGGATGAACCTGCTATCGCGGGCAAGACGGCGGAAGTGTTCCGGCATTATGGCATCAGCGTCGAACATATCAGTAGTCTCGCGCAGGAACTGTTAGGGCTATAGGGAGGTCTGTTATGTCTGCAAGTGATAAATTTATATTGGCTATTGATCAAAGCACCTCAGGTACGAAAGCGCTTATCGTGAACGCCAGCGGGACGGTGAGGAGCCGAAGCAGCCGCGATCATCGCCAGTATTACCCAAACTCCGGCTGGGTGGAGCACGACGCGCAAGAAATTTATGACAATGTCAAGCTTGCGGCGCTTAATGCCTTGCGCGAGGCTCAAGTATCTCCCGCGGAGCTAGCGGCGGTTACGATTACGAATCAGCGGGAAACGGCCGTCCTATGGGACCGGATGACGGGGGAGCCGGTTGGCCGCGCAGTCGTGTGGCAATGCCAGCGTACGGCGGAAGCATGCGCTGGATTGAAGGAGCAGGGACATGAGGGGACGGTCACCGCGAAGACGGGCTTGACGCTAGACCCGTACTTCTCCGCAACGAAGTGGCGCTGGATTCTGGACAACGTGGAGGGGGCGCGCGAGAAGCTCGATGAGGGAAGGCTGCTTGCGGGAACGATCGACAGTTGGCTGGTCTGGAAGCTGACGGGCGGCAAGACGCATGCAACCGACTACACGAATGCGAGCCGCACCTCTCTGTTTAATATCTATACGCTTGCTTGGGATGAGGAGCTGTGCGAATTGTTCGGTATTCCGCGCGGCATTCTGCCGGAAGTAAGGAATTCCGACGAAGTATTCGGCTATACGGAAAGCGAAGGCTGGCTCGGGGCTTCCGTCCCGGTGACCGGCATAATCGGCGATTCGCAGGCGGCGCTGTTCGGAAACCTGTGCCTGAAGGAAGGAATGGCAAAGGCGACCTACGGCACAGGAACTTCGGTGCTGATGAACGTCGGAGCCGCTGCTCCCCATGCCGGCGGAGGACTCGTTTCGACCGTCGCCTGGGGCTGCGGCGGAAGGGTAACGTATGCGCTTGAAGCTGTCATTCGCTCTAGCGGAGACAGCCTGAATTGGCTGCGCGACAACTTGGGACTGTTCGCGACCTATCAGGAAATGGAGCAATTGCTTGAGCGCGCACCGGATCATGGAGGCGTCTACCTCGTACCTGCTTTTGTCGGTCTAGGCGCGCCCTACTGGCGGCCGGACGCAAGAGCGGCCATTATGGGAATGAGCCGCGCGACAGACAAATCGCATATTGTCCGTGCCGCGATCGAAAGTATCGCCTATCAGGTGCACGACGCGGTGGAGCTTCTGCAAAGCGAATCCTGCGTCATTCTGGAGGAGCTGCGCGCCGACGGAGGGGCCACGGTTAATGAGATCTTGATGCAATTCCAGGCGGACCTGCTGCGGAAGCCGGTCACTCGCACAGGCATAGCCGAACGATCAGCGATGGGTTCCGTCTATATGGGTGGTCTTGCCATTGGCCTTTGGAACTCGCCGGATAGCCTGCCAAATTGCACGCATGAAGGAGCACGATATGAACCGTTGATGGAGTCGTCTGAACGGAACAGACGCTTGTCAGGCTGGCAAACGGCTGTTGCTTCATTGCTTGCCGGGACGTCCAAGAGGCAGCATGAGTGGGAAGAGGCCCAGAATCATCATGAAAGGAATCATCGCTGACCCTTGCCATTGCCATTTAGTCCCCCGAAGAGCAAGATCCTTAAACTTTCGAGCAATATCAGATAGAGAACTCTGGTTATTCTGCACCTATAATTATAGTCACAGAATGAGAGAACGAGAGATTCGGAAAGGGGAACGAAAAAATGGCCAGACCAAAGCTGGGCATGCAGGGGCCCGTTATCGCCTGGCAGGATTCATGGGCGGGGGCAGCGTCCGACGAAATCATGCGAACGGGCACGGGCAGCGTCTATCCTTCCCAGGAGGCGCTCCCGGCTCCCGATTTGTTCCTTCAGGCGCTGAAGGAGCTTGGCTGCGATTTCTACGTGCACCACATGTTCCCGAACGGGGCCGGGCAATCGGCCATGGTGCGCGATATGGCCGAGCACGGCATGGACCTGTGCTTGGGCAACGAATACGGAAATATTAACGGACCTTACGTGGAAGGGACGAACCGGTACGACGTGCCCGACGAGGCGCTGCTGGAAGCCGCTGCAAGCGGCAAGCTGATCGGCCTGCTATACGACGAGCCCGAGCATCTCCAAATCAACGCCTCGCAATATCGCAAGGATGCCTTCCTTCCGCATTGGGGGACCACGGAAGAAAACACGCTGCGGCAATCGCAAGATTCGGTTGTTCGCGCGGTGGCGGAGAGGACGGCGCACGTGCGCGGCGTGTTGGCGAATGCCGGAGTCGATCCGGAGGGCGTGCCCTTGGTAGGCGAGTTTGTGTTCCCCACCCTCTTCCACACGAAAGCCAGGGGCGGAATGATCGTTTGTCCCAAAATCATGAAAGAGTCGTTCCAGTCGCTTCAGCTTTCCACGGCGCTTGGCGCGGCGAAGCAATACGGCCGAGGGCTGTGGATTTGCGCGGATTTGTGGGGACCGGACGTCGGGCCCTGGTTCATCCGGACACCGGGATTCCCCGGGCACTCGCCGGAGGAATACGCTTCGGCGCTCAAGATGGGCTACTTTATGGGACCGACCCATCTGTTCACGGAAAATATCGACGCTTTGCTGCAGTACGGGAACGGCAGCTTCCGCCGCACGGAGTTCGGAGAGGTGTGGGAGGAGTTCGTGCGGGCCTTTATTCCGGCGCATCCCTTGACCTGGTCGCACGCGGAAGCCGACCCCGACATCGCGTTCATCCATTCGGACGACAGCAATTACGGGCAGAACGCAAGGTTGTTCGGCAACCGGGGGCTTGCCGTCCCCGACGCTGCGCAAAGCGTGTTCCGCGCGTGGCATCTGCTCAGCCACGGCACCATTCCCGCGCATGGCAGCTGCATGCATATTCCCGGCTTCGACTTTCCGCGTCATCGCTTGAAAGCGGAGGTTCCGAGGGACGAATTTCCATTGCTGCAGGGCAGGCCTCATGCCATAGAGGAGCGGGTTCATCCGCTCTATTATCCGACGAACAACGTTCTCGTCTTCGACGAAACGGTGCGTGAAGAGCAGCTCGGAAATCCGAAAATGATTCTGGTTGCCGGCACTCGCCTTTCCGCGGAGACACTGAAGGCGGTCCGTCGAAGAGCGGAAGCGGGAGCGACGGTCATAATCGCGGACTGGCTCGTCCCCGAGCCGTGGAAGGCCAGCGGCCGAACGGGCGAAGGCAAATGGCTGGTAACCGGCGATTTCCTGTCGGATGATCGGGTGAAGGAAGAAGCCGGGCCGCATCTCGGAGGTTCCGACTGTTGGATGCAGCGGTTCGCGGACGCGGAGGTAAGGATGTACAAGGCGGACGAGCGCGGGTTCATGCTGGATTTCGAAATTAGGAAAAGGTGAGGAGGAAGCCGATACATGAACACCTACAAGCTTGGCGTCGTTGGACTGGGGGAAGGCCGGAGCATTATGTCCGCGGCGTTAAGCAGCACGAGATGGGAGCTTGTCCAAGTATGCGATATTAATCCGTCGGTATGCAAGCTTCGGGCCGAGGAGTTCGGCTTCGATCAGTGGACGACGGATTACGGGGAGCTGTTAAGCAATCCGGCCATCGACGTCGTCGCCATTTATTCGCCCGACCCGCTGCACCTCCCCCACATGATTCAGGCGCTGCAGGCAGGCAAGCACGTCATCTGCACGAAACCGATGTTGACCTCGCTTGAGGGGGCGAACGAGCTGCTGGAGCTGGCGGGGAGATCCGGCAAGCATGTATTCGTCGGGCAAAGCTCCCGTTTCTTCGAACCGATGATCCGCCAGCGCGCAGATTACGAGCGGGGTCGCCACGGAAGCATCCAGACGGTTGAAGCTCATTATATCGCGGACAGCCGCTGGTTCTTGAACAAGCCGTGGAGCCGGCAGAAGGGCTTCAGCTGGATGTACAATTTCATGATACACGCCGTCGATCTGGTCCGCTGGTATTTGCCGGGCGCCTTGGAGGTGACCGGATACGGCAACGTCAGCGGGAACAGCCGCCAATACGGCCTCGAGACGTGGGATTCCATGCGGCTCCTCGTTCGGGACGAAGAAGGCAGGATCGGCCAAATATCGGGCAGCTATACCTTGCCGGCGTTAGGCTCGGAGGTCGAGCCGGGAATCGGCTGCGTCATTCGGGGGACGAAGGGCTCCTCGCGGGCGGAGTACTCCAATCTGCTGTATCATACGCGATTCGAGGGCGAAGGCCGCAAGACGTATTCCTTCGAGAATAAGCGCGATTATTACTTCCGATTCGAGGGCAACAGCCATCACGCGGGGGAATATCAGAACTACATCGACTATTTCGCGGAATGTCTGGACAATGGCGCGAAGCCGCTGCCGGACGCGGAGGAAGCGGTGGTGACGCTCGCCTTGATGGCGGCGATGGAGCGAACCATGCGGGAAGGCGGCAGGCCGGTCCGCGTGGATGAGCTGCTCCGCGAGAACGGGCTGGCGCATCTGCGGAAGCTCTTGCGGGACGAGACCATGAGCCGCGGGGAGATGCGTCTGCCATGAACGAGCTTGCGATTATCGCGGACGACTTGACGGGAGCCACCGACTCGGGCGTGCAGTTCGCGAGGAGAGGCTTCGATACGCAGGTCGTCTTGCATGCGGAAGAGGTTTCGGCGATCGGAAGGAATTCCGAAATTATCTGCTGGATACGGACAGCAGGGCGGTTGCCGCAGGCGAGGCCTACGAGCGGACCAGGCTCGCCGCGCTCCAAGTCGCGCGGATAGGCTTCAAGCACGTGTACAAAAAGCTGGATTCCACGCTGAGGGGCAATCTCGGCGCGGAAATCGACGCCGTCGCGGATGCCATTCCCGTGGATTGCATCATCGTTGCACCCGCCTATCCGAAGATCGGAAGGACGACCCGAAACGGCATTCATTATGTGAAGGATGTACGGATCGATCGGACGGAAACCGCTAAGGATCCCAAATCTCCCGTCGCCGAAGCCGATCTCGTCAAGCTGCTGGCCTCCCAATCGCAACGGCAAGCGGGACTGCTGCCGCTTGAAGCACTGCGAGCGGGCGCGGAAGCCGCTAGCTTGCGAATCGGGAAGCTGCTTCGGAGAGGCATCGAAATCATCGTATGCGACGCCGTCTTAGACGAGGATTTGCGGCGAATCGCCGACGTCGCGGCGGCAGGCGTGGGACGAATGCTATGGGCAGGCTCGGCCGGTCTCGCGGAATGCCTGCCGGATTCGCTCGCGCTCGCGAGAGGCCGCGGAGCGCACGAGCACCTGTCGCGCGTCGTCCCCGAAAGGGGGAAACCCGTGCTATTGGTTGCGGGCAGCATCTCCAATATTACCCGGAGCCAGGTTGCCGCGTTCAATCAATGCCCGCGGACAAAGGCCGTGGAGCTCGACGCCATCGCGGCCATGACTTCCGACGAAGGCTGCGACCGGGAGCTCGAGCGGTGCAGCTCGGCCGTCCGGACGGCGCTTGCGGCAGGCTTTGACGTTTCCTTGTAGGCCGGCTGCTCGCCCGGACAAGTCCGGTCGGCCCAAGTGGCGGGCGCCGCGAGAGGATTGCAGGCGGCGGAAGTGTCGAACCGGATCGCGTCGCTGCTCGGTTTGGCGGCTTCCGAATGCATGGATACGACGGAGCTGCAAGGCGTCATTCTGACCGGGGGAGACACGGCGAAGGCCGTATGCAGGCATCTGACTGGAAGCCGGAGTCAACATTACCGTCGGTCTGCCGATTATCCGGACGAGCGTCGACCACGGAACGGCGTTCGATATCGCCGGCAAAGGCATTTGCCGACGAGCAAAGCATGAAGGAAGCGATCCGCCAAGCGATCGAGCTGACGCCCGGCGGACGGCGATCCGAATAACGAGAGGGGGAATTCGCATGGCAACGCGTCAAATTCCGGACACGTTGATGCTGGAAGAACGGGCGGCCCATGCATTGAACGCCATGGTGGGCATGGCGGACGAGGATTTTGGCCATATCCCGTTTTTCGCGGCTAATTTAATGGCAAAGCCCGCGTTCGTGACGCACGGGGATTGGGATTACGGCTCCTCACACGGACGCATGATCGACGGCATGATCCTTGCCCGCCATATGTCCGGCGCCACGTTCGGACGCGAGGTGGAGGAGCGCTACCGCGCCAACTTGCTCTCCTTCTTCAAGGAAGACGGCATGAGCTATCGCCAATTGAATCCGGTATACCGCTGGGAGACGAACGCCAATCTGATCGATCAGCGCGCGGTCATCTTGTCGCTGACGACATGGTACATGGAAACGGGGGACGAGAAGGCGAAGGAAGCGGCAGATCGTCACGTGGCCGCGTTGAAGCGGATCGCGGTCAAGGAGCGCGACATTTGGTATTACCCGGCATCCGAATACAAGGAATCCGGCTGGCCATCCGCGAACGCCGTGCAGCTCCGGCTTGCCCCGGATCCGGCTTCCTTCTGCGGCAGGCTGATCATGCCGCTCCTGAAGTACCACGAATTAACGGGAAATCCGGACGCCTTCGAGCTCTGCCAATATTTCACTGCGCTTATTACGGAACGAAGCCGTGTCTTCCTGGAGGACGGAAGCTTCAACGACGCGCCTGCCTACCGGAGCGGACATTTCCATACCCGCCTCGGCACGCTCGACGCGATCGCCCGTTTCGGCGAATTCACGGGCAACGCCGCATTGATTGCCTGGGTGAAGAAGAGCTACGATTGGGCGCTGACGAAGTGCACGTCGTTCGGCTGGACCCCAGGCGATCTGCACGAGCAGGCATATGAGCACGAAACCTGTTCGCTCGTGGACTTGATCGCGACCGGGATCACGCTCGCCAGGAACGGCTACGTGGAGTATTGGGGAACCGTGGAGCGGTTCATCCGGAACCATCTTGCGGAATCACAATTGCTGGACTTGAATTGGGTCGAGCAGTTGGACGACAAGTCCCGCGACATTCGCGCGGACCGCTCCTATTACAAGGTCGCGGACCGTTCGCGCGGCGCTTTCGCCGGCTATTCCGCTCCCAACGATTTCTGCTGCGACGTGAACGAGGGTCGCGGCCATACGAACGATTTGCAGCTTTGCTGCTTAGGCTCCGGAACCCGGGGGTTGTTCATGGGCTGGAGCAACGCCATTACCGAGCGGGACGGCATGATCTGCGTCAACTTCCTGCTGAACCGAGGCTCGAAATGGCTGGACGTCGACAGTTATTTGCCGCATGAAGGCAAAGTCGTACTTCACGTTCGCCGGGATTTGCCGCGGCTGGCCGTTCGCATTCCGGAATGGGCGGGCTTTACCAAAATAAACGTGCTCCGCGAGCTCGGCGGCGAGACGGCGGAAAGCAACGGAAAAGCTCCGAGCAGCTGGATCAATAAATGCTTCCTGCTGCTCGGGTCGGCCCGCGAGGGCGAGACGATCACGATCACGTTTCCGTTAAGCTATCGAACCACGCAGGAGAATGCGGTCGGCCAATCGTTCGCGGCGCAGTGGCGAGGCGACGACGTCGTCGAGATCAGTCCGAAGGGACGGCAAAAGCCGCTCTACAGCGGACGCGCCGTCTACGACCGCGCGCCCATGCGGGAGGGCGATTATCGCAGACCGGATCGCGAATTCGTCTGGTAGCGCCATGAAGCGCAATGATGAAAGACGGAGGGGAATCCATGAAATGGACGGTTGCCGCGGTATATACGGGCCAAGGGCTCGCGGATCCGCTGAAGAAAATATTCGATGAGCTGCTGCCGGACTGCCGGCTCGTCAATCTGATCGACGACGGTTTGATCCATGACGTCGTTCGCGCGGGAGAGATTACGCCGCTAGTGTCGAAGCGGCTGCTGACTTACTATCGGAACGCAGAGGAGCTTGGAGCCGACGTCATTCTGAATACCTGCTCCTCGGTCAGCGAAGCGGTCGACCGGGCGAGACCGTTCGTATCCGTGCCCATCGTGAAGATCGATCAGGAGATGGCCCTGGAAGCGGTAAGCCGCTATGCCCGCATCGGCGTCATCGCGACTTTGCCGACGACGCTGCAGCCGACCAAGGCCTTGCTGCTCTCCCAAGCGGAGGCGATCGGCCAAAAAGTCGCGTTGGCGGACGGACTGGCGGCGGGAGCGTATGATGCCCTGGTTGCCGGCAAGCCGGAAGAGCATGACGCGCTGATCGCGAACGCGGCGGCCGGCCTTGCCGGCTCGGTGGACGCGATCGTGCTCGCGCAAGGCTCGATGGCAAGGATGGAAGCCGCGCTCCGGGAGAAAACCGGCAAGCCGGTATTGTCGAGTCCGCGTTCGGGCGTCATGGCCGTGAAGCGGGCATTGGAATCTTTGAGTTAATCTATATGCCACGGCGAGGTGTTGGGAATTGGAAACGAATCGGGTAACGGCTACTTATTTGGTGGAAACCCCGTTGACGCTGGAGCAGGCGGCCGCGTCCATCGCGGGGGAGCAATCGACGGGCACGTTCACGGCGGTGCCCGGCGAGACGGAGTCGCTCAAGGAGCGGCACGGCGCCAGAATCGAACGAATCACGCCATTGGAGCAGGTTGCGCAGCCGTCGCTTCCCGGAGCGCTCGCTCCGCCGGCCACTCAAGGATGCTATTCGCGCGGAGAGATTGTCGTGTCGTTCCCGCTTCATAATTTCGGGCCGTCGATTCCGAATCTGATGGCCTGCGTGGCCGGCAATCTGTACGAGCTCCGCGAGCTGTCGGGGTTGCGTCTAGTCGATCTGGAGCTGCCGGAGGACTTCAAGACCCGTTATCCGGGTCCGCGCTTCGGCATCGAAGGGACCCGGCGAATAACCGGCGTCCGCGGCCGGCCGATCATCGGCACAATCATTAAGCCGAGCGTGGGTCTCGGGTGTGCGGAATTGGAGGCGCTCGTATACGACCTGGCCGTATCGGGGGTTGATTTCATCAAGGACGACGAGCTGAACGCGAATCCGCCTTATTTGCCCCTGCGAGAAAAAGCGGAGACGGTGATGCGGGCCATCGGGAGAGCGGCGGACAAGACGGGGCGCAAGGCGATGTACGCCTGTAATATTACGGGCGACATCGAAGAGCTGCAACGAAACCACGAGCATGTGGTCAAGGCGGGCGGCAATTGCGTAATGGTCAGCATCAACAGCATCGGTTTCGCGGGACTCGCCTATTTGAACGGCTTCAGCGAGGTTCCCGTCCACGGTCACCGGAATCAGTGGGGGATGCTGACGCGGCACGGACAGCTCGGGATGGATTTCCGGGTCTATCAGAAGCTGTGCAGGCTTGCGGGGGCCGACCATCTGCACGTGAACGGTCTGGGCAGCAAGTTCTACGAAAGCGACGAATCCGTCGCGAGGTCCGTGGAAGCCTGTCTGCAGCCCATGTGGGACGGCTATTCGGCGATGCCGGTACTCTCGTCGGGGCAATGGGCGGGGACGGCGGAGACGACGTTCGAACGGACGCGATCGGTAGATGTCATGCATCTCGCCGGCGGAGGCATTCTTGCCCATCCGGACGGGCCGGCTGCCGGCGTCGAAAGCATGAAGCAAGGCTGGGAGGCCGCGATGCGCGGCATTCCCGCCGAAGAATACGCGAAGGAGCGGGTCGAGCTGCGGCGCGCGTTCGACAAGTTTAAGCGCAAGGAACGAGCGCTATGAGCGTACCGGGAGCTATGCCGAAGCATAACGACCGGCTGCTATGCTTCTACGGCGACGACTTTACCGGCTCTACCGACGCGATGGAGGCTCTCGCCAAGAGCGGCGCGGACACGGTGCTGTTTCTTGATCCCCCGCCGCCGGAGCTGCTCGCCGAACGGTTCCCGAACGTGCGGTGCTTCGGCGTCGCGGGCGTAAGCCGGTCGATGACGCCGGACGAGATGGAGCGCGAGCTTCGGCCGGCGCTCGAACGGCTCCATGCTTACGGAACAGCCGTCGTGCATTATAAAGTATGCTCCACCTTCGATTCTTCGCCCCGCGCGGGAAGCATCGGCAAGGTGCTGGAGCTGGGCAGGTCCGTCTATCCGCGTCAAAGGTACGTGCCGATCCTGGCCGGCGTGCCGGCCCTGAAGCGCTATACGCTGTTCGGCCACCACTTCGCCGAGGCGGGCGTCGACGGCGGTACGTACCGGCTGGACCGTCATCCCACGATGTCCCGCCATCCCATTACGCCCATGCGGGAATCCGATCTTCGCTTGCATCTTCGGGAGCAAACGGATTTGCCCGTTTCGTTAATGGAATGGACGGCCTTGGACGGCGTGCCCGAGGAGGTGTCGGCCAGGCTCGAGCATCGGCTGGAGGTCGGGGAGCCGGCCGCTCTCCTGTTCGACGTCATCGACGACCCGCGGCTGGAGGCGGCGGGCAGATTAATGTGGCGGGAAGCCGAGGAACGGGGGACGGGCCTATTTGTCATCGGCTCGTCGGGCGTGGAATACGCGCTGGCCGCCCATTGGGCGAAAGAGGGGCTCGTCGACCCGGGAGGGGCGCGGCTGCAAGCGGCGGAACAAGCGGATCAATTGTTGGTCGTCTCGGGAAGCTGTTCGCCGGTCACGCAATCGCAGATCGCGTGGGCGCTTAAGCGAGGTTACGCCGGCATACGGGTGCGGGCGCGGGATTGGCTCGAACCGGGGCGGGCGGACGAGGCGAGACGGTCGCTGCTGAAGCAGGCGCTGCCGCTCGTCGAGCAAGGCAAGAATATCATCGTCTATTCCGCGGACGGACCCGAGGATCCAGCCATCGCAGCGCTTCGGGAAGCCTTGACCGCCAGAGGCATGGAGCCGGCGGATTCCGGACGTTTGATCGGCACGCAGCTTGGCAGGCTGACCTCGGACCTCTTGCGGGCGACGGGCTTGCGCCGCATTCTGATTGCCGGAGGCGATACCTCCGGTTACGTGACGCGCGAGCTGGGCATTTACGCCCTGTCATGCTTGAGCGCCATCGTCCCGGGGGGGCCATTATGCCGTTGCTACTCCGAGGATCCGCGGCTGGACGGGCTTCAGCTGGCGCTGAAAGGCGGTCAGGTCGGGGGGGCCGATTATTTCGAACGCGTAAGACTCGGAGGATGAGAGCGATAGCGTGGCAGCCTGCGGCGTACACGAACAATCGAAGCAAACAATCGAAGCAAGCAATCGCTTCCCGGCACGGGAGTGACGGCTTGCTTTTTTTTCCTCGAAATCAAGAAACGAAACGAATCGCACATCACTCAGAAATGACCTATAAAGTCGATGGAAGCAACCTATAAACAAAGCCTTTAAACCGTGTAGAGTGGTGTTCAAACGAACAGATCCCGGCTAGGCGGGGGAATCGCGCGCTCGCGCGAAGGCCTGTATCGGAGAGGAGAGGGAATGGGCATGGTTTCGGAATGGACTCAAATGCACGATCGGTTCAAGGAGCCGGATCCGCGATACGGACCGGTGCCGTTCTGGTGGTGGAGCGGCGAAGAGGTGACGGAAGAGCGAATCCGGTGGCAGCTGCGGAAATTCCGGGAGGGAGGGCTGCGCAATATCGGCATTATCCATCTGGCGCCGACGGGACCGCAATACGGCTCCTGCGGCGATCGCCCGGCTTATATGAGCGAGGAATGGTGGACGCTGTTCGAGGCCGCGCTGCGGGAAGCGGAGCGGCTGGGGATGAGACTGTGGTTCTATGATCAAATCGGGTTCTCCGGCGCGAACGAACTTGCGCGCCTCGTCGCGGAGGTGCCGGCATACGCGGGCTATCAGCTGCGCAGGTATCCGAAGACGGAGGAACCGCCTTCTGGCTCCCAGCTCTTGCTGGAGACGGACGATTACCGGTACGTCGCCGAGCGTCAGGGCTTCAACTGGCTGGATCCGAAGGCGTCGGCCGCCTTGCTCGACCGGGTGCACGGCGAATTCGAGAGACGCTTTCCGGACGATCTCGGCCGAACGATCGCGGGCAGCTTTCAAGATGAGCTGCCGCCGCTGCCGCTATGGTCGCCGGAAGTGCCGATCCTCTATCGCGAGCATCACCGGCACGATTTGTTGGAGGCGCTTCCAGCGTTGTTCGACGAAGGGCCGGGCGCGGCAGACGTTCGCCGACGCGTCTACGCGATCGCGGCGGAGCTCGCGGAACGGGCGTTCTTCGAGCCGCTCGGCGAGTGGCACCGCAAATACGGCATGCTGATCGGCTGCGACCAGGCCGGCCCGGCGCGCAGAGTCGACGTTCACGGCGCGCAGCGTCTGTACCTCGATTACTTCCGGACGCATCGGTGGTACAATTCGCCCGGAGCGGACATGGAAGGGGACTTGAAGGCCCACTCCTCCCTCGTCCATTTGAACGGCGGATCCCGCGTCTGGTTGGAGGGCTTTCACTCCAGCGGCTGGGGCGGCACGCTCGAGGAAACGATGCATTGGCTGGTGCCTTGGCTGCAGACGGGCGTGACGCTGTTCAGTCCCCATGCCGTCTATTACTCCACCCGCGGCGGATGGTGGGAATGGGCGCCGCCGGATACGGGGTGGCGCCAGCCCTACTTCGAGCACTACGGGGTGTTCGCGGACACCGTCAGCCGGGTATGCCGCTTGTTGAGCGAGGGAAACCATGTCGCCGACGTTGCCGTTCATTATCCGTCTTATGCGGCGGTAGGGTATCTGTCCCTGGACGACGTGAAGCCGAACGAGCATCCGATGGGCGCTTCCAACCGGGACCCCCGCGAGAGGATTACGCAGCTGAGACGGGCGTACTGGAGCGTGGCGGGCACGACCCACCGCAAGGATACCGAGACTTATGCGGGTTCGCTTCGCAACCTTGGACTCGACTTCGACGTCGTGGACGATTCCGCGCTGGAGAGAAGCCTCGTCAGGGACGGTAAGCTGGAGATCGCCGGCGAGCGATTCGGCGTGCTCGTGTTATGCGGGACGACCGTCATGGACACGCCGGCGCTTGCGATGGCTCAGGCCATGGCGCGGCAAGGCGGGATGGTCGTCGGAATAGACGTCCCGGAGGAGGAGCGTGAAGCGATTCCGGGCGCCGTCTTCGTCGACACGGCGGAGGAGGCGGCCGCGCTCGCCGAGCGGAAGGCGGAGAAGCGAGCGGAAGGACCGGGACTGTCGCTGCATCGGCGAACGGACGACGCGGATATCTTTCTCCTGCTGCCGGAGAACGGTGCGCTGCTGAAGATGCACGAACCGGCGGTCGAGTCCGCGCGGCCGCTTCCGCCAGCCGTCTACCGGCTGCGAACGGCCGGCGTTCCGGAGCTATGGGACCCGGTAACCGGCCGAACCGGTCCCGTCGCGTATGTGCGCGAGGGCGATTGGATCCGCGTAGAGGCCTCCTTCGACCATTGGCCTGCCGCCTTGATCGTGTGCGGCGCGACGTCCGTCCGGGATGCGGGAAGCCGAGCGGCAGACGAGTCGGCGGCGGCACGGACCTCGGCCTTGGTCTCGCATCGGGAACGCTTTCCCGCGGAGATCGGATCAGGTCCGGCAGGCGGCGGAGAGGAACGAACGCTGGAGGAGTGGCGCGTCCGGATCGAGCCGACACTGGACAATCGGTACGGGGACTTCGACCTGCATGCTGAACGACGGGGGCTGATGCCTCCCGAGCGGCGCATGATGCGGGTCCGCACGGAGGAACGCGGCGAGGACGGAACGGCGGCAGGCTGGCAGATGCCGGAGTATTCCGACGCGGGTTGGGACGAACGGCTATGGAGCGAAGCCGCTTACTGGCACGTTCATAAAGGCGAGTCCTACGATCCGAAAGAAGCGGAGCCGCTTGTCTACAGCACGGTATTCGGCGATCTGAAATTCCGGTCCTGGGCCGGACGGATGGGCCGCGTGCCGCGAAGATATTTGCATCTTGGCGAAGCGTCGAAGGGCGAAACCGTCTGGGCCGCCACGAACGCCATGGCTCGCGAGGAAGGACGCTTCTGGATCCGAACGGAAAGCAATGCCGATCTGCAGGGATGGGTGAACGGCGAGGCCATCGAATGGAGCGGCGGACCGGAGGAGAGGACGGCTTGGGTTCGGCTGAAGGAAGGGCCGAACGCGGTCTTGCTGCGAGCGGAAGCAAGATTGAAGGGCATGCAGCGCGCGGCGGTCGAAATCAACGAATCGGCCGCGATGCCCTTGCCCAAATGGATATACGCGGGACGGCCGGCTGCCAGCTCCCGCCTTCGGATCGGGCTGGCGGCGCCGCCGAACCGGCCGGCAAGCCGCGTGCGCCTTGTGTTCGCCGCGCGGGGAAGGGCGGTCCTTGCGGTGAACGGGATTGCCGTAACCGAGCATGGGGACTTCAATCCGTACATTCGGCAGGGCCAGGAGGAAGTCGATATTACTGCTTATTGGCGGGAAGGCGCGAACGACATCGCGCTGCTGCTGCCCGAAGGCAAAGGCGACGTGTTCGTCGACGGGAGAATCGAGCTGGCGGACGGCGGCGCGATTCCCTTCTGCACCGGTCCAGATTGGCTGGACGAACGGGGAGAACCCGCGCTAGTCCATCATGGCGGCGTGCTGCAGTTCGCCGAGACGGAGTCGCTCTGGATCAACGATCGTCCCCATCCGCTGCCCGGCGTGGGCTGGCTGATGCCGGGCTCGGCGCCTTCGACGGCGCCCGTCCCGTTCGTGGCGGACGCGAGCCGGATTGGCCGGCCGATTTGGCTCCGATTCCCTCTGCCCGTCGGTACGCATCGCATGCACCTGGAGGTCGAGGGCAAGGTGCGTCTTTGGATCGGCGGGCAAGAGACGGCGTTCGCGAGCGGTTGCTGTTCCTTCGCCCCGCAGGCGGCGGGAACGATGGCCGCCGTCCGAATCGAACCGGAAGGCGCGTTGACGGAAGCCGCCGTGATGAACGCGCCGATCCGGTTCGAAACCTTACCTCGCCTAGGGGAGCTTGGCGACTGGCGGACCGCGCTGCATCTGCCGCATCACAGCGGTGCCGTTGAATACGAGACGCGGCTGGAGATCGCGGCGGAAAGCACGGTATTGCTCGATTTGGGCCACGTGAGGGGGACCGCCGAGGTGTGGGCGGACGGTGCTCCCGCCGGCGTCCGTGTATGGCGCCCGTATCGGTTCGCGTTAGGCAAGCTGGCCGCGGGCTCGCATAAGCTGCGCGTACGCGTCACGAATACGCTAGGCACATTCTATGAGCACGGCCGCCCGACCAGTCTCGTCGGCGCGAACCCGGCCGTCACCTACTGGGACAAGACGCCGAGGCCGGAATGGCAGGCTTCGTTCCCTGCCGGAGGGCTGTACGGTCCCGTTCGAGCATGGTTCACGCAATCAGAGGAGGATGAAAGATGACGATCGATGCTTGGCTGACGCCTTACAAACGGAGTGAACCGGTTCTGGTCGGCTCCGGGGAGGAAGGCGCTTTCGATTACCACGCGGTGGACTGCCCGTTCGTGTTCCGCCACAACGGCCGGTTCTACATGATGTACGTCGGCTACGACGGCATCGGCTATCAGACGGCGCTTGCGGTCGGCGACGATCTGCTGCGGTTCGAACCTTTATCGACGATATTGCGCCGCGACGAAGGCTCGGCCTGGGATTCGAGAAACGTGGCGGGAACCTGGATGCTGCGCGACAACGATTTGCACGGGCCGGGCACGCTCAAAAAGTGGAACGGCAAATATTGGCTTGCCTATCACTCCTATCCGGGCGACGGCTACGAGGCAGGCTCGGCCCGAATCGGCTTGGCCTGGACGGAGGACGAGGAGCTGCTCGAGTGGCATCGGCTTCCGGAGCCGATCTTGACGCCGGAGGAAGGAGAGCCGTGGGAGAGCGGCGGGCTCTACAAGGAGTGCCTGCTCGAGCATGAAGGAACCTTTTATTTGTTCTACAACGCCAAAAACCAAACGCACGGCCGATGGATCGAGCAGACGGGTCTCGCGACCTCGACGGATCTCGTCCGGTGGACCCGGCATCCGGACAATCCCGTCCTTCGCGTTACGCCGGGAGCATGGGACGGCGGATTCGTTAGCGATCCTTGCGTGCTAAGGGACGGAGACCGCTGGGCCATGTTCTTCTTCGGCTTCGACTACAAGAAGGCGCAGGAAGGCGTCGCCTACTCCGCCGACCTTCTGAATTGGACCAAACATCCCGATCCGATCATCGAGACCGGCCAGCCGGGAGAGCTGGACGCATCCTACGCCCACAAGCCTTCCGTCATCGCGCACGAAGGCGTGTTGTACCACTTCTATACGGCATGCCGCAAGCCTCAGGAAGGCGACAGGACCTGCAACTTCTTCCCCGAATACCGAACGATCGCCGTGGCGACTTCGCGCGAGTTAAAGGAGGAGCAGCGTGGCGGTGATTAAAGCGACCGACTTGCGGACGGAGGGTATCCTTAACCCGCTCGGGCTGGACGCGGAGCGTCCCCGGTTAAGCTGGTCGTTCGGGCAGCCGGCCGGAGCCGGAAGCGGCCAAAGCGCTTACCGAATCGCCGTCGCGTCCAGCGAGGAGCGTCTGAAGCTCGGCGAACCGGATGTATGGGACAGCGGCATCGTGAGAAGCTGCGAGCATGTTTCCATCCCGTACGAAGGGGCGGCGCTGATGCCGAGGCGGAGGTACTACTGGCACGTAACGGCGTGGGACGGCCAAGGCCAACCGGCCGTCAGTAAGGCGGCATGGTGGGAGACGGGCCTATTGGCCGAAGCGAAATGGTCGGGGCGCTGGATCGGCGATGCCGCAGACGCGGCGGACCGCGGGCCGATGATCCAGCTCCGGAAGTCTTTCGAGGTGAAGAAGCCGGTTGCCCGCGCGCGCGCCTACGTAACCGGACTCGGACATTACGAGCTGCGCCTGAACGGGGCGAAGGTCGGCGACCGGCAGCTTGAGCCGGGGTGGACGAATTACGACAAGACGGTGCTGTACTCGGTTTACGACGTGACGCCCGGGCTCAGGCAGAGGGAGAACGCGGTGGGCGTTCTCCTCGGCAACGGCTTCTATCGCGTGGCCGGCGGACGCTACGCCAAGTTCAAGGGCAGCTTCGGCAACCCGAAATGTTTGGCGGAGCTGGTCATCGAATATGCCGACGGGACCGCGGAGACGATCGTCACCGACGGAACTTGGTCGCTAAGCGACAGCCCTCTTACCTTCTCTTGTATTTACGGCGGCGAGGATTACGATGCCGGATTGGAGCGGACGGGCTGGGACGGTCCGGGCTTCGCGGAAGACGGGGATTGGAGACGCGCCTGCGAGCTGGAGCCCCCGCCCGGCAAACTGACGGCGCAATCGTCTCCCCCGCTCGCGATTACCAAGCGCTTGCCCGCACGCAGCGTCTCGGAGCCGCGGAGGGACGTGTACGTCTACGACTTGGGGCAAAATTTCTCGGGCTGGCCGTGCATTCGCGTCAGCGGCCCGAACGGAACGCGGGTCAAGCTGAAGCCCGCGGAGCTCTTGACGGAAGAGGGGTTGGCCAATCAGAAATATTCGGGATCGCCATACGAGCTGAATTACGTCTTGAAGGGGGAAGGCATCGAAGAATGGCATCCCCGGTTCACGTATTACGGCTTCCGGTACGTGCAAGTGGAGGGCGCGGCGCCCGCCAGCGAAGGCGTCGAGGAATCGGACCTTCCCGTGCTGCACGGTTTCGAAGGCCACATGATCGGTCCGGACGTCGCGGACGCCGGGGGCTTTCGGTGCTCGGATCCGCTGCTCAACCGGATTCACGAGATCATCAACTGGGCGATCCTCAGCAACATGAAGAGCGTCTTCACGGACTGTCCGCATCGCGAGAAGCTGGGCTGGTTGGAGCAGCTACATCTCATGGGGCCTTCCGTCATGTTCAACTACGAATGCGAAGCGCTGCTCGAGAAGATCATGCGCGACATGTCGGATGCCCAGCTTCCAAACGGCATGGTGCCGACGACGGCGCCGGAGTACCTCGTATTCGAGGAGCCTTGGCACATGTTTCGCGACGCGGCCGCTTGGGGGGGCTCCTATATTCTGCTCGCGTGGGAGATGCTTCGGCGTTACGGCAGCGTCGGAACGCTCGAGCGGCACTACGAGGGGATGGGCCGTTATGTCCGTTATTTGACCGAGGCATCGGACGGCTTCATTCTGCGCGGCGGGCTCGGCGACTGGTACGACATCGGACCGAAAGGCCCCGGCTTCGCTCAGAATACGTCCGTCGCGCTGGTCGAGACGGCCATCTTCTTCGGGCTGGCGAGAGCGCTCGGCGAAATCGCGCTGGTGCTCGGCAAAGCCGAGGACGCTTCCGCCCATTCGCGGCTATCCGAATCCATTCGAACGGCGTTTCATTCAGCGTTCTACGATCCGGCTAACGCCATGTACGCCGAAGGGAGCGACACGGCCGTCGCCATGCCGCTCGCGATCGGCCTTGCCCCCGAGGAACTGCGCGGCGTCCTCTTGGACCGCCTCGTCCGCAATATCGGGGAGCGGGGCTGGCAGACGACCGCCGGCGACGTCGGCCACCGCTACGTGCTGTCGGCGCTTGCCCGCGGAGGCCGGTCGGATGTCGTCGGCAAGATGGCGAGAAACCCGCATGCGCCCGGCTACGCTTATCAGGTCGCTCACGGCGCGACGTCGCTGACCGAAGCCTGGGACGGACCGACCGTCGGGAAATCGCAAAACCATTTCATGCTGGGCCACTTGGAGGAGTGGCTGTACGCCAGCCTTGCCGGCCTGGATTATCGTTATCGCCCGGAAGTCGGACGCTACCTCGTCAAGGCGAAGCCGACGGTCGTCCAAGGCGTCGAATGGGCGGAAGCGTGGCAGCAGCTTCGCTCCGGCAGGGCGAGCGTCCGCTGGGAGCTCGGCCCGTCTAACCAAATGACCGTCCGGGTCGATATTCCGGCGAACAGCGAAGGTCTGATCCGGATTCCCGCCTCTCCGGACACGCCGGTGCTCGCGAGCGGGCCGGACGTCGCATACGAGGGACGCGAAGACGGTCACGCGGTCTATCGTTCGGGCCCGGGCTCTTATTGCTTTATCTTTGCCGCGAATCATCGAACGACCGAGATACAAGGAGCACGAATGTGATGAAATCGCGATTCGATCAAGGATTGCCGGATTACGAGAATCGCGATACACAAGCAAGGCGGCGACAGCCCGCACGAATAACGAGGGGCAAACCCGGGAGGGAACTCGAATGAATGAGCCTACAAGAATCTATCAATTTCAAACCTCCGGCAAAATCATCGCCGGACTTCACGCGATGCAAAATCTAGGGCCGGAACTTCGCGGCTTGGGCCGGATCAATAAGGCGCTGATCGTCGCATCGGACGCGATGCGAAGGCAAGGCGCAACGGACGAGCTGGCCGCGCGGCTGGCCGGAAGCGGCATCGCCTCCGAAACGATCGGCGGCGTCATGCGGGAGCCGACCGCGGACCACATCGAAGCGCTGGCCGACCGAATCGGGCAAGAGCCCTTCGACGTCTACATCGGAATCGGCGGCGGCAGCGTCCTGGACGCGACGAAGCTCCTGTCCGTCTTGCGTACGAACCGGCTGCGCGTGAGAGAGATGATCGGCACGGAGCGGATTCCCCATGCGGGAGTACCGACGGTGCTTATCCCGACGACGTCCGGCACGGGATCGGAAGTCACGCCGAACGCCATCGTGACGCTGGAGGAGGAAGCGTTGAAGCTGGGCATCGTCAGCAGCCGCTTATACGCGAGCTTGGTCGTGCTGGATCCCGCCTTGACGCTGTCGCTTCCGCGGTCGATCACGGCGGAGACCGGCATGGACGCGTTCACGCACGCGTTGGAATCCTTTCTGTCCAACAAAGCGAACCCGATCAGCGACATGCTGGCCTTGGAGTCGATTCGTCTGCTCTCGGGAAGCATCGTGTCCGCGTTCCATGACGGACACGCCGTCGAAGACCGAAGCGCGATGCTTCTTGGTTCGATGTTCGGCGGAATGGCGCTCGCGGGCTCCGGCACGGCGGCCGTTCACGCGATGGCGTATCCGCTCGGCGGCAGGTTCCATATCCCTCACGGGGCGGCGAACGCGATGCTCCTTCCGCATGTCATGGCGTTCAATATGGACGGCGTTCGGGATAAGCTGAGGCGCGTCGCTTCCGCCATGGGCATCGTGACCGAAGCGGGCGATTCCGCCGATGCGGCGGAGCTTGTCGTCGAACGGATCGCGGAGTGGACGAAAGAGCTGCAAATTCCGCAGAATCTAGCCGTCTACGGCGTGCGGTTCTCGGATGTTCCCGTACTCGCCGAAGCCGCTTTCCAAGTCAAGCGATTGATGGACAACAACCCGAAGCCGATGTCGACCCTTGACATCGAGGACGTTTACCGCAAACTGCTCCCTCGGATTGAATATGCTTGCAAGGAAGGTAATGCAAGCCTGTAACGGAGCAATTCGATTGGTTAACAACATTGAGGGAGTGTGAATCATGAAGCGAATTAACGGGTTAATGGCAATGGCTCTCTTGTTTTACGCGATCTGCTTCCCTTCCGTGCTGGCAGCCGAAGCCGGTCCGGCCGTTACGGAAGGCCAAGCGGCCGAGTAACCGGAAGCCGGCGCGGAGCAAGAAGAGACGGAGGAGGAGCCCTCGCACGCGTCCGACCGGTTCTCCGAAATGAAGAATCTTCCCGAAGACGAGAAGAGCAAATTCGACGTCTTGATCGAAGCGGGCATCTTCAACGGCGTCTCGGCCGGCATATTCGGACTCGATCAACGGATGAACCGGGTGCAGATGGCCAAAGTGGCCGCGCTCGCGTTCGAATTGGAGGTCGTGCAAATTCGTCATTCTCAGCAACTTCGACGAGATTGGCTATGTGAAGGAAACGTTGCGGCTAGGAGCATCGGATTACATCATCAAATCGGAAATCACGAAGCATACGCTTACCGAATTGCTTGCAGGTCTCAGGCAGAAGCTGCAGCCTTCGGCCGATACCGATCCTGCGCTATTTCCGTTTCCGAGACGGTGAAGATATTTAGGAAATGTTTGTCGAAAATGAAATTTAAGTTCTAGGCAGAAGCTCATAACGATCTGAAGCCCTGCCGCTTCCGGAACATTAGCGGAGGGCTTCATCATTTACACTTGATTTAGTTTTTTTGAGAAGAAAGTCGTTAACGCCTTATAAACCTCGCCTTTCTCCTTAATAATCGAGTACATAAACTTCTTATCGTTAATGCGCTTATAAGCCGACATCAACGTACTGCTCCGGTTATACTGGTTAACCTCACCATAGCCGAACATATTGCAGCGTTCCATCAATTGCGAAATCAGCCGAACACATCGTTCGTTATCAGAGGTTAGATGGTCTCTATCCGAGAAGTGGAACGGATAGATGTTCCACGCTGCAGTCGGATACCTACTATCGATAATATCCAGCGCCTTCTGGTAAGCAGAGGAGCAAATGGTACCGCCGCTCTCGCCACGCGTGAAAAACTCTTCTTCCGTTACTTCCTTGGCTTCCGTATGGTGGGCAATATAGATGATCTCGACATGTTCATATTTGCGGCGGAGGAAGCGGGACATCCAGAAGAAAAAACTTCGGGCACAATACTTTTCGAACGAGCCCATTCTTCCTGATGTGTCCATGAGTGCGAGAATAACAGCATTGGATTGGGGTTTTACGATTTCGGTCCACGTTTTGTAACGAAGGTCATCGGGGGAAATGCCGCCTATGCCGGATATGCCGGCATTCGCATTACGACGCAGGTTTTCGATTAGCGTCCGCTTCTTGTCGCTGTTGGACATAATGCCTTTTTTACGGATATCGGTAAATACGATTTCCCTCGTCTGCAGCTGCTCCTTCTGCTTTTGCTCCAGGTTCGGAAGCTCGAGCTCTTCAAACAACATATCCTCTAATTCGTCGATGCTGATTTCCGTATCGACCATATCCTCGCCAGGTTGTTCGCCGGCGCCTTCGCCTTTGCCGCCTTTCTTCGACGCTTGCGGATCAACTCCGAGAACGTCCCCCACCTGCGAATCGCCATCGCCTTGTCCGACGTGCTGCTTTTTGTTGTAGTTATAGATGAAGTGGGATTCGTCGAGGCTTTTGATGGGGACTTTGACCGTTTTGCGGCCGTCGGACAACACGATGCTTTCGTCGGAGACGAGATCGGGGAGGTTTTTGCGGATCGCTTCCTGCACCTTCTGCTGATGCCGCGCCTGATCCTGATACCCTTTACGGTGGAGCGTCCAATCCTCTCGAGAGACAATAAAAAGCTTTTCCGAAGCCATATCATCACCTCATTATCATATAGTTAATTATGCCGCACACATGGACCTGGATATAACCGAGATAACTTTAACTCTGCTAAAGGAGTACTTAGCGAAACAATCTAATCGGTTGAAGCCAAGTAGCCTAGGACACCGGATTCGCTTTGTTCGTTCCCGTATATCTTGGAAAGTGACAAGGGCAAGAAGGGCGGCATTGAACATCGTAAACCTCGCAAAAGAGGCGGTAAGGCTCAAAAACGCGGGATAAGTGATGAACAAGTATCTGTTGTAGTTGCTCTTGACCGTAATGGTGCGATCTTCTCAAAGTTAGCTGGACGTGGACGCGTTACAGCGTCTCAAATCAATGATGTGTTGGGTAATCTTCTTCGTAGAGACGCTGTGTTATGTACGGATTCTGCAACCAATTACAAAACCTTTGCCAAGCAAAATAAAATTAACCATGAAGTGATAAACATTCGTAAAGATGGGTATGAAAAAAAGGTGTATACCATATCCAATATGTTAATCGATATCATGGTGAACTGAAATATTGGTTGAAACGTTTTGATGGTGTGGCAACACGCTACCTGGACAACTACTTGTTTTGGTTTCGGTTCCTTGAAATGAACAAAAACCAAGATGACAAGTTAGTTTCAAATTCAATTCTATTGGCATCGTGTCAAAAACCGAATTTTAACACGATAAAGTCTTTTAAACATACTAATGCATGAAAAGTTGGTTTTCTACGTTTAGCCACTGTTTTTGCCATAGAGAAACCTGAACAACATATTTTTGAGGAGGATTTATATGATTATCAGAAGGTATAAAACATCTGACCATGACTCTGTATGGGAACTCCATAATATCGGATTAACTCAGACAGGGACTAATTTAGGCAATGGAAATTGGGATGATGATTTGCACAATGTAGAACATGTATACTTGCATAACGCTGGAGAATTTTTGGTAGGACTTGTTGATGACAAATTAATTGCAATGGGAGCGTTTAGGAGAACAACTGATATATCCGCAGAAGTAAAATGAATGAGAGTACATCCAGATTATCAAGGAAAGGGCTATGGACAAAAAATTTATGAAAATCTTGAAACCAAAGCAAATGAGTTAGGATATAAAAAACTCCATTTGGACACGACAGCCAAACAACTGCCCGCCCAAAAACTTTACGAGAAATTCGGTTTTAAGGAAGTTTATAGAAAAACAATTAAAGAATTGGAACTTATTTTTTATGAGAAAATGCCTGAAAACTAAGAACTGTTTAAACATGCGTAGTATATAGCAACAATTCTTTAGAAAACAGTCTTTCATAAACATGCTTTCATTGCTGCGATTAGACCAATCATCAACGACGGATGAAATGCTAATGGGATGTGATAGAAATCTATGTGCTGTCGAGGGACAAGAACATGGTACCATTCAAAGTCGCTAATTTAGCGGCTTTTTTGTTTTATTGGTACAAGTTCTTGTCCCAAGCCGAGGACAAGAACTTGTACCGATAGCCGAAAAGGACACGAACTTGATCCGATTACCGATTAGATACATATCTAATTAAATTCCGCAGCTATTTCATTAAGCTAACGGGCAGGTTAGTGTAATAGCAATTAGATGAGGATGTGAAATTAGATATTATAATAGATGCTATGCGATTTAGGGAAGATGATTGCAAGTTCCGTATATTGACCTTCTTCTGATTTCACAGCTAGCGAGTGGCCGAGTTTGATTGCCATTTGGTTAGCCAGGTATAGCCCCATGCCTGTTGAGCTAGTATTTTTCCTACCGTTGGAACCAGTATATCCTTTGTCAAAAATTCTACCTAGGTCTTCGGCGAGAATACCAATGCCAGTATCCTGGATGAATAGGCGCTTCTCTCTCGAATTTTCCTCAAGAGAATAAATAACGGAACCTTCAGCTCCGTATATTTCAAAGCATTGGTGGCGATCTGGTCTATAATGAATCCAAGCCATTTGCAATCACTGTAAACAGCTGTTTCTTCTTCCCACATGGTGAATCTTTTTATTTCACAAGCTTCATTCGAATGGCAGTGACTACTGCTTGTGTGCGGTCCTGCGCCTCAAGTTTTTGCATGATATGGTGTATATGCGTTTTTGTTGTGCCTTCAGAAATGCATAAAATCGCAGATATTTCGTGGTTTCTCTTTCCGTAAGCAAGCAGCTGCAATACTTCCGTTTCACGCTCCGTCAAGGCGCCAAGCAGCCGATCTTTGCCGGATGAATCCGGCTCCTCCATGCCCGAAGTCAATATTTGGTCTAGAGCGCGTTTGGCCATGCTGCTATTGAACAGGGTTGCCCCCCGGTGCATGGCCCGTATACCGCTCAGTAATTCATCGGTTTCTGTATCCTTCAATAAATAGCCGGAAGCCCCGGCACGAATCCCGTCAAACACATACTGTTCAACATCAAAAGTCGTTAAGAGGACCACTTTTGTGTTAGGCAAAGCTTCAACGATAGATTTTGTTGCCATGATACCTGTTCCGCCCGGCATGCGGATATCCATCAAGACGATATCCGGAACGTTTCGCAATGTAATGTCAACAGCTTCTTCTCCGGTCGAAGCCTCTCCGACAACCTGCATATCTTTTTGAATGTCCAATATGTATCGCAATCCTTTGCGGATGAAAGGCTGGTCATCCGCCAGTACGATTCGAATCCTTTTCTCGTTTTGCATGAATCGTCTCCTTATTAGCCGTACTCGATGTAATATTAAGCGGAATAACTGCTTGTATCTTTAAACCATTTGGTGAATTTGCGGAGAAAACGATGCTCCCTCCGGCAGATTTGCATCTTTCGATCATACCGCTTAGGCCAAATCCGAAATTCAAAGGTTTCTGGCCGCTGAAATGACCGTCATCCGTAATGAGAAGCTTTACATGTTCATTCTCTTCTTCAATTACAATGTTAACCGTTTTCGCATCGGCATGCTTGAGTATATTGGTTAACGCTTCTTGCAAGATTCTGTATAGAATCACGCTGCATTTAACCGGCCACTCACCGATAGGTCCGATTTCTTTATATTGTATCTGTACCATAGAATTAGCTTCGATTTGAGAGAGGAGGCCCTTCAGCGCAATCGGTCCCAGGCCCTTCTCATCGTCCGACCATTCCTTTACTGCAAGCCTTACCTCATCCATCCCTTTCCTAGCAACCTTCAGAGTCTCGTCTACGCTGCTTGCCGCCCCAGCCGGATCCTGCGGAATCATCAGCTTCAATGCTTGTAGTTGAACAATAAGCGAGGTCATCTGATGTCCAAACCCATCATGAATGTCGCGTGCCAATCTCGTACGCTCCGTCAGCGCAGCATAACCCATCGCCTGAACAGAGGTTTGCTGCAATTCGGAATATGCCGTGTTCAGTTGTTCCAGTTGCTTTCGGTTCGTGCGATGCGCTTCGCGAAGCAGGCTTTGATTTCTGACCGCGATATACATGAGGACAGCTGCAATTAGAGCGCCATATGAGACCTTGTCGACCAGCATCATTGCAAAAATGAGGCAAACAGTGAAGACGGCGAGAGTAACGGTTGAACGATTCCATTTCGGATCGGCCACACCCAGCATATACAGCAGCGGCCAGAAAATGCGGTGATCAGGGTAATCGGAATGAACGATGCGAATGACGAGGGTTATGCCAGCAAGAATGCAAACCGCAAGGACATACCTCTTAGCATTCCACCATCCTTTAGGTGCTGCCGCCATCCATATGTAACAAGCCGCGAAGGCAGCGTAAACGATAAGTACGTGGATATGCAGAAACGGATACTCTGGCATGATCAATATGAAAAAGGCAACGATAAAGATAGTATGTGCGGCGCGGGCGTTAAAGTGCTGAAATATGTTTTTATTCATTTTTCAATCCTTCATTCGGGTGGTTTACTTCATCATAACAGATGAATCCGTCTTGCTCATCAATCGATCGATATAGACGCTAAATAAAAATCAACTGCAGATAGACGTAAAAGGAATTGCATTGTGTTATTTTTGGTGTGCAAAAGAAAACGAGGAGTGATTGCCATGGAATTGGCCAGAAAAGACGAAGATGTCAAAGAGAGAGGAAGATTGAAGTTTACAGGCATACAATTGCTGAAACGATGGCCCTCATTGCTGGCGTTAGCTATGGCCGCAACAGGGCTCCCTGCTTCGACGGATCCCATGTCATTTATCCTGATTCTCATCGCGCTTGTCTACCCGATTGCAGGCGCAATTCGCGGTCATCTCCGCGGGGTTCGTACCATCTTGATACAGGCGGCCGCATTACTGTTTTTCAGCATTATCGCGTTAGTGTCTCTGTATGTCGACAGAGAAACGGGACTGATCCTGCTTGCGGCAGGTTATATCGGCCATGCGGTCTGGGACTTTGTTCATTTTCGGAGCAACAAGATCGTCTGGCGATGGTATGCGGAATGGTGCACTGTTTTGGATTTTTTTATTGCAGCCTTTCTGCTCGCACCGATATTCATGTAACAAGTGGAGCGGATGCCTTTGCAATTGCATAAAATCTGATGGAGCCACATTCACGCTCGAACCGAGTCAACCTGCTGCCAGAGACAACGTTACTTTTGCGGTAACCGTTACCCAGGATGGTACTTTCTGGGGAGAGTGATAGTTGGAGTGGCGAATACACAGCAAACATTAATGGAGATAAGGAAAGTGGAAAGTTCATTGTTGGTTATAAAAATGCAACCGGTAAAGAACTTAAAAATTCGGAAATTACCATTAATGATGGAAAACGCGTACGTAAAGAGGGGAACTACAAAGGAGCAATAATTGAAATGCCTTCTAGTTGTTCAGGCTGTGCAGTAACGAACGTAGAAATTAAATGGAATGACAAAGAAGAAACTTTTCACTTAAAAACAAAAGACCAATCGAGAATTCGAAGGAGCCTTTATAGTCGTTTTTATCCTTGGGACGAATCGAAGAGAAAGAAGCCTTGATGATGGTTGCGATGAAAATATTTGACAACCTAACACAAGAAAATAAATTACTTCGTGAATACGTTGATAACTATGTAGACAGATTTTCATTTTAAAGTAATCAAACCATCATTCAAGAATAGAAAGACCTGAAAATGGCAACATGAAACTAAGCCCAGCTTTCATGGTTTTTAAAAACTGTGCTTGCTTGGTTGTATAGAAATCAGACCGTTACGAGGCCTGTGAGGCAGAGACAGCAACCTGAAGACCAAGATTCTCGAGTTTTCGTACAGCTTGTCTTACGATTGCTTCCTGCTGTCGCTGCTCAAAGTAATGCTTGCCTAAATCTTTGTAATCCTCTTTACGTGTGAGTATATGGTAGACAATAGCCATGATGAAGTGGGCGACAGCTACGGCTACCCGGTGTCTGCCTTTTCGTGCGCCAATCCGCCGGTACTGGGCTCCCAGGTAATTGTCGGATCTGCATACGGAGTGGGCGACTTCAATCAGTGCCGCTCGGAGATATTGTTGCCTTTGCGCGTTTTCGAGGACTTGCGTTTGCCGGCACTCCGGGAACCAGGCCTGCCCACGAACAGAGATGAGTGGCAGAGGGGAAGCGCGAACCGACGTCGTTCCCACTTCAGCCAGAATTTGTTCTGCGGTACGCCGGCCGATGCCCATATCCAGCCGCTCATTGTCTTGCTGAAAAGGGTCGAGCCGTTTGGCTACCTCCGTATCCAATTCGAGAATTTGCTCGTTCAACAAATCGACATGCGTGAGCATGGTTTTTAGCATGATCCGCTGATGGGCGCTCATGTTTCCACGCAGGGCTAATTCGAGCTCTTCTTTCTTTTTCTTCAAGGTTCGGCGAGCGAAGGCAGCCAGCTTTTCCGGATCTTCTTCGCCTTCGATCATGGCACTCATCATATCGCAGCTGCTCACGCCCATAATGTCGGAGACCACGGCAGCGAGCTTAACAAGCGGTGATGTACTTCTTGTGAACATCCAAACCGCAAGCGCGGACCTTCCTCACCAGCAGTAAGAATAGTATAGAACAACGGCGCATCAAAATTTTCATTACACTGTGGTGCCCCGAGAGGGGCATGGATGGCTAACGGGCAGAATTGTTTAGTTAAATTAAATTTGTATTCGGTCAGGCCAGGACTGTGCACATTAGCAATCCATGAGAAACCGGACATGCTGTTGGATGATAAAATGTAGACCTAGAGGAGGTTGCAAATGGAACGTGTAATCTTGATGATGAATGTGCGAGAAAACCAGGGAGGAGAGTCAGTCGCATGGCAAAGATCGTTTTCGCATTGAACCAGTCTCTGGACGGATTCGTCGACCACGACCACACGGCATTTCAGCCCGACCCTGTGCTATTCCGTCATTTCATCGACGACGTGCGCGGCCTGGCGGGCTGCCTGTACGGGCGCCGCATGTACGAGAACATGCGGTATTGGGACGGAGACCATTTTGAATGGGATGCGCCGGAACGGGAATACGCAGCGGCGTGGCAAAGCAAACCGAAGTGGGTGGTGTCGAGGACGTTAAAGACCGTCGGTCCGAACGCTTCTCTTATCGAGGGCGACCTCTCAGCGGCCATACGTGGGCTGAAGGCTCAGCATGAAGGGGAGATTGAAGTTGCCGGGCCGGAGTTGGCCCACAGTCTAACGGAGCTCGGTCTCGTTGATGAGTATCGAATCTATCTCCATCCAGTCGTGCTGGGTCACGGCAAGCCGTTCTTCGCCGGACCACGGCCGCCGCTGCGCCTCGTGGCAAGCGATCGAGTTGGCGAGAAGGTGATCAGGTTGACCTACGTTCCAGCTTAGTTGTGCGGTTACCCAGCGGCCTAAAGGACACGTTACTTTAATAGGGATTCTCCGGCTTGCCGTATCAGGATGAACTAAGCAAGGAAGCAATCCAATCTATGTTTTCATTTACATCTCAGAAAATTGCAATGTTAGTCATGAGCAAACCAGATGATGAGAATATACAACCCCAAAAATCGGTTGATCTATATGTTGAAAAATTGTATTTTTAAAACCCGTTGATGTTTAATTCCAACGGGTTTTAATTTTTTATTGAAACAATGATGGAAGAAATCTAAGAGGGAAAATGGCAAGTTACGGCAAAGGGTACAAGTTCTTGTCAGCGTTTTTTTTTGTTTAAATGAGAAGGAGAGGTGATAAAATCGATTGATCGTGGCAAACACGCCAATTGTGACACAATCCATAAAGAATGTGTCTAATGACACAAAAGCGGTCACATTGTAGGATTTTGACACAAATCCGACTACATTGTGGGGGAAACTTGGTACAAGTTCTTGTCCCGAGTCGAGGACAAGAACTTGTACCGATTGCCGAAAAGGACAAGAACATGTGCCGATTACCGATTAGATAAGTATCCATGTGTAGGTTTTATGCATTATACGGTTATTAATTGTATTTTATATTTCAATCATTTGATGCCACCTCTATAATGATGCCTACAAGAAATTTTTTTATACAATGTAAATCGGAGGACTATTCGATGAGGGAAGAAACGGAGTTAATAAAAGCCATTGATTATTTTGTTCGAGGTGAATTTTATTGTAGTCGTCAACCTGCATCCCAAGTATATGATTACGATTCTATAAAACATCTTGCTTTTGGTGCAAATGTGGATGGCAGAACAGACGAGTTTATTGTTTATGATTCAAATTCGGCTCACGTTCTCGATACCATAAATAAACTTGACATTAAAAAGGACTGTTGGATTACTGTGTTTTCAGATGAAGAACTGGATAATTATGAAACGGAAGGATATACCATTAAAAGTAAAGAGTTTCTTATGATTTTAAATCTAGAAAGCGGGTCTTTTGAAACAGATACCAAGATCATCAAGCGTATCAAAACTGAGGAAGAAGCTCAAAGCGTTAATCATTTTTTCAATAAGACTGTTATCGAGCCTGAGAAATTAAATGATCCCATTCTGCATTTTTACATTGCTGAGGAAAACGGGTATCCTGTATCTCATGGAAGTTATGCACGAGTAGATCAAACCGTATTTTTGAATAATGTTTTTACGTCAAAAGTACATAGGGGTAAAGGAATGGCGAAAGCGCTTTGCCAAAAAATGCTTATCGACGCCAAGCAGGAAGGTGCCGTCCAGAGTGTACTTATTTCTAGTCAAACGGGATATCCTTTATATCTAAAAATGGGTTACCGAGATGTATCAAAAATGTGGGTGTATACGAAGAAATCGAACCAGTAAATTTTCATGCAACATTTTTTAAACATTCTGTTATGCATAAATTCAATGCTTTATTGCGAAAGAAGAAACCGTTATTTAGATAGACAGGACCCAAGAAGAGAAAAGAAAATGTGGTTGTCGAGGGACATAAACAAGGTCCCATAGTAAGTCGCTATATTAGCGGCTTTTTTTATAGCGGTACAAGTTCTTGTCCCGATTGCCGTAAAGGACAAGAAGATGGTCCGATAGCCGATTGTATGCTGTTGATTAGACAGAAATCTAATTAAAATTCGTCAGCTATTCTGATTCCAACGTTACACGCCTAGCATTAACAGAACGTCTTCTGCGAATACAATATGTCCCCATGCAGAGAATTTAACACTGGATATTTCAGTCATCTAATTTTATCTATTGGAGTAATTCTATATTCTCTTCATAGTTTGGAGTACAGCCTAACTTTTTATAATTCTTTGGTTTTAATTATTATCATTCTTGGTAGCACTGCATACAAGGCGCAGCCCTAATAATAACTTCAGTTCCGGAGTTTTGGTTGGTCGAGAACAAAGCTATTAAAAATATTCTTTTTTTCCAACTTAAAGGCTTTATAAGATATCCTATTACGATCTATAACAAAGTTATCCAAATATTATTAATTTATATTCTGCCCTATGCGTTTATTAACTACTTCCCAGCTTAATATATAATTAACGGCTCACAATCAAGCAGCGTATTATATCTATTAACCCCATTAATAGGGTATTAGGTTATGCTTGGCTACATGGGTAGCAAATTCGCTCGTTTTAAAACATTGATTATCGTCGACATCATTAGTATTGAAACCCAAGATCTTACGCGCTCTTGAGATTTATAAGCCTGTCAGACAAGAGATTCTCGTAAAGCGCAATAGACAAGATGAAGTTGCGTTATTTATTTTTCAAAAACAAGGAGAATGTTTACAAGAAGATCCGTGGAACTAATTATTGAGGCCATTGCAGGAGAAGCTGGTGTAAAAGCAAACAATCAGAAAGTTACACCTCACAAATTAAGGCATACGTGTGCAACAGTCTTATACAATGAAGGTGAAGTAGCAGATTTATTAGCAATCGCGGATTTATTAGGAAATTTAGCGGCTTTGTTATTTTATCGGTACAAGTTCGTGTCCGAGCCAAGGACATGAACTTGTACCGATTACCGGAATGGACTAGAACACCGTCCGATTTCCGATTAGATGAATATCTAAATAAAAGACGAGTAGTTAAAACCTCAACAAGCAGTATAATAGCCCTACTAACGCGCCGAGGCAGGAAATTCAAGGGAAATGGGCGAAAGCTTTACAGTCGCAAGTCGGTTAGCAAGATTCGTAAAAAGGGGAAGATGAGGGGAGAAACACAATGAAAGCAAGCAAACGCAGCAAGAACGACAGGCAGAATCGGGGAATCGGCCGGAGATCGGGACGCAGGTGGGCAGCCTGTCTGCTCGCCGCGGTTCTGGCCCTTACGGTCGTCGTACCGGCTTATCCGGCAGAAAGCGCATCGGCGGCCTCGGCTACGATGGCCTCGCAAGGAGGGTTTACGCAGGATCAACTCGACGGATTGGCTTATCTGAACGAGATTCGGGCGAAGGTAGGCGTAGGCCCGTTGGAGCTGGATGCGAGATTGACGCAGGCGTCGCAGGCTCACGCGGCTTATTACATTCGAAGGATTGTCGGCCCATCGGGAGGAGCCGGGTACGGCAGGATTTACGGGAGTGACGGCCGGAGAACGGGGCAAAGCAGCCGGATGGCCAAACACTTCGGTAGCTGAAGTCATGTCTTTTAATAATACAACGACACGCGAAGCGATCGATTCCTGGCTAAGCACCGCTTATCATCGCAGGATTATATTGGACGACCAATATACATCGGTCGGCATCGGGTAGCAAGGTGGTACTGTGGTCATGAACCCGGCCTTCGTGAAGTTCCAGAAGGAAGGCCCGGAAGCCAAAGTGTATCCGTATGACGGCATGAAAGGAGCCGACGTTAAATGGAGCCATTGGATTGATCGTGCAGCTTAATGTTATCTAGTTCTTGATGGATTGTCGGGGGACAAGAACATAGTCTCATTGAAAGTCGCTAATTTAGCGGCTTTTTTGTTTTATCGGTACAAGTTCTTGTCCCGAGTCGAGGACAAGAACTTGTACCGATTGCCGTAAAGGACAAAAACATGGTCCGATTACCGATTAGATAAAAATATCTAGTTACTGAAGCCCGGGGGGCACTCATTGTAATACATTGTGATGGTTTGTTCTTCAATCTATATCCGAAAACTCGCGGTTCCTTCCAGCATTTTGTTCGTGGCTATGGTCCCTTCACGCCGGCAAACTTACATTTTAGTGCGGCAGATTGTTACCAGAAGGCAATCACTGGCGATGAAGCATCGGCTCTTAAAAGAACAGGCTGATCGAGATGATCCCTGCGAATCTGAAGCATGCGATCACCGTCGGAATCGGGCTGTTCATTGCTTTTATCGGCATGCGGATGAGCGGCATCATTACGGCGCATCCGTATGATCTGGTGGCACTCTGCAAGTAAAAGGCAAGTGGAAAGCCGTGCATCCGCTTATGTATATTTTTGCCGTGCTGTTTGTACTGCAGCTTGTTTTTGTTCCGCATTGATATTTCCCGCGCAGGACAACTTGGGATGGTCCATAAAAGAGCGGACCGATGAGTTCCGTTACAGTTCTCCCCAAAGGCGGCACTGAAGCCCCCTCCTTTTCATAGGATGTAGCTTCAGTGCCGCCAAAGAGAGACTTTTAACTAAACGAATTCCCTTCCTTTAACATTTCCGACAATTCTAAACATAGCCAATCAATTTGGGTAAGTTTTGGGTAACAAATGGAGCAAGCATGATTTTGATAGATAAATGAAAATGTCTGATACTGCGAAAATCGGGTATATGTACTCAAAATTCCTTTGCCATGGGTTGTCATATCCTTGACCTCATAGAGTGTAAGCGGCAAGGTTAGGCCGGTTCGCAGGACTTTGGATAACGCTTCCTTAGCTGTCCACAAGAGAGTAAGGGCGACGCTGTATGAAAAAGGAAGCGTGCGTAGCCTGTCAATTTCCGCTTTAGTGCTTTCCCCCTCAATTAGGGATAAATGATCTGGATTGAGGTCCTGAATATCAATGCCCATTGGCTGTGCTGCAGGAAAGGCAACGGCAGCCGCCATCCCATCGGTATGAGTAATACTTATCTGGGCGGATAGACTAGCTTGTTCCGTCACGATTGGATGCTGGAAAGCACCTTGTTCTATGCAGATTTGGTGCAGATTCGTACTTTGATAATGAATCAGTGCCTGCTTGGCGGCATAACGTCCTCTCAAAAAGCTTAGCTTACGACGATGGGTCGGATAGCCGCGGAACAAGACTTGTTCTTTCGAATGGAGTGTCTGTTCAACCCGGTTGTGGGTAATCTCCGGCCATTCCAATGTACAAAACGATACGGCCGCTGAAGCCGCTTCTTCGTTGGCCTGCAGTCGGAGTTTGAAGGATGGTTGATGTTGGTACAACGGTCTTTCCCTCCTTACCATACACAAAATAGGACCTCAATCAAGGCCGCTGATCCCGTGGATCGTCAGCTTATGGAATATATCATCGATCTTTTCTGCAGAGCACGGCATTTTATTATCCATCCACCACGTTAGAAGCGACCAGAACGTATTGACGACGAATTCCAGCGTCAATTCACGCGTAATAACGGATAGGCGGTTGTCGAGTAGTAATCTGCCGATCTCTTCACCGATCAGATCGACAAGCATTTGCTTCATATGATATTGAACGACCATTCCGCTTTGTTTGCCTGCAACTGCGCTGTAAATATGCCGATGGCTCTGGATATGCTGGAGCATGGGCATGCTGAAGCCGAAACGAACCTCGTTGCTTTGGGGAGGAGGCAAATAGCCCCTGCTCTGATTCTTGAGAAGGTCGCGCAATTGATCGATATTGCTGAGAAGCAGCATCTCCTTATCGGCATAATGGCTGTAAAACGTGGAGCGTCCAATATTGGCGCGATCAATAATGTCTTGAATAGTGATGTCTTCATATCCTTTCTCAATGATTAAATCGAGCAAGGCTTCTTGAAGCAAGAGCCGCGTACGTTGAATCCGGCGGTCCGGTTTCTTATCAGTCATGGTTCTTGTCCTCCAATACCATACATTTTGTCTTTTTTTGTTCCGTAATGGACGTTAACACCATTATTGGTTATTGTTAACAGCCACTTGCGAACATTATAATCGATATCGAACTACATGTTCAACAACTTATTCATTTACGATGATGTTAGGAGGAAGTGCCATGACCAAGAAGTCGGTCACCAGCGCCACCAATTCAGCAGTCGGAACGGGTGATTCTCTAATTTCTTTACGAGGCGTGTTCAAAAACTACGATACACCTTCGGGCTCATTTACGGCATTAAAGGATATTAACCTGGATGTGAATTACGGGGAGTTTGTAGCGATTGTCGGCAAATCCGGAAGCGGCAAGTCAACACTTATCAATGTTATCACAGGTATTGACAGTCCGACTTCCGGTGAGGTTTATGTGAAATCGACCGCGGTTCACAGCCTCAATCAAGAGCAATTGGCGGTTTGGCGTGGGAAAAACATCGGGGTCATATTTCAATTTTTTCAACTGCTCCCGACTTTAACCATTGCCGAGAACGTCATGCTGCCCATGGACTTTTGCAAGACCTATCCGGTACGGGAACGCCGTGAAAGGGCGCTTTATCTGCTTGATAAAGTTGGAATTGTGGAACAGGCCGATAAATTGCCTGCTGATTTGTCAGGAGGGCAGCAGCAGCGTGCTGCTATCGCCCGGTCACTCGCGAATGATCCTCCGATTCTCGTTGCCGACGAGCCTACCGGGAATTTGGATTCCCAGACGACAGACAGTGTAATGCGCTTTTTTGAGGATCTTGCGCAGGAAGGCAAAACGGTCGTAATGGTTACCCATGAACGCGATTTAAGCCAATATTTCACCAGAACGATTATGCTATCGGACGGGGCAGTCGTGACCTCATCGCCACTTAGAGACGGGGTGGGCCTCGGATGAGTCCAAGATGGAAAAAGCTGTGGAACGACCTGAAGGCAACGAGAGGCCGCATGATTATGATGGTGCTGGCCATTGCTGTCGGTATATTCGGGGTCGGCACGATTCTCAGCTCTTATACGATCTTGACCCGGGAGATCAATCTCAATTACATGAATACGAATCCTGCCAGTGCGCTGGTTGAAATGGATGAAGTGCCGGATGAATTGGTTGAGGCTGTGAAAGGTCAGCCGGGCATCGTTGATGCGGAAGCAAGCTCGACGGTGACAGCACGGGTGCTCGTCAATGACGAATGGGTACCGATCCTTCTGTTCGTCATCAAGGATTTCGAAAATATGCGCATGAATACCGTACAGCCGGAGTCTGGTGAATGGCCGCCTGCTGACAATACCATTTTAATTGAACGCGTAGCGATGTCTTTGCTTGAAGCACAGACGGGCGGAACGATCGATGTTCAGACACCTAACGGCTCTCTGCAAGCTCTGACCGTGTCAGGGACGGTCCATGACCGGGGGCTTGCACCGGCTTGGCAGGAACAGATGGCATACGGCTACGTATCTCCGGAGACGCTGGTGAAGCTCGGCGAAAGCGGCAGCATGCACATTTTGAAGGTCATTACCGAGAATCGATCGGCTCACCTGAGTGAGATCGAAGGAACAATAAGCGCTCTGGCAGGATGGATTAAACAGCAGGGATATGATGTAAATGAAATCCGGATTCCGCCTCCCGACAAGCATCCGCACCAAAGTCAGATGACGGCGATTCTAATCATGATGCTCATCTTTAGCTTGATGGCTCTCATCTTAAGCTCGGTCCTGACGGCCACGATGATCGGCGGAATGTTGGCACAGCAGGTTCGGCAGATCGGTGTCATGAAAGCGATCGGTGCGACAAGCAGACAGATCATGGGTGTTTATTTTACGATGGTGATCTTGATGGGTGCCGTCTCCGTAGCAATCGGTCTTCTCCCGGGCATTGCCGCCGGAAGGGCACTTGCTGGGGAAGTAGGCACGCTGCTTAATTTTACGTTATACAGTGACAGTATTCCGTGGTGGGTGTATGCGGTTGAACTGCTTGCCGGCATCCTTGTGCCGCTTGCGGCGGCACTGATTCCAATTTTGAGGGTAACCCGGACGACAGTACGGGAAGCGATCAGCGATTTTGGCACAAGCCGAAATTCATTCGGCTCCCGCAAATTGGATGCATTCCTCAGCCGGATTCGCGGGCTGGACCGGACGCTGGTATTGGCTCTACGCAATACATTCCGACGGCGAGGCCGCCTGATCCTTACGCTTGGCCTGCTTGCAGCGGCTGGAGGCATGTTCATGACAAGCCTAAACATTAAAGCGGCCTGGGAGAAGAATTTGGAGGGCGCTGCCCAGAATCGGAAGTATGATCTTGAGCTTCGGCTAAACCAAAGTGTGGATAAGTCGAACGTTCTACCGCTAATCACATCAATTGAGGGTGTAAAGCAAGTTGAAATATGGAATATGGCACCGGCCGGCATTCCGCGGGAAGACGGGTTGGAAATATTAAGAACGTATCCGGATGGAGGCCATGGAAGCTTCACTGCCCGATCCGTCCCGGCAGAAAGCCGGATGCTTCAACTGCCGATGATGGATGGGCGATGGCTTCAAGAGGGAGATGTCGGAGGAGTCGTACTTAATCATATGGCACAATCCTTCTACCCTGGAGTCCAGGCAGGAGATACGATTGAAATGATGGTAGACGGAAATCCTGCAAACTATGAAGTAATAGGAATAGCAAAAGAGATCGGATCTCCAGCAACAGCCTATATGCTGCCGGAATTCTTTGAGGAAGCGATCGGAACAAGGGATACGGTCAATGCCGTGCGTATAAGCATGAATGACAGGAGCCCGGAAACAGTGAGCCGTGCGGCAACAGAAATTGGGGCGACGCTAGAGAAAGCGGGGATAACCATCAAGATGGAAATCTCTGAGGCCAGGCTGGATGAAGCGATCGGAGGGCATGTTTACATTCTTATCTTTGCATTAATTATGATGTCACTAATTATGGGAGTCGTAGGCGCACTTGGTCTCATGTCGACGATGGGTACCAATGTGGTAGAGCGTACGAGGGAGTTTGGCATTATGCGAACCATCGGGGGAGAGTCCCGTACGGTACTTCGAAATATCATTAGCGAGGGAATCTTTATCGGTATCTTGAGCTGGATTATAGCGATAGTCGTGTCCGTGCCATTATCAGCATCGGTAGGAAACCTAATCGGCAATCTGGCTTTCCGTTCTCCACTGCCGCTTATTATTTCGCCATCCGTCGTACTGACTTGGCTGGCCGTGATCATTGTCGGGGCGATCATTGCAAGTGCATATCCCGCATGGAGAGCCTCGCGCTTGACTGTACGGGAGACGCTTGCTCATATTTAAGTCGGAGGTGCATCGTATGAAAAAGTCGACGATCATTTGGATCGCTGTAGTTATCATTGTTATTGGCTTAGCAGTATATTTATTCAACACCATTGATCTTATGGAAACCTTTAAGAAGTTTCACGGAAGCTAAATTAATTATGATCTATACGGATATCAAAGAGCCTCTTACTAAGAACCTAGTAAAGAGGCTCTTTTTTATGAGGTAGACACTTGCACGTAAAAGAAACAAAATGACGTATTTTGTTCAGAAATGAATTGTTTCATCATCTTTTGTTATTGTGGCGTCCAGTATCTATTATTATAATAGCGATTGTACAAAATTGGAATATTTAATGTCTAATGGAGCATCGACCTCTAGAAAGGATTCCTTCCTAGTTCGTGGTAATTCTGCCAATGGAAAGCGGGGAATTACAAAACATTGACGTTAACGATATACCAAAAGTACAAAATCATTTTACGACCCTACTTTGGGAGTAAAGGAGGCAGCGGAATGGATGTCCGATCGTCGCTTATGTTTAGCGAACTTATGGACGCTTGGGCTAAAAGAAGCCCCAGCGAACGAGCATTAGTTTTTCTGGAAAATGGGGAGGACGAAACAGCGGTCTTAAGTTACTCCGATCTTCATGAAAGAGCTAAAGTAATCGCAAGGCATCTTAAGGATCGTGGACTCAATGGAGAGCGTATCATGTTGTTGTTCCCTTCAGGTGCCGACTATGTAGCCGCTCTTCTGGGTTGCATCTATTCCGGAGCTATCGCTGTACCGGCCTATCCGCCCAGAAACAATTATCATGCTAGACGTATAGCCGTCATTGCCAGAGATTCGGGCGCTCGTACAGCGCTTGCTCTATCCCACCATTGCGCCGATATTTCAAACAGATTGAAGATGCTTGAGGAGAACTGGGCTGGCGATGTAATTCCACTGCATGAGGTGGAGGAACCGGCAACCGGATGGATCAATGAGGAATTGACAAAGGATCATGTTGCTTACCTCCAATATACTTCAGGTTCAACGGGAGATCCCAAGGGGGTCATGGTACGTCAGGGTAATTTAGTCCATAACTGCAGTATATATCAAAAAGCTATGGATCTTCCGGAGGGAATGGTTCAAGTTTCTTGGCTCCCGATATTCCACGACCTGGGCCTTGTTCAAGGCATTATACTCCCACTTATATTGGGCGGAACTTCCGTGTTTATGCCTCCGGTTTCTTTCATAGAACACCCTGTACGATGGCTGCGCGCAATCGACCGTTACCAAGGGGAGCATACCGCCGCTCCTAACTTCGCTTACGACCTCTGCATTCACAAAATTTCAGACGATGAAATATCCGATCTGAACCTCAGCTCTTTACGTTATGCCATTAACGGCGCAGAACCTATATCCTATGATACATTAAACGCTTTTGCGGAAAAATTCAGACCTTGTGGCTACCGTGCAGGCACCATATTCGGTGGATACGGTCTTGCCGAAGCGACGCTCTTTGTCACCTTCGGGAAAACCGATCGCGAAAATCCTTCTTTGCTGCTGAGTAAACCTGCTTTGGAAAAAGATCAGGTAGACTTGTGTACGGATGCCGAATCCGATGGCTGGCGCTTGGTATCTTCAGGCATCGTGCTTGAAGATCCGTTGGTCCGAATTGTGAATCCGGAGACGGGAATGGAGTGCGGAAAGCATGAAATCGGTGAAATATGGCTGGCCGGCAGCAGTATATGCGCAGGCTACTGGAACAGACCGGTTTCCACCGAGGAGACGTTTCACGCCCAGCTGGCCGGCGACGACAGCAATACGAAATATCTTCGAACAGGCGACTTAGGTTTTATTCTGGATGGCGAGCTGTACATAACAGGCCGATTGAAAGATCTGATTATTATTCGTGGCTCGAATCATTACCCGCAAGATATCGAGAAGACCGTCGAGGAGGTCAGTCCGGAGCTTCGAAAAGGCGGTTGGGGTGCGGCGTTTACCGTATTGAAAGAAGGCGTCCAGAAGCTTGTTGTCGTCCAGGAAGTGGAGAGAGTCGCTCGGAAGCGAATTAACACGTCCGTTACCGGCAGAGCGGCAGCTTCGGCAGTGGCCGAGGCTCATGGCATTGACCTCGACATAATCGTATTCGTACAGACGGGGAGCATCCCGAAGACGTCGAGCGGAAAAATTCAGCGTAAAATCTGCAAGGAAATGTTCGAAAACGGATCACTTAAAGAGATTGGCCGCTGGGAGCGAGCGGATCACATTGATTTAAAAGGGAAGGGCTTAACCTCGCACATGAGCCTGCATCCGACACAGGCCACCTACTCCGAAGTCATGTTCTCGTTAAAGCAAATCGCAGCCGGCTTAACAGGAATGGCACCCGAAGAGATTCCTCCAGATCTGCCATTTTCGGCTATGGGGCTTAATTCGATTCAGGTAGTCGAACTCGTGGCGTCGGCAGGGGCGGCTTGGGGAGTTTCGATCCCGTCAACTATCGCGTTCGAATATCCGACTTTGGCCAGCCTGAGCGAATATTTGCTGGGGGTAAGCAAACCCGGCATGACGGATACGCAGCGAGATGAACCGATTGCAATCGTAGGTTTAGACTGCCGGTTTCCCGGAGCGGATGGAGCTGAAGCATTTTGGGAGCTGCTTACTTGCGGAGCCGAAGCGATTCGGGAGGTTACGGAAGAACGGCAACGCCTCACCGGTTTTGCTTCGGGAGAAGATGCATCGTACCGATGGTTTGGCCAGCTGGATGATATTGATCGCTTTGATGCGGCGTTGTTCGGGATCTCTCCAAGGGAGGCCGAGAGTATGGATCCCCAGCAACGCATATTGCTGGAGACGGCATGGAGAGCGCTGGAATCCGCCAATATTGCACCGGACAGCCTGGCCGGAACGAACACGGGCGTTTTTATCGGAATCAGCAGCAACGATTATTTTCGGCTTCAATTGGAGCATACCGGGGAACGAGCAGCTTACATGGGCACAGGCAACGCACTTAGTGTGGCAGCGAATCGGATATCCTATTGTCTCGGGCTTCAAGGGGTGAGCTTGGCTATCGATACCGCGTGCTCCTCATCTCTCGTCGCGGTACATCAAGCATGCCGGAGCCTCGCATCCGGAGAAAGCCACCTTGCTGTTGCCGGAGGCGTCAATCTCATTCTGTCCGATGCTTACAGCCAAATATTCACGCAGGCTACGATGATTTCACCAACAGGACGATGTCATACCTTCGATGAGCAAGCGGACGGATATGTCCGTGGTGAAGGGGCAGGGGTACTAGTACTGAAGCGCCTATCGGACGCCCGCAGGGACGGAAATCGGATTCTGGCCGTTATTCGGGGCTCCGCAGTCAATCAAGACGGGTACAGCAATGGCCTAACGGCTCCAAACGGACATGCTCAGCAGCGGGTAGTCAATATGGCCCTGCAGCGAGCGGGAATACCCGGACATACCATCGGTTACGTTGAAACCCATGGCACGGGAACGCCGCTAGGCGATCCGATTGAGATTCGTTCACTGCGTGCTGTGTTGGACATCTCTGACGAAACCGAGGCTACGCCTTGCTGGCTCGGAGCGGTGAAGACCAATATCGGTCATCTGGAATCCGCATCAGGAATCGCAGGGCTTATAAAGACGGTGCTTGTTCTGCAGCATCGACTGATTCCTCCCAATCGCAATTTCCGTCAATTGAATCCGCATATCGATCTTGAAGAAAGCAGATTTCGTCTTCCAACCGGTCCGCAGGAGTGGAAGCTGCCGGCCGGGCATTCGTATCGTGCAGGAGTCAGCTCGTTCGGATTTGGCGGAACAAATGCTCACATAATACTGGAAGGTTATGAGCCGGATGCAGCGGAATTGGAGGCAATGCAGCCCATGGACGGACAAAGCGTACTGCTGACGTTGTCCGCCCGCAGCGAGAGCAGTCTGCGCGAGCTCGCGCTGCAATATGCCAATCGATTGGATTCTATTGAGGATGACAACATGCTGCCATCGATATGCCTGGCAGCGAATACCGGACGTGCCCGTTTGCCGATGAGGGTGGCTGTTACGGGTAAGAGCAGGGGGCAACTAGCAGGCCTGCTTAAAGATTACGCCGCCGGGCAAACCCATCCTGACATTTCCGTAGGGATGGCCAAGCATCGTCCGAAAATTGCCTTCCTTTTTTCCGGACAAGGCTCGCAATATATCGGAATGGGTCGGGACCTATACGCAAAGGAACAAGTGTTTAAAGAATCAATGGACCACTGCATCGAAGCGTCTGCTGATTTACTGAACGTGCCCCTGTTCGAGGTTCTGTTTGGCTCCCAAGACCATCTTCTTGATGATACGCAGTATGCCCAACCTGCACTGGCAGCTCTCCAAATGGCTCTTGTTGATCTATGGCGGAGCTGGGGCATAGAGCCAGACGTCGTCGTTGGACACAGCATAGGTGAATATGCTGCGGCCTACGCGGCAGGCATGCTTGATCGGAATACGGTGATGCGATTAGTCATTGAACGTGGGAGACTGATGGGGACTGTACCAGGGCACGGATCAATGATTTCAGTACACGCCGGGGCTGCCGATATCCAAGAAGCGCTCGGTTCATTGTGGCCCGCTGTTGACGTTGCCGCTCACAACTCGCCTAACCAATTGGTCTTGTCCGGCGATCAAGAGCTGATTCGAGATGCAGCCCGAACGCTTGAGAACAGCGATATTCAGTTAGTGAAGCTCCGTACGAGCCATGCCTTTCATTCCCGTCTGATGGAGCCTGTGCTTGAGCCGTTTCGCGCTACTCTGGAAGGAGTTGAATGGAACGAACCGCGAGTGCAACTGGTGCTTACCGGCAATGCCAGTGGGGAGAAGCCAGGCACCGATTACTGGGTGGATCAGATTCGCCAACCGGTACACTTTCACGAAGCAATGCTACAGCTTGAAACGCTGAAGGTGGATATTTTCGTTGAGATTGGTCCCGGGCAGACATTAACCAGACTGGGACAACGATGCATATCGGGGGGAGTATGGCTTTCAAGCCTTCCTAAAGTGGCGGCAGAGCCGGATCATTTGCAGGCGTGTTTGGGACAGCTGTTCGTACAAGGCGCTCCGGTATCCTTTAAGCCGAAAAAATCACCGATGAACATGCCGCAGGCTTCATTGCCGCTGTATCCTTTTGAACGCAAGAAATACTGGTTTAACCGTGAGGAGGGCCGGAGTCTGACAAGCCACGGAAGCCGGCTAAACGAAGGGGGTTACCCTTTGATTGGACGGAGCATGGATATAGCCCTAGAACATATTTGCTGTTATACCAACGCTCTTCCGGAGGCTACCTCGCGGTATTTGCTCGACCACCGTGTGGGAGATCAGAGCATCATGCCTGCAGCGGGTTATATCAGCATGATGCTGGCTGCTGTCCGCTATTCAGGATGGACAAGGGAACGTCAGCTTGTTGCGGTGCGAGATCTTCGGTTCCATCGTCCCCTGAGTTTGATTGCCGAAGGGGTGGAGGTCCAGACGGTTCTCCAGCGCCATGATGTATTGGATATGGAATGGGCCGTCCGAGTCCTGTCAAGGGATTCCCGCGACGGCGAATGGCAGACCCATGCAACCGGCACGATTTCAAAAATGGTACGTGAACCAGCAGCCTGTTCGGAAGAGGAGACGCCGGGACATCCGCCTGGTGCCAGTGGACTCACGGTTAGTCCCCCAACCGGCTTCCTGTCAATCGGGAATCAATCTTCGCCAGAGGCTGCGGGTATTATACGTGAATTTTATGACAACTGGAGGCGGCGCGGCATTGCCTATGAAACAGGCTTTCAGGCTGTCGAGTCTCTAAAACTTAAGGGAGATCGGATATTTGGTGAGATTCGCCTGCCGTCTCATGTGCCGGAGCTGTCCGGAACAATTCACCCGGTTCTGCTTGACGCTGCATTTCAGTTGCTGGGAGCTTTGCTCCTAGCATCCGAGGAGAACAGAGGGGCTGTTCCGCTTCCTGCCCGCTTGGACGCTTTGAATGTTTATGAGAGTGAATATACAACCAACACTTCGTTTGAAGTGGAAGGAAATTTACGTAAGAATGCGGCAAATGGCGATGAGCTGATTGCAGATATTACACTGCGCCATAAGAACGGAAATATCGCCGTAGAAGTGGTCGGCCTAACCGCTCAATGGACTGATATAAGCGCATTTAGAGGAAACATACCTGCCGAGCTACCATACTATTCCCCAGCATGGGAAGAAGTCTTATTGCCTTTCGGACATGAGGCTGTCATAGAGAACAAGGATTTGTCAACAGAACTATGGATCTACCCTGCATATGCCGAAGGCATGGTGAAGGTTTTGACGTCGGAAGGTGGTGCTGCTTCCCGTTATCATATCGTACTCGGGCACAAAAACAGGCAGCTCTCCGATCATTGCTGGGAAGTGGTGTACCAAGACGCCACAATATGGCCTGAGCTCGTTAACTGGCTTCCGCAAACGCTCGGTCGCATCTGGTTCCTTGGCGGAATGCACCATGCGGAACAGTCTTGGGAAGATATTCAAACATTGTCCTCCCATGAGCAGCAAGGGGTGATCACGTTGTTCCGGCTGCTTCGGGCGTTATCGCTGAATGGATACAGGGAAAAGGAGCTGATCATTCGGAGCGTAACCAACGGCGTATATTCGGTGGAGCCAGGGGAGGCGGCACAGCCTTTAGGGGCGGGTATTGCCGGCTTGTCCAAAACGGCTAATCGCGAATATTCGAAATGGTCGCTTTACCACCTGGATCTGGACCGGGACATTTTGGAACAGGATGAGCCAACGCTTCGGGATTGGATAAAGCCGTTGAATGATATCATGTCAGATCTGGCACTACGCCAAGGTCTGCCCTACCAGCGGATATTAAAGCCGACCGGGCCCAAAGCTTCTGGGAATCTCAACCTCCGCGAACAAGGGGTGTACCTCATTTTCGGCGGTTCGGGAGGCATTAGTCGCTCCCTGTCTGTATATTTGGCACAGAAGGTGAAGGCGAGATTGGTGCTCGCGGGACGTTCGCCCTCCGGACGAAAACAAGGGGAGCAGATCCAAGAGATTGTATCTGCTGGCGGAGAAGCGATCTACGTTCAGTCCGACGTGACCCAATTGGAAGATATTCGGCTTGCCGTAGCGCGGGCAAAAGAAACATTTGGGGCGATTCACGGGATCATTCATGCAGCAGTCGTCCTCCGCGATAAGTCCATGGACAACATGGATGAAGAGATGTTGCTTGAGGTGCTTGAACCGAAGGTGGCCGGGAGCGCGCAACTATTCAAGGCGGCGCAAAATGAAGAGCTGGATTTTCTAATATATTTCTCGTCAGCTCAATCATTTTTCGGAAATGCCGGTCAGGCGAACTATGCCGCAGGCAGCACCTTCCAGGATGCGGTTGCCCGGTCGGCGTCAGGGCGTGTCCGTTTTGATGTCAAGTCCGTGAATTGGGGCTACTGGAGCGAGATCGGAGTTGCGTCGGACGAGCACTATCGGAAGCGGCTTAAAAATCAAGGGGTTGACGGCATCACACCAGCAGAGGGCATACAGGCCTTCAGTCCCCTTTTGAAAATAGACGGAGAGCAGGTCGTGATCATCAAGGCTGAACCTCATATATTGGCCCAAATGGGCGTCATCACAGAGACAATTGAGATGAAAAGGGAAAATATCCCTTCACTAATCCCTGCTATAGAGCTTGCTCAACTGCCGGAAGAAGCGCTAATCCTTGCCGTTCTCCATGGACTAAGGGATTTGATTGGCTCGGTGCTGCGCATCGATGCACATCGCGAACTTGCCTCGAATGAAAGGCTTATGGAGCTCAAACTGACCTCTCTTGGTATAGATTCTTTGATGGCGATGGAGCTTCGTAATCAGATTCGCTCCTGGGTTGGTGTAGATATACCGGCACATTTATTTATCGGGGGGAGCGAAGTGTCCGAGGTGGTAGAGATGATTCGCCAAAAGCTGCTGCTGCTATTGTTGAGCAGGAAGAGCGAAGCGTATTTCGGGGATGCGGATGAGGAATTGGAGGAGTTTGTGTTATGAAATTGACGGATTTCCTGCAAATGCTTCAATCAAAAGGCATTCAAGTGAGCTGCCGAGAGGGAGCACTTAAGATACATGCCCCTAAAGGGGTGCTCACTCCGGAAATTAAACAGGAGTTGGCGACATACAAGACCGAATTGCTGACGCTGCTGCAGTCCACAGAAGAGGCTAAGCTGCCTGTCTGCCAACCAAAGCCGGAGGAATGGCATGAGCCTTTCCCCCTATCGGATTTGCAGCTTGGCTTCTACATGGCGGACAATCCTTTTATGGAGTTTCATGTGCGGCCGCACTACTACACGGAGAAGGATGTCGAGGAGCTTGATATTCCCCGTTATGAAGTTGCTTGGAACAAGGCACTGGACCGCCACCGCAATGAAATTGTGACCGTTCAGCGGAACGGGATGTTGGGAGCTGTTCAGCATCCGGCTCCGGTAAGCTGCCGTGTACACGATCTAAGGGGACTCCCTTATGACGAAGTGATCAAGAGCCTGGTGGACACCCGGGCCCAAATGATGCGCAGCGAATTACCGATTGAACGGTGGCCATGGATCGATCTTACGGTCAGCCTGTGGAGCGAAGAGGGGAGACAGCGGGCTAGGATTCATTATAATCATAACAATTTCTTCTGGGACGGTTACGGGACCCATCAGCTCCTTGAGGAAGTCGACCGCTATTATCGGGAACCTGATCTCCAGCTTCCTGAGCTTCAATTAAGCTATCGGGATGCGGTAATGGCACTGGAAGAGTTGGCCCATTCTCCTCAAGGGGAGAAGGCACGCCGATATTGGGAAGAGCGATTGCCGCTTTTGCCTGAGCCCCCATCGCTGCCGATTCGTCGAGAGATGAACCGCCGCTGCCGTTCACGGCTTCATCGGCGGGAAATATTCATCGATCGTGACGAGTGGGCACAATTCAAGTCTCATGCGCGCAGCTTCGGGATAACGCCTTCAAATGCGATTTTTTCGGCTTATGCTGAGATCATCTCCGCGTGGAGCAACAGCAGGCATTTTATCCTGAGCAACATGATGACCCGGCGATTGAATATCCATCCTGATATTCGGCATATTCTCGGGAATTTTGCTTCGCTGTATCCACTTGAAATTGACTTTCGCGCCGAAGATACGTTTATCGACAGAGCCCGCCGAGTTCAAGAGCAGGTTATCCAGGATGCGCGTCACCTCGAATGGGGCGGCATGCAAGTGATGCAAGCTTTCAACAGGCTGCGCGGCGGCTTTGGACAAGCTCCGATTCCGTTTGTCATCGGCAGCGGTTTGTTCATGGAAGGATTTAAGCGCCCTGATTTTAGTTGTCTGGAAACGTCCCAGGTCATGCTGGATCACCAATTTTGGGAGCTGGATGACGGTAGGCTCTATTATGTGTTTGATACGTTGGAGGATTTTTTCCCGGAAGGGCTCATTGATGCAATAGAAGCGGCTTACGCTTCACTCGTCCGAATGCTGGCCGTTGAAAGGGAAGCCTGGAAGCAGCTGCACTTCTCCGTTATACCGGATCGTCAGCTGGACATACGGAAACAGCCTAAGGAGGAAGAAACGTTACCCGCGGTGCGCATGGAGCATTGGATGCTTCGGGCGGCTTCTGATAGTACAGACCGGACCGCAGCCATCTCGGCAGAAGGAAGGCTTACGTACGGAGAACTTACAGCGGGAAGCGGCCGGATCGCCACCGCGCTTCAAGCGGCGGGCGCCGGACGAGGCGATTCGGTTGCGGTCGTTGCAGACCGGGGGGCGTCCTTACTCCGGGCGGTGTACGGTGTACTGCAGGCGGGATCGGCCTACGTGCCGATCGATCCACGCCTGCCCGAGGAGCGTCGCAATTACCTGCTTGCGAACAGTGGGGCCGAACTGGTGCTGGCTGAGCCGCGGTACTTGGCCGATCTGGCATGGCCAGGGGATCTTCTCGTGCTGCCGATCGGCGGCAGGGACGGTAGTGAAGGTAGCGAAGGGGTTGTAACCGTACAAACGGATGTAACCGTTACAGATCTGGCCTACATTATCTATACCTCAGGCTCTACCGGTCTGCCGAAGGGGGTCATGATTGACCACCGGGGAGCGGCAAATACGATTCTGGACGTGAACGAGCGCTTTGGCGTCGGACCGGAAGACCGCCTGTTCGGGGTATCCTCCTTCGGCTTTGACCTCTCCGTCTACGATATGTTCGGGGCGGCAGCAGCCGGCGCGGCAGTCGTATACCCACATCCGGAGCAAGCGCTGAACCCGGCGCATTGGCTGGACCGGATGATCGAGGAGGGGGTCACCATATGGAATTCGGCACCTCCGCTGGCGGTGTTACTGGCCGAGGCGGCGCAGGACCGCGGGGTCGAGCTGCCGGCGCTTCGTCTGGTGCTTCTGAGTGGGGACTGGATTCCGCTCGACCTGCCGGCACGGCTGCGCCGGGTGGCGCCTAAGGCGAAGCTGGTCAGTCTGGGCGGAGCTACGGAAGCGTCGATCTGGTCGATCCTGTATGAGATCGGAGACGTAAATCCGTCTTGGAGCAGCATCCCGTACGGGTATCCGATGAAGAATCAGAGCTGGCACATCCTGGACGAGTGGGGGCGTCCAGCACCGGAGTGGGTGGCCGGTGAGCTGTATATCGGAGGCATCGGCCTGGCTCAAGGCTATTGGAGGGATGAGGAAAAGACGAAGGCAAGCTTCATTACTCATCCGGACACCGGGGAGCGCATCTATCGGACCGGGGATATTGGGCGCTATTTGCCGGGCGGGGTGATCGAGTTTCTGGGACGGAAGGATTCGCAGGTGAAGCTGCAAGGGCACCGAATTGAGCTGGGAGAGATCGAAGCGGTTCTGGCCGGGTACCCGGGAGTCCAGGCGTCCGTGGCGCATGTGCAGCAAGGAGAGCGGGGAGCCGAGCTGGTGGCGTATGTCATTCCGGTGGCGGGAGTGACCCTGGACGTGGAGGAGCTGCGGCGCTGGGCGGGCCGCAAGCTTCCGGATTACATGGTTCCACGCCTGATCGCCTGGCTGGACCATCTGCCGCTGAATGCAAACGGGAAGATCGACCGGAAGGCGTTGCCGCGAATCGAGGAATCTAAGAGGCCGAAGGAAGCCCAGCTTCGCGACGAGCCGATGGACAAGTGGGAAACAGAGCTGCTGGATATCTGGCAGCAAGTGCTGAAGCTGGACTCGATTGCGGTGAGCGATGATTTCTTTGACCTCGGCGGCCAATCGTTTGAGGCGGTGCGCATGGTCGGGCTTATCGCAGAGCGGCTCGGGCAGACACTGTCGCTGGGCGACATCTGGGAGGAGCGGACGATTATCGGGCTGGCGTCACGGCTGCGGAGCGAGGAAGCGGAACCAGGGAAGGCAGAACGCACTCGCTGCCTCGTGCCGATGCAGGAAGAAGGCCAGGGAACCCCGATCTACTTGGTGCACCCGGCGGGAGGTCATGTCATGTGTTATGGGGAGCTCGGCAAGCGGCTTAATCGGCCAGTGCTGGCCTTTCAAGCTCCCGGGGTCGATGGCCGGGAGGCGCCGCTCCAGACGATCCCGGACATGGCGAATCGATATGTTGAGCTGCTGAACGCCCGTCAGCCAGAGGGACCGGTGATTGTGGGAGGCTGGTCCTCGGGCGGACTGATCGCCTACGAGATGGCGGTGCAGCTGCAGGAGCAGGGACGGCAGGTGGAAGGTGTAATCATCGTGGACAGTCCGGCGCCGCTGGTGCATGAACCGATCGAGGAAGCGGAGCTGTTCAAGTGGTTCCTGGGGGACTTGAACCTGCCGGAAGCGGTGTATGAGCAGGTGGCGGCCATCGACTGGACCGGGGATGCCCCGATGGCTCGGGTAGCGGCGTGGACGAAGGAGGCCGTGGGTTTGGATGCCGAGCAGTTGGAGACGATCTACGGTGTGTTCCGCGGTATCGTTCAGGGCAGCCGATCCTACCATGCTGCATCGACGCCAGTCGATATGCTGGTTCTGCGGGCAAGAGACGGGGAAGTCAGCGAATTCGTCGCTCATCCGTACCGGGAAGCAGCGGATTGGGGCTGGAAGCGCGTGACAGCAGGCCATGTGGATGGCAAGTTCCTGCCAGGGACGCATTATACGCTGCTGGCATCAGATGTCGCTCGTGTGGTAGCTGAGCAAGTGGAACAGTGGATTCATCGGATTCACGCTCACTCAAGGATATTGAACTAAGGGGGAATAAGTCATGCAAAATATATTATCACAGGCTCTTCGCGCCGGGGTGCGATTTCAGGCCGTCGGCGATAAGCTGCGCATTACAGCCCCGCAAGGCGCAATGACACCTGAACTGCGGGAAGGCATTCAGAGGCATAAACAAGCTATTCTTGATCATCTCCGCGCACAGGACCGCCCTGCAGAGGAGGACACGCTGCCAATCCTTAAGCCGGACCCTGCCCGCCGTCACGATCCATTCCCTCTTTCCGACATTCAGCATGCATACTGGTTGGGGAGGAACGGAGGCGTTGCTTACAGCGGCGTTTCAACCCATTTCTATTTCGAGTTGGACAGTGAAGGGCTGGATATTTCCCGTTTGAATGATGCTTTATGTCGACTGATCGACCGGCATGAAATGCTGCGGGCAGTTTTTGATAAAGACGGAACGCAGCGTATTTTGCTTTCAGTGCCACGATACGAGATTGCTGTTCATGATCTTTCGACCGAGGGAGAGATGCAAATCGAGCATGCCATCCAAGGAATTCGCGATGAATTGTCACATCAGGTTCTCCCATCTGATCGTTGGCCGTTATTTGATATCCGTGCCACACGACTGCCTCATCATCGGATTCGCCTTCATATCAGTCTCGATTTTCTTATAATCGATGGGTGGAGTATGTTCCTCTTGTTTGATGAATGGCATCAATTGTATAGGCATCCGGATGTAAGCCTTCCGGAAATTGATGTTTCCTATCGTGATTATTTGCTGGCAGAACGGAATCATGCCGGTTCGGCAGCTTATAAACGATCCTATGAATATTGGATGAATCGGGTTGATACGCTTCCCCCGGCACCCGCTTTGCCTGTTCGGGCCAGCTCGGACGGAAAGGGCAAACCGAGCTTCAGCCGCCGCAGAGCCGTGCTGGATCAGCAGCGCTGGGAGCAGCTTAAATTACGGGCCCGCAAGGAAGGCTTAACCCCTTCGGGTCTGCTTATGGCAGCTTATGTGGAGGTCTTGGCCCGTTGGAGCAATACCCGCCATTTTACGCTGAACCTGACATTATTTAACCGGATGCCGCTGCACGAAGATGTAGGCCGGTTAATTGGAGATTTTACCTCGTCCGTGTTGGTTGAGGTCGACCACCGTAAATCAGGAACGACCTTTCGGGAGCGGGCGCTTCAACTGCAGCGGCAGTTGGCGGATGATCTTGACCACCGTGAGGTCAGCGGGGTTGAAGTGATGCGGCAATGGTCGAAAATAAACGATACTCCCCTTCAAGCGGTCATGCCATTTGTATTCACGAGCGGCTTGGTGTTTGGCGGTAGCGAAGGGCTGGACGCAGGTTGTATCGAGCGGTTTGGGCCGATGGTCTACGGCATAAGCCAAACCCCACAAGTCTGGCTAGATCATCAGGTAATGGAGGTTAATGGAACCTTGACCTTCAACTGGGATGCCTTGGATGCGGTGTTCGAGGAGGGCGTGCTTGATGCGATGCTGGGCAGCTTCATACGATTGTTAGAGGAACTTGCCGACCAGGAGGAAGTATGGAACAGCGCTTATGTCGCGAGGCTTCCTACAGCTGTTGAAGCTGAGCGCGAAGCGATTAATCGCACAGCCAGCACTTATGACGAGTGTTTGCTGCATGAAGGCTTCATGCGGAGAGCTAGACGGTTCCCTGAAGCAATGGCTATTTTCTCGGAAGAGAGGAATTTGACGTATGGGGAACTGTTGACCGAGAGCATGGCGATTGCGGGTTGGCTACGAAAACAGGGGATCCTCAAGGGAGAATTGGTGGCAGTCCTAATGCATAAGGGATGGGAACAGGTGGCGGCTGTGCTCGGCATTCTGATGGCAGGGGGAGCATACTTGCCCGTAAATGCGAATCTTCCTGTCAGCCGGCAAGAGGAACTCCTGCATATCGGTGACGTAAGGCATATTCTGTGTCAGCCGTATGACGTACCACAAATTGCAGAACCTCAAGGCAAACGATCGTATCGGATTCTGGAGGTTCACCCGAGTACTGCCGATCATCCGGCGCTTCCGCTATTGGATGACGGTCTGAGCCCTAATATGGACGACCTTGCTTATGTGATCTTCACCTCTGGAACAACTGGCGTTCCGAAGGGGGTTATGATCAGCCACCGGGGGGCGGTCAATACAATTGAGCACATTAATCGTCTGTTCCAAGTTGGTCCGCAGGATCGTGTGCTGGCGGTTTCTTCCCTTAGCTTTGACTTGTCGGTCTACGATATATTTGGCATTTTGAGCGCAGGAGGAGCTATCGCAATCCCCGATCGTCGTAAAGGCCATGACCCAGTCTATTGGAGTCACCTGATTGCTAAGTATGGTATCACGCTATGGAATTCCGCGCCGCAGTTAATGCGGATGTTAATGGACAACTCTCATCGTGGAGGAGGGGATGAAACTACACTTCGGGCTGCACTGTTAAGCGGCGACTGGATTACGCTTGATCTGCCGGACCGCATCCGAAAGGCTTATCCCGCTTGCCGGGTGACAAGTTTGGGCGGAGCGACAGAGGCTTCGATCTGGTCCATTTACTATCCGATCGAAGAGGTGGATCCGCAATGGTCAAGCATACCTTACGGGAAGCCGCTGCCGAATCAGACCATATGGGTCTATGATGAGGAGTTTCGGATATGTCCGGATTATGTGAGGGGCCGGATTTTTATTGGAGGAATAGGTCTCGCACAAGGGTATTGGAAAGACCCCGATAAGACGAGCGAGAGGTTCGTCACACATCCAGTGACCGGAGAACGACTGTATAATACCGGTGATCTCGGTTGTTATACGCCTGGGAGCGTCATAACGTTTCTTGGCCGGGATGACAATCAAGTCAAAATACGCGGGCATCGCATAGAATTGGGTGAAATTGCAGCCGTATTACGCCAGCATCCGGAAATCCGGGAAGCTGTGGTGACGGTAACGGGCAGCTTGAACGAACATCGACAACTTGCCGCTTATATAGAGCCCGAAGTTGAGATCGGGCTCTTGGGAAGCACGGATATTCTGAAAGAGCCGCAACGGAAATTGTCTGAGCTTTTTGATGTTATGAATTTGCGCGCCCATACGCGTCAGTTAACAGGGGACTACGAAGCGGCATGGACGCTCCTGGAGGATTATTATGCTGCAACGGTCTTTAAGGTATTGTACAGTTTCGGGGTCCGAGGGGAGATTGGCGAGTTAATTGTCGTTGATCGGTTACTGGCCGCCGGCGTAGCGTCCCGGTATGAACGCTGGCTGAAGCGTGCCTTGAGCATGCTGGTCGAGGATGGATATGCACGTTTGCTTCGCCCGGGAGCCGTGGAGCTGACTTCGCCGTTGCCCGAACCGGATCTTGTTACGGTTTCGCGCGAGGTGAAGGAGCGGCTCGAGACTGTCCTCGCTTTTGAGGAAGACGAAGCCGATTGGCTTGTTGAGGCCGTGGAACGAATCGATGACATATTGCGGGAACGAATCCATTCTGCTGAGATTTATACGGCGGATGCAACAGCCAGAATATATCAGCGACTGTTCCCGGATAACCACGAGCAATTAAAGATTGCGCTTCGAAAATTGATGGAAAATCAAAGAGGTGCCCGCGTCCTGGAAGTCGGAGCAGGGCTCGGATCGGCTACGCAGCATCTATTGCCGATTGTTGCCGAAGCGAAAGGTCGGTATGTGTTTACGGACATTTCGGAATATTTTCTTCAGCGGGCCGAAGGATTGTTTCTGCCATTGCATCCCGAGATGGAATTCCGTCTATTGAATCTGGACGTCCGCCCCGAGCTTCAAGGCATGGAGCGCGGCAGCTTCGACATGATCGTTGCTTCAAGCATGATGCACGATGTGATGGATATCAGGCAAGCTCTTGAACATTTGCGCTCCTTGCTGCGTCCGGGCGGACAGTTGATCCTGCTGGAGGAAACACGATTCTTCCGTTCGTTCGATTTACATATGGGGCTTCAGCAGGGTTTCGATGTATTTCGCGACGAGGAGCTGAGAAGCACGCATTGCCTGTTGACTGTTGAACAATGGGAACGAGCTCTTCGGGACTGCGGTTTCGTCGATGTCGTCGCAACAAGCACTCCGGGCAGCGTTGCGGACTATCTGGGATTTCATGTCCTAATTGCGGAAGGGCCGCCGCTGGTGCAGCGGCTGGATGTGCAGGCCGTTCGGCAATATGTCGGCGATCGGCTTCCGGAATATATGGTACCGAAAGTGGTTCTTCAGATGGACAAAATGCCGGTATCGGCCAACGGCAAGATTGATTACAAGGCGCTTCCAGCCATTCCTGAATATATCCAATCGGAATCAGCGGTAAAGATCGAGCCTAGGCATCAGCTCGAAAGATGCATTTATGATGCATGGTCCAAGGTGATGAGAGGAAAGGACTTCGGGGTTACGGACAACTTCTTCGATCTAGGCGGAGATTCGCTTGTCGCTACGGAACTGCTGCGGGAAATGAACCAGGTGCTGCCGTTCGAGCTGGAAATGCATGAGTTTTTTGAGCACCAGACGATCGAAGCCTTGTCGATCATGATCCGGAAGCGCCTCAACGAGGAAGATAACGACTCGGCCGGGCAGCCTGGATTAATGGGCGAAGCATTGGAAAGCTCTGTCCTGTCAAGCATAGAAAATCATATTCCGCTGTCCGACTTACAGCTGGGATTTTTTATGGCGGACGATCCTTATATGGAATTCCATGTGAGGCCCCATTTATATATGGAATATGACAAAAGCCGGATCGACCCTGTACGGTATGAAAAAGCGTGGAATCAAGCCCTTCTTCGACATCGCGGGGAGATTGCGGTGCTAAAGCCCGATGGAACGCTGTCGACCTTGGACAATGTGGTGCCGCTACGCTGCAAGGTGGCAGACTTGCGTGGACTTAGCGAGGCTGAAGCCGTAGACAGGCTGATGCATACTCGAGAAGAGATGATGCGCAGTGAACTGCCGCTCGACCGCTGGCCATGGATTGATCTTCGCCTCACGTTATGGAGCGAAAAGGGCACGGATAAGACACGAATTCACTATAACCACAACAATTTCTTTTGGGATGGCCATTCCGTTCGTCAACTGCTGAAGGAAGTCGATCTGTTCTATAACGACGAGCAGGTTCAACTGCCGTCTGCGGAGGTTACCTTAAAGGCTGCCGCCACAGCGCTTGAGCAATTGTCTGCTTCCCCGGAAGGTCAAGCTTCCCGTCTTTATTGGGAGTCGCGGCTTCCCAGCTTGCCGGGTCCGCCAAGCCTTCCTGTCCGGCCGCATATGGAACGGCGCTGCCGGTCTACCCTACATCGGCGGGAGCAAATCATCGGAGCCGACATCTGGCTTTCCTTCAAAAAGCAAGCCAGAAGTCATGGCGTGACACCGTCAAGCGCGATGTTCACGGTATACGCTGAATTGCTTGGGGCGTGGAGCAACAGTCGTCACTTCGTAATCAGCAATATGATGACCCGCCGAATGGTTCTTGACCCTAATCTGCGGGATGTATACGGCAATTTTTCATCAACTTATCCGATGGAAGTAGATTTCCGTTCGGACTGTTCATTTGCAGATCGGGCTCGCCGTCTTCAAGGGCAGATCATACGGGATTCGCAGCATCTGCATTGGGGAGGTATGCAGGTGATCCAAGCCTATAGCCGTCATCGCGGTGGATTTGGACAAGCTCCAATTCCGTTTGTCATTGGCAGCGGCCTGTTCATGGAAGCTTTTCAACGCCCGGATTTTAGCTGCCTGGAGACGTCCCAGGTTATGCTGGATCATCAGTTTTGGGAATTGGAGAATGGTTCTCTATTCTATGTTCTGGATACGTTTGAGGAGTTTTTTCCGGACGGGCTTATCGATGATATGTGGGCAGCCTATGCCTCGCTAATTGAACGGCTGGCTCATGACCATCACTTGTGGCAGCGAGAAATCATTCCGCTCGTTTCCAATAAGCCTGGGCCTGGACAAAATGATAGCGATGCGAACAGCCATGTCAACTGGAAGAAATTGGATAGCTTCTTGCAGGAAACTGCCGCTGTAAATCCTGGGAGAGCGGCGGCTATTACGACGGAAGGAAGGCTTACGTATGGAGAGCTTGCAGCGGGAAGCGGCCGGATTGCCGCCGAGCTTCAAGCGGCAGGTGCCGGACGGGGCGATACGGTTGCTGTTGTCGTAGACCGGGGAGTGTCTTTACTCCGGGCGGTGTACGGTGTACTGCAGGCGGGATCGGCCTACGTGCCGATCGATCCGCGCCTGCCGGAGGAGCGTCGCAATTACCTGCTTGCGAACAGCGGGGCCGAGGTGGTGCTGACTGAGCCGCGGTACCTGTCCGATCTGGCATGGCCAGGGGATCTTCTCGTGCTGCCGATCGGCGGCAGGGACGGTAGTGAAGGTAGCGAAGGGGTTGTAACCGTACAAACGGATGTAACTGTCACAGATCTGGCCTACATTATCTATACCTCAGGCTCTACCGGTCTGCCGAAGGGGGTCATGATTGACCACCGGGGAGCGGCAAATACGATTCTGGACGTGAACGAGCGCTTTGGCGTTGGACCGGAAGACCGCCTGTTCGGGGTATCCTCCTTCGGCTTTGACCTCTCCGTCTACGATGTGTTCGGGGCAGCAGCATCCGGCGCGGCAGTCGTATACCCAGATCCGGAGCAAGCGCTGAACCCGGCGCACTGGCTGGACCGGATGATCGAGGAGGGGGTCACCGTATGGAATTCTGCGCCTCCACTTGCGGTGTTACTGGCCGAGGCGGCGCAGGACCGCGGGATCGAGCTGCCGGCGCTTCGTCTGGTGCTTCTGAGCGGGGACTGGATTCCGCTCGATCTGCCGGCACGGTTGCGGCAGGTGGCGCCGCAGGCGAAGCTGGTTAGTCTGGGCGGAGCTACGGAAGCGTCGATCTGGTCGATCCTATATGAGATCGGGGACGTGAATCCGTCCTGGAGCAGTATCCCGTACGGGTATCCGATGAAGAATCAGAGCTGGCATATCCTGGATGAGTGGGGGCGCCCAGCACCGGAATGGGTGGCTGGTGAGCTGTATATCGGAGGCATCGGCCTGGCTCAAGGCTATTGGAGGGATGAGGAGAAGACGAAGGCAAGCTTCATTTCCCATCCGGACACCGGGGAGCGCATCTACCGGACCGGGGATATTGGGCGCTATTTGCCGGGCGGGGTGATCGAGTTTCTGGGACGGAAGGATTCGCAGGTGAAGCTGCAAGGGCACCGGATTGAGCTGGGAGAGATCGAAGCGGTCCTGGCCGGGTACCCGGGAGTCCAAGCGTCCGTGGCGCATGTGCAGCAAGGAGAGCGGGGAGCCGAGCTGGTGGCGTATGTCGTTCCAGCTGCGGGAGTGACCCTGGACGCGGAGCAGCTGCGGCGCTGGGCGGGACGAAAGCTTCCGGATTATATGGTTCCGCGAGGGATCGCCTGGCTGGACCGGCTGCCGCTGAACGCAAACGGCAAAATCGACCGGAAGGCGTTGCCGCGAATCGAGGAACCTAAGAGGCCGAAGGAACCAAAGCTTCGAATCGATCCGCTGGACAAGTGGGAAACGGAGCTGCTGGATATCTGGCGGCAGGTGCTGAAGCTTGAATCGATTGCGGTGAGTGATGATTTCTTTGACCTTGGCGGCCAATCGTTTGAGGCGGTGCGCATGGTCGGGCTTATTGCAGAGCGGCTCGGGCGGACGCTGTCGCTGGGGGACATCTGGGAGGAGCGGACGATTATCGGGCTGGCGGCGCGGCTGCGGAGTGAGGAAGCGAAAACAGGGAAGGCAGAAAAAACTCGCTGCCTCGTGCCGATGCAGGAAGAAGGCCAGGGAACCCCGATCTACTTGGTGCACCCGGCGGGAGGTCATGTCATGTGCTATGGGGAGCTCGGCAAGCGGCTTAATCGGCCGGTGCTGGCCTTTCAAGCTCCCGGGGTCGACGGCCGGGAGGCGCCGCTCCAGACGATCCCGGACATGGCGAATCGATATGTCGAGTTGCTCAGCGCCCGACAACCGGAGGGGCCGGTGATTGTGGGAGGCTGGTCCTCGGGCGGACTGATCGCCTACGAGATGGCGGTACAGCTGCAGGAGCAGGGGCGGCAGGTGGAAGGTGTGATCATCGTGGACAGCCCGGCGCCGCTGGTTCATGATCCGATCGAGGAAGCGGAGCTGTTCCAGTGGTTCCTTGGGGACTTGAACCTGCCGGAAGCGGTGTATGAGCAGGTGGCGGCCATAGAATGGACCGGAGATGCCCCGATGGCTCGGGTAGCGGCCTGGACGAAGGAGGCCGTGGGTCTGGATGCCGAGCAGCTGGAGACGATCTACGGCGTGTTCTGCGGAATTGTTCAGGGCAGCCGATCCTACCATGCTGCATCGACGCCGGTCGATATGCTGGTTCTGCGGGCAAGAGACGGGGAAGTAAGCGAATTTGCGGCTCACCCGTACCGGGAAGCAGCGGATTGGGGCTGGAAGCGCGTGACAGCAGGCCATGTGGACGGCAAGTTCCTGTCAGGGACGCATTATACGCTGCTTGCATCAGATGCCGTCGGCATGATCGCCGAGGAAGTAGAACAGTGGCTGAAGCAAACGAATAAAATCATCAGCTCATGATTAACGGTCGGGGGCATGAATCCTGCATGAAATATAGATGGAGTGCCGCGAAACAGCATAACCGAATGCTGTTAATGCCCCCGTTCTTTCATGCTGATTTCGATAGGGAGGCAAAAAAGGCATGGAGAGATTTGATGACATTGTCGTCGGCGCCGGTTCGTCCGGGGCCGTCATCGCTAGTCGTCTAAGCGAAGACACAGGCCGCCGCATACTTCTGCTTGAAGCCGGGCCGGATTATCTGAACAGGGATGAGTCGCCAGACTCCATTCTGAATCCGAACGGTCCTGTTTTGTCAGGGAATAATTGGGACATTCAAGCACTTGTCAGGGAAGATCAGCCACTGGGAGAAGCTCGCCGAAGAGGGGTGTTGTTCGACTATGCCCTCGGTAAAGTTGTAGGCGGATCATCATCTATTAATGGTGCGATTGCTCTGCGCGGCCTTCCAGAAGACTTTGACGAATGGGCGGAAGTAACAGGAGGTGCCTGGTCTTGGTCAGAGGTGCTGCCTGCATTCCGATCGTTAGAGCATGACCTGTCTCCGGATGCCTCCATTCATGGGCGAAGCGGTCCCGTGCCGATTGTTCGTCCTGACGGTACGGAGCTTGTCCCCCTTCAGGAGGGGTTCTTGAAAGCATGCCTATCGATTGGCTATCCCTTGGATCCTGATTTGAATCATCCGGACTCAACGGGGGTTGGGTATATCCCTAAAAATATTAGTGGGGGAATTCGGATGTCGTCGGCTTGGACCCACCTTGCCAAGGCTCGTGCCAGACCGAACCTTACGATTCGGTCCGATGCGCATGTGGTGCGGCTTGATTGGAAAGAAGATCATACGGTTCAAGGCGTCGAAGCGATTGCGGGCGGCAAACGAATTCGACTCGCCGCCGATCGTGTCATCCTATGTGCGGGAACGATTCAAACGCCGGCCATCTTGATGCGTTCCGGCATCGGGTCTCCCCGATCGCTAGAGTCGCTTGGTATTCGTGCCCGAGTTTCGCTCGCCGGTATGGGGGAGAATCTGACAGACCATCCTGCGGTCGGTATATGGGGGGTGCCCAAAGCTGGCGCAAGCAAACTGGGAGAGCCGACGCATCAAGTGTTACTCCGTTATTCAAGCGGGTCCATCATGAGCCGCAATGATATGCATGTGTATATGCTTAGTGGAATGGACACACGAATGTTCCCCCTTTTAAACAATGCGCTGCAATCTTCGATTAGTTTGGTCGTATCGGCCTGCCTTATGAAGCCGCGATCACGCGGCTATGTCCGGCTACTCTCGTCAGATCCCTTGGTTCCGCCTAGAATAGTCGTCAATTGTCTTACTGATCGTGTAGACGCCCGTATGATGAGGGACGGGGTGCGGAGAGCTTGGGAAATTATCGGGCATCCGGAGCTGCGGCCATATGTAGAACGCATTGTTGGATGGACGGAGGGAGTTGTCAAGTCGGATGCCGCATTGGACCAAGCAATCGCAAGTTGGGTCCGTCCGGGTTGGCATCCTGTGGGAACAGCCCGAATGGGTCTGGAGAACGATGAATATGCAGTGGTTAACCCGGACGGGAAAGTGCACGGAATTGATAATGTATGGGTTGCGGATGCATCCATTATGCCTACAATCCCAAGTGCGCCTACGAATTTGACTTGTATGATGATCGCGGAGCGGATCGCCGCCCGGTTAAAAACAGACGTTGATGCGGCAGCAGTCTCAGAAATATAGAAGTCTGCGATAATCTTGACAAGGGGGAACCCATGCCATGAAAGTAGAAATCGGTACAACGTATCAGCTTGAAGTGATTAGGACGAGCTCCCCCGGCTTCATTAACTATTGTTATTTGGTTATGGATTGTGGGAGCAAGGAAGCTTTATTGGTGGACCCGGCATGGGAACTGCAAACGATCACGGATAGATTGGATCAATTGGGAGCTGAGCTAAAAGCGATTGCGCTTACGCATTCTCATGCGGACCATGTCAATTTGGTTGCGTCCTTGAGTACGATTTATGAGCCTGACGTATACATGTCGGAAGCAGAAATCCATTATTACAGCTTCGACTGCCCCAAACTGAAAGGACTGAAAGATGGCGATCAGCTGCGGTTAGGCGATACCATCATAACAGCCCTGCTGACACCGGGACATTCAGCTGGCGGAATGTGCTATCTGCTGGAGGATTGCGTATTTACAGGGGATACGTTATTTGCCGAAGGCTGCGGGGCCTGTGACGGTAAAGGAGCCTCTGCAGAGCAGATGTTCTATAGTATCCAGATGCTAAAATCCAGGCTGATGCCCACTATGCGATTGTACCCGGGTCATTCATTCGGTATGGAGCCCGGACTTATGATGAGTGAGGTGGAGAAGACGAACCTGTACCTGGCCATTTCCGACAAAAGAAGTTTTATTCAGTTCAGGATGAGAAAGGACCAAGCAAGTAACATGGACTTTCAATAAATCATGGGCACATCTTGGAGAAGCCCCTTCGGCCTTGCGCGCCGAAGGGGCTCCGTTTGTGTTACGGAACGTTCCGAGGGCTTATAGGGATAAATTTACATTGATTAAAGAACGTGTGCTGTCGGGGGACAAGAGCATAGTCCCATTTGAAGTCGCTATTTTAGCGGCTTTTTTGTTTTATCGGTACAAGTTCTTGTCCATAGCCAAGGACAAGAACTTGTACCGATTACCGAAAAGGACAAGAATATAAGCCGATTACCGATTAGATAAGCATTGAACTATTAATTGAATTTATTAAGCTAACAGGCAGGGGAGTTTATTGATTTTGCGAATACTCTACATATGAAGTTATTTACGAAGTTCGTAGATAAGACGTTAGCCGAAAGAAGTTCTTAGTTTAGGAGGAGTCTATATGATATTAGAAAAAGTTATAAATAGAATTGTAATACAAAGTGAATATAAGGATTTTGTTGATAAGTATATAGATAACATAATTACCGAATTTAAAGGTAAGATTCATAGCATTTATATGTGTGGCTCGATTCCAAAAGGAACTGCTAAACCTTTTAAGTCAGATCCAGACTTTACTATTGTATGTGTAAATCCCAAAGATATTGATTACGAAAGATTGTCAAATATTAAAGACAGGCTTTTGGAAGAATATCCAGTAGATATGTCGGGGGACAAGAACATAGTCCAATTGAGAGTCGCTATTTTAGCGGCTTTTTTGTTTTATCGGTACAAGTTCTTGTCCCGAGTCAAGGACAAGAACTTGTACCGATTGCTGAAAGGACAGGAACATGAGCCGATTACCGATTAGATAAGCATCTAACATTTCATTAAGCTAACGGGGCAGATTAGTTCAATCAAGCCACTGTAACTTTGGAACACTTAACCTTAAGTTTACGTATAAAGGAAAAGAAGTCGAGGGGAGTGGGAAATGATGAAAGTGGTCATTATCGTTATTGTATTTGGACTGATATTTGCAGCATGTAGTAGTTCAGATGAAACAAGTAAAATCATCACTGATTCCATAACCAAACCAACGATTAATACAGTAACCAAAAATGAGTTAGATTCCGGGCAGGTCATCTATCATCATAACTATGACAACATGGATCGTGGGAATCATGATTTAGAAGGTCAGGTTGTGATTGATTCGAAGTATTACAATAAGCATGCGATTAGTCGCGGTGATATCGTATACTTTACAAATCCTGAAACTAAAAAGAATCTTGGTGAGTACAGTATTTCTAGAGTAATCGGGCTACCTGGCGAAAAAGTAAAGATTGAAAAAGGACAGATCTATATTAACGGGAAATTGCTTGATGCCTTTTACGGAAGAGCACATCGACTGGGTGCTGATCTCGATAGTTTGAAAAAAGCTTTAGAGCGTGTTGACTTAGAAGATTACATAAGAAAAAACATCGAAAATATAGCGAATTATTTTGAGGAATTAACTATGAAGGAAATTGAGATCCCTGAAGACAGCATTTATATTGTAGGTGATGATTGGTTTCGCAGTAATGATAGTAGATTCTTTGGGCCATTACCCACAGATAAAATTGAGGGGAAAGTGGTTGGGGTGATCGGTAGCCCGTAAAGAGCTAACGGGAAACTTTAGTTGGAATGCAAGAGGAATTAATAACCAAACAGTCGAATGTTATTAGTATGCTTTGGAAAGGAGGATTTAATATGTACTTTCGCTGTTATAGAAAGCCGATAAGAATCCGCCAACTTCCTCAAAATTAAAATTTGAGGAGGGTAAATATGAAGGTTAATGATAATTATCTGAAAGAACAATTAAAGCATGTGTATTGGTTAAATGGTGGTTGTTGCGCGGGCAAGACCACAATGACAAAGAAATTTGCTGAGGAGTTTGGATTTCAAACGCTAGAGGATAATGTCTTAAAATATAGACCATTCACTAGCCCTGTTGAATACCCTGCCCTTCAATATCCTCATCCTGGTTTGGACTGGGACAAATGGTTTAATAAACCCAATGATGAACATTGTGAATGGCTTTTTCAAATTATCGAAGAAATGATGGAGTTTTTTGTTATCGATTTGTTGAAAATGCCTACCGATACACCAATCATAATAGATTTAGGAATAATGCCCGAGCAAATATTACCCTTTATTCCTAAAGAAAGAATGATTTGTCTCTATACGTCTGATGAAGAAATAGAACGGCTATATTTCTTCAGGGAAGACCATAAGATGATTTTGGATGTTATTAACCTTACAGCTAAACCAGCGGAATCAATCAAAAACGGCAACAAAAATATGGTAAAGTTTTCTCGTGACATTAGAAATGCCTGTGTTAAAAATGGAATCAAGACCATTAAAAGAACAACTAGCTTAAGTGTTGAAGAACAATTTAGACTAGTTCGTGAACATTTTGGATTATAAGTTGAAACAACCAGTAGTGTAGGTATCATGTGCAGGCTGCCCAATAGGCAGCCTGTTGCGCTAACGGGAGACGATAGTTCAATAAAAGCAACAAGCAGCCGATTAACGGGATCGGCTGTTTTTGTTCAACTAACGGGCAGTAGAATTCAGTTTCGTGTTAAAATACAGTGTGGAATAATTACCCATATAGATTTGGAGGAATGCTCGTGGCATGGCCAACTCATATTGTTGCTGTTAGCGGTATTGTGGAAAATGAACAAGGGCAAGTACTTTTGGTGAAGACTCGACATGGCGGTTGGGTGTGCCCAGGGGGACAAGTAGAAGTAGGTGAAAACTTATTTGATGCTTTGATTAGAGAGATAAAAGAAGAAAGCGGAATAGACGTGCTGGTCTCGCATTTATTTGGGGTCTTCTCGAATACAGGAGTTCATAAATGGCATGACGGTGTGACCGATGTTCCAACGAAAGTGATGTTGGACTTTGTCTGTAAGCCCGTTGGTGGGCATTTATGTACATCCGAAGAGACATCGGATTGCCGTTGGGTTGAAAAGGATCAAGCACTTAATATGATTACAGCCCCAGCTATTCGTACACGTTATCAAGCTTATTTAGATTTCAATGGGAAAACGCATTACATGGATTATGTTACTAAACCGAATTTTGAAGTGAAGTTAAATAGAACCATTTAATCGTTAAACTAACGAGAAACGATAGTTGTATAAAGAAGAGAAGGCAGCTGATCAGAGCGATCAGTTGCCTTTTTAAGCTAACGGGCAGGTTAGCATGATGGCATCAACTAACGGATAAGGGCAGTAACCTTTGACAAGGATTTTGACTATTAACAATTGAACTACTTATAAAAAATAATAAATGGTGGTGATATAAATGTTTACTGTAAGAAAAGCAAATGAAACGGACCTTTCGGATGTGGCTAACCTGTCTGAAATATGGGTCTCAGAATGTATCACTTACGGTTTGGGGGCTAATACCGCAGAGTTGTTGAGGAACAATATCGGGGATTACTTCTGGGTTGCAGAAAACAACTCGGAAATTGTAGGCTATATAACTGGTAGTGTACATATAAGCGACGGGTTAGCTGTAATCGAGCAGGGAGAGCATTATCTAGAGGTAGATGAGGTATATGTTCGCCCTGAGTATCGAAGTGGAAATATAGGCCACGTGATGGTAGATAAGCTTCTTGAAGCCGCAGAAGGTAATGGCATAACTCGGTCTGTTGTATATTCTGCGACAAAGCAGTGGCAAAAAATAATTGGTTTTTACGAGAAGCATGGGTTTAAAATGTGGTTTGTTCAAATGTACCGTTAAGAGCATTACTTTACCTAAGGATTAAACTAACGGGATACGATAGCTCAATAAAAACAAGAAGGCAGCCGATCAACGTGATCGGCTGCTTTTGTTCATGAAAGCAGGGAAGTACATGAAACACGTGGAATAAATATACAAATTATCAGTATTAGGAGGTTGAGAAATGTCGTTTCCGACACATATTGTATCGGCAGGCGGAATTGTAGAAGATGGAGATGGAAATATCCTATTAGTAAAAGCCCACGACGACGGTTGGGTATATCCTGGTGGGATAACTGAAGTTGGAGAAAACCTGATTGATGGCGTGATCCGTGAAATTAATGAGGAAAGTGGAATAGAAGCCATTGTTAGCCATTTAATTAGTGTTGTTTCGAATACAGCCATCCATAAGTGGTATGACGGTGAAACTGATGTTCCTACGAAGGTCATGTTTGATTTCGTGTGCAAAGCTGTGGGTGGAGAGTTAGCAACATCGACTGAAGAATCTAGCGAATGCAGGTGGGTTCCAAAGGAAAATGTTCTGGATTTGATCACTTTACCCGCAATCCGCATGCGTTATGAAGCTTATTTGAACTTTAACGGCTCAGTGAATTATATGGAGTACGTCACTGCGACAACGTCAGAGTGTGATGTCAAGCTTCAAAGGAATGTTTAGTTGTATTGATAGTTAAATAAATATAGAAAAGGATTACTGTCGAAGGACAAGAACATGGTCCCATAGAAAGTCGCTAATTTAGCGGCTTTTTTGTTTTATCGGTACAAGTTCTTGTCCCGAGTCAGCAGCTCAACAAACCCAGGATGTTGGGTGACAAAAACATTGCAACATTAGAAGCCGCTGATTTGCGGCTTTTTATATTTATGTTATCAAGTTCTTGTCAAAACACCTGTCGCGGGACAAGATCTTGTTCCCATTGAGAGTCGCTATTTTAGCGGCTTTTTTGTTTTATCGGTACAAGTTCTTGTCCCGAGTCGAGGACAAGAACTTGTACCGATTGCCGTAATGGACAAGAACATGAGCCGATTCCCGATTAGATAAGTATCTTACTATGTTCCCATGCAATTTCATTAAGCTAACGGGCAGGTTAACGCAACTAAAAATTGAATATACATCTTACCGGTGGCAACTACCCATATCGAATATTTTCGCCACCCGTTACTTTTTCTCCGCCCAGCACATCTAATCTATGTCGACAGTAATGAAACACGAGAAGGCCTAGGTCTTCTAGGAGGTGGGAAACATTAAAAGCATGGCAATTAAATCGTCAGGTAGCGTTAGATCGTCGGATAAAATGGAGCTGGCGAAGCTCGCATGGTCTGCTCGACAGGGAAATACAGAAGCCTTTCTTGAGCTGATAGAGGGTCTGAAGGGAGCGCTCTATAGAACCGCAAGAGCGATCCTAAAAAAAGACGAGGACTGTGCGGATGCGCTCCAAGAAACCATCGTTAAGGCCTACAAGGCGATCAGTTCGCTGAGAGAGCCGGCACATGTCAAAACATGGCTGTACAGAATCCTTATCAATGAGTGCACCACGATATTGCAGAAGCGACTACGCGAGTCCCTGCCCGGCACGCTGCCGGAGCCTGTTGTTGATAGTCCGGTTTTCCAGGACTTGGAACTGAAAGAAGCCATTGATCGGCTGGAGGAGCCACTTCGGTTGGTCGTGGTACTAGTCTATTTGGAGGATTTGAAGATTGCAGATGCCGCAGCAATTCTTGGCATCAGCGAAGGCGCAGCCAAGATGCGCCTGAAACGGAGCAAGGCCCAGCTGAGAAACTGGCTGGAGTCGACATGGGAAGGGAGAGGTAATCATGAAGTCAGACCATATAGATGAACGGCTGAACCGACTTCGGCCGGAAAAGGAACAAAAAGTAGACATCCCCGCAGTCGTGCAGCTCCGAATGGAGGAAATACTTGGGGGAATTCGGGCCGAAGCATCTTCCTCATTGTCAGCAACCGGCGAGGGCTACAAGCAGGATCGAGCTGCCCTCTTCGAAGACATCCGGCAGGTGAATGGTCAATCCGGGCGCTCCCAATCTATCGTCCCCAGACGGTTCCACCCGCTGCGACGCTTGGCAGCCGTAACTGTGGCAGTCGTGTTACTGCTTGGAACGGGGATGGCCGGACTCGGTTACTTTTCACCGGCATTCGCCGATTCGATGCGATCGGTTCCCTTAATCGGAAGTTTATTCTCTTTGTATGGGGACAAAGGCATGCAAGCGGCAGCGGAAAATGGATTGGTGCAACCAGTTGCAGTCACCGAGACTCACGGGGACACAACAATTAGCGTCCGAAATGTCATTTATGATGGGGCGAGGATCGTGCTGGAGGTTCAGCGGGAGGATGATGGGGAGTTCTACAGCAGCAACTTGCGGGAGCCTAAGCGTGGCGAACTGACTTGGGTCGAGGCATATTTGCAGGAGGAGCAGTTGATGGCGTCCTGGGGTCCGGCTGGAGAGCATTCCGTGCTCGTAAATATTGATCGGCTGCATTCAGAGTTGCCGAGTCAGTTCACGCTTGGGGTTAAACTTACGGTAGCCGGAGTTGAACAGCCATTTCGCTTTGACGTACCGGTGAAAATCAATGCCGAACCGGTTGTGATCGAGAAGCCCGAAATGCCAGATACACTCGCTTATCGCGGATTTGTTGTAGACAAGGTCGTCGTGACACCCGTGACGACACAGGTGTTCTTCCATCTTCGGCCCAAGGCCGAGGATACAGCAAACACATTTGTACATCCGGATGATTTTGATATGTCGGCAGCGCGGGATGATCAGGGGCGCGTCTATCAGATACTTGGTGGTCAGGGTGAGCCGGAGACGGAGTCGGGCAGTAAACAGCTTTATATATTCGAGCCTGTCAATAAGGGAGCGAGCGCTCTCAAGTTAAACTTTAATGTCGCAGGCGGCCCGGACGGCAAGCCGTACACAATTGAAATGGAGGTGCCGCTACCGGATCGTCAACGGTAAAGCTGGAATTCAAGGTTTTATTGCATCACGCAGCAGAAATTGTTGGCATCTTTTAAAATAACGCAGAATACCACCGTTAGCCTTTTTAAAGGAAGGGACTTAATAACATATATCCAACAAATCGTTAATGGCAAAGACGCATATAACGCATTGCCTGAGGCGGAAGGGAGATTATGATTAAGAAAAGCAGAATGTTGGATGTATTAACACTATTGCGCTCCCTCGAAATGATTCAGTTTCCTCACTCAGACTCATGAATTCGCAGGATTTCACCCTATGGTAAGTGTGAGAGAAGAAGTCATGGAGGAACT
>NZ_JBNNUS010000014.1:0-141865 GCF_050279985.1 Paenibacillus sp. NPDC093718
GCTGGAGATATTTCCATTTTGAGTACTACGTGGAGAATCAATGCGGCTTGTAATATGAGAGCAACCCCATCACCTACCGGAGCATATATTGGATCCCTTTACGCCGGAGACTTGGTGAACGGCAATGAACAAGTCGTGGTTGGTGGGGTAACTTGGGTTAATGTTTATAGCGAAAAATTTCAAAAATCGGGTTGGGTTCAAAAAACTTACCTGACTGAGTATGGTTTTCGCTGAAACTGACTGATCCAGATTGCTTTCTCACTGATCATTCGCCAAATTCAATAAATTCGCTGGATCAAATCACAACAATAAAAAAACTCCAATCGCACTGTGAGATTTGCGGTTGGAGTTTTTAGCTGCTCCTTTTGGAAACATTGATTCGTTAAACATCTAGGTACTTAAATTATGTACTGAAAACACAATAGACAGTGAAAGGTTTGAATAAAAAAATAATTTATTTGATATTTATTATCCGAAATATCGTTACTTTATTAATGGATCATACGTCTTATAATATGGATGGGTTTTCATAGAAATGTCCAATACGATGCTGTCGAAAACTTTATTTCTGCAAGTAAGCTCATCATCTAATGGATTTTAAGGTTCTTAAGGATTCCGTTATTTAGGAGGTGAATAATGACGAAATTACTTGATTTTTCTCTTCTACTTTCGCAACTCCCGTTATGCATATCTGTAAGTAAATGTACTTAATAACAGGATTATAATAAGGATGGGCTTTTATAAGTAACTCCTTATATATTTCTTGTCAATATAATAGATGTAGACGAGAGAATTCATGGTGTTTTTTTACACTGGATAATTAGTTGTAGGTATGCTCATGAAAAACAATTAGCAGAAATTAAACTGAGGTGTAAAATGAAGAAATCCATTCTTTTAATTCTATTTAGTGTATTTTTTTTTATAGCACTACCGCATCATAGTGATGCTGCATCTAACCAAACTAAAATTATTTTAGATGGCCAAGAAATTGCTCTTCCTGAGGATGTTGAGGTTGTAAACGTTAAAAATAACGTGATGATCCCCATTCGGGTAGTTGCTGAAAATTTGAAGTTTAAAGTTGACTGGAACCAAAAAACTCAAAATGTGAAGATACAGCAAAACTCTAAAGTAATCTCTTTAACAGTTGGTAAAAAAGAAGTTATGGTTAATAATGACCAAAAGATGCTGAATATTGACTCTCAAATTATAAAAAACACAGTCGTTGTCCCAATACGATTCGTTAGTGAAGAGATGGGACTTAAAGTAAGATGGAACAACACAGACAAAATAGTCACTTTGGATAGTAACAACACACAGCCCTCTCTCCCTGTAACAGGTGAGGAACATGAATCTGAGTTAAACCATGTTAATGAAATTAATTATGCAAACAATCAGCTGGTTGTTTCTTTAGATAAAGTGGTTACCCCAGTAATCTCTAAATTGACGAACCCTGATAGGATAGTCGTTGATCTGCCCAATACTACATTCGGAAATATGGCTGAATCTCTAAATTCAAAATCGATAGGTAAGTTAGATATAAGTGAGGTACCTAATCTTACAGAAATTAGGTATTCCTTGTTTAATCATGATCCAGCTCAGGTTCGAATTGTAATTGAGTTGAATAATATAAGTACTGTAGAATATACTCCACAGTTTATTCAAGATAAGTTGATTCTTGATCTGAATATTTCTGGTGAGATCAGTAGTACTGAACCTGTGCCTCCTGTATCAGGTAAAAAAATCGTAATTATCGATCCTGGGCACGGTGGAAAAGACCCTGGGACAACCAGTTTTTCCAATAAACACGAAAAAGACTTTACTTTAGCCTTGTCTCTAAAAGTCCAAGCGCTGCTCTTAAAGGAGCCTGAGATAGAAGTTGTCATGACTCGTGAGGCAGATGTATACCCCACTCGCACAGAACGTGTCCAGTTGGCTAATAAATTAAAGGCTGATGTGTTTGTATCGATACATGGTAATAGCGTGGCTGCTTCACCCCAGACAACAGGTACAGAGACTTTCTACTACCAACGTAGTAGCAGTAAAAATTTGGCTGATGTAATTCATAAGCATTTGATCGAAGCCATAGGGCTAAAAGATCGTGGTGTGAAAAATGGTAGCCTACAAGTCATTAGAGAAACAACGATGCCGGCAGTCCTTTTAGAAATTGGATTTTTAAGTAATCCTGAAGAAGAAGTAGCATTGTTTTCAGATTCCTTTCAAGATAAAGCAGCTCAAGCTATTGTTGATGGGATCAAAGAATATGTGGGAATAACAGCAAAACCATGAGGATGTGCTAATATGAAAAAAAGTGTGTGCATTTCTATTATGTTATGTATCATAGCAATGGTTGGAGTAGCCTGTGGAAGTAAGCCTACTACAAAGTCAGGGGTTTCTTCAGTTCCCGACCAGGAGATTAACTCTGCAGTAAATGGAACTGATAAGGCAGTAGATCAAGTTAATAATCAAACTGAAGAGATTTTGGTTTACTACGTTGATTCTCAAGTAACGGAGTTAAAACAGAGTAAGACAGAAATAAATTATTCGAATAGTATAGATAAGTATGAGAAGGTATTTAAATCTTTGCAAAGTACAAGTCATTCTGATCTTGTATCTTTATGGGGTAAAATCGAATTAAACTCTATGAAATTCCATGATGGAGTGTTAGCAATAGATGTTCATATTCCTGATGATGCGAGACTAGGATCTGGTGGTGAATTGTTAGCTTTGGATGCATTAAAAGAGACAATGTTTCAATTTGAGGAGATAAATAACTTAGAACTTCTTATTGATGGAAAAGCCTTAGAAAGTTTCATGGGGCACTCTGAATTGGAACATCCAATTTCTCGTAACAATCAATAAGGATGAATAATAATAAGCAATAAAAAATCTTTGCCCCCCTAAGGTTGGGCAAAGATTTTTTATTGCAGAGCACGCGAATTCAACATTTGGACAGCTACTTCCGGGAACCATTCTGTCGTGTTTGAACTAACAATTGTTTTAGAGCAACTTGAATACGTCCGATCGCTATTCGCAGATTTGAAACCCCTTCCAATCATCAGCAGCCTGCGCGTTGCTTTTGGGGGGCAACAGCTTTAGACCGATACCAGTCACAAGCTTTTGGTAGGGTAGTTTGTGCGATTTGATTTTTGTGGTCCAAGGTGTAGGATATCTTTTGATAAGTAACGGTAATCTTGCCGTTCTTGCCATCAACGGTTCCACCCAGCAAGGCCATCAATTCTGTAACCGGTGAGTACGTCGTAAGATCAGCTGTCCGGAACTTCCTTTGCCTCTGTAACGTAAATACTTTCCTTTATAGCTTACGGGAATGAGATCATTTATGGATAAATATTCGTTCAATGAAAATGTGTAGTAATAACTACTAGCCTTAACAACATTCCCATAGCTCCAAATGATTCATATCGAGGCCATTATTTTTCTCAGCACTGCTATCCTAAACTTCGGAAATAATTTAACAACATCCCATATTTCTTTTCAATACAGGTTGTGATCTTGGTGACGAAACTCTCTTTGATAACTAAATTTGGGATATCGCCAAGAGGATAAGGCAAAGGTTCGCTAAACCTTCATCCTCGGTTCAAACCCGAGTGTCCCCTTTTTCTAAAAAACCAAAAGGAGTGCAGTAACGGTTTATGCACGTTATGGTTGTGTGAACTGTACTCGTATTAAGGAATGGATGAGAAACAATCAGGTTCAGTTCGAGGAGGTCGATGCTTCCTCAATGACAGACCTGGAATTGAAAAGTTAGATCAAAAGGTGTTCCCTATACAGTAATACAAAACGGAGCCGAAAAAGTAGTAGTTCTTGGGTTGAACGTTGAAAAATAATTAACTAGTATGTTTATCAGCTAATACCATATGACCTCTTCATGCAGGGCCAGTTATTTACTGGTCCTTTTTTTATTGCAGTTAGATTCTAACTTTTTTGATGTGATGATCTTATAAGTAAAAGCTGAGTAGGAATTCCATGTATGCCCATAAATTCAATTAGATCACTCGTAAATTGAATGCCAGTATAGAGGAATAGACCTCCTTCAAATTTCCAAGGATCTAGAACTCGTTTTGCTCTCTCCTTGTATTTTATAAATAGAAGATACGAGCTAAAAAACTTCAATCATAAAAAATAATTCTTGGCACTAAGGTTTTGGCAGTTCATACACCTATTGATATCACAAATTTTCAAATATTTTCTACTTATTCCATAACCAGCATCCAAAGTTTTGCGTTATAAACAATAGAAGCATTTAAGTCTCTAATCACCAAGATTGTCTCATGATGATATTTATCGAGTTTTTATTGAAATATATTTAACTTGATCTGATCATAAAAACATTCACACTTGAGACTGGACTTTCGATCATTTAAGGAGGTGATGTGTATGAGTTAACGGTTGGTTATAGTAAGTGAGTTTTACGGTTGTAACCGTGCAAAAGGAACTGATCTGTTCATTTTACACTAAAAGTTTCATTTGGATTTTACTACCCTTCATTATGCTTCTGAAATATCTCAAAACATCCATGAGCCAGGTTTAACACTATAGAATAAAATGGCTTGAAGAATTTCATCAGAAAAATTATCAAAGTCTAATTGAAAAAATATTATCGGACGAAAGGATGTTTTCAAGTATGAAGCGTTTGAGCAAAATTGTTCTTAATTTATTTTTCGCCATTTCAGTTCTTACTGTATTTTCTAACGTAGCTTCTGCAGCTATGTCCCCATGGACTCAGGTAGAGGAGTACAACAGGAAGTATGAGTTTCAATCTCATGTATATACACGAACAATATCTGGCACTACATACATGCAAGCTGGTACAATTATTAAAATAACTCTTGGTTTCCCTTATGCAAGTTATTACGGGGCGCAAGCCAGACTTTATTCAAGTTCAGGTACATTAAAAGCATCATCTGCAATGGTTCACAACGATGAAAATATTTCTGGTTTTATGGTTGAAACTCGCGGTTACCCAGAAAAAGGCACTTACTATAGTCATGGAAAAGCAGAATTCTACAATGGTAACACTGGATACTATCGATCGGTTGAAGGAGTAAGGTCGCCATATGAAACATTTAGTCTCGTCCCAGATCTACCTCAAAAGGTTGAAGTGAATGAGGAAGGTGAAACTTTTGGATCTGGCTTATATACTTTTAATGGTAAGGAACTTGATTATTTAATTGCAGAAGGTGTTGACGGTACTGAGGGTTATGTGCGCGCAGCTGATTTGGAGTCAAATGTAACTTCTCTTGAGGAAGCAGTACAGTATAACTCAACTATTCAGCCTACCCAATTTATTCCTCTGTATGATAAAAACAAAAACATCATCGGACAATTTGAGATTAGTACTCATGTGGAAAAAATCGAATGATGACACCTTTACTCTTAAGACCTTAATTAGATGCGGCTCCAATGCCAACATAATACTTCTAAAAAATACCGAGAATCCCCATTTGGGGTTTCTCGGTATTTTTTCTTTAAAGTTCAACTAGCAATTGCGATGTTATTGTATATAAAACTTCCCTAAGCAGATCACATCTGCACAAGCCAATTCTAAGGTACCTTGGTGATAAATGATCAGAAAATCATAACCAGAGGGTCGCTTTTTACGTTGTATATATTAGGTACACTCAAGTAAAAACAAAACTTGTAGAAACCAAATTGAAAATTCATTGAACTATTCGCAAAATAATACCTGGTCTAAATAAGTTCTTAAACTTGAGCTTAATTTGAAGATTCTACAAACAAACTTAGGAGGCTCAAATAGAATGAACAAGAAAATCAGAATAATATTAGTTTCCGTCATTGCATTAAGCAGCATTGCATTTTTTATCCTAACTGCTAAAGGTTTGTCTTCTGATAAAACAGTTTTGCCGACAGCGCAACAAAACGGTAATCCTATTAACTCTTCAGGGGTAACACAACAGTCTGTTAACCCTAATAACTCTTCAGTAGTAAAGGCAGTTAATCCTAATCAGCCATCTGTATCAGCAAAAGATGTTTATCCAGTAAATGAATATGGACTTACTTACGGAACTGATATATATGACCTATATGGCGTAGAACCAGACTTAATCGCTGCAACTGGTACAGATGGTACTGAAGGGTATATATACGCATCCGAGCTTGAATCTCATGTAAGTAACCCTCGTGAGGCTGCTGAGTATCGCAAAAATAACCCAGGATCTTGGACCGTACCGCTTTATGATAAAACTGGAAAGAACATAATTGGGGAGTTTGTGATAGGTGGAGAATAAAACTCATCTAACTATTGTCGATGAATCTTGGTTATATTCCTGCTTAATAATTCATACACATCCCCGCCCTCAGGAAGAGAGTAATCATTTGCTTGATATACTGGACAATTACTTTCTAGCTGCTAAACAAGGTTTGCTCAAACGGATGCCTGAATGATGGGTGCGTAATACTTCTCCAATGAGGATATTTTTCAGAAGTAATCCTGTTCCACTGAACAAGATAAAAGAGCCTCATGATGGGAAGCCTTTACGAATTGTAGCGGACTTAAGTTTAATTGGGTTTATATTCAATAGCAAAAATAAAATTGGTGTATATTTAACCCGATTGGAATTAATTTCATTTGTATTTACAATACTGTACGAAATTAATTTTTATGGTTATAAAATAGAAGATATATCCAATTTTTTACACCTTTTTATGTACGAACATTTAACGTGGAGGGGTTTTAATGAAAAGGAAGTTAGTTATTTCGTTATTTACAATAGTCATCGCTTTAACAGCTGCGGTGGGGATGGCCTTTGCAAATGGAGCGATCAAACTCGTCGTAAATGGCGAACAAATTAAATCGGATGTTGCCCCGCAGATGAGCAACAATCGAGTAATGGTCCCGATAAGCTTCATCTCCAAGGCTTTGGGTGCTAATGTAACTTGGGACCAGAAAAATCAAACGGTTTCAATAAAGAGTAATAAGTCAGACCTACAGGAAGATGTCTGGAATCAAAACCTTGATATCTCTAGTAGCAGCTGGTCATAAGTCAAAAATCTTATTGCGCTTTATATCGTTGGTTTTGCTACTCGTGATGATGAGTTAATCAAATCAATATCAGTTGAAGGATTTGACATGATTCCTATCGGCGGTATGTATCCATCCATTATTGATTATGAGATTGTCGATGCTCAGCAAACCAAGGAAACGCTTAAGGTGAGAGTAAGAGTAATCATTCAAGAAGAAAAGCTCTTTGGAGAAGAAGGGGACATTGAAATCGCTCAAGGCAAAATTAAATCCATGAAAACAGCCAAACTGTTTGATGTTAACGAACATACGGTCTTCCCAGGTCTTACTAATAATAATAAATAGAATAAATAGAGAGCCTCTATTGGTATTATCCCCTCAAGGTAGACAGTGAAAAAAGAGATCATGTTAAAATGAACTCAATACTGGAACCGGAGGGGATTTTTGTTATGTCAGCGAAGAAAGGTCAAACTTTTAATCGATATAGCGAAGAAACGAAGAAAGAGGCTGTTCGTCTTAGAGTGGAAGAACATTGGCCACCAGCCGTATCATGGAGAAGTTGGGCATCAAGAGCGAAAGCCAGATCATAACATGGGTGCGTAAACATCAAAACGGGGAAAGTTTCGAGGATTACCGAGGACGCTGGACCAAGAAGCATTTTAGTAGTGCAGAAGAAGAGAATGCCTTTTTGAAGGCGCAGTTGGAGTACCTAAAAAAGCTCAATCCGAACTTGCACGGGAGGGAAGCTGGATTTCGAAGCCCGGTTCAAGTCCATTCAAGTAATAAGCAAGTGGGCTCCCGTGACTTGGCTTTGCAGGATCGCTGAGATTTCACGTGCAGGGTATTACAAATGGAGAAGGACACTCGCCAGCAGAATGAAGCGAGCAGACCGGGATACGGTTCTGAAAGCACACATTCTAGGCATACATCGAAATCTGCCCTTATTTTGGTTACAAGCGTATGCGAACCGCTTTAGGAAAAGAAGGCTTGGTGGTGAATCACAAGAAGGTACGCCGCTTAATGAGAGAGAGCTGCGCATTCGTTCCATGATTCGCAAGAAGCGTCCATTTGCTGAACGGAAACCGTCAGTACTTTTGTTTTATAACGAGCAGCGTTTCCAAAACAAACTCGGCGACCTCTACCCGATTGAAATTCGGGAAAAGGTCGCCGCTTAGTCGATGTAGTAAGTGCGTAGGTCGCCGACGCGTTAGGTGCTAGTGTAAATGTCACAACCTGAACCATATCTTGAGTAGAGGTCCCCACTTTTAAGGCGGGGACATGAACGACAGCATTGTTATGCTATTGGATTGCCCCTCCAAAAAGATTTACTCGTGAAGTAACAAACACTTTAATTTTCCGACATTCTGTTGTTGATGTGTTTTTAAAAGTAATATTCACTTTGTTTTTAACACCATAGTAACCTTTGTTGTCACCGTATGCTTGCCCATTAACCCCACCATCATAACTGGTGACTTGTGTCATCAAGATATGGATTTGTACCATTAGAAAAGCTGTAATCCTGATAAGAGTTCAACGCTCCCGTTTGGAAACTGATATTACTCTGAATGTCGGCAAAGTCCCAAGAACCAGGAGGATGCGTGCCCAGCCTCTTAATTACCAGTGTTGAGTTCGTTCTAGAACCCGGCACCATATCGGGGTAGTGGGAGTATCGCAGTTAGAGAGGGCCTAGAAACCAACTTCCCCCCCGCCATAAGCGTTACCGTTACTTCCCATAGCCCTAGACAGTTCCTTTACTTCTCAAAGCAATAACAACAGAAGCTGACGTATGAGGTGTATACTCAACTACTCCGGGAGCAAGCAAGAGTCGGGCTCGATACGTTGTACAGCGAAGTCTCGAAGTGACGGTAATTAATAATCCAATTGTTATTCCTGCAGGATGCCCTAAACTACTTGAGCAAGATGGGGTACTTACGGTTGATACAGGTGCTATCGACATGGCCGGGTTAAATTGCAAGTAGATGTAGATGGAAATATTCTCGATTACACAGCTTTATGGACTGTGCTTCCATATTCCAATAACTCGAAGTATTTCGACTAGTTAGATACTTACCTAATCGGTAATCGGACCAACTTCTTGTCCTTTACGGCAATCGGTACAAGTTTTTGTCCTTGACTCGGGACAAGAACTTGTACCGATAAGTCAAAAAAGCCGCTATATTAGCGACTTTCAATGGGACCATGTTCTTGTCCCCCGACACTTCTCCATCCTATTATAAAGTCATGGCGTGTCCATACTTCGCGAGGAACGCTTCCTTCGCTTTGTAATCCTTCATCACGCTGCCAACAATTCGCCAGAAAGAGCGATCATGATTCATGTGAATGAGATGGCAGAGCTCATGAATGACCACATAGTCAATGACCTCAAGGGGCGCCATCGCAAGGCGGTAATTGAAGGTGAGATGTTTAGAAGAGCTGCAGCTGCCCCACTTTGTTCGCGACTCCTCAATGGTGAAGGATTTAGGCGAGACTTTCAGCTGCTTCTGATAGATCTTAATCCTCTCCCCGATCACCTTCTTGCAGCTGGCAAAGTAGAACTTCTTCAGCTCATGTTGGAGCGCATCTTCCGTACGCCCCTGGGTCTCGATTAACTCATCAAGCGAATAATATTTGCCAAGATGCAGGAACTTGCCACTCTCTTCGTATGCTTTCACCTTCGGAACATTTCGAGCTGCCTCAATCGCTTGCAGTTGTTTCAAAATCTTATCCCCATACTGCCTTACGGCGTTAAACACCGCTTCATCATCTGCATGATTCGGTGCCTTCACCGTAACCAGACCTGATGGATCGATATGGATCGACATCTTTTGGCGCGGACCGTATTCTACATGACATTCTATTTGTTGTTGTCCTAGTTCAATTTTCATATTCAACTTCGTTTCTATAAGGTTTTATATTCATTGTAACAGAATGGAACCGAATCCTCCTCTATTGGGTGGGAGGATTTACGAAAAATTCCGCTGGAGAAAATCGATCTGATCGGATATTATCCGTTCCCGAATACCGGGCTCATAAAATTCGAAATGCGAAACGGGGTACGATTTCACCTCCGCTTTAGGGAGGCTTTTGATAAGCTCTGCCGTTTGGGGGCCCTGCGTTTCCTTATCATACTCACCATAGCAAATCAATACGGATGCTTCGATTTGATTGGCTGTACTGCTTGGCTTATATTTGATCATTTCCCATATTCCCCGTGGTGCCACTTCGTTTCGCCATGTTTTGGATTGCATACCCGCAATGGTTTTGGCCGCTTCTCCTCCCGTCATAACCGCTAATTCCCCTTCATGTCCAACCGCTGGGATATATAGTGGGGAGAGTCCCTTCTTCCCACGAATCCAATCCTTGCGGATCACGTACAAGAGCCTCAAGGTTTGCCATAAGGAACGCCCGCTTTTTTTCGGAAACCCATTAAAAGGGATTTGAGCGATAACAGCTGAAATATCCTTTGTCTGCGCTGCTACTGAAATGACATGACCGCCGCCAAGCGACGAGCCCCATAATCCTAGCCGTGTTTCATCCACGGCGGGATGCTTCTTGATATAACGAATCGCCTGCAATAAGTCCTCCTGCTGCCCCGAAACGCTCACCAACTGTCTAATCTCACCTTCGCTTTCCCCCAGGTTGCGGTAGTCGAAGGTGAAGGCGTGAAACCCCGCCTGTGCAAATGCCGTTGCAACGGCAACCATACTTGGAGTGTCTTGTGTCCCCCCAAAGCCTGCCCCCATAATGACGCAGGGCTTTGGGATTTCGGTTGATTTGCAATACAAATACCCGACGCAGGCAGTTCCGCCGCTTTTGAATTCCAATCTCTCCTTTCGTACAGATGCTGCGCTCACGTTATATTCCCCCTTCTTCTTATTTTATCTTGCTGATTCAGCCTTCAAGAATCCGTTCCAATCAAGATATGGGATAGCGTTGCGGTTGGTTTCCGGCCTATGATCAGCTGTTGCCCATCCGTATAACCCTCCTCACGTCCATCAAGCTCCTGTATGAGAACAGAACGCCAATATCCGATGCGTTCTTGACGGTCTTCATCCGCAATCGCATTATGCAGTTCTAGCGGATCAAGAACCAGGTCAAAAAATTGCTCCTCACCCGTTTGGGAGAACCAAATGTACTTTTCTTTCCCATCGGTCACCCAGTGATTGGACTGCATCCCTTGTGCATGCTCGCCATGCAGATGATGACGCCAAGTCTGAGTGCTTAGCCCTTCTTTTCCTGCTGAGGCAAGTCTCCAGATGCTTTCTCCTTCGACCGTATCCGGTATAGGCACGCCAGCCGCCTCCAGCAGCGAAGGCATAATATCCCGCATTTCCACCACTTGATCCGACACCGTGCCGCGCTGCAAGCCTAATCGGTTGCCCGGATCGTTGACGATGAACGGCACATGGGTGCTTCCTTCATACGGAAGAGATTTCCGGAATAAATGATGGTCTCCAAGCAGCTCACCATGGTCCGATGTAAACAGAATTACGGTGTTCTGCAGCTCGCCATATTCATTCAATGATTGCAAGAAGCGGCCAATTTGGTGATCAAGATGCGTAATGAGGGCGTAATAGGCAGCCATCGCTTTACGCAAGCGGCGTTTCGGTACCAGTCCCCGCCCTGTGATAGGGGAGTACCCGGCTAGATCAGGATCTTCCGTCTGCGCCCAATCACCAACCGGCGGATCCGGAAAATCGGCATCCTCATACAGATCCAGATACGCCTGTGGGGGATCGAACGGTGGATGGGGCCTGACGAAAGACATCCACAGGAAGAATGGCTTTCCGGGATCCCGGCGACGCAGAAAATCAATAGACTGCGTTACCACCCAATTCGTCGGATGCTGCATTTCTGCCAAATGCCAAGGACGGGCGACGGTCGATGCGTTGCAATCCAATCCGAGATCAATCATATCCGCGCCGGGCACTCTCTCACGAAGCCATGGCAAGTAATCATCAACTTGATCGTAATGCTCTTGCATCGGAATGCTGTGGTAATTGCGGTTGTGATGCAGATAACCGTCGTGGAGCATGACATTGTGGAACCCCATCAGATTTCGTGCGGGGTAGACGTGCATTTTGCCGATACACTGTGTATGATAACCGGCACCGGCCAGTTCCCCCGGCAGCGTTCTCTTGTAATCCCATGGCACACAGTCCTTGTAGCCGACCCGGCCATGTGCCCGCTGTGATTGCCCGGTGAATATGGCTGCCCTTGCAGGTACGCAGGTCGGTGTGGCTGAATACGCACGGCTAAACCGTACACCAGTCCTCGCAAGCTCGTCCAAATTAGGCGTCTCGACGACAGGATGACCCGCTATGCTAAGACAATCAAAGCGCATCTGATCGACTGTAATGAGCAAAACATTCGGCCTTCCTAGGTTTTGACTCGAATTCATCACTTCTCCCCCTTCAACTACACTTTCTTGGATTTGGTCAACTCCACTTTATCGGGACGGCACCCACTGACTCATAACGCATTGCAGTTTCCCAAATACGAGATGTTCTATTGAAAGTATTCGTCCGAATTCATTCATTTCCTTTTATTGAACTCCTAATGTCCCTATTGAAGAAATTGTTGATGGGATCACCCAAAAAAGTGAAAAAAGAGCCGCAATTTTGCGGCTCCTATCGTTCTGTTGCTAGCAAACGCTCCATGACACATTGAAGCTATCGATCCTATTCGTTCAACACATATCGATATGCAATAAGTGAAATCCATAGCACAGCCGCTATCCATATTAAAATAATCATACTACCTGCAAACCAATTTTTCGGTTTACCGCGCTTCATCCGTTCCTCAGCTTGTAGTTCATGCTCTTGGACCACGGCTTTCGGTATCATCTTCAATGTGATCGCAATTCCAAGAGGGACTAATATCACATCATCCAGATAGCCTAGTACAGGGATAAAATCTGGAATCAAATCAATTGGACTAAAGGCATAAGCGACCACACATATGGCGAATATTTTGGCGTACCAGGGAGTCCGACTATCTTTATAAGCAAAATAAAGTAAAAAGACCTTTCTTTTTAGCATCCCAGCCCATTTCTTTATCCGATCCATCATATCCGTTCTCCTACGTTGCATTTTACTTCATATTACCATGCCATCCGATCCAGCAGCTAACTGATTTCTACTGGTTAGTTAGGCGGCTATGGCTGCAAACTCCTGGCCTTTTTGGTTATAACAAAAAAGCCGCCAATATGACGACTTCGTAAGAACTTTACTTATTCGCGGGCTACCCTGCTTAGTTCCTGACGCACCTCATTAGCATGCATCGCAAGAAAAGCTTTTGATCAGATTGCATCGCTTGCGTTACTACTCTTCAACCCGTGACTCTCGGCTTCGTCGGATCGCACTTCGGGTTCTGTATTTCACCCAAAGCAGCCAATTTAGACAAATAGTAGCACTCTTCACGATACATATGATCTGGCATCAGCGGATTAATCCGGTCCAGCACCTCCCCGCGCAGTTCAAATTCTTCAAGTTCTGCGAGAAAGTGCATGAACACCCTCATCTCCAGATCTATATCAGCATGGAATTTGCGCATAGCAGGAAAATCCTTTAAATGGGTCCTTAAATAACCCGTCATTTCTACCGCCTTTAGATAAAAGCCTTCAAAATCTTTCTGAAACGCCAAACTTTTTGCGATTAACGGCTTTTCAGCAAAATCAAGATCGGCCGCCAGGCTTGCTGCATGACCAAATGCATCCTGCAGCCAAACCATATCATAATGCAATGGATGGAACAGAGGTACGCCCTTACCTTCTTGTAACGCCTGTAATATCCGCAGGTATTCCTCTAATTCATTTACCATATGGTTGACAAAGGAAGGTGGCAGAAGGAAATCAATTTTGCCTGCAAGCTGTCGTTCCAGCAATTTCAGCTTGAAATCGCGCAGTTCATAAGTGGCTTTATAGGCATCCTTCGTCAGTTTCTCGATGAATGTGGAGGCATCTGGTCGCCTCGACTCCCCAAGCAGCATATCAAATCTAGCCATTAAGGACTCTGCTGTAGCGATATCCCCTTTTTCCTTGGGTGATAGTGCGGTAAAAATAAAACGACAGTGGTCGCCAAGAATCTGTAGCCAAAATCGGTGCTCATACAAGGGATCACTCATTGATCTTGCCCCTCCCAATAGCGTTATTCTCAGAAAATATATGCTGCTGACAGCGGAGTAGAACGCGGAGGGGATAATCGAACCATATTCGAGGCACGAGCATCATTCACGACAAAATACGGGACAAGAAGTTTTCTGTTGTTTGCCTAAAGCCGGTTGTTTACGACTGCATCTCGTTTTCGATCCGTTTCATAAAGTCTTCAGCCGCACTGTAACCGAGTTGTTTAAGATACCAATTGTTGGCCGCCGCCTCGATCAGACTGGCGACGTCGCGTCCCGGCTGAAGCTGAACCTCGATATGCGGAATTTGAATACCTAAATACTCTGTAAACTGAGGCACCGCCTCCAGCTCGTTGTTTAGGGAATTTTCACGCCAAGGCGACAGCTCAATATCGAGCACGATTCGCGTTTCGTCCTGAAATGCCGTACGCCCGTATTGACGAACGACATTGATCAGACCGATGCTTCGCAGCGCCAGAAACTCGCGGGTTGTCTCATTGTGTGTGCCAAGAAGAGTCGAAGGGCCCAGCTTTTTAAGCACCACAATATCGTCTGCCACAAACCGGTGACCTCGTCTGATCAAGGTGTGCGCTGTCTCGCTTTTGCCAATCCCGGATTTACCGCGAAGCAGGATTCCTATGCCCGATACGTTCACACATACCGCATGGATCGACATCTCCGGTGCCAGCGTCTTTACCAAATAGCTGTCCAACTTGGCGATAAATTCCGTAGTCGTCTCTGTCGTCCGCAATAATGGTATGCCCTCTTGGTTACAGAAAAGGGTCAGATAAGGAATCTCCTGCTGTCCTGACGTGACAATAAAGCACGGCGGATGATATTTGACGATATTCCCGATATGTAACTTGCGTTCTTCTATGGTAAGCGTCAGTAAATAGTTGATTTCCTTGCGACCGAGCACCTGCACGCGCTCCATAGGAAAAAAATCGAAATACCCGACAAACTCCAGCCCCGGCCTATGCGTCTGTGGACGGGTAATCATGCGATCCATGCGACTGGCTCCTGCCAGTACTTCCAAATGAAAAATTTCCGTAAGACTTTGAACGGTGATCGACTTCATGTTGTTCTCCTCCTGCGGTTGCAGTATGTATTCGGATATATTCAACGAACAACAGGTACTTTCCTGCCTATTTGCTACCATACTATGAGACAGCGTCAATCTTCCCAGATCATCAGCCTCAATGACGACAACGACTGTCTATATTCATGCACCGTCAGTGATACATCAAAAAAGCCGCCTATTTGGCGACTCTCGTGAGTATATAATATGATCCTTATCGTAGGCTTGCAGGGCATCCCTCTACAACAACTCAAAGGTGAGGTCAGGCGTGTTCTCTACCTTCATAGGCTCTATGGATTGTCCGTCATATCCCATTTCCAGCACGGCAACGATCCGTTCACCATCATGAACACCAAATCGACGGGTGCATGCTCTATCATAAATCCAGTCATTCATCGTCATTCGTACATGGAGCATGCGATCCTGAGCAAGCAGACGGAAATTCTGCATGAGGCAGCTTGCCGCTGCGTAATCTTCTTCTCTTTTGTGAGGATCCTGATCTTCCTTAATGACCAATATCAGATAAGCCGGAGCCTGATCCTGTAAATCAGATAGCATGTCTGTGTTGTCAGAGCCGATAAATATAAACCGCCAGGGTTCCCGCATTCCGTCATTAGGAGCCCATACAGCAACATTTAATAATTCCAAAATATGATTCTCGGAAACGGGTCTAGCGCTATAACTCATCCAATGCCCCCTCCTCCGCTCGTTAATATCGTCCATTTCTTTTCTGCTTGTGTTCGTGCTCTGCCTCTTGGAGCCTTATCGAAATAACCCAGATGAAAAATACCAACCAGTCTCTCATTGGGCTGCAGTTTCAACAGATCGAATAATTCCTTGCTCTGCATCATCGGTTCTGTGTCCCACAATGTACCGAGCCGACGCTGCCAGGCAAGAAGCTGAAAATTTTGCATGATCCCGCAGACCGCTGCATAATTCATATCACTTTTCCTTCTGTCCGTATCAGTAGAGGCAATAATAATGAGGTGGCCAGGTATATCGGTAACCCTCTTCCGAACGAAATCCCGAACCTTCTCCGGCAGCCATTTGACCAGCCTGTTGTTCACCAAGGGTTCCAGCATACTGGCAGCCAAACGTTCCTTCGCATCCGCCGTCCCCGCATAAACGCTTCGGAAGACCACTTTCTCTCTGGAAGGATAAAGCTGCCGTGCAGCGTAGAGTAAATCTATCACCAGCTCCTGGTCCACGGGAATGGAATTAAACTTGCGGATGCTTCTTCGTTCTCTGATCGTCTTCATGAAATTCATATATTCAACCCCCAGCCATTGCTCGCTTGAATCCCCCTTCAAACTCTTCAAGGATCGCAACAGCGAACATATTCTTAATGATAAAAGTCAGCCAAATCTCCAAATAACCGCTTAATGAAGTCAAGCTCGGAATCGCTATATCTATCCAAAAACTCGTTCATCCTCTGCTGCTCCTTGATATGGAACTCATCATGAATAGCAAAAAGCCTTTTTCCGGCCGCTGTTAGCCGGAAGTACACTTCTTTTTTGTTATCATTGAGCTGGGCCTTGCGTACCCACCCCGCCTTCAATAATTTATTGGTTATCTTCGAGGTGTTCCCTTTGCTTAAGTTCATTGTCTCGGCAATGGAAGTGACATTAATCGGTTCTTGCTCCCCAATACACGCGATCGTATGCAGTTCCGTTATGTTTAGGGTGGATTCTATCTCTATTATTTTCCGGAGTTCTTCGATAAAAGCGCTGCTTAACCGGTTCTCATATTGTTCTTTTTGTTGCAGAAATTGAATGAAATTTTCATGGATAGCGTTTTTTATCATTTTACTTGTACTCATGATTATGCAAGCTCCTCGACTCATTGTTTTTTTCATTATAACCAAAATTAGTTTCGCAAGAAACAATATGAGCATACAATAGAAGTTACACCCGGAAAGAAAAGATATTTTTAGTCATCCAGCCATATTATGCCCCCTTCATTTTAGATTATTGTTTCATCAGAATAAATAAAAACTTAGGAATTAAGGACGTAATCCAATTAAAACTTCAAATATTTATTCATTTGAAACAATTTAATATTAAGGTTATTTTAATACGGTGTCAATTCCATTCATTCTCCATAACTGTGTGAAACACAGCTGTATCTTTACCTGAGATCGAGTTTATACCTTATGCTTCTAATGGAGAAAAAAAACAGCTGCGCGATCGCAGCTGCCTTTTGATTTGCAGAAATGGACTATTTACTTGTCTTCAACGAGAGTGCAGGTCTCGTTAAGGAATAAACGGCGCAGACTAACGACACTATGACAATTCCTCCGCCTACCCAAGACGTACTGGCTACTGTACCTCCCTGCTCTAACACGAGGCCTCCGATAGCGGATCCCAGTGCAATTCCGATTTGCAGCGCAGAATTGTTAAAACTCTGCTGGATATCGGACGAGCCCGGATCCACTTGAATCAAATAATTCTGCAGCGGAGGAGCCAGACTCCAGCTTAATGCACCCCAAATCATCATCACGACTAAAAATACACCGATTGAGAATGTAGAGAACGGCAGTAGAAACAGCACCAACATGAATGACGTAATGATGATTATAATGCTCTTATGCGACCCCAGCCGGTCGGCGAGCGCGCCTCCAAACGCCCCACCGCCGACTGCTGATAGTCCGAACAGGAAGTAACAGATACTGATCCAGTAGGGACTCAGCCCAAGCTCCGATTCAAGAAACGGCGTGAAGTATGCATAAATGGTGTAGTGCCCTGCAAGCATGAACAAGGTGGCGAGATGCGCTCCGGCGATTTTCGATTTGCCCAACGCTTTGAGCTGAACGGATAACGGTGTGACATTTTCAGGTTTGATCCGATCAAGGAACATATAGATCAAGATCATGGAACCAATCGACAGAATACCGATACCGAGGAATAATACCCTCCATCCAAAAGCTTCACTGATCAAAATGCCAAGCGGCACGCCAAGCACCAATGACGAGCTGATCCCCATATAAATAACGCCTAATGCTTTCGCCCGATGTGTAGGCTCAACAACCTTGGCGGTTATGGTCAAAGATAACACGATAATCAGCGCTGTACTCATGGCGGTTAATATTCTGGCAGCCATTAACAACGGAAAGCTTGGACTTACATAAGCCAGCAAGTTACCAATGAAGAAAACAAATAAGGAAATCATATAGAGCCGTTTCCGCTCAACTCTTGCTGTAAGCGCAAGGAGAACCGGTCCAGCTACGGCATAGACCAGGGCGAACACGGTAATGAGCTGACCAGCCGTACCGAGTGAAATATGCAAGTCGTCCGCAATGAGCGGCAGTATTCCGCCAACAATAAGCTCAACCAGCCCGACGGATATCGTCGAAATCGCTAGAATTAATACTTTCAGATTCATCTGGAATGGAATCCCCTTTCTTCGATGTCATATTTGCTTAAAATCAACAAAAAAATCCTGATTACAAAAAATGAGATACATTTTCTGTAATCAGGATTTTACGGTTCCTGGTAGAGACCCTCAGACCATATTAATGAGGTTATACATTCAAATATTGTATTCAGTTGCGCAACGATCGTTGTTTAATTTATCACATCCGTTACGAAAGATCAAGATCCCAGGCAGGATTCCAGCAAATCTCCCACAAGTGCCCGTCTGGATCGAGAAAGTGGCCGGAGTAGCCCCCCCAGAATGTATCTTGTGCTGGCACGGTTACCGTTGCGCCCGCCCTACTGGCTTGCCCCATCACCTCATCCACTTCTTCCTTGCTGCCGACGTTTTGACCGATGGTAAACTCCGAGGAACTCGGAGGAGACAGAGGAACATTCGCCTCAACTGACAGATCTTTGCGATTCCATATCGCCAGTTTCACGCCTGCTTGCAAGTCAAAGAATGCTACAGCCCCATGCTCAAATTCCGTCCCAATAATCCCTTCGGTAGATAGGCCAAGTCCATCACGGTAAAACTTCAATGACCGCTCCAGGTCATCAACGCCAATTGTTAGTACGGATATTCGTGCCTTCATTATCGCATTACCTCCTATACATCATCATCGTTACCTCTTACATATTTTCGCCGATGGCTCTATCAAAAGATTGTAAAAAACGGACAACGTGCGCCTACACGTCCAGAGCTCCATCAACGATCATTTCAAAGCCTGTTTCGGTGACATGCCATATAAACGCCTGAAGTTGTTAATAAAATGAGGTTGATCATAGTACCCGTAGCTGGCAGCGATATCAGAATAACGGGTCGGCTTGGCCTGATGCAACTCCTGCAGCAAATTTTGAAAACGAATAATCTCCGTCATTACCTTCGGGCTGACGCCCAACTCTCTCTGAAATATTCTTCTTATGTTTCTCTCACTATAATTAAGTTTTTCCGCCAAGGCGCGAACCGTTATTCTCCCTTTAGCGGCGTACAGATACTGCATGCTGTGCTCTAGCAGCGGCTCGGAACGGACGTTATTCTGGCCTAAGACGCCCATTAAGAACCTTTCAACCAAATCCATTCGGTGGGCGGCGTTATGAGTCGTGACCATTTCCTCGTTCAGCTGATTCACATTCAGCCCCCATGCTTCCTCCAAGAATACAGGACCCACACGGAAGTCGGAAGCTGGATAATGTATGAATGGGCGGACGGTTTCCGCAAAAAAACGAATACCGAACAGTGACTGATCCTGCGTGAGTCTCATGGCTTCGTAAGATGACATCAGTCCGGTAATGAAGCCGGAGGTTGAAGCATCCCGTGCCTTCAGATTAAATATAATATCGACGCAACCGTCAGGAAGAATGCGATGAAGCGGCTGCTGAAGTGACGAAACTTGATAATCCAAGGTCCAATAACAGGCCACATAAGGAGTTAATGGCGGGCTTGGCAGATATTCTTGATAGGTATAAGAAGAATCCGAAGTAGGATTCTCTATCGTTGGTGCTTGTATAGGGACATAGTTCCGCAAGTGTGCTCACCCTTATTTACGTTGGATATGCAAATGACTCAAATAACATTGAAATATACATCTGATTCATGCTGCCCTGCTTGGACTTGGAGATTCATAACATGACCGTCACGCGTCGTAATGTAAACCTTCCTACCCCCGTTACTTCGCTCCCGTCATTCATGACAAATGTCCGAATGCCCTTACTGCCGGCTTTGAAATCCATATATCCGAATTTCTCCGTTCCTCGGTAGACATTCAGTATCACTTTGCCCGCGCTGCTCATATTACGAACTTTAACGGTTAATTTACCGTTATCCGGCAAGGCGGTAAATGTATTCTCATAAGCACTGGCACTTTGATACTGATCCACGTCTATGAATTGTACCTCATAAGGGAGAATTGCTTGCAGCATACTCAATTTCCTCTATTTTTACGATGCAGGATGATGAATGTGTTCGACCGCACTCTGTGGGAGCAGCGCCTGTCCCATTAACATGGCGAAGCCAGCTCCTAGCCATTTCATTACGACTTAACCCCCTGAATAAACGTTCCTATTCGCAACGCCGCTTCGCGCAGGGCCGCCTCTTCCTGAACTAATGCGATTCGCACGTAGCCTTCTCCTTCGGAGCCGAAAGCATCTCCAGGAATAACCGCAACACCGGTTTCCAGCAGTAATTCGCGGGCGAAACGGCGCGAGCTCCATTGAAGATCACGGAATGCTTCAGGCAGCCGTGCCCATAGGAACATCGTGGCCTGTGGCATAGGAACAACCCATCCCGCTTCGGCAAGTGATGCCACGAGGACATCACGCCGTTGTTCATATAGTGAAGCGACACCCTGTTCCTCATGGCCAGATGCCATGGCTTGACGCAGTGCATGGACAGCCGCAATCTGTACAGGCTTGAATACGCCGAAATCGATGTTGCTTTTGTACTCCCGCAGCGCGCTCACTGCTTCCTCATGACCGGCAAGAAAGCCGATGCGACACCCTGCCATGTTAAAGCTCTTGGAGAAGGAGTGGAATTCTACCGCGATGTCGATGGCACCCGGAACCTGCAAAATACTCATGGGGCGGTAGCCGTCAAAACCCATTTCAGAATAGGCAAGATCATGGACGATCAGCACGTCCCATTGTTTTGCCAACCCGACCAATTTTCCGAAAAAAGCATAATCGGCCCGAACCGCTATCGGATTTCCCGGAAAATTCAACAGAATGAATGTCGCTTTCGCCCAAATCTCCTCCGGAATGCTGTCCAGATCCGGTACAAATCCAAACTGCTCTTTCAGTGGAAGATACCAAGGCGTTACGCCTGCAATCGCAAGCGCTCCCGCATAAATCGGATATCCCGGATTCGGCACAATGGCCACATCCCCCGGATTGCATATGGCCAGAGCCAGATGCGATAGTCCATCCTGAGAGCCCATCAAAGCAAGGATTTCGGTATCCGGATTAACATTTACGCCAAATCGATATTCCATCCAAGCCGCCGACTGCTCTCGGAATTCCATGGTTCCTCTTGTGCCTGGATATGTATAATTATCTGCTTTCAGCGCTTCTTGGCTAAGCACCTCACGGATATCCGCAGAAGGGCCACGGTCAGGGCTGCCGATGCTCAAGTCGATAATATGTCTTCCTGCTTGAAAAGCCTCTTGTTTCCACTCGCTGACCTCGGCAAATATGGAAGAACCGATCTGCGATAGTTTGTCCGCACGCCATGAGCGTTTGGAAGTTTGATTCGGCAAGATATCCACCCACTCCCCTTTTTTTCCTACATTATAGCATGAAGGTGGAGGAGCATCTCTGTGAAATCCTCATTTCAGGCTTGACTTGAAAAGCCTTTCATAACGTAAGATCGAAGCATACAAAAAGAGAAATCAGGAGAAGAGACAACCATGACCAGAACACGAGAGACCATCTTTATTATCGCCTTTACGTTTGCCGCCTTTGTACTGGGTACTACCGAATACGTCATTGTTGGATTATTAAAAGACATTAGCGTAAGTCTCAGCACTTCGCTTGCCGCAGCCGGCGTCCTCGTATCCAGCTTCGCCATTGCATATGCCCTCGGAACGCCGTTTGCCGTGACGCTGCTCGGACGCATACCGCGGCATGTTACCATTCTGACAGCGTATATAGCAGTGTTAGTGTTTAATTATTTGACCATCTTTGCCACTACGTACCCCGTCATGTTATTCATTCGCGTCATGACCGCGATTCTGTGCGGACTAACCTTATCGCTGGCGATTGCCGCGACCAGCGAGCATATGAGTGCTTCCCGCAGAGCCGGTGCGGTTGCCTGGATCATCGGAGGTTTCTCGATTGCCAATGTCCTTGGCGTTCCCGTCGGAACGCAGATCGGCCAGATGGCAGGATGGCAAACGGCTTTCATTGTTACATCATTGGTCGGGATCATCCCGCTAGCCTTGATGATGGCCGTCATGCCCAAGAGCAATACCATTAGCGTAAGCTCCATGAAACAGCAATTTGCCTTGTTCAAGAACAAGCGAATACGACTTGCCTTCTTCATTCCAGTCCTTGGCGTAGGCTCCGTTTTTATCGTATACACATACATAACGCCGCTATTGGAAAATGTGATGGGGATTCCGCAGCAATGGGTCAGCACTGTTCTGCTGGCTTACGGCGCTTTCACGATTCTTAGCAATTGGCTCGGGGCCAAGGTAGCACAAGGCAATTCAAGGGTAAAATTGAAAGTGATTTTCACCATCCAAGCGTTGATTATGATGGCTCTTGCCCTTACCCTATCACTCCCCTGGATGGCCTTAGTGTCGTTAATGCTGGTCGCCTGCTTTTCCTTTGCGCTCAGTACCGCCGTTCAGCTATACCTGATTGACCTGGCGGATGAATCTTCACCCGGCTCCAAGGACTTCGCTTCCACGCTCATGCCGGTTGCATCCAATTTGGGTATCGCCATTGGTTCCCTACTGGGAAGCCTAGTCGTGGATAACGTCGGTCTTGAATACCTGCCTTGGGCTGCAGTAGTGTTCGCCATCGGAGCATTTGCCGTTACTTCCCGCTGTCATCAGCTGGATCAAGAACAACTGGACTTAACGCTGCTGACATCAGCTAAAGCATCATAGATCGCTATTCTTCAATCCTTCTCATTTTCCGGTGAGAGGGATTTTTGGGTACCGGCCGGAAATCGGTCACTCTCATAAAGAACAGATATTTTATCGGAAGAATGACACAGTAATAACGTTTTGTTTCAACGGAAAACTAATCCAAAGAAAGGAGGAACATTCAAAAAGCTTACCCGTTATGTAACGGCGTAAGCTTTTTGTCTTACCTCTTCTGCCTTCTGCCCACATGTTTCCGAAATCTCGCAAGTAACGGATCCTCTGGGCCTCATGATCCCCTTATTGGGCGAATCTCAGCATGTGACGGAGTCTCTTCTGCCTTCTGTCCGCATGTGTCACAAAAAGGCCGATCCCCGCGTAAAACAGTAATTCAGCTCAGCAGCGATTAGCCGTGTACAGAATCCCTCATTAGGATATCGCCATCCGGCATTGTTAACATCCACCGAGTTCCAATCTTTGAGGACACTGGTTCCGCTATTTCCTTGTTTTTACCTATTTCGCAACAATAAGCGGACAAGAGATCCGCTATTGTTAGATTTTTGGGGGATTAGTCCTTGATTATGGTGCATTAACGGATCCTGAGTCCGCGTAAACTCCATAATCGGCCGATTTCGGTATATTAACGGATCCTCTGTCCTCCCGGACTCCATATCAAGCGAATTTCAGCACATAGCGGGGCCTCTTCTCTCCTCATGTGCCAAAATAGGCTGAATCTCATAAATATCGGATCCTCTGTCCTCATGATCCTCTTTGGGCGAATCTCAGCATGTGACGGAGTCTCTTCTGCCTTCTGTCCGCATGTGTCACAAAAAGGCCGATCCCCGCGTAAAACAGTAATTCAGCTCAGCAGCGATTAGCCGTGTACAGAATCCCTCATTAGGATATCGCCATCCGGCATTGTTAACATCCACCGAGTTCCAATCTTTGAGGACACTGGTTCCGCTATTTCCTTGTTTTTACCTATTTCGCAACAATAAGCGGACAAGAGATCCGCTATTGTTAGATTTTTGGGGGATTAGTCCGTGATTATGGTGCAATAGCGGATCCTGTGTCCGCGTAAACTCCATAATGGGCCGATTTCCTCGAAATAACGGATCCTCTGTCCTCCCGGACTCCATATCGAGCGAATTTCAGCACATAGTGGGGCCTCTTCTGTCTACATGTGCCCAAAAAATAGACCGATTCCTGCAATACGGATCATCTGTCCTTATAGACTCCATATCGAGAGAATTTCAGCATATAGCGGATCCTCTGGCCGCATGATCTCCCATAATTGCGGACTTCGGCATATTAACGGACCCTCTGTCCTCATGATCTTCTTAATGCGCTAAATCCAGTATATAGAATCGGCCGTCCACGCGGACTCCATAACGGGCGAATATCAGCATATGACAACCCTCTTCTGCCCGCATGTGCCCAAAAACAGGCCGAATCCCGCCTATAGTGGTTCTTCCCCCATCATCCTACTGTTTGATGGATGCCCTGCTTAAGCAGCCATCTCCCGGCATACTTTCGCACATCGAAAGCATGCTTCAGCACATTCCTGACAGTGCTTCATATCATGCTTCTTGCACTCGTTACCGCACGCATCGCAGACATCGGCGCAGATCCTGCATAGTTCTCTGGCATACATACTGTTTGTGGACATCGCTTGAGCCGCAAAGCTGCAAATATCGGCACACTGCCGATCCAAGCGAATGCATTCTTTCATCATCGCCACATCATGCTCATCCAAACATGCGGTGTAACAATGGTTACAGGCTACCATACAGCGCAAGCATTCCTCGATACATTGTTGAAATTGTTCATGTGACATCATACATTCTCCTTTCGGTTTTAGCGATCATAGGGATTACCTTTTTCAAGGTTGTATGTAATTAACCAAAACTTGTGAAGATTATATGAGGATGTTGTATCATTTCGATACAATTGGCAAACAGAAAAGACGACTGCATCGCAGTCGTCTTTCTTGTTCATTTTTATCATGAATTATGTTAACCAATCTTCAAAAGAATCCGCCAAGCTCTGCAACTCCTGAAAGAACATGCTGGCATGATAACCATCACACACAGCATGGTGCACCTGCAATGAGACTGGAAGCAGAATACGGCCACCCTGCTCGGTATATTTTCCGCCCGTTATGATGGGAAGAAGATAGTCTGCTTCATTGACAATGTTTAGATTAAATCCGCTAAAGCTTGCCCAGGGCATCATGGATATGGGAAACGTGTTCGGCGGTGGATTCTCTTTAACAAACAGCCCTTTGGTATCCCGATATTGCTCCATGTCCTGCTCGTAATGATCATGGAATCGATAGAAATCATTCGAAAATGCTGTCCATAAGCAGGAAAAGGTATGGTCATCGTTATGAAAAAAGGTATAGCTCGGCGTCATCCGATCCCAGTAGCCCAATACCCCTTCGGGACTATAGGAAGTTTTGAATTCAACCCGGTCATTGACAACTCTCGTAACCATATGAATAAAAGCTGGATAAAGCTTGAATCCATTAGCTTTTAACGAATACAGCAAGCGAGTAATGTCGATATCCACGGTGATGCTAAAGGTACATTTATTCGATCGAAGATAATGCTCGTAATAAGGCTTTCTCGTCCATTGCTCAACATCTATAATGTGAAACTTCATCGTTTTTGCCCTCCTAAAAATATTATCGTTCTATTTCCAGGAGGGAAAATCCACTGACCTAATCACACGCCATCACTCCAAGATTCCGTAGTAGCAGATTTCTGTTATATCTTCGAATATATCTGATTCTGCCCAGCATCATTATTATAAATGATACAGCCATTGAAAAAAATAGGTGTCTGTTATGCGCCCACTGGGTACTTGTGCACTCAACTCATGCACAGGATACGTATGATATACCAATTCAAGGGGAGGTGTTCGCGGATGGGGTGTCCATCTAGGAAGGCCAAACGCTGTCGGAAGAAAAAAATGATTCTCATACGTAAACCGAAAAAGAAAAAACGTCGATGTATTATTATCAAAAGGAAAGTGATCCGGGTAAAATGTCCTCCGCCTACGATCATAAACGGAACTGCAGGCATACAAGGTCCACAGGGTACTACAGGATTACCTGGATCTCAGGATACTACAGGATTACCTGGATCTCAGGGTATTCCAGGTCTGCCTGGACCACCAGGACCGCAGGGAATCCCCGGTCCTCAAGGTGCTCAGGGAGTACCAGGCCCACAAGGTGCTCAGGGTCCTCAAGGTCCTGCGGGTGAAAGCCCAACGGATCCCTGCTTTGAAGAATTGAGGGATACTTTGCTGCAATTAGACAATCAATACATTTCGGTTTCGACTTCCGGCTTCACCGATAGTATCGATGGTCGGATTTTGCGAACCGGAGAAGGAACGGTTATTCTTACCGGTGTATTCGGAACGCGAATCATTCCGATATGCTCCATCAATTCTGTGGACCACGGTCCCTTCGCTTATGCTTTATTTGCTTTCAACGATGTCATCACCGTCATTAATACGGCTACAAATACCATAATGGGCTTCATACCGGTCGGTGATAGTCCAAACGATATTGTCTTCACCCCTGACGGAACTCGTGCCTATGTAACTAATTTTAACGATGATAATGTACAGGTGATTGATACCACCTCTAACACCGTCATCGGTCTGCCGATTCCCGTTGGAGATGGTGCCAATCGAAATGCAATCACGCCGGATGGTTCGCGGGTATACGTCACGAATTTTATTGACAGCACCGTCTCTGTCATCGAAACGACCATAAATATGGTCATCGGAACGCCAATACCCGTAGGGGCGGGTCCTAACGGAATTGCCATTACGCCGAACGGCTTGCGAGCCTATGTCGCCAACTCAACCGATGGAACCGTCTCCGTTATCGATACGGCTTCGAATACAGTGCTCGGGTTGCCTATACCGGTTGGTTTGTCGCCTGGGGAGGTGGCAATTACTCCGGATAGTACGCGAGTGTATGTCACCAATTTCTCAAGCGCCTCCGTCTCCGTCATCGATACCGCCTCCAACGTGGTCATTGCGACCATCCCGGTCGGAAATAACCCTACCGGAATCGCGATTACCCCTGATGGATCTCGGGCCTATGTCACGAATGCCGGCTCTAATACGGTATCCATCATTCACATTGCCGCCAACACGGTTATTGCTCCAACGATCACCGTTGGTCTAGGTCCGAGCGGCATTGCGATTACTCCAGATGGTACCCGTGCGTATATAACTAATTTTCAGATTCCCGAGATTTCAATCATTAATACATCATCCAACACGGTTACCTCAATACCACTAACCAATACGGGATACACAGGGATTGGCATAACGCCTATAACGATCTAGATAGTTCATATGAATCAATAATCGATGAGAGAAGGTGCAATATGCGAAAAAATGATATCCGTGCTTGGATTCAAAAAGAACTGAATGAGCATCCGGACATCACAAGCATTCAGCTTGCGGAGAAATATGGTATTCCAATCCACATTGTCCAAATGACTAAAGATAAATTACTAAAGGGGGTTGATCGGACACCACTTCAAGAGCGTGAGTAATACCATATTCCGCTTCCTGTACGAAGATTGAAAATATGTTGTAGTATCTGACATTAGCTGGGCACTAGCGCATGTATTCCTCAATCTCAAAAAAACAAAGGCTCCGCATGAGGACATACACCTAACCGCCCCATTCAACAAAAGAAGACGGAGTGCGCAGCAGAAGGAAACGATTTCGTCCATGCAACCACACCACGTTCCTTACCTCTTGTTAATTTCTCCTAACAACAATAAAGGCTTCACTCCTCAAGCAGCTGCTTAAGTCGTGAAGCCTATAGGCAATCCAATCTTAATGATGTGCTTCAGGCATTTGGGTAAACAGCAGGTTTACTGGCAAATTGCTTCCTGGCGCAGCCGTCAGCATGATTTCAACCTTTTGTTCGTAATCGCCTGTACGATAGAGGACCGCTTGCTCGCCTGGAGCTACCTGTCCAAGGGAATAGATCGGTACAATCGTTCCATTTACCATGGCATATCCCGAGTACTTACCGCCCCGCGGGTTAAACGAGATCAGAGTATCCGGCGCTACGCGATCCAATGTTATTTTATACAGGACACCAAAGTTACCCGTGTTGTGCGTAATGTCCCCTACCATAGGGTCCATCCCTTCCAGGTTAGGGTCATCCTGATTGTCTCCAAGTACGAGACGCTCGGAATTTGCACCCACCAGTTCGGAATAACGGATGACTCGCGTTGAATCCGGATAGGTTCCGCGGTTGTGAACCCCATCGCGATTCAGGATTGGCAGCGTGCTTAAAACCTTCAATGGATCGGATTTCTCATCAATCATCACGACATCGAACTGAATCGGCAGGTCGCTGTACATATCCGAGTATAGGGAAATGACATGTCCTTGCTTCATTCTAACATCGCTCAGTTCCGTCATGACCAGTTTCTGTTCGCCTGGTGCTAGCGTCACTGAAGTCCGCTTCGAATCGTCCTGCATGGATTGGAAGTAGTTCAGCACAGACTTCTTCCCTGCTGCCGTAGCGATCGGCGACGGACCTGCAAAACCCAAGTAATCTTGTCTAAGCGTTACCGGGGTGCTGTTCTTGTTTGTTGCAATAACGTACATTTTCACATTTTTATTCAAATTGTTTACATGGTGAATCATAAAGCGCATATCGCCAACCGCCGTCTCTTGGTACACAATCCCTTCGCTGTTGACGGTTTCCGGACTGTTACTGCGAATCAACGTGCTTGGCTCGTCGTAAAAATCGTAATTAATCTTCGGACGCGAAGTCACATTACCGAGGAACGTGAATTTCTCCCCTTCCGGGATAAAGAGCATATTGAAATCCTCTTCTTGATATAAGGTCTCGTTCGTCACGTTAATCGTCGTCTCGTAGGTGGAGCTAAGTCCCTTCTTGTCCGTGGCCGTTAACTTGATCGTATAAACGCCCGGTGTGAAGAAAGCATACTGTTTATTCTCCCACTTGTACGTCAGATCCTCAGGCTTGTCCTGGTCATCCGTACTTTGATTCGTATAGGTAATCAACTCACCCATTTTATACTCGGATTTATCGGTCTCGAACATGGCAACAGGCGGAAGATTCGGCTGAATGACCGTAATCGTTTGGCTATAAGGCTCGCTCCACGCTCCTGTAGAATCCTGAACCGAGTAAGTGACTATGTATTCGCCTGGTGCATCGAAGATATCCTGTTTGCCTTCCCAGCGTTCGTTGATAATTTCACCTTGTACATTCTCCAGCTGCGGTGTATAGGTCACTGTAGTTTGTCCTGCATAAATCTCCTTAGGTCCCACCGTAAACTTGGCTACAGGCTTGGTTTCCAGATTCATGATGACACGTTTACCTACATTATCCACTTTATATTGAATATCGAGCGCTTGGGTTATAGCTGTCAACGGAACCATGAAGGTGCTTTTCGTCTGGTAGGAGGTTCCTTTCATCTCCTTTGTTACGCCATTCACGGTATACTTGCTGCTGTCTGTTTTGAAGCGAAGCTCATTGGTTCCTTTGGTAATAACGGTTTCTTTGGTCTTCTTATCGTAAGTGACCTTGAAGCCTACACGGTCCACAAGGGCACGAATGGGAACATAGGATACTCCCTTTTTGACTTGCATCGGCTGCGGTGCATTGTAGGTAACGCCGTCTTGTACCATTTTTGTACTATTAAAATATAGAATAAGTTCTTTACCCGTCACGGTTTGCTGGTTATTCTGGTTGCCCTGCTCTCCCGTAGTTGTTGCCGGATCTTGCACTTCGCCGGTTTCCTCAACCGGTCCTTCGGTAGTTCCTGTTTCGTTTGGCTCTTGAGACCCTTCTGTCTCTGTCGTAGTGGTTGTTTCTGTTGTCTCTGTTGTTTCTTGTGCAGCGTCTGTACCCCCGGATGTTACTGCTTTGGTTGCCGCAGCTTTTTGCTCGTAAACTTCTTGGGTGACTGACTGTTGTGATTTGTCTGCGGTATTTGCATCCGCGCTCGCCGGATAAGCTGCCGCTAATTGGGCAACAGCCAATACGGTTAGCAATGATCGTTTCTTCAGTTTCATTCCATAACTCCTTCTAATCCTTTTTTGATATTTATTTAGGTCATACTATTAGACGCAAATTTTGGTAAAAAAGTTTCTCTGATCTGTTAATAATATTTACGATAAATAGATTATTGTAAAACCTATGAAAAATCCCGCAACAGCACGATGACTATAGCGGGATTATGGCGTGCATATTATTTCAAGACAGATGCTCCTGCAAATTCGTAGCCGCGATTATCTTTTTCCCGCTCCGATCATATCTCCATAGATGAACGCCTGTATCGCCTGTCGGGATATGAATATCCGTATGATAAGGAAGATTCAAGAAACTTCGGAATAACATCGTGATCATTCCGCCATGGGAGACAATGCATACTCTTTTCAAGTCAGGCTCGCTATGGATTGTAGTAAACAGCTTGGATATGAATTGTTCGGCCCTTGCTCTGAACTGCACTTCAGACTCTCCGCCTTCGATCGAATCGTGCCGCTTTCTTCCTCCAACAGGCAAGGGATATTTGAGTAAAGCCTCCTCTCTTAGCATACCGGCTATGACCCCATTATTTTGCTCCATTAAATCATCATCGTAGGTAACGGGGACTTTTGTTGTTTCAGCTATGGCTGCCGCGGTCTGCTTGGCCCGGTTTAACGTACTGGAGAAAATGGCATCCAACGTATATTCACGATGAATCCACTCTGCCAGGAGCCGTGTCTGCTGCTGGCCAAGATCCGTCAGTGCAAAGTCAGCCCGTCCTTCACACCGATTTAAAATATCCGCTTCCGCTTGTCCATGTCTGACGACCAGAATTTCAACCATGTCTCATCCCCCCTTTTCTCCTTTACTCTCTATAACTTATTACCAATCGCAATCCATCGCCCGTCCACATCCTCAAACACAAACTCATGATTGTTATAATCCGTTGTCGATAGAGCCCTGACAATTTTCACGTCCAAATCGATTAGTTCTTGCTGGATTTCCCGTTGTCCATAAGTAATAAAATAAGCATCGTACCCATATCCGTAACGGATTCGATTCGGAACAACCTCCATCTCCGTCTTCGTTAATACGATCTCAACAGAGTCCTTGTAGAGGCATACATGCGGTTCTGCTGCATCAAAATAGTTCACGGCACGGAACTCGATTCGCTTATAAAACTCGCTGGTTTTCTCGAAGTTAGACGTCGGGAAAATCTGCAAGCAATGCGAAAACCCTTTATTCATCGTTCTTTCTCCTGTTCGAGCTTATTTATGCTTATCCACATTGCCCATTTTTACATACTCCCCTAGACCGTAAATCTATTGTTTATTCTTTATCTCCCGTATATCTTTGAGCATTAGATCGAGTCTCTCAATGATTCTCTCGTCATTATCCAACTTCTTTTTGAGTCTGACCTCAATCACAATGAGTTCAATAATGAGCACCACGATAAGAATGCCAATGATAATAACCCGCTCCTTTCTAAACCTGATACATTCATCTATGATAAACATGAAGCTCAAGTCACTTGATCTTCCTCCATCCTCTCGGTATTCGGGGCAGTTCCAATCAGATGAAGGATAGCCAGGTAGAGTGGGTACAACGCCAAACGGCGATGGCCATGAGTCCTGTTACAGGATTCGGTTTGTCTGCAGGATGGATGATCGGAAACCAAGCAGCCACAATATAGGTCAGTATAATGAAATAGGGGATCCACAAAATTAGCGAAAAGAATGACGCTTTACGGCCACCCAGCCAATGCCTGATCAGCTTCGGAAATCCGAAACCCGATAGAAGCAGGCCAACAAGAAAACCAAGATCACAAAGTTCACGTGATCCAGCCCCCTCCCTGTCACTCGACTGAGTCGGTAAACGTTGGCCATGAGCTCAATCCTGACAAAAGGGAACCATGCATACAAAAAACTCGATATATTTAATCGAATGACAAAGCTCATGTTCACTCTCCTGAAACTTATATAACTGAAGCCGATTATTTGCAAAACGATTTATTGAACCAGCTCTTTAATCAGATACAGATTCAGATCGTCATCCGCACATACCATGTCACCGGGTACCACAGGTTCGTTGCTGTACATAATCCCGTTGCCATCGGGAATATAACCGCGACGGACATATATTCTTTGGGCTGCACCATAGTCTTTGTACAATCCCACCCCGATACCGATGCGCGGCATTTTTTTGCGGACGATGTTCTCGAATTCTTCCATGATGCTGTTAGCTATGCCGTTTCTCCGGTACTCTGGGAACACATTCAGATCATTGATTTCCGGAATGTTCCGATCTCGAAAATAGGGATAACTCGATTCGTATTTCAAGTGGGAAACCCCGGCCAGCTCCTCATGAACAAAAGCCAACAAAGTGACACGCTTGCCGATTTGGTTCTCATATTCGCATAAATCATAATACTCATCCGGGCGTTTTATATTTTGCTGTTGAAACGCTTCCTTCCAGATGCTTTTAAGCTCCGTGTTATCTAACACGCTTAATGTAACGTTCATTGGTTTACCTCGCTGTTATGTATTTTGTTGGTAGGATTCAGCTCATGATATAAGATGTTATGCTGGATTTCTTTCAGCATTTTAGCGTGCATCTTGCTTCAATAACCGCTGGACAAAGTCGGATTTGCTTTCCGTATAGGCTTTTCGATCATTACGAAAAGTAATGGCTAGTTCATTCTTTAATGAGGCGTATTCTTTGACCAGCTCCGGGTTATTCATGAGAGCATCCCGAAAAGTAATGTGCCTGTATAGTTCTTGGCTGTCCCGATGGCATACATATAAATGCTGGGTCATTCTCAATTTAAGCTCCTCGCTGTAGGGAACATACTCATCTTTCCTTTCAAAAGCTTCCCTGCCCTCGATCCCTAAATCCCCCTGATGGTTATAGCCAAGAGTTTCTAATTTCGCAATGACCGCCGGAAGCGATTTCATGGATTCGATCACAACGTCAATATCCAATATTGGCTTTGCGGCAAGCCCTGGTACGGAGGTGCTTCCCACATGCTCGATACTCAGCGCATCAGCACCAAGGGTAAGTGCCAATATGGATTGAATCTCCTGAAACATTTTCGGCCATTCGGGATTATAATCCTCGATGATGACTTGTTTAGGTGTCATTTATGCGGCTCCTACAGCAGATTATATCATGTAAAAACCCATGATTATGTTTCATCTAAAATCTCGTATGCCTGCCTCAAACGCCTCAGCGTCTTGATGAATGACTCCATGCAGCGCCTCTTGCAAGGCAAACGTGCTTCTATAAAAATGTACGCGCTCCGCGATTGGGTCTCCATTCGGATACATGGCGATACACTTTTCGAAAAACGCTTGACCATACCCCGCTAGGATTCCCGCTAGATCATAAGCCGGGTCTCCAATCCCTGAACCTCCAAAATCAATGATACCCGTCAATCGACCTTTCTCCGGACTCCAAAGTATGTTGGACGTGCCAAAATCACCGTGAATGCAGGTTGGACGAATGTCATGATTCGCAGGGTTGTTCAGAAATCTTGTGAAGTTCCTTGAGATTTCCTCTTGTGCATCGGGCCTGATGTAACGAAACAATTGGTCTTGAATTTGTGTGTACAATCCGGACATCTCTTCGTGGACATTTGCAACATTTCTATCGTCAGCGATCCATTCATTGATCTCCACAGCATGAAGCTGGACGAGAAATTCGACCATCTGTTCTGCTACCCTATCCTCGATGTCCGAATTTCGGTGTGAAAGCAGATCTTCTGACCATAACGGCTGACCCTCGATTAACGGATAGCCCATGAACATTTTACCCACCTGCATATCGTCAAATGAAACATACATCGGATTCGGTATAGGCAGCGTCACCTTCGTCTTGATCCCATTCAATAATTGTATTTCTCTGATCATCGCTTGGAGACTTTCTGCGTACTTAGGAAATCTGAAGACCAGCGTCTGATTCACAATCAACACATCGTTGTTCTGACCCATGCTGTTAATTTCAACGTCTTGAATATGTAGGTGCGGATAAACTTCTTGTATGCGCCGGGTATATGACAATGACGGGTTCATGCATAAACTCCTTCTACTTGCGAATGTCGTTAACCTCTATTTTAATACTTTTCCTTAACCTGGTAAATCATGACGGAGCAAATTGGCTACATTACAATGACCCAAGGCACACTGTTCACCATTTCCGTCTGGTCCAGTTCGTTCTAAATTTCTGATAGGTTATTCTCCTAAATTGGAAAGGGCCAGGACACGTGTCCTGGCCGCCCATTCCTGATGATAACGAATGCTAAATAACCTTTTCACGAAAATGATATCCGATCTTGCCTAATCTTTCATTCGTTCTGCCCGAATAATTCTACGGATCGATTGCTCCGTTAAATAATATCGCTCTGACAATGTACGGATGGATTCGCCATGCAAATAACTTTTGAAAATGCTGCGATTCCGAATATCCAGATCCTTCTTAACCCCGGTTTGTTCACCCCAGGACTTCCGGTTTTCCGACTTTCTCGGAATATAAATATAACTTCCATCAATATATTGTTGAATGGTTTTGACTACGTGTTCAGGTAAAATATCTAGTGCTTTCTCGTATTTCATTCTCCCTGCTCCTATCTACATAGAATCGTGTAAATAGTGAGCAAAGCCGACACATGAAATAATGCAGTTCTAATTAATGTTGAAGAAGGCTCCGAACAAATTCTCTGCCCGATATTTCCGTGCGGCTTTGCCCGGAGCCTGATTTAACGACTTGAACGGTTGTGCTTCTAATGTGAGCCATCATGATTTTCACCTCGCCAGATTAGATATTTCAATGTTTACTCGGTTCTACTTGTTATTCTAACAAATTCAATTTCCTTAGCACCAGGCTCAAACAACAAAATGACGGATAAGCGATCTACACTTCCGTTAGAGTTTGTTAAAAAAGTCGCTTTGGTTTTGATATCAAACTCCTAAAATCGTCTCGATTCCCTTCTGTCGCCGGAAGTTTTGTATCTTTACCAAACCATTGTCTCCTTTAGCCCCCCAGGTAACATGGTAATATAAATAATACTACTAGGGCCTGTACGCAAACCTATTTCAGCCATATCCTTATCGAAATCAACGCCAAAAAAGCCTTGAACATGCTCGCTGTCTTGTCATAGCGGGTCGCCAAGCGCCGATAATTTTTCATTTTATTAAAAAAGCATTCGATCAAATGCCTTTCTTTATTCGTATCCTTGTCTTCGTGGATGCCTCTGCAATTCGTCGAACGCATTCAAAACTGTCGATAGACAAGAAATAGTTCCATTGGAACCCGCGCCTGGCGCGGGTTCTTTTAATGTCGACTAAAGAATGTCTTATCGTCGTTAATTTATCTTTGGATGATCCGGGCCTTGCGCGCATCATCGTGCAACCTTACAAGCGTGTAAGGTAAATGTCATCTAAATCAATGGTACCAACCTGGCTGCTCCTCTAAAATACTCCCTTGATAGGATTATTTTTAAGGGGGAGTTGGCATGAGGTTTTTTGAAATGCTGCTATTCTTTTCGAGTGCGTGTTTGTTGGCATTCCAGTTCATTGTCAATCAGCGTATCCGAAGATCAGCTTTACTCCTGACAAGCGGAGCAGGCTCCATTTTTTTAGTGATCCATTTGCTTGTCGAAGGATACAGGGTTCAGCTATTATTTTTATACGGATTTACGCTCCTGATGCTTATTCTTTCACTGATAGACGCTTTCAAAACACCGGCAGGCGTTCAGACTGCTTCGCGAATCCGTAGGGTGCTGGGCCGCCTTTTTATCGGGTTTGGGTTAATCGCAACGGGATGCTTCCTCTATGTATTTCCCGTATTCAACTTTCCAGAGCCAACTTGCGAGCTGAAGGTAAGTACACAAGTCTTTCATTTCATCGATTCAAGCCGGGAGGAGACATTTGGCACAACCGCGACAGGCAAGAGGGAAATGATGGTTCAGGTATGGTATCCGGCCCAAGCTGGCTCCAGCAAGTATGCTCCCTTTATTCCCGATACCGGGATTTTACGTTATATGGCTGCGAACTATGGCCTTCCCGGGTTTACTTTTCAACACTTGAAGTACGTATCCAGTCATGCTTACTCTGGGGCCGAAGTCTCTTCAGCACAGACTACATACCCGCTAATCCTTGCGAATCCCGGCTTCGGCTCTTCCAGGTTCCTCCATACGTCGCAAGCCGAAAATCTCGCGAGTCACGGATATATCGTGGCCGTGATCGACCACACCTTCAATACATTTGCAACTGAGTTTCCGGACGGTCGAATCACGACCAGCACAACCAACGACTTATTTTCGCCCGACCACGATTATCGGACCGAAAGCGGAAATCGCGACAAATTGGGAAAAGTTTTAACAGATGATGTGGCTTTTGCGCTGGACCAGTTCGAGCTTATCCAATCGGGGCAGATTCCAAGTCGTTTTAAAGGGAAGATTGATCTCAAGCATGTCGGGGTGTTTGGCCATTCCATCGGCGGAGCGACGGCCTATGACGCTTCTTACGATCCGCGAATCACAGCTGGAATAGATTTGGACGGAGGGCTTTACCGACTGCGTGACAGAGAGGGTCTGCAAAAGCCGTTTTTATTCATCCACTCGGAAAGCGAATTTGAACAATTAAAAATGGTGAGGGATAACCGAGTTTACACCGATGCAGAGCTTGACCGTATGGGCTCAACAAGAGAGTGGATGGATCAAGTAACGGAAGATAAAAAGCTGGAGCTTAAACGGATGCGCGAAACAGTCGGCGAAGGGGGACAAGTCCTCTATATTGAAAATACGGAGCATTTGAATTTTACCGATGTCCAGTTCATTTCGCCTATTTTCAAGATACTGGGCATTAATGGAAAAATTGCACCTGAAAGAGCGAGCTCCGTTATTAATGCCTATATGCTGGATTTCTTCGACATATATCTGAAAAATCAAGGTAGAAATTTAATGAAAGGACCGGATAGCCGCTTTCCCGAGATGAAGTTCGCAACCTCGCTATTATAAATTATGGAACAAGCTGCCGATTTCGACATGCTCCCTTATTAAGTAAACAGGTTTAAATAAACCGTTTCTTAAAGGGGAGTTTTTCCGCAAAAGAAAAGCCCGCAGGATGCACTGGAGCCCCTTGTATCGAAACTGCAGATTCCTCGAGCCGGTGATATCATTGGTATGACCCAGCATCCGGCCCATTCGTCAGATCTCGTCTATTTGTGTCCGATTGCATGAGTATAGGAAAATGAAAAAGGACCGGATTCAGGTCCTTTTGTCATGTGCTCGCAGCTTCCCGCAATTTCTCATTCAACAATTGAAAAGCTTCTTGAATGCTTTCTCTCGGCGTCTTGCCGTACCGCTCCCCAATGTGAACTTCCGTATAACATTGATTTTCCCCTGCTTCGTTTAGATAACTGATCAAACCGACGCCCGTCGCGCGGAAAACCTCGATAAGAATGGGTTCAAGCTGTTCTTTGTCCAATTCAAAATGTACATGAAACATATTCGATACGGGCACGGCAGGCTTCGTATTCACGCCCTCGCACTGATTAAACAGCGCTGCGAGCTCTTTAGCTTCCTCGTAATACCGGCCCATGTTGCCTATTCTTTCCTTATAATAATAACTTGAACTGATGATATACGGGTAAAGACTGACCAAATCCCCGCCATGACGCCTTTTCCATACTTTGGACTTCTCCACAAAGTCGGTGCCGCCAGCCAGAATGGCGCCGGCAATCCCGCCTATGCCTTTATAGAGGGACACATATACACTGTCAAATAGTGCACCGATTTCTGCCGCCGTTTTTTGATAATACGGAGTGATCTCGAACAATCTTGCCCCGTCCAGATGAAGCTTAATATCTTGAGAACGACAATACGCCGATATGGCCTCCAACTCTTCGTATTCGGGCAGCTGCCCTCCGATTTCACGCTGCGGCAGCTCCAGCAGCAAACATGCAATATCGCGATTCAGACTCTGCACGTCTTCAAGCGTAATCAAACGCTCTTTATCGGCTAGGAGAATCGGTTCGATATGATGCAGCTCCTTAAGCCCGTCCTCTTCGTGAATCTCCAGATGACAGAGGGGATGATAAGCCACTTGTTTCAGCCCAGCATCATCGCACCAGATCCGCAAAGCAATCTGCTGCGCCATAGTTCCGCTTGGAAAAAAGACAGCCGATTCCTTGCCCAGAACGTCTGCCATGCGTGCCTGAAACTCCTCAATGATGGCGCCTTTGCCATATGTATCCCCCATCTGCGACCCATCCACGTCGCCAAATGCCTCCAGCAGCACCTCAAGATTCCTGCGGCTATGACCAATCAATGGATAGGCTGTTTCGCTATAAACTTCGCTAATCGATTTACGTTGTTCTCCCATGTCGCATATCACTCCTTCTCTTCAACCGATAATAAGAACTAATCATCACACGTAAAATTTAATTTCCTCGCTTATCAAGCATACTAGATAAATGAATAAGTGAAAAATCATTTACACTTTCGCAATACCTTCGGAAAAACTTGACAAAAACAAAACGAAGGATTACATTGTATATGAGCATATGTTCATATTACGAATAACGCAAATGTTTCCATGATTATTGATTCATTCCACAGATGGATTCGAAGGGAGTTTTCGATTATGCATCATCATAACCATCATCATGGGCATGACCACAGCCACCATGACCATGCCCGCTCAGGAAACAAAAAAGGACTTGCCATTGCCCTCATCATCACACTTGGCATCATGATTCTAGAGTTTATAGGGGGCTTGCTGACCAACAGTCTGGCTCTGTTATCCGATTCCGGGCATATGTTAAGTGATGCCAGCGCTTTACTGCTCAGTCTGGTCGCATTATGGTTTGCCACAAAGCCCTCATCGCCGAATAAAACCTATGGCTTTTACCGTTTTGAAATATTGGCAGCACTATTAAATGGCGTCGCATTGTTTGTCATCGCGGGCTTTATCGTATGGGAAGCGATTCAGCGCTTTGACGACCCGCCGACTGTAGCCAGCGGAAGCATGATGCTCATTGCAGCCATCGGCCTGTTGGCTAATCTTCTCAGTGCCTGGTTCTTGATGCGGACGGGCGATGTGAAGAACAATGTGAATCTCCGCAGCGCATACCTCCATGTTATTGGCGATGCGCTCGGCTCGGTAGGAGCCATCATCGCGGGGATCGTGATGATGGCCTTCGGATGGTACATTGCGGACCCTATCATATCCATTCTGGTGTCGATCTTGATCCTGAAGAGCGCCTGGAGAATCATACAGAATACCGTTCATATTCTGATGGAGGGAGCACCGGCAGCGATTAACCCTGAAGAGGTAAAGAAATCCCTGCTGTCTATTCCTGGGGTCACCGGCATCCATGATCTTCATATTTGGACGATTACGTCCAATTTCGACTCCTTAAGCTGCCATCTCGTCGCTCAGGATGAAGCGAACAGTTATGAGATTCTACAAGAAGCGATCGATCTTCTGGATAGCCGATTCCATATCGAGCATTCAACGATTCAGATTGAGAATTCCACTATCACGCATCGTGATAATAAAGTCTAATCTCTTCTCTGCGGTAGTCCTTTAGTTCAGGAAAAGGGGAAAAAAAGCTGCCGAGGTTTACACTTTTTACAAGTTCGGTTGACCTCCATAATGAGAGTATCAAGACATTCTACTGGCGTTACAGCGAATTCCGAATGTCTGATAGGGAGGTTAACATGAACAATGATGTTTATACTTTGGAAAAATTGAACGAATACCAGCAAGCAAAATGGGACGAACTTGATCGTCAAGGAAGATTCATCATTCATGACGAGATCGCATATGAATCGCAGCATACCTCAAGTTATACTCGAATTCTCGATAAACTTTATGGCTTCTTTCGAAAGCGGAGATCCCGAAGAAGCCGCACGAAATCCTTATAAGAAATAAAGAGCAAGCGCGGTTATTCGCGCTTGCTCTTTTTATGGGAAGAAATCATACTCGCCAAATCTGCTTGAAATCCAGCCATCCCAGATTATTGATGACAACCCCTTTATAAGAAGGATCCAAGCTTGCGTAAAATCTCGTATGAATCAAGAATGATACATGCGCTTCCTCCCGAAGCCTCTCTTCAATATGGGATAACAAACTCAAACGCTCCTCATACCACTCGCTGGCAAGCGCATCATCCACGCAATCTTTCACCCAATGATGCAGCGATGGATCCATGAACTCTTTAACTACGCTTCCCTTCTGCTCGTAATTCTCGATTAAACATACTTCTTCACCTGGAAGAACAAGGCCGTGCAAGACACAATCCATGGTGTTCATCACATCCGATTGGTGTATGGTATCCATCCTCTCCTCCCGGATAATTAATGGAATCCCGATGGAAGCGCACTGCTTCTGAACCCATTCGGCGTCTTTGATATGATTGGCGAGCGTAGCCATGGTAATGGGAGAGCCGTCATAACCCGACTGTTTCAGCAGTGACTTTGCCAGCTCGGGATCATATCGGTCTTTACGGTAAGGCGCTTGCTCATCCATGATGAATCCTTTGGCCGGGTAAAGCCGGTTGCCGCCAAGTTCGCGTATCATTTTGGCACGGTTCAGAATCAGGCTGAATGCCCGGCGAAATTCGATGGATTGATAGGGCCCCGGCTTTTTCATATTCCACGTAATCAAAGTCGTACAGCCTTCGGAAGATTCTATGATATCCACAGCATGATTCTCATCGTTATGATCGACACGCTCCGGATCCCGCAGCAGCCGCTCCCAGCTGACCTCGCAATGCTCCGCATCCTCCGGCATCATGATAATGTGGATGTTGTCCAAATGCGGCCGCCCTTGATAATAATGGGGATTAGCTAGAATGGTCAGCCGATCATCGGTCCATTCCTCTACCTGAAAGGGTCCCGTTCCGACAGGTTGCTTCCAGAACTGTTCTTCATGGACGCTTACCAAATGTTTAGGCACGATGGACATGCATGTAGAGCTAAGAAACCGGATAAAAATTCGATTCGGCTTGTTCAGAATAAAACGAACCTCCCGAGGGGATACCACCTCTACCCGCTGCAGTTCACGCACGATCCAAGCATTTCGTTTATCTCGTCCCAGACGTTCCACCGTGAATTTCACGTCCTCCGCCGATAATTCCTTACCGTCATGGAACCGGATTCCTTTACGCAGATGAAAAGTCCAGATCGTTGCATCCTCATTGCTCATCCAATGATGCGCGATAACGGGCAGGTATTGATCGTTGGCATTATCGTATATCACCAGCCGGTCAAATATCTGCTGGATCATGTGAGCTTGAAAACTGTAGTAGCATTCGGCGGGATCCAACGTTTCAATCAAGCGGTATACCGGAAGCCGCAGAGAATCCCTTGCTTCTATCTCCCCTTCTCTCATCTCCCTGCTAAAGCCAAAATGCCCGTTCATCCATTCCACGTAAGAATCATTTGTGTGAATACCTTGACCATAGGTACGCAGCAGTTCGAAGGCCTGCTTATATTCCCCTTTTAGCGCGAGCTGCTGAGCTGCTTCCTGAAGCAGCTCAGCTTGATCGGCTACAAAGGTAAGCTTGGAACGGTTTCCTCGCCCACGTCCTGCCTTCCATATAATCCAGCCCTTCTCTTCCAGCTTGCGTAGAACGAGCTTGGCATTCCGCGTTGTGCAATACAGCGTATCGGCGATCTGCTCAAGCGTCACTTCCGTAGCCGTGTTGGCTGGAGCGTTAACAGCAAGCTTTTGGTGCAGCATGAAGAATTGTTCGTACAGCATTGCAATCCGCTCCCCCCTGGTGAAATCTATACGTTTTATTCTACTTGGAGATCGTTTCGAGCGCGAGTCCCTTTTCGGTAGAAAACCATTATATTCGAAAAAGAACAATGGCATTCCATATGTCGGCGTTATCCAAGTTGTTGGTCATGAGTTTACACTCCATGATGGATAAGCGAGGCTTCCTTCAAATCATCATTCACAGGATTGAATAATAAGCTCAACCGCCTTCTGCAGCGTCAATGTAAGCTCCTTGCCCTCGGTCATTTTCTTCAGTCGAACCATGCCCGCCGCCGCTTCATCTTCGCCGATCAGGATGGCATATGGAATACTCTCAGCTGAGGCGGAAGCTAATGTTTTCTTCAATTTGCGGCGGTTGTCCGCCAATCGCGCATGAATCCCGCGATTCCGGAGTGCCGCTGCAGCCATCAATCCTTCCGGTATGGTTTCTCCTATCGGGATAACCACAACGAGCGGCTTGTTTGTTTCAATCGGACGGTTCCGGAGCATCTCCATGATGGATTCCATGCCAAACGAAAGACCCACCGTAGGATAAACAATGTCCTCGCGGCCAACGAGCTGCCCGATAATCGCATCATACCTGCCGCCTCCGCCCAAGCTTGAACGAAAGCCCTGAGATGCATCAAAGATTTAGTAAACGGTTCCTGTGTAAAATGACAAGCCTCTTGATAGAAACGGATCAAATACGCAGATCTCTTGCAACCCGACGCGCTGCAGCATATTTTGCAGGATCTGGACTTCTCGTGCTCCGCACTCGCTGTCCAGGTTGTATGTGCTTCTAATTTGCGCTAATGTCGGCTCCTTGAGATCAACAAAATCAAGAATTTGACGACAAATCTCCGAAGCGAGCACCTTACCCGCAAGCTCTTGTCGAACCCCCTCCTTACCAATCTTGTCGAGCTTATCCAGCGTCAGCATGACGGATGGTTTCATCTCTTCCGGTACGCCCATAGCTCCAAGAATTTCACCAAGGAAGCTTCGATTGTTCCACCTGAGCATGATCGGAATTTCAAGCCTCCGAAACACTTCGACTGCAAGCTGCATGAGCTCAACCTCCGCTTCCGGTCCCGAGATTCCCACCACACTGCAGAAACTCCCGCAATCTGCCCCGTTTGACGGGACCGTCCCGGAATACCTTCCCCATCTCATAACGTTTGAAAGGCTGGCTGATCGCGGGATTCAGCGCGATTACCTTAGCGAATGGAATCGTCAAGTCGTACCGGAGGCCCAGACGTCGCGTACCCTGATCTGTCAGCTGGTACATTTCCTTCAGAATTTCTTCCCCTCCTGCGTATTTGGAAGACAACAGCTCCGATTCATTCAGAATGGTTGTCTCCATTTCAGCATAGTCATAACATTCAAACACTTCTCGCAGCGTCGATTGCACCTTTCTTCGGATCGTCTGTTCTTGGCCAAAATAATCATACGTTCCTTTTACGTTCTGCATCGTTAATCATCCTTTCGTTGGAAATGAAAATAAAAAACGCGCCGGACCTCATGGTCCCGCGCGCTGAATATGCGGCAGGGAGGCCAACGCGAACAGCGTTAGCCCACCCTGTAGAATGACAGGCGTGCTAACGCTGCTTGTGATGATGAAGTTGATTGAAGTTGATGTTGATCATGGTATAATCCCCTTCACTTTTTAGCCAATGATTAAGGGGAATTATAGCGCAATCGTTTTATATATTCAAGGGCAATCCATTCTTAGATCGTACGCGACCAATGGCGATGCGCCGCAATGGCATTAATGAAGGCTTCGCCAAAAGGCTTCAAATCCTCATTTTCTTGCGCAACCACGATCCCTTCACCACTGGATGTTGGAAGCAAGTTTGCCCCTTCGGCTATGGCTGCGATCGGCTTGAAATGCTGATACGCTTCCTTGACGAAATCCAGCACCTTCGGCTCCACCAGGAGCTCCGATACGCTTAACGCGCCGCCTGCAACAAGCACCGCATCGAACAAGACGGAATCCGCCCCAAGCAGCGAGTGGTTCACTTCCAGTTCCGCGCCGGCTTTGCCTTGAATGACGCCGAGCTTCGCGCTAACCACCTCGGTGATGATGCCGGCTTGCTGCAGCTGCGTGAGCACAAAGGGGAGTTCGTCCGTAAATCCGTTGCCTGCCAGCACCGCTACTTTACGGGTTAGCGGGAGCTTCACGGTATTCATCATGCTCAGTGCCGGTGAAGACTCACTGGAAGCGGAGCCGCTGGTTTGCGGAGGCATGGTTCCGATGCCCTCCGAAATCCGGGTGGCAAGTTCGCTATCGACATTCGCGAACAGGTCAACGACTTGCTGGCGAATTTCCTTCCGCTGTACTTTACCAAGCTCGAACTGGAATGCGGATACGATATGCTGCTTCTCGACCTCTGACATGCTATTCCAGAACAGGGCCGCTTGGCTGAAATGATCCTTAAAGCTGTCACTGCGTGCCTGTACCTTACGCCCTTCCACCTTCTCGGTGTAATGCTCATAACCCCCGTGCTCCACTGGAACCGGCTTCGGCGTGTTACCGGCAATACCGTTCTTATGGTAGCTGACCGGGCCCTTATTGATGGTCATACGATGCATCCCGTCACGCTGGTTGTTATGAACCGGTGCGACTGGACGGTTGATCGGAATTTCGTGGAAATTAGGTCCGCCGAGCCGTGAAAGCTGGGTGTCGGTATAAGAGAATAAGCGGCCTTGCAGTAGCGGGTCATTGGTAAAATCGATTCCCGGTACGACATGTCCCGGATGGAAAGCAATCTGTTCCGTCTCCGCAAAGAAATTATCCGTATTGCGATTGAGTGTCATTTTGCCGATGACTCTGACGGGAATAAGTTCTTCGGGCCAAATCTTGGTCGGATCAAGGATGTCAAAACCAAAATTGAATTCCTCATCCTCCCGAATCATTTGAACGCCAAACTCAAATTCCGGATAATTTCCTGATTCGATCGCATCCCACAGATCACGCCGGTTAAAGTCGGGATCCTTGCCTGCCAGCTTCTGTGTTTCATCCCATACGAGGGAATGTGTGCCGAGCACCGGCTTCCAGTGAAACTTCACAAAATGCGCATGTCCTTCTTCATTCACGAAACGGAAGGTATGGACGCCGAAGCCCTCCATCATTCGGAAGCTTCGCGGAAGCGAGCGGTCGGACATCGCCCACATGATCATGTGCGCGCTTTCCGAATTGTTCGCCACAAAATCCCAGAACGTATCATGGGCGGATTGGGCTTGCGGGATCTCGTTATGCGGCTCAGGCTTGACAGCATGAACGAAGTCGGGAAACTTCATGGCATCCTGTATGAAAAAGACCGGCATATTGTTACCCACAAGATCATAATTCCCTTCTTCCGTATAAAACTTGGTTGCGAAGCCGCGTACGTCCCTGACGGTGTCGGCTGATCCCCTGGAGCCCGCAACCGTGGAGAATCGGACAAACACCGGCGTGACGACGGAAGGGTCCTGCAGAAATTTGGCTTTTGTATAATCTTTCATGGATTCATATAGCTGAAAATAGCCGTGAGCCCCAAAACCGCGGGCATGCACGATTCGTTCCGGAATCCGCTCATGGTCGAAATGCGTCATCTTCTCTCTGAAATGGAAATCCTCCATCAAGGTCGGACCACGCTCGCCCGCTTTAAGCGAATGTTCATCCTCAGAGACCTTAAGTCCCTGATTGGTTGTCAGTTCCTTAGCGTCATTGTCAACCGTGAATTGTTCCAGCTGTTGGTCCTTGCTCGTCTTGTTGCTGCTGCTAGCATTCGGATTGGCTTTTGAATTGTCCATTTGTCGGAACCTCCTGGTATGTAGGTAGTAGATGAGTGTCTGACGAAAATGCACGGGGTAACAGATCGGCTTGCGAACCCGAAATGTAATTACCCTACAGACTGGAATACGAATCCAGTATCAAATTTCCTTCATGAAAAGCTCATCTAACCGTTCGATTAGGTTTTGCGCCTGCACCTCCGGTTTCCAGCAAAAAAAAACAGCCCCCTCCCTAGAGGCGGACTGCTCATGAATGTACTTCCTCGATGTTCCATGCCTAAACTTAAATCCCCTCAAGTTTATCCGGATTCCTCACAATATAAATATTTTGCAGCAATCCCTTCCGAATATTGACAAAGATAACGCCGGTTACACTTCCTCCCTGGCGGAATATAACAGCGGTTTGATGGTTCAGTTCCTTTACCTCGATCTCCGGCGCTACTCCATCCTGCAGCTGCGCTTGGTGAAGAATGCCGATGAGGAAACGGGCAACCCGCTCCTTGCTCTCAACCGGTCTCGCAGCTGCGATTACTTTGCCGCCGCCATCGGACAACAATACAGCATCATCCGCTAGCAGGGATAAGACATGTTCGGCATTTCCTTCGGATAGGGCCGTGAAGAACCGGCTCACCCATTCCTCTGCCATGGACCCCACGCCAATCAGATCGTCCTCCGTGATCCCCATCTTTCCTCTCGCCCTGCTCATAAGCTTGCGGCAGTTGGCCTCGGTTTTATCGATCAGTCCGGCGATTTCCGGATAATCGAATCCAAGCGCTTCCCGCAGAACAAACACGGCCCGCTCCGAAGGAGACAGCCGCTCCAACAGAACCAGCATGGCATAGGAGAGCAGTTCATGATTCTCGACGGCTTCATAGGACTCGCTATAAGCTGCCGGGATCGGCTCCGGAAGCCAGGGGCCATAGTACTGCTCTCTTCGATTTCGAGCTGACTTGATTTCGTCGATGCAGCGATTCGTCACCATTTTGCACAGATAAGCTTTTGGCTCCTCCAGCTTCTCCAGGGGAAGACTTTGAACTTTCACGAACACATCCTGTACCGCGTCCTCTGCGTCCGACACCGTTCCGGTCATTTGATAAGCAAGATGAAACAGGAGCCCCTTATACTGCTCATACAGCTCTAACATGCCGTTTCTTCATTCCTTTCAAGCAGGATTGCTGCTCACCTATCGAACCATGCTGGAATAATTCCACATGAACGATTTAACCTTGTATGCCAGCTTTCCTGTGATCATAATATCCATTCCCCAGGTACGCGACCAGACTAACCCATGTCCCGGCCCCAGCCCGACCGTATAACCCTCCGATACACTTTTATGCTTGGCTGCAGGCGCTCCGATTAAATCCGCATGCACAATGCCGCCAAGTCGCGTCGCTTGGGGGATCGCTTCCTTGCATGTCATCCGGTCGGCAGCACCGTTAGCGGGATCAACCACATGCGCGCAATCGCCGATGCCATATACTCCCGGGGCATCTTTGACACGATAGCTTTCATCTACAACGATTTGACCGTCCAGCGTAACCGGCAGTCCGAGGCTGAGCAGCGCGGGGTTAGGAGCGAGGCCAAGCGTCCATACCGTGAGGCCTACAGGGATGGGAGATCCATCGTTGACATGAACCAGCCCCCGCTCCTCTTTGATCACTCTTCTTCCATGATGAAGTTCTACGCCAAGATCGGTTAGATATCGTTCAAGCCGATCCCCCACCTTCGCAGGCCCTTCCAGGAACAACCGTTCCTGAGAATTGAATAGGTGCACACGGATTAACTTCGGATCTAAACCAAGCTTAACCGCCTCTGTCCGCATGGCGTGGACCATCTCGGCTGACGTTTCGATGCCCGTTATGCCGGCACCAGCGACGGCTGCACTCATCAGCTGCTGCTTTTCCTGCGCACCCGTTTCCCTTACTGCCAACCTAAGGTTTGCGTGCCACCGTTCCCGGATGCGTTCGGCCGCTTCCAGGCCTGTCAGCGATATTCCGCCTTGCTCCGGTGCTGCCTGACGCACGATGCTTCCTATAGCCATCACAAGGACATCATATTCCAGCTTATGTTCCACCCCTTTGCTGTCTTCCAAAGTCATCTGCTTGCTCTCCTTATCCATGCCGGTCATCCTGCCCTGTATGAAACGGGTACCTTCCGGCATAACCTGTTCCCAAGGAACGGTAATCCCCTCTTCACTCACTGCAGGACGGAACATAAGGACTTTCCGCACATGGGCGGAACCCTTATCGATCAGGATCAGCCGCAGCTTCCTTCCATTGAGTCCTTTATGACAAGCTTTATGAATCGCTTTTAGAGCATGTATTCCTGCAAAGCCTCCACCAACGACAACACATGTTAGATCCTTCATGAGACAACCCATCTCCTTTTGTTTTATGCGATTTTGCACATAACACGAGAAGAGGGCTGTTTTTGTGACATTCAATCAGACCGTTTATTTAAAATATTCCGTGTTTATTGGCAGACATGACCTCTACATGACTTCGAGAAGAAATTCATAACTCACTTATTTCTCATGCCTACGAGCCTTGCTTCACCTGTTCCGATATCTCGACGAGACGACGAATTCCCTCTTCCAGTTGAACTTCGCTGATATAGGAGTAGCTGAGTCTGATCCACGAATCCATCTGGTCCAGCGGGTCGCAAATACGACCCGGCACAAAAGCTACGGATTCCGCCAGGCATTGCCGCAACAACGCATCCACGTTGATGTTTTCCGGCAGCTGTATCCATAGATTCAAGCCGCCGCCGGGGCTGTTCCATCGCCATTTCGTAGGCTCAAGCAGCTTCTCCATCCTATCTTTACGAAGCTCCAGCGCAATCCGGAGCTTGGCCACATGCTCCTGGAGTCTGCTCGAGAAGAAATAGTGCTGGAAAATCTTTTGCGTCAGCAGCGGCGTCCCGTTGTCCGACAGCGCCTTGGTCGGCAGGATGACATTCATCAGCTCCGGACGTGCAGCCAGCACCGATATCCGCAAGCCAGGGGCCACATATTTGCTGAAGCTTCGAATGTGAATGACATAACCCTCGGTGTCGTAATAAAAAAAGGGCAGCGGCGGCGGATCTCCAAAATAAATGTCGTGATAGACCTCATCCTCGACCAGAATGCATTGGTATCGTTCCGCCAGTTCAACCAGCGCCTTACGCTGTTTAACCGGCACCGTGTACCCTGTCGGATTCTGAAAAGTCGGGTTCATATAGAACAGCTTCGGCTTCTCCGTCCGCATAAGACATTCAATCTGCTCCAGGTCATACCCATCCGGCGTAATCTCAATGGGAAGCAGCTTGACATTTTGCTGCACAAAAACATCGATCGCCGGACTATACGTCGGCCGTTCAATCAATACTGAATCCCCGCTTTTGACAAGCGAACGCGAGATCAAGTCGATCGCTTGCTGGGATCCCGTCGTAATGAGCAGCTCTTCCGGATGGACCGTGATGCCTTGCTTATCCATAAAATACCTGGCCATCTCCTCGCGCAGCTCCAAATCGCCGGACACGGAAGAGTACGTGCTTAATACCTTCGGATACATGTCAAACACTTGTTTCACGTGATTGGACAGGAACGCGTTCGGCAGCAGCGCAGGATCAATCAGCGCTTCGGACATCTGGTAATCGACCTGATGCCTGTGAATGTCGGACAAGCGGCTGCGATTGACATATACCGATTTGGCCTGATATGCCCATGGCCGGCTGGTTGTATAGGGTTCCGGCAATGTCGCAGGCGCCTTAACCGCTACGAAATATCCTGATTTATATTTAACTTCCACGATCCCGTCCTCAAGCAGCTCCTGATAAGCCTTCAGCACCGTTAACCGGTGAACGTTCAAACGCTCGGCCATCGCCCTCACGGACGGGATTCTGTCAGTCTCCTTCCACTCGCCCTGAGCAATTCCTTCCAGGATGGTGTCATAGACCGACTGCTGCAATGCCCGTTTACCTTGATGTTTGTCGTCCCGCGTTGATGATTCCATCTGTTCTTCCCCCGATCTGAAATAGAACATATCTGTTCTACCAACCACCAATCTGTTCTATTAACTACCAATTATAGTATAGAAAAAGGAGGATGCTACATGATTATTTTTAACTACTTGCTTATGTGCGCCATTTTCAGCACAACGTTTCTCGCCATCAAGATTGGTGTTGAAGCAGGACTGCCGCCGTTTCTCTCGGCGGGACTTCGATTTCTTCTCGCGGGCGCCATCATCTTCCTGTGGATGGTATTACAGCGGAAGGCAAAACCATGCCTTCTCCTGCGCAAGGAATTCCTTCTAATCGGAATGACCAGCACATTCTTGACGTTTGCAACGCTATATTGGGCCGAGCAGCACGTGTCCTCAGGGATCGCTGCCATCCTATCGGCAACAGGCCCCATGATGATTCTGATGATTCAATCGGTCGTGATGCGAAAGAATGCCCGGCGCAGTGATTATTGGGGGTGCGCGGTCGGTTTTGTGGGAGTATGTTTGCTCATCATGCCCGAGATAGCGATGGGGAGCGACCTCATCTGGATTCTGAGCTGTATCGCAATTCTTATAGGCGAAATCGGTTATAGTGTGGGCTCCCTCGCTACCCGAAAATTATCCTTTGACATGCCGGATATTTCGCCGATTACGATCAATGCGGCGCAGATGATGTATGGCGGCGCTGCCCTATTGGTGTTATCCCTATTCAGTGAACAGGTACAATGGAATGGTATTCTAACGCTGCCAGCCATCGGATCTGTCTTGTATTTGACGATAGTGGGCTCGATGCTGGGGCATAGTCTGTATGCTTGGCTGCTAAAAGCAACAAATGCCTTTTTTCCGTCGACCTGGCTCTTTGTTTCGCCGATCATCGCGTTGGGATTAGGCGCATTTCTGTACGGCGAAGCGATTTCTCTCTATTCCATCGTTGGCAGCTTGCTCATCATCGGGGGGATTCTGATCGTGAATCTGCCTGAGCTTCGAGCACGCCGGATCGCGCGCCGTATGGCCTCAAGCACTTGATATCGGACCTGCAAGGTTCCAAGAGATTAACACCATAATTTAAAACGGCTGCAACTCGTAAACCTCATCACGAGTAGCAGCCGTTATGTTTCATTATTCCATGTTATGATTCAATCCTTAATCCACTTTGGCACGATATGCCTCTGCAGTCAGCAGCTTTCCGAGTGCTTCCTCCAGGTCTCCTTCCACCTCAACCTCAATGATCCAACCGCCTTCGTACGGCTCTTCGTTCACAAGCTCCGGCTGGTCTTCCAGAGAAGCATTCACTTTCGTGATGGTACCTGATACAGGGGAATACAGTTCCGATACGGTTTTGACCGACTCGATGGTACCGATGCTGTCACCTGCGGCAACGACAGCGCCGGTCTCGGGGAGTTCAACGAATACGATATCGCCCAGCTGGCATTGCGCATGATCGGAAATACCGACGCGCACCACATTTCCATCTACCTTCAATGCCCATTCATGATCGTCGCTGTACACCAAATTCTCTCTGATTTCGCTCATTTACGAATACTCCTCTTTTCTTAAAGAAATGAAATTAAGGTAAATAAATGAAAAAAAAGGACGCGAAAAAAGGCATTCGCCTTCTCTCTGTCCTCGGTACCTGAGAGTTTATGATCGACCGCTTCGTTATGGTCCAATCTTTCCCCTTGGGTGGCTTGCGCACTCTCCAGAGCTGCGTCAGATGGCGGTTCGTTTACCTGAGAGATTACTCGTCAGCCTGGCGGGCGTAACGGTTTGCTCCTTCGGTGCCGCCAAGGTTTCAACCTTCGCGTGGCGGTCTCTCCCATCCATCGTCATCCGCATATTCGGTTGGCTTATTCTCCCACAGAATAAAACAGGGACGAAGTGATGTCAAGATATCTAACAAAAATTTTAAGATTGAATATATTTTAGTGAAATAAAGGTTGACACTTTATGGCGAGACACGTTTATAATAATCACAAGAACGCAAGGAAGATGATGACAACTCAATAATTTTCACGCGGATGATGGTAGCGGGAGAGATTACCGACAAGATTGACAGGTAACGCCGAAGGAGTAAGCCGTAACACGGTGAATCTCTCAGGCAAAAGGACCTTTACCGGACGCACCTCTGGAGAGAATTCTGAATGTAGAATCACCCACGGGGAAACTCACACACGCTTGACATTATACTTACATGACATGTGGGGTAACTCTCAGGTACAAAGGACAGAGCAGAAGGATTAAGCAACGAGCGGGCTTTTTTTTAGCACGGCTTGTTATCCTTCTGTCTGTCCTTTTTTGGTGTTTCCCCGATTGATCATGCCAATTCGAAGAGGTGAAGAGATGAGTCCATTACAACGTACACCGCTTTACCCGCTTTATTCCGATTTTCCTTCTGCCCGCTGCATCGACTTCGGCGGCTGGGAACTGCCCGTGCAATTTTCCGGCATTGTGCAAGAGCATGAAGCTGTACGCAAGCACGCCGGCCTGTTCGACGTCTCCCATATGGGTGAATTTATCGTCACAGGACAAGACGCTGAAGCTTTTATCCAGAAGATGACCACGAATGATGTAACCCGCATATCGATTGGTCAGGCCCAGTACACGTTGATGTGTTACGACAACGGCGGTACGGTAGATGACCTGCTTGTGTATAAACTGTCGGCTGACCGATTCATGCTGGTTGTGAACGCATCCAACATCGATAAAGACCTCCAGTGGCTTCAAGACCATCTTGCTGGTGATGTCACCATCCGTAATGTGTCCGCTGAGACGGCTCTGATTGCACTTCAGGGACCTGCGGCTGTGAACATCATGTCACAGGCCACGACTGAGGCGTTAGGCGAACTCTCCTCCTTCCATTTTATCCAGAACGCACAAGTATGCGGCTGCTCCGCCCTATTGTCCCGTACCGGTTATACCGGAGAAGACGGCTTTGAAATCTATTGCTCCGCTGAGGATGCTCCCGCAATTTGGAGAGAGCTCTTAACCGCCGGAGAACCCCATGGTCTTGTTCCGACCGGACTGGGCGCACGTGATACACTCCGTTTCGAAGCGAAACTGCCATTGTACGGCCAAGAGCTTTCGAGCACGATTTCTCCGCTTGAAGCCAATCTCGGGTTCTTTGTGAAGATGGAGAGCGGCGATTTCATCGGTCGGGAAGCGCTTCAACAGCAGAAGCAAGACGGTGTGCCGCGTAAGCTGGTCGGCATTGAACTCATCGATCGCGGTATCCCGCGCTCCCACTATCCCGTATACAACCATGAAGGAGAACCAATCGGTGAAGTGACCAGCGGTACCCAATCCCCTTCACTCAAGCGAAATCTCGGATTGGCCCTGATTGAAACGCCATACACGAGCCTCGATACCGAGGTATGGGTCGAGATCCGCGGTAAGAAGTTAAAAGCCAAGGTGGTAAAGACACCATTCTACAAAAGAGGAGCTGCCTTAACATGAAGCATCGTTACTTGCCTATGACGGATCAGGATCAAGCCGATATGCTTGCTGCGGTCGGCGCGGAAACGATCGAAGATCTGTTTGCCGATATCCCTAAAGCGATCCGTTACAACGGCGTCCTCCCCATGTCAAAACGGCTGGGTGAACCTGAACTCCTTAAGCATATGCGCAACCTATCGGACAGAAATGCCGATTTTGACCGTTATACAAGCTTTCTCGGGGCCGGTTTGTACGATCACCATATTCCGGTTGTGCTCAATCATGTGATTTCCCGCTCTGAATTCTACACGGCGTATACGCCATACCAACCGGAGATCAGTCAAGGCGAGCTGCAAGCGATTTTTGAATTTCAATCCTACATCTGTGAATTGACCGGCATGAAAGTTGCCAATGCCAGCATGTATGACGGTTCCACGGCGCTTGCTGAGGCTGCGGCGCTCGCCAGCGGTGCAACCAAACGGAAGAAAATCGTCATATCGCGTGCCGTCCATCCCGAAGCTCGGGAAATCGTTCTGACTTCGGCTCACGGCCTCGATCTGGAAGTCGTGGAAGTCGGCATCGTCAATGGCGTTACCGACCAGGATGCGCTCGCCGCTGCCATAACGGAAGATACCGCCGCCGTGCTGTTGCAATCACCGAATTTCTTCGGCTGCATCGAAGATGTGAAATCAATCGAGCAGCTGGTTCATGAGAAAAAAGCACTGCTCGTGCTTAGCGTTAACCCGCTGTCCCTCGGTTTACTGGAATCCCCTGGTGTGCTTGGCGCCGACATCGTTGTCGGCGATGCCCAGCCGCTCGGCATTCCAGCTTCTCTTGGCGGACCGACGTGCGGATTCTTCGCGGTATCCGAGCCGCTGATGCGCCGCATTCCCGGACGTATTGTGGGTCAAACCGTCGATCAGGACGGCAAACGCGGTTTTGTACTGACGCTGCAGGCACGTGAACAACATATTCGCCGCGAAAAAGCAACGTCGAACATCTGCTCGAACCAGGCGCTGCTCGCGCTGTGCGCATCCGTTTATATGTCCACCCTGGGTAAAGCTGGCATGCAAGAGGCGGCGCTTCTGAATGTTCGCAAATCCCATTATGCTGCCGACCGTGTCGCCAAAGGCCCCCTCTCCCTCCCGTTTAGCTCGCCGTTCTTCAATGAGTTTGTGGTAAAGCTGCCTGAAGGAACGAGCGTGAAGGAGATCAACTCGAAGCTTCTGGGTGCAGGTTACATCGGAGGTTATGATCTTGGCGCTGCGTACCCTGAGCTTCAAGGATGTATGCTGATCGCTGTGACCGAACGGCGGACGAAGGAAGAAATCGACCAATTTATTGGTGAATTGGAGGCGATCGTATGAAACCGGAAAAAGCATTGATATTCGAACTCAGCAAGCCCGGCCGTGTCGCCTATTCCCTTCCCGAATGCGACGTTCCGGAGATCGACGCCGCTTCATTGATACCAGAGGGCCTGCTGCGCAGCAAACCGGCCGAACTGCCGGAAGTATATGAAGTGGATGTTATTCGTCACTATACGGAGTTGTCCCGGCGTAATTTCGGTATCGATAACGGCTTCTACCCGCTCGGCTCATGCACGATGAAATACAACCCGAAGATCAACGAGGACGTTGCCCGTTTTGCCGGCTTTGCCAAGATCCATCCGTACCAGCCTGAAGAAAGCATTCAAGGCGCTCTGGAGCTGCTCTATACCTTGCAGAATGATTTGGCGGCACTTACCGGGATGGATCAAGTAACGCTGCAGCCCGCTGCAGGTGCGCATGGGGAGTGGACGGGACTCATGCTGATCCGTGCTTACCATGAAAGCCGCGGCGAGAAACGAACCAAGGTCATTGTTCCTGACTCCTCGCACGGCACCAACCCCGCCAGCGCAACGGTTGCCGGTTACGACACCATCACGATTAAGTCCAATGAGCGCGGCATGGTTGATCTGGATGCCCTTCGCGCTGTCGTTGGTGACGATACGGCGGCTTTAATGCTCACGAATCCTAGCACACTGGGTCTGTTCGAAGAGCAGATCGTGGAAATTGCGGAAATCGTGCATGAAGCCGGTGGCCTGCTGTACTATGACGGAGCCAATTCCAACGCCATCATGGGCATTACCCGCCCAGGCGACATGGGCTTCGACGTAGTCCATCTCAACCTGCACAAAACGATGAGCACGCCGCATGGCGGCGGTGGGCCAGGTGCAGGTCCTGTCGGCGTAAAGAGTTTGTTGATCCCGTTCCTGCCAAAACCGATCGTTTCCAGACGCGAGGACGGCACCTACTATTGGGATTACGATCGTCCACAATCCATCGGCCGCGTGAAGGCGTTCTATGGCAACTTTGGCATCCTGGTCAGGGCCTACACGTATATTCGCACCTATGGACCGGAAGGACTTCGCCGTGTCTCGGAGCTCGCGGTGCTGAATGCCAACTATATGATGCACCGTCTGGCTCCTTATTACGAAGTAGCCTACCCGGGCCTGTGCAAGCACGAATTCGTGCTATCGGGCAAAAAGCTAAAAGAGTTTGGCGTACGGACACTGGATGTTGCCAAGCGGCTGCTTGATTTTGGCTATCATCCGCCAACCATCTACTTCCCGCTCAACGTAGAGGAATGCATTATGATTGAGCCGACCGAGACGGAGAGTAAAGAAACACTGGACGGTTTCATTGACACGATGATCCAGATTGCCAAAGAAGCCGAAACCACGCCGGAGGTTGTCATAGGCGCCCCTTATACCACGGTCGTGAAACGACTTGACGAAACGACGGCGGCACGCAAACCGGTTCTAAACTGCACCTGCGGTTAATATTGAGTTGATCTAGATTTCGTAAGAAAGGGTGTCCCTCGCCGGGGATCGGCGGCAGGGACACCCTCTCTTATGCGCTCAAGTACCTGTACGGGGCCGGTAACCTTACTGTATTCCCTTAAGCGGCCAATAGCTGTCCGAAGTGCCGCGCTTTCCATAGACGTAGTCCCGCTTCGCCTCCTTCTTGCTCTCTATTAGTACGCCCAAATATATGATATAAAATATATAATTATATACGGCTTACTTCTACCAAGCTGACAAAAGACGAAAGATGCGGTGATCAAATGAGTAACCCGATACATGGCCTGGATGTAAACCCATATCTTGAGCGTATTGGATACACGGGCCCGATTGTAAACAGCGCTTATATGCTCGCCAGATTACAGGAACAGCATGTGCATACCGTACCTTATGAAAATCTTGATATCCTTGATCGAATTCCACTGTCCCTGGATATCCCCGATCTTTACGATAAAATCGTAACTCGGCATCGCGGCGGCTACTGCTTCGAGCTCAATGCGTTATTTGGCTGGCTGCTGCAGGAACTGGGATTCAAGGTCACTCATTACTTCGGACGCTTCTGGCGGGATGAAACCGATACGCCTGCTAAACGTCGGCATCATATTCTGCAGGTGGATATTGAAGAACAGCGATATATTGCCGATGTCGGCGTCGGAGGAGCCGGACTTCGCCATCCTCTGGAATTGGTGGATGGCCTTGTGCAGACCCAGGGGAACGAGACCTATCGGCTCGTCCAAACGAAAGCGTATGGCTGGATGCTCGAAGAGTGGAAAAAAGAAGCCTGGGATCCCGTCTTCTCCTTTACGGAAGAACCTAACCTGCCGAGAGATTTCATCACTACCTCATTCTGGTGCGAGTATGCCCCCGATTCGCCTTTTAACAAAACGGCTCGGGTATCCATCCGTACGGCAGAAGGCAGAAACACCGTGGATGATGACGAATTCAGAATATACAAAGCCGGCGGCGTCCACACCTTTAAACCGGGCAATACACAGGAATATGCCGAAGCACTCTATACCTATTTCGGCATCCCTCTCCATAAATAAGAATAAACCGGGCTTTCCCCTGCAGGGGGAAGCCCGGTTTTATTGTTAATATTCGATTTTGCGCTCGGCGGAGCTCCACGCTTGGAATGGCAGCAAATAATCCGCTGTTTGAACCTGCTTCATAGGAATGGAGCGCTGGTCCATCGGCATCGCGATTTCATCGTATATGAAGTGATCGTCGAATCCGATCTCAGCCGCATCCTTCTTCGTGCTTGCATAATAAACGGCATCAGGTCTGGACCAGTAGATGGCCCCCAGACACATCGGACAAGGCTCGCAGCTGGTATAAATCGTACAGCCTTTTAATTGGAAATCCTCAAGGTGCAGACAAGCTTCCCTTATGGCTTGCACCTCGGCATGAGCCGTCGGGTCGTTCAGCGCGGTAACCAGATTACGGCCCCTACCAATCACTTGACCATCCTTCACCACAATCGCTCCAAAAGGACCACCCTCCACATGTTGAACGTTTTGATGGGCTTCTGCAATCGCTTGACGCATCCAGTACTCATGATTATGTTCGCTCATTGTGTACAGCTCCTTTCCCATGTTCATCCTGATCCCGGTGCTGTTATCCATCCATACAATCACCTGGGGCAGCTAATTATCATCATAGCATATCTTCCTTCGATCTCCTCCATTTTTCCAGTCTAATGGAGAAAAATGGATTGATGAAGTGTATACAAACGTATACAATCACATTAAATGGTATACAATCGTATACACGATTATCGTTGAGGAGGTTGATGTTATATGCGTGAAGAGGATCAGGAAACATCGAGTCATAAACGGTCGGAGCCTCGCGAGCGCGACAGCCACCGGCACGGCGGGCGGCACGGAAGACGGCGAGAGGAAGGCTACGGCGGCAGGGAAGGCGGTAAGTTGGCGCAGACGTTCCGGCGGGGGCGCGCGCTTTCTTTTCTGGACAATCTGATTGTGAAACGGGAGACTTTGAAGAAGCAAGTCAATGACCCGGACTTTGAAGCCATCCGAGAAGTGGTCAGCGGAGAGCTGAAAGCAGTTGACCAGATTATTCAGGAATACATTCAGGCGTTTGAGCTGTATGATACGAACCCTTCGCAAGACAGCCCATAATGGCTGTCCGTCAACCATTAAAACCAATAACCCTGACAGAGGTAGAACTTGGAGCGTGATAATTCTTGATCAGAAAGTTTTTTTCGTACTATCGGCCCTATAAGGGATTGTTTATTTTGGATTTTACATGCGCCGTTATTGCCGGACTGCTGGAGCTTGTTTTCCCGCTTGCCGTCAGCAAATTCATTGACGATCTGCTGCCAAGCCAGGATTGGCCGCTTATCCTGATTGCCTGCATCGTCCTTCTCTCGATCTATGCACTGAATACCGCGCTGCAATACATCGTCACTTACTGGGGGCATATGCTCGGCATTAATATCGAGACAGATCTGCGGGAGAAAATGTTCTCCCACATTCAGAAGCTCTCCTTCCGTTTCTTTGATAACAACAAAACCGGCCATCTTATGGGACGCATCACGAATGATCTTAATGACGTCGGAGAAGTAGCCCACCATGGACCGGAAGACGTGTTCATCGCCGTTATGACGCTGCTCGGTTCCTTCTCCTTAATGGCTTACATCAACTTAGAGCTAGCGCTTCTGACTTTTATCATCGTGCCGTTGATGGCATGGCTGATCATTAAGTTCGGAGGCAGAATGACCACGACCTATCGTCAACTGTTCCGTAATGTAGGGAATTTCAACGCCCGCATCGAAGACAATGTCGGCGGCATCCGCGTGGTTCAATCGTTTGCGAACGAAGAGCATGAGAATAAACTGTTTCAGGAAGAGAACAAGCAATTCCGGGCGACCAAACTGCTGGCTTATAAAACAATGGCAAAAAGCATGTCCATCAGCTATATGCTGATGCGTCTGATCACGGTATTCGTCATGATCTGCGGTGCCTGGTTCTTCATCCAAGGCAAAATTGAGATGGGTGAATTCATGGCCTTCCTTCTGCTCTCCAACATCTTCTTCCGTCCGATCGAGAAGATCAATGCCGTCATTGAGAGCTATCCCAAAGGGATTGCCGGCTTTAAACGTTACCTGGAGATTATGGATACCGATCCGGAGATCGCCGATGTGCCTGACGCCGTATCCCTTTCCTCGGTGCGGGGAGATATCCGCTTTGAAGGCGTTACCTTCGGATACGAACCATCGCGGACGATACTGAGTAACATCGATCTCACGATCCGTGCCGGAGAAACGGTCGCGTTTGTAGGACCGTCCGGTGCGGGAAAGACCACCATTTGCAGCCTTCTCCCCCGTTTCTATGACGTGGATCAGGGGACGATTACGGTAGATGGGATCGACATCCGGAATATCAAATTGCAAAATCTACGCAAGCATATCGGCATCGTGCAGCAGGATGTGTTCCTGTTCTCCGGTACCATCCGCGACAATATCGCATATGGCGACTTACATGCAACGGACCAGCAAATCTGGGAAGCTGCACGGCGTGCTTCGCTCGATGAACTGATCCGAAGCCTGCCGGACGGTATGGAAACGGTGATTGGGGAACGCGGCGTCAAGTTGTCCGGCGGTCAGAAGCAGCGCTTGTCCATTGCGAGAATGTTCCTGAAGAACCCGCCGATTCTTATACTGGACGAAGCCACCTCGGCACTCGACACGGAAACGGAAGGGCAAATCCAGAAGTCCCTGGCTGAGCTGTCCGTTGGCAGAACAACCCTGGTGATCGCTCACCGGCTTACCACCATTCAGAGCGCCGACCGGATTATCGTCGTCAATTCCGAAGGCATTGCCGAACAGGGGACGCATCAGGAATTGATTCATTCCGGCGGTGTGTACAGCAGGCTTCACCAAGTTCACTAATGAAGCCTATGATCCGTAGTTATACATGAATACTAAACTGATCGTCATTTTAATCCCGTATCAAATATATAAAGGATGCCTCCACATAGAAGCGAGGCATCCTTTTTTTCGAGACTATTTATGAATCTAATCGATAGACAAGCTGTCATGATACGCGCAACAGAATTTCCGCCTCATTGTCCTTGGATAAAAAAGTTGCCGTATGGAAACATTAATGGCGTACTACAAAGACATCAATTTCAGGAGGCCCTTTATGTTTTATATCTACAGTGTCGGTCTACTCTTCGGCGGACTGTCGATTATCAACCTTGTCTTCTCATACCAAACCAAGCATATCCAGCACCTGTTCTGGCCTACGCTGCAGTTTCAGTTATTCATGCTTCCTCTGTTCCTCATCGCCAACATGTGCATCGGATACGGAATCCGTTATGGATATAAAGCCACCGATCAGTTAGGCTATACGTTGATCTTCTCCAAATGCCTGGAAATCCTGATTTCGTTAGGGGTGGCTTACTTGTTCCTAAAGGAAGTTCCTACATGGAAAAATTGGGCCGGCATCGGTATCATTGCGCTGGGCATATTCCTTGTTAAACAGAAATGAGCGTATCTAGCGCACGGATGCCTTTTTCGCCTGATCCCTTTCTTTGCCAACATCCTCTCGGACGTCAGATCCCCGTTGCTAACGTTATCGCTTCCCCATCCAACCTTGTTCGTAGGCGTAACGAGTCAGCTGGACCCGATTTTCCAAATGCAGCTTTTGCAAAATGTTCTTCAGATGGTTCTTGACCGTATTCTCTGATATGCACAAGTCAACCGAAATATCGCGATTGGACAACCCCTCGGCTACGAGCCCCAATATTTCTTTTTCACGTGCCGTTAATGGACTATTGCTTGGGTCCGGCTTGTCATGCTGCGAAAATTCCTTCAATATACGGAAAGCGAGCTCCCTGCTCATCGGCGCTTCGTCTACGGCAATGGCCTTGAGGTACTCGTGCCATGATTCGGGATTCAGATTCTTTAGCAGATAGCCTTGCGCTCCACGTTTCAGGGCGTCAAACAAGTGAGCAATGTCGTCGGACACCGTGACCATGACAATTTTAACGTAAGGAAATTTGCCCTTCACTCGCTTGGTCGCTTCCAATCCGTCCATCCCGGGCATCTGAATATCCATGAGAATAATATCAGGCATCCATATTTCGGTCAGTTCCAGCGCTTCCTCGCCGTTTTGTCCTTCGGCCACGACTTCAAAGGTCGGGTCGCTGCTTAGAATGGTGCGAATTCCTTCTCTGGCAAGGTCGCTGTCATCGATGATTAACACGCGAAACGGCTGCTCGTTCATGTGGTATTCTCCTTCCGAATGCTGATGATCGTCTTGTTGTTGCGTCTTTCCACCATGAACTCCCAGCCCATGGCCTCAGCCCGATCCTTCATGATTTTGATTCCATACCGGTTGCTGCCGAGCGGCTTGTCCAACTCAAACCCTTTGCCATCATCGCTGACGGAGCAGTGCCAGCTTGAGTCTTCCGCTGTTGCGGTTATCATTACGTGCTTGGCTTCGGCATGCTTATGGATATTCAATAGGGCTTCCCTGATCGAAGCCAGCAGCTCCACCTTTTCTTTGGCGGACAGCATGACATCCGGAATTTCCCACTGAACGTCGAAGTGCAGATTCGTCTCCTCCTTGATTTCCTTAATCAAGCTGTCCATGCTATGCATCCACGGAATGGCTTGCGGATCTGCCGGATATCGGAGATTAGCAATGGCTTCTCGTACATAGGCATTAGTTCGGTGGACACTTTCCTTAATATCCTGATATGGAATTTCTCCGGTTAGCCCCGATTTCTCAATTCGGTCAATCTGTGCGTTCAGCAAGAACAAGGATTGGGCGATTCCGTCATGGAGCTCTCGGCCAATCTTCTCCCTTTCATGCATGGCCGCTTGCAGTGCTCTGGATTGGTTTAGTTCCTCCTGATTCCGTTCAATCAATGAGAACAACTGGGTAAGAAACAGAATGGAAACCAAGAACACGATTACAGGCGCCAGCAGATTGCCAAGATCCATCGATATATAAGGCAGCAGGAACTCATGCCGAACATACTCCCATATGCCAATCGTCAAAGTGGGAATGATCAGAATCAACCATTTCATTTGTTTATATGACATACCCTGCCTCCTATTTCATTTTAAAACATAAATGTACTCGCCGCTTTACCTATCATGTTGCCGCTGGCTATCCCTTCATTGTAATCAATTTTGACCATGAACGGAATGACTCTAAAGAGCTACTGACCTAACCAGTTTCACCCGTACTGAAATAACCTATTTACAATTCGAGTACAAATCGCGTATAAAGAGTAAAAGATATCCATTCATTCCATTTCCGATGAAGGGAGCTGCAGTTAGATGAAGCAAAAAATTGCAGTGATCATTGTACACGGATTGGGAACACAAAAGAAAGACTATGCGAATAAATTTATGAAAAAATTAAGAGAAACCTTCTCTCAAACCTCTGGCATTCCGCATGAGCAACTGGCCATGGAGGCCGTTCATTGGGCCGATGTATTCGCAGCACGCGAGTCCGAGTTAATCAGCAGCAGCATTAAACCTTACCGTTTACGCTATCAGCACCTTCGGCAGTACGTGATCCACAATCTGGCGGATGCCGTGGCTTACCAACCAGTGGAAGCCGAAGATCAGAATTATGAGGCCATTCATCGGACGATCAGTGAAGCGCTGCACCGCCTTGCCCTCTCAGCGGGCCCCCAGGCTCCATTATGCGTGATTTCTCATAGCCTGGGATCTGTAATTGCCAGCAATTTCTTCTATGATCTGCAATTCTCCTCCCGCGGGCATCGTCTTGTCGTTGACCCGGAAGCTCCGTTGGAGCGGGGAGAGCTCCTTACCTTATTCTATACGCTGGGAACCACCTTGCCGCTGTGGAGCATGCGGTACCGCGATTTTGATAGGCCGATCGACGTCCCTTCCGGACAGCTGAAGCACTATCATGATCGGCTTCTGGGAGAATGGGTCAATTTCTATGATAAAGACGATATCCTTGCTTACCCACTCAAAGGCATCAATGAAGAATATGACCGCACGGTGCGTAACGATATATCCGTTAACGTGGGAAACTGGCTGACCAGCTGGAATCCCCTGTCACACAGCGGTTATTTCTACAGCAAACCGATTCTGGAGTATATCGCTTCAAGTTTGGAAGCGACCTGGCGGAGCGTCAACCAGGTTAAATAAAGCAATGCCGCAAAGACCTGGTCTTTGCGGCATTGTTAATCATAGGGTTATATTCATAACCCATTGTTCTCCGATCGGCCCCATCCTTCTTCTGCCCGTATCTTCGAAACCAACCCGTTCATACAGCTGCTGAGCCGGAACATTCTTATGGTTCACGACCAACACCACTTCATTGCAGGAAGGAAACTGACTTCGAATGAACGAAGGCAGCGCAAGCATCCCTCTTCTGGCATACCCCTTACGCTGCTGACGATGGTCAATGGATAAGGTAGTAAGCAGCATGGCATGAGTATTGCTTGTGTACTCCTTGACGCGCTCCGTGGTGTGCAGGATAAAGAAGCCGACAGGATGATCATCAGCTAAAATGACGATGGGATGCTGACCTTCCACTAGGTTTAATGCTTCTTTCGGATGAGCGGTAAATTGGACCTGATCATCCGGAAGCTCGAATTCTTTCAAGATGGTCAGGTGCTCATCCGAACGGAAATCCAGCTGAATATGTTCCGCTTTTTGCATGGGTATATCTCCTCTGTATATGGTGAATTGGATACATAACCTACTCTATCCTTGCAATTCTAATCCACTTAATTATCCTGTTTCTTCACCATACCACAGCTGTCGGAAGCTTTCGCTTGATGCCAGAAGCTGTTCCGCCGTGCCCTCGGCTTCAATCTCTCCGCCGTTCAACACGATAATATGGTCAGCATGGTTAAGCGCGGCTTTTCGATGGGATACCACGAGACAAGTCGCTCCTCTGCGCTCGCTGAACAACCTCTCCCATAACTTGCGCTCCGTCTCAACATCCAATGCGCTGGATAAATCGTCAAACACATACAGCTCCGCGTCCCGTACGAGCATCCGTGCAGCTGCAGTCCGCTGAGCTTGACCGCCGGACAGCTTGACTCCGCGTGGTCCTACCATCGTCTCCAGGCCATGCTGCAGATGCTTGATATCTTCTTCCATTACGGCCGCATGCAGTGCGCGGTCCAGACTGCCCGGCTCTTCGGTTATACCTAGCAGGATGTTGTTTCGCAGTTTATCACTGTACAGTCTAGGGATCTGCGCAGTATACGCACTCTGTGGAGGTATGAAGAAATCAGCGGGTTCTGTTATCCTCTCACCGTTCCACCGGATTTCGCCCTTTTCAGCTGGCAGTAAGCCCAGCAGGGTGCGAACCAGCGTCGTTTTACCGCTGCCGATCATCCCTGTAACGACAGTAAAGGTACCACGCTTCAGGGTCAGATTAATATTCGATATACCGCGTCCGGTTTCGGGATATTGATACGACAGCCCTTGCGCTTCAAGCAGCGAGAGGGGCGGTGCCTCTATAATAGCCGTATCCATGCCGTCTTCGGCAGCGGAAATAGCGAAAGGAATGAGTCTACCATTGGTCAACGAATCACTCTGTGCCCTGCGATTAGGATGAGCTTCCTTCTCTTTATTCCGTTTGTTCTTAAACTTACCGATACCGATATAATTGGCTGCCGTAAGCAGCGAAGCCGGTGCCCCTTGCAGCATGGATTTGATGCGCTGAAAGCTGACGCCCATCTGCTTGTAGTAAGTCATGAAGTTGCCAACGTTCGATATAAGCTGTGTGACAAAAGTTAAATAATATACAAAGAGCGACAAGTCTCCAACCGTAAAATCGCCACTTCGCATCTTAAGACTCGCAAGCACAAGGATCAATCCTGTGCCTAGATTGACGGAGTTGGTGAACACGGAAGACAAGGTTTCCGTTAACAGCTTATCCTTCACCATGGACTGGCGCCGCTTCTCACTAAGGCTTACAAACCGTTCTACTACGCGTTTCTCAGCCCCTGCGACTTGAATGGCTTGCACATTGGCAAACATTTCGCTAATCGCACCGGTTACCTTTGCCGTCGATTCCCGGCTTGCCGCCCTGTATTTCTGAATGCGCGCGGTCGCAATCTGGGCCGCAGTGACCACCAATATCAAAGGAACGAATACGAGAATCGTCAGCTGCAGATCAATGGATATGAGAATCCAGCTGGCAACAATTACGAAACCAACCAGTCCTAGAGTGTCCACGGACCAGCTTGTCGCTTCTTCGGCCTGATCGACGTCATCCCGGAAATTGCTGATGGCTTCTCCCGGTGAGCAAGGTATTGCCCGTGCTCCAGGCTCTTTCATGACATGGGACAGCATATTTCGGCGAAGCAATGTGCTGATCCGGAAGCGAAAATGCACGTCTGTCATGAAACCGCCGAAAATCAGCGCAATTCGGGCTAATGCAGCGCCAATGAGCAGCACGGCAATTGCCCAAACGCCGTAGGGAAAAGCATATGTACCTTCCAAATGGTCGAAGAAAGCTTTGGTTAACAATCCGGGAACCAGCGGTGCCATATGAATAAGGGACCATGCCAGCAGGTTGATAAGATACAGACCCGGCCGGTACAGAATCAGCCGCCAGAAGAAATGTCTTGTTTTCATGCCAGCACCTCCTCCATCCCAACGGCAAGCATGCGGCTAAACCGTGATTGCGGGTTTGAGGCAAGATCTTCCCGGCGACCGCTTTCGAGCATTCTACCATTCTCCAAAATAAGAATCCGGTCGGCACGCTGAACCGTGGCCAAGCGGTGGGCAATGATAATACATGTCTTCTCCTGAAGCAGACGCGTAATAGCTGCTTCAATCCGGTATTCCGTTAACGGGTCGAGGCGGGACGATGCTTCATCAAGGATGACGAGACCCGGATCCGTCAGAAAGACGCGGGCAAACGCCAACAGCTGGGCCTCACCGGCCGACAGGCTCCCCCCGCCTGAGGCCAGGCTCGTATCGAGCCCTTCGGGAAGCGAAGCATACCAGTCTCCAAGCCCAAGCTCCTCTAGCACGGATATAATTCGGCTATCCTCGATGCCTTCATCAAACAAGGTCAGGTTATCACGAACAGTCCCTTCCAAAATCTCAATATTCTGCGTAACCATCGCGACCTTGCGCCTCAGTTCATGAAGCTTGCAGACCCGGATATCCGTTCCCGCCAGCTCGATGCTTCCCTCCTGAGGATCATAGAAACGCAGCAGCAGGCGGGCGATCGTCGTTTTGCCGCTGCCTGTACGCCCGAGCAGCCCCAGAGTCTGGCCCGGCTCGAGCCGCAGCTGAAGATTTTCGAGCGTAGCCTGCCCGCCCTCTTCATAGGAGAAGTTTAGGTTGCGGAATTCCACCGATAACGGGCCTGTCGGAAGCGGAGCCCCGGGCCCGTCTTTAATCTGGGGCTCCGTTGCAAGCAATTCCCGGACTCGCATCAAGCTGGCATCTGCCTTTTGCAGGTCCTCCAATTGGGTGCGGATCTTCTCGATTGGTTTGGCTAGCAGCTCGGTATAATAAAACACTAAATATATGGAGCCGATTGTCAAACCGCCTTGTCCGTTCTTCCACAGTATGGCGCAGACGATAAATGCGGCCGCATTGCCAAGCGCAAACACCAATATCGTTGTGCTCCACATGAGGAAAAATCCGATGAATGCACGAACTCGAACCGGCAGCATGCGTCTGGCCATCTCGTAGAATCGATTCATGACATATCCTGCCGCCCCGTTAGCACGCGTATCTTCAGTGCCTTCGAGGTGTTCACCAATAAATCCGTAGAAATCCGCATTCAGCTCGCGCCAGCGCTTCCATACCGGTATTGCAAATCGACGGATATGTTGAATGACATAAATGCTGCCGACAACAAACACGGTCATGACAAATCCAATCCAGAAGTTCTCCCGATACAGGAGAGCCAGAATTCCGATCATAAGGAGCAGATTGCCGAACAGATGGATAATAAAGCTGGAGAAGAAATTGGCAAGCGCATTCACATCGCCATCGACCCGTTCGATTAAAGAGCCCGACGTTTGGGTTTTGTGAAAGCTCATATCCAGCGACAGGCAGTGCTCCGCCAATTCAGCTCGAAGCTTGTTGGTTGTCGTCCAGCCCAGATTCTCGCTATAGTAGGCAGCGGCAATGGAAACGCCTTGTTGGAGCAAAGAAAATACGATAAAAAAACCTGCCGCATAATAAAGGGACGTCAGACTTCCCTCTCCTTGAGCCGTATCGATAAAATACCGGATGATCTGCGGATTAATCAGTTGCAGCCCGATTGAAAATAACAGCAGCACCGTCAGGGCTGCCAGCAATTTCTTATGCGGGAATACGTATCGGAACAACATCTCCCTATACATGCCAATCCCCGTGGTCCTTCGCTTGCTGTTTAACATGTGATCGCTTTGCATTCGTCAATAATCCCCCCACTTCAGGTTAACCCTCTTGATAATAATAAGCTTCCTGGGAAGATATGACAAGAACATGGGTTCCTGTTTTCGAAAAAATTTACAGCCGATTGATTAGAGACACATCTTCCGCCATAACGGTTTGATTAAAGAGTTCCTTTTGAGCAGACGCCAAAAAGACCAGCCCCAAGCATGGAGACTGGTCTTCAAAACCGCTACGTATAGAGAATCAACCTTATCTTATGTCTCTGCCACTAATTTTAAGAATTGATTAATCATTTCAGGGGTAATTTCCTGATTCTCTGGCATTTTGACTGCCGGGCTCTTATCAACGGATTGGATGGCCACATTGGATCGAACTGCACTTGAAGCGATACCCGATCGAGCTTTTCCTTCATGCACATTGTCATGATTAGCTAGCATCATCATCAGAAAAGCACTCCCGAGTCCTACCGACCACATACTCATTTTGTTTTTCTTGTTCATCTGCGTTGCTCCTTCCATCACTTGTAGTGACATACCTAGTATAAGGTCCAAACCTTAACGAGAGATGAAGGCAGCCTAAAATCCAGTTAAGCAAAGTGAAGCCATGTTTTTTTTCATAAATTCCATCACTGCTATAAAACAAGCCATATTTTATGAATATCAAACGCTATTTCTCAGTTTACATAACATAAATTATGTAGTAATCCTTGTAGATTACTTCCAAATCTGATCGAGCTTATCCGAATAGAAAGCAATCGCCTTCCGGTAGCTTTTGATTCCCTCATCATTACTGGTTTCGCCTACTTCTTTAAGCAGAAGTGCCATCGACTTATCGTATTGTCCCAAATTGTACAAGGTCATCGCATAAAATACGTTGAACTCCCTCGCCTCGGGATATTCCAGCAAGCCCTGCTCCAGAATACCCTTGGATTTGTGGTACATCCCCAACGTACGATAGGTGCTTCCAAGTCCAAGCAATGCGCCGCATCGCTCAGGATCCTTCAGCCCAGAAGAGATCGCCTGCTCATAGTAAGGAACCGCTTCGCCCTCCAGCCCCATCAGATCATGCACCCAAGCCAGCTGATACAGGATGTCGGGATCGTCTGGGGATTGGGCTAACAGCCCGAGGAGAATTTCTTTGGCTTCCTCCGGTTGACCTGCAGTGCGGAGTTCAATAGCCCTTTGTATCGTTGCCATAGGTCACATCCCTGTTGATTGATAACGCCGCCCTCTACCTTATCTTACCAGTTCCCTTCATGCCCGTCAAAATCGGCAACAACCACCTTCATCTCTTACATAACCTTAAGATGAGGTGGTTGTCACAAGAAACACTGATGGATTTACGCTTTATTCTCAACGCTTAAGCGTTGATTGTTCTCTTCGGTAACCATCTCGGGATTGCCTGGCCAGAAAGCCCACTTGCCTAAGAGTGTTGTGATCGCGGGTACCAGGAAAGGTCTTACGATGAACGTATCCAGCATAACACCGATGGCCGTGATGATCCCAAACTGTACCAATACTTGAATCGGAAGCGTGGCCAGTACCGCGAAGGTCCCTGCCAGGATTAAACCGGCTGAAGTGATGACCGAACTGGTCTCGCCCACACCTTCTTTAATCGCCTGCTTCAGCGGCATCTGTTTCCGTTTTTGCCATATGCTCGAGATCATGAATATGTTGTAGTCTTCGCCCAGCGCGACCAGAAATACAAACGAATACAGCGGTATGGCTCCCTGGATGGCTTCTGCTCCCAGACCGTAATGAATGATAATCCAGCCGAGCCCCAGAGCCGAGAAATAAGACAAGATGACCGTAGCAATCAGATAGACGGTTGCTACCACCGATCTCAGGTATACCAATAACAGCAGCGTAATCAAGCCAATAACAACTGGAATGATCAATTTGGCATCATGTTCTCCCGCGATCTCCGTGTCATACTGGGTAGCCGTTTGACCGCTGATCCACACGGCTTCCGCCGGATTCTTGACTCCAGCCTTCTCAAGCGAAGCCTCCGCGATCTCCCTGAGATCCGGAATATGCTGCATCGCTTCCATGGAGTAAGGATTCATGGACAGCTCGATTTCATAACCGATTATATCGTTATTCTCGGCCCCATTCTGCGGTTCGGAGACACGATCCACGTAATCCTGAGCCTTCAGCCGCTCCTCGAGGTCCAAATCTTGCCCCCCGCTGTCCACCATCACGCGAACCGGCGCAAGCTCTCCTTCCGAGAACTGCTCGCCGATGACGGCGAATCCTTCACGCGAAGGTACATCCTCAGGGAAAGAGGATAGCAAGTCGTAGGTAAATTTGATCTGTGATGAGAACGTTGCAAGGCCAACCAGCAATACTAACGACGCCAAGACGACGGTCCATGGCTTCGTTGTCACGACCCGGCCGATCCGGCTCTCCTTCTCTTTGTGCGGAGCCGGAACCGGCTTTCCTCTTTTCTTGGCGTGTTCCGCTTTCATCTCCGGCGTTCTCGGAATGAAAGGGTAGAACGAACCCCTGCCGAAAATTGCCAGCAATGCAGGCACCAATGTCAAACTGGCTATGAACATAATCAGAATCGACAAGCTGAATGGCACGGCAAATCGTTGGTATGCCCCGTATTGAGCCAGCAGCAGCGCAAACAGAGACAATACAACCGTGAACCCGCTCATTGCTATAGCACCTGATGAACTTGTAATCGCCTGAAGCAAGGCTTTGCGTTTATCGGGCTCGTGCCATAACAGCTGGCGGAATCTCGAGATCAGGAACAAGCAATAATCCGTACCGGCTCCAAAGAGCAGCACGGTCATAATGGCGATGGATTGGGAATCCACCGTAATCCAGCCTTGATCCGCCATAAACCCGAGAATCGGGCTTGTTACCATATAGGCAAAGCCGACCGCTACAAGCGGGATCAGGGCCAGAATCGGCGAACGATAAATCAGCAGCAGCAATATCAGCACCAGAAGCACGGTTGCAATCATGAGCGACACGTCGGCATCCTCGAACAATCCGGTAGCATCAATAGATATCCCCACCGGTCCCGTTACGCGAGCGCTGATTCCATCTCCGCTCTGGACGGCAGCCTGAAACGGATTGCTGCCCAGCAATTGTTCCGATCGCTTCTCCAACTCGGCCGTACCTTCCTTAAGCTGGTCCGTCTCCTGATCTTCTTCAAAAAATACCGGCATCACCAGCGTGCTCTGATCCTCTGATAACTGCGCACTTAAGGCTTGCGGAGGCAGCTTATGGAAAGGAACAACGAACGTCTGATACGGGAGCGGATCGGACTCAAGGCTCGCCGTCAACTCCTGCAGCTTGGTTAAATCCCCTTCGTTCAATCCATTGGCTTTATGCCACACGATGAGAGCCGGTACTCCCCCGTTGCTAGGAAATTCCTTATCGGCAATGGCTTCCGCTATGACGGATGGAACATCTTCCTTCAGGTTGGCTGCATTGTTATCCTCTTTATCTCCAACAGCCGGCCATAGCAAATTCAACGCCAGCGCGATGAGTATCCATACACAGAGCGTGACCCATTTGCTTCGCTTTCCCGCAACCCATTTTCCGTAATTCGGTCCTGATCCGTGCATATGTAGATCCTCTCCATTCCTTCGTAGTCTTTGTACTTATCATGATTCTTCCTTCATAAACCTGAAAAAGTAGCATTGCAAATTAATTATATATACCGGTAGGTTAATTATCAATATTTATTTTGAAAATGCGCCCTTCATGTCTTACACTATAGACAGGAGGTCATCATGACAAAAATACGCAACTCCCGAAATCCCGGGCGTCCCAAAGCCACTGCCGATCAGACTCCCGTCCAGGAAACCATCCTCTGGACCGCCTCCAAGTTGTTCATGGAGAACGGCTACGAGTCCGTATCGTTGCAGCAGATCGCGAAGGCTTGCCAAGTGACCAAGGCTTCCATCTACTATCATTTCACAAGTAAACCCGAGCTGTTTAAAATAGCGGTAACCACGATTCTAGATAAAGCATATGCTTCGACTCATCGCTTTCTGCAGGAAGCCGATACCCTAGAGTCTGGATTGATCCGTGTAGCCGAAGCGAAGATTGCCAAGCCTCATGCCGAGATGGAGACCATGATGCGGGAAGCCGAGCCATTTTTATCCCAGGAGCAGATGGCCGCGATCCGCGAGGCGGAACAGCGCATTCATGAAGTCATCGCCGATCGGTTTGATCAAGCCATGCGTTCCGGCGAGCTTCGGGAAGGTAATCCTCTGCTCATGGCGCAGGCTTTTTCGGCGATGCTGATGCTGGGCAATCGTGAAGATACCCGAAGCGGTTATGCCAGCCCTCGTGATATGGCTGTTGAGATCGTAGATCTATTCTTGCACGGAGCAGTGAAACTTCCAAATTAACACGCTTTGCTCGTTAACCCCATCCTTTAGATATGAATCGGCGAGAATTAGTTCTTCGAATCATGGGCATCATCAGATCAACGCAAAAAGAACGGAGATCACCAAACAGGATCTCCGTTCTTTTTGATTATGTTTTAGATTTCATTCCAGAAAGCAACGTCTTCAAGCGGCAATCTTACCGTTGGCCGACCTGGAGCGGCTGCTTTCCCGATGGCAATCAACATGACGCTGCGGTAATGGGAAGGAATATTGAACTCTTCCACGAATTGAACTTTGTTATATCCGCCCATCGGTACAGTATCATACCCTCTGGCCCGCGCGCTCAGCATCAGCTGCATGGAGATCAGTCCGGCATCCACATCCACGATGCTTTCTTTCACGGATTGTTCCATATTCGCATACAGATTTTCGGCCGTATAGATAAAGCGCTGCTTCACCTCTTCGGTCATATATCCCGCTTCTTCAGACATGGAATAAATCTTCTCGCCCTTCTCATACCATTTCATATCGCCAAGTACAGCTATGACGGCCGAGGCTTGAAGTACATGCTCCTGATTGTTGGCAATCGGATGCAGCTTCTTCAAAAGCTCAGCATCATCGATCACAAGAAAGCGCCATGGCTGCAGATTGCTTGAGGAAGGTGCCAGTGTAGCATCCTTCAGAATCGCTTCCAGCTCTTCTCTTGGAATCTTTACCGACGGGTCGTACTGACGAACCGAGTGGCGTTCCTGAATCACGGTTTGAAAATCGGGTTTTGTTATGGTAGACATGGTTTTTCCCCTCCAAAATTATATTGTGCATTTTTTTGCACAGTTTAAATCGCGAATTAACTGTGTTGATTTATGCACAGTATATAGCAGACTGGATTTCTTTGTCAATCACATTTTGAAAGGTTCACTGAGCGATGTCCGCGATCGTCCGAGATTCCAGTATTTTCAGGGTACTGTCCTCAATCTCGGATAGAATGCCGACAAAGGATTCCTTGATTTCCTCGGCAAAACAATGTCCGGAAGCCGCATCCAGCATGCTGTCGCTGATGGAGCTGTGGACTTGAAGAATCGAGTAAACTTCAGCCAGTGTAATGTCGCAGGCATTCTTCTTCAGCCGGTATCCCCCGTCTCTTCCTTCACGCGACTCAATCATATCGGCTTGCGCTAGTGTTTTCAGCACACGTCGAATCAAAGTGGATTCCGAGTGCAAATACGAGGCGATATCGCCGCTCGAGCATTTACCGGAGTGACGTTCAAGCGTAACCAGCGCTTGTACAGCCAGACTGAAGGTTTTATAAGTGGACGGGCAGGCCATTGTCGATTTTTTGGAGGCCGCTTCTTTATGGATGCTCATGTTCCTACCCCCTTTTTAAGATTAGAATTGCCTTAAATAGGCATTCTGCAGCATTAGCTGTCGTTCCCATCAAGCTTTTCATTATTGTAACGTAAACCTGACACTCCATCAAGCGCAACAAGGACCATCGTCTAATGGCCCTCGTCTTCAACCAGTGCTTGAGACTCATACAAATTCGCCTCTCGGTAATTCACATCCATTCTCAGATGACTCGCCAGCGCCCGGTCAATATCGCCCTGTTCATACATGCTTTGTATCTCGTTACGCTCGGACTGAATCGCTTTAAGTTCCAGTTCCCTACGTTCGCTGCTGAGCTTCTGTTTCTTACGGCTCCATACAAGATCATTCTGAAGATAATGCTCCATTGCGCGATAGTCTGCAATAACCGCTTGCAAGACTTCCTGCCTCTCCGCCGGTTTCACCGTTTGAATCTCATGTATTGCTGCGCGAATGGCCTCCAACTTCAATGCTTTATACATATCCCAATCCGGATGATCCGGAGACATGCGCGTATCTTTGGACTCGTTTTTTTTCAACAAGTGCTTCAAGTTCCGCCATAAATTCTTCATGAGCAGCTTGAACTTATATCGGCTGGTAAGCAGCATCTCGACTTTGTTCAGCGAGGATAGGAACTGCTCCGCGACCCTTGCGGAAGCTTTATGTTCCTTAAGCCATCTTTCTGCAACGTTCCGTTCCGCTGTAAGACCGATTCTTCTGACTGTGATCGTGGCTTCCCAGAACTCTCGCATGTCGCTCTTATCCGTTATTTGAGATTGCTGAAGACGCTTCGTATACGCATAGATGAGCTGAACTGCCTCTTCCTTATTTTCATCCGTCATTTCTTCACGCACGGTACGGATACCCGCTTGCAGCATATGAAGCCGTGCTTCTTTCTCGCGATTGATCACCGCGGACGAATCCACATGTTTCTCCCGTGTCAGAAGCGGAAGCAGAACACTCGCGATCACCAGAGTTAACAAGATCACGCCCGCACAGATGAATAACATTAAGCTTCGCTCCGGAAAAGGACGGCTGTCCGCAAGGGTTAGCGGTATGGAAAAAGCCGCAGCCAGCGTCAATGCTCCCCGTACGCCCGATAGTGCAGTCAGCAGGGAAGATTTGAACTGACGGTTCGTAGATGCCCAGACCCAAACGAAACGCAGCATTATCAGTACAGCCGTTATAAGAAAAATATAACCGAGAACTTGTCCATTGTTATAGGCAGGGTCACTCCATATTTGATTAACGACCCCTGGGATTTCATGCCCGAGCAGAATGAACACCAGCCCATTTAGCGTGAAGAGAATGACCGACCAGGTGCTGTCCGATACCACTCTGAGCTTTATGGACGCCGAACGCATGCGATCCCTCTCCACAGCATGGGTGACACCCGCTGCAACGACAGCCAGAATCCCGGATAGATGAAATTCCTCGGCTATAAGGTAGATGATGAATGGCGTCAGAATGATGATCAGCATATGAAGCGTAACGTCCTCCATACCGAGCCGGCGCAGCAGCATTCGGAACCAGATCACAAGAAATCCTAGAAGTGCACCGATCACGATGCCTCCAACCGCAATAACAAAAAAACTGCCGATGGCATTCGTTAAAGAAAAATAACCCGTTACTGTAGCCGCAATCGCAAAATTAAATGCAACGAGACCGGATGCATCATTCATCAGCGCTTCGCCTTCAAGTAAATGCATGATTTTTCCCGGCAACTTCACCCTGCCTGACAGGGAGCCCACCGCAACCGCATCGGTAGGCGAGAGTATCGCCGCCAGCGCAAATGCAGCCGATAACGGTATGGTCGGAATAAGCCAATGAATGAAAGGTCCCGCGATCAGAACCGTTGCAAATACGAGACCTAGCGCCAGCAGCAGAATACTGGACCTGAGCTTCCATAACTCTTCGCGCGGGGTAAGCTTCCCGTCATTGAACAAGAGCGGCGCGATAAACAGCACCATGAATAATTCCGGGTTCAGCGGAACGTGATGGAACCCGCGAATATAGGCGGCCCCGATCCCAAGCGCAATCTGAATCAACGGGACAGGTATGAACGGCAGAAATCGATTGATGATGTTTGAAATACCGACAAGGACCAGAAACATAAGTACCATAAGAAATATTTCCACAACCCGCTCCCTCCTCGAAGAATACCTATGTAACATTCGGATGACCATCAATAGACTGATATAGGTTGTGTAGATTACTAATGGTTTATTTATGAGCTGGGAAAGTTTCAACCGTTACTCCGTCGCAAAAAAACAAGGCTTTCTAAAGGAGGTATCCTTTAGAAAGCCCATGCGCTTGCTCTTGCTTATTAATATGCAGTCCAGCCTGCATCGGCTGTAACCACAGTACCGTTGACAAAGCTGGCTTCATCGGAAGCCAGGAACAATACCACTTTCGCAATTTCCTCCGGTTCACCTGTCCGCGGGTTCAGGTTAATCCCAGCCATAGCTCTTTCCATGCCAAACGAGTTCGGTGCGTTGAGGGTGATGCCGATATTCGTGCTGACGCCGCCTGGAGCAACCGCATTACAACGGATTCCCTGCGTTGCATATTGGAAACCGACATTCTTCGTTAATCCGACAACGGCATGCTTAGCGGCCGTATACGCTGCCCCTGCTCTGGACCCCATTAGACCTCCAGCAGATGCAATGTTGACAATGACTCCGCTTTTCTTCTCCAGGAAGATTGGCAATGATTTACGAATGGTTCTCATCGGTCCCGTTGTGTTGATGGCAAATACGCGATCCCACAATTCATCCGTTAGATCAGCAGCCGGTACGAAGTTGTCCATAATGCCAGCGTTGTTGATCAAAATATCAAGCGTTCCATATTCATTAACAGTAGCATCTACCAGCTGCTGAACATCTTCTTCCTTGGCCACATTCGCTACCAATGCGAGGGCCGTGCCGCCTTTTGCCGTAATTCCGTCAACAACGGCTTGCGCTGCCTCAAGACGCAGGTCAGACACAACAACCTTTGCGCCTTCGGCGGCAAACAGTTCCGCTGTCGCTTTTCCCATACCGGAAGCAGCACCCGTAACTATCGCAACTTTACCAGCTAATCTCATGTTCCATACCCCCATTATTGGTTTGATATCATTTCGAAATTCAGTGACAATATTCAACAACTGTATAATACATGACATATGTCAATTCTAGTATAATTGTAGTATGATTTAGGTCACAATCATTAAAAAACAAGAATGTGTGCGATATCGAACAAAAAACATAAATTTGTTTATATTTCAATAATTAAAATTCGTTATATTTTTAACCGAAAGGACTCGACTCTATGAAAACGAGCAATAAAACGACCGACCGTCGCATCGTCCGCAGCAAAGAAGCTTTAAAGCAAGCGCTTCTATCACTCCTCTCGCAGAAGAGTTTCTCCAGCATTTCCATTACGGAAATCGTAGAGTTAGCCAATTACAACAGAGGAACCTTCTATACCCACTACGACAACAAAGAGTCTCTTCTGAATGATATCCTGACTCCATTAATGGAGGAACTGATTGCTTCCTTCCGGGCTCCCTACGGGGAAGTAGACGTATTTCATATCGATGAGCTGCCTGCGAATGCCGTAACAATATTTGATCATATTCATCAAAATGCAGATGTATATACGGCCTTATTCAAAAGTGATGTTCTGCCGCTGGTCCGGGATAAAATGTTCTCGGCATTAAAGCAAATCGCCACGGAGGATTTGGACTATCCCAGGGGAGAACTCAACCATGAACTTCTCATCATCTACAACATGCACGCTTTAATCGGCCTGGTATCCCACTGGATCGAGAACAATTTCCACTATTCCGTCCCTTATATGAGGGATCAGCTGGTTCTCATGATCAACTGGAAGCCGAGAAGCGTTAGAACACAAATCAAGCGTACGGACCCTACATGAAATCAAAGAGCTGATAACATAGTAAAAAACATAAAAAAACCATCAACCCGATCAAATAGCAAATCGAGCGGATGATGGTTTGGGTTGTTGAATCAACGGTCCAGATCGTGTACCAGCCTTATCTCCCCGGATGTTCTTATTCTTGTTAGTCGAGAGGCGTGGAAAGAACCGTCATCGTCGTGGTGTGGCCGTACTCACTGCACTGATAGATGAAGGTTTCGAGAGATTTCATGGAATCCGTTTCGATTTTCATAAGAAAATTGTATTGTCCGCTGACCTGATAAATCTGGGTGACCTCCTGCGATTGTTTGGCGAATGCCGTCAGCCGGTCACAATGGGTGGCTTGAATCATGATGAAAGCCGTTACGCCCTTCCCCATTTTTTCTGGTGAAATAACCGCTCGATATCCCGCAATTACTCCCTTCTCCTCCAGACGCTTCACACGCTCGGATACCGCAGGCTGCGTCATATTGACCTTTCTCCCCAATTCGGAGAAGGAGATTCTTGCATTATTTTTTAACAACTCCAAGATTTGAAGATCAATCTGATCCATGTATACACTCCTCTTCCTTACGTAAATTCAATTTCAAATTCGAATGCACGAAATTGCTATAAATTCAAAGTAATACGGTAGGAATGCCTTGAGTTTCATCTGTAACTGCAAGGCCCCGATTTATACAATGGAACTAGGTTAACAAGCATTCATTCAAGGAGGAAATATACAATGACCATCAACCTGCACGATCCCATCCAAATCGGAACGGTACAATTGAAGAACCGACTGATCATGGCTCCTATGCAGCAAAATCAAGGAACGCCGGACTCTTATGCAACGGATTACCATGTGAAATTTTACAGTGAACGAGCGGAACATGTTAGTTTGATCATTATCGAATCTACTGTCGTTTCAGCAAATGGCCGGCTGTTCCCGGACGATATCGGGATCTATACCGAGCAGCATACGCTTCCCCTACGCAGGATTGTCGATGCCGTCCATGCGAAAGGAACGCCAATCTTCATCCAATTAACCCACGCCGGCAGAAAAGCATGGCCCGCCGTCACCAAGAAACCCATTGCTCCTAGCGCGATTGCCTACGATGGTGAATACGTGCTCCCTCAAACGATGACGCAAGCAGACATTAACGAAGTCATCGAACAGTTCCGGATGGCTGCCCGACGAAGCCGGCAGGCCGGCTTTGATGGAATCGAGCTTCATGCCGCTCATGGTCATCTGCTCCACCAATTTCTCTCTCCGCTTTCGAATCGGCGATCGGACGCCTATGGAGGAAGCCTGGAGAACAGAGTCCGATTGATCCAAGAAGTTCTGGGGGCCATCCGAACCGAAGTAGGGATCAATTACCCGGTGCAATTGCGGGTTTCTGCATCCGATTTTGCCGATGGCGGCCTGACGCCAGCAGAGGTCGCGCTCGCCTTGACATACCTGGAATCCGAGCTGGATGCCGTGCATGTATCTTCGGGCGGTCTCGTACCTGCGGCACCTTTAGCCACACCGGAGGGCTACCAAACACCCTATGCTGCAGTGATCAAACAATATGTAAAAATACCGGTGATCGCGGTCGGCAATATCCGAACCCGCGCGTTCGCCAATTTCATTCTAGCAGATGAGATGGCAGACATGATAGCCATCGGCCGACCATTGCTGGAGAATGCGAAATTCGGTGAAAAGATGCTGTCCTTAGCTTAAAAGCACCGTCTCAAGAGACATGATTTTTTACCAGCGCATAAAAACAGATAAGCCAAAGGCCGCTCCCAAAGGTAGTTTCGAACTCCCCATGGATGCGGCCTTTACTTTAATACCGATCAATAATATCTATACTCTAGAGAAAATAGCGTCGAGTGTACTTTCGACGATTCGATCGGCTAACTCTCGATTCATCGTAGCGGAGTTCATCACCCGCAGACCATAGTAGCTGCTTAAGAACAAGCTGGCCTGCTGCTTCGCAGAGCGTTCAGCCAGAATCTCCCCCGATTGAACCGCCTCTTCCATCACACTGATCAAGTCTTCCTCGAGATCATAAATATATTGCCCGAATATCCGTTCAACCATCGGGTCCCGTCCAGCACGTTCCATACTAATATTAACCGCCATGCAGCCGCGATGATTCGGATCCGAAAAATCCATGCCGATCGCCCATTCAAACAATGCTCGCAGTCTTTCCTTAACCGGGATGGACCGGCCCAGAATCTCTCTGGATATCTCCAGGCCTTCATCATTGTAACGTTGAAGCACCTGCTCGAATAACTCATTCTTGCTGCCAAACGCATTGTACAGGCTCCCTTTACCAAGCCCTGTCTTCTCGCACAGCTCTTGCGTGGAACTCGCTTCATAACCCTTGGACCAGAATACGTCCATGGCTGCATCAATGACAGCTTCTTTCTTGAACTCACGCGGTCTTCCGTTCGTGGTCATTCCCCTCATCCTTTTATGAACATGATCTTTGTTACTATAAAGTATAGGGTTTATGTACCACTCAGTCAAATATTATAATTCCCCCATAAAGAGTCGTCGAACGGTTTCATACGCCAGCTTCGGACGCCGATATTCATCCACGATGCCTTTGCTGTTCCGCGTGCATGAGCGATTCAGCAGCCAGCCAAGCCCTTCCGTCACGCGGCAATCGCTAAATTGCCATATGAACATCCCGGAAATGTATTCGCGCTTCATGTATGCCTTCAGATTGCTCGCGATAATATCGGCCTGCCGCTCCTCGGAGCCTTTCTCCCGATTCGGACTGCGGAATCCATAGAATCCGTCCCCTCCGAATTCACTCATGATCATGGGTTTACCTTCTCCGCCAAGCGCATCTGCCCAGCTTCTGGCCAGATCCGCCAGTTCCCCAGGATTCTCGTCGGTATACCAGCCTGGATAGAGATTGAATGATACGATCTCCGCCAAATCAAAACATTTCTCTTGATCCCGATGATGGGAAGCGAAGGACCGGGGCCTGCTAGGGTCAAGCTCCCGAATAATGGTTAGCTGCTTCTCGTAGTGAGCTCTCCCCTCCTCCGTGTGACTGGCGCATTCATTCAGAATGGCCCATATAAGAATGGACGGATGGTTAAAATGCTGCAGCACCATCTCACGAGTCACCTGCTCGCTCTGCCAACCGAAATTCGGGTGCAGCATCTGCTCCAGACTCAAACCGCGGGCGTGATTTTCTTCCCATACCGCAATACCTCGTTCATCGCATAGATCGAGAAATCGCTCATCGTTCGGATAATGGCTCGTCCGAACAGAGTTACACCCAAGCTCTGTCATGAGGTCCACATCTTTTACCATGAGTGGCAGCGGCAGTGAGGAACCGGCCATGGGATGGTCCTCATGCCGGTTAACGCCTTTGAGCACGAGATCCTGGCCGTTCAATTGGATTTTTCCGTTATGTGTTGTTATCTCGCGAAAGCCTATGCGGTCCAGCCAATCATCGCAATCCGTATCATCAACGGCTAGGACCGCTCGCAGCACATACAAATTCGGGTCGTCCAGCGACCATTCCAACACACCGGGATAGGATACGGTGGCTATTCGTTCGACTCGCTCCCCTGGCTTCACTTCAAAGCTTCCTAGCGCCCCCTCCACCTCAGCCAGCGAACCGCGGAGTGATCCTTTCTTCATAAGGCTTCCAAGATTTCGAATCACAACCTTCCAAGAACCGTGCCAAACTCCGTCCTGTTTATATGGAGTGAACATGACGTTTTCAATGTATAAATCGCTTATCTCTTCCTGGGCAACCGGCCGAATAATGCCGCCGTACGTATAGTAATCGTTAGGAACATGAAGGGCCGATTCCTCGTTAAAGGAATTATCCACGTACACCAGCAGTTCATGTTCACCGGCTTGAACTTCCGGGATGACCATGTCAAAGGCGGTATATGCGTTATAATGACGAACTGCCAATTCTCCGTTGAAAAAAACATGTGCCGTGTGGCTGACCCCTTTGAATTCGATTCGCAAATTGGTCTTTCGAGACAGCGAGATGATTTTGCGGTATACCCCAACTCCCCTATAGTTTCCGAAGCGTGGATGCATCTCCCAGCAACCGGGAACAGGCAGCTTATCACTGTAACTGGCAGGTCGCTCCCCTATGCCGGATACTGGAGCAAACTCCCACATTCCCTCCATTTCCTTGCACTTTCGAATATGGTGGGTATCAAATAATCGCAGCATCTCTTCTCCTCCTATCCATCATGCGGCTTTGAGGATCCCCCCAAAATCCGGATAGCTATACACTAGATTATTGGTGCAGCGTACTCCATAGAAAAGCCGGTACTAAACATGTAAAAATCGCTCCTTATGTCCCTGGCGATTGTTGTGATCCTGAGTTATTCTTTTCTTATATCACCTATCGGAATGGAGGCTGGACTGCCGTGTATGATGCTCGAGATTTGGTTGTGCGGATCAACTGGACCTTCCAAAAGACAACCTCTTCCAATTGGTCTGATATCCGTAATAATACGTCAGTGCACAGTTTCTACTGGATCCATGAAGGCAGCGGAATCTTCCATGCGGATCAAGCATATCCGGTAAGTCAAGGCATGCTGTTTTATATGGAACCAGGCTTGCAGATGCGTATGAAAAGCGCTCCGGAAGCCCCTCTTACCATAAGCATGGTGCTGTTTGAATGCTGCTGCCTTCAACATTCCCGGTCTGAATGGCAGCTCCCTCAAAGCGTTCAGCGGCTTGAAATCCCATTTAAGGTCCATTATCTAGGCGAGAAAGCCATCGGGATGGACCATGGTTTCAGCGAGTTGACAAGGGCTTGGGTTCCCGGGAATACGGAGAGTGAACTGGAGAGCAGCGCCCTCCTTCTAAGGCTGATCGCCAAATTACATCAGCAGAACAAGCCATCTTTAATAGAGCCCGCATATGAGGCATATCACCGGATTAAATCAGACATCGAAGACCATTACGCCGATCCGCTTCATATTGGATCCTTAGCAAAAAAACATGCCATATCGGAGTCGTATTTGCGAAAGCTGTTTATGAAGCATCTGCATGTTTCTCCCAAGGACTACCTGACCGACATCCGTATGCGGCATGCAGAGCGTTACTTGGCATACACGTCGTATACATTGAGGTTTATCGCCAACGCATGCGGATATTATGATGAATTTCACTTCAGTAAAGCATTTCATAAGTACAAAGGGATGGCTCCCGCAGCGTTTCGAAAAAGCTCAAAACCTGCGAATGATTCAACCCTGTAACGGTTGCTGATTGGTGTCTTCGCGTGTACCATTTAGATCTAAAAAAACCTTATGTAAGCGAAATGAAATTCTATATCAAAAAACGGACTTTAGAGACGTTATTCAGCACTAGCATCAAATCGACTGCCAATGCCTATGATAACGACTCTGTTGTCCGTTTTAACTGGAACATGATTCGTGGTGTAACCTATTGTCTCCAGAAGATTTTATCCCGGCGGCGGGGCCGTGGATCGGCGGATGACCAGCTCCGGGGGAAGCACAATTCGCTGTGGAGGTTCTCCCTGGCTGGACAGATTCCTGACCACAAGGTCCACCGCCAGGCGGCCCATCTGTTCCATCGGCTGGGCAATAACGGTGAGCGGCGGATCGGTTACTCGGGCCAGAATCGTATCGTCAAAGCTGACGACCGAACAGTCCTCCGGAACGCGCAGCCCGAGCTCGCGGATCGCCTGAAGTGCGCCGATCGCCAGCAGGTCGTTGCAGCAAAACAGCGCCGTGGGCGGTTCCTCCAGTTCCAGTATGGCTTTGGCTCGGCGGTATCCGTCTTCGATCTTATGGTCACAGGCCGCAATATAGTCGGGAGATGGCCCCAAACCGAGGGAGGCGGCAGCCTCGACAAACCCCCTTACCCGCTCATTGCTGCTCGTCACCCGTTCATGCTCGGCGAGTACCGCCAGCCTGCGGTGACCGAGACGAAGCAGATGCTCAGCAGCCAGACGGCCCCCTTCCAAGTCATGAACTCGAACGCTGCTGGCGGCAAGTGCCGGATTGTCCCGAGCGATAAGGGCTATAGCCAGCGAATGCTCCTGAAGCGGCTTAAGCAGCTCGCCATGGGATACGCCCGTACCGATAATTACGCCGTCCACCTGCTTTTGTCTCAGCAGGCTGACATAGCGCTTTACCTTCTCTTCCTGGTTGTCCGTGCTGCAGATGATCACGCTGTATCCAAGCTGATGCCCGTGATCCTCGACCGATCGTGCAATCTCGGCGAAAAAGGGGTTGGAGATGTCGGGGACGAGCAATCCCAGGGTATAGGTTTTTTTGCCGGCGAGGGCTGAGGCAATCGCATTCGGCCGATAATTCAGGCGCTGCATGATATTGAGAATCTCCTCACGCCGTTCGCGACTGATCTTGCCCTTGCCGTTCATGACATGAGAGACGGTAGCAATGGAGACGCCGGCTTCGCGCGCAACGTCATAAATAGTCGCTCTTATCATCCCTTGGACTCCATTTGTTTAATTTTGGCATTTCAATTCATTATGAGCTTTCATATCGATTAGCGCAAGACCGTTTCGTCGTTAATACTGCCTGCAGACATGACACTAATGATCCTGGTCCATAGCACGTCCCCTGATTTCACCTGCTTTATCTCATAAGCCAATTATGGTCCGGATCATTGCGGAATTTCCATATTCGCTTCGGCCCCGCCATGACGTTGAGGTAGTACACATCATACCCGGGAGGCGCGGATACCGGATGGTAGCCCTCAGGCACCATAACGGCCTCGCCGTCTTTGACCGCCATCGTTTCGTCCAGCGAATGGTCATCGGTGTAGACCCGCTGAACGGCAAAACCGCATTCCGGCTGAACCCGGAAGTAGTAGGTTTCCTCCAGCAGCGATTCCTCCGGCAGCTCGTCGCGGTCATGCTTGTGCGGCGGGTAGCTGGACCAGTTGCCCCCGTCCGTAAACACCTCGACCACCAATAGGCTGTCCGCAGGCTTTTGCTCCGGCAAAATATTATGCACCAGACGGGACATGCTCCCGCTCCCGCGGTTCTCCACGCCGACCTCTTCCGGCGCGATGAGACGGGCCTCATGAGTGCCTTTCCCCGGGGCAAGGCACACCGCCAGCTCCATTTCAGTTAGTGCTGTGACCTCGAACTCTTTCTGTGAGGGCACATAAACCGTATAGGGAGGCGTCTTTTCAAACACGCTCATGCGTTTGCCAATGTTGTGCCAGCTCTCTCCCCCGGCCCTCACGTCGGCTCGACCGGTTAACAGAACAAGAGCCGCTTCCTGATCTCCCGTGACTCGTCTCAGCGTCTGTCCTTCCCGTAAACGGAATACTTCAAAGCCCACATATGTCCAGCCTGCGCTTTGCGGCGTAATGGACAGCACGCGCCCGTCCAGGTCCGGCGTCGTTATGGGTACAATTAAGTTCGGCATGGTATTCCTCCTTAATGTTTCTGTCTCTGCAAATGATGAAGCTCCAACAGATAGCTCTCCGTTTAAGTAAGATATTCCAGCGCTTGGGCGACAGCTTCTTATATATCGATTTCAGGCAGAGATCGGAGGTTAGCGAACACAAACGTTTATGTCTTCTTGTTCAGCCAGCTTAGCCATCCTCTCGACATCCCGCTGCCAATTGCAGCCTCTCCGGGTTTCGGATTTAGCCTGCCGATATGCCGGTGGTGAGCTCGGCCAGCTTCACCGGGCGGCCCTGCTGGAGCGAACGCTTGGCCGCCAGGGCGATCAGCTCTGCCTGAAGGGCGTCATGGCCGCTGACTGGCACCGTGGTACCGTTTTGCAAGCTGTCGATAAATTGCCGCGTCTCGTTCATGTACGCTTCCTTGTACCGCTCCAGGAAGAAGTACAGTGGTTTGTCGCGGGTAACGCCATCCGGGCCGCTGACTACGGCGGTGCTGGGATAGTCGTTGTCAGCGGAGACGCAGCCGCCGGAGCCGAACACCTCGATCCGCTGATCATAACCGTAAACGGCCTTGCGGCTGTTGTCGATGACGCCGAGCGCTCCGTTTTCAAACCGCAGCGTAGTGAGGGCGGTGTCGATGTCGCCCAGCTCTCCAATGGCAGGGTCCACGAGTACTGCTCCCTGGGCATACACTTCGACTACCTCGCTACCCGATAGAAAACGGGCGATGTCGAAATCATGAATGGCCATATCCATAAACAGCCCGCCGGACACTTTAATGTAATCCGGATGCGGCGGGCTCGGATCACGCGAGGTAATCTTGATCAGATGCGCTTCCCCGATTCTCCCCGCGGACACAATCTCCCGAACCCGGCTGAAGTTATGATCAAACCGGCGGTTGAAGCCGATCTGCAGACTTACGCCTGCCGCTTCCACGGCCGCCAGCGCCTCGCGGGTCTGATCCACGCTCATGCTGACCGGTTTCTCGCAGAAAATATGCTTGCCGTTCGCCGCGGCCTGCTTGATCAGCGGGACATGGGTATCCGTAGAGGAGCAGATCAACACGGCATCGATATCCGGATGTTCCAAGATATCGTTACTATTAGTCGTAACCACAGGAATGCCGCGTTCCGCTGCCCAGGCCCTCAACTCGTCGCCGGCGAACAAATCGCCGATGGCCGCAATTTTCGCACCCGGCATGCGCAGCAGATGATCCGCATGGATTTTGCCGATTCGTCCGGCACCGATAATGCCGATATTAATGGTTTTCATATGAACGTCTCCTCTGCTTAAAGGCTACCAGCGCGCCGTTACCATTTTCTTGCGGGTATAGAACTCCACGCCGTCCGTTCCATTCGCATGCAGATCCCCATAGAAAGAATTTTTCCAGCCGGAGAACGGAAAGAACGCCATCGGTGCTGGAACGCCGAGGTTGACGCCAAGCATGCCGGCATCGATATGCTCACGGAATTGGCGCACGTCGCTGCCATCCTGCGTGAACAGGCAGGCCCCGTTCGCAAAGTCCGAGCGGTTGGAAATCTCAATCGCTTCCTCCAGCGATTCCGCACGCATGACAGACAGCACGGGGGCAAAAATTTCGTCCTTCCAAATCCTCATCTCGCTGGTCACCTCATCAAAAATCGTCGGTCCGACAAAATATCCGTCACCCCTCACGGCCTCATCGCTCCGTCCATCGCGCACCAGCCTGGCGCCTTCTTGCTCGCCCGCCTCGATATAAGAGATCGTGCGCTCCTTGTGAGCTCGCCTGATAACCGGCCCGAGGAAGACGCCTTCGTCCGCTCCGTTACCGATGATCATCTCATCGGCCGCCTGCTTCAGCTTCTCCAGCAGCGGCTCCGCCACGTCGCCCACGGCCACGACGACGGAGCAGGCCATGCAGCGCTCGCCGGCGGAACCGAAGGCCGCGCTGACGATCTGGGTCACGGCAGCATCCAGGTCGGCTGTCGGCATCACAATGCTGTGATTCTTCGCTCCGGCCAAGGCCTGCACACGCTTGCCGTGGGAAGAAGCGGTTTTATACACATACTCCGCCACCGGCTGGGAGCCGACGAAGGACACGGCGGCGATGCCGGGATGTTCCAGAATGCCGTTGACTACATCATGAGCGCCATGAACGATATTCAGAACGCCGTCCGGCAGACCGGCATCGGCGAACAGCTCCGCCAGACGCTGAGCCAAGAGCGGCGTGCGCTCCGACGGCTTCAGCACGAACGCATTGCCGCAAGCGATGGCGAGCGGGAACATCCAGCACGGCACCATCATCGGAAAGTTGAACGGCGTGATACCCGCCACAACGCCGATCGGATACCGGTACATGCCGGACTCCAGGTTGGTGGCGATGTCGGGAAGCTGCCTGCCCATCATCAGCGTAGGCGCACCGGCCGCGAACTCCACGCATTCGATGCCGCGCTGCACCTCGCCGTAGGCTTCGGCATAGCTTTTGCCGTTCTCCGCCGTAATCAGGCGTGCCAGATCCTCCCAGTGCTCTACCAGCAGCTGTTGATATTTGAACAGAATGCGAGCGCGGCGAGGAACAGCTGTCTTGGCCCAGGCACGTCCCGCTTCGGCGGCCGCCTGCACGGCCTGATCTACCTCCTCTTTGGTGGATAGAGGAACGTAAGCGAGGATCTCTTCCGTCGCGGGATTGTATACGGGATCGGTTGTTTCGGATCGGGATGGAACGAATTGTCCGCCGATATAATTGCTCAGGGTTTGCGTCATGGCTGGTTTGCCCCTTTCGATTGGATCAGTAAAATAGAACACAACGAAACATCAGTGATGACAGATCTCCAATATAGCTCCTGACCATGAACTAAACTCAGGAATTGGAGGTAATTTCGCCTCGCTTGCAGCGCTCGATATAATCGTGAACCGCCTCGCTCGTTGGCATCGCATCGGAGCAGCTGTGGCTGGAGATGACAATGCTAGCCGCTGCGCTGCCGAACTCCATGCAGCGCTCGATGGGCCAGCCCTGCATCAGGCCGTACAGAAAACCGGCGGCGTAAGAATCTCCCGCTCCGAACGTCTTGATGACTTTCGCCGGAAAGCTTTGTGCCGTATGGCTGGCACCGCCAGGGGTATACGCGATGGAACCTTCCTTGCCGTGCTTGATAATCACGATCTTGGCGTTGTAATCAAACCACTTGGCGGCCGTGATGCGGTCGCTTCGTTCCGGGTTGCCCCCGAACTGCTCCATCATGTCGAACTCCTCGCGCGTGCCGAGGATAATATCGCATGTTTCCGCTGCTAAATTGTAGTAGATTGCCGTCTCCTGCGGAGATTTCCAAGTGTACGGACGGTAATCGAGGTCAAACGCGATCACGGCCCCGTGACGCTTGGCATAGTCCAGAGCCAGAAACACGGCTTCCCGGGAAGGACTGGCCGCGAGCGCGGTTCCGGAGATCAGCACCATTTTGGCGGAGGCGATCAGCTCTTCGTTCACGTCCCCTGTCTCCAGCAGCAAGTCCGCGGCGTTGTCGCGGTACATTAGAATGCTGCAGTCGGTCGGACTCTTGATCTCGGTAAAAGCCAGACCCGTCACGGCTCCCGTGTAGTCGGTGGACACGCCTTTAGTCGCAATTCCGTTATTCTCAAGGTATTTTGTAATAAAACGGCCCATCTGATCGTCCGCAACCTTGCCGATAAAGCCCGTGTTCAGCCCCAGACGTGCCATCCCGATACAGATGTTGGCGGGTGATCCGCCCACGTACTTGGTAAACGTGCTCGTTTCCTCCATCGGCCGGTTAATTTCATTGGCGTTCAGATCGATGCAGAGCCTCCCTACAGCCACGAAATCCACCGGTTTTTCGTTATTGAACATGATTTCACTCATGGATAAACCTCCTTGATCAGATCGGCCCCCAAGCTGTGAGCACCAAGAAACGGGTGGCCCCACTCTCCTATGGCCGTAATTCACCTGCAGTTCTTTATCCTTTGACACCTGATCACCTAGAGCTCTTAATCATCGAAACCTGAATGAGAGCTACTGGCTGTCTGCTATGCATGCTGGTATCTGTGTTCTCGAACTCTGTCAAATCGCCATGAGCCTGGTTTCAACTCGCGCGCCGCTTAACTACAGCCCTATAGTTTCAGCTGGCCTTCCAGCCGTTCCAGGTATTCGATGGCCTGCTGAGCGTACTCCTTGGCAGGGTGCAGCGCAGGGTCCTGTTCACCCTCCAGCATCGCCCAGCCGTCATAGCCGCGCTTGACGAGCTCGCCGATAATCGGCGCAAAGTCAATGCAGCCGTCTCCTGGAACCGTGAACACGCCTCTGCGAATACAGCTCACAAAATCGCATCGAGCCTGTCGTGCCTGCTCCAAAATATCAAGCCGTACATCCTTCAGATGGATGTACGCAATCCGCTCATAATGCTTGCGGAGCAGTTCAAGCGGATCTGCTCCCCCATAATAGGCATGACCGGTATCGTACAGGAGAAACACCAGCGATGGGTCGGTCATGGCCATCAGGCGGTCGATTTCGTCCGGCTGCTCCACTACCGTGCCTCCATGGTGATGGTAAGCCAGCTTCATGCCATAGCTCTTCGCAATCTCGCCAGCCTGGTTCAGTCCTTCCGCCAGGCTTTCCCATCCGGCGTCATCCAGACGGAGAACGATGCTCTCACTCGGCGTCCGTCGGGGATCGAAGTGAAGTGATCCCCCTACCTCCGCCGTGCTGATGACTTTGCTGCCGAATCCGGCCAGAAACTCCGCGTGCCGTCGGTAATCCTCCAGCTCCTGCTTCCGGTAATCGGGATCAGAGAACAGCACCGACTTCCACTGGGAAACCAGCTGAATGCCGCGCGCATCGAGCTCCCGTTTCAGTACTGTCCGATCCTTAGGGAATTTCCTTCCCATCTCCGTACCGGTCAGTCCCAAAGCCGCAATATCATCTACAATCATCTCAAAGGTCGTGTCGTCCCCATGCTCCCTAACGTCCTCGCCGACCCAGTTAATAGGATGGATCCCAAGCTTGAAGTGCCTGTTGCTCATATCCAGCGCTCCTTTGTGTGGTTTAGTAGGGCCTTGCTTCCTTGCTTCGGGCAGCCATCTGGCGCTGCGCTTCGGTCACCTTGCTTGAGGCCGACACCTCCGGCACCTCTACGCGCCACCAGGACTCATAACCATCGGTGTTCGTCCCCGGAATGACCGGAATCTCGATCAGCGTCGTCACGGTTTCCCTCTGCGCCTGGAGCAGCGCTTCATGCAGTGCCTCAGACGTGTTGGCTTTGTAGGCTTTAGCGCCAAGGGCTCGCGCGTGCGCGGCAAAATCAATCGGGAGGTACTCTCCGGTCAAGCGACCCGTCCCTTCTTCGCGGCGCCGGAACTCATTGCCAAACCCGTCGCTGCCGTTGCTTCGCTGCAGATTATGGATGCATTGGAAACCGTGGTTGTCAAACAGCAAAATCGTGATCTTCCGCCCTTCCTGCAAGCTGGTGACCAGCTCCGAGTGCATCATCAGGTAACTGCCGTCGCCGACCAGCGCATAGACTTCACGGTCCGGCTCCGCGAGGGCTGCACCCAAGGCGCCGCTCACCTCGTACCCCATGCAGGAGAAGCCATACTCCATGTGGTACGTCTTCGGTTCGGAAGGTCTCCATAACCGGTGCAGGTCTCCCGGCAGACTGCCTGCAGCACAGACGATGACGGAAGACGGGGAGATGATCTCATTGATGACGCCAAGGGCTCTCGTCTGCGACAAGCCGTCCGGATGCTCGGCAGCGTACAAGCGGTCAACCTCGCTGTCCCACTCTGCTTTCAACCCGGCAAGCTCGCTATCTTCGTAACCCGCCTGATAGCCTTCCCGAGACAGCTTCTGATGCAGCGCTTTCAACCCTTCCTTCGCATCGGCAATCAGCGCTTCGCCGCCCAGCTTGGCGCCGTCCGCGCTGTTGACATTCAGGTTCAGGAACGATACGTCCTCCCTTTGAAACGCCCATTTGGAGGACGTTGTAAAATCCGAATACCGGGTACCGACCCCGATAATCAGATCGGCCTTAGCGGCAGCGCGATTTGCCGCCAATGAGCCCGTTACGCCCATGGCGCCCAGGTTCAGGGGATGGTTCCAGGGAAGCGCACTTTTGCCGGCCTGCGTTTCTGCGACCGGGATGCCGAAAGCTTCCGCAAATGCAGCCAGGTCGGCGATCGCATCGCTATAGTGCACACCTCCTCCGGCAATGATGAGCGGACGCTTGCTGGCTGCAACTCGTGCCGCCGCACGCTTCAGTCCTTCCGCCGACGGCGGTCGGCGGTCGATGACGTGGACCGTTTTCTCAAACAGCGAATCCGGATAATCGTACGCCTCAGCCTGCACGTCCTGAGGCAGCGCCAGCGTGACCGCTCCCGTCTCCGCCGGATCAGTCAGCACACGGATCGCTTGACGGGCGGCCGCGATAAGCTGCTCCGGCCGGGATATCCGGTCCCAATACCGGCTCACCGGCTTGAATGCATCTGCGGCCGACAAGGTATAATCTGACGGGGCCTCTATCTGCTGCAGCACCGGATCAGGCTGGCGGCAGGCGAAGTTGTCGCCAGGCAGCAGCAGCACCGGGATGCGATTCACCGTTGCCGTAGCTGCCGCGGTGACCATATTGAGCGCACCGGGTCCGATGGACGAGGTGCAGGCCCAGATCTGCCGCCGGTTCTTTTGCTTCGCGTATGCCGCAGCGGTATGCACCATGCCCTGCTCATTTTTGCCTTGAACATAAACCAGGTCACCCGCGCTTCGTTCCAAGGCCTCGCCAAGACCGGTTACATTGCCGTGTCCGAATATTCCCATTACCCCACGTACGAATTTCGTCTCCACTCCATCGACGGAAACGTACTGTGCATCCAAAAACTTCAGCAGCGCCTGTGCCATCGTTAATCGTGTCGTTGTCAACCGGTTCATCTCCTTTTCAACTTTTCATCTTCATTGCATCCTAAGGAAAAAGCATTATGTGAATTAAGCGCTTAACCTAATAGATCCAAACGCCTAACCAACTAAGGGTTAAGCGCTTTACAGAAAGTGTATGCCTTACTTGCCGTCCAGCATGCCTTTCAATTTTGTGATTTCCACGCCCGCCAGCATCATGATGCCGGTCCCGTGATTGTCATTCACCACGGTGAGCAGGTCATGCTTGTAATAATCCCCGGTAAAGGAATAACGGGACCCGCTGCATACCCCGTGCACGCTGCCGCGGCGATCGATGGCTTTTCCGGTCAGCCCCTGCCATGCCCGAATGGCTGCATCGGCGAAGGGCGCGGGATTCTCCAGCCAGCCAAATCTCACGCCTCTGGCAAAGGCGTAGACAAACATGGCTGTACAGGATGCTTCCTCATAAGCTTCCGGATCGGTAATGACTTGTCTCCAGAGCCCTGACTCTCCCTGGTAAGAAGCGACTCCGGCACACAGCTCACGAAAAAATTCAAGCAGTGCGGGGCGATCCTGATGATCCTCCGGCAGGCGTTCAAGCAGCTCGGACAAGGAGAACAGGCTCCAGCCGTTTCCACGCCCCCAAGGAATTCGGGTTGGCTTCCCGTATTTGAAGTCAAACACGTGGCTCATCACGCCTTCCACAGGCATAAACAGATACTCCCGATACCTCAGAAACTGATGGGCCGCGTCATCCAGATAAGAGGAATCGCCTGTAATCTCGGCATACCGCGACAAGAAAGGCGTGCTCATGTACAGATCATCCGCCCACATCGTATCCGCAGAGTACTCCGAGATGCAGAGACGATAGAATGCGCCGTCTTCCCGACGTTCCAGGCGGTTCGTCATAAAATCCGCAATCACTTCCGCCACATTCAGATAGTCCGGATTGCCGCTTTCCGTGTAGGCTTCCAGCATCGCAGAGCCGAAAGAACCGCAGTTGTCCAGCATTTTGATCAGCACCAACTGATGGTTAATCGACGGAAATCCATACGTATCCCGATCCCAAACGGCGTATTCATACCATGATGTACAGATGTCGATGTGCGCCCGTGCATATTCCGCAATATCCGGCCGCTTCAGGATTCGCGACGTCTGAAGCAGGCCGTACATCGTCACCCCAAGCGGATAGTCCCAGCGCCCGAAATTGGTGGCAGTTCCGGAAGTCCATTTGTTGCTGAGCATCGCGTTCTCATAGAACGGCCTGACCCGGCGGCCCGGCGCATCCAGGGACCAGCCGGTCAAACCGCGGCTATCCGCCCGCGGGAACAGCCGTCGGACCGAACACACCTCCTCCTGTATTTCCTCCTTCTCTGCAGCCAGCGGCCCGGCAAATAGCCAGGGAGAGGGTGCGCCCTGGACCGGAACCGGAAGCACTAAGTCCAGCTCTTTCTCTGAACTATAAGCCTCAAGCTCAAATCCCCATCCGGATGGCCCACTAGTGCAGCGAACGAGAAGATCCCCTCGACAGGACGCAGCAGGAATCTCGCAGCCAAAATCGCCGCACTCTTGAGTATCCAACACAGGTTTCCCGCCGATCCATACTTTCGTCCGCCCCAGAGCGCGGCCTCTAAGCACAACATAGTCAACGCCCGCCGGCACATTCAATCGGCTCCAGGCATAACCCGATACCGGGAGCTCCGGCAAGCCAAACATTCGCTCAAAATTCGGCTTCTCCGCTTCTTCCTCGCTCCAGCCTGTGACCGGGAGCCAGCTAACACCGGTCTGACTTTCGGTTCCGTACGCATTCGGAAAGATGCCGCTTTCTCCGAACATGCCGGCGGTCAACGGCCCGGCATACGCCCAACCGGCTGCTTCCTTCCGATCAGCAAACGGGGACAACACCTGCAGAATTCTGACCTTGCCTTCCTGAGCGCCAAATCGGCAGCCGAAGCCAGCTTCGGTCCAACGCGCCTCAATCAGCAGCGTATTCCAGCCAGGTTTCAGAACAAGCGGAACAACGATCTTTGCATCCGGCATCATCTCGTCCTCGGCTCCCGAGCGGTACATCAGTTGATCGTTCAGATAGAACCGTACGGGGCTGAACGGCATGACCCCGGCGTCAAGCGAACGCTCATCGTCGCTCCAGACCAAGCCAAGCGCATAGGCGGCGTCCCCCTGCTTCGCATCCCGGAACAGGTCACCGAAGTTGAAGTCATAATATCCTTCCTCTGTCTGAAGAATGCCCGTTTCGGCAAACGACCGCAGCGCGAACGGAATTTCCGGGTTTGCCCCGATGTAGCGGCAGGCAATGGTCTTCAGCATGCCGGCATCATCATCGCGCAACCAATACCGGATGCTCTCCCGAGCTTCGATATAGCTTGTCATGGAGCTCCACTTCCTTCCGTTTGAGCGTGTCCAGCCGCAGGAGAAAGTTTGATGTGAATCTCCTTCTCGAACGGGGTTACCACGTTCAGCAGCAGCGTTCGGAAGCCGAGCGGATAAGCTGCTTCCCGGACGCCCGCCGCCGTGTGCTGAAATCCAGCGCCGCTGATTTCCATCCAGTCTCCGTCCGCTTCATAACGGATGCTCCCTCCCATCCAGAACTGGGCATCCGCTCCGGCAGGAGCAAGCTCTCCACCGCTAAGGGTTCCAGCTGCCGGAAATATGAGCGAGATCTGCGATACGACTTCCTCCGGCTCCGTCGAGGAAATGACCAGCTTCCAGCCATCAACGGTTTCCAGCACATCAACCCCCACCTTATGCCGCTGCACATGCGTCTGGGGACGGCGATGATGCGGCAGCAGATACCAAGGGCTGATGTCTGCCTTGGTGCTTGCAGGCAGATCGGCTTCCGGCACCGGTCCGTTGTAGCCCTTCTCCTGTTCGCCGGATAGCCGATATCCCTGCTCCAGCGTCGCCATCCGGCTCATCTTGACAAAGCCGGGGTCGAAGTAGGAGGCGAACTGCACGCCAAGCAAACGAGCCGCTCCATGACGAATAGAAAAGAAGGAGGACATTTCCGTGCTGACGGTCACGCTGGTATGTCCTTCACGGATTCGGGCGACCGGAGCGCCAAAATCCGTATGCATCCGGCTGTAATGGATGACTCCGTGATGACCGGCACCTGCAAACCCGGACAAGTAGCGATCCCTTGGAAATTCTCCGTTCAGCACGACGCGGTAATGCTCCGGCATCGGCGTTGTCTCGGCACCCTGGCGCTTTAGCCCCGGATCCAAGAGCAACCGAACGGCTGCGTTGGTCGGTGCTCCGCCGGGATGCTTCAGCAGAGACAGCGACTGTTCCGCCATCCCCTGAAATACCGGATCACGGTCCATTGAGGCCATCATCAGACACGGCAGAAAATATCCCGCCATATCGAAGCTTTGACCAAAATCCTGCCGCCCGGAATATTCGGTGACGATCTCCCCGTCCGGGTGAACCAGATAGGACATCATCTTCAAATTGGCACGGACCGGGATCAGAAGTTCCGGACGTTTCAGCAACCTGGCCGCATGTATCAGCATGACGTCGCTGACGACGTTGTAGATTCCGTTGCTGCGCTCGGTCCATTCCCCGTCCGCCGTGGCATCCATGCCTTCGGCGAGCCACTCCTCCGCTCGCTTCAAGGCATCGTGCGAATCAAACAGCTCATTCAAGAACCCCAAAGCCGCGCAGATCACCCACCGATGGTTCGGCGTATGGCAGCCTCCGGTGATCAGCGCGGGTAAGGTGCGTTCCAGAAACAGCAGCATATCCGCCGCCGCTCCCTTCAGCTCTTCCCAACCGTCGGCTAGAAGCAGCTGCGCTGCTTGCGCGTAACCAACCACGACGAAGGCGGTATCCGGAGGAGAATGAAAATTCGTCCAGCCCGGCGAGATCGTACCATCGCTATGCTGAGCCTCCAGCATATAACGCGCCGCTAGCGTTAATCTGTTCGCCAGCTCCCTGCTGCGGTAGTATTCGGATGCCGGATTGCAAAGCGCGGCGGCCCAGATCGCCATGGCGGTCGGTGTCCCGCTGTTATGGTTGGGTGAGGGCAAACCGTTCTCCAAGGTACGAACCCCGCCATACCAGCGATGTGCCTGCTCCATAATCTGGCGGTCCATCCCCTCCCGAACCCAGCCGTCATTGACTTCAAAAACTCTGTTATACATATACGATCCTCCTGATATCCGTCGTCCTTAACCCTTCACGGCTCCCAGCATCACGCCGCTGACGAAGTAACGCTGCAGCCATGGGTACACGATTAGAATCGGCACCGTGGCAAATACGACGCTGGCCGCTTTCAAGCTTTCCGTGGTTGCTCTGACACCCGCTGCAGGTCCCTCGTTACGGGTCAGATCCGTTATCATATTGTTCTGTACCAATTGATACAGCTTCAGCTGGAGCGGATATAGCTCTTCGCTTGTAATGTACAGCAGCGTGTCCTGAAATCCGTTCCAGCGCCCGACCGCATAGAACAGGCTTAGCGTTGCTATGACCGGCAATGACAGCGGCAGAATAATCCGAAGCATCGTTCCGATCTGGCTTGTGCCGTCAATCTCGGCCGCTTCCTCAAGACTTTCCGGAATTCCGTTAAAGAAGGAGATCAGGATAATCAGATAGAACGGGCTGATCAGTCCCGGAAGAACCAGGGCCCAAATCGTATCCAGCAAATTCAGGTCTTTCACGAGAATGTATTCCGGGATAATGCCCCCGCTGAAGAACATGGTCACGATGATGATAAACATGAAGATTTTGCGGCCTTTGAGCTTTTTTTTCGTCAGCGGATAAGCGGCAATCATCGTCATGACCATGCACAGCACCGTCGTCAGCAATGTGAGCATGACCGTAAAGCCGAGAGACCGGATCATGCTGGAATCCGAGAATACGGATTTGTAAGCCTGAAGGCTGAACTCCACCGGAAACAACGTCACGTCACCTGACGTTACCGCACGATTTGAGCTGAAGGAGATGGCGATAATATGGAAAAAGGGTGCCAGGCAAATAAGAACAAAAAGTGCAAGCAGGATGATGTTTACGGTATCAAAAACGCGGTTCGACACACGCTCGCTCATGAGTGATACTCCTTTCTGCAAAAACGTTAAATGATGGACTCGTCCGTCAGTTTTTTGGATGCATAGTTGGCGCCAAGGATAAAGATCAAGCCAACGACAGCCTGGAACAGGCCGACCACCGTTGCCAGCGTATACTGCCCGGATTCCAGACCGGTCCGGTACACATAAGTACTCAGCACGTCAGAGTAATCCATGACCGCTTTATTGCCGATGACAAACGGACGGTCAAAGCCGATCGAGATCATATTCCCGAGATTAATGATGAGGAGCGTTACAATCGTCGTCTTCAGGCCCGGCAGCGTGATATACCAGATTCGCTTGAACCTGCCTGCCCCGTCCACTTCCGCCGCTTCAAACAGCTCCTTGTTGATGCCGGTTAAGGCAGCCAGATAGAGGATGGTTCCCCAGCCTGCGCTCTGCCACACACCCGTTGCCAGGTAGGTGATGAGCCACGTATTTTTTTCAGTTAGAAAAGGCACCGAATCAAAGCCGAGCGCCATCAGCATATTGTTGATCATGCCCGATTGCGTGCCAAACACCTGGTATACGATGCCGCCTATAATAACCCATGAAATAAAATGGGGAATATACAATATCGTTTGGGATAAACGTTTGAACCATCGAATTCGGAGTTCATGCAGCATTATTGCCAGAATCAACGGGGCCGGAAATGAAACCAAGAGGTCCAGCAGATTGAGCATCAGTGTGTTACGCAGTGTTTTATAAAAGTCCTGTGTCTGGAAGACTTCTCGGAAGGCATCCAGTCCAATCCATTCGCTTCCGGTTATCCCCTGAAAGAAATTGAAATCCTTAAAAGCAATCTGAACGCCCCACATCGGGCCGTATTTGAAAATGATAAAGTAGACCAAAGGCAGAACAAGCAGTGCATATAGTTGCCAGTACCGGCGCAGGTAAACGGTTCCTCTCATCTGAATCATCCTCTCCTTGCTCATGACGCCGGGAGCGAAGGGACGGCCTCTTGAATATAGCCGTCCTTTCCCTTGTCCCGCTGCGGATTGCCTTTATTCGGATTGCATTTCCTGATAAACCTTGGTCCGCTCATCAAGAATCGCCTGGCCGCCGCTGACCATGTAATCCTTCATGGTAGCTTCGAACACTTTCTCGAAGTCTTCCGGTTTGGCCATAGCCGTTTTTACGATCATCTCTTCGTATTTAGCTTGGAGGTTCGTGCCGTATTTCGCTTCAGCTTCGATCGGTCGGTCAAAGTTGACCGGCTTAAACGTATCCGTTGCCGCAATTTCGACGGCCTTGCGGTGCAGATCCTGGAACTTCTCCGGGAAGTTGGTCGTCAGCTTCTCCCGGTTCTGTGCCTCGTCACCAACAAAGTTACCGTTAGCGATAATGGCAATGTCGCCGGAGTTGTAAAGACGATCAATCACATCTTGAGGAGCGTCGGTCTTCATGACGGGAATGCCGTCCACCATTTCATAGTTTTCGCCTTCCACGCCGTTTTGCAGAGCCAGCAGATTGGCAGGATCCGCCATCCAATTCAGGTATTTAATCGCTTCTACAGCATGGCTGCTTGTTTTCGGAATCATGATATACATGCCGTTTGGCGCATATTCAGGCTTCGCACGCTTGCCTTCGGAGTTCGTGAATGGATCGATCGGTTCCAGTTTGGCATCCGGCTGGTTTTTCAGCAGCGTATCATAGGTGCCGTCTGCGTAGTACAAGTTCGGATAATCCTCTGTCAGGAAGCCAGTGAGGCCATTCGTTACATCCTGGGTCAACTGCTTCTTGTCTTCGTCCAAACTGAAGTCACGGCTGATCAGCCCCTCATTGTACAGCTTGTTGAAGAATTGAAGCGCATCCTTAAAGCCGGGAAGCAGGGTCGGATAGTCATTGGCTCCGAGCTTTTGGAGCTGCGTATACTTCTGTTCTTCCGTGGTCGGCTGGATAAAGGACCAGATTAACGGATCGTATTGAGCCGGTTCGATTGTCATGCCGAAAGGAATGACCTTACCGCCGGTTTTGCCCGGATCCTTTTCTTTAAAAGCTTTCAAGACCTCGTACAGCTCATCCGTGGTTTGTGGCACATCCATGCCGAGCTTCTCTAACCAGTCGGTACGGATAAAGGAAGAATACTTACCCAGGAAAGCCCGCTTTCCTGGAACGGCAAACTGTTTGCCCATGTACTGGCCGTAACTCATCGCGTCCTCATCGAGGAATTCCTTCAGGTTCGGACCGTGCTCGTTGATCAGATCGGTCAGTTCCGTCAGTCCGCCCTGCTCCGCGTAGCGATTGAAGGTAGGGGTATCGTACGTAAAAACGATATCCGGCACGTTTCCGCCGCTGGCCATCAGAACGTTCAGCTTCTTGATTTCCTCCGAACGGGGTACCGGTACAAATTCCATCTTAATGTTGTTAGGAGTTCCAAAGTTGTCCTGGATGTATCTCGTTAGGTAGCTGTCGGTTATGGTGTATGGCTTCGGTGTATTGCCGCGATCAAAAATTTCGACCTTCAGCGTGACCTGCTTACCATCATTAGAGCCGGAATTTCCGCTTCCACTTGAGGTATTGGTGCTGCTCCCCGAGTCTGATGAACACCCGGATAATACGACCGTTCCGGCCAACAGCATGACGAGCGAGAGCTTTGCGAGCTTGCCCCATTTTTTCTTGCTTGCCGCCATAGTTACATCCCCTTTTCTTATATTGATAATTACCCTACCGTTCGCGCCGTTCTTTTAATTGAATATATCCTGTGGATACATCACTACGCTGCTTTGGGACCCATTCATGTAAGCGCTTAACCTTTCGGGTGTCCTCAGTATGCCTCAGAGGCCCGTGAATGACAATAAACCAAATTCCAAACGACAGAATCCGCATGGTTACAGGGTTTTTCGGTTTTGCAATGACTATTTTCGCATCATAAACTGTTTTCACACGATCGCCTTAAACCTTGCTGCATCCGCGATTTGTTCCTTATGTTGAACGTCCCGCTAAATGTGGTCCTTGTTCGAAACATGCCGTGAATTTGTAAAAAATACGAAACGGGTGCAACTTCCGGTCGGAAACTTCTGCACCCGCTGTTTGATAAACTATAATCATAAACTGCTTTCGGAATCCAGGCTGCTCGTTTAGGATCCCGGCTCTATACCAGGAGACGACTTCATCTTCAACTTGCGGTAATCTCCCGGAGTCACACCGGCCGTCCGTTTGAACACCCGCCCAAACGTAATGGCGTTTGCATACCCGATCTTCTCCGCAATTTCCTGTATGGAGAGCTCGGTCTCCGTCAGCAGCTCCTCCGCCCGCTTCATCCGCAGCTGTACCAGGAAATCAACGAACTTCATATCGTATTCCATTTTAAACAGATAGCTTGCGTATTTGCCTGAAATCTGAAAACGGTCGCTAAGATGCTTCAGGGACAAATCCGGATCTTCAAAATGCTCTTCGATATAATGTTTCATCTCGCTGATCATGGCCCGGTAGCTTTTGGTTTCGCTGAGCGCAACATAAGTACGGTAAGTTTCCGTTAACTGATCGCTGATCCTGCTCTGCAGCTCCTCCAGGGTCGCTGCTCCCGCCAGCATATGATCCTTGCTCTCCGAAAGCTGATTCCGCAGCTCGCCGGATAACACCCCAACCTCCCGGGACAGCAGCTGAAGCATGCTGTTGACCAGAGAACGGATGATATCATCCTTCAGCCGCTCCTCCTTGAATGAAACAAACATATCCTGCAGACGGATTCTCCAGCCTTCGTTATTTAAGCGAAAGTCCTTGACCAGCTCCGAAATTTCCGTCAGATAAGGAAGCAGGTGACTTAAATCCCCCTTGGACAGCTCATCGCCAACCAGGACACCATGATCCCCCATCACCAGTCTATGGCCGAGCGCCTCCGAGGCGGAGCGGTACGAGGCCCCGATCTCATGAAGCCCGGTGACCGTACTGCCCAGCCCAAAGCGCAAAGGCAGGCGAAGCTTTTCCTCGACCCAGCCGCGGCATTCCTCGGCAGCATGGATCAGAGCCGCACGAGTCTCGCCTTTTACCTCCGGCAGCGCGATCAGAATACCGACGCGGCTGCCGGAGATCCATTCGAGCCAGCTGTTGAAGCCGGCATTGCGTGAAAGCTCCTGGAACACGTTCATCAAGGCAAACTTCAACACGTTCTGGTCCCGAGCAGTATGAACATCCTGAAACCCGCTGTAATCATTGATTTCACCGAGCATCATAACATAGCCAACCGGTTGTTCCGGCAGGGTCATCGGGGTCAGCTCGCTCATCCGGGATTTCAGCTCCTCCTCGTGCTTCTGCCCGCCGATCAGGTCCATAAACAGCTGACTGCGCTGAAGCTGGAGATTCTCGTCCTGCTTTTTGTCATAATCCATGGACCTGTTGATCAGGCTTTCAAGCGCGCTGTCGATCACGGATAGTTCATCCTTGGCCGCCTGCGGCATGTTCAGCTGAATGGATTCTATGCGGTTCATCATGGCTTTGATCGGCTGATAATTCCGCCTGCTAATATAAATGATGTAAATAACGGCAAGCACCACAGTAACGAAGCCGATGACAACCCAGATATAGGATACGACCGACACCCACGCATAGAGCTGGCCCGCACGGAGACCGCTTTCAAAAGTCCATCCCAACTGTTCCGATTGCAGCGTTGTCAGCACCTTGCCTTCTTTGCCCCGGTTATCCTCTCCCGTCTGGGATGCTTCGAAGATCAGCTCCCCGCTGGAATCCAGAATATTCAAAAAGGAAACGCTGTCATTTATCATCGGATTGATCATCTGCTCCAACCGGTACATGCTGACGTTTATCACCAGCAGCCCCTGGCTTCCGAAAGGGAGCGGCAAATTTTTGTGCATGGAGATGACCTGCTTCGGTTCGTTCTCCCCGAGACCCGTCATGGAGCGTACGGCCGACCAGCCCCGATAATCGTGGTCCTTCACGGCGTGCTCAATAAATGAACGGTCCGGGAACGACGAGAGGGAGCTCTGTCCGCTGGTGGTCAGCACGGACTGATCCGAATGACGGTACAAATAAACCGATTCAATCATGTCGTTGTCCGTTTGCAACACGCGAAGTCGTTTTACCAGCGAGTACATCAGATTTTGGTCGGATGACGGGGTACTGAACAGATAGCTTGAGTATAGGGAACTCGTCTCCACTTCGTTCAGCACGTTCATCTCAATGGCATGGATGGAGCGGTCGAGGTCTTCCATAATAAATCTCGTGGATATCCCGTTCGCCTTGGCCGCTTCTTCTCGTGAAGCCTCATTAAACATAATGAAAGAAAGAAATACGATAATTGTAATGGTGATAAGGAAAATGGGAAAATAGGAAAGAAGCAGCTTGCGATACCAGTTTTGCTGCAAAGAGGTCATTCCTTTCTCTTCCAGGTTAAGCGTTTTACTTATGCTTGTCCTTTATTGTAGCACGGCTTTGTCCCCCACTGGAAGAGGGGTGTCTTCAAAGGAAGGAATCCTTAAAAGGCACCTTTTACATGACACCATGTTCATTCTGATTCGATCTAATCGGTTACTTCCTCATCATGCGTCATTTCCACCGAAGGAGCAGGTACTGTCCTGTCCTCTTCTTAACATGGTTAGCAAAACCAAAAAGCCGCGAATCCCCGCGGCTCCTTGTACCCTATATGTTTTTGTCCCCAGACAACACATTCCTGTGCAAGCTATCATCCAGTCAAGTCTAGAGTTGTATGAAAATGCCGCCGAGACTACTCACTCGTTCCCTTCATGAACTCCGATATCATGACTTTCTGTCCCGTCTTGGCACTTTCCAAGGCAGCCAGCACCATCGCCATGCTGTAGACGTTGTCGCTGCAATCGGTCTCCGGCTTGATCCCGGCTTCGAGGGCATGAAACATATGTTCCAGGCAGCCGTGATGTCCGGTCTTCTCCATTATGGGCAGCGTCCCTTCCGTCCGTTCATATTTCCGAATGAAATTTCCTGATTGGTCCCCTTCCGCCACGAACTCCGCATAAATCTCATTATGTCCGTCCCAGATTGCCGTGCCTTTCTCTCCCGTTACGCGCCATGCGGCCTCCCAGGAGGTCTGAGCGCCTTCGGCACACCAGGAACCCCGGTAATTGAACACGGAGCCGTCCGACATTTCATAGATGCATATCGCCATCGCGTTACCGGCATACCAGGACCCCGGCGGGTTAAACTCCTGACAGTACACGGATACCGGATCGGCTCCGCTGATCATTCGAGCCTGGTCGAAGGTGTGAATGGCCATGTCGAGCAGCAATGGGCTGTCCATCTGGTCCCGAAACCCGCCGAAATGGGCGCCCAGAAAAAAATCCGCCCCTATGAAACCGGGTTTTCCAATCGCGCCGCTATCAATTAAATCCTTGAATGCCCTAATTCGAGGATCAAATCGGCGGTTTTGCATGACGGCATGCGTTCTGCCCACAGACTCGGCCAGCTTCACGATATCCAGGCATTCCGTCATCGATTCCGCTAACGGTTTTTCGCTGAATACATGGCAACCATGCTTAAGCGCTGCCGTACTAATTTCATAGTGGCTTGCGGGAATGGTCACATCAAATACGATATTCGCTTCGCTTGAAGTAAGAGCCTCCGTAATATTGGTATATATGGGACAAGAAAGCCCATGCCGATCGGCAAATGCCTTTGCAAACTTCTCTTGGATATCCACGAGGCCCACGATTTCAACTTCCTCACGCCCTTTTGCATAGTCCGCCCATGTATTCGCCATACTGCCGCATCCTGCTATCACAACTTTAAATGTCTTGGTCATGCCCGCTAACTCCCCCTGAATACGTCATATTGTTGTAAACCGCTTACAATTCTTTTTCCTAACCAGTTGTCATCATTCCGATATTGGCTTATTGTAAGTGAAGCAACTTCATTATAATGGCGGAACTCAACATTTTCTCTATACAACCTTGTGCATTACCACTCTTATTTTGCGGTTCGAGGTGAATTCGCTTGTCCAATCCAAGAGAGCTTCATGAGAATACGAGACTTGACTATAAAGCCTATCCCGTGCAGGTATTTAATAACTTCTGTTCCCATGCCAAAATGAAAGACTGTATCCTGTATCTCCACTGGCATGAGCACTTTGAGATCATTAGCATGCGCCAAGGACACGCGGTATTCCATATTGATACAACTCCGTATGACGTAAAGGCTGGGGAAGTCATTATCATCCCCGGCGGCAGCCTGCACGTGGGATATGCCCTTGAAGAGGGCGACGTACGATTTGATTGTGTGGTGGTGAATGCATCCCTCTTTAACGATTTCCTCCATGATCCGATTCATGCGCGTTATGTCGCTCCCTATATGGAAGGCCGGCTCCGTTTCCCAGTCAAGCCCGCCGAGAGCCACCCAGCTGGCGCAGACTGCTATCCGCTGCTGGATGAAGTCATTGAAGAGCTTGTTGCCCGCCGTCCGGCCTATGAGCTTATTGCCAAGTCCAAGCTGTACACGCTGTTCGTTCTGCTGGCACGCACATTCATGCCCACAACGTTCACGGAGAAGTCGGCCGAGCCGTATTTTGCGAATCGGGATCGTTATAAAACACTCATTCAGCACATCGAGAGCAACATCGGTGAGAAATTGTCGGTAGAGACCGCCGCTGCAGAGGTCGGTTTGAATCCGTTTCATTTTTGCAAAATGTTCAAGCGTTTAACGGGGCGCACGTTCGTGGATTACGTCAACCTGACCCGGATGAATGAAGCGGAGAAGCTGCTTCGTGAACGGTCGTTGACCATCACGGAGATTGCCGGCATCGTCGGCTGCAGCAACCCGAATTATTTTACCAAGCTGTACAAACAGTACAAGGGCATGACACCTTCTCAGGCTAGACTGTTATAGACCCAGATTTCAGAATCAACCCTTTGCGAACTATATCCCGGCCATGATCTCTACTAGAACGGTAGCTGTATCCATGAGCATTGTGAATAGGCATAAAAAAGACTCAACATCCAGCTGCTTTCGCTGAAGTTGAGTCTCCTTTGAATTCTGAATCGAATCAGCACCTCTAAGATTTAATATGCCTTAGGCACTTCAACCTTTCTTGTGTTCCCGTCTTCATTCGTGAAATAGATATGAACCCCATGGTCCTGATCATCCAGGAAATACGAGACGTATTTACTCTCATTGGCCCTCATAGGAACCAGGAGCGTCGCGATGCGATGGCTTGTGGCTGATTTCGTCTCAGCATGAAGATGCCACTGATTATCCAGCCCATCGATTTCTTCGGGATCGACGTCAGTGAACTGATTATGCTGATTCAGCGACAAGTCGCCGGATGAACTGTACACGAATCGCCCTTCCATTTCCGCTTTGCTGCCCAACACCCGAAACGTCTGCCCCGACAGCTTCATCCGGTTCAGGGTATGAAACAGCCACTCGATGCTGGCTGGCTTGGCAAGATCCACCGTATCCACAATGACAAAATAAGATTCGTCAAAAAAATAGATCTCGCGCACATACCGCTCAAGATAAGGAACATACTCCAGGTAGGCCCGGGTAGCGTTCATACGGGTGTACCCATAACCCGGTGACGCGTCGACTTGCTCGACCTTCCCGCTGGCCTCGATGCAGAGCACCTTATCTTTTCCGGCATACTGACCATGGCCATCGATGAGAATATTGTTCGTGGAACGCGTCTGCCTGCGCCAATTCATATGCATCGTGCTTCCAAAAGCGATGTAATATCCACTCTCAATAGCGAGTGGTTCGCCATACGCGTGCAGCAGGAATCCGTTCTGGTCACCGTGACTGTGGCTCATGGAGCCGTAACGGCTGCTCTTTGCAAGCAGCATGATATGTTCATCGGGATCATCCATGCGGTGATGCATCGCCACCCAGTCAATATCGCGGAACCATTTGACGGATTGGATGGTCCCCTCCTTAGGTTCCGAGACGTTATCCAAAGAAAACGGAACGGTAACAGAAGGAGAAACAGCCTCCACCTGAGGATAATCGTGCCGGTACAGCATATCGTCGAAGCGGAAATCCCACCAGCCATAATTGTAAAACTTGGAGTCGGCGTCCGTATCCGCCTTGGCTACTTGTTCATAATACCACTGGTATAATCCATTCCCTGTAATGCCTGCAAACTGGCGAATATTGAAAGCCGTCTTCAGACTGACGGGTTCGCCGAGATAGGACTGGTCCCCGAAGCTGGCCCGAATCGTATCCGGACTGCTGCAATAGAGCGGGAAATCGCCCGTGCGCCCAAAGAACGGCCGTTTATAGAAATCGATGGCTACGTAGTTGCGAATGAGATTGAGCGCATCGATCACAAATGCCATACCCGTTGTCCAATAGAGCGGCCCCTCGGCCCAGCCCCCATCTTCTCCGCCCCAAGGCGAATAGAGGCAGGCGTAGTATTCCAGCGTGTAATCCAGCCAGGTCTGTGCTTCAGCCTCTTCATGAAGCATGGCTATACAGGCCGGAACAAGAACGGAGGACAACGAACGAACAGCATGGCTGTCATATGGGACATGATGGATTTTCGAGCGCTCGATCACATGGAAGGCCACCTGCTCTGTACGTCGCAGAAGAGCTCCCCTGACGAGATCAATCTCCTCTGCGGTGAGGTAATCGTGGAGCCAGTCGTATCCCCACGCGAGTGCGCCAACGATCCGAAACGCGGCTTCATCGTTGTAATCTCGGGATGTTGTTCCCTCCGTGTCCCAACGGGCCGCGTGGAGCAGCCACGTTTTCGCTTTCGCTATCAAAGTATCATCCTGCAATATAACTCCTGCCACGCTTAAATGCCGGATGGCATAGAGCGTTTCTTGGCAATCCATGTACATTTGTCTCCACAGCTTCGCGACGCGCTTGTTGCCCGGATAACGCTCCGGTTCCGGGATTAACGGCTTATCCAGCCACGGAATGACCGATTTCTCATAAAAAGCGCGCCAACCGCAGTAATTTTCATCCTTTCGGAGACCTTCCCGGAACGCCTCAATCCCCTTTTCGTCCAGCCATAACCGCGGATGACCGGTATGCGTGCGTTCGTATCGCTCCCCTCTGCCAGGCAGGGGAGTTTCGGGCAGCCCCTCCGGGACATGAAACATTCGGGATTGGCTCCAAGAAGATCGGTTATGGTCCAAATCTGCCGTATCCTCCACTTGCTCCCCGTTCAGCAAGGCATAGCGCCAATAATAAGTACCCGGCTCCAGCGGATGCTCCGGAGTGTATAAGTTATAGGGAATCGGCGAAATCGTCGTTGTCGCTTCCGTTTCATACGAGGGTGAGGTCGAAATCTGCAGCATATAACGGTCGTTCTCCAGTTGTCCCGGCATCCAGGTGAAACGGGGAGGATTCTCAAGCAGCTTACTCTCTTCATCCGGTTGATATGGCACGGACAACAATCCGCTTTTCGGTTCAAACAAGGTTTTCATCGAGTACCCTCTCCTTCAACCCGTTGTTGGTCATCGTGAAGCTTCTCGCGGTCCTTCCATCGGACAGGCTGAGCCAAACCCCATCTCCCGACCGATTCCATTCCAATGTCAGCGGCTCAGTACCGGTACGGTATACGGCAATGAAGCGGGCTTTCGAATCTAATCGGTGAAGCCGGATTCCTTCCATAAAGCGGCTGGGATTGTCAGCAAGCCCAGGTGACTCCACCTGTGAGCATTCCATACCCTCGAAGGCGATAAATGAGATTACCGCCAGCGGCCCGGACGCATTGGCGATGTGGAGATTGAATTGCAAGCCATCCTTGGACAAGACATGGGCGCACCTCTCTTTTACATATGCGTATCCATCCTCGTTTCCAAGATCCGTTATAACGTGACCCTGATCAGCATTTGGAAGTCCGCTCAGCTGTCCCATGCCAACGTAATGGAACCACCAATCCAGGGCTGCCGGTTCATCCAATTCCACTTCAAACCAATCCAGCAGCCAATCTTCCGTCAATATCAAATGCCGGTCAAGAATGGCTTGATCGTAGGCCTCATCAGCCCGAACCCAAATATAGGAACGGTTTGAAGCGGATTCATACCGCATGCATTTGCCTTCTGCCGGATTCTGGGAACGGCCTCCTACCGAGACGGTATTGTGGCAGGTTGTATGGGGATACCACTCCTTCTTCAGGATCGAACCGTACGGTACGGTTCCATGGTCTGGCGAAAGAGGCTGGTTCCCGACATGAATCATCAAATTCAGTTTATCGAAGTGACCATGTGATCCTCCATGAGGACCAAAATCGACTAACGCCTGAAGCCCATTTGAATGGTACGACTTTAACAGGGCGAACCCGCTGTGAGGAAGAAAGACGGAAGGTGTAGACAGATCGGGCAAGTCGTTCTCGTTTCTTCCTTCGATACCCCATACTTCATTACCATGTTCATAACCTGCTTGTTTTACATGTTCTGTATCGCCTGCTGCCTGGGCTTCTCGTGTAACTCGGACTTCGATGATGTCCCCTACTTCCCATACTCCTCCGGCTGTCTCCTTATGAGAACCCTTCGCCTCAGAAGCAGCCATTCCGTATTTCCCATCCCAATGGCCCATTCCGTATAACAGAGCTTCCAGCATGCCAATCCGGCCGGCTTCTCCATTCAGTTGACGATATACATTGTCTAGCAATCGCTGATAGCTCTTGTCCCCATATACGGATAAACCGATTTCCGCAATTTCGGCAATTTCTCGCGCATATGGAGCCCTGCAATAAGGACCGTCGTGAAGTGCAGGCAGAAATCCGTTTTGGTCTGACAATCGAACCAGTACCGCCAGCATTCCCTGCATGGATTGGCCTTGCTCTCCTCTCAGGGAAAAAAGCTCTTCACCAACTCTGGCCCCCATTTCCGCAGCAATCAGGTAAGCACGAAGTACAAATACGTGGTAATAAATGCTGCCTTCAAATTCAAGCTGATCCGGCCTGATGGCAATGCTGAGATGATGCCGCAGGCCGCCTTCCTTCTCGACCAGCTGCTGCAGCTTCTCCTTTTCCCCTTGTACCGCATAGATACTGAACAGCGCGGCAATCAGCCAGGCGGTATAGTTGTTCTCGGGATTTCCGCGCTCCCGGGTCAAAATCTGATGATACTCCGTCATGCTGCTCTCCAACAAATACAGGAATTGATTAATCTTCCGGCGGTCAGCCTCGTCGAACGACACTTGCGCATCCTCCAGCAGCAGGTAGCCGCGAAGCAATGTCGTTGCCCAAATGGCCTCGGTCAAAGCCTGATGGAATGCGCGACCTTTCAGCATCCAGGGCTGGGCATCGGGATGTACCGGGTATAGCGGAAATTGCTCCGCATAGCGAACGATCAGCCTTTTTCCAAGATCGGCGTAAATCTTCTCCCCCGTGCCCGCATAGACGGCGGCAGATTGCAGAGCATATCGGGCCATAGCCTGATGCTTGAATACCAGCCATGCTCCCCGATACGGTTCTCCTTCCCATTCGCAGCCATGCGGACAACGAAAGCTGCTGCAGTCAGCTTCCAGCGGATCAAACACCAGTTCCGTATGATGTTCGGGACACACGTATTGGTGCCACCAGCCGCCCGGCTCGATAGGAACATCCAGCCGCCGGTCGATCACTTGATCAAGCTCGGCCTTCAGGATATCGATTGTGCGTTCGCTCCAAGGATAGAATTTCGACTTCGCGTTGACCTTCATCCAATCCCTCATCGCATGAACATACCGCCGTTAATTTCGATCGTCTCCCCCGTTAGATAAGAAGACAGCTCCGAGACGAGAAACAGAACGGAACCAGCGACATCGTCCGGGGTGCCCTCACGGCCGAGCGGAATGCCCTTGATCGTTGCTTTTCGCGCGTCATCCGGGGTAAAGGTGGCGTGAAACGCCGTTTGCCCGATAAAGCCGGGGGATACGGCGTTCACGTTAATGCCGCTTGCAGCGAGCTCCTTCGCCAGCCCCTTGGTAAAGCTCAGGACGGCAGCTTTACTGGCTGCATAAATGCTTGCGCCGGGTCCGCCGCCGTTATGTGCCGCTACGGAGGTCATATTGACAATGCGACCTTGACCTGCGGCTTTCATACCCGGAATGACGGCTTTGCTCACGAATACCGTGCTTTTCATATTTACATCCATAACCTTGTTGTATAACTCCTCGGTCATTTCCGCATTCGCCAGACGCTCAACCAAATGCCCTGCATTATTAACGAGAATCGTAACCGGGCCGCCGAATGCCTTCTCTACTTCAGCAACGAGTGCCTCTGCCTGCTCCACATGCGTGACGTCTGCTTGAAATGCATAAGCCTCCCCGCCTAAATTTCGAATCTCCGCTACGGCTTCTTCGGCGGCTTCCTTGCTGTTCAGATAGTTCAGGGCAACCCTGGCCCCGCTTCTTGCCAGCCTCAATGCTACCGTACGACCGATCCCTCCACTCGAACCTGTGACTAAAGCAATGTTACCCGATAAGTTAATATGCATGTTGATCCCTCCTGATTAGGTTTGCAGCTGTTTCAGTCTGCTATCTTGTTCACGCACTCTTTCCATTCGCGGCATCGTCATGACGATGCTTGTGCCTTGATCCGGCGAACTATGAACCGTTATCCCGTACTCTTCGCCGTAAACCATCTGAATTCGCCGATGGACATTCACGATGCCGATTCCGCCCCTGCGCCGGACATGTATCCCGTCGTCATCATCGACCAGGCGGTTTTCCTCGAGCCTCTTGCGCAGTCTATGAAGCTTATGGTCCGCTATGCCTGCCCCGTTGTCCTCAACGATAACCAGCAAGTTATCCTGTTCTATTCTCGTGTCGATCCGAATGTAATGCCAAACTTCGATCCCGTCCGGAAAAGCATGCTGAAAAATATTCTCGACAATCGGCTGTAAGGAGAGCCTGACCATCTTCTCCAATAGGAGCTCGGGCGGCGTCGCCACCTCAATCTCGAAATCGCGCCCGATCCGATGCTTTAAGATCATCATGTAATGCCGCACATGGTTCAGCTCGTTGGCAATGGTGATTTCCTCCAGGTTGGTCTGAATGGAATATCGAAGCATGAAAGCCATGGCCTCCACCATGTCCGAGATCTCGTCGGAATCCTGAACAATCGCGTAACAATTGATCGTTTCCAGCGTGTTGTACAGAAAATGCGGATTGATCTGTAATTGGAGCGCCTGGAACTCTGCCCGCTGGCGCTCCAGCTGGATGTCCTGCAGCTCCAGCTGCGTTTTCTGATTGTGGAGCTCCGTGTCGTATACCTGCTCGATCATATCGGACAAGCGGCTGACCATGAGATTATAGCTGTGGATCAATCCGCCGATCTCGTCCTCCCGCGGCTTCACATCGGTGATATGCGTCCAGTTTCCCTTCTCCGTCTGCCTCATCCCGTTCTTCAGATTGCGGATCGGGTTCACAATCGATTTGCCGAATCTATAGGCGAGAATCAGCGCAATGATCAGCGTAACGAATCCTACAATAATGGTGGTGGACCGAATCCCCGAAATCGGTGCCCGAAGCTCATCCAGCGGCATCATAATGACGAGGCTCCAGCCCGAATACTCGGACTGGCGCGAGATGATCATCGCCTTCTCGCCTAACACCGGTTCAATGAAGCGATGATCGCCTTTGGCGATAATACGCTCCGGCAGGTCGGTCGAAGTAATTCCGTCCATATCCACATGCTCAGGGGCATAGACGACTTCACCTTCGCGATCCAGGATGAAGAAGAAGCCCTGCTCCCCGAGATCGACGCCGTTCCATAAACCCGACAGCTGATCTTCATTGAACTCAACCGCAAGCACGCCTTTCACGTCGTACGAATTCATTCCCCGGATTTTGCGGGCAACCGTAATAACGTTGTCCCGATCCTGCTCCAGCAGGCTGGTCTTCAGAATAACGATCTCCCCGTTCCCCGGCGTCTTCTCCCTCAGTTCACGAAGACGGTCCGACGGATCGATCGACATGGCGGAGAAATTCTGATTCTGATCAAAAATCGACCGGCCATGAAACCCCAGTATGTACATCATATGGGTCTGGGTAGGGTATTGAATGAAGATCTTCTGAAAGACATCCTTTCGGATGAGATTGCTGAACCGGTAATGCTCATAGCTGTCGCTCGGGTCCATATCCAAAAAACGCTTCACCGAATCCTGGAGCAAAATCGTATTGCTGATTCGCTCGAACATCTTCAGCTGATTATCCGTTTGCCTTGCGGCGTTCGTGATGACGGTGGTCATATACTTCTCGACCTGCTCGTCAATCGCTTCGGATGATTTCATATAGAAGAATACGCCGACCGTGGTAAGCGAGAACATTACGACGATGAAGAAGTACAGGAAGATTTGACGGGACAGGCTCTTCCGCATCATTCGATCCCCAGCATCTCCCGATATTCGGAAGGAGTATAGCCGGTAACCTTCTTAAAGGTTTTGGTAAAATGGGGATGATCCGCATACCCCACTTCGAACGAAATATCCGTTATTTTATAATGCGGAATGGCAAGGAGCTTCTTCGCCTTTTCCATTCGTTTCTTAATTCGATAATGGACAAAGGTCTCGTCCGTCATCTGTTTAAACAGCTGGCTGAAATACGACGGGTTGAGTCCGAGCATATCGGCAACCTCATCCAGTGAGAGATCGCGGGATAAGTTGCGCTCAATATAGGCTTTCGCTTCCTCTACAGGCTCCTTGGCATTTCCTTTCCTCTTGTCGCGTATGAGCTTTACCGTCTGATCCACGGCATGGCGGAATCTCTCGAAATAATGATGGTTCCCTCCGGGTGCAGTCCCCGAGATACCTGTCATACGCTCGAACGAATACACATCCCGGCCGTTTAACTGCTTGATCAGTTTCGCGTACAGCTCATCCAGCAGCTCCTTTAGCTGAATCGATTCGAGCCTGCGCTCACTGCAATAATCCTCGATTTCTTGCAGCTTGTTCTGGATATCGTTCATTTGCAAATGCCATACGGCGAGCTCGAGCTGCTCCAGCCAATCCTCCAGCTTGGAGAGCGGAAAATAGGACCGCTGCTTCTCCTGCATGGACTTTCGATCCGCCATCAATTTATTCATGGTGTTATGTACCACCGATTTGGTCACGGGCTTGAGCAGATATTCCTTAACCCCATAGGACATGCATTTCTGGGCATATTCGAAATCGCCGTAACCGGAGATGACAACGACCGTAATATCGCCGTATGTTTCATATAGCTGCTTGCTTAGCTCCAGGCCGTCCATCTTGGGCATTTTGATATCCGTAAAAATGAAGTCCGGTCGTATCGTCTGGATCGCTTCCAATGCTTCCATGCCGTTGCCGGCCGTTGCCGCTTGAATCATGGCCGGATCCGTCTGCGTGATCAGTTTCGCCAAGCCCATCCTTATCATAGGTTCATCATCAACGACCAGAATGCGGTACATCACCCATTCCCCTTTCAAGACAGCGAGAGTAGTTTAGCTTTAGCAAGATACTCCTCTGCTTAGGCAAGCAGAGGAGTCATTCTTCAACACTATACTAAAACATGCTCCGCTTATTCGAAAGCGTTTTCTTTTTCGTTATATCGTTTCGTAGCTTCCTCAATAATCTCGCTGCCGCCTTTAGACAGATATTCCTCGAGCACCTTGCCGTAGTTATCGATAGGCTCCCTGCCATATACCATGCGGAGGACATGCTCCAGAATCAGCGGCGGCAGTTCATCCGATTTCGGATTCAGCTCCGGATATTTCACCATCGCCTCCAGTCGCGGATCGAATTCAATGCCGCGGCGGCCTTCTTTCGTAAGCATGTTATCAAAAGCATCAATCAGCTCTTTGCCGGAATCGGACAACTCGGATACGCGTTTGTTGTAGGTCGTGTCCTGCACCAGCCACAGCCAGTAGTTCAAATAACGCATTTTATCCGCACCTGCCGTGTCCGTTGGAACCTCGAAGACCGGCTTGCCGTCGGTTACCTGATAATCCTCGCCCTCAATGCCGAAGCTGAAGAACAATTCCGCATCTTCACTGACCATCCAGTTGAAGAACTTCACGATATCCTCGGCTTTATCCTTCGCCTTCGCGTTGATGAAGAAGGAACGCGTGACCGGATTGTAATGGGCATATCCCCCTTTACCGTCAGGTCCTACAGGCGAAGGAATCAGCGCTACTGTCGCGTCCGGCACATTCTCCTTCAGCTGGGTGCCCCAGATCGGAAGCTCATTGGCGTTCATGGACCACATGCCCGCTTTGCCGCTCGTGACGATGGATTTGAAATCCGCGCTTTCAATGGTCGCGAACTCCTTGCTGATCAATCCTTCCTCGTGCATCGTCTTATAGATCTGAATCGCTTGCTTCATATTTTCTTCATCAAAGAAGGTTGGCTTTACCTTCCCGTCCGGGAACACCTTGAATTGGTTCAGGTAACCCAGCACGTCATAGGCACCGAAGAAGGTATCCGCATATTTGAAATTCTGACGTCCGGCATAAGGCTGCTCTACCCCGGCTTCCTTGAACGCGCGCAGAACATCCATCGTCTCTTCCACCGTTGTCGGGATCTCCTTGCCTACCTTCTCCAGCAGGTCGGTCCGAATCCATGTGGCCCGTCTGGACGGATTGGACAAGATTTCGGGAATTCCGTAGATATTGCCTGTCTTGGAATCCGTCATCCGCTTCCAGGCTTCCTCGGGGATGAACTTGAGCAGCTCCTGCCCATGCTCCTCCAGGAGGTCGTTCAGCGGGAGAAAGACTCCGTTCTCCACGGCACCCGCCAGCTCGGGGCCGCTGATTCCGCCAGTGCCCTGCACCACATCCGGTATGTCGTTCGTCGCGAACATTTGCACCATTTTATCCTGATATTCGTTATGTGGTATCAGGCGGATATCCAGGTCCGTATTCGTCATTTTCTCTAGCTCCAGCACGTACTTATCCTTGTTGATATCCGGATTCTTCTCAACGTAGGATACGTTAAGCGTCCGCATCGAAATGGAAAATTTCGTGGCCCCCGCTTCATTCCCGCCTTGCCCGTCGCCGCCGGCATTGGCTCCTCCGCCTCCGCCATTGTTACCCGAACAGCCAACGAGCATGGCCAGTACGAGACCTGACGTAAGCGCACGTGTCCAGCTTTTTCTCATGAATACCCCTCTTTTCAAGCTAATATAGTCGCTTATAATAACGCTTTCAAACTTAATATCAGTATAGAGAGCCGTCTGGGAGGGAACAAGGAATGTCTTTGGCTCGGTTTGTCGTTTTTTTAGGGTTATTCTTTGATCGAACCAATCATCATCCCATGAATGAAGAAGCGCTGCAGAAACGGGTACAAGAGAATGATGGGCAGCGTGGCTACCAGAATAACCGCCATCTGAATGCCCTGCACGGACTGGGAGCTTGCTTCGAATGCCATGTTGCCCGTATCGGTCATGCCCTCATTCACCAGAAGCTCCCTCAATTTGACCTGGAGCGGATATTTGGCCCGATCATTGATATAGTAGAGGGCGTCCATGTATTTATTCCAATTGGTAACGGAGTAGAATATCCCTACCGTCGCCAGCGCCGGTTTCGATAACGGAAGCACGATGCTCCACAGGGTACGGACCTCGCTGCATCCGTCGATTCGGGACGAATCGATCAGTTCGCTCGGAATTTGGGTGAAGAAGGTTCGAAGCACAAACAGGTTGAATGCGCTGATCGCCGATGGCAGCATCAAGGACCACAGCGTGTTGACGAGATTCAGCTCGCGCATCAGAATGAATTGCGGAATCAGCGGTGCCGTGAATATCATGGTCATCAGGATGATAATCATGATGGTTTTTCTGCCGACGTATTCGGGCCTGGAGAGCGGGTACGCCAGCGAAGCGGTTGCCGCCAGATTGATGAAGGTTCCGAATATCGTAATATAGACGCTGATCCCGAATGCCCTCCAGATGGAAACATCGTTGAATACATGCTTGTAGTATGCAAAGGTAAATTCCACCGGCCAGAACATCACTTCTCCGCGATCGATAGCGCCCGGGCTGCTGAACGACTGGGCAATGACATTGAGAAAAGGGAGCAGCATGGTGAGTGCAAGAAAGGTAAGGATGATATAGTTCAATACAAGAAACATTTTTCTGCCTGCACTGTCATATTTCACGTTGGTGGTCACTCCCCTCTAATACAGCGACTCGCCGGTCGCTTTCTTGCTGATGGTGTTTGCAATGGAAATCAGGAACAAGCCGACAACGGACTTGAATACCCCGATGGCGGTGGCATAACTGTACTGAAGCTGCTGCAAACCGGCTTTGTAAATGTACGTGTCCAAAATTTCGCTGGACTGAATGTTGAGCGGATTCTGAAACACGAATACGCGTTCAAACCCGTAATCCATGAAATCCCCGATCTTGAGCAGGAACAGGATCGTTATCACCGGAAGCAGCGCAGGCAGGGTAATGCTGAGGGTCTGGCGCCATCTCCCCGCTCCGTCGATTTCGGAAGCTTCGTAGAGATCCGGATTGATGCCTGCGAGCGCCGCCAGATAGATGATGGTTCCCCATCCGACATCTCTCCATAATCCGGAGCCCACCAATACCGTTCGAATGTAGGAATCTTCGCCAAGGAAATAGATCGGCTCTATGCCGAACCAGCCGAGTATCACGTTCACAATCCCCGATGACGGGGACAGGATACCCACAAAGATACCGCTTACAATGACCCATGACAGAAAATGCGGCGCATAGAATATCGTCTGGACTATTTTCTTGTAAACGACCTGACGAACCTCATTGATCAATAAAGCCAGAACAATGGGGGCCGTAAAAGCAAACAGAATGTCATATGTACCCAGCAAAAGCGTATTACGCAGAATTTTCAAAAAATCATAGTGCTGGAACATGCGTTGAAAGTGCTCCAGGCCCACCCAGGGACTTCCCGTCACGCCCGCAAACAGATTATAGTTCTGAAATGCGATCACGGAGCCCATTAACGGAACATATTTGAATAATCCGAAGAACAGCAGTCCCGGCAGCGATATGAAGTACAGCGCCCTGTATTTCCACATGAAGCCAAGTAATCTTCTCCGTTTATCGAGCTTTCCCTCCAGATTCGGGTTTACCGCTGCTTTGCTTGACTCGGCCATCTGTCATCACCTCTTGTTTCTCAAATGGGCCGGTGCGTTGTCATCAATCGGAATTTCATCAAACTGAATGCTGATAAATTCAGGCTCACGATCAATGATCCGGGACAACTCCCTGGTAAAAACATTAACTATTTCGTTCTTCTGCTCATCCGTGCGTCCTTCATACATTTTGATCGTAATTTGCGGCATCGGCTGATCGCCTCCTTAGGAAGTGGGTGTGATGAATATCCTTATCCTATAAGTTTTCATGACCGGGCAGCAATGGAAGAAGATCGGTTCCTTTGTGTTTTTTTTAGGTGGATCGGCGGCTTGTGTTTTTTTAAGATTCGCTTGTTATTTCAATAGTTCTTAAGCGGTATATGTAGAATTTGGCAGCGTTCTATGGAACAATGGATCAAAGCAGTTGCGATAATTAGCCAAACGATGACATCAGTTATGGGAGGTTAGCGATGAACGGACAAGTGAAGGAAGAGGTAACGACCTATGCGCCGTTATGGGGGAAACTCGAAAAGAAAGTAACGCGTATGACGAGTCAGCTCCAAGGCAAAGTTCCTCATGCAACAACGAACGGAGTCTATGATTCCACCCGGATCGACTGGTGGACCTCCGGTTTTTGGCCGGGAATGCTATGGATCATGTATGATATGACCAAGGAGCCGCAGTATAAGGACTGGGCTTGGGAATGGGATACTCGACTTGAACAAGCCCTTATCGGGGACAGTAATTTTCATCACGATGTCGGCTTTCAATTTCTGCCGACTGCTGTCATCAAATATAAATTGACCGGCGATCCGGATGCCAGGCGGAGAGGATTATTGGCGGCTACCCTGCTGGCAGGGAGATATAACCCGGTCGGGAGATTCATACGTGCTTGGAATCAAGTGAAACCAACCTCATGGAATCACGGGAATGAAGGCTGGTCCATTATCGACTCCACCATGAACCTCTCCCTCCTATTCTGGGCTTCCGAGGAGAGTGGTGACCCGAGATTCGCTCATATCGCCAAAGAGCAAGCCAATACAGTTGCCGAGTTTTTCATAAGACCGGACGGCTCCGTTCGGCACATCTGCCGATTTGACCCGTTAACGGGAGAATTTATCGAAGCGCTGGGAGGACAAGGCTATGGTCCGGAATCTGCGTGGAGCCGGGGAGCGGCCTGGGCATTGCACGGGATGGCGAACACCTATCGCTATACTCGGGATATTCAGTATCTTGAAGCGGCCAAGCGGGTTGCCCATTTCTTCATAGCCTCTCTTGAGGAGGATTCCATACCCCGCTGGGATTTCCGTGCGGAGCGCAAGGAGTTAGAACCATCCGATCGTGATGAGACGGAATCATCTCTGATAACTACCGAGCCCCGGGATACGTCAGCAGCATCCTGCGCCGCATCCGGGCTGCTTGAAATCGCGGACCTGGTGCCTTTAACCGAAAGCGCTCTGTACTGCGAAAGTGCCTTGCGTATCATCGACTCCCTGACGGCCCATTACGCCGAATGGAATGACCACGCATATGAAGGCATACTTAAGGAAGCCACGGGACATCTGCCTGCCGGACAAAATATAAACGTCTCGCTGATCTATGGGGATTACTATTATGTTGAGACTGCTGCCAAGTTAATGGGATGGAAAAACCGGATCTTCTGATCCGGTTTTTTGGTCGTGTTTATTTATTCTTTTTCGGAATCCGAATATAAAAGCAGCTGCCGCCTGCAAACTCATCTCCGCTTTCGGCCCACACTTGACCGCCATGAGCGGAAACCAGCTGCTTGACGATGGCCAGTCCCATTCCGCTTCCGCCGCTTAAACGATTCCTCGACTTATCGCCCCGGTATAGCCTTTCGAATATAAACGGCAGATCGTACGAAGAGATGCCCTGTCCCGAATCCCGAATCCGAATCAGGGCGTCGGCCCCTTCGTCCACGAGCTCGGCTTGCACCGTTCCGCCAGCTGGCGTGTAGTGTAAGGCATTACTTAACATATTGATTAGAACCTGAAGCATTCGGTCGGCATCCACATCGGCTAGGATCGGTGAACCGATGACATATTGCAGGCCCACCTTTTTTTCATGATACATTGCTGCCGCCAAGGTGATGGCCCTCTCCATGATGTGACCAAGCTCCTGCTTGGATCGGGATAGTTGAAACTCCGGCGATTCCATATCGTGCAAATCCTCGAGCTCCGTGACGAGCTGAATCAATCGATCAATCTCTTCCAGGCACGTTTGAAACCGTTCTGCAGTCGGCTCCCATATGCCATCCTCTAGTGCACGGGTGTGACTCTTTAATGTGGTTAACGGCGTTCGCAGTTCATGTGCGATATCTTGGGTCATATTCCTGCGAAGCAGCTCCTGCTTCTGTAACTGCACAGCCAGCTCGTTCAGCGAAGAACCGAGTCCCGCGATTTCATCGTACCCTTTGGTTGTCACACGGATGTCCCAATTCCCACGCGTCATCATTTCAGCCGCTCGCTTCATCTGGACGAGGGGAGCCGATATTCTCTTTGCAACATATATGCCTATTACGGAAGCAATCGCAATTGATAGGAGACATGTCAAAATGATGGATTGCATCTGCGCCTGCTCCAAATGATAATTCAGCTCAGCCATTCCATCATGCAAGGATGATTGCTGCTGGAACATAGCGATGTGATAATGGTTGGTTACAATATTAATCACGGTAAACATGATCAATATCCCTGCCGTGATACTGATAATGATAACGGCAAGCCTCAGGTCCAGCCGATGCTTCAAGCCCTATCACCTCCAAAGCGGTATCCGAATCCGTAAACGGTGACAATATATTTGGGCTGCCTAGGGTCGGATTCAATCTTTTGCCTCAGATTCTTGATATGCTGATCAATAATTCGGATGTCGCCGATAAAGTCATAGCCTAACACTCGATCGACCAGTTCTTCGCGCGAGAAATTGCGCTGGGGGTACTTGGCCAACAGAAGCAGCAGTTTGTATTCGCTTGGCGTCAAATTTACGACCTGTCCATGGCAGGTAACTTCGTGTTTCATCGAATGAATGGCCAGCGCGCCTTGGTGATATACAATAACGTCAGCCAGCAGTTTGCTGTCATCTCCCCGTCTCAAGACGGCCTTGACTCTTGCCACAACTTCCCGAGGGTCGAACGGCTTCACGATATAATCATCGGCTCCGATGGCAAACCCGTCAATCCGGCTGCTCTGGGCCACCTTAGCCGTTAACATGATAATGGGTACCGAGCTGAACGTTCGAATCTCCTGACATATCCGCTCGCCATCCATATCCGGGAGCATGAGGTCCAATATGACAAGATCAACGGATTGCTCTCGCAGAAAATCGAACGCTTCGGCACCGTTGGCCGCTTCCAGCGTCAGATAATGTTCTTTGTTCAGATAAGATACAAGAACTTCTCGAATATTCGGTTCATCATCCACGATTAATATGGTCTTCATTCTGGTTTTTTCTCCTTATTGAAGTCCTTCATCAGTACAAGTCAACTTTAACATAAGACCCTATTGTAACCGAAACTTGTGAAGATTCAATGAGGATGAACCAAGAAGCCCATAACATTCATAGTTGCTGCTGTCATTACGTTGAAATTCGTGTCATAACATGGCCGCAGTGATTTTGGACTTCAGATAAGAGACGCTTTGCGGCACCTGACGTTCATGCAGGCCATGAAGAATCAGCGGGCCCTTGAAATGATAAGTGTGCAGCAATTTTATGTAAGCTTTATAATCCAGTTCACCGGTTCCTGCAGCCGTATAATGGAGTCCGTCTACGGTAGAATAATCCTTGGCATGCGCAATAATGACATGTTCGCTGAGCAGTGACAATGCTTGATCGATAACTTCTGCCAGAGGCCTCCTCTCAGTCGGACTGAACAAATTCGCTGCATCCAGAACGACCTTTAACCGGGAAGAATCCATCGTATCGAGCAGCCGTCTGGCTTTGACGGCATCGCTGATTACATTGGCAGGCTCAGGTTCAATAGCCAGTTCCAGCTCGAACTCCTCTGCGATATTCACTAATTCACGCATGGTCGTAAGCAGGTCATCCCACGCTTCCGGTGATTTGTTGTCCGGATGTGCCCTCCACATATTGTCCTTATCCCTTGTGCCGGTACACAGGGTAATGACCGACGTTCCCATCGAATGGCACATGGCTGCCAAGTGGCAAAATCGGCGGATGTCACCCCGCAATCTCTCACGGTCCGGGTGAATCATATTGAAGGTTCCGGATACGGCGGCTATATGCAGATGCCGTTTCTCACATTCTTCTCTTATATACACCGCGGTTTCCAGATCGATCTCGTGCGGCAGTGATGGGAGACCCAAGCAGGAAAGATTAAATTGGATCACACTCAGTCCGGTTGCTTTCACTGCGTCCAAATTCCCCTCCAATGTCGGCCTCTCAAACGTCTTGGAGAAGATGCCCAGTCTCATGTTTCATACACCTCCCGTTACGTCAGCCAGCCTCACCGTATCTCCGCTTTCCACCGATCGTGCAATTGCCGCCATGGCACGCATAGCAGCCACTCCATCCTCCAGATTGGCTCCTCGCATGGGTGCCTGCTCCAAAATCGTATCCGCGAAGCCTTCAACCTGCAGCTTGAAGAAATGGGCATCTTCGCCAAGCGGTCGATGATAACAACCATCCCGTGCCGAGAATACCTCGACGTCGCTGGACTTAAAAAGCCAAGGATTATAAGTCTTGCCAATCACGCTTCCGTGTTCGCCGTAGATCTGAAAACCCTCATGCCAGTCCATCCGCACGGCAACCGTTAGATCCAGATGTCCTACAGCGCCCGAGGCATACTGCACCGTGACAAACCAGTTATACGCTCCGAACTTTTGCGTGTTCCAGGCTGTAACGCTATCTATCTCTCCACCTAAAAAGCGAGCCGTATCCACCAGATGACTGCCATGCGTCAGCATGTAATAACGCAGCTTATCCAGCTTCGGATTACCCTCCGGCCTTAAAGCATTCAGACTAAGCTGCACCATGGGCTGCACGTTCTCGGTGACCGTATACCGGTAGGTTGAGTCGCAGTACCATGCTTTCAGCGCCAGCATCTCACCCATTTCTTGATCAATAAACTGCTTGGCATATGCGATGCCCGGGTCAAAGCGTTTCATATTTCCGATTTGGACAACACAACCGGAATCCCTTGCTTCCCCCAGCAATTCCTCACACTCTTCGACGGTGACGCCAAGAGGCTTCTCCACTAGAACATGTTTCTCTGCTGCAATGGCTTTAAGGGCAGCTTCCACATGAAATTGATCCGCGATGCCAATGATAACAGCCTCCACCTCGGGATCGGCCAGCATCTTGTCATAATCATTGTAGGTTTTTACTGGCTGGTGGATTTCGGCCATGCGGTTCAGCAAATCCTCCGCGACATCGCATATCGCGTATAGCCTGGCATTGCGCGCTCTCCGGCAAGCCTCGAAATGTCCGTACTGCGATATGGGGCCGCAGCCCAGCACGGCTACATTCAATGTCGTTCTTTTCACGGCCATGACAGCACCTCCTGTAGTTGATGATTATAAGAAAAACGTCTACCGACGTACTTTCTCAGAAGACAGACCGCGGTTAGAGGAAGTTTTTCTTGCGATATCAGGAAGGCCCGTGCTTCGAAGTCTATACTTTCTGATATCTAAAGAAAAACGTCTATCGACGTACTTTCTCAGAAGACAGACCGCGGTTAGAGGAAGTTTTTCTTGCGATATCAGGAAGGCCCGTGCTTCGAAGTTTATACTTTCTGATATCTAAAGAAAAACGTCTATCGACGTACTTTCTCAGAAGACAGACCGCGGTTATAGGATGTTTTTCTTGCGATATCAGGAAGGCCCGTGCTTCGAAGTTTATACTTTCTGATATCTAAAGAAAAACGTCTACCGACGTACTTTCTCAGAAGTCAGACCGCGGTTATAGGATGTTTTTCTTGCGATATCAGGAAGGCCCGTGCTTCGAAGTTTATACTTTCTGATATCTAAAGAAAAACGCCTATCGACGTACTTTCTCAGAAGACAGACCGCGGTTATAGGATGTTTTTCTTGCGATTATTGAATTGTTCAGCTCCGCTGAAAACTAATAAATTCTATAATCTATTACAAAAGCCGCAGGATATATTCCAGCGGCTACTTTTCCTTTTATTTTTTTGCCATGTATTTGCGAATATCAAATGCGACCGCTGCTACAATAATAAGCCCTTTAATAATCAATTGCCAGTATGGGCTGACACCGATAAAGGTTAATCCGTAATTGATGACGCCGAAGATAAGAACCCCGGCCATCACGCCCGGTACTGTGCCGATGCCTCCTGCAGTGGATACTCCTCCAACCACGCATGCGGCAATTGCATCCAGTTCATACATATTGCCGTAGTTATTCGTCGCGCCGCCGGTTCTCGCAGCCTCCAGTACGCCGGCGATGCCGTACAACGCACCGGAAATAGCGTAGATCGCTATGAGATTACGGGCTACATTGATCCCCGATACATGCGCCGCTTGCACGTTGCCGCCGATCGCATACATATTTTTGCCGAGCCGGGTCTTGTTGAATATGACCCAGCAGATAAGTGCAACGAAGACGGCGATAATGACGATGTAAGGGAGAGAATATCCACCGCCGAAGTCGATGTAGCCGCTGCCCCATACGGTAAAGTCCGGTCTTAAGCCGCCAATCGGCTGGGATTGGTTCGGCTCCATATCAAAATAGATCGAGTTGACGCCGTAAATGCCGACCATCGTACCGAGCGTCGCTATGAATGGCGGCACATGTAATTTAGCTACAATGAAACCATTGATGAACCCAACGATAAGCCCCGCTAATATACCGATAAGGATCGGCAATACTACCGATACTTGGGGCAGGTCCGGGAAGAAGCGATTTGCGTATACATCCGTTTGCAGCATGGAAGCCGATACGACCGCCGTTAATCCGACAACGCGTCCTGCGGAGAGGTCAACCCCTCCGGTGATCAGAATAAATGCCGCGCCCAGCGCGATAATTAATCGGGTGGAGGATTGCTGCAAAATATCCCGCAGCGTGGAGAAGGCCAGAAAGTTTGGGTCTGCGACGGCAATCCCGATAACAAGCAATATCAAAACAACGAATATGGCGCGCTGCGCCAAATAATCCTTTACCTTACCGATGGTTTGCGTATTCATCGACTTCCCCTCCCGAATCGGCTGACCGCTGCTGTGCGGCAAGCCGCATGATTTCCTCTTCGCTTGCTTCCGGCCCTGCCAGAATTCCCATCAACCGCCCTTCACTCATCACCATGATTCGGTCGGACATTCCGAGCAGCTCGGGCATTTCGGAGGAAATCATAATAATGCTCTTTCCTTGCTTGGCTAGATGCGTAATGATGGAATAAATCTCGAACTTGGCGCCGACATCAATGCCACGAGTCGGCTCATCCAGCAGAAGGATCTCAGGCTCGGTCAGAAGCCATCTTGCCAGCAGCACCTTCTGCTGGTTCCCGCCCGACAGATTTCGTATCTGGGTATGGACTGAAGGCGTTTTAGTTCTAAGCTGCTCCACGTTCATTCGCGCATCCTGGATTCCTCTGCGTTCATTTAACAGAAACGCCCAATTCTGATACCTGCGAAGATTGGCAATGACGGTATTCTCATAGACCGAGAGCACCGGGAATATGCCGGTAACTCTGCGCTCTTCCGTCAGCAGCGCCATGTTATTTTTCTTGGCGTCCGATGGTGATTTGATCTTTACCGGCTTCCCATTGATCAATATAGTTCCGGAAGCCACCGGACGAAGTCCGAATATTGCTTCAACCAATTCCGTTCGCTGTGCGCCGACAAGGCCGCCAATGCCCAATATCTCTCCCCGTCTTAGCTCGAAGGATACATTTTGAAACGATTTTGGATTCGTGGAGCTTAAATGGTGGACCTGCATCCGGGTTTCGCCGGGAACGTTCGCCCGTTCCGGATAGCGCTCCGTCAAATCCCGTCCCACCATGCGGGTGATAATCAAATCGGTTGTCAGCTCACCGGCTTGCCAAGTCCCCACATATTTACCATCGCGCATAATCGTCACGTCATCGGATATGCGCAGGATTTCTTCCATTTTGTGCGAAATGTAGACGATCGACACCCCTTGCGAACGCAGCCTGTTCATGATGCTGAACAGATGCTCCACTTCATTCCCGGTGAGCGATGAGGTCGGTTCGTCCATTACAATCACTTTGGAGTGATAAGACACAGCTTTGACAATCTCAAGCGATTGGATCTTGGACACAGACAGCGCTCCTGTTCTTGCCCTGGGATCAATATCGATATCGAGCTCGCGGAACAGGCGGAGCGTATCTTCTGCCATCTGTTTCTCGTTCACGAATTTCAAAGGCCAGAACCCCGTCATCGGAAATCTTCCCAGCCATATATTCTCCATCACGTTGCGGTGCGGCACAGGATGAAGCTCCTGATGAATCATGGATATTCCGTGATTCAATGCGTCCCTGGAGCTGTTGATGGTTACCTTGCTGCCGTTTAAGTAAATGTCGCCTTCATCAGGCTTGTAGATGCCGAATAAACATTTCATCAGCGTTGATTTACCTGCCCCGTTCTCGCCCATGAGCGCATGCACGGTTCCGGGTCTTACCTTGAACGTTACGTCGCTTAATGCCTGAACGCCTGGAAACGCCTTCGATATATTCCGCATCTCCAGCACATACGATTCCGCCACCTTGAATGCCTCCTTCCGCAGGCCGGGTCGAAAAGAGCCGAATATAAAGGGACAACGCTACGAATAGCTGCTGCCCCTTCCCATAAGCCTGCTATTATTTCGCGTCGGCGATATTGTCCTTCGTTATTTTTTTGTAAGCGATCCATACGTATTTGCCGTCGGTAATATCAAATCCGGTGTTGTCCTTGTTCGGCGTTTCTCCTTTGGATAGCGCTGCGGCAATCGCAACGGAAGCTTTGCCCTGGCTCTTGGCATCATTAAGCACGGTGCCAAGAAGCGTGCCGTCTTCCAGCGCTTGAATGGCCGGAGCTGTCGCATCTACGCCCACGACCGGCATATACTTGTCGCCGCTGAAGTAACCCGCCGCTTTCAATGCTTCAATGGCACCGAGCGCCATATCATCATTGTTGGCCAGAACCGCTTCAATCTTGTCGCCATGGGATGCAAGGAAGGCTTGCATCTTTTCTTGTCCCTTCACGCGGTCCCACATGGCGGTATCCACCGCAAGCGCTTCGACTTCGATCCCGGCATCTTGAATCGCCTGCACGGAGAATTTGGTCCTCAGCTCAGCATCCTGATGCCCCGGCTCACCCTGCAGCAATACATACTGCAGCTTGCCATCCCCGTTCTTGTCCGCCTTCGGATTGGCCTTCCAATAATCGACGATAAGCTGACCCGAAATCGTTCCGGATTCCTCCGCTTTTGCCCCTACGTAATACACCTTATCCCACTTGTTCATGTCTTCCGCGATCGGTTCCCGGTTCAAGAATACCACTGGCGTATTCGCAGTTTTTGCCTTATCGATAATGACGCCGGCGGCCGTCCGATCCACCGGGTTGATGATCATGGAGCTGTATTTCTTCGAAATAAACAGATCGATTTTCTCATTTTGGGTTGGCTGCGCATTTTGGCTATCCACGATATCCAGTTTTGCTACTCCATTCGCTGCATCGGACATCGCATTTCGAACGCCCGTCATGAACGTGTCGTCGAACTTGTAAATTGCCACCCCGACTTGAGGTGTGCTGCCGCCTGCCGCTTCATCTTGCTTGCTTTCGCTGCCGGTTGAACTGCTCCCGCCGTTATTGCATGCCGCCGTGGTCAGCATCATGCCGGCTATAATGATTAACAGCCATTTTTTCTTCACCTGGGTTGACCTCCCTGTATCATTCGAATTTTCAGTGACGGGTACGGCGATTTATATTGCCATATCTCACTGTCTACCGCCATTATGCCGCAATGCTCCTGACATTCGAATTCAAAATCCTCATGCTTTCTAGCAAAATTCTCATCACTTTGCCTCTAAGCATCGCGGCTACTTTACTTCACAAATGGAAACAGGACCTTCTGATTATCCATCCAGAACATGTTGTCCGCATCAATCACCTTGGTCTCGATCACAATCGGCTTGTCATATTTCGAACCTTCCAATACCTTCACAGCCTGTTCTACTCCCAGATATCCCGTGCTGAACCCGTTCTGTACAATGAGTTTGTGAAGGATGCCCTCCTGCAGAAGCTGAAGCTGCTCCAAGTCACTTCCGAAGGTGACAATCTTGATCTTCCCCTGAACGTTCCGTCTTGCGACTTCTTTTGCCGCTCCCAAGGAGGCCTGAATATCGAGTGCCAGAATCCCGTTAACCGATTCCCGGTCCAGCAGCTGCTTGGCCGCCTGCCAGCATGCATCTTCACGTTTGCCGCATGCTGCCCCGTCCGCTATCTGAATCCCGCTATTTCCCGACAATACGCTTTTGGCTCCCTCTTCGCGGGCAATGAGGTCGGGATCCTCCCTGTCGGATCGAAGTATGGCAACAACTCCCCGATTGCCAAGTAAGTCGGCCAGCTGTTCACCCGCCTTGCGTCCGGCCGCCTCATTATGGACTGCAATGGCGGACAGGACACCTGTGGTCATTCGCTCATCATTCAAAGTTATGATGGGGACTTCAGCTGCTGATGCCTGATCACCTAATTTCAACAGAACGGCTTCGGATGCCGGATCGATCAGAATCGCGGAGGAACCTTTCTCGAGCACCTTCAATGCAGCTTGCAGCTGCTCCGCTTCATCGTCACTAGGCTCCAGCGGGATATAATCAAGCACCATTCCGTATTCCTTGGCAGCCGCCTCGGCGCCTAATCGGATGGCATCCCCCTGCTCTTCGGCGTGTATGGGAGCCACGAGTGCAATGTGCCGGAGTTTGGGCTCATTCTCATCTATGGTTGCGCCTGATGAACACGATGTTAAGAAGATCAAGGATAGAATGAGTACAACAAAACGGCCCATCTGTACAACCGGTATCCATAACACACGATGCATGCTAATCATTCTCCCGCTCCTCTCCTGGCTCGTGAATAACCGGTATCCGTATGCGAACGGTAGTACCCTCTTCTAGCTCGCTCTCATATTCCAGACCGTAACGATGCCCATAATACAATTGGATGCGGTCATGAACATTTCGAACGGCCACGCCCGAGCCTGCCGTATTGATAAATGGAGCCGGATGTTGTCGCAGCGCTTCAACCTCTAATATCCTTTCAAGCATCCCGGGAGACATTCCGACTCCATTGTCCCTAACCGTCATCTCCAATAAATCGCCTTTTATAGCAGCCGTTATGTGAATATGTCCTTGATCCACCATATATTCAATGCCATGTACGATGGCATTCTCGATTAAGGGCTGAAGCACCAGCTTTAGCGTGCAGCAGGACTGCGCCGCTTCATCCGCTTCGATCATAAAATCGAATTTCTGTTTAAATCTCATCTGTTGGATGGTCAAATAATGCCTTGCATGCTCCAACTCCTCACGGACGCTTATGGAGGTCTTCCCTTTGCTCAAGCTCAAACGAAACAGCTTTGACAAGGAAGTTATCATCGTAATGACTTCCTCCTTCTTGCTCATGCCCACCATGCGGACAACCGAATTCAAGGTGTTATATAAAAAATGCGGGTTGATTTGAGCCTGCAAGGCTTCCAGCTCGTATCTACGCTTCGATTCCTGCTCTTTCACAATCTGTTTCATGAGCTGCCTGATCTTATCCAGCATCAGATTGAACCGGCTGGACAGCTGTACCACTTCCAGTGGTCCCTGCATCGGGAGCTCCACGTTAAAATCGCCACGTTCCACCGCCTTCATCGTTTTGCCCATCCTGCGGATGGGGCGGGTCAGCATAGCCGAGAGAATCAGGGAAACTACGATGGCAAGCACCAGAACCATCGCCACGACCTGAACCAGATAACGATTGACCTCTTCTCTTGTGGTCATGATTTCATCCAAATAGGAAACCCCAACGATTTTCCATCCTATATTAACGACTGATTTCACCGTGTTCAGCCGCTTGACTCCGTCCGATTCATCAATGTAGCTGTCAGAGGAAGTAAGTGCCCGCTCTACGCTCTCATTCCGAAGCCCCATGTAAATTAATTGCTGCTGGGGATGATACACGATGTTTCCCGCTCCTTCATCGATGATGTACGCATACCCCCGCTTACCCAAGCTAATGCGGCTGCTTAGCTCATCGATTTTCTTGAAGTTGATATCCACCAGCAGAATGACATATGTTGGCTCCCCGTTATGAACAACCGTAATTCCTTTGCTCATCGTGACAACCCATTTAAATGTATGGTCGTACAAATTCTGCACATGCGGCAGTGAGAAGCTCAGATGGTTGGAGACTCTCATGGCCGAGTGAAACCAGCTTTGTTCCGTCACCCGCGCGCTGGGCTTAACCGGCATAGCCGGATGGTTCCTCAGCATATCGCCCTGTTCATTAAATAATGCAATGGAGACGATGTCATCCCGACTTCGCATGATGGTGTTCAGCTGTTGAGTAACCTGCTCATCGTCCCATTGCCCGTCCGCGAGCATGTTTTCCTCAATGGCCCGATACAGCTGTGCCATCCCGTCCACATAATCCTCGAGATTATAGCTTACTTGATCCACGATTTGCTGGGCATTCAGAAACACGCTTTGCTCCGCCGATCGCGAGAATTTATTGAACAACAGAACGGCTACCACGATCACGATAAGCAAAATAAATGCCGAGAAGGACCACATGATGATCGATTGAATGCTGTGTGCGCGAAATCGCCTAATCCATTGCTGAATGGTTGGTTTGATCGAGTTCCGCTTGGCATACGCGATTTTCACCAGATCTACCCCCTCGCTTGTGTCCGGTATTCCTTGGGTGAGTTGCCGACCAACTTCTTGAAGCAGAAGCTGAAATAATTCGGATCGGCAAATCCGACACGCTCCGCGATTTCGAAAGCTTTAAGATCCGATGATCGAAGAAGCTCCTTAGCCGTTTCCATCCGAAGCTGCATCAAATACTGCACGTAGGTCATTTTGACTTCTCTTTTAAACACAACGCTAAAATAGCCTGTACTAATATGAAGCTGCATGCACAGCTTCTGCAAAGATAACTCCGAATCAACGTAATGCTCCCGTGTATATTGGAGTGCCTTCTCCACAATATCTTTGTACGCATGCTGCCTGGAGCTGGCGATATGCTTGCGTATAGTCAAACTAACATCCAGAAGCCAAGCTTTAACCTCCTGCAATCCGGAAAACTTGAAGATCTCCGCATGCAGCTGAAATCCTGTGCCGAACAACGCCTCGATCTCAATCCCGGATTCTTTGGCCGATCGCAATACGGCCGTTACAACCTCCAGAAGGTATACCTGAACGTCCTGAATGGTACATGAGGCGCCAATGAGTTCATCCAATATGTGCGAAATGGCTTCATTCAATTCCTCTTCGGTTCCGAGCTTTAGACTGCGGATCAGCGCTTGCTCCTTTAATTCATCCAGACGAACCCCCTCAGGTCTCGGACGCTCGACATCATCGATGAAGATGACTTTCTCGGCACCAAGAATCAACCGGTAGTCGAGCGCCAGCAGCGCACCCTGATAGGAAAGCTTAAGGTCTGACAGATTCCCCACCTGTGAGCCCACGCCAATCGTAACCGGCAGCTTCAAATAATGAAGAATGCTTTTTAATAAGCGCTCAAGCGTCATCTGCAGCTCGCTAAACCACGCTTCGTCCTCCCTCTCATCATTCGCAATCAGCAGCACAATGCTGTCCTGATATATGAATGCGCTTACAAGAGATAAGGGATCCAGAAGCTCCTTGGCAATGTTCAGCATGGCATGCAGCATTAAATCCAAGTCTCCAGAATGGCGTAGGGAGGCTGTGGAGGTTTGCTCCTTATCAACTGAAGCGGGATATAATGCCATAACCGCAGCCAGGTAACAACCTCCATTCAAAGATAATTCGTAATTTCGAATCTTCTCCTCAATATTCGAGCGGGGCAATTTCCGGGTGAGCAGCGACGCAAGAAACGATTCCCGAAGCAAAGGCAGGCTTGTCCGGTAATGCTCCTTCAATTGGCGCACGTCCTCACGCTCCGCCACCTCCATATCGATTTTGTCCTTGATCTTGTCTAATAACTCCATGAAGCTTTCGGCAGAGAACGGCTTGAGCAAATACTCATCCACGCTGAGCGTAATCGCTTGGCGGGCGTAATCAAATTCGTCATAGCCGGTCAAAATCACGATTTTGCACAGCGGCTGATGCTCCCTTAGCCATGAGGCCAGCTGCAGTCCATCCTGAAAGGGCATACTGATATCGGTAATGACAACATCCGGCTCCAATCGCTCCGCAAGCTCCACGGCCTCTCTCCCGTTCTCCGCCGTTCCCTCGATCGTGAATCCGCAGGCTCCCCACTGGATTTCCTGCACGAGTCCCTCTCTTACGTCGGCTTCATCGTCCACTAACAGCACTTTATACAAGGCAACCCCTCCTGTTCTAATCTGTCAAATTAGTTAAAAGAATCTAATGTGATCTTACCGCGGCCCATCCAAATTGGGAATGCATCATGTTCACGCTGTTTGAGGCAAAAAAAAGAACGAATGCATGGCTCTTGAACAACAGAGTGATTTCTGTTCGTTAAGTCATGATTCGTTCTGAACTCGATTGTATAAAATCCTTACGCCTGAACCGGTATGGAGACGGGATTTGCAGGCTTACTTAACCTTTTAATGCTCAGGTAGTAGGCAATGCCGAGCGGGATGACGGCTCCGAGCCAAGCCAGCGGGTTCGCCAGGCTTGCGCCGAGGAATCCGATTTGCGCGGTCAGGAAGATGGCAGCCAATACCCGCATGATCAGTTCCATGATGCCGGCTACGGTTGGGATAAAGCTCTGTCCCAGTCCCTGCAGCGTGAAGCGGTAGATGAACAACAGCGACAGAAGCAAATAGGTGCTTCCGTTCGATAAGAAATACAGCCTGCTAAGGGACAGCAATTCTTCCTGTCCTTGACCGACAAAGAGGCTGACGGCTGCAGGACCCGCGAATATAACCAGCAACCCCACGGCGATGCTGAATGATCCCGAGACCCATATACATTGTTTAACTCCAAGCTTGATTCGGTCTATGCGATTCGCACCGAAGTTCTGGGCCGCAAAAGTCGCCATCGTAATGCCAAAGGAACTCATGGGCTGCGTAGCGAGCATGTCAATCTTCTGAGCCGCAGTATATGCGGCTACGGCTGTTGCCCCAAGACCGTTAAGCGTAATCTGAAGAATGATGGCACCGATTGCAATGATGGAGGCTTGGAAGCCCATCGGGAAACCGACCCACATATGCCGGCGTATAAATGTCCAATCGATGGACCAATCAGCATTCTTGAACTGCAGAAGCGGAACCTTTTTATGAATGTATAACAAGCAGAGCAGGCAGGAGAACAGCTGCGATACCACCGTGGCAAGCCCTGCTCCGGCTACTCCCATCTTGAATACAAGAATAAATAACAGATCGAGTACGATATTCAGAATGCTTGCGACCACCAAGAATAGAAGCGGCGTCCGGCTGTCCCCAAGCGCTCTGAGCAAGTTCGCCAGCAGGTTGAACAGGACGGCTGCGCCAACACCCCAATTAATGACGATTAAATACGAATAAGCATCATCCAAGATTTCTGCCGGCGTGTTCATCATGACGAGGACAGGTCTCGTGAATATGACACTAACAATGGTCAGAAAAACTGTGAATACAAGGCTAATCCATATACTCGTTCCCACGCTTTTGCGAACGCCCGCGATATCCTTGGCGCCAAAACGCTGCGCCGTTATGATGGATAAACCTGCCGTCAAGCCTTGGGCAAAGCCAATGACAAAAAACAAAATACTGCCCGTCGAGCCAACGGCCGCAAGTGCGTTCACACCAATGGTGCGCCCCACAATCAGGGTATCCGCCATATTATAAAATTGTTGAAAAATATTTCCGATCAAAAGCGGGATCGTAAACATGATGATCAGCTTGATCGGACTTCCTTGCGTCATGTCTCTCATGTAGATTCTCCTATGCCGTCATAAACGTTCCTCTATATATTTATTGATAATATAATGCTATAAACTGTGCCTATAGAGCAGCACCTTGAGAACATTATAATGGGTGAGGGTCGTTTGTATTCTTGTGTATCTTATCATGAAAGAACATAAATTTCTGCATATTTATCATCAAAACCATAACGAAAACAAACCATGAGAATCAGAAAAATTCATCTCCGAATCTAATCCGCGAAATAACTTCAATAAAAAAGATCAACCGGTAATCGGTTGACCTTTTTGGAATCACCACCCTAAGAAATCGGGGAATGATTATGCTTCTTCAACAGCAAGCTTATCCAAAGCCTGCTTCGCACGCGAACGTGCTTCCTCCACTGCGCCGGCGGTTGACAACGCAACTGCGACTCGTCTTCCGACCTTGGTGACCGGTTTCCCAAAAATACGCAGCTGCGTATTTGGAACAGCCAATGCCTGCTCGGCACCGGTAATTGTGTAGTTCTCCAGCTCTCGCGCCGCTTTCAGCGGACGGCTGGCTCCCGGCGTTATCAATTCGATCTCCGGGATCGGAAACCCAAGAATGGCACGGACGTGAAGCGCGAATTCAGATAAATTTTGCGTGACCAGCGTAACCAAGCCGGTATCATGCGGTCGCGGAGACACCTCGCTAAAATACACTTTATCCGCAGCCAGGAACAATTCCACACCAAACAATCCATAACCGCCAAGTTCGTCGGTAATCGTCCTTGCAATATATTTAGCTTCTTCCATTTGCTCTTCGGACATGTTGTGCGGCTGCCAGGATTCGATATAGTCCCCGCTCTCCTGAATATGTCCGATTGGCGCACAGAAGCTTGTTCCATTGACAGAGCGAACAGTCAGAAGCGTGATCTCCGACTGGAACGTAATGAATTCCTCAATGATCACTCTGCCGTTCTGCACGCGGCCGCCTTCCATGGCGATGTTCCAGCAGGACTCGATATCCCCTTCGGAACGGCATACACTCTGGCCTTTGCCCGAGGAACTCATCAGAGGTTTAATCACGCACGGAAAGCCCATGTCCAGGACAGCTTGTTTAAATTCCTCATAAGTATCGGCAAATCGATAGCCCGCAGTAGGCAGCCCCAACCCCTCGGAAGCTAACCGGCGAATCCCTTCACGATCCATCGTCAGCTTCGCAGCTCTGGCCGTAGGAATAACCCGGTACCCCTCTTCCTCCAGCTTAACTAGCTCCGAAGTAGCAAGAGCCTCGATTTCAGGTACGATCAGGTCCGGCTTCTCCTGCTCAATGATTGCGCGTAATTTTTCCCCATCCAGCATATCGATGACATGGCTGTGATCGGCAACATGCATGGCAGGAGCATCGGCATAACGATCGACGGCTACGGTTTCAACACCCAGTCTCTGCGCCTCAATCACGACTTCTTTTCCCAGTTCTCCCGATCCTAGCAGCAATATTTTCTTCGTTTTTAACATCGTTGTCGTATCCCCTTTTCGTAGTTTCAGAGATTTATAGAAGCAGAAAATAATAATAATAATAATAATAAAGAGGTAAGGGAAATAAGCTTCCCTTACCTCTGCCCAGGCGTACGGCCGTCGTCACCTATGTGCTCCCTCATGGTCCCCCATGCTACGCCAGTCACACATAAACCTATACATTGTTATATAAATCATACTGAATCTTCCCGTTAATTGCAATATCACCGTAAGGCCACATTAGAATTTAGACTTCAGCATATCGATTGCATCCTTCAACGATTGTGAAAGCCACTTCTTGGGGTGGATTTATCGCCAAAACGAGAAGTTTCGTTAAAGATCTATCGCTTTAAAGGATTGATGAATGATATGGACCAACATATAATATGGATAAATTCATTCCTGTCAGAAATTTGAAAGGAGACTTGCAGTGCTGCCTTACTCCAACTCTAATCCTGATTTTGCCTTTGAACAAGCCGTATTCGGAATGGCAATGATATCGCTTGATGGTTCGATTCTTAAGGTCAATTCGGCACTAAGTGAACTATTGGGATATTCGCAGCAGGAGTTAACTGCCGGGGCGCCACAAGAAGATAACAGCATCCGCGCCTTATTGAATCAAGTGGTTCGGAACGCGAGTGCTGCACAGGATCATCAGCAATCCATCACCCAGTTTGAATATATTTACCACCATCCATCCGATCGTGAAATATACCTCAGTGTACGTATCAGCGTTAAGCAGGAGCTGAAGCAGAGTCGCGGTGGCTACTTGGTACAGTTTGAAGATCGAACCTTGCTGAGACAACTCATGAAGCAGCTTGAGCTGAAGGAACAGAAGCTGAACGAGAAGGAAAATTCGTTTCTGCAGCTGCTGGAAGGACTTCCACTCTCCGTACTCATAACAAAAAAAAGCATTATCCACTATGTTAATCCTGCGGCGCTCAGACTTGTTAACGCTGCGCATCCCCAAGACGTCTTGGGGATTTCAACAGATGTGATCGTCGACGAATCGTGCCATAACGAGCTTAGCCTGCGAAGGGCAAGGTACACCGAGAGTGGGAATGGAGAGCTCGGAAGCTTCAATTATCTAATACGCTGTCTGGACGGACAAAAGAAGATGGTCGCCGGGTTCACGTTAATCATCAATTATGAAGGCGAGAAAGCGGCGGTCGGGATTTTCAAAGACATCACAGAGCAGCTGATGGAAGAGAATCGTGTGATGCAATCCGAGAAGCTGACCACCGCCGGCCAGTTGGCCGCCGGCATTGCCCATGAAATTCGAAATCCCTTAACTTCGATTAACGGATTCGTAAAATTGCTGCGATCTGCGGAACGCAGCAACGAGCTCTATTTTGAAATCATTGAATCGGAACTCAAACGCATCGAGCTCATAGTCAATGAACTCCTGGTGCTCTCGAAACCGCAGAGCGTTCATGTCAGCGGACCCATCGACGTGTCTGCCATTATGGAACAGATCATTACGCTTATGAAGGTTCAAGCAGCCCTCAAAAATATCGAGATCATCCCTCATTATCCGATGGCACCCGTCTTCGTCCAGGGTGAAGTAAACCAGCTCAAGCAAGTGTTCATCAATCTGCTGAAAAACGCAATGGAAGCGATGAATCAAGGCGGAACCATTACCCTGGACATTTTGCACAACGCTCAAGAGGTTCAAATCATCGTGCAGGACGAAGGGATTGGAATGACGCAGGAGCAAATCCAATCCCTGGGACAGCCCTTTGTTACGACCAAAGACACCGGGACGGGACTCGGACTGATGATTACCAAGAACATTATTCATAATCATGGCGGTACGATGAACGTCGAGAGCATACCCGATCATGGGACAACCTTTACGATCCATTTACCGGCTTTATAACGCATACATATAACGGAGGAAAAGGCATGGACAATCAGGAACCAAAAACACATAAACAATTTGCGATGGACTGCTTCAATCAAGTATGGGACATCTTGGAGAACATTGTCGGATCATCGGTAAGCCTCGAGCCATTCTATATAGGTTACGGGTATGAAGCGGAAGCCCGAGCCTATCTGCTCCTGGGAAACAAGGAGCAAGCTCTCTTGTCCAAAGAAAAAGCGACAAGGTATCTTGATAAGGTAACCGATAAGGAGAGTCATCAGATGCTTGCGAACGATCTCAAGAATCTGTAATAGGACACGGCCTTCCTCTGCGCGGATCCTTTATCGGAATGGTGCAGCCAGTTGATAACCGATGTAATAAAAGACTTCTCTGATTAAAAAAGGAACTTTGCTTCTCAGGCTCTGATATGCACTCCGGGCTGCGGGTGAAGGATTGGCTTCCAATCCCATATCTTGAGCCATCATCATCGCCCGCTTCATATGCAGCGGGTCACTTACAATGAGGTAAGAGGACAACCCTGCTGAATCTCCTACCTTATTGGCAAAGTGCAGATTCTGCTCGGTGATCGTTGAAGCCGTCTCGACAAGGATGTCACTCTCTGGAATATCGTGCTCGATGGCATACTGCCTGGCAACTTCCGATTCGGCAAGTTCATCCTCCGAACTGCGTCCCCCTGTAAATATCAGCTTGTCTACGTACTGCCGGTCATACAGCCATAGTGCATGATCGATGCGTCCCTGAAAAACAGGCGATGGCTCCCCTTCCCATACAGCAGCCCCCAGCACTATGGCGGCATCAGACGGGATATTTGCTGTTCTTTGCGCATAATTCCATATGGTGATGCCCACATATAGCGTATAAATTAGGAGGATTCCAATGAATCCCGCCAACACATGAATCATGGTACGCTTTCTTCTGCCCCGAGCTTCCCTTGCCGGCATATTTCGTGTCATGCTGCACCCCCAGCGCCAAATCTTAAATCTACCTTCAGTATCCATTCTATCATGTTCAGCAAAAAAGCCTGCTGCTCCCTTATTGAGAGCGTCAGGCTTACTTTGCTGTTAACCACCGTTATTCATTCTGGCTCTACCGATGATAACATGAATTCGAATCTACCGTTTAATCCGCATCATATCCGTGAACTTTAACATGGAGTGAGTGGATCCTGTTCCGTCATTGCTTATCAACTTCCCTTATTCACAGATTTTATAACAAATAAGCCCAATGCATCTCATTGTTATAAGAGATACATTGGGCACAGCATATTATAACAACAGAACTATGAAATTGTACGCCATTCAGACTTCAGCATCGCATAGTAATACTCATCCCACCAAATATCGCCACGAGGAATACACTGTTGAAAATAGCCTTCTCTCCTCATGCCCAGCTTCTCCATCACTCGATACGAAGGTGTATTCTCAGGCTGACATGTCGCAATGATCCGATGCAACCCCAATACCTCGAAACCGTGCTGAAGCAAAGCTCTGGCAGCTTCCGTGGCATACCCCCTACGGTGATAGGTCGAATTAAACACCCAGCCGATTTCATAGGTATGCTGGCCGAACCATGGATGAAACACTACGTGTCCAATCACTCGTTGTTCCTTTTGCAGGCAGACGGCATAATGATGAGCTTTATCGCCCTTGTTCTGAGCAAGAAATTGTTTTACTGTTTCTTCCGTATGCACGGGCTCAGGCATGTAATGCATCACCACCGGATCGGATGTATATTGCAGAACATCCTGCCAATCTTCTGGTTCAAACTCGCGAATTATTAATCTTTCCGTTACGATATCCATTTGCCCGACTCCTCTTCAAGTTGTATTCAAGTGTCCTCTTCATACCGCACACTTCAATACAGGGGCAAATGCGATTCGCCGTATATACAAATCTTTCTTAATTACGCCGGGTCACCCTCTTTCACTTTACCAGCCTTCTCGGATATATATTCGCCATAAAGTATTAGACTCCTGCATAATATGTCAAATTACTGGATATTTTGGCTGAGTATCGATTTCATCTTATCAAAATGCATGCCTTCATGATACAAGCAAAAGCTTAAGAATTCTTCAACCCGGGTTAACTTTAAACCTTTGGAGGTTGTATAAGGGGAGAAGACCGTATCGTGCAAATGCGCGTTGTACCTGTGTTCGATTCGATGGACCTGACCCTCAAGCAGTTCGACAAGCTCGTGCATGGATGGCCACGCTTCGCTAATCTCCTTTGGTTTAGAACCCGATCGGAACAGCTGGGTATATTCAACGGGAAGGGTCATGGTTTCTCCATTCACGCCGAACGCAAACCTTTCCGTTATGAATAAAACATGTCCCATATTCCATTTCACGTGGTTATTCATTCCACTCGGAATCAACTCCGCTATCTCATCCGGGAGATCCCTAACGAGATTCAACGTTTGTGCACGCACAAATTCCAAATGTTCAAACAGGTATGCTCTCATGCAGCCCACTCCTTCTCATTTTTATCCAGCGTCCGCTTTAACCGAGTGTACTCCAAATGCGGATAAAGAAATAATACTGTTTTCACCCCGTTTCATAAAAAAATGGATCAATCAAGGGCAAGCCTTCATCATCCATGGATATACTGGTTTTTTTCGCGGATATCCGCTTGAATATAGGAAATAAACGAATGGACTTGCGCAGGTCTCGCTTCTTGTCTCTTGGTGCATACCCGAATAGGGTGCGGGAAAGTTACGCCTGACACTTTAACCTTGCCAAGTTCGCCCGAAGCCAGTTCTTTCTTGATAGAAAGAGCAGGAACCAAAGCAGCCCCGTATCCCGCTTTTACCGCTTCAATGGATTCCTTCAACCCCTCTATCGTTATGGAACGGCGAGGTTCGCGTGCATCCGATGACTCAATCAACGACCATAACTGTTTTCGCGTGTAACTTCCTTCTTCCCTCAGCACAAAGGGTTCCTCCATAAGCTCAAGGAAAGTTACTTCTTTACCGGCTAGTCGATGAAGGGCAGGCATAGCAAAAATTAATTCATCCTCCATAATTGTATAGGTCTCGATATCTTCCGCTTCAATGGGCCAGTTGCCGCATACGATGGAGATATGCACCGAATCGTCCTGTAACCGCTGCAGCGCGGTTCGGGAATTTCCTTTCAGCAGTTGCACATCCATCCTTGGATGCTCCTGCTTATACCCAACCAGCCATCCGGGCAGCAAAGCGCTCTCGGGCAGCTCCGTGGCGCATATTCGCAAACTTCCCTGCTGACCGGACTTGATGGCCTCCATCATCTCTTCCATCTCGGCTTCCATCGCAAATAACCGCTGGGAATGCCTGGCCAACGCTATACCTGCTTCAGTCAATTGAATATTGCGTCCGTTCGCCTCAATCAATTTCATGCCAAGCTCCCGCTCCAGATTGCGGATTTGGGCCGTAACGGCTGGTTGACTTAACAGCAGATTGCCGGCCGATCTCGTAATGCTTCCCGTCTTGGAGACATCATTAAAAATGCGTAGTGCATGAAGATTCATAGGTCATCCCTCGATTCTTGAACTATTCACCTGGTCAATCTGTTGCAATCAGTTAGATCGTTTATATCCTAAATGAAGCTCATTTGTAAACTGCTGAATCGAATTTATGACACATTGAGAGATGTGCATCGAATATAAGGACTCTGACTTCTTGATGATTGAGTTCGCAATCAGCCTGATGATCCGTCTTCATGATTATTCATGGTGCTGCAACCTTTTATCATTTCTCCCGTCTATAGTGGTGCAGCAAGTACATTTTACCAATTCATGATACGACTTAGCTGGAATCCTAGCGTTCTAGGATAATCTACATTTGGAGGATACCTACCATGAAAAAAATCTACAAAGTACTAGCAACCGCTACGGTTCTCGCGTTGGCGGCACTGCCAATAGCAGCGAATGCACAGGCCGTCCCTCCTGCTACAGCCCATACGGGACAAGGCAACATCACGAACCAGGTGAAGAAGATCGTTCCTGGAACGATGGGTTACATAACGGATTTCGTCAATGACAAAACAGGCACATGGATTACCGTAACCGGCCGCGGCTTGGCAGCAACCGATCAACAAGAAATCAAGCTCTCGATATCCAAAGATACTAAAATCATGGATGCCAAAGGCAACCAAGTCCAGCTCCAAACGATCGTGGATAAAAACAAAGCGATAAAAGCTTTCTATAGCCCAAACATAACGAAGAGCCTACCCGCTCAAGGTTCGGCTCTTACGATCATTGTACAGGATAACGACCTCGCCGGTATTGATGGAACCATTTCGGAAGTAACCAAACAAGGCATTCTGGTGGAAGGAACCAATCTGTACAACGACAGCGAAGAGACCATTCTGCTTCATCTGGACCCAAAAGCAAAAATCATCGATCAAAACGGCTGCGCACTGAAAGCAAGCGACCTGGAAGCCGGCATGAGCATTCGCGCTTTCTATGGACCTTACATGGCTTTAAGCATGCCGCCTCAATCCTCAACGAATTATATACGGGTCAACGCGAATGCCGAGAATAACGATCAGGAGCAAGCAGCCGGCATTGACGGCATCCTTACAGAAATGAAGGATGGAAGAATTAGCGTTTCCGGTAAACCAGCTAAAGCAGGTGACCTCGAATACGTCGTGCTCGCTGTTGATGGCGACACAAAGATTGTAGATGCCGGGGGCAAATCGTTAACGACTGAAGCCTTAAAATCAGGTCTGCGAATCGATGCTGAATACGTGTCCGTGATTTACCCTGCCCTGCCGCATGCAGATAAGATCGTCGTCTCCGACACCTCAGCGCCCAAAGTCGAAGGCACGATAACTACATCTGAACGCACGTCAAAGGATCAACTGTATATCAATGTAGGTTCAGATCAATCCACCGACAACGACATCATCATCAACATCTCCAAGGATACTCAAGTGATTGGATTGAATCCCGACGAGAAGCTGGAACCCGGCATGAAAATCGTGGTCTTCCACTCCCCTATCATGACCATGTCCATTCCAGCAATCACTTCCGCTGAAGTGATTATGGTTCAAGCCGACAACTAAGCTGTTGTTCTGCCTGCTTACCGCAGCTAAAATAAATCACAAAAAAACACCATTGTACTCAGGATTCCTGAATACAATGGTGTTTTATGATGTAAGATATTAATCGTTACGAACTATTCCTCAAATTCCACGTTGTGATACACCTGCTGAACATCCTCGAGGTCTTCCAATGCATCGATCAGCTTCTCAAACTGTACCTGTCCTTCTTCCGGTAAGGTCACAAAATTCTGAGCCAGCATGGTAAGCTCGGCAACGGTAAATTCCGTAATACCAGCGGCTTTGAATGCTTCCTGAACTGCATGGAACTGGTCGGGTTCAGCATAGACGATCACTGCTTCTTCCTCTTCCAGGATGTCACGGACATCCAGGTCAGCCTCGAGCAGCAGATCCATGACTTCCTCAGCCGACTTACCTTCGACGCCGATTACTGCGGTTGGATCAAACATATAAGACACTGAACCGCTGACGCCCATGTTGCCGCCGTTCTTATTAAAGGCAGAACGTACGGCAGGCGCCGTACGATTGACGTTGTTGGTTAAAGCGTCAACAATGATCATCGAACCGTTCGGACCAAAACCTTCATAGCGAAGCTCTTCATAATTCTCATCCCCGCTGCCCTTGGCTTTATCCAAAGCACGGTCAATAATGGCTTTCGGCACATTGTATGTTTTGGCGCGCTCAAGAACAACCTTTAGCGCACGGTTGGACTCGGGATCGGGCTCGCCTTTTTTGGCAGCAACATAGATTTCCACACCGAATTTCGCGTAGACGCGACTTGTATTCGCATCCTTGGATGCTTTCTTTTCCTTAATATTATTCCATTTACGGCCCATACGTTTCCGCTCTCTTTCATCATTGAATCTGTAGCCGGTATTCAATAAATACCCCTGTCCATTATATCTCTATTAAGTCCCTCGAACAAGGTTAAGCGCGTAGATCTGAAAAATAGACACATCCCCGTAATCATCAATCAGTGCTTTTCACCGACAAGTAAGATCACCTTTCCCCTGCCATGACCCGTTTCAATCATGACCACCCGTCCAACGGGTGGTTTGCTCTTGGGGTATAACCCCCTGTTGCCAAACTGCGCCTAAAGACGCTAGCCTGACCACAAATC
>NZ_JBNNUS010000015.1:0-99954 GCF_050279985.1 Paenibacillus sp. NPDC093718
GTGGTAAAACCGCTGATTCCTCCACCCGCATAGCGGGTGGTTTTTTTGTTTCGCGCGTTTCACGCGCTCAACTGGCTAAAGCCATAACAAAAAAAGCTGAAACTATTGTTTCAGCTTTCTCCACAGGGTCGAACGGTTGATACCCAGCCGTTCCGCAACCTTCGTCTGATTAAATTGTTCTTCCTCCATAATCGCGTCGATGATCCTCTTCTCGATCTCATCCAGCGTACCATGAAGAAACTCGGGGCTCATCGCAGCTGACGGATGACCTTCCTTCTTGGCAAGAAGCCGGGAAATGAGCGGCTTGCCGATCACGTAGCCCTTCTCCTCCGTCACTGCGTCCTGAAGCAGGATTTTCAGCTCCGACACGTTGCCTGGCCAATCGTACTGGGTCAGCAGCTGAATCGCTTCATCCTTGATCTTGATCGGTGAAGTCCCAAGCGTGCCATGGTAGGACGCAATATAATAAGTCACTAATGGTTTGATGTCGTCCTTACGCTCGCGCAGAGCCGGCACGGCAACCCTTGCCGCCTCCTCATCCAGCAGGAGGGGATGATAATTCGAATCGTCCTTTTCCAGCGAGAGGATGATCGCGAAGCCCCGATTCTTCATTCCGTTGATCCACTGCTTCAAATCCGTCATTTCTTCGGGAGCAATCGCGTCCAATCCATGGATGTACAGCGTTCGGATGTCTTCATCCCAAGCTTCCTTTTCGTCTTTTTGCAACAGGGCCATGGTCTGCTTTCCGGTAAGCCGGACATACAAGCCTTTGCCTTCATTCTTTCGGAAATGAATATATCGGGAGAGCAGCTGCTTGCCTGTTCCGGCTTCGCCGATGAGAATCAGCGCACGGCTGTCCAAATGATACTCGATCCGCTGCAGACAACCATGCATCGCCTCGCTTTGCGAAATCAACATCGGCAATTGGGTCACGGCCTCGACATGATAGCCATCGTTCTCCCCGTTTTGTTTCACTTCGGAAAAGGTATACAGGTAGTAACGTTTCCCTTGTATTGTTTTTGGCGTCCTTTTCTGTTTAACCTTCCGGGTGCCGACATGATGAATCGAAATAGAGGACTCAGCATCCCGAATTAACCGAAGATCGGCTTGCAAGGCCTCCCGCGAGAGTGGACAGGAACCGTAGTCCGGCCACTGTTCATATACAACCTCTCCCTCTTCATCCAAAACGGCAAAGTTCGCGGCCGTTTCCTCCAACAACGCATGCAGAAAGGATATTTCCCACTGCGTCCGCTCGTGGAGCCGGAATGCGGACTTGGCCTTTTGAAACGCATCGAAGATGGCCTCGCGCCCGGACTGGATCAGAATCCCTTCCAAATGGTGCTTGGCAGCTGCCTCTATCGTTACCACATCACCCATGATTAATTCGAAGCCCTTCGCCTTCAGATCCTCCAGCAGCCGGTCTACCTCTACCGCCTTCGCTACCGTGAACACGTGAACCTCGATATCCAGCACATCGGTAATGGCTTTGGCTCCAAGCGTAATATTGGAGAAGCCCACAATGGCTTTTTTGCCTGGAAAATGATTGGCCAATGTGAGCACACGCAGCATATCATAGCCTGAAACATGGACATCGATAACGGGAATGCGCACCTCGGGTTCGATCAGCTTAGCCGTACCGCCCCGGCTAATGATCACGTCATATCCCAGGCGTTCGCCTTCCTTTGCCAGAGGAACCGCTTCTAGCAAATTGCCGACCTCGACTCGGACTTCCAGCTCCGGCTCTTCCTTCCGGCATTCTTCTATTAAGTGGCTCATAGCGGGATACGGAGCAATAAATAACGTTTTAATGGTCATGATTGTCACCTGTGTTTTCTTTGGTAAACCTTATTCTTGTTATTATTCTACCGTTTCTATATGAAATAACCAACTCTATATATGAAAAGGCACCCTAGTCGGCGACCATCAACCAAAAAGGTCGACGGCGCCGACTAGAGTGCCTTATATTATCTAATATCTAACCTATGAACTGTTACCTCAAACTTACGCCTCTACTAAAACGGACATGGCGCTTTTCGGTGCAAGGCGGAGGTTAAGGTGCTCCGTTCCCCGCATGTGCAGTGCAGTATTCTCCTCCTGCTCACTGTCGTTAAACAACACAACGGCAATCGATCCATCCGTGTTCTTGAATGCTACCGAACGAATAGACTCATTGCTGGTAGAAGCAATTCGAACCGCTTTCGGACGGATCACTTTGCTAAAATGCGCCAGCGCATAGTAGTCCAGTGTATAGGTAAGCTCCTTCGTCTGCTGATTTACCGTGACAATGCCGCGGCAGGTGCTTTTTCCAAAGCCTGGAACGGTAGGGCCATTTTTCTCGTCCAGCGCCATATTCCACAGCACGTAGGATTTACTGTGATTGCGGAGTATCTCGATTCCGGTTCGCATCACATTGGAGAAGGCCTGCTCAAACGGCGGGATCCACTCCCCGCCCGATCCTTCCGTGAAATGAACCTCTTTCCCCGGGAATGCATCGAACACATCGGATTGGGCCGACGGCTTACCACCATACCAGTGCCAAGCGACGCCATCCACAGCGTCATCCGCTTGCTCAAAAACGGTCAACGGGTAGTCCGGCTTGTCCCAGTTATGGTCATAACAAAGGATTTTTGTATCGATACCGTTCTCCACGAATTGCGGCTTCAGATGATTCTTGATGAAATCGCTTTGCGCCTCGGGCAGCATGATCATGCCGGGATAATGACCAGGCGAGTACATAAGTTACCACATACGTGAGGTGAACACAACGCTTTTTTGGAAGGGGTTACAAAATATTTTTCCGATTACGCCCATGCCTTGGAGAATAGGCATAAAAAAAAGCAGGCCACTCCTCACATCGGTATCATTCATGATACCACTCTTCGAAGTGTGCCTGCAGAAATTGAATCTCTCGTTCGTAATGGACCACATGCCCCTCATCGATCATGTTCTGGTAAGCCTTGTTCCCTTGTGCTGCACCGGTTGTAAGTGTATCGCATAATGCCTTGAGGCGTTTTATAGTCCATTCTTTCAAGTTGGGGGGCGGTGATATGCCATAGGACTTAAAGAACAGCGATATTCTGTGCGTGCGATCCGCAGCATGTAATTCCGATTGATAAGGAATCGATGTCCCTGTAGTGTAATTTATTGCAAAGCTTGCTAGCGGGACTGAGGTGTACAACATATAAACCATGTCCCAAATTCGTGGACCTGGTGCAGCCAAATCAAAATCGATCAGTGCAATCGGCACTTCATCTTTAAACACGATATTGTATGGTGCGGCATCATTGTGACAGATCACTTCATCGTCCCATTCCTCCGAAGCCTGAGAGTTATGCGCAGCCTCCGGTTGGATTGAAGTTGCAGCAAAGCCCTGTACGGCGTCATGATAACGCCGTAACAACGCTGCACTCTGGATAAGGGCATGGTCCGACCATATATAAGGTTTAAAATCAGGATATTGGTTTCCCGGCACTTCGCCAGGAATGTAGGACAAGATCTCCCGACCGCTATGATCAATGCCTATGAACTTGGGGGCACCTTCAAAACCCTGCTTATCCAAGTGTCGAAGCAAGTCATGCACGAAAGAACTCCATTTCGTAGTACGATGAACGTTATTACCGATACGTACGACTTCGTTCACATTGCCACCAGGAAGTATTTCTTCCTTGTCATTCATTCGTAGCTCCCCTTCCCGCTGCTCCATGCGCCATTCCCAGCACCTCGGCCAGTCCTTCCAGATCCAGTCCGTCGGCGGCAAAAGCGGTGCGAACGAGCTTCGGCGGAACGAACTCGTCATATTTGCCGAGATACGGCGCTTCGTCCGGATCGAGGAGCGCGCCGGCATCCTCGCAATCCATCAGTTCCTGCTTGATTTCCGCCATCAGCGTCTTATTATCGACCTTACCCGCGACAACCATATAATACGGCTCCATCGGTACGATGGAGCGCAGCGCCAGCCGCTCGAACAGATTATGCTTCAGCAATCGCTCCAGCGTGCGGAACTGCTTGCTGCCCGCCCAAGGCAGGATGAACAGGGAGTCACCGCCCGCCGGTAGGACCACCTGCTTCAGCAGTCCACTTTCCCGGGCAAGGCGGCGAGCCCGCTCCAGGCGATTCACCGCGCCCGGTGCCAGATACGGGTAAATGGCGCTGTCCGCCAGCACCTCCCGCATCTTCTGCACCACTCGAGTATGCACATCTCCGCCTGCGCCAAGCCACAAGGTATCGACCTTCCCTTTGGCCGACTTCACATATAGGGCCTTATGCCTCGTATCGACTTCCTCCACCTTCCACAGCTTGCCCGCGAGCGAGAAGCAGTAGCCCGGCGGCGGCACGGTCGTAATCGATCCGATTTCTTCGGACCCGTTATAAACGACATGCTCTTCATCGTCCTTAAACACCGCATAGAAGCGGTAGTTGTTCACGATTTTCTCCCCGCCAAGGCCGATGATCAAGCTTCCTTCCTCCGTACGCTGGATATGGTCCGTCTGGATTAAATACTGCAAGAACTCTTTGTATTCCTCCGGCTCGATGCCGCGGAAAGCCGGTAGTGTCAGCACCGATCTCGCCAGATCCGGCGGCTCTGCCTCGCCCATGCTCTTGAGCGTGCTCATCGTCTGATGATAGAGCACGCCCACCGGCTTCTTCCGCAGGGCCAGCGGTTCGACCCACTTCTCGCGAATATACAGCTCGATGACCGCAATGGCCCGGAGCAGCATCCATGGCATGCGCGCAGGCAGCATGGCCTCCTCGTCCTCGTCCTCCGGACAGAGGAACATCATCTCGGAGGCCTGATCCCCGCGCCGGCCGGAGCGGCCGAGCCGCTGAACGAAGCTGGAGCAGCTGTACGGCGCGCCCAGCTGGATCACCCGCTCCAGCTCGCCGAGATCGATGCCGAGCTCCAGCGTCAGGGTGGCCGCCGCAACCGCTGGCCCCGGACCTTCTCGGAGCGCGGCCTCGGCTTCCTCGCGCAGCATCGCGGAGATGCTTCCATGGTGCACATGGAAGACATCCCGCTGCTCGCGCTTGGCTGCAATCCGCCGCAGCTCGAGCGTGGTCAGCTCGGCATCCGAGCGGCTGTTGGTGAAGACCAGCGCTTTTTTCAGATGCGTGTTGTCGTATACGAAATCGTAATAGGCTTTACAAGCAAGCTCCAGCTGCTCCGCCTGCTTCTCATCCCGTGCATCCGGGAAGGAGAAATGCTCGACCGACAGCCGCAGCTTCCGCCCCCCTTGCGGGGCAATGACTTCAACCGCGTTCTTCGTGCCCGCGCCCAGCCAGCCGGCTGCGGTCTCGTAATCACTCAGCGTTGCCGACAGCCCGATGCGGCGAGGCGAGCAGGCAGCCATCCGCTCGATCCGGGTCAGCTGGCTCAGCACCTGAATGCCGCGGTCAGCTCCCATAAAGGCATGCACCTCGTCAATGATGACATACCGCAAATCCTGGAACAGCGCCGGGATGGCGTTCGGCCGGTTCATGAGCAGCCCCTCAAGCGATTCCGGCGTAATCTGCAGCACGCCCGACGGCTTCTGCATCAGCTTCGTTTTCTCCGCTTGGGACACATCGCCATGCCAATGCCATACCGGCACCTGGCCCTCCTTCAACAGATCGGAGATGCGCTCAAACTGATCGTTGATCAGCGCCTTTAGCGGGCCGATATACAGGATCCCGACCGAACTGGAAGGCATGTTGTACAGCTCCGTCAGCGCCGGGAAGAACGCGGCTTCGGTCTTGCCCGATGCCGTACCGGAAGCGATCAGCAGATGATTGGGCGTATCGAACAGGACACGGCAGGCTTCCACCTGCGCCTCACGGAGTGTGTCCCATCTTTTTTTATAGATAAACTCCTGAATGAACGGGGCCAGTCTGGAAAAAGGGTTCGCACTCATAATTCAAACTCCGCCAGGAGATCGTCCAGATCGTCCGAATCGGCATCATTCGGCCCTTTGCCCTGCGGCTGCGCTGCGGCACGCTCGCCTAGCAGCTCTTCAAACGTGGCCTCCGGATGCTGATGCAGCGTATGCAGCAGATCCATGAAATCCCGCACCACCTCGCGGGTGGTGAGCAGTTCCTCTGCTCCCAGCCTATTCACGGCCGTCTGCATGAATGCGATGAGCTGATCATCCGTCAACTGCGCTTCATACTTGAAGTGGAGGGCGTGAATATCGCGCAGCTTTTGCAGGAGAATAAGAATCTCCTCATACGACAGCATGTCCAGCTTCAGGATGGGCGACGTGTAGGTTCTCAGCGAACTGCTGCCGTAGCGTCCGTCGATCAGGCGGGAGCGCAGCGCATCATAACTGAACAGCCCCCGGCGCTCATCCTCGACAAACTGCGGCGTTCCGCCCATGTAGATGCCCAAATGCTCCGCTTTGCCCTGCATGGTGTCGTTAAACATGGTCAGCAGCTTCTCGTAGTTGCTCTGGCGGGACACGCTGTTAGTGATTTTGTAGAGGTTAACCCCTTCGTCAATAAACAGCAGCAATCCCTTATACCCGATGGCAGCTGTAAATTCCGACCACAGCTTCATGTAATCGTACCAATTGTCGTCATCGATAATGACCCCGACGCCAAGGTCCTTGCGGGCCTCCGTCTTCGTCGGGACTTCCCCGCGGAGCCAGCGCAGCGCCGCTCCCTTGCGGTCATCGTCGCCAAGCTTATAGCCGTTCCAGTAAGCAGCGAGAACCTTCGCAAAATCAAATCCGTGCACCAGATTCTGCATGCCGTTTGTCACCGCATAGATCTGCAGCTCCACCCGATCATTCAGGGCAGGATCATCTGGCCGCATGCCCGTCTCCTGCATGATGTCCTGCTGGATCGCAGCAATCCATTTCTGCAAAATGGCCTCAAGGGCTCCCCCGTCCGGGCGCGTCCTTGTAGACAGATGGGTCATCAGCTCACGGTAAGTCGCAAGCCCTTGCCCTTTCGTGCCCACCAGCCGCCGCTCCGGCGACAGATCCGCATCCGCCACCACGAAATCGCGGTCCATCGCGTAGTTGCGGATGATCTGCAGCAGGAAGCTTTTACCGCTTCCGTAGCGGCCCGTAATCAGGCGGAAGGCAGCGCCGCCCTCGGCGATATTATCCATATCGCGCAGGATCGACTCCACCTCCGGCTTCCGGCCGACGGCAATGAACTCAAGTCCCACCCGCGGCACAACCCCTGCCGTTAAAGAATTCACGAGGGCGGTTGTGAGCCGTTTTGGTATTTTTAGTTCCGTCATGGTTCCACCTCTTTCAAGCATCTTCCAAACATCTCTCAAGCCTAACGAGTCAAATCGATTTCAATCCGTCCGGTTATTCGGACTTCAATGTTTCCAGCATATCTATATAATCATCCGCAATGGTCTCTCCATCGATCAGAAGATCACCGATGGTATCCATCGCGGCCTCATTGATCTCATCGAGCAATAACGCCGGCATGGAACCGGCCTTCTCCGCAATTTGCTGCAGCCCCGGTCGGTTCGGTCCCGCCTTGAGGGCGTGGAGAACTTCCAGATGGATGGGATTGAGACGCTCTGCGAGCTCCTCCCATTCCTCATCCTCTACCTCCCATTGCCACGACTGCTCTCCTACTGTAGGCATCACTATAAGAGACTCTTCATCTACGACGTGCGGGTCCCTAACATGGATACCCCTAGCTTCAGATGAATGATCTTCTAGAGAGCCCATGGACTGCAATAAGCTTTCATCAGCACTCTCTGACGGCTCCAGAGACCTTCCATTAGCTGCTTCTGACTCCGATTCTTCCGTGTTCACGGAACGAACGATGACATCTGCATCGTCATGCTGTTCACGCACCTCTATGGCGCCCGGCTCATAAGGGTCCGCATCAAAATCCATCACCGCCTGGAACACGTCCGGTTTCTTTGCCGCCGATTTTCGCGAGGACCGACCCTTGGAAGGCGCAGCCATGTTAGTGCTTATTCCCACATCTTCGGAGTGGTATGAAGGAGCTCCAACTGACGGAGCAGAATCCGATGCCGGCTGGCTGTTGATTACTTCAGCCTGCTGCTGCCCCGCTTCCTCCGTAAGCAGCATGTCGCGGACCTGGTCCGACTCCCGCTGTAATCTGCGCAGCTTCCCGGTGTCGATCTGAACCTCAGGTATTGCCTGTTTGCGCTCGGCCTCCTGCTCCTCGTGAATCTCTTTTTTCAGATAACGGGTGATGATCTCTTGCACGTCGGGCTCCACCGCATCCGCGCCGCGCAGCCGTCCCTTAAAACCTCTCAATTCCCGCAGCTTATTCTCGGTCAAGCGAACCAGACCCGTTATATAGGAGCGCAGAGGAGCGTACTCGCTTAAGGACACCACCGTCAGCACGACGTTTCGCCCGTATAACCCATGATCGTACACCGCGCTGCGGAATAAATGCCGTTTTACCTGCCGGGGCCGCGGCTGAAAGCGATCGATGAAGCGCTGCCCCTTCATTTTGGCTAAGTAGCTGTCCACGAGCGCAATCACCTTCGGGGCATACCGTTCCAAGTCCTTGCGGCCAATCTCCTGGTAAAAACGGCTCTTCTCCACGTCATAATCCAGCAAATCCAGCAACAGCTCCCACGTCAGCTCCACCGGCTGAAGGGAGAACCGACGCTTCCATTCCTTCTCCTTCAGCTCACTGGATAAAACGGGCGGGAAGCGCTGGTACGTTTCCCGGATCGGCATATCCAGGCCATGCACGATCATAAAATCATATAACCACTCCCGCAAGTACGTATCCAGCTTGGCATAACGCTTACGGTAGGCTGTCCACGCCTGCTCCATCAATTCATAGCCCTGCAGGGGTTCGGTCCAGCCCACGCCATGGATCAGCTCGTAAAAATAGACAAACAAATAGGATAAGTCCGTATCCGGGTAACGCCCTGATCTTACTTCCTCCCGCCAGTAAAAATACCATTTGAATTGGTCGCTGGCCATCTGGTCGTAGGTCGGCCAATAGCTTTTGAAAGCCACAAAAGGGGCCTCTCCCTCCACATGCCATGCGAGCTCCCTTGCTTTCTGCACGAATATCTGCTCCTTGGTCACGTAGCGGAAGTCCTCGCCCCAATTCATATCCAGCGGCTGCTGCGGCTTCACAATCAGGGATTCCTTCGTTGGTGCCACAGGATTCATTGGTTCCTGTTCCTGAATCAGCATATCCGACTGCTTGTCCGGCAGCGAAACGTCCTGCTCGTCGCCGGCCAGCTCAAATTCGGCAAAACGAATCCCTTGGTCATTCACGAGCGTAGTATGTCTTATATGTTCTATGTGATTGTCGTTGTTAGGCTTATCATTTTTCATCGAACATGAACCTCCGTCACAACTTCAATTATACCATTTAACCTATAGGGACTACCCGGTTTTCACATGTTTCTCATCTGTATTATAATGGACGGAATGATAGTCTAGCGAATGACTTTATGCTGAAAGGACCTTCGAATGAATAAATGGCTGAAAGCATTGTTATTTCTAGTTGGCGCGGCTATTCTGACAAGGCTGATCCCCTTCTCCTCCTGGTTCCGTATCCTGGATACGATGATCCATGAGCTGGGGCATGCCGTCATGACCCTACTGATGTCGGGACGGGTCCTCAGCATCGAGCTGAATCCCGATCACAGCGGCGTGACCTATTCCATGCTGGCTTCCGGCGGTTGGAGTCCAATCGTGGTCTCGCTTGCAGGTTATATGTCGGCGTCCCTGTTCGCCATTCTGATGTTCTATGGCTATGCCAAGAAAAAACAGGCCACCGGCTTGATCACCATTACCGCGCTTGCCCTCATTATGATCATTTTCTTTGTTCGCGCCGGCTATGGATTGTGGTGGCTCATTATTTTTATGATCGTGAATCTGATCTTCTATTTCCTCGGCGAGAAGATCCGCAATTTCTACTACCTGCTGCTTGCCTTTCTCGTGCTGGAAGAGTCCGTGGTCGGTCCGCTAACCCTCCTGACCATGGCGCTGACCCAGCCCAAACAAGCAGGCGACGCCTCTAACCTGGCCAACATGACCGTGCTCCCGGCCTTCGTCTGGGCGCTGCTGTTCCTGCTGTTCTCCCTATGGTGCGCGAGGATGGCGCTGCAGCTGTTCTGGAAGAAGCGGTGAAACAGGTTAGTCGCAAGACAGGCAGAAGAAGCCAGCATTATCCAAGCATTTGGATGACGCTGGCTTTCCATTGCTATAAATAGATCAAACCGAAAAAGAGGCGATTTTTTGCTTATTATCCGCTCAACAAAGAATTTATTAAAGGATATGAAAATCGATAAATCCATAACCAAAATTGACATTGCTGATCCGTTCTTTAGTTGGCATGCTAATCTCGTTTTTGTGAACAAACGGAAGCATATAGTTTTAATAAATGATCTGTCGAGATTGAGTTTGACTATAGCAGGAATTAGAAGTACCCAATATAAAAACCTGAAGAATATATTTAAGGAACAATTAAAGAATTATTTAATATCTGAAAACATTAACAATTCAACAATTAATGAATACCTAAACAAGTGTAATGAAGCCGTTTATACAACAACGAACAATAGAAGTATTCTCGGAACACTGAATGATATTGTTCTAATCATGCAGGAAGTAGGTAAGGAATTTGATAATTATTATGATTTAAATAGATGGAATACCGATAGACTTTACAAATCGACAGATCTAAATAATCAACGAGAATATCTTAGACCTATAGAATTATTTAATAAGGAATTAGAAAACCGATATACAAGATTATTTGACAGTTGATGACTGAAGGCAATGAAATCGCCTAACACATTCTTGATCTTTTAACATGCATTAACAATAACAACAAGAGAAAGTAAAAACCCACCCAAAGGTTGAGGCCAGAGGTGGGTTTTGTTCCTATCGACTTAGAAGGGAATAAACCATCCAAGCCAATTGTACTGACCAAGTGTTCGCTGCACTTGGTCTTTATTACATATATAATAACATAATGAAAAAAATGTATCAAAGTGTAGGATAGAAATTGAAACAAGAAAAATTAAGTTGAAGGTAAACGAAAATGGCAGCTCCATCACATAACAACCTATCCATGCTGGGGCATTGCCCATGGTCTACCCAAGGCTTACATATGAGATCAGATTCTCAAACGTATACGAACCGTCGATAACACCATATCTCCACTCAGGGCTATCGAAACGAGAAATTCCCATACAAAATGGGCTGCCCGGCACGTAGTTATTCACTACGAATGGACAGCCCACTTACTATTAAACTTTACATTAATGGTTTGTATCTGTCACGATATCACCGGTACCGCACCAGCAAATCGATCGGATAGCGGCCTGCATTCCGACCATACAGACTGATGCCGCCTTCCTCGGCCCGCAGCTCCAGTCGGAAACTGCGCTTGCGGTCAAGCACTGCCGCGAGTCTTCCCGGTACCTGCGCCTGGCACAGGTATCCGTACGAACCGGCCTCTTCCAGAAGGTTATGGACCGACTGATAGTGCCACGACAGCACGCCTCGACTATCGGCAGGGTCATCCGCGAGCACAACCTCGCCGATTTGGACATCGTCCACCCACACGGAGATACGGGATTCATGCATCTCTTCATCCGTCATATAGTAAGTGCTCGGGTTATACTCCACGTCTGCCGACGCCCCGTGCATAAAGTCGATTCCGTGCGTGCGATGCCGCGCCCCCTCGATATTTCTGGCCAATAAGCGTTTCGCGCCAGCCTCGAAGAATATCTCGATATCGCGGATCAGCGGCTGTTCGCCATGATCCGGCAGCTGCACCTCATAGACGAATCGGCCCTCTCCGCCGCCATTCACTTTGGAGCCTTGAAGTGCCTCCCACATGTAGCTGAAGCTTTGTTCACGGAATGTGTTAACCGGGATGCTTACGGTGCTGCCTTCCGTTCCATTGTTCCCCTGCCCCTCACCGCCACGCACGTCAAACGTCGTAAAGTTGCGTGTTACCACACCATTCGCTTCATTCAAGAGACGAACACCGAGGATGGCAACCGCAGCAGTCTCCGGCATACGAAGCTTCAATTCAGTTATTGGTGCTACACCATAGCCGTCCCATGCTACTTCCAGAGTACCTTGATCAGCCACAACCTTCGTTCCGCGCTGATCATAGGATAATTCCCAGGCAAGGGTAAGCTTCTGCCCGTGGAATTGATCCGAATAACTGGAGCGCAGCAGCGGTATGACAGCCTCAGCCCCTTGGTCCAGCGTCTGGCAAGGCGGTGCGTCAATAACGATGAAATCCGGCGTGTGCAGATCGGCGATCGTCATGCCCGGCACAAAGTCCTCGTACCCGAATTTTTTGTCCGTCCCGTCCAGACGGTAGTAGCCGTTAAATTCGTTTGTCACGTCACGGAACTCCGTAAATACGAAGCCGCACAGCTTATCATGGCGCCGGAATTCGTTCAGCATGTAACGGTAATGCCACGCGAGATCGCTGTCCCCGGCTCCTCCTTCAATTCCCCACACGTTTCCGCATTCACTGTTCATGAGCGGAGCGTCGCCTTGCTGATTGCCGCCGATATAGTTATGTTCTGACCCTGGATAGGTCTTCTGGACAATCTCCTCGATATGATTCCGCAGCGGTTCATAACCGTTGATGTAAAAATGCCAGGTATTGATATCCGTCTCCACATGATCATACGCGCAAGGTGAGTTATCTTCTACAATCCGAGTCGGGTCCAGCTCCTTGGCCCATCTGTATTTCTCCCTTACCCACTCCTGGGTCTCCGGAAGATAATACCGATGCTGTCCTTCGCCGCCCGTCAGGCCGGCAGACTCGCTATCCGTGCGAAGCCCCCAAGTCTCGTTAAACATGACCCATGAAAAAATCGACGGATGATTCCGGTCCCGCTCAATCACCTCCAGCGCCTCGCGCTCATAGGCGGAACGCGCCGTTTCATCCGGATTGCCCCAAAAGCATGGCATATCCTCCATCACCAGAATCCCGAGTTTATCCGCCCAATACAGCTTGCGGGGCTCCTCCGGCTTGATATGAATCCGCACGAAGTTCAGACCCAGCCGTTTCATCAGATAGATCTCGTCCCGCATCTCCGTATCCGTCGGGTAAGTGAAGAATCCCGTCTGGTGGTAGGATTGGTCCAGCGTCCCGTTTAAATAGACCGGCTTCCCGTTCAGCGTAATCCAGCGGTAATCCCGTCCGTCGAACTTCGCCGTTCCGATCTCGCGTATGCCAAAATAAGTATGGACGACATCTTCGCCGGATGAACCGGCCAGTCGCAGCTCCCCTTCGTATAAATGAGGGGTTTCAGGACTCCACAACCGCGGCTCGTGGACTTGGAACACCGTTGTCCGTTCATTCGCGCCTTCTTGCAGCTCCCACTCCACCTGATGCGTAACCGACCCCTCCGCAAACGAGAGTTGAAGTGTGACTGGGCCTGCTTCTTGAGCCTGGATCTTGGATTTCAATTCGATCTGACCGTCAATGGAGGTCGTAAAAATAGCTTGCTCCAAGTAGGTTTGAGGCCGGGCCTCCAGCCAAACCGGCTGCCAAATGCCCCGGATCTCGCCATACCCCTGCTTCCCTCGGGTCTGGTAATTGTGGTCGAAGTCCTCTGCACGCACAACGATCGTATTGTCTTTTGCCGAATCCCACACCGTTGTCACGTCAAATTCAAAGGTTCCGTAGCCGCCTTGATGCGAGCCGACATGCTTGCCGTTGACCCATACGTCACACAGATAATCCACGGCCCCAAACCGCAGAAAGACTCGTGCCTGCTTCTTCTCCGGCTCCCATCTCACGGATCGGCGATACCAGCCTACCCCCTTCTCGTTACGCTCAATACCGGACAAGGGACTGACCCAAGAAAACGGCACCGTAATCTCTGAGGTAAAAAGGCTGGCGTCTCCGCCCGGCAAGCCAGTAGCGTCATCACCGGCGCTCGTACCCGCTTGCTGTTGTACATCATCTGATCCTTCCGTGTCGAGCCGGAACGACCACTGGCCGTTCAAATTCAACCAGTCTTTTCGCTCAAAATCCGGTCTGGGGTACTCCGCGCGCGGAATTTCCGTGTGAATGGAGGGTGCTACAGGAGTCTTCATGAAGCTACACAACCTTTCCTTTTTCTGAATTTGCCCCTATTCTAGCACCTGTATATAATAAATGCAATGTACATTGTACTTTTACAATATGCCAAATGTATTGTACACTTGGAGCTACTACAACTCCTTAGTAAAGGAAGGGGATTATGAACGAATCGAAGCTGGAAACCAACCGTTATCCGGCATCCCGGATCGTGGAAGTGGCCAAGGCCCTATCCAGTGATGTCCGTGTCCGCATCCTTGAAGCGCTCGGCGATAAACCGATGAGTGTCGGTCAGTTAGCAGAGGCGCTAGGGATTGCGCAGCCTACGGTGTCCATTAATGTCCAGATGCTGGAGCAAGCGGATCTGATCGTCTCTTCGCAAGGAGCGAACCGGGAAAAAATCTGCGCCGTCACCTGCCGCTCTATTTTTCTCGAGCTGCCATCGAAGCCGGGCGAGGGGTTGCAGCGCACGGAAGAAATCCACATGCCGATCGGCATGTTCTCCCACTGCTATATCGAGCCAACCTGCGGGATGGCAGCTCGGGACGGATCTCTGATCGGATCCCCTGACGATCCGCGCGCCTTTTACATGCCGGAACGAACGGAGGCTGCGCTGCTCTGGTTCTCGGGATCAGGATATATCGAATATTATTTTGCGAACCCTATGCCGCCCGGAGCGGTCCTTGATGAGCTGCGCATCCGCGCTGAGCTTAGCTCCGAAGCGCCTTCCTTCCAGCAGGATTGGCCATCCGACATCACGGTTAGCATCAACGACCTCCCTGTAGGCACCTGGACAAGTCCCGGTGATTTTGGTGATCGCAAAGGCAAACTCACCCCGGATAAATGGAGGAGCGGCAGCGAGTACGGTTTGCTGACGGAATGGCGCGTAACCAAACAAGGCAGCCAAGTCAATGGCCACGAGTCCAGCGCCACGACCATCGATTCGCTGGAGCTCGCCTTTAACCGGCCCATCCGTGTCCGCTTTGAAGTGAAAAAAGACGCCGAGCACCCGAACGGCCTGAATCTATATGGTTCGGGTTTCGGGGATCATCCGCAGGATATCATCCTGTCTTTTGTGCGGTACACGGAAGCCTAACAGCCGACCGCAGCCAGAAGAAGAAAAAGAGGCAAATCTAATAATCAACCGAATGAAGACAAAAAAGGCTATCCCATGCCACCTCTCTTGGCGACTATGGAATAGCCTCTTTGAATATTTAATCATCACGACGGTTATTTCTTCTTCAGCTTATTGGTTTTTCCCATCAGATATAACAGATATGGCGCACCCAGAAGCGCGGTAACGATACCCGAAGGCAACTCCTTCGGAATCATGACCACTCTCCCGATCCAGTCTGCCCCAGCCAGCAAAATTCCGCCGAGCAGCGCCGCGATGACCATCGATTGCCGATGGCGAGCCCCAACCAGCATTCTGGCGGCATGCGGCGCAAGCAGTCCGATAAAGCCGACCGAGCCGACATTGGCTGCGGCGATCGAAGCCAATAGCACCGCAATGATGGTGACATACATCCGGGTATTCCGCACATGAAGACCGAGACCGGTTGAGCTTTCTTCACTGAACGTCAGCAGATCCACCTTCCGCCCGAGCCACGCAGCCAGAGGAAGCAGGATCAGAATAGCGGGAACAATCCGCTGCACCTCCGTCCAGCCCCGGTTATATGTGCTTCCCGCCATCCAGGATAATGCGGGGGCTACGTCGACCTTGGCATGAATGATCATCAGATTGATGATGGCGGAACCAAGCGCGGCAACGGCAATGCCGACCAGCGTAAGAATCGTCGGATGAAGTCCTCTTTTCCAGGACACCGCATATACCAAAGCGGCTGCAGCCATCCCCCCAAGAACCGCGCCGACCGGGACCCAGCCTGCCGACAATTGCGGAAAACCGATCATCAGGAGCAGTGCGCCAGCACCGGCTCCGCTGGTTACTCCGATCACCTGGGGATCCCCCAGCGGATTGCGGACCGCATTCTGCAGAAGACTACCGCTGACGGCCAGCGCCATGCCGGACAACCCGGCAGTTAACAGCCTGGGAAGGCGGAACTCGAGCAGAATCTGGCGATACATCGACTCGCCGCCTCCCGTAAGAACGGCCAGCACTTCCGTGAAGGGAATGCGCAGACTGCCGCTCATCAGGCTGAATACCCATACCAGCACCAGCAGCACGCTGAACAGTGTTACCAAGGCCGGATAAGGTATCCGGCGCAGGCTCGTGCCCGCCATGATCGATCCGCCGGAAGACCCGCGCCCTCCGATCAACGAGCGGGATACCCGCATCGCAAGCCAGATGAGGCACGGGGCTCCGATCATAGCCGTAATGGCCCCGACCGGAAGCTCACCGTAGGCGTTTATGAACATCCTGGCCACCGTGTCGGCGCCGACAAGCAGAGCCGAGCCCCATAAGGCAGCCAGCGGAATTAACCCCGCATGCCGGACCACGCCGGACAGGCGGACCAGATGGGGAGCGACCAGCCCGATAAAGCCAATCGGACCCACCACGCTCACGGTCACGCAGGCCAACACAATGGCTGCCCCCATCGCAAGCAAGCGGGTGGTGCCGACTTTTTGACCAAGGGAACGTGCCGACTCCTCATTGAGGGTCAGAATGTCCCACTGACGTACCGCCAAACACAGCACGATCAGCCCGCCAATGATCCACGGCCATGAAAAAGCTACGCCATCCCAGTCATTCTGAATAAGCGAGCCGGAGCCCCACAGAAAAATCCCCTGCGTCGTTTGCTGGTTCAGCAGCACCAGTGCACTCGTAACGGAGGATAAAACCAGGGTAACAATCATCCCGGATAATGCAATCCGTAGAGGTGAGCCCTGCGTTTTTCCCGCCAGCGCATAGACGGCGACGGCCGCCAGCGTCCCCCCTGCCACAGCCAGTGGAAGGGCATACTGATGCAGCAGTCCCGGCCAGAAGATCATCCCCGCCACGACGGCCAAATAAGCGCCGGCATTCACGCCAAGCGTCGTCTCCGATGCCAGCGGGTTGCGCGTGACGGTCTGCATAAGCACGCCCGACACCGCCAAGGCGGCGCCAGCCAACAGGCCCATGACCGTACGCGGAAGGCGCACGCTGCGAATGAGATGGTGATCCGCAATATCCTGCGGAGACACCAGGGCCTGCACGACCGTATTGACGGATATATCGGCTAGCCCTTGCGTCAAGCTGATAAACGTGAGAAATAGCAGAGCCACAAGGCCTCCAACCAGCATCCATAACGGCTTCCAGCCCCTACCTGATGAAACGGGTGGGGCTGGATGGATGCTCACCGGCGCGGAGCCTTGTGCCAGTTTGTTGCCGAGACTCATTTTGTGAGCAGATCAGCTGTCTTCTGGGCCATAGTTTGGGCAGACAATGGGCCGCCGTATGGCCACATGTCACCGCCAAGTGCGTACACGCGGTCTTCTTTAACAAAGTTCAGACCTTTCCACACCGGATTGTCCTTCAATTGGTTCTCGATGATGTTATCGCTATCCTGGATAATATGCAGGAAATTCGCATCCTGAAGGGGAGGCAATGCCTCTACGTCCGCGGTGGTGAATCCGTAAACCTCAAATTGATTTGGCTTATGGGCGTTGGTCAGCCCAATGTGCTCAAGAATTTTGACAGCCAAGGAATTATCCGTCGATAACCGGAAGATCGCCGCATTCTGGTTACTGTACCCCATGGCAAGCGCAAACGGTTTTTCCGTCATGCCGGCTCCTTCAAGCTTGGCTTTGGCATCGGCATAGGTTTGATCCAGATCGCTAAGCACTTTCGCGGCTTCGTCTTTTTTGCCAAGCACGTCAGCAATCGTATTGAAGGTATTAACCATCTCTTCATATTGATCCCCTTGTCCCTCAGTCGGATAAGGATCAAACACCAAGGTGGGGGCAATGCTGTTGTATGTATCATAGCCAGCTTCAAGATTCGATTTCAAACCGATGATCAGGTCCGGCTTCAAGGAAGCGATCAGCTCCATATTAGGCTCTTGACGGGTGCCGACATCGGTAACGTCCGCCCCGATCTCTACCGGGATGTTCACCCATTGGTTCATCCCTTCAATGTCTGCAATGCCTACAGGCTGAACACCAAGTGCCAGGACATCCTCCGCGTAAAGCCATTCCAGCGCGACAATACGCTTCGGAACGCCCGTAATTTTTGTCTCGCCCAGAGCGTGCTTGATGGTTCGGGTCTCCGGCGTGGCTTCGGTGTTATCCCCGCCCTGCGCGGCCCCTTGATCCGAATTCTTCGCTGCCGTGGAGCTGACTCCTTCATTGGATGCCGCGCCACCGCCGCAACCGGCTAAAGCCAAAGCAAATATCAATACGATTAACACGAGCCCCTTCATACTGCGCATCGAATTTCTCCCCCTCTTACCTTCTATGTATTGTAGATATTGTTTATTAATAATAATTATTGAGAACAATTATCATTATCAACGCTCAGCACAATGATAATTATTCTCATTAAGATTGTCAATAGAATTTATGAAGATTGTCTAAACGATCCGTGAATCTGTCCTTCTTCCATGATTATAGGATTCGTTCTTTACAGAACATTAGATGTATAACATAATCTTACTGATTATTCCTACAAACTTAACCTCTACCACTCATTCTTGTGCCTTGTATCCATTGAACATAACAATCGAAGAGAGAGGGATCTCCATGCGTGACAAAACCCCCACTCCGGCTGCAGAAAGCGGCTTTCCCGTTAAGGCCGGCAAACCCGCACGCCAAGCCCTTATCGTCGCAGGTTATCATCAGCTTGCTGACCTCACCCAAGCATCCGAGAAAGAACTCCTGGCGCTTCACGGGGTAGGACCCAAAGCGGTCAGAATACTACGCGAAGCTCTTGCCGAGAAGGGTCTAGCCTTCAAAGAATAAATAAACACGGTAGGTCTCCTGAAGCCATAAGGACCAGGGATCTATCGTGTTTATTTTTTCCCATACAGCGCACCCATCTTGGATTGGTGCGCTCGTTGATGTTCCATATCATCTATCCAATGGGACTTCGACTATATGATGTTATAGCCCCTAAATATCGAATACTACATTCATCACCATCGTATCAATATTGGAAATGGATTCACAATTGTGAAATAATTCACCACTTAATTGACCGCCCTATATTAAAATGAAGAGGACCTAACGAGGCAGACGGTAGGAGGCACCCGGCGAATTTATGAGATTCGGAGAGTAAAGGTAACGCTCATGTTTCCTTTCATTTCTCGTTGCTCTACGTTACGCCCTCTTTTTTCGTTTGGCTCTCTTCGGTCAACTAAACAGATATAGAGAAAGTGGAGGGTTATACAGTGAAACAGAAAGTTGCAGCAACGCTTATACTCATTCTCTCATTCATGCTCGTGATCGCGGGATGCGGCAGCGGGAACCAGGATCGGAATCAGAGCAACGCGAAAAAAGAAGAAGCCCAAGAAACGGCCGTTTCGGGTGCGTCCCAAACCGGTTATACACCGTTCGATCAGCTCAAAGAAAAGTATGATATCATCATCGTCGGTGCAGGCGGGGCCGGTATGTCTGCTGCCCTTGAGGCAAAAGAAAAAGGCATGAACCCGGTTATTTTTGAAAAAATGCCGATTGCCGGCGGGAATACCATAAAGTCATCTTCGGGCATGAACGCTTCCGAAACCAAGTTCCAACAAGAACAGGGCATTAAGGACAGCAACGATTTATTTTACGAAGAGACTCTAAAGGGCGGTCACGGAACCAACGACAAAGACATGCTTCGTTTCTTTGTTGACAACTCGGCAAGCGCGATCGATTGGCTGGATTCCATCGGAATTCGGCTGAACAATATCACCATTACGGGCGGCATGAACGAAAAGCGCACGCACCGTCCTGAGGACGGCTCGGCGGTAGGACAATACCTTGTCAACGGACTGGTGAAAAATGTACAAGAACAAGAAATTCCGCTATTCGTCAATGCTAAGGTAACGGATATTACGGAAAAAGACGGCAAGGTAAACGGCGTCACAGTCATCTTCAACGGGAACGACGAGAAAAATATTGCAGCGAATGCCGTCGTTGTGACAACCGGCGGTTTCGGAGCCAATATGGACATGATTTCCGAAGTTCGGTCCGATCTGAAAGGTTATGTGACCACCAACCAAGAAGGCAGCACCGGTGATGGCATTACCATGATCGAAAAGCTCGGCGGCACAACAGTCGATATGGATCAAATCCAGGTTCACCCGACGGTACAGCAGGAGAAATCCTATCTGATCGGGGAAGCCGTTCGCGGAGAAGGTGCGATTCTCGTTTCCAGTGAAGGCAAACGTTTCACGAACGAACTGGATACTCGGGACAACGTCACCGCCGCCATCAATAAGCTTCCTGACAAATCGGCTTATCTTGTGTTCGATTCCGGGGTAAAATCCCGCGTCAAAGCGATTCAGCAATATGAAAAAATGGGCTTTGTCATTCATGGAGATTCAATCGAGGTTTCGGCCAATGAAATGGGCGTTCCAGCCGATTCGCTTAAAGCCACACTGGATTCATGGAACAGCGCGGTGAAGAACAATAAAGATACCGAATTCAACAGAACAACAGGCATGGATAACGACTTGTCCGAGGCGCCATACCATGCCATCTTAATCGCCCCCGGTATTCACTACACCATGGGCGGCGTAAAAATCAATACGAACACGGAAGTTTTGGATAAAGACGGCAAGCCTATTCCTGGATTGTTTGCAGCCGGCGAACTAACAGGCGGCTTGCACGGTCAAAATCGGATCGGCGGCAACTCCGTTGCCGAGATCATTATTTTCGGCCGTCAAGCCGGCATCAAATCTGCTGAATTTGTGGGAGCGCAGTAAGCTGTAGCCTGCATCTTTCTTTTGGCAAAACAACGAACGCTCGGTCTCGTCCTGATCCTCCGGTAGTCATCATTTTCAAAAATCATATTTACATTTCTATAAAAATAGATATAATGAAACACATGGATACCTTACAAACCATCAAAGCACTATCAAACGAGTCCCGGTTTAAAATTCTGGAGTGGCTGAAGCATCCGGAGGAACATTTTGCTCCGCAGGATCACATGCCTTCCAAATGTGATTTTCATGGCGGTATCTGCGTGGGCTCCATTTCAGAAAAAACAGGACTCGCTCAGTCGGTCGTTTCTGGCTACCTCGTCAAATTGCAAAAGGCTGGTCTACTGGAATCCCATCGAGCGGGCCAGTGGACATATTACAGACGTAATGAGGAGGGCATTAAGCGTTTTATCGAACAACTCAAGGAAGAGCTTTAGGCTTAAAAAGCAAATTCAAATTGAAGATTAAGCTTAAAAGCTCTTTCTTTTTATCATATATATCTATTTTTATAAAAATACAGAAAAGCATATTAAACATATTGGAGGATTCCATACATGAGCAATCAAAATCAAAGTGTCCGATCTACAGCATCCCTATTCGAGCCATATACCATCGGTAACCTTACTCTTCCATCCCGCGTGGTGATGGCCCCTATGACGCGTGGGTTCTCTCCGAACGGCGTTCCAGGCCCGGATGTGGCCGCTTACTACCGCCGGCGTGCGGAGAATGGCGTCGGACTGATCATTACCGAAGGAACACTGATTAATCACCCAGCGGCTACCGATAACCCCAATGTGCCTAACTTCCATGGTGAAGCGGCATTGAACGGCTGGGCCGAGGTGGTCCGTCAGGTCCACGAAGCCGGCGGTAAGATCATGCCGCAAATTTGGCATATCGGCATGACTAGACCAATAGGTGCCGAGCCAAATCCGGAGGCACTTCCGATCGGACCATCCGGACTTGACCTTGACGGCAACGTGGTCACGAAGCCGATGACCAAGGATGAAATCGAGCAGGTCGTTCAAGCTTATGCCGATGCCGCCGCAAATGCCAAACGCCTTGGCTTTGACGGCGTAGAAATCCATGGGGCCCACGGTTACCTGATCGACCAATTCCTCTGGGAAAGAACGAACCAGCGTACCGATGAATACGGAGGCGACATGCTGAAACGCGCCCGCTTTGCGATCGAAGTGGTTAAGGCAGTCCGTCAAGCGGTGGGTCCTGACTTCCCTGTTGCCATCCGCCTATCCCAATGGAAGACGACCCAATATGAAGCCAAGCTGGCGGATACGCCTGAAAAGCTGGGTCAGTTGTTAACCGCACTGTCTGACGCCGGGGTCGATATATTCCACTGCTCGACCCGCCGCTTCTGGGAGCCTGAATTTGAAGGCTCTGACCTGAACTTTGCCGGATGGGCCAAGAAGCTGACTGGAAAAACGGTCATCACCGTCGGTTCTGTTGGCCTCGACGAAGTGTTTACCAGCCTCTTCATCCAAGGTAAGGGTGCCGGTCAGAGGGACCTTGAGGAGCTGCTTAGCCGCCTTGAGGAACACGAATTTGACCTGGTTGCTGTAGGCCGTGCCCTGCTGGCGGATCCGCAATGGGCTGCTAAGGTTCGAGACGGACGTTTCGACGAGCTGGCACCATTCAAGCCGGATTCCTTGAAAACTCTGGTTTAATGCGATTTCAGTCCTCCCCCCTGGACTTAAAGACGCATTGAATCTTTAAATACAAAACCGGAAGCAGATCGCTTCCGGTTTTTTTGCCGTATGTTGTTCAATGCTATTCGTCCAGCAAAGCGGCTTGACGCTTGTAATGATCCTCGATGACCATGCAAGCCATCGCTTCGATCACGGGTACGACACGGGGACAGATGCATGGATCGTGCCTGCCGATCGTCTCAATCTCCCGTTCGTTACCCTCCACATCAACTGTCCGTTGGGTAATCGAAATGGAGGAAGTCGGCTTGACGACAACTCGGAACACGATGTCCGCCCCGGTGCTGATACCGCCGATAATCCCGCCGGCATGGTTGGTCCGGAACCCCTCCGCGTCCATCTGGTCGTTATGTTCGCTTCCCCGCATGGAGGCGGCTTGGAAGCCCGTGCCAAATTCAATGCCCTTAATCGCTCCCACGGACAGCATCGCCTTCGCCAGCTCAGCGTCAAGCTTGTCGAATACGGGCTCCCCCAATCCCGCAGCGATTCCGCTGATACGGCACTCGACGATTCCCCCGCAGCTGTCGCCCTCTTCGGCCAGTCGTTCTATCCTCTCGATCATGCGAACGGCCGCTTCAGGATCACACGCCCGAACAGCATTCCGTTCGATGGCATCGATGTCGAATTGCTCGCATCGGATGCCGCCGATCTCAGTCGTATAGGCCAGGATCGAGACGCCCCGACGTTCCAGAAGCTTGCGCGCCACAGCACCGGCAGCCACTCGCGCAGCCGTCTCCCTTCCTGAAGCTCTTCCGCTTCCTCGATAGTCGCGTATCCCGTATTTTTTCTCATAAGTGAAATCCGCGTGCCCGGGCCGATAGGCTGATTTGATGGTGTCGTATGCCGACGGGCGCATGTCGGTGTTGTTCAGCATGATGCACAGTGGCGTACCCGTGGTTCGCCCCTCGAAAAGCCCGGATACAATGCGGATCTTATCGTATTCCTTGCGGGGAGTCGTAACGGAGGATTGCCCCGGCCTTCTGCGATCCATCTGAATTTGGATGTAGGCCTCATCCAGCTCAACGCCAGGCGTGACGCCCTCCAAAATGACGCCGACCGCTTCTCCGTGTGATTCCCCGAACGTAGTCATTTTCAACCGTTCTCCAAACGTACTTCCTGCCATGTCCCTACCTCCCGAATACTTTCGATTCCTTTTCATTCAGTTTAAGGGTATAGTTGAAATAAATGAAATCGTAATATCGTAGAGATGCCATAGAGAGGATTGATGACAAATGATCGCCAACACCGAATGGTATCGAGTGTTTCTGCATGCCGCCGAGACTTCCAATTTGACGAAAGCTGCACAAAACCTCCATATGACACAGCCTTCTGTGAGTTATGCCATCAAGCAGCTGGAAGAAGCGCTCGGCGTGGGGCTGTTCGACCGGTTATCCAAGGGCGTCCGCTTAACGCAAGAAGGTCAAGCCTTGTATCAGCATGTCCGGCAAGCCTTTAACGAGCTCGATTCAGCCGAGCGCCGCTTGAAGAAGCTGAAGCAGTTCGGCGAAGGCAGGCTGAGGATCGGCGCGAACGGGGCTATCGTTAAGGACTTTCTCCTATCCTTGCTCGACCGATTCCATGCCCGCTATCCCGACATCCGCATTCAGCTGTCACAGGAGCGAACAAGCAGCATCGTGGAGCGCTTAAAGAAAGGATCGTTGGATCTCGGCTTTGTTCACCTTCCCGTATCGGACGAGGAAATCCATATCATCGACTCCCGTACCTCGCCTTATTGCGCCGTGGTCGGAACGGCCTTCGCAGATTGGGCGCGCAGGCCTCTACGGACCGAAGAATTGACGGAGCTTCCCCTGTTGTTGCTATCCCCTGGCAGCTCGACGCGCTCCTTCATCGAAGGGTGGTTCCGATCGCAAGGGGTGGAAGTGGAAGCCGACTTCGAGTTGAACAGCCTGGACATGTTAGCGGAATTTGCCGAGCGCGGTTATGGAACAGCCTTCTTGCCACGGGCCTTTGTATCGTCCAATATCTCGGACGGTTCCTTGCTGGAGCTTCGAACAGACACTCCGTTACCGGATCGATATATCGGCGTCGCCGTTCATAAGCAGCAGTCGCCCTCGCTGGCGGCAGGGGCATTTTTGGAGATGCTGCAGCAGAAGTAAGACGCCCTTAAGGACTTTTATGCATCCACTATTTTTTCACCGGACATGTTTGTATAAACCAAGAAGGAGCTGCGCCAGCAGATCCTTTCCCTTTCTAATCAACCAGCTGTCTTATAGAAATTTCCTATAATCCCAATGAATCTACTAAATCCGTTAAATTTTTCGGAGACCCATCAAAATCAATAACTTCATTTTCTGAATTCAATAAGAATTTCCCCTGATAATCACCAGTAATTACATAAGCATTATCAACAATTGGTCCCTCATATTTTTGCAAAAATACTAGAGCTCTATCATTTCTGTTTAGTGTTGGATTTCCATTTATACTAAACTGCTTATTATCAATTATTCCACCAGTTTCAAGTAACTTTATACTCTTTTCTATAATTTCACCATTATATTCATTAAGTACTTCTACTTCAGAAATAGTAAAAGGAACATTTTCGTAAACTAGCGATTCTCCTTCAGTCACCATAATCTCCGCAATCAATAATGAATCATTCTTCAACTCAATTGTACTTTCATATTCTTTGTTCAGAGAAAGAGAAAGATCCATCTGAACTAGTTTATTATTCAATTTTGAATATACTAGACAAGAAAATAGGACTAAAGCGAACCCACATATAATTATGTAGATACTTTTTTATAATTTATTTTATTTTCCATTTATCTTCACGCCTCCTTTAATATAGATAATTAACACCGTTTATTTCATCCTGTGTGGGTGTATAAACCACTCGACTGTCATCCCTATGCATCAATGCACTAGTGTTACTAATATCACTTAAACCAAGGCCATGGCCAATTTCATGAGCAAAGACAGCGTTCCTTTCATACACCAAATAAGAATTAGTGTAATATGTATTCATCGATATAGCTGAGTAAAGTAAATAATTTCCGCTCAATGTAGGCTAATGTAAGCCCGACCAACTAACATTCCCAAAATTGCTGCAACTAAAATACCATGTGGCGCTTGATGATTCAACAAAGTGTATTGTGGAATTTACAGGCGTATTTTCCCACATACTCATTGCTGACTTTGCTGAAGAACTACACGTACTATCCACTTTACTATCTATTTGATATCCCATAGTACCTAAACTTCTTCTTTTATATCCGAGCAACTCGTAAGCCCCTACACTTTCAGCAACTAATAAAAATAACAGAACAACAGATATTATAGGAATTATTTTTTTCATTTACATCACTCCCTATTCTTCATTCTCTTTGTTAACTAAAATGTGAATTTCATTGTTTTCAACTTTGATTGCTATAACTTCACTAATATCCTTATCTTTTATAGAAAAGATCTCAGTCCCAATCTCATAGGCATTCGTATATGTTCCACGATAAACACCTGTTTCCGAATCTAGTTTAGTTTCAATAACGCCTAATTTCCCCCCTAAGTCGCTATCTTTTAATTTTTGATCCGTCAATTTGTATGTGACATTATTAAATACCACAAAATCGTATGCCCATGATTTCGAGCTAATAACTTCCCCCTTATTTGATCCATTGCAAGCAGAAACTATGAAAATAATAATTAACAACAGTATTAGTCGCTGAATTAGTAATCCCCCTCCAATCAAAACAGATCATTCATTGTAATTGGCTCCTTCTGGTTTTGGGTGTCCATATCGTGAGGTGAAAGGTGAGCGGCATTCTTATAAAAAAACACTAACCCACTTATTTTCGTGCAACCTCCTCCAGTTTTTTGAATTTTTGCTTCTTTTTTCTTTAAAAGGACATCTAGTATATAGAATACAACTAATACAACAAGAGTTACGCATAAAAATAAAATTAGAAGGATACAGATGGGGGCTTGTTCCATTTTGGGCTAAAGATATTAAGATAGGTTATAAGATGATCCTGAGATGTCCACGAAAAGGCTGCACACCTCCTCCCTGCTCAAGTGCGTATATCGGGGGAAGAGCAACGCGTTCGCCTTTAAAATCGGGAAGCTTCCACAGCCTATTTCCTTCCAGCTTCCCGATTTTAACAGCGAACGGAGCCGATATACGCACCGCTCCTCGGCACGATACCAGCATGCAGCCATTCACACTCTCCTCCTCCCACGCCCAAAAGCCCAGCTCATGTGATCGGACATGAGCTGGGCTTTCTTTGCACTACTACGAGATGCCCCCCAAGAGGCTGCACACCTCTTCCCCGCTCAGGTGCGTATATCGGTGGAGGAGCAACGCGTTCGCCTTTAAAATCGGGAAGCTTCCTCAGCCTATTCCATATCCTAGCTTCCCGATTTTAACAGCGACCGGAACCGATATACGCACCATCCCACAGCACGATAACGGAGTGTGCAGCCCTATGCCGCGTCCCCTCAAACTAATGCAAAAAAGCCCAGTTCCCACAAAAGCAGGAGCCGGGCTTTCTCTTATTTCAATTATTTGCGCTTCAAGTTGTAGAACGACTTCAAGCCGTTGTATTGAGCAAGCTCGCCCAATTGGTCTTCGATGCGAAGCAATTGGTTGTATTTCGCCACACGGTCCGTACGGGAAGGAGCACCCGTTTTGATCTGACCCGCGTTGGTAGCTACTGCGATATCAGCGATGGTGCTGTCCTCGGACTCACCGGAACGGTGGGAGATAACAGCCGTATATCCTGCACGTTTTGCCATTTCGATCGCATCGAACGTTTCAGTCAATGTACCGATTTGGTTTACTTTAATCAGGATGGAGTTACCGATGCCTTCGTTGATGCCTTTTTCCAGACGCTCGGTGTTGGTAACGAACAGATCGTCACCCACGAGTTGAATTTTGTTGCCCAATTTCTCGGTGAGCAATTTCCAACCTTCCCAATCGTCCTCGGAGCATCCGTCTTCGATGGTTACGATTGGGTATTTGTCTACCCAAGAAGCGAGCAGGTCAACGAATTCTGCTGGTGTGAAGGATTTGCCTTCTCCTTCCAGAACATACTTGCCATCTTTGAAGAACTCGGTCGAAGCAACGTCCATACCCAGCAATACATCTTCACCTGGCTTGTAGCCGGCTTTTTCGATCGCTTCGATGATGGAAGACAAGGCATCTTCGTTGGACGTGAAGTTAGGAGCGAAACCACCCTCGTCACCAACCGCTGTGTTCAGGCCTTTGCCCTTCAGAACGGATTTCAGGTTGTGGAAGATTTCAGCGCCCATGCGAAGCGCTTCTTTGAAGCTAGGTGCGCCAACAGGCAATACCATGAACTCTTGAACGTCAACGTTGTTGTCCGCGTGAGCGCCACCGTTAACGATGTTCATCATTGGTACCGGAAGTTGTTTTGCGTTGAATCCGCCAAGGTAAACATACAGCGGAAGATCCAATGCATCAGCAGCGGCGCGAGCTACAGCCATGGATACGGCCAGAATTGCGTTCGCACCCAACTTGCCTTTGTTCGGCGTACCGTCCAAAGCGATCATCAGCTTGTCGATGCCAAGCTGGTCCAGAGCGTCCATGCCAATCACTTCAGGCGCGATGATTTCGTTCACGTTCTCAACGGCTTTCAGAACGCCTTTGCCCAGGTAACGGGATTTGTCGTCGTCGCGAAGCTCAACGGCTTCGTGAACGCCAGTGGAAGCACCGGATGGAACGATCGCGCGACCGATTGCACCGGATTCCAGGTATACTTCAACCTCTACGGTTGGATTCCCGCGGGAGTCAAGGACTTCGCGTGCATATACATCAGAAATAATAGTCATGTGTATAGTCTCCTTTTAATGTTATGTTTATGTTCCATTATGAACTACTTATTTACGTGCTGCAATCATGGAGGTTCCCGTCATTTCGTCAGGCTTCGGCAGCCCCATCAGATCGAGAATCGTTGGCGCGATATCGGCCAGAATACCGCCTTCACGCAGCGTTACGTTCTCATCCGTTACGATGAACGGAACCGGGTTCGTAGTATGTGCGGTGAACGGACGTCCACTCTCGTCAAATACCATGTCGGCGTTCCCGTGGTCAGCGGTGATCAGAACTACCCCGCCTTTTGCCAAAACAGCCTCAACGACCTTGCCGACACACTCATCCGTAGTCTCAACGGCTTTAATCGTCGGCTCCAGCATACCGGAATGACCTACCATGTCCGGGTTGGCAAAGTTCAAAATGATCGCATCATGCTTATCTGCTTCGATTTCTCTCACGCAAGCATCCGCCACTTCATAGGCGCTCATCTCCGGTTTCAGATCGTAGGTCGCCACTTTCGGCGAGTTGATCAGTACGCGCGTTTCGCCAGGAAGCTCAACATCGCGTCCACCGCTGAAGAAGAATGTCACGTGCGGGTACTTTTCAGTTTCCGCAATCCGAAGCTGCTTCTTGTTGTGCTGAACCAGCACTTCGCCGAGCGTGTTATCGAGATTCTTCGGTTTGTAGGCAACGAAGCCTTCCACCGTCTCGCTGAACAGCGTCAAGCATACAAAATGCAGGTTTTGCGGGAACTTCGGTCCACGCTCAAAACCACGGAAATCATTATTCGTAAATACCTGGGACAGCTGAATCGCACGGTCAGGGCGGTAGTTCAGGAAGATAACGGAATCTCCGCTCTCCACCAGACTAACCGGCTCGCCTTCACCATTCACAATCACGGTCGGTTCTACGAATTCATCGTAAACCGATTTCTCGTAAGATTCGATGATGGCTTTCAGCGGATCCGTATATTTAGGTCCTTCGCCATACACCATGGCACGGTAAGCCTTCTCGACGCGATCCCAACGCTTGTCGCGGTCCATCGCATAATAACGACCGGAAAGCGTAGCGATTTGGCCAACGCCCACTTCTTCAATCTTCGCAATCAGATCCTTAACGAACTGCTTGCCGCTGTCCGGTGCCACGTCGCGTCCATCCATGAAGCCATGGATGTATACGTCATGGAAATCTTCCTTCTTGCAAAGATCCAGCATGGCAAACATATGCTCAATATGACTGTGAACGCCGCCGTCGGATACCAGCCCGTACAGATGCAGCTTCTTGTTGTTGTTCTTGGCAGCGCGAACGGCTTCCACCAGCGTTTCGTTCTCGAAGAATTCTCCTTCGCGAATCGACTTCGTGATACGGGTCAAATCCTGATACACGATCCGGCCTGCGCCGATGTTCAAGTGACCCACTTCGGAGTTCCCCATTTGACCTTCCGGCAAGCCTACGGCTTCACCGCAAGCAGTCAACGTGGTGTTCGGATATTGCTTCAAATACCGGTCGTAGTTAGGCTTGTTCGCTTGAGCGACCGCATTGCCCACCTCGGTGTTGCGAAGCCCGAAACCGTCCATGATGATCAGAGCTACGGGTTTTGGAGCAGACATTTACTTCGCCCCCTCAACGAGTGCGATGTAGGAAGCCGGTTGTAGACTAGCACCACCAACGAGCGCGCCGTCGATGTCGCTTTGTCCCATATACTCCGCTACATTTTCAGGCTTCACGCTGCCGCCGTATTGAATGCGAACTTGCTCTGCAACGGTTTCGCCGTACAGGCCTTTAACGAGTTCACGAATATAAGCGATGACTTCGTTTGCATCCTCTGCCGTAGAGGATTTGCCCGTTCCGATCGCCCAGATTGGCTCGTAAGCAATAACGACATGAACCGCTTGATCAGCAGGAACACCTGCGAACGCTGCTTCCGTTTGTACTTTGCACACGTCTTTGGTTTGGCCGGCTTCGCGTTCTTCCAGCTTCTCGCCGACGCATACGATCGGAAGAAGACCATGGCGGAATGCCGCATGTACCTTCTTGTTCACGATCTCATCGGTTTCAGCAAAATACTGACGGCGCTCGGAATGTCCAATAATGACGTAGTCCACGCCCAGGTCTTTCAGCATCAAGCCGCTGATTTCACCCGTAAAGGCGCCATTGTCTTCAAAATGAAGATTTTGTGCACCGATTTTGATGTTCGTGCCCTTGACCGCTTCAACCAATGCAGGAAGATTGGTAAATGGCGCGCAAATCACGCTTTCCACGCCTTCTACTTCCGCTTTGCCTTTCACATCTTCAATAAATGAAGTTGCTTCCGGAACGGTTTTGAACATTTTCCAGTTACCAGCTATGATAGGTGTTCTCACACGATTCACTCCTTTATTCCCCCGAACAATCGGGGTCCAAACTTCATCCACTTCTATCCAATATAGTGCCTATTTCTATTTGTCGTTCAGTGCCACAACACCAGGAAGTGCTTTGCCTTCCATGAACTCAAGAGATGCACCGCCGCCTGTCGAGATGTGATTCATCTTGTCGGCAAGGCCGAATTTCTCTGCAGCTGCAGCCGAGTCGCCGCCGCCGATAATCGTGTAAGCTTCCGTATCCGCACAAGCTTGTGCCACTTCACGAGTACCGTTGCTGAACGGAGCGATTTCGAATACGCCCATAGGGCCGTTCCACACGACAAGCTTGGAGTTCTTGATCACTTCTGCATACTTGGCGCGAGTCTTAGGACCGATGTCAACGCCTTCCCAATCGGCAGGAATGCCGTCGATATCAACGACCTTGGTATTCGCGTCTGCGCTGAACTCGTCCGTTACGACGATATCTTCCGGCAGGTAGAAGTTTTTGCCCAGCTCTTTAGCTTTCTCGATGAAACCGAGTGCAACGTCAAGCTTCTCTTTATCAAGCAGAGATTGACCGATTTCATGGCCTTGAGCTTTGAAGAACGTATAAGCAAGTCCACCGCCTATGATGACATTGTCAGCAAGCGTAAGCAGGTTGTCGATCACGTCGATTTTGTCCTTAACCTTCGATCCACCGATGATGGCGGTAAAAGGACGGTCCGGATTCGAAAGGGCTTTGCCGAGAACGGACAGCTCTTTCTCCATCAACAATCCCGATACAGCCGGAAGATGATGAGCGATACCTTCTGTCGAAGCGTGCGCACGGTGAGCAGCACCAAACGCGTCATTCACGAACAGATCGGCCAGTTCGGCGAATTGCTTCGCAAGTTCCGGATCATTCTTCTCTTCACCAGCGTAAAAACGAACATTTTCAAGCACGAGCACATCGCCGTTTTGCAGCTTCTCGACTTGAGCTTTAACGGCTTCTCCTACGGCTTCATCCGCTTTGGCTACCGGTTTGCCGAGCAGCTCGGACAGACGCTGACTTGCCGGAGTCAGGCGCAAAGATTCAACGACCTCTCCTTTTGGACGACCCATGTGGCTGGCCAGGATGACTTTCGCTCCTTGCTCTACCAGATATTTAATGGTCGGCAAAGTCTCGCGAATACGAGTGTCGTCTGTAATTTTACCATCTTCGAGCGGTACATTGAAATCGACACGGACAAACACCCGTTTGCCGCTTACTTCTACATCACGTACACTTTTCTTGTTCATCTCCACGTTCCTCCTAAGAAAACTATTCTCCTCACCGACAGCATGCAGTTGCTCTCGTTTCTCTCTCTATCGCTAACCAGCGCCCGGATCTTATCTATTCTTCCCAGTGCTCTGGCATGAAAGCAAGGAAAAACCATGAACCAAAGAGGAGACCCGTGAAACGGAACTCCTCTTCGATTGTATGGCTAGATCAATTACAGACCTTTGCTTGCGATGTAAGCAGCGAGGTCAACGACACGGTTGGAGTAGCCCCACTCGTTGTCATACCAAGAAACAACTTTCACCATGTTGTCGCCAACTACCATAGTGGAGAGCGAATCGATAGTGGAAGAAGCTGGGTCGCCATTGTAGTCGCTGGATACAAGCGGCTCTTCGGAGTAGTTCAAGATGCCTTTCAGCGGGCCTTCAGCAGCTGCTTTCAGAGCACCGTTTACATCTTCAAGGGTTACGTTTTGGGACAGCTCAACTACGAGGTCCGTTACAGAAACGTTCTTCGTAGGTACACGCATTGCCATACCGTTCAATTTGCCTTTCAATTGTGGCAGAACGAGGCTAACCGCTTTAGCAGCACCAGTTGTGGATGGAATGATGTTTTCAGCAGCTGCACGAGCACGACGCAGATCTTTGTGCGGAAGATCGAGCACTTGCTGGTCATTCGTGTAGGAGTGAACCGTAGTCATCATACCCTTAACGATACCGAATTTCTCGTCAAGAACTTTTGCGAAAGGAGCCAAGCAGTTTGTTGTACAAGAAGCGTTGGAGATTACAGTATGGTTAGCTGCATCGTATTTGTCTTCGTTAACGCCCATAACGATGGTGATATCTTCATCAGTTGCTGGAGCGGAGATGATAACTTTCTTAGCGCCGCCTTTCAAGTGAGCGGAAGCTTTGTCTTTCGCTGTGAAAATACCAGTGGATTCTACAACGATTTCAACGCCGTGCTCAGCCCAAGGCAATGCTTCAGGGTTACGCTCAGCGAATACTTTCACTTCACGGCCGTTTACAACGAGTGCGCCTTCTTTAGCTTCAACTGTTGCATTAAGTCTTCCGTGAGTTGTGTCATATTTCAAAAGGTGTGCCAGCGTGCTTACGTCCGTCAAATCGTTGATTGCCACGATTTCAACTTCGCTGTTGTTCAGCGCAGCGCGGAACACATTACGTCCAATACGTCCAAAACCGTTAATACCTACTTTAACCATGAGTAGTTCCCTCCATATTTGTAAAATTTATATATTCAAGATTGGCCGTTAAGCCAATCAAGACAACAATAATGAAAAATCAGGTGTGTACGCCCGTGGATTCAAATACCGGCGTCAATCTCCTTCTCGACTTCCAGTGCCGCGGCTTCATCGGTAACGAGAATATCCTCATGTCCGAATTTCAGCACCGCGTGAATCGCCTTGCCCTTGCCTTGACCCCCAGCAATGCCGATGATCGTTTCTGTCCGCATAATATCCTCAAGCCGCAGCCCGAGAGTAAGCATTTTGTGGACAACTTCACCATCTTCACTGAAGTAGTAGCCGAAGGATTCCGCAATCGCGCCATCTGCCTGCAAGTTCTGAATAGAGTTTTCATCCAGTTTGCGCCTTCTTGCCATCTCCATGGCATCTCCGATGCCGTGAATAATGACGCGGCAGCGCCTGATCACATCCACGATCTCCTGGATATGCTGATCCTGCACCAGAGACTGATAGGCATCCTCGCTTAGCAGATCCGGTACGTGAAGCAATCGGTACTCAGCCCCAACGCGCTTTGCCATCTTGGAAGCAATGGTGTTCGCTTGAATCTCCATGCTCTCCCCAAGACCGCCCCGCGCCGGCACAAACCAAGTGCTTGTCAGCGGTTCGCCGCCTGGCAAAGAGGACATCTGCTCGGCCACTTCGGCGAGCGTGGAGCCGCCAGTTACGGCAATCGTATCTCCATCCTGGACAAAGCTTAGCAGCGTTCTTGCTCCGGCCCGGCCAAGCTCGCGTTTGACTTCCGGAGATGACTCGCTGTCACCGGGAATAATGACCACTTTACGAAGCCCGTAAGCCTGACGAATCTTCTCTTCCAGTTCAACCAGTCCGAATAACTCATTCATGACCGGCTCCAGCTCCTCCAGCAAGCATATCCCTGAGCTGCTGATGCGCATGCCAAGCGTTTCAATCTCGATCAGCCCCTGCGCTTTCAGAAGATCAGTCTCTGCTCTGAGAACACGCTCGGTCATCGAGAGTGATGAAGCCAATGTCCTTCGGCCAACAATTCCGGACAACTTGATCTGATGAAGGATGGTATACCTTCGTTTAAGAGTGTCCATCAGATCCGGCAGAAGCTGCTCTTGTATTTCTAATAGGTTACGCATGCATTCCACTCCTGCAAACTTCGTCTCGGCTCTCCTCTACCTGGTCGTAAAATGTCCCAGTTAAACTTTTTAAGTCCCACCTTATTCTAACCAATAATTATGCCGGTTGCAAGTGTCCGAAAGTATATTTCTCTGCCCCGGGCATTCTTATACATTATGGCCAAGTACTGGCTCGTCTATATAATAGGAACAAAGTTTTGTCTGCTATTGTATTTTTTCAATAGATGCGGTATAATCAACTTCGTTGCTAATTTTTTAGATATCAGAAAGTATAAACTTCTCGGAGCCAGCTTCCTGATATCGCAAGAAAAACTACCGCTAAACGCGGTCTGTCTTCTTTGAATGTACGTCGTTAGACATTTTTCTTATGCGCCCGTGGTCCAATGGATATGACGTAGGCCTCCGGAGCCTGAGATCGAGGTTCGATTCCTCGCGGGCGCGCCATTATAACTTTTATTCTCTATACTGATTACCCTAAAGCGCCCATGACGGCTCTTTTTTTTACCCAATAGTTTGACTATCTTTGACTTTTTGATTTAAATTGTTTATCATGTGGGTAATACGGTAACAGTATTTATATGAGGTACTTAAGAGGAGGTTTTCCACGTGAGTTTTATACCTATGGTCGTTGAACAAAGCAACCGCGGTGAGCGGGCGTACGACATCTATTCCAGATTGCTGAAAGACCGCATTATCTTCCTCGGCTCCGACGTAAATGACGTGGTCGCCAATTCCATCATTGCCCAAATGCTGTTCTTGTCGGCTGAGGATCCTGAGAAGGATATTCATCTTTACATCAACAGTCCTGGCGGTTCCATTACCGCAGGTATGGCGATATTCGATACGATGCAGTTCATTAAGCCGGACGTTTCGACGATCTGTGTCGGGATGGCTGCTTCCATGGGCGCATTCCTGCTCAACGCAGGCGCTAAAGGCAAACGTTACGGACTGCCTAACAGCGAGATTATGATTCACCAGCCGCTCGGCGGCGCACAAGGTCAAGCCACGGATATTGAGATCCGTGCTCGCCGCATTCTCAAAATGCGCGACAAGCTGAACCGCATCCTCTCCGATCGCACTGGCCAACCGCTGGAGCGCATTGAGAAGGATACCGATCGTGACTACTTCATGACGGCTGACGAAGCCAAAGAATACGGTCTGATTGATCAAGTATTAGAGAATACACCACCGCAAGGCTTATAAAAGAAATGAAGTAAAGGGCAGGCGCCGTTATCCGGTGCCTGCCCTTTCTTATCCTCTGAAGGGGAAACTCATGAAAACTTCGAGTGCTAAATAGTGAGAGTATCCCCTCCGGTCGCTGTTGAAATCGGGAAACTTGAATGAATGGATAGGGAGGTTTCCCGATTTCAAAGGCGAACGCGTTGCTCCTCCAAGGATACTCTCACTTCGGTACGATTTTTTCTATAAAACATAAAGACGGAAAGGACATCCCCCTCCTAAAAGGCCTGCCTTTACTTGTGAGGAGGGAATAGAGGAAGGCCGTGCAGGCTTCCTTTGCAAGGGTAATTGGGTACGTAAGGCCTAATGATGCGCCACCCTCACTGCTTTCACAAACAGGGTGACATCGATAACGCCTAGGGCGACTTGTGACCTTTACCGTACGGCTTGCTTGCCTCAGACCACGCATCGTGCGCATGGTGTACAAGCTAAACAAGTTATCATCGAGAGGACTATGTTAATCAGAGAATGCCTAAAACAGCAATTCCTAAGGATCACATATCCGTCCGTATTCGAAGGCAAGCCTCTCGATAAACGCAAAAAATCCCCTGACCGCAGGAAACGGGAGTACACGCTCCACGCTCACGTAATCAGGGGATTTTTCGCAACTGGTTCCAGTACAGTGTTACATCAGGACAACATCATGTTTCTAGACAAGCTATAGGATGAAAATAAATGATTGCAGTTTACACAAACCGCTTACCGTATACTCTTACTTCCACTCTTTCAGCTTCAGTTCAAACTCCGGAAATCCATAAGCATATGCGGTGTACTCATAAAGCTGGAAGTACAGCACCACAGCGTTATCCTTCACATAAAAATCAGCATCCGCTGGCACGCCTTCAAATCCGCCGAGGTAGCCCCCTTCTTTTTTCAGCTTGTTCAGCACAAGGTTGTTCAGCTTCTGTTTGTTCTTGCCCTGCATGTTGATGAAATCGCCCAGCTTCATTTGCTTGCCATCCTTCAAGGAGAACGTGAAGCTTTTACGGAAGGTCATGCCATGGGCACCGCCGGTGTACGAATAATCGTATGCCGTAATGCTCAGAATGTCGTTCTGGTTGTAATGGACCACGAAGTCACCACTGAATTCGTAAGGGAAACTGGATTCCGATGGCGGGAATTCCTCAGCATTCCCTTCGGCACCGGTGATTACGCCGGACGCATTTTCTTTCAGCACTTTGTTGATTTCGGCTTGGACCTCCGCATTATCGAGTCCGCTGATTACAGGATAGTTCACAACGGCTTCCACGCCCTGAATCTTTTTCTTCAGCGTAGCCGATTTGATCGTAATGTCGTTCTGTTTCTTCTGTGTCATGCTGAGTGTTTTCGAGGAAGGATTCCATTGCCCCTGAACGCCCATGTATTCGCTGATCGTTTTGAATGGCACATACAGACGACCATTGATGATCTGTCCGCCAGGCTCGCCGGCATACGAACCATTCACCAGAATACCGATTTCAGTTGAATCATATACGACAGCGCTCAGTTTGTTATAACCGTTACCTAGTGTATACGTACGGTTTTTTACATCATATTTAAGAGGCATCCCCAGGCCGTCCCGCAGAGCGGTTGCCGGCACATAAGTTACCCCGCGCAGCACGAGACCTTTCTGTGACAGGGTCTTGCCATTCCATTTCAGTACGACTTCATTCTTCGACGATTTTTGGCTGGCGGAAACGGGTGCCTTAGCGGCGCTTGCATCGATGACCTGTCCGCTCAAACCCAGACCGCCAAGCAGGACGCTAGTTGCAATTAATGATGCACATACACGTAATTTAGGATTCATATCAGAATTCCACCTTTGTTAAATTAAGTTTCCGTTTAGTTGTTAATCTATTACCCTTAATCATTATAAGGAAAGCTTTCAATGTATTGGTAACAAAGTCAATGACAATTTTGATTCCAGGCCGTAGGACCTATACGTTCATCTAATCTTTCTGCATGAATGCTTTTACGCTTAGAAATACACCAAACAAGAGAGCGCATGTACTCATAAACAACAAGACTTCGCTTACCTGGACTGTATAACTTAATAGAAATAATCCGATACCGACAAGCGCACTGTGAATACTCAATAACAGCAGATGCAGCGCGCTTTTCCTGAAGATGCTCAGAAACAACACCGCTGCTGCGCCGGCAACGATTTCTGCAATAACCAACAAGCCCATCACATCGCTTAAGCCGCTTTCTCCTTTTCCTGATTAAACGCATAGAAACTTGGTTTAAGTCATTTGCGCCTCCTTTATATAAACAACGAAACGGCCCCCGAAGTTGTGGTTTGATTCGTATAAATCGGCTATTTCTTCCTATTCCAGGACTTAGGACCTAATCTTCAGAAACATAAAAAGAGCCTGCCCCAATGGGACAGACTCTTTTTATTACAAAAATATGAAAATGTAAGCCCTATAATTAACGACCGCTCTTCAGTTCGGTCCATAAACGATCATAGATGGAGAGCGAGTCACCGACATTATCGAGCCACTCGGTACGGCCTAGCTCTTCATCTGTCAGGTTGATCATCGTATTGGCGCGGTATTCCTCGCTATGGAATTCCATCGCTTTGGTGTTCGGATTGCTGTATCCGATAAATTCATAGTTTTTGGCGCTGACCTCAGGCTCCATCATGAAATTGATGAATTTCTCGGCCAGCTCTTTATTCTTGGCACCCTTAGGAATCGCGTAGTTATCAGAGAAGATGGTAGCCCCTTCTTCTGGCACGACATACGCCACATCCGGATTCTCCGCTGCAATAAAGGCCGCATCTCCGGACCAGACCGTAGCAATCCAGCCTTCTTCTTGGATCATCTTCTGCTTGATGTTATCCGTATCAAACGCTAGCACATTCGGCAGCAGGTTCTTCAGCTCATCCGCAGCTGCGGTGATATCTGCTTCATCTGTGCTGCTGTTGGACTTTCCTTGCTTCTTAAGCGCCATGCCGATCATTTCACGGTTGTCGTCCAGAAGCAGGACTTTACCCTTGTATTCCGGGTTCCAGAGATCTTCCCAGCTGTTGATCTCATCCTTCACATACTTCTTGTTATATGCAATTCCCGTTACACCGGATGTGTAGACAATCGAATATTTATTGCCCGGGTCATAAGAAGGATCTTTGAAAGTATCCGTAAGATTGACGAAGTTCGGGATATTATTCATATCAAGCGGCTCAAGCAGCTCCGATTCAATCATCGTTTTGACCATATAATCGGATGGCTGAATGAGGTCATACCCACTGCCGCCAGCCTTAATTTTAGCCAGCAGGTCTTCATTGTTTGCGTAATTATCGTAGGTTACCTTCACGTCGAACTTCTCTTCGAAGTCCTTCAGCACCTCGGGATCAAAGTTATCCGCCCAGCTGTAAATGTGAAGCGTCTCCTTATCCGATCCGCAGCCGGCCAAGAGTCCTACAGACAATACCGCAACCATGCCTGCCGTCAGCAGGCGGGTCCATCTTGATTTTTTCAATTCAATATCTCCTCTCTTTCCACTTCCATGTTTAGATCGGTAATGTTTTATGTTTCTTTTCCCCGTTGCCGCGGTTAAGAATATATTGCGCTAACAGAATCAGCGTGATGCTGACCAAAATGAGCAGCGTACACAGCGCGTTAATCTCTGGCGAGATGCCGCGCTTCACTTGAGCGTAAATATAGATCGGCAGCGTTGTTGAGCTGGGGCCGGCAACAAAAAAGCTGACCATAAAGTCATCCAATGACAGCGTAAAGGCAATCAAGGCGCCGGAGATAATGCCCGGTGCAATCTGCGGCAATGTAACATGCCGGAACGTCTGCCAAGGCGTAGCGCCCAAATCCTGGGCCGCCTCATCCAGCTGTTTGCCCATGCCCGACAGTCTGGCCGTCACTACGACATACACATACGACAGACTGAACGTAATATGGGCGATGATCACCGTCGTCTTGCCAAGCGGTATATTCAGCTGACTGAACAATACCAGCAGCGACAGCCCCATAATAATATCCGGGATAATGACCGGAAGGTACAGCAGCCCGTTCATGCCGCTGCGTCCTCGGCGTCCCAGGTTCCGAAGCGAGAGCGCCGCCGCAGTTCCGAGGAGGGTAGAAACGATCGTCGATATGACCGCCACCGTCAAACTGTTCATCAGCGCTTCCATCACATGCCGGTTCTCGAATAGCGACACATACCAATCCAATGTAAATCCTTCCCAGTTGCCGCTAAGCCGCGTGTTGTTAAATGAATAGATGATGATCATGATGATCGGTACATAGATGAAAGCCATCATAAGGAAAGAGTGAATCCCAAGCAGCGGGTGATTCTTCTTCTTCACTTATCTCCCCTCCCCTACGCGTTGATGCCGGGCTTGCATCGCCCGGTTAAAGAGCAGGATCAGCACCAGGGACGTAATCACAAAGATCACCGACAACGCCGCTCCAAAGGGCCAGTTGCGCGCACCCAGGAACTGCTGCTGAATGATATTACTGATCATGGAGGACTTCGCGCCTCCCAAAATATCCGTAACTACAAACATCCCGGAAGTCGAGACATAGACCAGAACCGCTCCCGTCATGATGCCGGATTTGCTCTGCGGCAAGGTAATGTGCCGGAATGCTTTCCACCTGGAAGCGCCCAGATCGCTGGCCGCATCCAGAAGGCGCTTGTCCATCTGCTCCAGGGCCACGTAAATCGGCAGAACCATGAAGGGGATGAAGTTATACACCATCCCGAGCAGTACGGCGCCGTACGTATACAGCATCTGAATCGGCTCGTCGATCCATCCCATCCACAGCAGCAGGCTGTTCACCACGCCTTGGGTCCGAAGCAGCAGGACCCAGGCATAGGTGCGGATCAGAAAGTTAATCCAGAACGGAACCGTGATCAGAATTAATCCCCAGGTTTGGATACGCGGGGAAGCGTTGGCTATATAATAGGCCAAAGGATAGCTGACTAACAAGCAGATCACCGTAGTCAGCAGCGACAGTACCAAGGTATCCCAGTAGATCCCCAAATATAATGGATCAAAGAAGGTCTTGTATCCTTCCAGACTGAAGGAAAACACGACGTTCCCCAGCGAATCCCGCGAGAGAAAGGAGATGCCGACCACGATTAGCATCGGAACGATCAGGAACAGGGATAACCACAGCAGGACCGGAGTCAATAGGAACCTTGATTTCCTCATGATCCGATGATCACCTCATCTTTGGCGTTCCAGTTCACCCCAACCCGTTCGCCAACCTCCCATGGCTGATCATCCGAGATATCGAGAGCAATCATGACCTTCATCGGCTCATCATCCAATTGGACCAGCAGTTTATGAACGCTGCCGAGGTACTGCACATCCTCAATCACACCGCTCTTCTTGGCACCCGATTCCCGCTGGGGAATGAGTTTCTCCGGCCGCACGGCAAAGAGACCCTCTGGCGAGGAAAAAACGTTATTCTCCCCTACAAACGTAGCGGCAAACAGCGTTTGCGGTCTTGCATAAATCTCGCGCGGCGTACCGATTTGCTCTACCCGTCCATGGTTCATGATGACGATCCGATCGGAGAGCATCATGGCTTCCTCTTGGTCGTGCGTTACATATACAAACGTTATCCCGAGCGTCCGCTGCAAATGCTTGAGCTCGGACTGCAGATTCTTCCGCAGCTGCAGATCCAGTGCGCCAAGCGGTTCATCCAGCAGCAGCACCTTCGGTTTGTTGGCAATGGCGCGGGCGATGGCCACGCGCTGCTGCTGTCCACCGGACAGCTGGTGCGGGAAGCGTTCCCGCAGGGCGGTCAGCTGCGTCATGGCAACGGCTTCGTCCACCCGCTCCATGATGAGTTGACGCGGCATTTTTTTCATTTTCAACCCAAAGGCGATATTATCTTCTACGGTCATATGCGGAAACAGAGCATAGTGTTGGAATACCAGATTCAAATCCCGCTTGTTCGCAGGCATTTCCGTCACATTCTGATCCGCCAGCCAGACCTGTCCTTTGGTTGGCTGTTCGAATCCTGCTATCATTCGGAGAATCGTCGTTTTGCCGCAGCCGCTGGGGCCCAGCAAAGTCAGGAATTCCCCTTCTTTAATGGAGAGCGACAGCGGATGCACGACCGCTTGTCCCTGAAAATGCTTCTCGATCTGGACAAGTTCAATCACATGCATCAACCCCTTCTTCAAAATGTGACCTGTTCCATGTGTACATTCCTGCTAACCAGTATGCACAAAAACGTTCCCCACTAAGAAGAAACGGTCCTACTGCCTGTTGTGCTCAGGTTGGCAGAATCCGTTTCTTAAAGGTGGGGGCGGCTAGAAGTCTCTACTAAGAAAAAAAAGCCATATCCATGGGTATGGCTGTAACGTTCAGATCAAAGTTCAGTTTTTCGCATATTCACTATACCTCGTTTTCCCCCTATACACAACACTTTTCTGTGTATTTCGACAGGGGAAGGGACGGATGTGGGCCCTGATTATGGTATTTCATTTTTCGAAAAAGGATACACAAAAAACCGTCCACCCGATAAGATCCGGATGAACGGTTTTCAGTATTCCAAGTCAAAAGCGCTACTATTTCAGCTCATATTGCACGTACAGCTGCGTCGAGATTTTGATCTCGCCCGGCTTCACGGAGGTGTTGGCGCCCGCGTCCGCTGCAACGGATTGTGCTTCCATTGCCATTTTTTCGAGACCATAGATGGTATCTACACCAACGGAACCTTCCACAATGTTCAGCACGATGCCCAGCTGGCGCTTGGAGGCTTTTGCCATCGCCTGAGCTTTCAGGTCTGCATTCGCCATCGCCTTATCAATCACTTGAGCCTCAAACGCATCGCGGTTCTCAACTGAGAAACGGGCATTTCCAATGGAATTGGCGCCGGCATCGGATGCTGCATCAAGCAAATCGCCGACTTTGTTCAAGTCGCGAAGAGTAACTTCTAAGGAATGATAGGCGCTGTAATTCTTCACTTTACGTCCATTATCATCGGAATACGTATAGTTAGGTTGTACATAGAACTGTTCGGTTTTGATATCCTTGTCATCGATTTTCCATGTTTCTTTCAACAGCTTCGTAATTTTATCCATTTTCTGTGCGTTGCTCTTCTGTGCGGATTTTGCGGTTTCCGCATATGATTCAGCCCCGATGGAAAGATATACGATATCTGGCTTCACCGAGATCTCGCCTTTACCGAGTACGGTCAGAAGGTTTTGCTGTGCTGCCTCCGCCGCATGCACCTCGGTTGCCCCGCTCAATCCTACTAAAGCCGTGCTTCCAGTCAACAGTGCACCTGCAATCATGATGGAACCTACTTGTTTGACCCATCTTTTCATTATCGTCAGCCTCCTTCAATATTGGCATCGCTGCCATGCTTGCCTTACCCTTCTAACGTGAGGGCATTGGTAAATGTTGCATCCGGAACAGAGGGTTTTGAAATTTTTCTTCAACTTATTTTAATACCCCTGTTAATTGGTATATCTAGGCATGATTGGCTGATTAGCAAAATAAGATACCCAATGAAGAAGACGGCAACTGTTTAATAAGGAAGCCTTAATGGGTAACTAACTTACATCGGTGTTTAAAAAGAGGAGGTCACTATGAAATCATTCCGGATGTTATACGCGTTCATGTCACTGCTGATACTCATGGCAGCGGGCATGCCATACGGGGCGGCAAGCGCCGCGGCAGAGCCAGCCTCCGGTAAAACCTATCAGATCGGAACGGACATTACGTTTGCCCCGTTTGAATTCCAGGATGCAAGCGGCAAATTTGTCGGTATCGACATGGATCTGCTGGATGCGATCGCAAAAGACCAAAATTTCAAATATGAGATCAAGCCGCTCGGCTTCAATGCGGCGGTTCAGGCGCTGGAAGCCAATCAGGTCGATGGAGTCATTGCCGGCATGAGCATCACGGAAGAGCGGAAGCAGAAATTCGACTTCTCCGATCCTTATTTTGAATCAGGTGTGGTCATGGCCATTCGCCAGGATCAGGAGTCTATCAAAGGGTATGAAGATTTAAAAGGGAAAAAGGTCGCCGTCAAAACGGGTACGGAGGGCTACAGCTTCGCGGAATCCATATCCTCCAAGTACGGATTCACCATCGTGCCTTTTGACGATTCGGCCCAGATGTATGACGACGTCAGGACCGGCAATTCCGTTGCCTGTTTTGACGACTTCCCCGTGCTTGCATACGGAGTCGAGCAGAACAATGGACTGAAGATCGTTACGGATATGGAGCCAGGTGCCTCTTACGGATTTGCCGTCGGCAAGGGACGGAACCAGGAGCTTCTGGAGAAATTCAATGCCGGCTTGATCAACCTGAAGGCCAGCGGAGAGTACGATCGCATTAAGGCAAAATACATTGGCGAAAATGCCGTGGGCGCGGCGGATCAAAGCCGCTGGGAACTGATCGTGGAGTCGCTGCCTTCGCTGCTGAAGGGCCTTGGCAATACGCTGCTGTTGACCATCGTATCGCTGTTCTTCGCGTTTTTCCTAGGGTTGATATTCGGTTTTATGAAGGTCGGACGCAATAAATGGCTCCGAGGCATCGCAACTGTATTCGTGGATATTTTCCGCGGCATACCGCTGCTGGTCCTTGCCTTCTTCATCTACTTCGGTATTCCGCAAGCGCTCGGGTTCACGATGTCACCGATCGTGGCAGCTGTCCTGACACTCAGCCTGAATGCCGGTGCCTATGTCACGGAAATTATCAGGGGCGGTATCCAATCCATTGACCCTGGACAGCTGGAGGCTGCCCGTTCGCTCGGTCTGCCATACCGCAAAGCCATGATGAAAATCATCATTCCCCAGGCGATTAAGGTCATGATCCCGACCTTTATTAACCAGCTGGTGATCACGCTCAAGGATACGTCGATCCTGTCGGTAATCGGCCTGGTCGAGCTGACCCAATCCGGGAAAATCATCATCGCAAGAACATTCGCTTCGTTTGATATTTGGCTCGTGGTCGCCATCATGTATCTGGTCGTGATTACCATTCTGACCAAAATTTCGGGCCGTCTGGAAGGGAAGGTGCGTCATGGATAAAATCCGCGTAGAAGGACTGAAGAAGAATTTTGGCACGAACGAGGTGCTGAAGGGAATTAACATGCAGGTTCAGGAAGGCGAGGTTGTCTGTGTCATCGGGCCCTCGGGCTCCGGCAAAAGCACCTTCCTGCGATGTATCAACAGACTGGAGGACATTACGGCAGGCAGGGTGTTCGTGCATGACAAGGATATCAATGACCCTAAAACGGACATCAATAAGGCACGTGAAAACATCGGCATGGTGTTCCAGCACTTTAATCTGTTTCCCCACTTCAATGTGCTGAAGAACATCACATTTGCCCCGGTCGAGCTGGGCAAGCAGAGCGCGTCCGAGGCGCGTGCCTCGGGGCTGAAGCTGCTGGAGCAAGTAGGACTCTCCGATAAGGCGGAGGCCTTCCCCAGCCAGCTGTCAGGCGGACAGAAGCAGCGTGTCGCGATCGCCCGGGCCTTGGCGATGAATCCGGACATCATGCTGTTTGACGAGCCGACATCGGCGCTGGACCCGGAGATGGTCGGCGAAGTGCTCGGCGTCATGAAGGATCTGGCGCGCGAGGGCATGACGATGATGATCGTCACGCACGAGATGGGCTTTGCCCGCGAGGTTGCGGACCGGGTGATCTTCATGGATGGCGGGTATATCGTAGAGGAAGGCCCACCGGAGGAAGTGTTCGGCAGACCGAAGCATGAGCGTACGATCAGCTTTTTGGAGAAGGTGCTGTAAAAGTGCAGCTAACCTACCTTAGCCAACCGCTGCCGTGTGGCTGCACGCACCTTGCGGGTTGTTCACTGTGAGCGCACTGCTCACAGTGCGCACAGTGCGTGGCCGAGGTGCGTCGACGCTGATCAGCTTGCAGCAGCCATTTCCGTGGGGGAGAGGCACGCGGTAAACACGGTGCGTGGGACTCGGAATGTGCTTGGATGGCTTTCGACCATATTCATGCAGCAACCAGTGACCCTATTATCCGGCCAGCCTATTAGCTGGAAACTAACCCGTTATCGTACGGCTAACAATGGCATGTGCACGTTATCGTACGGCTATATAATGGCATGTGCACGTTATCGTACGGCTATATAATGGCATCTGCATATTGTCGTACAGCGTGATCACCAGCCATGTAATGGCATCTGCATGTTATCGTACGGCCATATAATGGCATCTGCAGATTGTTGTACAGCGCTATCGCCAGCCATGTAATGGCATCTGCATATTGTCGTACAGCGTGATCGCCAGCTATGTAATGGCATCTGCATGCTATCGTACAGCGTTATCGCCAGTTATGTAATGGCATCTGCATGCTATCGTACAGCGTTATCGCCAGCTATGTAATGGCATCTGCATGCTATCGTACAGCGTTATCGCCAGCTATGTAATGGCATCTGCATGCTATCGTACAGCGTTATCGCCAGCCATGTAATGGCATCTGCATTATATTATTTAGAGCCGACTGCAATGGTCGTGCTATGGCTGCATTGCACCTGTTTTAGTGGAGCTAACGGACCGAGAGTACCTTATTAGGGGGGAAATGGAGCTTTTCCGAAGACTATCGGACTAAGGATCCGTTATTCCTTCCAAAAGACCGCATTTACCTATACAAATCCTAAAATAACGGATCTGGTGTCCGTTATTTTAGTTTACGGTGCTTCATTTGGCAAATAAGGTCCTTGGTGTCCGTTACATTCGCAAGATTACCGAGGGAAATGCTTTATGTCCAACCCTCACCGCACAATCACTACTTCGTATTCAGTGGTCGCTTATAAGGCACCTTCACGGTAAATGTCGAGCCCTTCCCAAGCTCGGATTGGACCATTATTTTACCTTGATGAATATCGACAATCCGCTTCACGATCGATAATCCAAGCCCGCTGCCGCCCGCAGCGCGATTACGCGATTTGTCCGCTTTGTAGAAACGTTCGAATATATGCAGCTGGTCCGACTCCGACATCCCGACCCCCGTATCCGTCATCGTAACCTCGGCTCCGTCTTCCCCTGCTTTCAGCACGATGGTGATCATACCGCCTTCCGGCGTGAATTTGATGCTGTTGTGCAGCAAGTTGGTCCACACTTGACTCAGCAGATCCTCTGTGGCCTCAATCTCTACCTTAGCGAGATCCAGATCCACCTGAATCCGTTTCGCCAGCCACTGCGGCTCATGCGCCAAGACGACCGCACGCAGCTGCCCGTCGAGCCGGTAGCGCGCCATTTCGAATGCAGGCTGCTCTCCTTCCAGGGATGACAGCTTCAACAGATTGTCACTCAGCTGCGACAGACGGCGGCCCTCTCCTTCGATAATCTCCAGGTAACGGGCTCTCTTCTCTTCCGTGAGACGCGGATTTCGGAGCGCTCGGGCAAACCCCCGAATCGAAGTGAGCGGGGATTGAATTTCATGGGACACATTGGAGATGAAATCCTGACGCATGGTCTCCATCCGCCCCAATTCGTCGGCCATGTCGTTAATGCTGCTGGCGATCATCTTGAACTCCCCGCGCCATTCCTGTTCGTCCATCTTCACACTGAAGTCTCCCTGCGATATCCGGCGCATGGCATCCGTAATGGAATTCAGCATGGCCATTTGCCGATGCTTGAAGAACATGCCCACGACCAGCATGAATAGGAAGAAGATGATGACGCCAACAAACAAGTTGATCAGCTGAATGACATAATCCCAACGCGGCGTTCCCGTCCAGGTGTAAATAAACCGCGTCACATAGGTCGCCGCCGTCCAAGACGCGCCCAAGACCGCAAAGATCAAGATGGTCTGAAGCGTTTCCCGAACGATCTTCCACAATATTTTGTGCGTTTTCTTCATTAACCTTCACCTGCCTCCAGGCGGTAACCTAGACCACGCACCGTCCGAATCCTGAACCGGTATTTCTCCTCCGGGAACCGCTCCCGTAACCGATTCACGTGGACGTCCAGTGTCCGTTCGTTCCCTTCAAAGTCATATCCCCATATATCTTCGATCAGCCGGTCGCGCGGCAACGTGCTCCCCGGATAACTGGCCAGCTTGAAGAGCAGCTCGAACTCTTTCAGCGGCAGGGTAAAAGCCTCATCACCCGCCTTGACCTCATAGGTTCTGCGGTTCATCTGCAGCTTGCCGATGGTCACCGTCTGCGATGCGGCTACCTGATACCGCTTCAGCAGCGCTTTGACGCGCACAACGAGCTCCGCTGGTTCGAAGGGCTTCACCAGATAATCGTCGGTACCCAACTCAAAACCCTTCACGATCTGCCTCGTTTCCCCTTTTGCCGTCAGCATCAGCACCGGAATACCGGTGTTCCTCCGGATCTCCCTGCATAGCTCCCATCCGTCCATATTCGGCATCATGATATCCATCACGACCAGATCGACGGATGTCTGATCCATGACGGACAAGGCCTCGACGCCATCCGAGGCTTCGAATACCCCTTCCATCCCCGCTTCCTCCAGAAACACCTTTATGAGTTCGCGGATATTCGGGTCGTCGTCCACTACCAATATTTTTGCCATGGTGGCCATCCCTTCTTCCCCAGCATTTCAAGGCGCCCTTAGGCCTCAATCGTTTCATTCATCTGCAGCTGCTGCACGGCAAACTCTCTGTACATGTCATGCTGCTCAATCAATTCATCATGCGTTCCCCGTCCGGTTACCGTTCCTTTTTCAATGAAAATAATCTGATCTGCTCCTACAACCGTGGATAACCGGTGCGCAATAATAATCGTCGTCCGGCCAGCCATCAGGTTCTTGAGCGCCTTCTGCACTTCAATCTCGGAACGGCTGTCCAGACTGGAGGTGGCTTCGTCCAGCATCAGAATCTTCGGATCCCGCAGCAAGGCTCTGGCGATCGCAATCCGCTGCCGCTGACCGCCGGAGAGCTTCACGCCCCTCTCGCCCACATCCGTATCAAAACCATGCGGCAGCTCGTCGATAAATCCATCTGCATAGGCCATTTCTGCCGCTCTTCGGATCTCCCCATCGCTCACTTCCCGGTCCATCCCATAACATAAGTTGTCGCGAATGGTTCCCGCGATCATTGGACTATCCTGTGAGACATAACCAATCAACCCGCGCCATGAGCGTAAAGAGAACGAATCGATCGCCGTCTTACCCAATCGGATCTGTCCTTTTTGCGGAAGGTAAAAACGCTCCAGCATGGAGAACAGCGTCGTCTTGCCTCCGCCACTCGGTCCAACCACTGCCGTGACCGTGCCCGGCTCCATCTGAAAGCTGATGTCATGCAGCACCAGCTCATCCGGCTTGTAGCCAAACGAAAGATTCTCGATGGACACCCGCTGATTCGCGTTCACCACATCGCTACCTTCCGAAATGGACTCTTCCTCTGCATCCAGTGTTTCCAATATTCGCTCCGTTGCTCCTTTGGCCTTCTGAAACTGGGTAAAAAACGTCGTTAACTGCGTCATCGGCATCACGATCTGAATCAGATACAGGATAAACGCAACCAGCTCGCCGGCGGTCAATGCCCCTGTGGATACCTGAAGTCCGCCATACCCGATGACTACCACCAGCAGCATCATCAACACGAAAGACATCAGCGGCGCGATCCAGGCGGATACCACACCTTCCTTGATCCCGAAATTCAGCAGATTGGTGATCCCTTTATGCCCATTCTCATACTCTCTGTCCTCAGCGTTAGAAGCTTTCACCAAACGAATCTCCGACAGCACCTGACTGATATTCGCCGTAAACGTAGCCGTCTCATCCTGCATGCCAAGCGATATTTTATACATTTTCTTGCCAAGCGGCACAAGAATCAGCGCTGCAATCGGAATGACGATAAACATGGTCAACGTCATTTTCCAGTTTAAATAGAGGAGCACCCCAATGGAACCGACAATGGAGATAATCCCGCTGAAAAATCCGGCCACATGGTCAGATATGAGACTTTTGATCACTCCTGTATCATTCGTCATCCGGCTGACCGATTCCCCTGAACGGTTATGATCGAAGTAGCGGATCGGCAGCACCAGCAGCTTTTTCCACAGCCGTTCCCTAAGGGCGGCCACCATCCTCTGTCCCGTATAACTCAGCAAGAAGATCGAAACCCCGGCAGCTATCGTCTGCACCACAAATGCGATCCCAAGTCCGATGATATGGGAACGGTTCATATCCGTTAAGGAGAAGCCATCCACCAGGCTCTTTGTAAACATCGGAATGACTAGCCCGACCAGGGTTGATACCACATTCAGCAAGATGGCTCCAATCAGCAGCAGCATCGGCGGTTTCGTTTCTTTTAATAGCAGGAAGAAGGCCTGCGAACCTGCTTTGCTGCTGCCGGCCGGCCTTTCCTGAGCTATTTCCTGTATAGAAGTATGGTCCGTTTCTCTCATCGTTTACTCTTCCCTTCCATCCTTGTTTATTGTCTGTAAGGAAAGAATAGTTCAACAAGTTAAACTGAAGTTAAACGAAGGCTTACTTCTAGGGAAACAACCGAAAATAACTCCACCAAGTGGAGCCTAAGCTACGAGGCTTATTCCAAATACTTTGCGGGGACACCATAGAATCTAATATGTTGAAAAAGAGCGGATTTCTCCGCCCCTTCTCGAAATTGATCCATATGTACGCACGAAAACCAAGCGAGAATCCAGCAACGGAAGACCTTGATAGCAAAAAAAGCCTTGCAGTAACAAGACTTTTCTTAAACTTCAATCACGGTGACCCTTATTGGTTCTCGAGTTCCTCTTTGCTCACCAAGTTCACGAGTGAAGTAACCGCTTGCTCCGCGTCGGCTCCCTCAGCACTAATGTAAACTTCCGTACCAGAGCTGATCGCAAGGCTCATAATTCCCATGATACTTTTGGCATTAACTTTTTTATCATCTTTTTCAACGAAGATTTCAGATGAGTATTTATTCGCTTCCTGAACGAACAGCGCGGCCGGTCTGGCGTGAAGACCCGTCTTTAACCGAACGACTACCGGGTGCTTTGTCATGAAAATTACCCCCTATCTAATAAATCTGCTGCATTGAAAGCGCGATTGACATTTTATAATATTATACCATTTTACCATACAGGACACTAGAAGAAAAAATTCTTACCCATTCCGAATCTTTTCGGCCAATTCGTCGATTTTGCGCAGGCGGTGATTAACGCCGGATTTACTGACGGTTCCTTTAAGAAGCTCGCCGACTTCCTTCAGATTCATGTCCGGATGAGCCAGTCGAATTTCAGCCACTTCCCCCAGTTTATCGGGCAAATTCTCAAGACCCACTTCCTTTTGGAGCAGCTTAATGTTCTCAATCTGACGGACGGCAGCGCCGATCGTTTTGTTCAGGTTGGCGGTCTCGCAGTTTACGATCCGGTTCACCGAATTCCGCATATCCCGCATAATCCGGACATCCTCGAACTTGAATAATGCCTGGTGGGCACCGATCAGATTAAGGAACTCGATAATTTTCTCGCCTTCCTTAATGTAGAAGATAAAGCCTTTCTTCCGCTCGATGCAGCGTGCGTTCAGATGAAATTCATTCGCCAGATCCACCAGGGACTGGCAGTGCTCTTCATACATTGAGGCAATTTCCAGATGGTATGAAGACCCCTCCGGATTGTTCACGGATCCGCCAGCCATAAAGGCACCGCGCAAATAGGCGCGTTTACAGCAATTTTTGCGAACGATTTGTTCATCAATCCGCGATTGAAACAGAAAGCCCTCGGAAACGATGCGCAGTTCTTTAAGTATCTCCTGAACCTGGGCGGGAATACGAACGATATACACGTTATTCTTCTTCAAACGCATTTTTTTACGCACCAAAAGTTCGGTATGTGCCTGGAAATGCCTCTTAATTAAGGAATAAATACGTCTTGCAATCGCGGCATTTTCCGTTGAAATATCCAGGATTACCTTTTTGTTCGAAAGCTGAACAGAACCGTTCATCCGAATGAGCGCGGACAGCTCGGCTTTTTCACAGCAGTTCTGGCTTTCGATCATTGTCAGTTCTTTCTTCGTCTGTGCCGCAAAGGACAAGGTACTCACCCCTTTCGTGTAATCCAATCCTGTACCAGCTGAAAAATATGATTGCTCAGCTTGTCAGCGTCATGTCTTAAGTATGTTCTAAATAGCACAAGCTTATCTGCAATGAGTTTGTACCCTCTGCTGGTCACTTCATCACGATCCAGGAATACGGGCTTTGCACCCTTCTGAGCATACTTGTCCTGAACCTGCGGCGGGATTTCGCCATCATTTACAATAACATAATCGAATAGATGAAGACCAATATGATCGTATACGGCCTGCAAATGATCGCTCACCGTATAATTATCGGTCTCTCCAGGCTGTGTCATCACATTGCACACGAACATTTTGATCGCCTCAGAGGATACGATGGCTTCAGCAAGCTTGGGAACAAGCAAATTGGGCAAAATACTGGTATATAGGCTTCCCGGACCGATCAGAATTGCATCAGCCTGCTGAATCGCCTCCAGCGCTTCTGGCAGAGGCTCAACATGCTCCGGCTCCAGGAAGATCCGTTTAATGCGGCGCCCAGCCTCCGGGATTTTGGATTCACCGGTCACGATGGATCCGTCCTCCATCTCTGCATGCAAAATAACGGCTTCACCCGCTGCGGGCAGCACCTGTCCACGAACAACAAAAACCCGGCTCATCTCCTTGACTGCCGTGACAAAATCACCGTGCAAATCCGTCATGGCAGCCAAGATTAAATTGCCGAGGCTGTGCCCGGCCAGTCCCGAGCCATTCTTAAAACGGTATTTCAATATATCGGATAACAGCGGCTCCACATCGGCAAGCGCTGTAAGTACATTTCGAATATCTCCCGGGGGCGGCATCTGCAATTCGCTACGCAGTATGCCGGAGCTCCCCCCATCATCAGCGACGGTAACGATAGCCGTAATATCGAGCGGCTTCTCCTTGAGTCCCCGGAGCATAACGGACAGCCCGGTTCCTCCACCCATCACTACGATGCGGGGACGCTTTCTAGCTTGCACAGCCACATTTATCACTTCCCTTAATTAATGCCGATCCCGATCGGAATCACGGTGACTCACCGATACCGTCTCCGTTTCGCTAACGCCCAGCATTTTGCCAAGGTATTCCGCTATCGCAACGGAGCGATGCTTCCCGCCGGTACAGCCAATGCCGATAATAACCTGGCTTTTGCCTTCCTTCCGATACTGCGGGATCAAGAAATGCAGCATATCGAGCAGTTTGGTTAGAAACGCCTGCGTCTCCGGCCATTTCATCACGTATTCATATACATCACTGTTCTGGCCGGTATTTGGGCGCAGTTGCTCAACATAGTGCGGGTTGGGCAGAAAGCGCACATCAAACACCAGATCAGCGTCAATCGGAATCCCGTATTTAAACCCAAAGGATGTGATATTTACCGATAACGTGCTGCTCTCCAGATGTGTGAAACGTGAGATAATCTTCTCCTTCAATCGCACAGGCTTCATATTGCTGGTATCGATCACCTGAGTAGCCGAATTCTTCAGCTCATCCAGCATTTTGCGCTCCAACCTTATACCGTCAAGCGGCATGCCTTCCGGAGCGAGCGGATGGCGACGGCGGCTTTCCTTATAACGTTGTACAAGCACGGAATCCGTTGCATCCAGGAATAGAATCTCGCAGTGGATGGTAAAGTGATCCTTGATGTAACTCAGAGACTCTGATAGAGCCGTAAAAAATTCGCGGCCACGCAGGTCGATGACCAATGCAACCTTGCCGATCTTACCCTTGGATTGATCGATCAGCTCCGCGAATTTGGGAATGAGCACCGGAGGCAGGTTATCGACGCAAAAGAATCCAAGATCCTCCAGACTTTGTACGGCCAAGGTCTTACCTGCTCCCGACATCCCGGTGATGATGATCAGGGTGGCCATGGATGATGTGTTGCTGCCTCGGTTGGCTGCTTCCAGCATCAGCTTTCCCTCCCTTATAAGTTTAGATCAGACGATGTATGGTGAATAATGACTACGAACGCAAATGCAGTCCGGCAGCGCCTACAACGCCGGCATCATTACCGAGCTCAGCCGGAACGATGCGCACACCCCGCTGAAGCGGCTCTGGTGTCAGCTTCGTAAATACAGCGTGGACTTCATTAAACAGAATGTCGCCGGCTTTGGACACGCCGCCGCCGATAATAAAGGCTTCCGGATTCAACACGGCCGCAACGGCAGCCATAGATTTGCCCAGGTAATAAGCTGCGCGATTCACGATCCGAATGGCAACTTCATCGCCGGCCTTTGCAGCATCAAACACTTCCTTCGCCGCAATGCTCTCTACATGGGCAAGGGAAGTACGGTCCCCACGCTCTACGGCATCCTTCGCCATGCGGATAATGCCGGTTGCCGACGAAACGGTCTCCAGACAGCCCATTTCACCGCATCCGCATTGAATCGCTTCCAAGTCCGGCACAACCGAGATATGTCCAAGCTCGCCAGCCATGCCGCCGAAACCTTGATAAATCTTGCCGTTAATAATAATGCCTCCGCCAACACCGGTACCCAGCGTGTAGCATACGCAGTTCTCAACGCCGCGGCCTGAGCCGCTCCAGGCTTCACCCAATGCAGCCACATTGGCGTCGTTGTCTATTTTGACGGGCTTGCCGAGTCGCTCTTCAAGCAGTGCGCGAATCGGTACATCTTTAAATCCTACATTCGGTGCCAGAATAATGATGCCTTCACGAATATTCGTAAAGCCGGCGAATCCAGCTCCCACACCAGCAAGTTGATCCCAGCTGAATGGCGATTCTTCCACAATGTGACGCACATATTTCTCAATGTTGTCAATAACCGTGTCAACGCCTTTGGCTGTTTCCGTCGGCCCCTCATACTTATGCAGAAGATGCCCCTCTTCATTGCAAATTCCAACTTTAATTGCTGTTCCGCCCAGATCGACACCGACGTAGATGTTCTCAGACATGTTTCAAGCCACCTTTTTCCTTCTATATTATAGATTGCTCCTACTGTACCCACTATAATTGAAGGCACTTCTGCGGTCAAGAGAACACCACGTGACAGGAAACCGTAAGCAGTCCTTTAATTTCGATTATGTAAGCGTATCCAAACATCCGCGAAACCTCCCTTGTTTGTTCATCATCTAACTCCCCTCTCCCTACGGCAGATCCGACATGACAATTGTCACTCTGAAGTGGTGACATCCTTTACTAACGGGGATTCCCTCGCTTTCGTATGATGAATTCAGATCATTTCGATTACGGAGGAGCGATTCCATGACAAACCCAATCCAAGAACCTATTGCAGAGCTGCGGCAGGTAACCAAGATGTTCGGAAGCAAAAAAGCCGTCAACCAAGTGTCGTTTACGATAGAGAAAGGGTCGATTACAGCCATTCTCGGACCTAACGGAGCAGGGAAATCAACCGCCATCTCCATGATGCTCGGCCTTAAAGACGCCAGCCAAGGTGAAGTTCTCCTGTTCGGACGCAGTCCGAAGGACTTGAAGGTACGTGAGAGGATTGGCGCCATGCTTCAAGAGGTCAGTGTTATGGACGGATTGCGGACGCGCGAAATTATCAATCTCATCCGAGGCTATTATCCGAGCCCGCTTACACTGAATGAAATCGCGAGCTTGAGCGGACTTACCGCTGAAGAACTGAATAAATGGGCTGTCAAAATGTCTGGCGGCCAGAAACGCAAGCTCAGCTTTGCGCTGGCGATTGCGGGCAACCCCGAGCTGCTGTTCTTCGATGAACCAACGGTCGGCCTGGATACATCGGCCCGCCGGTTATTTTGGCAGACGGTACGCAAGCTTGCCGATCAGGGCAAAACGATTCTGTTCACCACGCATTATCTGCAAGAGGCGGACGATATGGCCGACCGGATTCTGCTGTTCCATCAAGGTCAGGTTGCCGCTGATGGCACGCCGGAAGCGATCAAAGCCAAGCTGACCCGAAGGTCGGTTTCCTTTATCGTGGATGCGGACCACCAGCAGGTCAAGGAGCTGCTTCATGAAGTACCCGGCGTAACCGATGTGCATGAACACAACGGTCGGCTGAACGCCGTAACCGACGATACGGATACGGCGCTGGCGGCTCTGTTCCGGTCCGGGCTGGCTGTACGCGACATTCGCATCGATCAAGGAAGCTTGGACGAAGCATTCGACCAATTAACGATGGATCAAGGGGAGGCCGTATAACGATGACAACCTGGAAACTGATAACCTTGCAGTGCAAAATGGAATTACTCCGGATGGTACGCAATCCGTATTATATTTTCTGGTCTTTGGCCATGCCAATTCTGTTCTATTTTATCTTTACACGGGTCGTGAATACGGGGGCCGACGATACCGGACAATGGCAGGCCCACTATCTCATGTCGATGGCGTCCTTCAGTGTCATGGGCACCGCCATCATGTCGCTCGGCATTCGCCTCGTGCAAGAGAGAGTCCAGGGCTGGGCTGTATATATGCGGGTAACGCCGCTTCCTGGCAGCGTGTATTTCTTTGGCAAAATGTTTGTGCAGACGGTTATGCATCTGCTCTGCATCATCGTCATTTTTGTAGCCGGCTACCTGATTAACGGAGTCTCCCTCACCTACGGACAATGGCTGCTCAGCGGACTGTGGATACTGATCGCATCCGTCCCGTTTCTTGCCATCGGTACCTTGATTGGATCCATGAAACGGGTCGATACGGCAAGCGGCGTCAGCAACGGCATCTACTTAGGGCTGGCCGTTACGGGCGGGATGTGGTTCCCGATCGAAGCGATGCCTTCCATCATGCAAGCCATCGGCAAGTGGATGCCCTCCTATCATTTTGGCGGAGGTGCCTGGTCAATCGTTCGCGGAGAAGCGCCGGGATTGGATAATTTCATGGTTTTAGCAGGATATTTGGCAGTATTTATGTTACTATCCACCTATATTCGGAAAAAACAACAAGCCGATTAAGGGGATAGGATGATGGCTTCATGAAAAAATTGAAAGACGCGAAGTCCGCGGGGTTTGAGGTTTTTCCAACGCAATTGGGGTTTTTCCCCTATCTGTGGCTCATTTATATATCTCTGCCCATAATTAACATGATGAGCGAAGAAGGCTGGAAGATGGGGATTGGATTTACGCTGATTGCCTTGTTTCTCCTCACGTACCGCCAGCTTTACTTCGCTGCTGGCACTCCTCGTTTTTTCTGGTGGCTCGGCATTCAGATGTCTATCATTTTCATTCTTTGCATGTGGTACCACCCAACCTATATGTATATGGGGTTCTTCACAGCCAATTTCATCGGCTGGTATACCGACCGGCGCAAATTCACGATATCCCTTGTGCTGTTTGGTATCATAGAGACCATTCCTTTGATCAAAAATGCGAGCATGCTGGGATGGAAGGATCTTGTCTTTATGATTCCTTTCTTTCTCATCATGCTGTTCTCACCCTTCGGCATTCGTTCTCTAAACCGTCGACAGCAGCTGGAGAAGGAGCTCGCGCAGGCTAACGAGCAGATCCGCAATTTGATTAAGGGCGAAGAGCGGATGCGTATTGCCAGAGATCTTCACGATACCTTGGGTCATACCCTGTCTCTCATCACGTTGAAGAGCCAGCTTGTGGAGAAACTGGCGGTAAAGGATCCCGAGAAAGCCCAAATGGAGGTCCGTGAGATTCAGAACACCTCGCGCGCCGCGCTGCGCCAAGTGCGTGAGCTGGTATCCGACATGCGGACCGCCACCTTGCCCGAGGAACTGGTCGAGGCCCAGATCATTCTGGAGAGTGCCGATATCCAGTTTAGCTGTGCCGGTAATCCGAAGCTGGAGGGAATTTCCGACCTGGCCCACAATATTCTAAGCCTCTGCTTGCGGGAAGCCGTAACCAATGTGGTGAAGCACAGTCAGGCGAGCCAGTGCCGGATTCTTATCGAGTCGCTGGGCAATGAGTGGCGGCTTGAGGTGGCCGATGATGGCGTTGGTCTTCATTGCAAGGAAGAAGATCCATCAGCTTCATCCAACAGCAATGGCCTGAAAGGCATGGCGGAGCGGCTGTCCCTCATCGGGGGCACCGTTGAGGCCAGCTCCCAGCAACAAGGCACGATATTAGTGATTCGTGTTCCGATCATCATCAAGAACCGGAAGGAGGACACTTCCCATGAGCATCAAAGTGCTGATCGCCGAGGACCAGCGAATGCTGCGCGGCGCTCTGGCTTCCTTGCTTGATTTTGAAGACGATATTGATGTGATTGGTCAAGCCGGCGACGGGGATGAAGCGCTATCCCTGATTGCCTTGCATCAACCTGATGTATGCCTGCTCGATATCGAAATGCCTGCGCGCAGCGGTCTCGAAGTGGCGGAGGAAGTAAAGCTGCGCGGTTATCCCAGCCGGGTCATCATCCTGACCACTTTTGCTAGGCCCGGTTATTTCGAGCGGGCCGTGCAGGCGGGCGTTCAGGGATACCTGCTTAAGGATGAGCCCAGTGAACGGCTGGCAGAAGCCATCCGCCGAGTCATGGATGGACGGCGGGAGGTCTCCCCTGAGCTCGTATTCGGTACGCTGTCAGGTGCGGGTGCCAATCCGCTGACCGAACGCGAACGGGAAGTGCTGCGATTGGCTGCCGACGGTAACAGTTCTAATGAAATTGCGTCGAAGCTCCACTTATCCTACGGGACTGTCCGCAACTATATGTCCGAGATCTTAAGCAAACTGAGTGCCAAGAACCGGATCGAGGCCATCTCAATGGCGGAAGAGAAGGGCTGGATATAGGCCCCTCACAGCTGCTCACACACCTTACCCTCGTCTTGAGGAGACGAGGGCTTTTTGTATTTTACAGCGCAAACAGGCTTATGTTGCCTGTTTTTTTGGGTTGACACTTGACCAAGCGTCGACAGCCATCCAAGCATGCCCCGAACCACGTATCGTGCACACAGGGAGCAGTGCGCGCGGCAGGACCGATTTTACAACGAACTCGTATTGAAGCTGCTTCAGCTTCGACCTTATCTGTTGGTAATGCTAGGCACCGTTGCAATAAGTACGATTGCAAATGTTATCGTAAGTCTGTCTCTTGGAGACAGCGAAGAATACGCAGGTGTCTTCGGCCAACCTCCTCATCGTGTTCCTTATATTTGTAGGCAGTGTGCTCCCGTCAGGCTTGTTCCGGCGGGTAATGAATTTAGGAGCTACACGAAAGGAATATTATATTGGCATGCTTCTGGTTTACTCCATATGGTCCGTCACGCATAATGCAGACAATCTTTCCATCCTGTTTGCCTCCAGCCGTATCCTTCATATGATCGCCGTTGTTGCAGCCTTGATTTTTATGTTCAGACCCGCGACGAATCGGTACTTCAAAGCTGAATTGTAAGTCTAAAGCACCCGCCTGATCTTGGGATCAACAGAGCAACAGCCCCTGACCTATTCAAGGCCCGGGGCTGTTTCATATAGGTCAGATCACTTCAACAATTCTTCCTCGATGAACTGCATCATTTCAAAAGCGCCACCACCGGCATTGGAAGCCACTACAAGGGTATGACCGGTGGCCGGATAATAAGCAGACCGAAAATTCACCCCCGGATCATAGCCCATGACGTGGTATTTAAACACATCCTCATTTTTCTTGGTAATCCATACGCCAAGCCCATAATGCAGATCACTGCCCGGAACGTGCATATGTAAAGCCAGCAGCTTCTCCGTCATGGATGCGGCGAGCAGCGTATTGTTCATCAGCGATCTCCATAACTTGATCATGTCCGGAGCCGTCAAATAGGCCCCGCCATCGGCATAACCTTGAATCGGAATGGCATACTGGTTCGTTCTCCACGTGCCGTCTTCCTCATCAATATACCCGTAAGCCGTATTCGCGGGCAGACGATCCAGCGGAAAATATCCCGAATTCTGCATGCCGCTCGGCTCCAATACAAACTGCTGGACATAGTCGCGAAACGGCATTCCGGCCTGCTGTTCAACGATCAGGCCAAGCACCACAAATCCTGCATTGTTGTAATGAAATCTTTCACCGGGCTGAAATTTCATACGCTCATCCTGGAACAGAGGAAGGAAATTCCTTCCGTTACGGAGTGTATACATGGGAATTGTCTTCCACAGATCCTCAAAGTCGTCCATAACCTCTTCATCAAAGTAATCCGGGATACCCGAGCTGTGACTCAACAAATGATAAACGGTAATCTCCGGGCTAAAATTAGGCAGCGGAATATCCAGACAATCGCTTAGCTTGCTGTCCAGCGACAGCTTGCCCTGTTCGATAAGCTGACAAACCGCAATCGCGGTGAACAGCTTACAGCCTGAGGCAATGCCAAACCTGGTGTCTGCTTGATTCGGGATCTGATCGGCCCGGTTTGAATAACCGAAGGCACCATTCCATACGATGTTGTCATTTTCGTCGGTTACGAGCACAGCACCCGAGAAACGAATGCTCGCAGCAAATTCCTCTATTTTATGTATCATCGCGAACCCCATCCTTTTTCTAGTTAGGGGTATTTTAACATGATCCTGGATGAGGGGCTTGGTACAAGATCAGTATAATGAAATATTCCCCCTCATCACTTGATGAACGCTTCGATCACAGTCTTCCGGTGGATGATTATACAAATGTTGATTCGCTTCTATTCTAATGTCTCCACATCATCAGCAGGATCACCGGGACTGCAAAAATAAGCAACCCGGCACCAATCATCGAAGCAATCTGCAGCATGAATCTGTGCTTGGTTGGACCGGACGTCTGCAGCATTCCGCATTGAGCGCATCGGTTAGAGGCAGGGTATACCTCGCCGCCGCAGCTGACACAATTCCCATTATTCCTCATGAATAACGCTCCTTTACTTGGAAAGACAACATCGACATCTAATCATTGCTTTGCTTTATCGTTTAACATGTCTTTTGGACAGAATCCTCACGGATCCTATCCCTGGATGCTTTATTAATGTTTACTATTTGTGAATATTATCACATAAATGCGGTGACAAGTAAAGGCATAAATGATTCATATTCCACCTCAACCCTTCACTCCTCCATAGAGTAAAGTTGCTCCGTGTCAACCTAAAAACAGGAAGCACGCGGCTCCCTGTCCTATACTTCATTCTTATTCTTTTCTACCCATGAATACCGCTACGATAAGCCCCAGCAGCAAGGTTCCAATACTGGTAGCCATCACACCCGTTCCGGATGGAATTCCCGGAAACACGATAACAATAGATCCTAATATCAAGCCAATAATAACGGCATACGTCATACGTGGGAAACGGTCAAGCAGGTACCGAATCAACCGGCTGCTAACCACGAAGCCAATCACCACTCCCGCCCCAATGACAGCTATAATCCCTATATTTAATGATGAAAGTGCTGAGATGGCTGTCGAATACACGCCGAGAAGAAGAAGTACAAACGACCCGCTAATGCCAGGCAGCAGCATCGCCATGCTAGCTAACCAGCCGGATAAGAACAGTCCGATCCCGTTGGACCAGGTCAAGGCCGTTATCGGATCAGATGTAGCATCCGTTCTGAGAAAGACTGTTGAAGCCAATAAACCCGCTGCCACAATCAACACAATCACATGCACGGCTTTGAATTGGGTTCTCGCCTCAGCTTTACGCAGAATAAGAGGCAACACCCCTAAAATTAATCCCGAAAAGAAAAACTGGGTGGGCTCATAATAGCTTGCCAGCAGGTATTCAATCAAGCGGCTCAGCAGTAATAGAGCTGCTCCGATTCCAACGCCAAGCGGAATCAAAAAGCCCAGCTGCTTCTTCCAATCCCTGCTGAAAAATCCACTGATAGCCGCGAGCAGACGATCATAGATACCCAGCACGACAGCAATGGTGCCGCCGCTTATACCGGGAATCAGATCACTGATTCCCATCAGCACACCTCGATAAAGGTTCTTCCATTCCATCAAAATCATAATCCTCCTGCCTTACAAAGTGAATCTTATCGTGATAGCCCTGCGAAGGAGGTTTTACTTGTTCTTAGCATGCAATACTAAATTCCCTACTCCACCAATCGCAAACAACAGTGAAACGATTCCAAATCCCCATTGCCAAGAGCTTCGATCCGTAATGAAAACAACCACCAAGAACGCTATCGCAGCCAAAAAATTAAGCAGCGCAACGATCAAAAATTCCTTTTTCTTCATTATTCATCCTCTACATTCCTACAGAATCAAATCTGTTCCAGTCTATAGCCACTGTGGTGATCATATCATATTTTTGCCGATGAAGGATCATCGTTTATATGAACTTACGGTACAAAAGCAACCGTCTGCTCCGTCCACGCCGCATCATGAAATGCCTTAGCCACTCCCTGCTCATCAATCTTCGCCTTCGGCACATATTTCCACTTCACCGAAGCCGACCATTCCGGTTTGAACAGAAACGGACTCAATCGAATCTCACGCTCGCTTGCCCAGGACGCCTTGACCCTTTCCCCATCGATCGACATACCGAAGCCCTCTTTGAACCATGGATGCTCCTGATCCTTGGGAACACCGGGTGCATTCATATTCACATAGAGCGAGATGTCATCGCACAGCTGCAGCAGGCCAAACTGCCTGTTAACTACATCTTCGTCGGGAAATGAGAACTGTTCACGTAGTCTTTTTTGCCGTTCCGTCTCCGAATGGTAGAATTCCACCAGCGGCGCTTCCGTCGCATTTTTCATAAACGACGCAAAATGAAGGCTGCAGAGATACCCTGCATAAGGACTCATCGCTTCGATCTCATCAACACCCTTCGTATACATTAGCATTTTTGGCAGGACCGGATAATCGATAAAAGTATACGGAGTCCGGCTCTCGTCATTCCAAATCGGCGTGTCATCCATCCGAAGCCAAGCGCGGTCATGCTCGGTTATAGCCAGGAGTACTTCTTCCAATACTGACTCATCCATAAACAGCTCTTGCCGGAAGCCCCGGGCCACATCGCCCGAGAATCGGCCATGGTCGTCCTGGGTCGTCATCACAAAAGCATCCTCTGTCTCGCGAATGATCATCAGATCGTCTCCCCTCTATTCATTCTCTACCCCAGATATGCTCTTCGCTTCATCACGGCAATGATGTCTCTAGACTGGCCTTGATGCACGCTCGTATCAAAGCACGAGATCAATTCCCAGCCGTCAATTCCGTAGCTGTTCAATAAATCCTCGAATTCCTCCTCGTTCACCTTGCCTCCAAGGAATCCTCCAGTTTTGTATTTCAGCGTTTTGTATTCCCATTGATCCATATGCGGCATCCTCCATCATCTCATTTGAATTTAGACCACAAACTTGAACATTTTCTATAGTTAAAATCAGTTCGTATCGCCAACATAGCAAGCCGCTGAGCGTCCCGCTTTATCCATGAGCGGCTTGACCAGCGAGCGGGGGTATATTCGAATGTCATCCAATGCGGACAGATCGATCCATTCCACACCCACCTGGTATTCATCCGGGTTATAGCCAAGAAAGGTATCCCCTGCATCCGCCAAGTTGCATTCAAAATAAAACTCCACTTGGTGCACATCGGAATCCCATTCCGCGAACTCGTGGTTGGACCCTATGTATTCACGGACGTGCAGCAAATCGCGAACTTCCACCTTACGCCCGATTTCCTCCTGACACTCTCTGATCACCGCCTGTGCCAAGGTTTCCCCTTTCTCTTGTCCGCCGCCAGGGAACAGATAGAAATCCCCCAAATGGTCTACGTTTTTCGTTAGAAGAATTTGATGATTCCGCATAATAACGGCCTTGGCCGAGTTTCGTATCGGTTTCATGAGCTGTCTCCTTATCGTATCGGTTTCTAGTTCTGTATTCTATTGTAGCAAATATAAATCCTCTATGAGTCATCCTGCAATTTGTACAAATACCATGAATGTAATAAGCCGGTGTCCTATGAGCATGCTCAAAGAATACCGGCAGTGTTATATAACACATCGTGAATAAGTGCCTAGCTCCCAAAGCCATCTAGCGCCTATATGAGCCACTCGCCCGCTTCTTGCGAACAACGACCGCCACCCACACAACGATCAGCAGGATGATCCCCGCTGCAATCCAATCCTTAATGATCTCCCACGGAACACGGGACCCGCCATACTCACCCTCATAACGAGCCATGACATAGCCTTCCTGCGTCTCAACCGCGATGGCGGATTCCGGAGTAATTCCTTGGATGGCATAGTATTTTGTTCCCTTTGGGTAAATATTAGAGAAGTTGCCGCCGTAGGTCCCTTCCCGATCCGTATGGTAGGTGACTTTTCCCACCACATCTCCAAGCGTGGACTGATCCACGCGGTCCTCCGACACGACAAAAATCTTCCCGTCATTCACAACAAAGGAATATGCCCAGGAAGCAACTGCAGTGGATGATGAACACATCACCAACAGCAGCAGCGTGATCAGCGGTATTTTCATATCCCATTCCGTGCGATGAAAATTTGCCATGGTCAACCTCGGATATCAGAGTCATGTACCTTCATTCGTAAGGGGGTGCTACTTCACCTGCTTGCTTCTGCCATCCACGATCAGCTCGATGGCCGGCTCGTTCGTCCCTCCCGACATACTGTAGGAAGAGTCAGGCTGTTCCAAGAAACCCTCAAAGGTTTCATGGACCTGAACCTTCCCTCGTGGCCGAACCGTAACCACCTTAGGCTCGAAATCAATCATCCTTCCGCCAACATCCACGCTGAGCGGGCGTACCGTAACCTGCCGCTCAGTGCCGTAACTGTAAATTTGAATCTGGCAGCGTGCCAGAATAGCCTCGTTCTCTGTACGATAGTCGCATTTGCTGTCTTTTTTGGAATAGGCGACGGTGGATATTCCGCTCGAATTGAAGTTCGCCACAAACATGGCGGACTCCGATACGAATGGAAAAACAACGATCCATGCGACGCAGCCGATCATCACCCGGCTCATGATCTTCGGATAACGTGGGCGATATATGCGGACCACCCACAGGATACCGACCATCAACAAAATTAGACCGGTAATTACAGGCAGATGGAAGCCGTAATTGCCTTTCTTAGTCCATGGCGAGACCCCTGCCCAGCGGAACAGATCATCCCCGAACGAATAGCCCAGATGCTGGTTGGAAATAAACAGCAACCCCACGATGATTGCGGAAATGGAGAGGATTTTACCTTTCAGTTATATCTCCTCCTTGATGAACCCGTTTTCCACATTATAACAAATAAGAGACCCTGTGGTAACCTTAATTAATCAGTCTTGGTTAATGGTTTATTCTCTACGATAGCGAGCCTTGTTCCACTCTTGGCTTCATGCAGCAGCTTCCGGTCGCGATGGATGAGACATAACAGCACGTGAAGGAACACAACGCCGTCCAGCAGCAATATCCCCAGCGCGTACATCGCAAGCAGGACATGAGAGCCGGTGACATTAACCGTAATGAACAGGGCATGGAACCCACCCCATACCACATACAGCAGGCCGTTGCGGACAATTACTTCCTTCAGCTTCAGATGTTCGCCCGCTCCGCGGATCTGGACCCGGACGACCCATTTCCCCAGCGTCTGCCCCTGCATCATATAAGGCAGCACGATATAATATAAAATCGCGGCAAAGAAGTATGCACCCCTCACGTTCATCACGGACAGCACGCCAATGATCGGCAGCATGACCGCTGCATCTATGCCAAATGCAATGGCCCGGCGCGTATAACTGACCCTCTTCTGCGACAGATCCACCTTCTCATCCAAACGATCCAGGCGCGGCAGGTGATTTTTCATCCAATCCGCGAGCACAAGGCCCATCATTCCGCCCAAGGTATTCATCAGCAGATCGTCCACGTCAAACAATCGGTAAGGGTGATCATAGAAGCCATAAATGCCGGTTACCTGGGTCACCTCTAAGAACAACGACAAACCGAACGAGGCCGCCAGACATACAACCCAGGACGCCCGAGCGTAATAACGCAGGAACATGCCGAATGGAACCACGAGAAATACGTTAAACACGACCTGCAAGAAGGCTCTTTCCTTCAACAAATGCATGTAAGTCGAAGGCTCGCCCCATACCACCTTGGTCTCCTTCAATATATCTTGTATAAAATTCAGCGGAATCCACTGCATAACCGAGGCTACATTCATCGGAGCATTATGCCGCGAGGCAGGCAAAGGAAGAAGCACCAGATACACTGCGTTCATCATGTAGAGCAGAAATAGATACAGCAGAAATCCCCGGAATTTATTAAAATAACCATATTTGCGATACTGCACAATCAGAAAGGGAACTGCGCACAGCAAAGCCGCTATGGGAAAGGTTAAAAATGCATAAGATATTGGAAACAGGTAGGCTTCCAGCATGCTTTCGTTCACTCCCTCTGTGATGTTCTACTTATAAGTTACAGGATCAAGTTTAAATGACGGGGATTCCTTCGTTTAAAATGCGTTTAAAAAAGGCACACCCGCGTCATCATCGGCCCTGTTGTTAACTCGGGGGTTAGGTTTACCCCAAAACCGAATAACCCACACCAACAGTGTGGGCAGGATCACCATATGCAAAAAGCATTTGATCCATGTCATTGGAATAATGTGGTCGTCATGCCCGCCTTACGCGTAAGTGATGATGGGAGGGTCGGCCCCTGTCCTGCTTCCATGAAGTCCCGCTATTCCTTCCGCTTACGGACCGCTTTTCCAAAGCTGATCTTCCGGGGAAGCCCCAGCGTAAACTCTTCACGGTGCCCGTTCCACTCAATCTTTAGGGTTAGAACCTTGTTTGGTTTCATCATATCGAGCAGATGCTCCAAATCCAGCTTCCCCTTGGTTTCCTTCATGGCAGCATGATCGATCCCCACGACGATTCCGCCCTCCATGAAGTGGCCCGTCATATCTTCCAGCCGATAGTCTACCTTGCCATGGTCGAGGAGTTCCTTTCCTAAGTACTGCAGCTTCAGCTTTCCGTCAAGCGAATCCTGAAACACGGTAAACTTCGCATTGATCTTATCCTGATGGGTAATGGCATAAGTCGCCTTCCACTTCTCACCCTTGCCTATAAAGGTCATGGTTTTATTTCGATTCACGGGGACACCCCTCCTCACGCAGAACAACCGGTTATCTCGATTCGGCTTATATAAATGATAACGAGTAAAAGAATACAATGGTTTTTCAACTTTTTAAATAATGGATGATTTCAAGCAGATCGGTAATCTCCCCATCCTTGGCGAAGTCCTGATCATAGTAGGAATCCCGCTTCCAGATGCCCTTCATGCCGATACGCCGGCTCGCGGTTACGTCGTTGTCCGGATGGTCTCCAACATAGATCGATTCTTCGGCCATACATATCCTCTGTGATCCAGCTCAACAAACCGCCTCACATACACCTCTCTGTCCACTGCCGCATCATGGAGCAATAAACGATCATACTGGTCTTGTACGAAGCGAACCAGTGATGTATCGCGGTCAAGCAGGGTCCCGTCCAGATCAAAAACAACGGTGGTAATCATCGTGTCACTTCCTCCTTTCTATGAATTTCGAATCCAAGGCAAGGATGCAAGCGATATACAGAGCAAGTTTAGGCAAAAAAACCAGACTCGCATCCGGTTATTTAACCGTCCGCTTTCCGGTATACTCGTTCCGGCCTGCCTACCGTGCCATAGGAAATATCCGCCACGAGGACGCCCTTCTCCATGAAGTACTCCAGATATCTTCTCGCTGTCGTTCGGCTGAAGCCTCCACGCTTGCCCAATTCCTCCGCGGTCCACACGTCCCCGGACTCCTCGATGTAGGACAGGATTTTCTCGCTCGTCAGTTTATCGATGCCTTTTGGAAAATACGCTTCCCTGTCCATCCGTTCACCGGCACGCCATAACAGCTGGTCGATGCCCTGTTGATCGATCTGCTTGTTCGCGCCGCCGAGCTGCTTCATCTGCTCGTAATATTTCCGATAGGCTTTCAGCTTCTCCTGGAAACGGTCAAAGACCACCGGCTTGATCATAAAATCGTACACTCCGCCGCGAATCGCCTCTCGCACCGTATCGAATTCCTTAGCTGCCGTTATAATAATAACATCGGTATTCGGATATCCCCGTTGAATATGCTGCAGCAGGTCCAATCCCGACATATCGGGAAAATACAAATCCAGCAGCACCAGATCAGGTGCCAGAATATCCAGCTGCTCATGCGCCTGGGCCCAATCCGTTGCAATGCCGACGACCTCGAAGCCCTCTACCTTCTCAACGAACCGTTGATTAATGCTGGCAATACGCACATCATCCTCAATGATTGCTACCCGAATCATGAACATCTCCCCTTGTTTTTGGTATCTTGACCGTGAACACGGCCCCGCCTTCAGGTACGTTGCGGAAAGCAATGGTACCCTGCAGTTGTTGTATGGTCCCATTGACGATCGATAGGCCAAAACCTCGATTGCGCTCCCCCTTGGTGGAGTAACCCAGCTCAAACAGTCGATCCGTTCCAGCCTCGGCAATACCGGTCCCGCTGTCGGATACTTCGATCATTAATTCATTGGCCTGATCGTGTAACTCTATCCTTACCCATCTGTTCTCCGATTTAGATCCCATTGCCGCCTCCATGGCGTTGTCGATCAAATTACCGATAATAGTAACCAGCTGGTTTCGGCTAATATGACCGGGAATGTCTTTAAAGGAACTGCTCCGGTCGATCTCAACCTTCACCTTCAACTCGCTTCCGCGATTAAACTTTCCAATAAGAATGCCTCCGATGATGGGATCGGGAATCTCCTGCAGCAGGAATTGAATCAGGTTCTGGTGCACATCGGTCTCATGCGTAATCAGATCCATCGCCTCCTGGTACGATTCCAGCTGAATCAGGCCGTATATCGTATACAGCTTGTTGGAATACTCGTGCGTCTGCGCGCGCAGCGCTTCCGTATATCTCTTCACCTGCGTGAGCTCTTCGGTCAAGTGCAGCAGCTCGGATTTGTTTCGAAAGCTAGAGACCGCCCCTACAATCCGATGCTCATGATCATAGATAGGCAGCCGGTTTACCACAACCGCATGATCGTTAATAACCATCTCTTGATCTTTTTCTGCTACCCCGGTCTGCATCACCTCCAGCAGCCTGGTGCCCGGGATAACGTCCTGAATATACTGCCCGGCGATCACCCTACGCTCCTCCGGATCGATCAGCATCATGGCTGTATGGTTGGCCAAGGTTACGATGCCCTCCCGATTGACAGCGATAATGCCTTCATGAATCGTTTCCAGAATCGCCCGTTTCTCTTGATATAATAAGCCGATTTCCTTGGGCTCCAGTCCGTGAATGGATCGCTTGACGCTGGACGATATCCATATAGCGCCGCCACATCCCAGGATTAACGCAATTCCTGCAAAGAACAGGACGCGATTGCGATACGATTGTGCCGATATCTCGATATCCTTCATTAAAATGCCGACCGATACGATACCGATGATTTCATTCTTATCATTGTAGATCGGCGTCTTCCCCCGGAGCGAGGGTCCCATGGAGCCAATCGCCTTCGATATGATGCTCATGCCCTTTAGTACCGGGCCGTTGTCGCCACCGACCATTTCTTTGCCGATCCGGTCGGCGAGCGGGTGCGCATAACGGATCCCTTCTCGGTTACCGATGACGATATACTCCGCGTCCGTCTCCAGCCGAATTTCCTCCACCACAGGCTGAATGATGGCAGACGGGTTCTCTTCCTCGAACGCGTCCTGAATAACGTCCATTTCCGCCACGGCCTTCGCCAGCTTTAATGCCGAAGCGCCGATGCTCTTCTCCAGCGTTGTGACGAGCAGCCGCTCAAAACTGAAGGTCAAGGCGACAATGACGGAAAACAAAAGGGTGCCTATAAGTAGAATCAATCTCGTCTGTAAACGCATTCATATTCCTCCATAAGGATTGTTGCCATAAACGCGGCTCTGATTTCCCTATTGTATTCTAGATCACACCTGTAACAATAGTCTCTGAAAAAATTCGGCCGTGAATTTTATGAACAAAATTAGCGAAATGAAGCTTTTTCAACTTATGTCGCAATTCTATTCAAGCCAGATTCTCGATGATAGTATAGAGAAACCCCAGAAAGTAAGCGCTTACAGAAATTACGAGCATTGGTTACCCATAAAGGAGGAACTTATTCATGCTAAAACGAACCAGCTTCAAAATCATAGCTTCTGCACTTGTCCTGGCGATGAGCCTGACAGCCTGCAGTACTTCCGGAAGCAGCACCGGCGATTATCCGAAAAAACCATTTATCGTGACCGCGCCTTCAGGCGCCGGCGGTGGATGGGACAAAACGGCCCGTTCCCTCACCAAAGTATTAACGGAAACGAAGCTTATCGAACAGACCATGACCGTTGAGAATAAACCAGGCGGCGGCGGGACCGTATTTCTCGCGGAATACGTGGCAAAAGACAACGAAGATCCCTACAAGCTGTTTGTCAGCTCTCCGCCCATTCTCATTAACAACCTGAAAAAAGAAGGGAACAGTCCGTTTGGCTACAAGGACGTGACACCGCTCGCCCAAATGACTAAAGACTTCGGAGCGATTGCCGTACCGGCAAACTCCAAATTCACCGATCTGCAATCGCTAATCGACGCGATCAAAGCCGATCCCACTTCAGTCACGCTAGCTGGTGGCTCCGCTCCGGGCTCGATGGACCACTTGATCGGCATTCTGCCTGCATTCAAATCCGGCGTGGATCCGAGAACCGTGAAATACTTATCCTATGATGGCGGCGGCGAAGCCATCGCGGCCCTCCTCGGCAACAATGCCGACGCGATCGGCACGGACATCTCTTCGCTCGGCAGTTACTTAAAAGCCGGCAAGATCAAAATCCTGGCCGTTACTTCAAGTGAACGCCTGGGCGGAGACTTCGCGGATGTACCGACCCTGAAGGAGCTCGGTCTGGATGCCGATTTTACGATCTGGCGCGGCGTATTCGGTCCGAAGGGGCTTACGGAAGAACAGCTGGCCTTCTGGGATAAAACGCTGAAGGACCTCTCCGAGAACGAAGCATGGCAGAAAGAGCTGGTTGCCAACGATTGGGCAAGCGAATACCGAAACGCTGCTGACTTCAAGGCATTCCTTGAAGAACAGGAGCGAGATGTGCAGGAGCTGCTCACAGCGCTGGGTATGCAGAAGTAAGCATTGGGGTTGAGGGAGCGGTGCGTTCCCCTCTCCCGTTTCATCCTTGAGGAGGTGTCCACCTTGAACAGAACGTTTGACCGCTACGCCAGCATCGTATTTCTTCTCCTTGGCATCGGCTTTATGTGGCAGAGCGCCAAGATCAGCTCATCCGCGTACGGAAGCACCGTTGGCCCTAACATATTCCCGTTCGGCCTTGGGCTAGCGCTTGTGCTGCTGAGCATTCGTTTGTTTTATGAAGCCCTGAAAGCCAAGCCGACGGAGAACCGTACAGAGAAACTGGACTACAAACGGTTCTTCATGATTTTTGCAGCAGCCTTTCTCTATGCCTATTTCCTGGAATTCATCGGATATATCATCGGTACCTTCCTGTTCCTCCTGTTTGCGTTTCAGACGCTGGAACGAGGCAAGTGGCTGAAATCCATTCTAATCTCCGCGCTGTTCTCCGGCGGCGTGTACGTCATCTTTGTCGTCTTGCTGGAAGGCTCCATGCCGGGCTTCCCGTCTTGGCTATCATGAGCATGGGAGGAATCTACTATGAACGTTCTGGATTATCTGGCGGACGGCTTTATGACCGCCTTGCAGTGGCATAACCTGCTCTTCGCCTTTTTAGGCGTGCTGATCGGCACTTCGGTCGGTGTGCTTCCCGGCATCGGTCCGATGAGCGGCGTCGCGCTTCTGATCCCCGTCACCGCCTCCATGACTAGCGGCTTACCGGCGGAAGCGGCAGCAACCAGCTCAATCATTCTGCTGGCAGGCGTTTATTACGGAGCCATGTATGGCGGATCTACAACTTCGATTCTGCTGAACACGCCCGGAGAGTCCTCTTCTGTCGTTACGACGCTGGACGGCTACCAGATGGCGAAGCAAGGCAGGGCAGGGCCCGCCTTGTCCATCGCTGCGATCGGCTCGTTCGCAGCCGGGCTCTTCGCGCTTGTGGCATTGATCGCACTGGCGGAGCCTTTATCCAATGTAGCGATTAAATTCGGCCCGGCTGATTATTTCTCGCTCATGCTGCTGGGACTCTGTGCAGTAAGCGGGCTTGCAGGCAAATCGATCACCAAAGCTCTCATTATGACCGTATTCGGTCTACTGCTCGCTACCATCGGCATGGATACCGTATCCGGCGTCGCCCGATTCACCTTCGATATCCCCATCCTGTACTCCGGACTGGAATTTCTAACGATTGCCGTCGGTTTGTTTGCCCTTGGCGAAGTGTTTAAATCCATTTTGGAGAGAGACTACGCAGCAGGTCCAACTTCCAAGATCGGCCGCATCCTGCCGACACGCCAAGATCTGAAGGATAGCGCGGGACCGATTGCCCGAGGCTCGATCCTCGGCTTCTTTATCGGTATTCTGCCGGGCGCCGGCGCAACGCTTGCTTCCTTTTTCAGTTATATCGTTGAGAAAAAGGTCAGCAAGCATCCGGAATCCTTCGGCAAAGGCAACATCGCTGGCGTTGCTGCACCCGAGTCGGCCAACAATGCGGCATCCGGAGGCGCCATGATTCCTCTGCTGACACTGGGTATTCCCGGTTCCGGGACAACTGCCATCCTGATGGGGGCGCTCATCATGTACAACATCCAGCCAGGCCCGCTGCTGTTCGAGGAGCACCCTCAAGTTGCATGGGGACTGATCGCCAGCATGCTCATCGGCAACCTGCTTCTGCTCGTGCTGAACATGCCGCTGGTCAAGGTTTTCGCCAAGGTCATCCAGACACCGGCCAAATATCTCATACCAATCATCATTGCCATCTCCATCTTCGGCGTTTACGCCGTTCAAGCACAGATCTTTGACCTGGTCCTGCTGCTCATCTGCGGCATTGTCGGCTTCCTGCTGGCCCGCAATGACTTTCCGCTCGCGCCGCTGGTGCTCGGACTCGTGCTGGGTCCCATGATCGAGAACAATATGCTCCGCGCGCTGACCACATCCAACGGCGACTTTATGATCTTCCTGCAGAAGCCGATGTCGCTGGCATTCCTCATCATCGCCTTGCTCTGGATTGTCGTTCCGATTCTACTCAAGCGAAGAGGCAAGGAAGTTGTCGTGAACGAAGAAGGCTAACCATCATACGTATATCGTAGGCCAAGGAGGCAGTCATGAATACCAGCAAATTAGGCGGCAAAAGTGTCATCGCAAGAATCGAAATGCATATGGAAGAAGCCAACTTCGGCCAAGTCGCGGCCGCCATCTTCGAGGCAGGCGGCGACATCGTCGCCATTGACGTAATTCAGACGAGCAAGCATGCCACGATTCGAGACGTCACCATCACCGTGATCGACACCGTCGACATCGACATTATTGCCGAGCGCATTCGCAGCATGTCCGGCGTTCAGCTGCTGCATCTATCCGATCGCACCTTCCTGCTGCATCTTGGAGGAAAGATTGAAACCAAGCTGAAAGCACCGATCCAGAACCGCGACGACCTCTCCCGCGTGTATACGCCGGATGTTGCTCGCGTATGCATGGCGATCCACGAAGAACCGCGTAAAGCCTTTACGCTCACCGTCAAGCGTAACACCGTGGCTGTCATCTCCGACGGCAGCGCCGTCTTGGGACTTGGCAATATCGGCCCCTACGCGGCCATGCCGGTGATGGAAGGCAAGTCGATGCTCTTCAAGCAGCTGGCAGACGTGGACTCCTTCCCGATCTGCCTGGATACGCAGGATACCGAGGGCATCATTACGGCGATCAAAGCGATCGCTCCCGCGTTTGGCGGTATCAATCTGGAGGATATCTCCTCGCCGCGATGCTTTGAGATTGAGCAGCGCCTGCGCGAGGAATTGGACATCCCGGTGTTCCATGACGACCAGCACGGAACCGCCGTCGTCCTGTATGCAGCCTTGATCAATGCGCTGAAGGTCGTCGGTAAATCCGTAGAGAATCTGAAGGTTGTTGTCTGCGGCATTGGCGCCGCCGGCGTTGCCTGCAGCAAAATACTTATGTCGGCGGGCGTGAAGAACATCATCGGCGTCGATCACCCCGGTGCGCTTACGGTCGATCAGACGTATGAGCATCCGATGTGGCAATGGTACGCCAGCCATACCAACCCCGAACGGCGTTCCGGATCACTCCAAGACGTCATCCAAGGCGCCGACGTATTCATCGGCTTGTCTGCCGGCGGAATCCTGAAGAGAAAGGATGTTCAGACGATGGCAGAGCGTCCGATCGTCTTCGCGATGGCCAATCCGATCCCGGAGATTCTGCCGGAGGAGGCGGAGGATATCGCGGGCGTCATCGCAACAGGCCGCTCGGATTACCCGAACCAGATCAACAACGTGTTATGCTTTCCGGGGATATTCCGCGGCGCCCTGGACTGCAGAGCCTCCACCATCAACGAGGAGATGAAACTCGCCGCGGCCGAAGCGATCGCATCGGCGGTCACGGACAAGGAACGGAGCCGGCATTACATCATCCCGAGCGTATTCAACCAGCAAGTCGTCAGCGGCATCCGGGACCTTGTCATCCAGGCAGCCATCCGAACCGGGGTAGCACGCCGTATTCCAAGGGAATATCGCTAACGGTTACTAAGGATATGAGTACTTAAACAAAAAGAGCAAAAGAGTACGGTATCCCCTAGGACCGTACTCTTTTGCTTCTTACCTACACTGGAAACTCAGCCGCTTCGGCCCATCCCTTCAATGCCCAATCTATTTAATTTCGCTCCGCCCGATACTCCATAATCCAGCAGTCCCGCATTTCTCCCTCATGCTGTTCATGCTTCTCCAGCAGCCTGATCTTCCGGAAGCCGCACTTCTCATAACAGGCAATCGCCCGTTCATTCCAAGCCTGCGGGTCCATTACGATCCGGTCGGCCTGCCGCTGAGACACGAGATACTCCACCATGGAAGTCATGAGCTTCGTACCGATGCCTCGATTCCAATAATCCGGCTCCCCGATGAATTGATCCGTGGCGAATGTTCTCCCGCCCGAATCACTCCCGTCATACCCATACTCACCTAACGTCTCTTCATCCAGAAGATAGAACTGGATATACCCGATCGGCTTCCCCTCATACTCAATGATGCAGCGAGTCTCATCATCATCCACGTAAAAATGCTCCCGCACCCTCTCCACGTCGTGAGGATTGTCCCGTCCCTCATAATACTGCAGCACATCCGGATTGGACAGCCAAGAAGCTAAGGATATTTCATCCTTCTCCTCCAGCTCGCGAACCGTAATCGGTCCAGCCTCGTACACCAGCATCGTGATCCCCCCATCTTCCCTTATTAGATCATCCAATTCCCGTGTTTCAGATGACATCCGCAACCATCGTGATAGAGGTTCCGCTCATGCCGACCTCCCGGAATCCGAACCGCTCATATAATTTCATAGCTGCCGTATTTTCCGGAGCGACGCTTAACGATACCTTTTGAATACCCCGCTCCTTCATTCCTCTGAACAATTCCTTCATCAGGGCCGTTCCGAGCCCTTGCCCGCGGGATTCCGGCAGCAGCGCCATACCCAGCTCCGGGACGTCATCGCTCACATAACCGAACCCTTTGTTCCCTTCCTCAAAATAACGGATCGTAATCGAACCAGCCGGCTTGCCTGCGGCATTCACGGCAATGTAGCCTAAGTCCCCCGCTCGCCCCCAGTCCTCCACATATTTTTTCATGAACGGCTCTTCAAGTATGTCTCGGCTAAAAGGCTCCTCTCCCTCGGGCACATACAGGGACTCATACAGCATTTCCCGCAAAAAGGCTTCATCCTCCCGTCCAGCAACTCGAATATGATATGAATTCATGTGCATCTTCCTTTCTACCCTAGATACTATCCGTCAATGCGGTCCATAACGCCAATCTCTCCGGATCAAAATCGTTCCGGCCGTAATGGTCGAGAAAAATATCCTTGTAGTCATCGCTCCCCAGGTTATATCGCAGCGTCCATATTCCCCAATAGAGGTCGTAATGAAGGTCCCCGATCCCTCCATTGCCCAGATCGATAAAACCTTCAAGCTGGAAATCTCTCATAATCAAATTGGGCAGACAATAATCCCCGTGGAGCAGCACATCATGGTCAGCCGTTCCCTGCAGCTTCTCAAGGCATAATAGAGCCTGTTCTCTTCCGCCCGGAAACCCTTCGATATCTCCCGTTTTGTTCATGAAACTTTCCCGATACTCCTGGACAAGTTCAGCCGTTCGATTCGGAAAGGGACAATCGGCAGCCGATACAGAATGGAGATAACGCAAACTGTCCCCGAATACGGCAGCTAGCCTCTTCGGATCCTCCAGATGGCCCCCGGACACCCCATCATGCCCTTGCAGGGCGACGGTCAGCAGGTAATCGTTCTCGCCATGCTGCTCATAAGCCAGCACCTTGGGAGCCAGACCTTTTCCGTGCAAATATTCCGACATCAACCCTTCTCTCTTGAGCTCATCCCGTTTCGTTATCTTCAAAAACATCGGTTGGTTCGCTCCCTCGATGTACAGGGTTTTGGCCTGTTCCGAGGAGCTGCTGTCATAGACGGCAGCAGTCTGGATATATGGCTGCAAGCTGGCAGGCAGCGTCTTGATGTCGAATGGAATGCGTACTTTTTTCATCGTTCCTCCACACCGGCCCCAATCGGTCGGCCTCAGTTCAATAGAATAAAGACGTCCCCATCGGAACGCCTTCGGATCTGTACTGTATGAATTGGCGATTTGCGGGCCTAATCCTTCCTTCCAGCCGGTAATTTTTCGTTTAAACTATTTTTGCTCCCCTGTTTATTCAGAACGGAACTCCCTCGAAGTACACCACCTCAGCCAGACGAATGTGCAGCGCTTTATTATCCCCTACCGTCAATTGAAGATGGTCCACCGCAACGCCGGATAAGATCCCATCGACTTTCCCCGCGGTAGTCATAATGACCACCTTGGCTCCTTTATGCCGGAGAAGATGTTCAATAAATACCGGTTCAACCAGCGCTGTGTAGTGGGCTGGCTGCGGAATTGCCGGGGTACGCGGTGCGTAATTCGGCGGTATAGGTTGGGGCGGGGGATAGGCATAGTAACCCGGTGCATAACCCGCAGGCGGCGCTGGATAACCGAAATTGTTATGGTTGTTCATGAAAGACCTCCCATGCCAATATTAATCCTACACCCTTATGTATGTCCGGGAAGGAGCCGCTATGTTAACGATCCTCATATTTATACGAAAAAGTAAGAAAAACGTCTATCGACGTACCTTCACAGATGACAGACCGCAGTTAGAAGAAGTTTTTCTTGCGATATCAGGAAGTCACAAGCCTCGAAGTTTATACTTTCTGATATCTTAAGGAAACCGCCCAATGGGCGGTTGTGATGATGCTTGATGCTCCATCACGCCTTCTGTGCAATCAACTTACTCATCGCATGACGGTGCGGTATACCCGACGAATTGCAATCAAAAATCACCTCCGGGCAGCTGCGAATCAACCAATCGTGATAATGCATCATAAGCTCCCCTGACCTCCAGTCGTAAGCGTACGGCTCATCCTCGGGAGGAGGCGCAATGAACGGCTTTTGTACGAATACATTAAGGCAATGAAGTCCCTCTGCCGACGTGAAATTTTTATAATTAGCAAAGATCTCTTCACGATATTCGGGTCTGATATAATGCAGCACGCCGCTGGAATACAGCACGTCAAACGCCGAGTCCAGACGGTAATCCGAAATATCCGCCTTAAATACGTTCACGTGAACCCCGATATGATCGGCCAAACGCTTCGTTTTCTCAATCCCCGCATCCGAAATGTCGAAGGCTGTGACATCATAGCCGTTACGGGCAAAAAACACGGCATCCTTCCCTTCCCCGCACCCGATATCCAGCAGCTTCACCCTTCTTGTGGGAGGGATCAGTTCAAGCACCTGATAACAGGCCGCGTTCGGCTCCGTACCCCAATAGTACTCCGGTGTTTTGTACTCCTCTTCATATATGCTGATCGGCTTACCCGTCGCAGAATAACCAAACAACTTATCGATGCTGACATCAAGCAGCTGTGACAGCTCCGGAAGCAGGGAAATATCGGGCATGGTCTGTCCCGTTTCCCATTTGGACACCGCCTGGAATGTAACGCCAAGCTTGTGCGCCAATCCCTCCTGGGTGAGCCCCCGTTCTTTGCGGTAACGATGAATATTTTTGGCTAACATGTCTCTCATATGTATCACGCTCCTATATAACCACATTGTAGGGGCGTTGCGTAAGGCATACAATAACCTGGTTATTGAATCCCGAGAGAATTCAACCGCCAGTTGAAATCATCCAAATCCAGGAATTCGGTGTCCAGGCATGTTACAATAAACCTGTTTTTATAATCACTATAGATGATAATAAGGGAGAACGCTCATGAACATTAGAAAGCTGAATACTCATGAAAAAACCCCAATGGACCTGCTGCTGCTTGCAGATCCATCGATAAGGCTCGTAGAGGACTATGTAAAGCGCGGTCATTGTTATGTTGCTGAAGAGGACTCGCATCCCATCGGGGTCTACGTCCTGCTGCCCACGAGGCCCGATACGATCGAGCTGGTTAACGTTGCCGTAAGCGAGAATCTGCATGGCCAGGGATATGGCAAACAACTCGTGAGCCATGCCGTCGGGCAGGCCCGAGAGCTCGGATATGCAACGATTGAAGTCGGAACAGGGAGTACCGGCGTGGCACAGCTGGCACTGTATCAGAAATGCGGATTTCGGATGACAGGCATCGATCGGGACTTTTTTGTCCGTCATTATGATGAAGAAATCTACGAGAACGGCATGCTGCTGCGCGATATGGTGCGGTTGTCGCAAGATTTGTAAGTTTCGGGGCTGGGCAGATGCACCATTCCTCCATCCGGTGAATAGGCTATCGCATATTGATTATGGAGGAGAATCTACTTGAGCATGAGTCAAAACCCGAGGCATCTCGCTTGGCATGAAACGCTGGAGATTCATGAATTAACCGCATTTCAGGCAAATAACCTGATGGGGTTCAAAATGTCATTGCATGATATCAAGGACCCTCAGCTCCATGGACTGTACACCGAGGCAATCCAAGGAGTAGAACAAAACTTGAGAGAGCTTTTACCTTACTATGCTGAAGCGCCGACAGGAACCCGCAGTCTTTCCGGTGCCGATTTGACGGCGTATTACGCAGGCCATCTGCTGGGCTTTGCCAAGACCTCTGTCCGCAGCTACGCCATTGCCATTACCGAAGCCGCAACGCCTAGCGTAAGAGAAACCCTGCAGAAGCAGTTGAACAAAGCCATTGAGCTGCACGGGAAGGTCTTCTATTTTATGTATGCGCGCGGTCTGTATCCGTCTTACAATTTGAAGCAGCTGCTGGAGAATGACGTGAAGAATGCCAACAAGGCATTAAGCCTGTAACCTCAGCAAAAAAAGCCCCGGGCTACACAAGACAGGTTATGTACGAGATGTTAGTCTCGTCAAAACCGTCAGCTGTATAGCTCAGAGGCTTTTTCTATTTCACGTATCATCCACTAAAAGTCAGGGATTATTTATTCAGCGTCTCGCTCCAGTCATGCACCATGTGACCCTCGAGATACTTCTCGCAGTCCATAGCGGCCATACAGCCTGTGCCTGCGGCCGTAATCGCTTGGCGATAACGTGTATCCTGAACGTCACCACAGGCAAATACACCCGGGATGTTCGTCTCCGTCGTACCCGGTTTTACCAGGATGTAGCCGGTCGGATCGGTTGTAATCTGATTGCCAAGGAAGCCCGTGTTCGGTGTATGGCCGATAGCCACGAACACGCCTTCTGCTTCAATCAGTTCATCTTCTCCGGTCTCGTTGTTGCGGACCTTTAGCCCCTTAACACCGGTTTCGCTGGTAACCACCTCAACCGGCGTACGGTCCAGAGCCCACTGGATCTTCTCGTTCTCACGCGCGCGATCCTGCATGATCTTGGATGCACGCAGCTCGGTACGGCGGTTCACTACCGTTACGCTGGAAGCGAAACGCGTCAAGAAGCTGGCTTCCTCCATCGCGGAGTCGCCGCCGCCGATGACAATGATCTTTTTCCCGCGGAAGAAGAATCCGTCGCATGTGGCGCATGTGCTTACGCCCCGTCCAACGTTCTCCTGCTCTCCCGGAATTCCGAGATACTTCGCGGAAGCTCCTGTCGAGATAATAACGGACTCAGCCAGAAGCTCGCCCATGCCCTCGACATTCACCTTGAACGGACGCTCGGAGAAATCAACGGACTCGACCCAGGCACTCTTGAACTCCGCACCGAAGCGCTCCGCTTGTTGACGCATATTATCCATCAGCTCGGGACCCATGATTCCTTGCGGAAATCCGGGGAAGTTCTCAACCTCTGTCGTTGTGGTAAGCTGACCGCCCGGCTGCATTCCTTCGATAACGAGCGGCTTCAAGTTCGCGCGCGCCAAGTAGATGGCTGCCGTCAATCCGGCAGGTCCTGTTCCGATTACGATTGATTTGTACATAGATACGGCCTCCTTTAAGGTGTCGATTTCTGTTACGTGCTACATCCTATTCAGGACTTATGGAATCTTCATGTACCAAGGTCTCCTAAGTATCCGAATATGGGTTCTTACTTAAATGTTTTCCGTAAATGGCCGGAAATTATCATCCGGCTGTGCTTTCGTTTCACATACGCTATCCATTTGACGTGCGTAACGGCTCACCGTTGAAGGCGAAATGCCGTAACGGACAGCTACCTGTTCATAGGTCAGGGTTCGTCCACGCTTCTTGGCCGTCAAATATTCCAGTGCCGCTGCCCAGCCCTCCACATTCCGAATGTTCGGAATATCAGGGTACAGCCGGCTCAGGAACTCGGACCAGAGATTCTCCATCTCTTTTTTCCAAAAAGCGTCTACCCGCATGTCCATGGTCTGCTCTGCCCTCTCCAGCACCGCCTTCCAGGAAGGCAGCCAATCCGGCAGCACCTCGCGGGTCTTGCTGCTGGATATATCGCGATCGTCGCGGCGTTCTTTCAGCCGATTGCTTGCGGCCTCCATCTGCTGGAGCACCAGGCGGGCGGCATCCTTCAGCTCCGCATCCTCTCCCGGTTCCTGCAGGAACGATTGCAGCGCGTGCTGTACCTCTTCATCGGCAATCAATTCCAGCGTCCGGATCACCTGCAGCTTGGTATGGGGATCGCCATGACGGAGCGCCCAGAAGAACGAAGAACGAATCAGCGGATTCTGCTTCGCTTCCTCCGTCAATTTGTCGCCGTCATGCTCCCATCGTTTGAACTGCTCTTCGAACGGAAGATGATAGTGATAACTCACCTTCATCTGGTCCGTACCGGTCTCTTTACGCTTCTGCAGCTGTGCCAGATAGAAATCCGGAATCACCGAATCTCCATCCAGCTTCAATGCTTGCCGCCAATATTTCTCGGCCCTGTCATAATAACCGCTATTGCATGCAGCAACGGCCGTATAATGATACAGGCTAGGATCTCCGCTAAACTCCTCATCCTTCAACAACCGGCGAAAATGACCGTAGGCAATTTCGTGCTGCCCCAGTATTCCCATCGTTGTCGCCAGCTTAAACACATGCTCCTGATGGAAAGGAACCGTCACCGTTAGCATGTCCATCAATCGGTCACGCTGCTCCTGATTTCCTTCATGCTGAAAGAAGATAGCCAGATTGCATAGACCGTGCAGATTGCCCGGCTCCTGATCCAGCACCTCGCCAATGGTGCGCTTCGCGGTATCAAAGCGTCCCATATAATAATAGGCTAGAGCCAGATTGTTGCGCGCGGCCAGAAAATCCGGATTATCCTTGACGATTTCCTCCAACAGCTTGACCGCTTGTGCGAATTTCCCTTCCTCCAGCAGTGCCCGCGCATGCTCATGCTCGACCACGCCTTCACGACTCTTGATCCGGTTCAGCTTGGCTGGACGATTCAGCTCGTAATGAAGCAGCTCCATCATCTCCTCAGCCTCATCCAAAAATTGACCGCTCGGGTCTTCCTCCAGATAGGTAACAAGCGCTTCTTCCGCTTTCTCGAACTGTTCCATATTGGCGTAGTTGTTCGCCATATAGAAGTAGCACTCCGTCATCAACGGGTCAACCTGCTCCAGAACGTGAGCCAGCACATCGTTGGAAGCTTTATAATCTCCCGTCTCTGATAATATACCCGCCATATTGCAATGATTCACCGGATTATCCGGTTCATATTCAACAGCTTTGCGAAAATATTTCAGAGCCTTGTCATATTGGAAACGATCAAGCGAACGAACCGCGCGATCGAAGAAGAAATTGGCATTCATCTCGATAGATATAACATTGTGGGGGTCACTGGACCCATATGGATGACCATTCACGAAAAGCAAGGCACCTCCTTTAACTTGCTCCTCTATCCACAACAGTATAACACAAGTTTCAACGTCATTTGCAGAAAAAAGACACCAGTTTACACACCGGCGTCTTTGAATAAAGTGGCGATCGATCCGCCCTCGATAATAATATGGGTTGCCTGGGCCAACATGGGCGCTACGGACAGCACCTTAAGCCTCATTTTGCAGTGATGATCCGGGAGCACAATGGAGTCTGTGACCACGATTTCCTCGATATGTGCATGGTCGAGACGGTCAAGTGCTTCACCGGAGAAAAGGCCATGGGTTGCGCACACAATGGCATCATTGGCTCCCCGTTCCTTTAAGCTTTCCACCACTTGCACGATGGTAGTTCCCGTATCAATCAAGTCTTCGATAATAATCGGCGTGCGACCCGCCACGTCCCCAATGACATGGGTAATAACCGCTTCGTTATGGGCGGGACGCTGCTTGACCATCATGGCAAACGGCGACCCGAGGCGGCTCGAAAGCTTCTCGGCCGTCTTCGCCCGTCCGGCATCGGGAGAAACGATAACCGGATTCTCGATATTCTTGGACTTCAGGTACTCCGTAATCAAATCCAGCGCAGTCAGATGATCCACCGGTATATTGAAGAAGCCCTGAATGGCTGGCGCATGCAGATCGATGGTTATCACGCGGTTGGCACCGGCTGTAGTCAGCACGTCGGCTACCATTTTGGCCGATATCGGTTCACGCGGCGCTGACTTTCGTTCCTGTCTGGCATAACCGTAATAAGGCACAATGATATTGATCGTTCTGGCGGAAGCGCGCTTCGCGGCATCAATCATCACCAGCAGCTCTACGAACATTTCATTGATAGGGTGAGAAAAGGACTGCAGCAGGAAAACATCGCAATTGCGGATGCTCTCTTCAAAGTGCACATAAACTTCGCCACTCTGAAAGCGGGAAATCTTGATCTTTCCCAGTTCAACTCCCAACTGCTGACTGATATTTGCGGCAAGCGTCGGATTTGAAGTGCCGGCGAACAATCGTAATGAACGATACATGAGGACCTCCTGACGAGAGTGGTTGATAATGTCGGCTGATGCAGCGATCTCGTTGAAAGCGCTATCGTCAAATCAGGCCGTTCCCGCCTCCGTCAACCTCTTCGAAGAAGGGTCTCTGGGAGTAGAAAACAGCCGTCTGCAATAAACCTGTTTGCAATTAGTGCTTTTCTTTATTATACATGGTTTCCCTCAACATTCAAAAGCACCATCTCCCGCTTCCGGTTACGGAAGGTCGCAATCTCCCGAACTCCAAGCTCCGATAGCAGTGCCCGTGCCTGATCCAGATGCTCGCCCAGCTTCATCGGCTGGTGGGCATCCGACCCTAAAGTCAACGGAATGCCAAGCTTCATCGCTTCCTCCAGCATGCGGCGGCTTGGAAACATTTCCTCACAGGCCTTCGATAAGCCGGAGGCGTTCAGCTCCATGGCTTTTCCGCTTTGGGCCACGGCCGCAAGGGCTCCTTGTTCCAGAGCGATCACTTCCGGCTTCTGCTCGGGGCCTGGCCCATAACCGAACCGCTTGATCACGTCCAGATGACCCATGATATCATAGAATCCGGTCGCGGCGGCTTTCTGGACCGCATCATAATATCGTCTATAAACCTCAAGGGGATCCTTGCCCTCCCAGCCTTGGGTCTGACGGTAATCCGTAATATCCCATTCACCAAGAAAATGAACGGAGCCAATGACATAATCCCATGGATAGTCATTCACAATCCGCTCAATCTGTTCTTCATAACCCTCGATATAATCGCCTTCGAGACCGATCCGAATGTCAATCTGCCCTTTGTAGCGTTCCTTCAGCTGCAGGCACTCTTCCACATAACGCGGCAGCTCGTCCATCGGCATGGCCATTTCCGGATAATACGTTTCCGGGTTGACGTGAATCAAGGGCATATGATCCGACAAGCCCAATTGGTCCATCCCGAGTTCAATGGCGCGCCGTACATACTCCTCCAGCTGCCCCTCGGCATGTCCGCACCGGGCATGGTGGGTATGGTAATCAATATGCATCGGTAAGCCTCCTAATCGCGGCGCGGCCGTTCATGGCGGCGGCTTAGCTCATCCATGATCTCATCCAGCGGGAGCTTCCGCTCCTGGAGAAGTACCAGCAGGTGGTAGATGAGATCACTGATTTCTAGCTTAAGCTCGGCGTTGTCTTTATTTTTGGCGGCGATGATCGTTTCCGAAGCTTCTTCGCCCACCTTCTTCAGGATTTTGTCTACCCCTTTATCAAAAAGGTAAGTCGTATAGGCTCCTTCAGGCCGCTCTACTTCACGCTGGGCAATGACCTCTTCCAGCTCGGCAAGAACCGCAAACCGCCCGCTCTCTGCAGCTGCACGGCTGTTCACAGGCTCGCTCTTCTGCCCCTGAACCGTAATCTCATTGTAAAAGCAGGTCGTTTGTCCGGTATGACAAGCCGGTCCCTTCGGATCCACCTGCAGCAAGAGGGTGTCTCCATCACAGTCGTACGTCATGGATACTACCGTCTGGACGTTTCCGGAAGTTGCTCCCTTATGCCACAACTCCTTGCGCGAGCGGCTCCAGAACCAAGTTTCGCCGCTTTCCAGCGTCAATCGAAGAGACTCCCGATTCATATAAGCCATCATCAGCACCTGCTTGCTCTGTGCATCCTGTACAATCGCCGGCACCAGGCCCGAGGTATCCCAACGGATATGCTCGCTGACCTGCTCCAGGGATAAATCCTTCAACATATCATCGCTCACCGTATATCCACTCCTTTTTGACTAAGCTGCAACTTCAGATGAGGAATCGAGATCTCTTTATAATGAAAAATCGTTGCGGCAAGACCCGCATCCGCCTTGCCCTTGGTGAACACGTCATAGAAGTGATCCTCTTTGCCGGCGCCGCCGGATGCGATGACCGGGATCTGCACCGTCGAAGATACGGCAGAGGTAAGCGACAGATCGAACCCATCCTTCGTTCCATCCGCATCCATGCTGGTCAACAAAATCTCGCCCGCACCCAGGCTTTCCGCCTGCTTCACCCAATTCAGCGCTTTGATGCCGGAAGGCGTACGTCCGCCGTGCGTGTACACTTCCCATTCTCCCCACGCTTCGTTGTACTTGGCATCGATGGCCACAACGATGCATTGGGAGCCGAATTTGCGTGCCCCGGCCGAGATGAGCTCCGGCTGCTTGACCGCTGCCGTATTGATCCCGATCTTATCCGCGCCCGCCCGCAGAATCCGCTTCATATCCTCGACGGACGAGATGCCTCCACCCACGGTAAAAGGGATGGCAATTTCCCCTGCCGTTCTCCGCACGACTTCCTCCATCGTCGCCCGGCCTTCGACCGATGCCGAAATATCCAGAAAGACTAGCTCGTCTGCGCCTTCCCGGTCATAAAGTGCCGCCAGTTCCACGGGATCGCCCGCATCGCGGAGATTCACAAAATTTACGCCCTTCACCACCCGACCGTCCTTGACGTCCAGGCAAGGTATGATTCGTTTTGCCAGCATGCCTTTCCCCTCTCCCCCTATGAACTCCGTCGATCAATCGCTTATTTGAAAGAACCCTTGGTCGGGCCTCACTTGATTCGAGTAATGGCCTCGTTCAGATCAATATTGCCTGTATACAGTGCCTTGCCTACAATTGCTCCGCCTACACCGTCACCGCTGTGCGCGCTGAGTGCCAGCAAATCATCCAGCTTCGTCACGCCGCCCGAAGCGATGACCGAGCGGCCGCTGGCTTTGGCAAGCGAGACAATCCCCTCCACGTTAGGCCCCTGCATCATCCCGTCACGGGAAATATCGGTAAATATGAAGGTCTCCGCTCCTTTGGCTACCAGCTCCTTAGCCAACACCTCGGCTTGAACCTCCGACGTTTCCAGCCAGCCTCTAGTTGCCACGTATCCGTTACGCGCATCGATCCCGATGGCCACCTTATCCCCGTACTTGCCCAGCACCTCTTCCGTAAAGACACGGTCTTCAATCGCCGCCGTACCGATGATCACCCGGCTGACGCCAAGCGACAGCAGCCGCTCCACATCCGCCAGCGTGCGCAGGCCTCCGCCTACCTGAACCGGAACCTGGACGCTGGCTGCGATCTTCCCGATGATATCGTCATTCACCGGGTGGCCTGCCTTCGCTCCGTCCAAATCCACGAGATGAATAAAGGTGCCGCCCTGCTCTTCCCACGATTTGGCTACCTCCAGCGGATTATCATTGTATACCGTTTCTTGATTATAATCGCCTTGCACGAGTCTGACGCATTTGCCTCCACGAATATCGATGGCCGGATATATGATAAAAGAGGACATCCCCATTCCCACTTTCCTTCTGGTCTATTTGATCGCCTTACGTTACGTTTAAGCCTACGTTAAAGCTAAAAAATTGCGAAGCAGGCTCATTCCAAGCTCCCCGCTCTTCTCGGGATGGAACTGCATGCCGTACACCGAACCGCGGCCCACGATGGCCGTCACTGGCTGACCGTAATCGGTAACCGCCAGCAAATCAGCCTGAACCTCAGGAAGAACATGATACGAGTGGACAAAATACACATGACCTTCCTCAAGCCCCGCAAACAGCGGATGCTCCCGCTTCTCGAACTGCAACGAATTCCAGCCCATATGCGGCACCTTGTAGTCACCACCCGCAAACCGTACAACCGATCCGGGCAAAATATCCAGCCCTTCAAACTTGCCATGCTCCTCGCTTCGGCTGAACAGGAGCTGCATACCGAGGCAAATTCCCAGCAGCGGCTTCCCCGATTCCGCAGCTTCCTTCATGACCGAGTCCAGCGAGGTTTCGCGCAGCTGCTCCATGGCATCGCCGAACGCACCGACTCCGGGCAGAATGATGCCATCCGCCGCCAGAATTCCCTCTCGCTCCCCCGTGACGAGCGGCTCATACCCAAGCCGCTCCACTGCTTTGCTCACGCTGTGCAAATTGCCCATGCCATAATCCACGATTGCAATCGCCATCGATTAGAGCACTCCCTTCGTGGATGGCACGCCGGTCACGCGTGGATCCACGGTAGTCGCCTCATCCAATGCACGGCCGAGCGCTTTAAATACCGCTTCAATCATATGGTGGGTATTGTGTCCGTAATGAACGATGACATGCAGCGTGATCCGGGCTTCCAGCGCCAACTTCCACAGAAATTCATGAACAAGCTCGGTATGGAAAGAGCCTACCTGCTGCGAAGGATATTCCGCTCGGTACTCAAAATGCGGGCGGTTGCTGATATCCACAATGACTTGAGCAAGCGCCTCATCCATCGGTACAAACACGCTGGCATATCGCTTAATACCTTTTTTATCACCCAGCGCCTCGCGGAACGTCTGCCCCAGGCAAATTCCGATATCCTCCACCGTGTGGTGGTCATCGATCTCGATATCGCCTTTCGCCTTGACGCGAAGATCGAACTGGCCATGCTTCGTAAACAAATCAAGCATGTGATTCAGAAACGGCACATCGGTCTCCAATTCCGAGATCCCGGTTCCATCGACATTGAAATCCAGGGCAATATCGGTTTCATTGGTTTTGCGGCTCACGCCGGCTGATCTTGCTGCTGCATCCAAACTGCTCACGTTGACTGCCTCCTCTATACGTATCTAATATAACGAATCATCGATGCTCCTCTTTATTGATTAAGCTCCTGCTCCAGTCGAATCTCGATCGCCCGGGCATGACCTTCAAGCCCTTCGCGCCGGGCCAGCTCCATAATCTGCTCGCCGTCGCGCAGCAGCGCTTCCTTGCTATAGTAGATCAAGCTCGATTTCTTTATGAAATCGTCCAGATCCACCGGCGACGCAAACCGTGCCGTCCCATTCGTCGGGATGATATGATTCGGTCCTGCAAAATAATCGCCTACCGGCTCCGAGCTGTATGGCCCCAGGAAGATTGCACCTGCGTTCTCGATCTGGCCCACAATCGCCATCGGCTCCTCCGTCACGATCTCCAGATGCTCCGGCGCTAAACGGTTAATAATTTCGATCCCTTCTCTAAGGGATTCTGTTATAATCACCGCGCCGTAAGTGTCAACGGAAGCTCGGGCAATGTCGCGCCGCGGCAGCAGCTCAAGCTGCCGCTCCACTTCAGTGGCAACGGCCTCGCCCAGCTTGCGCGAAGGCGTCACGAGAATGGCGGATGCCATCTCGTCATGCTCTGCTTGGGAGAGCAAATCCGCCGCAATATACGAAGCATCCGCGCTGTCATCGGCCAATACCGCAATCTCGCTCGGACCGGCCAGGCTGTCAATATTAACCGCCCCGTACACTTCTCTCTTAGCTAGCGCAACGTAAATATTGCCGGGACCACAGATCTTGTCGACGGGGAAAATGGTCTCCGTACCGTAGGCCAACGCTGCAATCGCTTGAGCTCCTCCTACGCGGTAGATCTCCGTGACGCCCGCCTCGGCTGCAGCGACCAGGATATAGGGATTAATCCCATCTTTCCCGCCGGTAGCCGGGGGGGTGACCATGACAATCTCGGGCACGCCTGCCACTTGCGCCGGGATCACGTTCATCAGCACGGATGAAGGATAGGCTGCCTTTCCCCCGGGCACATATACACCCACGCGTTTCAACGGACGAATGATCTGCCCCAAGATGCTGCCGTCGGCTTGAAGATCCATCCAGGAATTCCGCTTCTGCTTCACATGAAAAGCGCGTATGTTTTCCGCTGCAGCCTGAATTGCCTTCACGAACGAGGGCTCCACATGATCATAAGCCGCTTTGAGCTCTTCTTCTGTAACTCGAAGCTGATCTGCGGTCAGACGGATACGGTCCAATTGCTCGGTATGCCGCAGCAAGGCAGCATCTCCTTCAGACCGAATATCCCGCACAATCGCCTTCACGACTTCATTCTGCTCTGGTGTGCCGTAATCATTTTCCCGTTTTAGCTGAAAGTCCCGTGCTGATACAACCTTCACCTTAATCTCCCCCAATCCTGCTGCTTGCATCACATCTTGTTTCAATACACGCTCAGCGTTTCTTACGAATCGACAATCTATATGTCCGATCGATCCATGCTCATCTTTGCTTATATCTGCGTTTCTTAGCGCTGTATATTCGCTCCCTCAGACATAATGACCGTTTGCAGCCGATCGCACAATGCCTGAATTTCATCATTCTTCATTCGATAGCTGACACGATTGGCAATCAGGCGACTTGTAATTTCAAAGATGCTGGTCATCTCTATAAGTCCGTTCTCCTTGAGCGTTTGGCCGGTTTCCACCATATCCACGATCCGGTCCGCCAAACCGATAAGCGGTGCAAGCTCGATCGAACCGTTCAGCTTAACCACCTCAACCTGCTGGCCTTGTTCACGGAAATACTGTGATGCCACGTTCGGATATTTGGTGGCAACCCGCTGACGTATGCCCGGCTTCCAGTCCGGCAAGCCGATCACCGACATCCGGCACCTTGCGATGCCGAGATCTAGCAGCTCATAAACGTCTTTGTTCTCTTCCATCAGCACATCCTTGCCAACGATTCCGATATCCGCGACACCGTATTCCACATAAGTCGGCACATCCACAGGCTTCGCCAGAATAAATTCCATTCCTGCCTCCGGCAAAGGAATGACCAGCTTGCGCGTTTCATCCACATCGAGGGGAATCGGAAGTCCGGCTGAACGGAACAGCGCGGATGCTTTTTTATAAATACGCCCTTTGGGCATCGCTACTTTCAACGTTTCCGCCACGTTCAAATCCTCCTGACCTTAACCTATATAAAATAGAGTGATATATCAGCGTTCTATTGAAGGGTAATGATCTCCCGATAGCCTCTGTTAAGCAGGCTGCCGGATACAACGGGTACACCCGCATCGCGGACATTCGCCGAGTCTGGCATGATCGAGGTGATGACGGTATGGCCTTGTGCCCGCAATTCTGATGCTTTTGCCAATCCCTCTTTGCGATAGGAGGCCGTGTACCGGATCAGAATGGGCAGCTCCTCCGCAATCTCTTCCCCTTGCACTCCATCCAGAATGCGATTGGTCTTGAGTGCAAAGCCTGTTGCCGGAACCGCACGGCCAAACTGCTGCAGAAGCTTGTCGTAACGACCACCGCTTGCGACGGGCGAGCCCAGTTCGGCAGCATATCCCTCGAACGTCATTCCCGTGTAATAGGAGAAGTCGCCGAGCATCGTCAGATCAAACAGAACATGCCTGGAGACGCCGTATGCCTCCAGCACCTCCCATACTCTGCACAGATGCTCAATAGAAGCTCTTGCGAGATCATTGCTGCTAATTTCAAGCGCTTGCCCGGCAATCTCCCGGCCCCCGCGCAGCTTCAGGATTCCCTCCAGCTGGTCCTGCTGTGTCCCCGTAAGGCGCAGACTGGCAATGGTATTTCGGTATCCGACATAGTCGCGGTTCAGCAGATCCTGCTTTAGGCTCTCTTGATCCTCCGTCCGCTCAGGCAGCACTTCCTGGAGCAGGCCATTAAGGTAACCCATATGCCCCATCGCGATTTTGAATTTCTCCACGCCTGCCGCCTTCAGGGATTCGATGGCCAGTGCAATCACTTCGGCATCGGCCTCCGGCGTATCGTCGCCTACAAGCTCTACACCCGTCTGGAAGAATTCGGCCTCCCGACCCGCCTCTTCTTCGATTGCGCGAAATACATTCGCATGATAAGACAAACGCACCGGTAACGGCTCATCCTTCAGCAGCGACGACATGACCCTTGCTATGGGGGCGGTCAGATCGGACCGCAGCACCATTGTCGTTCCGCGCTTATTCAATAATTTAAACAGTTTTTGGTCCGACGTAGAGCTTGCCACGCCGACCGTATCGTAATATTCCATCGTTGGTGTCATAATCTGCCGGTATCCCCAGCGGTCCATACATGCCAGCACTTCACGTTCAATCCGGCGCAGCTTGGTGACCGCATGAGGGAGATAATCACGAACACCTGCCGGTTTCTCGAAGCCTTTCGGTTTAGACATGACGCTCCACCTCAAATTCAGAAAAGTCTTTAATATGGTAAAGTGGTACCTTGCTAATAAATTAAAGGATATTGGCTATATTACCATGAACTCTGCCCGATCGTCAATGCATCATAGACGCTTCTTGCTATGTATCGTTCTCTGTTGTTCTTCACCTTAGCCGCCAAAGAATTCGCTTAACTTCTGGGTATAATTGTAACACAAGAACAAGCTGGCGTGGCTTGCTTGTCTGTGGGTTGAACCTCTCCCATCTTCGAGCGGCATAAATACAAAATAGCTGGTACTGTATTATTAGGCCACTTCGTAATCTCTGGCTGACCTAATAATACGAAAGCCGCCCGATTGCCGGACGGCTTTGCTTCATCATGTTTGGTAAGAATAAAGAATATGCCTGCTATGATTATAGATCAACTGATTTCTTGCTGTCGCCTCCAACAGTGTCTTTTCTCTGCGATGGCGCTTTTGGCGCTTTGGATGATGGCTTCAATGATCGTGGAACGCTGCCAAGCAGCACCCAAGAGCCTGGAATCCACCGGAACACGGTTTGTACGACCAGCGCACTAACAATCAGGGCAGTTACCATGCCGCCATAAATCCAGATGAGATAATCATCGGTTACCGGATTCAGCTTGAGATCGTACTCCCGATACAGGAACAGCCAGAGGGGATGCACCAGATAGATCGCGAAGGACAACTCGCCAATCCGCGTCAGCACCTTCACGATCAGTCTCCAACCGCTGTTATACAGCCAGCTGGCCAGCTGCATCAGCACAATGGCGGAGAAAACCGTGTGCAGATTCCATAACAGCTCGTACAACAGGGAGTCGTATTGGGCACCGTGCAATCTCTGATTGTACCAAATCTGCACGTGCGTCAGCGCCATCGCGAGCCAGCCCGCCCATAACACGACTGTACCTGCTCTTTGACCTGACGTCTGCTTTTTCCAAGATGACGTAAGCCAGCCCTTGAATTTGTCGTAATTCATCGCCAGATAAGCACCCAGCATATAGTAGGCTAAATACGAGATGGCCAAGCTTCCTTTAAACGTGTAGTGCAGCTCGTATTTATTCCATATGATAAAGCCCCATTGCAGCAGGAACCCGATGGGAACCGCCCACCGTACGAGAAACCGGGACGATTTGAACAGCTTAAGGAAAATTGGGAACAGGATATAGAACTGTAAACTGATAAATACAAAATATAAGTGCGTATAGTTCTGCCCCCGAATTAAACGTTCAAAGAAAATCGGCATCTGCGCCCATAGATCAAATGAGCTGTTGAGCAACCCGTTCTGATACATCCGCACAAAGAAATAGATGATCGAGAACAACACATAAGGCAGCAGAATGTACAAGAGCCGCCGTTTGTAGAAGTTTTTGATCAGATCCTTAGTCAGCGGCCGGTCCGCATAGTTATAGAACAGGACAAAGCTGCTTAGGAATATAAACGAGGGTGTACCGTATTTAAAAAATATATTCAAAAAATTAATAATATAATAGAATCGCGAATCAATCGCATCGACCGTTGCAAATGAAGTCGCATGAACGTGAAGCACGCCCAGGATGGCCAGAGCACGATAAATATCGAGCTGCGGCAGCCTTTCCTTTTTGTTCAGCGTTGCACTCATGTCAGGCGTCGCCTCCTTGTTTTCAAGTATTTTCATAGAGTCAGTGTATAAGGATAGGCGGGCAAAAAAGTCCCTCAAGGCTATCATACCCAGGGGACTATTGAATCGCTTTGTGTCATGTTATCCTCTACTCATTCTACAATAATTCTGGTAGCTTGAGAACCTAACTTGTCACATTACCTCAAATTGACTCACTTTCCGTTGATGTCCTCTTCAGCTCTTGCAATGGATTGCCGCCTACAAAAACACCCGGTGCCACATCTTTATGTACGACAGACCCTGCAGCAACAACCGCTCCATCTCCGATCGTTACGCCAGGCAAAATCGTGGTGTTCGCGCCGATGAGCACGTTCTCCCCGATCCGCACTTCACCCAGACGATATTCCTTTATTAAATACTCATGGGCAAGAATCGTTGTATTGTAGCCGATCACCGAATTCTCGCCGATGGATATTTTCTCCGGAAAAAACACATCCACCATGACCATCAATCCAAACGCGGTATGCTTCCCCACCTTCATTCCGAGCATATGGCGGTATATCCAGTTCTTCAAGGGCAGAATAGGACAATAGCGGGCCAACTGGATAAAGATGAAGTTCTTCACGCCCTTGAACGGACTCACGGTGCGGTAGATTTGCCATAGCGCGTTTGGCCCTTCTACAGGATAACGGGTAATCTTTCTGGCCATGCTGCCAAAACTCCTATTCCTCTTGAAGTCCTACGATCTCATACAGGTCTTTCATATCCTTTAAAACATAATCCGGACCATACTCCATCAGCTTCTGCTCACCCTTCAGGGACCAAGCTACAGCGGCGGCCTTCACGCCCGCCGCCTTGGCAGATTGAATGTCGACCGGGCTGTCCCCGATCATCAATGTCGTAGCCGGATTGGCGCCCAGCCGTTCGATCGCCGTCAGAACGGGCTCAGGATGCGGTTTCGGATGCTCGACGTCGTTCACCGTCACAATTGCCGACATGAAGCGCTCCAGATCGTACTTCTCCAAAGTCATCATCGTGGAGGGACGAATCTTCGTCGTTACAATCCCCAGTGAAAGCCCGTGACGATGAAGACGCTCCACGACTTCATTTACATGGGGGAACGGTCTAACCATCTCATCATGATGAAGCGTGTTGAAGGAGCGGTAGGCTTTGACAAGCGGACTAACATCCTCGACGCCTCCCGAGAAAGCCTGCAGCTGCTGTTCCAGCGTGGTTCCCATATGTGGAATGATCTGCTCCCTGGTTAGCGGTCCCGGGGCCTGAGCCTCGAAGACATGCAGAAACGACGAGATAATCAATTCATTCGTATCAATAATGGTTCCGTCCAAATCAAACAGTACGGTTTCGATCATGCTGCAACTACTCCTTTTTGTCCTCCGTATCTGGTTTTATTGCCGGAGTATCTTCTACTGAGGAAGGTTTGACTTCCGTCTCCTGGGCTTGGGTTAGAGAGCTTTTGTCAGCCGTCTCTGCTGGCTCTGCTGCCGGTTTGTCCTGCTTAACAGGTGCCTGCGCAGACGACTTCACGGCTTTATTGGTCTGAAGGTCCGCTTCAGGCGTAGGACCTGCTCCGGTCTTCGTTGACACGATGGGGTCCAAATAACGTACATTGGCACGACCCGTTACACGGCGCACAATGATCAGTACGATGCCTCCAATGACAATCAACACGGACAGCAGCTGAGAGATCCTAATATTTCCGTAAGCCGGGTCCAGATGGCCCAGTTCAAAGCCCATCCAAGTCATCGGCGCCCATAATGTATTGTTAATGAAGTCGGCAAGTCCGGCTGCGCCTTGGAATGCCAAACTGTCCGTACGCACCGCTTCAATGAAGAACCGGCCGATGGAATACCAGATGAAATATCCGATGAAGAGCTCACCTGCGCGCAAGAATTTCTGTCTGCGGAGGATAAGCAGTATGACAATACCCACCAAGTTCCATAAGGATTCATATAAGAAGGTAGGATGATGGAATACGCCTTGTACATTCATTTGATTGACGATGAAATCAGGCAGGTGCAACTGCCCGCGCAAAAAGGACTCGCTTACAGGACCGCCATAGGCCTCCTGGTTAACGAAGTTCCCCCAGCGTCCAATGATCTGGCCCGCCAACAGGGACGGAGCACAGATGTCGGCAATCCGCCAGAACGAATAGCCTTTGCGGCGAACATAGATCAAAGCACAGATAATGGCACCGATTAGGGCACCGAATATGGCAATCCCGCCATTCCATATTTTGAACACATCCAGGAAGTTGTCTTTATAGTCTTCCCATTTAAAAGCTACATAATAAATACGAGCACCAATGATTGCGGAAGGCACGCCAAGCAAGAGCAAATCCATGAAAAATTCCTGCGGAATGCCAAAACGCTTCCCCTCGCGAATGGCCAGTAACAGCCCCGCCAAAGCACCCAAACCCAAAATCAAGCCATACCAATGAACACGCAGCGATCCGATGGAGAACGCCACCGGATCGATGAGCAATGTTTGCATCTTTTATAACCTCCCTAGTCCTAGTCCAAATCGTCCATATCTTCAGCGATCGTAGCTGTCAGCTTGTTCGTAAACTGCAGTGCAGCATTCAGCCCCATTTGTTTCAATCTGTAGTTCATAGCTGCCACTTCAATAATAACCGCAAGGTTACGTCCTGGACGAACCGGAATGGTGACCAGAGGGATGTCCGTCTCTATAATTCGTGTTGTTTCTTCATCTAACCCCAGACGATCATACTGTTTATCCTGCTGCCAGGCTTCCAATCGAACAACAAGGGTAATCCGTTTATTGTTCCGAACGGCTCCTGCACCGAATAACGTCATTACATTAATAATACCGACTCCGCGAATCTCCAGAAGATGGCGAATGAGCTCCGGTGCCGTACCATGCAGCTGAAAATCCGATGTCTGACGTATCTCCACCGCATCGTCCGCAATTAATCGGTGTCCGCGTTTGACGAGCTCCAGTGCCGTCTCGCTTTTTCCGATCCCGCTTGAGCCTGTTATCAGCATACCCACGCCATAAACATCGCACAATACCCCGTGGATGGTTGTAGTTGGTGCAAGTTTGCGTTCCAGGAAGCTTGTGAATCGGCTTGTCAGAATGGTTGTTGCCATGCTGCTGCGCAGGACAGGCAAACCTCTCTCATTCCCGAGTTCCACCAGTTCCTCCGGCACCTCCAAGGAACGTGTTACAACGATGCAGGGTGTTTCTTCCGTGCACAGGCTGCGCATCCGCTCTTTACGCTCTTCCGGCTTCAGCATTCCGAAGAAAGCCAACTCCGTACGCCCCATAAGCTGAACCCGTTCCCGCGGATGGTATTCAAAATAACCGGCCATTTCCAATCCTGGGCGATTCAGATCGTCCGTTGTAATCTGACGTTTCAAGCCTTCCTCACCTGCGATGACCTCCAGCTGAAACTGCTGGACCAGCTCGGATACCTTCACTTTCTTGGCCATGGTCTTACCCCTCTTCTTCCATTGTATGTTGACATCACAACGGAACCGCCATATGGCACGGCCCGTCTTGGATGATATATTCCATCATTCAGTTATTCCTAAAGAGCACTACTGTCCACATATCTGCGATCTGGCAATTACCATGAAATATGCTCAACATCCCATATGTTCAATACTTATGTATGCCTTGCTTTGTGCTTATCTTATCGAAAAAAGCCAATGAATGCAATTCTCTTCGACTATTCCATAGGGACATTAGGCTCATATCGGGGTGAATCGATGCTACGATTACGTTCTATAACTTGAATAATATAAATGTAACGTTTTATTACGAAAGGAATTATTAACTCTATTCTTTTCCCGCCTCAGGGTTGACTGCTTTATATTATCTGCTATTCCATTGAATGCAACTTCCTTCTGCGTGAAACGCCTTACACCTTCTCCAGGCGTGAATACTACCTTGATATATATCTTTTTCTCCTAAAAAAACCGCCCCTTAAGGGGGCGGTTTTCAAGAGATCCCGGATTGCTGAAGATTAGTCTTCGAGCAATACGTTCAATTCAGACTCTTTATCAAAGATATGAACTTTGTTCATGTCGAGTGCCAATTTCACATTGTCGCCTTCGCGAGTAGTCGAACGTCCGTCTACACGGCCGATAACCGTATCAGTGCCCAAGCCGCTTAGGTACAAGAGCATTTCGTGACCAAGGTTCTCGGTTACATCGACTTTTGCAGAGAAGATTGTGTTCGGGGAAGCTTCCAGGAAGACTGGCTCTTCATGAATATCTTCCGGACGAACACCCATGATTACTTCTTTGCCAATCATGGATTTATTTTTGAGCAATTGTGCTTTACCGCCTGGTACTTGAACGTTCAAGCCCTGGGAAGTAAAGTATACGCCACCGTTTTGCTCGGACAATTTACCGTTGATGAAGTTCATGGTTGGGGAACCGATGAAACCAGCAACGAACAGGTTGTTCGGATTGTTGTACAGTTGCTCAGGGGAATCCGCTTGTTGAATGATGCCATCCTGCATAACAACGATACGGTCACCCATCGTCATAGCTTCTGTTTGGTCATGCGTTACATAGATACAAGTGGTTTCAAGACGCTTAACCAGCTTGGTGATTTCGGCACGCATCTGACCGCGGAGTTTCGCATCCAAGTTGGAAAGCGGCTCATCCATCAAGAAGACTTGTGGATCACGGACAATCGCACGACCCAAGGCAACACGCTGACGCTGACCACCGGACAGAGCTTTTGGCTTACGCTCAAGCAAATGCTCGATGTCCAGGATTTTCGCTGCTTCACGTACACGTTTATCGATTTCGTCTTTCTTCACTTTACGGAGTTTCAAACCGAATGCCATGTTCTGATATACGTTCATATGTGGATACAAGGCGTAGGATTGGAATACCATCGCGATGTCGCGATCTTTAGGTGCTACATCGTTAACAACGCGGTCGCCAATGTAAAGTTTACCCTCAGAAATTTCCTCAAGACCCGCGATCATACGCAGTGTCGTGGACTTACCGCAACCGGAAGGACCTACCAGAACCAAGAATTCTTTATCTTTAATATCCAAATTAACGTCAATTACAGTTGCTTTATCCGAACCTGCATACTTTTTGTAAATATGCTCTAAGCGTACACCAGCCATGTGCATTTGCCCCCTCATATGAATGTTATGAAATCGAATACAATTAATTTATAATCTTATATTACCCCATAGGCACCTGACTTGCTATACACAATCTGCACAAAAAACCTATTTCCTTTTCGTCACTTTATACAATAGAAGCGTTATTTTCACTAAAACCGCATCACTGAAGCTGCGAACATCTAGTCCCGTCTCCTGTTTGATCTTATCCAGGCGGTACAGCAGCGTGTTGCGGTGGATATACAGGTGCTTGGCCGTCTCACTCACGTTACAATCCAATTCGAAAAAAGACTCCAGCGTTGACAATGTCTCGCTATCCTCGAACAAATCGGTATGTCCTGCAGCGTACTCACGCAGAAATTGATTGCGCTGGTACTCGGGAATGCTATAAACCAGACGCTCCAGGTGAAGCCCGGTCGACAGATGGATATGTTCCTTGACCTGGAACGTTCGGCCGATGGTCATGGTCTCTCTTAACATGCTAACGGTCTGTGGCAGAGCATGCAACGCATTAACTGCCGGTATCGCGGAGATATGGAAATCCCCCACCCATTCCGTTGAAATCAGCTCGTAGAGTCCCATACAGAATAAAGAGAGCAAATCCTGGTCGCCTTCCACCGAAGTATCCTCTTTATCTTCCGTCGTTATACCATCCAGCAATTCTTGGTTCGCTAGTATAATCCATTCCTTATCAAGCAGTGGCACCAGAATGATGTCCCCGCCAAAATAGCTGCGCAATAACCGATGCAGCGCCTTATAGCTTGGAGTGGGAGCATGCTCGCTCTCATGAATTACAAGAAAGGGAACCATGTGCTCTGTCAAACTTGTCCGAATCAACATTTCATCTGGTAATTCAGCAAGCAGTTCACCGGCTTGCAGCCGTTCCTTTAACCAACCACCTAACTGTTGGGCTCGTCGTTCTTCTTCAATCTTACCGGTATTCTTGGGCACTCCCCCTGGCATCGTATCCTGCAGGCTCGACAATAGTAGAGTTATAAGCCCAATCTCCGACTCCGTCAAAGCATTTTGATCCGCTACGATTACCCGGCTAGGATCCTGTTGATTCACTGGAATCCAAATCTCACCCAGGTCCTTGCGAACATAGGCGCCGTGAACCCTTCGTGATTTGTTTGATTTGTGCGAAGTTCCGTTTTCTACACGGTTATTGGACCCCTGGGCTCCTACCTCATAACCAATCCGATCACCGAATGGCGGTGAGGTCGCCATTGATTGTGTTAACCATGCCGCTTCTTGATCATTCAATGTTTTTAAACCGAGTGAGGTACCCAAGGTCTGCTCTAGTTTCTGAACGATGTGCTCCATCTCCACCATTGATGACTCCACCACTTTATCGTTTTTTCTTATTTTAGCATAAGACCCTGTACAAACGACAATGCCTTCTCTCTAAGTCCACTTACATTGGGGAAAACCCGCTTAAAAACAATACAAAAAGAGCCGTCAACAACGTTGACGACTCTCGGATGAGCCATGAAGGACTCGAACCTTCGACACCCTGATTAAAAGTCAGGTGCTCTACCAACTGAGCTAATGGCTCTTATTACTGGTGGAGGATGATGGATTCGAACCACCGAACTCGGACGAGAACAGATTTACAGTCTGCTGCGTTTGGCCACTTCGCTAATCCTCCAGGATATAAAGGTGGCTCGGGACGGAATCGAACCGCCGACACGAGGATTTTCAGTCCTCTGCTCTACCGACTGAGCTACCGAGCCTTACATAAATGACATAAAAATAAAGTTCGGCATCCCACTTTAATCTGTGGAAAACCGACTATTTTTATTCCTTAAAATTAATAATGGCGGAACTGACGGGATTCGAACCCGCGATCTCCTGCGTGACAGGCAGGCATGTTAGGCCTCTACACCACAGTTCCACATTATTAAAGATGGTGCCGGCGAGAGGACTTGAACCCCCAACCTACTGATTACAAGTCAGTTGCTCTACCAATTGAGCTACACCGGCATGGTAAGGTGATAAAAATAGTACATGGTGGAGGCTGAGGGGATCGAACCCCCGACCCTCTGCTTGTAAGGCAGATGCTCTCCCAGCTGAGCTAAGCCTCCAGGTATGTATGGTAGCGGCGGAGGGGATCGAACCCCCGACCTCACGGGTATGAACCGTACGCTCTAGCCAGCTGAGCTACACCGCCATATAAACCTATTTGCGTTCAAGTTATTCAAATGGCGGAGAGAGAGGGATTCGAACCCTCGCACCGCTTACGCAGTCTAACCCCTTAGCAGAGGGTCCCCTTATAGCCACTTGGGTATCTCTCCATCATAACTTGTATGCAGTTACAGAGATTGATTCCCTGAAAACTAGATACGAAACGAATTTGCAGCACATTGAAATATGTTGGATAAGCCCTCGACCGATTAGTATTGGTCAGCTCCATGCATTGCTGCACTTCCACCTCCAACCTATCTACCTCGTCGTCTTCAAGGGGTCTT
>NZ_JBNNUS010000016.1:0-87672 GCF_050279985.1 Paenibacillus sp. NPDC093718
TTAGGTCCACCTTCTGACTGTGTGTACGGGATGACCACCATGTTTTCACGCAATGCATGCGAAACATCTCGGGCTACCCTGCCCATACTCCACAACTTCCCCATTTTCTTTGGAGCCGCAGTCCATGGGTAATCCCCCCATAACATACCTATACGGGTTTGCCGGCTGAATACCAAAAAAACACCTCCAGACAATAGTTCACCAATATATATTTACATATTAATATTCAAGGGATACTTTTATTTACCTGTTCAAATCATTGTCTCGTTGCCTATTATGTTAATCTACCTGTTAGTTGAACAAAAGCAGCCGATCCACGTTGATCGGCTGCCTTCTTGTTTTTATTGAGCTATCGTTCCCCGTTAGCGTAACACTGGGCATACTTTATTATTATTTTCCTCCAACATGAAACACACCAATTACGGTTGCACCTTCAACATCATACAGAGGGATAGCGCGACCACCTAGTGATCTACTGTTCTGTATCGCAATGGCATCCTGGGGTGACTTTGGTTGTTCACCGTTTAAATCTTTTTTCAGTACATATCCTGCAGTGCCATGCGTAAAACTGCCGTTAGTTGAAAAAAAGAAGCCGATCACGTAGATCGGCTTCTAAATGGTTTAAAGAGCTTATCGGCAATTTCAAGCAATCGTTTTGCAAAGTTCTTGTGGTTTTGAATCTCTTCCTCTGACCAATTTCTTATTCGCATATTATAGTCATGCGTCCACTTTGAGCGATATTTCGTGCAACCCGTAGCCCTATATTACGCATTTTCTCCCAATCGTGCCCAATAATTTCAACAAGATTATCAACTTGCACTTGATGGAGCAAGAATAATTAAAAATGCAAGAAATAACCGGTATAACTGTAAATGGTACTAAATACTATTATGATCACTCTGTCTGTAAATCGGGGGTGATGAATCATGAAACATTTCTCATCGGGAAAAAAGCTACAGCAAATGGTTATTATCCATTTCGTGCCTTAACAAGTAAACTTGTTTCCGTTGGACACAGATAATAACACAGTTTACTATTAACTTAGGTTAAATTATTACAAGTGAAATGGGGATATATTAAATGAAAAAAGCTCTAGTAGCATCTATAGCTGTTGTCTCATTGCTTTCAACAACTACAACTGGTATTGGACCAGCAATAGCGGCTAGCACATCACCAATTGTTGATGTGCAAGATATGATTATAAATGGCATGGTAATCGATGTTACTGATTCTGTAAAAACAGTAGTCGATTCTTCTTTTAAAGATATTGTTGACCACTGGGCAGAATCCAGTATAGTTGCTGCAATTAAGCAAGGCATTGTAAGTGGATATCCAGATGGACTCTTTCACCCAGAAAATATGGTTACACGTGCAGAGTTCATTAAAATGTCAGTTGTAGCAATGGAGCTCCCTATTAATAACAATAGTCAATCTGATAATTGGTATGTTCCTTACATCGATTCAGCAAAAACTATCGGCCTTTATAAGGAAGGAGATTTTTCCTCTGGCGACATGACTAAACAGATGTCCCGATTAGATATGGTACATATCGCAGTGAGAGCTATCGGTGAAACTGCAAAAGATGATAATGAATTTATGTTAATTGCTGTGAAGAAAGGACTCATTTCAGGTACGGGAAATGGCAAGCTTGATCCGGATGGTACAACGACACGAGCTCAAGCTGTAACAGTCATACAGCGTATTCAAAAAGTAAAAAGCGGAATGACGTTACCGGTTGACGAAAAAGCTGTTGCTAATGCTGAATCCGCGATGAATGCAAAGAAAGATGCGTGGGGACTCACTATTAGAACTACAAATCTACCTAAAAATGCAAAAGATTATGCCTACATATTAGAACAATATCCAAATGACATGTACGAAATGGCGTATCCACAAATCGTAAAAACAATGCCAGCAATTTTATCCAAAACAAATAAATTTGTAAGGCATAAGCCAACAATGGAAGCATGGAAAAAGAATACAGAAGAATTTTATAATTTATTATTAAATGTGGATTATAGAACTATTAACGACAAATGGGCCGAGGATCTTTTTAGTCACTATAATCAATCAAATGTCTTTGTGTTTAAAGATATGAAGGAATACGTTTCTTGGGTAAAGAAGAATAAAATCATTACAGAAGGAAGTCTTATAGCTGAACCATCGATGGTTTCTGCAGCCGAACATGTGGGTTTATATTATATTAGAACGAAGTTCACTTTTAAGATTTCTTCATACACTGAGTACAAAGATATATTTTTCGATGAATACTTCAAGAGTAGAGGGAAATTCACTAAAGGTAGCTGGTATGAAGGTTACGCTGACATCCCTCTGTCTACCAATGTTGGAGGTAGTCATTTAAGGCAAATTGATGGGCAGGCATCATTATTTAGACTCACTAATATTGTTCGTAAGAAGAATTAGTAAGGCGTGATAACTATGAAAACTCATCATAAGAAAGGCATTTCTTTAGCTATACTCATAGTATAAATTTCTAATTTGTTAAAAGCTACCCTCGGCCTAAATCGGCCAATCGATTCATCAGCGAAGAGCAGCTTTCTGAAATAGGGGATTTTCTTCAAACTAAAGAACAAGCCCTCATTGTCAAGGGCTTGTTATATTTCATAAAATTTAATTTTGGATTAGACAATAAGGTGGGGTAAACGAAATAAGGCATCTCCCTGAAAATTTAAAATATTAAGACAATGATTTTAACATACTTAGCTTAAATATCTGATCAAACTCTATTTTGATGTTGTTGAGGAGTTGAATTGCTTTAGTTCTTTGTGAATAGAATTCTTTAAGATGCTCTTTATCTCCTGTTTCAGCGTATTTTAACAATGCATCAATTGCTTTGCTATATTCATCTACGCTCGTTGTCGCATCGAGAAAAACGTACGATGAATCCGTTACGTTGGTATAGGATTTATAATCGAAGGACTTAGAATCGATCTGAGAAGTTTGTAACAGTTCTTTTAACGAATTGGAATCTATTTTTTCTTCTAAAATAATTTTCCCTAGAATATTGAATGCTTCTTGGTCCATTTTTGTGAAATTTGCTATAAAAGTAGAATTGAATCTGTTAAGAATATTGAGATTGCTGATATACTTTTCTTTTTGATCGAATAAGGATAATACAGAGTTCTTGTAGTTAACTGAAAAACCTGCCTCTCTAAGTAGGTAGACTGGGACATAAACACGATTGTTTAAGATTTTCGCCTCTTCTCCGGACTTAGGCAGGAGTTCTTTAGTATTATAAAGAACCTTTATCGTTTTAGTTGGTTGAGCTGAGACAACTGTAACGCACATGAACACTAGACAAAAGGTCAATAATAGAATTTTTTTCAAATAAACAACCTCTTTCTATTGATTTAATTTTCCAACTGCTTTTCCTTCATCTTCTCGATTGTTTCTAGGCCGTCCAACCCACCGGCCATATTCAAGTCAAGCAGAAGCACGTCCGGTTCGGTCTCAATCATCAAAGCCAAAGCCGCTTTTCCCTCCTCGGCTTCGCCGACCACTTGATATTGCTCATCCGTTTCCAGAATCATTTTCAAGCCTTCCCGTACAACCAAGTGATCGTCCACGATCAATATCTTATGTTTCAGATACTCATCCTTCCACTGCTGTCTTTGTAAGCAGATGACCACCAATGATTCGAACTCGTTCCTTCATGCCAATAATTCTGTAGTGCCTCGCATTCTTGATGACTCTATCCGGGTCGAATCCGATACCATTATCCTGAATACTCATAAGAAAGTTATCTTCCATATCTTCAGTCTTCACCGATACATTGGTTGCCTCAGCATGCCTGGCAATATTGGTTAGAGCTTCGCGAGCCTCCAGGAGGAGCCTTATTTCACTTTCATCAACAATCTATTCCAAAAGCTTGTTTTTCTTCAAATGATCCCGTCTTGGTTAATGGGAACTTATGAATAGCGTGTCCGAATGGAACCTGCCTTACTTGAGTTATATGCTCTATATCTTCAGGGAAAAGAAGCATCTCAGTGTAACGTTCATCAGCAAATTTATATTTATTCTTCTCAAGGTGCTCCTGATTTCTTTGGACCGCCAAAGAAAGCTTCATCTTCACCCAGTTGAATTTATCCAGTCTTTGAGTCTTATCGAATTCAAATATCAATTGATCTGCTAGGCTCTGTGTATGCCTATCTATATGTATGGCAGGCTGGTCATCGGCATTTAAAGCTCTCACATAAACTAAATAATCTCCAGGAAGATACCCTACATTGATCGTATGGCCTTTTCGGTGCCCTAAGATCCCACGATCCTCAACAGACTTAATATCAAACATATGAAAGTAACAATAATTCCCCGACCACTCACTAGGTTTGATTAGTAAAGGATCTTCTAGATTAATTTTATTTTGAGCGTTATAATCAAAAATCTCCCCTTTATAAAAGTACTCTCCCGTGCTGTATGTCATCGGAGAAAAACCCTCATTTGCATATCGCACAATCCGAATCCATTCCATGTAATGCCTCCTTTGCTTTGTAGGTCAATAACCCTCCACATCTCGCGCTACCTTCATCTACAAAATATGGATAATTCATTGTACCTCAGTTATCATGAGTTCGAGAAACAACTTGTCAATTAACCCTATTACTCACTGCCACCATTCGAAGAACGAAGTATTTCTCCCTGTTTAATCAGCTGCTGGACCAATAAATAATCGGCCTCGCTTTGAGAAATAGCTTCAAAATAGGATTTGCCTGAAACTATATAATGATAGGTGGCAGAAGTACTAGATTCTAATCGTTTGGTTTGCAATAATCCTTTCTTGATTGTTAGAACGAGGATTTCTCCTTTCGGCGTTATGATATAATCACCAGGTTCTAATAGGGTCTTATCTGGATCAAGAACGGTCGGGTCTATCCAGCGGAATTTCCACGTTTGCCCTTTATCTTTACTAACCTGAACCCTCTGTTTTGGCACGAACGAACTCCCCCTTTAATACCCTAACTATCTATCCAAAGTTTATATCAAGATTATGTTTAAATCCTATATTGAATGGGACAATTTAACAATTTAATCTTAATGGTCTTTGATTACCTGCTCTTAGCAGTTTACTGCTTAGAGCCGGTTGCTTTCATAAAAAAAAGCAGCCCGGTGTCAGGCTGCCAATGCTTGTCCTATTTTTTTGGTTTCTTAATAACTTCCTCACTGCCGGCTGCGGCCATGAGGGCAGCTTCTTGAGCTTCCATTTTTGCCTCATAGAAGGCTTCAGCAATATTTTGTACCGCACGTTGCAGTCCATTGGTCCGGATCATCTGGAAATCAATCTCCATCATTTTCTCTTCTGTGATCGTGCCGACCTTATCTGGAAGCAGCCACTCCCGATTGATAGCAATCATTTGCTCTGTACTGGCAAAACTATCATGATCAAGGAATGGATGATCCGCCTTTTCGATTTCAACATATGCTGATCGCACTGCGCGGCCTTCCCTTTGCGCTTTCTGAACCTCTGCTTTAGCTGATGTTATCGGAATTACCATAACAGAGCGCGAATGATGGATTTTTGAATCATGATTATGTATGACGATCATCATATGCTGACCTTTAAGGACGTATCCAGGCTCTGGAGTAATGCCATCTACAAAATTGAACTCAGGTATATTGCCATTGTAAACTTCACCGCGAACAAAACTCATCGATTAAACCCTCCCCCAAAAATAAAACCCCACTCACAGTGGGGCTTAACCTTCATTTAAAAATCGAGTTGCAAGCGCCATTTGACGTTTCTGCAATCCGCGTTCAATTTTCTTTTCGGTTTCTTCGGAGTTACCTTCAAGCCCGATAAACTCCAGAAGAGACACATCGTATTTTTTCTTGATGTTGTCTTCAGCTTTCAGTGCGGCTGAATTTCTTGGTTTAACATTTGGTTGGGGAAATGCCAGAACTGTGGACATTATCCATCCCTCCATTCTCTTACCTCCAGTATATCATAAAGAAAACCCAAGTAAAATGGTATAAACCAATGTAAACCCATATAAAACGGTCAAATCAGCCAATAACTAATGATTCATCAGTCACAACTTTAATTGAGAACTCTTCATCGCAATCAAGACATTTATATAGTGAAACATTATACAAATCAGGTTGATCCTTATCCTTCTGGAACTCAAACATTTGCGCCTCACCCTGCAGCTTCGATATCGCCAAACATTTAGGGCAATAGATGATACCATTCTTTTCTTCTTGATCGGACACAGCCAGTCTCTCCTTTGATTTTATTGCTATGGCCGGATATCACCGGCCATAGCAGCTCATTTAGGTATTTAACACTGTCTTACAATTTACACATTGATATTCCATCGGGTGAGTACTAATCTGAATCACCTTGTTGAGCACCTGTTCACCCGTGATATAAACCCGTTCACCGCATTCTTTGCAAAGTTTTTTACGCAAGATCTCCATCTCCTTCGGAGTAACGGAAAAGATCAGATCCAACAGCTCAGGATTGTCACTTTCTACAATGTCCTTTCGATAGATCACCGGTACGGGTATCGCTTGAATTTGTTCGCGTTCTGCTATTTTCATCTCCAGATGCTCACCAGCGGACATTATTCTTAAGATATCATGTTGATATAAGGCTGTGCAAAAACTTGTCCAACTATTAATCAAATTGCCAGAATCCCATAGAATAAGTTCTTCATTCAGATTAATAGAAAACTGTCGGCCATCGAAATAGGTGCAATGGATAATAAGAGGTTCAACATCTGGGTACTCCCTAATGTCTTTCACAATTTTCTGTTCGATGTTTCTTTGACGCTCGGTCACCCAACGATTCGGCATCCCGTTAAGCCGCTTGATCTCTTCAAGTAAACTCATGCGGAGCTTAAGGCTAGGTATTCCATTTTCAAGCCGTTGATCAATCAACGAGCACAACAGCCTTATCGACATTTCCTCAAAATGATTTCCAACCAAGGAACCATAGAATTGCTTTATCTTCATCGTAAAGTCCTCCTGTGTTTTGTTTTGTCCGGGGAAGGGGCCCCGGCGCCCTCCCCTACCACTCATAGGTCTTCAACCCAGGAATTTCAAGACCATCAGAATCCAACATGAGCCAGTCTATTTTTTTGTTTGACGCGTAGTGAAGAACATGAAATAAGCTTTCTGGTAATTTGCCTTGCATGCATTCAAGTTCTTCACTTTCTGGAACAACAATGAAATATCCATATTGATTTTTCTCATAGATCACAAGTGGCATTTTCACATCTTGGTTAATTAAAAACTCCATAGCCATCCGGGTCACATGAGCCGTACTCACAGCAATCATTGATAAAACTTCCAGCGTGTCCATTTCTGGACCAGTCACCGCATCTTCACAATAGATTTGGCTGCCGGCCCAATCTTCCCCAAGAATCACATCGTCATCTTCCTTTTGTTGCTTCCTTTCAAGAAATTCAGAGTATGTGATCCCTGTCCAGGCTTTAAAATCATTCATCGCATTCACTTTGGCGTTCGGTCCTACAAATGGTGTCACTTCTTGAATAGCGTCTTGGAACATCTTCACTACAACATGAATTTTCATGTTACATCATCCTTTCAAATTGTTATCTGAATTTGGCCGACCTTTCTTTGAACGGTCAAAACGTCATTTTACGAAACCCTTTCGTAAAAACCCCGAACTTTTCTACGCAAAAACCCTTCAGATTCCAATTCCTGCAATGTACGACGAACCGTTGCTTCCGGCGTATTCGTCTTTCGAAGTTTTGAGGGGAATTGCTTCTTAACGCGTTCAAAGACTTTCTCTGGTGTGATGACTTCTAATCCCTTGGTTACATGTTTTATAGCGTTCTTCCATGTTACATAGTTGTCTGCATCAATCTTTTTGTATTGACCAGGGACCAAAATCCAAAGCTCTCCTTCCGGTTTGTAGTCCGTTTTAAAGAGCAATAAGTGCTCCGTCACCACCGGAATAAAGTTGCCTTTATACGAAGAGCGGTAACTCATAGCGTTGTGCTGCACTTTGGTGAAATGGCGAACCGGTGCACCGATCCAAGCCATCTCCCGTTGAATGCTCTTGATATATCCCTTTCCTTTGACCACCATATCCCCTACCAAAACGGCCACATATCTGCTGTGTGCAGCTGCCTTCACATTCACATGGCTTACAGCTGCGATAAACGTTTTCCAATCCATCCTGCTCATGTCCATGCTCTGCATGTGCTTAGGAAGATCAGCCGCGTAATCGATCATGTTCCAGTAAGGATAATGAAGAACCGTTAGATCAAAACCAGTATCATGGAAGTCGTCGTTTACAACATCAAATCCGTTGTGGATGTCGTCACCGACATAAGGCAGACCAAGGGCAGTGCAAACATCCCGACTGGTCTTCCCTCCTTCCATAGGGTCATAAATGTAAGGGGCCTGAATGCCCGTTCTCTTTAAGTAACTGACCAGCTTACCAAGGACATCACCAGCATAATTACCTCGATAGTTTGCGTTGCCGTATTTCCCACGTTCCGGAACAGAAATCAAAGTGGTTAATTCACCAAAGGAATCATTAAGTCCATGAATCTCCATATGAATCCCTCCTATCAGTCGTTCGTATGAGCTCGGTCGAATCAGAACAACTCGGTAATATTTCCGTGAACCAGCTTGGATTGGACATCTTCTTTGAAATCACGGAAGCTCTTCCCGGCATGTGTGAGCGTTTGTACGAAAGGGTGTTCTGTCACCTGTTCGGTATGTTGAATGGCAAACATCAAAGATTCAGTTCGAAACATTTCATCTGCCACTGATTCACAAAATCGCTCGTAATCCTTTTGAGCATCCTCATCGTTAATGGCAAGTAGAAAATCTTCTTCAAACCATTCTTCAAACAAAGACGAACCCGGCTCTCGAAACTGCACCAGCTGTTCATCGTCTGCCCCCGAAAAGTAAGACCCCGTATACTCAAGAACCCGGGATTCCCCAGCTGAATTGAACACACGGTAGGCAGTATTTAATTTCATTTGTTTAAAACTTCTAATAACGATCAATTTGTGTTCCTCCTTAAGCCTCGTTTTTTGGCCTGTCGGCCCCCTTAACATCCGGCTTCGTTTGCCGGTCTAGCCAAGCGGCGATGAGCGTTCTTTTGATTTTGGTTTGATGAGCAGTTTTCCATCTGCCGGTTAAGCGTTGGCGTATGTAGTTTTCAAAGAGCAAACATCCGTGTGTCGTAGCCGTCATAGCGCCCTTACCGCGCAGGCTTCCGGAGTGCAAGGGTCTGCCCGGAGGGATGGCGTTCTCGAATGAGAAAAGCCACCCTTGCATGAAGGATGGCTGCGTGGTTTGCTATGATCAACGGATACGACACATGTCGCGGATGTGCCTGAAGAAAACGTAAGGAGCCATGAGCGGCTGCTGGAGGACACTTGCGAATCAAAGCCGGGGTGCTTCTTCGAATTTGCTTACATGGGTTTGGAACTCTCCCGTTAACGGGAGAGGTCTGCATCCAATGCAATTTTAACGAGTTAAAATGCATGGGTGGATTACCTGAAGGTTTTTGTCTTTCGAGAAGGTTTTGCATCGGGGATTATTCTTCGCCGGTTATCACGGACATTGGAATGCGGAATTGGGCATTTCGAGGTCCGTGATAACCACCATTTAATCCGAAGCCCTGCCACGCAGGCAGGGCAACATTTGCGCATAAAAAAACCATCGACTCGTTTCAGTCAATGGCGTGGATATGTATAATCACTTACTAGGGAAAAAACAAGGATACAACTATGACTTTCCCTACCTATACGGCCCTGGCTACCAGGGCCATTACTCGTCCATGAAATCTCCATACGACTGCTGCTTTTTTAGATCACTTATTGATGACCGTTATACTGCGCTGTTGTATTTGTATAGATACCAATCATCATGATTTACCACAAAATTGTTATTTCTATCTTGTTTAACTGCGCGCCTCTCTGGTACTCCTATCTTAAAGTTATTAATCTGAGGAATATTGTTTTCTATAAATATTTGTTTGATTGTCACGCTTTTAACACTCTTTTTAACAACTTGGAAAGCTTTAATAATTGTATTGCCGCCAATAGCTGTACGAACTACAATGTCGTCTACCTCAAACGGATTATCTATTACTTCCTTTTTCTTTTCCATCCATCCCTCTGGAATTTTCATGTCCTGAATTTCACCATAAGCGTACTTGAGTGTATATGGAACAACATCAGGCTTAACCTCCACAGTCTTTGGATTCGCTTTAACAACGATATCCCATCTGCCGCGAATTTTAACGAGATAACCTGCCTTTAGATTATCTTTATTAAATTGAACGCCGCCGATCTCGTCCATTTTATTATGGAGAAATGCAAGTTTATCTAATTCATATTCCATTTTCTCTAGTAGAGTTTCCATGTATGTTTCGTTCTGAGTTTCTTCTGCTTGTACAATTCGACGCTGGTATTCACGGATATTTTTATTACTTTCTTCAATTCTGTTACTTAAATATGTTCTGTCCTTAAATTTACCCATACTTGCCGTTTGTTGTGCTGTTTCAGCTCGATCACGGAAATATTCACTCTTTCGGTACTCTTCAAATCCTCTATGATAACGGTCAAACATTTTTTCTCTTTGACGTGCAAATCGTTGACTTTCTGCATGTCCTGCAATAATCGGTTGAGTGAAAAATGAAATGTCACCGTGCATACTGTTTATATCTTTTTGCAGGTTCTTTGCTCTTGTCTCTGCATTGTCCGCATACTTCTCGAAGCGCTCAATACGTGCTTCTGCTTTTTCTACTTGTCTTTCTACTTCCTCAGCATAGGACAAGCGTTCTCCAGTTTTACCGCCATCTGTAAAGCCTAGTTGTTTAGCTGCTCGGATAGCTGAATAATGATTTTTGGTTGAACGGGACACCCAAGCAGAACGAGAACCTGAAAAAATATATGCCTTTTTTATTGCCTTTTTTTCATCCGTGGTTAGAGATTGATACTCTTCTTTAGAAAAATGCAATTCAATTTTAGAAGTTTCGAGATTTAGAATATATTGTTTTGTCATTATAATTCCCTTCTTCCTAGATAATTTTTTGTGGTTGTCTCAATTGCACTTGCCTACATAACATTTGCAAAAGTCTTTTACTTGGCGGAAAGATCCCTAAATCCTAACGGGATCTTTCATGGTGATTCACCCTTAACATCCGGCTTCGTTTGCCGGTCTAGCCAAGCGGCGATGAGCGTTCTTTTGATTTTGGTTTGATGAGCAGTTTCCATCTGCCGGTTAAGCGTTGGCGTATGTAGTTTTCAAAGAGCAAACATCCGTGTGTCGTAGCCGTCATAGCGCCCTTACCGCGCAGGCTTCTGGAGTGCAAGGGTCTGCCCGCAGGGATGGCGTTCTCGAATGAGAAAAGCCACCCTTGCTCGGAGGATGGCTGCGTGGTTTGCTATGATCAACGGATACGACACATGTCGCGGATGTGCCTGAAGAAAACGCAAGGAGCCTTAAGCAGCTGCTGGAGGACACTTGCGAATCAAAGCCGGGGGTGCTTCTTCGAATCTGCTTACTTGGGTTTGGACTTCTCCCGTTAACGGGAGAGGTCCGCATCCAATGCATTTTAACGAGTTAAAATGGATGGGTGGATTACCTGAAGGTTTTTGTCTTTCGAGAAGGTTTTGCATCGGGGATTATTCTTCGCCGGTTATCACGGACATTGGAATGCGGAATTGGGCATTTCGAGGTCCGTGATAACCACCATTTAATCCGAAGCCCTGCCCCGCAGGCAGGGCAACATTTGCGCACAAAAAAGCCATCGACTCGTTTCAGTCAATGGCGTGGATATGTATTAAATCATACTCATTTAGGAAAAGATAAGATTACACCTTTGACTTTCCCTCTAAGTGGCCCTGGCATCAGGGCCTCTTTTATTTTGATCTGTAACAGCTATCTTCAGACATTTAGCAACAGAGTCTAGCTGAGATTTGAACATTCGTTAAGAAGTATTTGGGAAGGGAAGACAATGTACACTTCGTCTTCGTCTTGAAGTTCACCTTCGACATGAACCCTCAGACCATAACTCCACCCATTAAAGCGTGACACGCCTTCTAACACCTTGTAATCTTGAGGTTCATTTGTTTCGTTAAAATGTTGTGGTATACGGAATCTAATCTTCATCCCCGTCAGATTCTCCAATTCGCTAAACCCTGGATAAACGTCGGAAGGTCGATAACGGCTTCCGATTCTATCTTCCATTACCTGCTCGATGGCAATACACGCAATTTCGATTGGATTAAATGTCTGATCCATATTACCATTTAGCTCTGCTAACCCATGCCCTTTGACAAATGCCCTCATGGATACCCGGGAAAACATCGGACAATCATGAATGTGAAAGAACCTATTCTCTCCATTTAAGCATACCCGGACATAATCCCCTTCACTTACAAAAACACTCTTCCGATAAGCCTGAATTTCTTTATAGGCTTGATGAAGTTTAGGATAGCTTGCTAGTGCTTTTTCTAGGAAATAACCATTCCCATGCAATGCCCAGTATAACTGACGGTAATGAAATTCCTTTTTTGCTTGCTCAGCAGATCGATACTTCCCGATCCAGCCCCCCCTATACTTGGATCCATCCGGCTGCTTCATATAATAGTTCCCCTTACCTTCTCCTGTAGCCTCTGTATCCAGGAAGGCCTCCCATTTAGAGTTCATCATGAATTCAGTAAGAGTCATTTCAGTAATCAACAGATTATCAAGATCAGAATTTACAATAAATAATTCATCCTGAAACAAATCCAAAGTCAATTGCATCCAATACCGCATCCCTTCGAAGTTTGTTATCATTTACAGGCATCGCCTATTGGCCGCAACCTTTTCTTATATTGGCAGAAACGGATAAATCGAAAAGTATTCCTTATGGCGCAATTCATAGTAGTAGCCATATTTAGAGAACATCATTTTTAATGCCTCATGTATTTCCAAATCCCCATTACTGAACGCTTCATATAGTTGGTTTTCGTAGAAGCTAACCGTCAATGTTTCTGGATTACAGTTAACGAATGGACCTGTTGGGTTCACATTATCCAGCACCTCATCCTCGCTGAATGCTTTTCCGTTGAAGAAGATCGTAACGCCATGCCACATATTCCGCTCAAGCAAAAAGGCTTTAAGTTCATCTGCGATCGATTTCATCAGCTTGCGGTGGTCTTCCACATTCGGGCGATATTCCAGGTCATTGTGTTCATAATAGCCGTCTTCCGTATGTGACCTGGTATAGACAAAGAACGTGTTCTTGTTGATACGGATCTGAACGGGTATATCGGTTCCATCCTCGTAACCTTGAAAGTACACATAGTTCTGATCCGTCAAAAAAGGGAGTTGGATCACACTTCGAAATGATGTTGCTTCTAACTCAGCCGCAATTTCACTTAAATCTAAAGGAACAGGAGCATTATATACAGCATGGATCATGAAATTTCCGGCCAGGGAAAACTCTTTATGACAGCCTACACATTGAAACATTGTCGCTTCGTATCCATCTGGAAGTTCGTGCAACTCAGAATCAAACTCGACTTCAACGATCTGCAAGAGTCGATCCGGGTTAGCTATGTCTCCACATATAGGGCAATTAAAAATACCAGTTCCATTCGGCAATTTACTCATAGCATCATTTCCTTTCGGTTTGAGATCTCATCATTTCCTGCATCGAACTCTTCTAGTTCCCACCACTCATGACGGGTCTCCAAATGATCAATAATCGTTTCGAACACACCTTCGTCACCAGGAATAAAAATATCCAACAGTTCCCCAATATCATTCGTACAGAGAAAACGATCCGTATTCGTTTCAGGAGACTCCATCGAAAGCGCCTGCTTCTTATCCTCATTCCACATGCATATAAAAATGCTAGCATTCGTTTGTATTTGATCAATCCGATACTTTGCCGCGATCGAAGCCAATTCCTCATCCGACTTCAATTGTTCCATCATTAGATTCCATTCCTCGTCAAATTGATTCGGATACTGAAACACGATCCAAACAGGATGGCTATTCAGATGAAATTCACCCTTTTCGAACAATGTGTGTGCGCGGTTTAAATGACGAACCATATCAACTTTTTTCAAGACTCTCAACCCTTTCAAATCCAAAATATTTGTTTGATGGTGATTCAGCCTTAACATCCGGCTTCGGTTGCCGGTCTAGCCAAGCGGCGATGAGCGTTCTTTTGATGTTGGTTTGATGAGCAGTTTTCCATCTGCCGGTTAAGCGTTGGCGTATGTAGTTTTCAAAGAGCAAACATCCGTGTGTCGTAGCCGTCATAGCGCCCTTACCGCGCAGACTTCCGGAGTGCAAGGGTCTGCCCGCAGGGATGGCGTTCTCGAATGAGAAAAGCCACCCTTGCTCGGAGGATGGCTGCGTGGTTTGCTATGATCAACGGATACGACGCACGTCCCGGATGTGCCTGAAGAAAACGCAAGGAGCCATGAGCGTCTGCTGGAAAACTAACCTGCGAATCAAACTGCACTCTTCTTCATGAATTAACCCCAACGGTTTTTCACGCCACCGGGTACCCAGGTTGCATTGCTTGCAATGCAAAAAGCCCAATGGAACAGCGGTGTTCTTCCGCTGGTCGCTTGGGCTTTATGGGTGGTGGGGTTTCGTGCCGGTGTATTCTTAAGGTATATGTTTTAAAATCAGATTAGATTATCAGGCTGTTTAGGATAACCAAACGCATTCCAAAAATAAGTGCAAATTGTAGCTGCTGTTTGCTCAATAGTTTCTTTATCCATAGTTTCAATTAATACCTCTGGCAAAATCAAAAAGTCTTCATCGATTGCTTGGGGACGTCCAAACATCACTCGCCTTGTCCCGCAAACCCCCATCCCCCCAACCATACTGACAAAAATATAAAAAGGGTCGCGCATGCCAAGCCCAGCATAGTTTTTAATTTGCCACTCTAATGATTCTATCAAGGCTCTTTTAAACTCAATAACATAAAAAATCGGACGTCCATTAGGTTCTTCCGCCGATGATTCAATAGAAAATTGATAATTAGAAACCTGTTCAATAATGCCATTTCGAAAAATTTGAGTATGTCCTCTAAAAGATTCCCCCTCGGACTCCTGATAAAATACACCATCAGCGTGAATCCTCGGATTTGCCCCTGACCGACCAAGTACAAATGGAACTAGAGACCGGTAATTGTCTACGACAGGATAATTAGACGTGATGTCAAATGCAGAGACTGGGACATAATGAAGCATGATAAAAGGAGGCATCTGATGATAAACGTGTAGTGACTTTTCAGCTCGCTTAGCGCGGAAGCGTTCATATCTTTCAAGGAAATGCCCTCGTTGGTCCATCATACTTCTGATTTCAGAAGTTCCGGCAGCAATTTTTGCCGAGCCAGTTCGTATCAAAAATTTAGAATTGTCCTTTACCATGTGTGGAGCATTCCAGCTGCGAGGCACACGAACATGAATAACATTATTCCCATTAGTCAAAGGAATAGGTTGATATAATACATTAATTAGTCTTGGGTCTGTCTTCGCTTCAATGGATTGTTTAATGCGTAGAATCAGGTTATCTGGATTCTCTTCTAATCCTTCCAGCTCAATGGTTCCTTCTTTGTTTTCGCTAATGCCGATAAAGAGATCCCCACCTCTGGTGTTGGCAAACGAGACTACTTCCTCTACCAGGCTTGTAAGGTGAGGAAGCTCCCTCTTAAATTCAAGCTGCAGCCCCTCAATTTCTCCGCTATCTTTCAATACTCGCAAGTCCGCCTCGTTCACGTCTGCGAAATTCTTGTAAAATGTCACGCTTTTTCCTCCTCATTATATTTATCTAATAACTACGAAATAACTCGTGCCATGCTATTAAATATATACAAATACTAGATAGTTTATACTCACAACATAAAATATTAACGTCATTAAATCAAAATGATATTTTGTCGATGTATATAAATAGAATTTGAGTTATACAATTCATGCTGCTTATTGGTAGTTTAAGGGTAATCGTATGTATACAACAAATAAGCCGACACAAAGTGCCGGCTAAATATATTATAATACCTCTTCGAGTACAGCTAATCTCATTTTTCCATCCTTTGTCCAATGACGAAATCGAACACCCACTCGTATAAGAGGATCAACATATACAAAATGGCTGGTTTCCCTCAGCTTGGAATTAGCCAATATTGGAAATACCTTTTTTCTCTTAGCTGGTGTCAATCCATACTTCACCATTCCAGCAGGTATCAGCTTACCATCTCGTTCAATTCCCAACAGCCAGGCTAACTCCCTTTTCGAATATCCCATCACAACGCAAACTTCACGCTGATAAACTACGACACGTTGCCACAAATCTTTAGGTCGCTGCCCGTAATAATATCGACTGTTACGCTTTTTAATAACAATCCCTTCAAGCCCCTGCCCTTTGCATAAATTAAACAAAGGAATAAAACTATGTTCCATAAAGCGAATCCGTTTGATGACTTCATTCTCTATTAAGGCTTCTTCCAAAATGGCTTTGCGGCTCATCAGATCGAGAGAACGCAAATCATTCCCCTGATGTCTAATAATGTCGAAAGCAACGAAAGCCAGCCCCGGTGTTCTCCCTAATTTCGGCCTAGATTGGAATCGGCTCATCATGGCCTCAAAGTCAGGTTTACCCGTTTCTATATCACAAACAACCAGCTCACCATCCAATGTCGTCCCTGAAGAAACAGCGGATGTAGCTGCCTTTGTAATCTCTTCAAAATTAAAGGTAATATCGTTTTGATGGCGAGTATAAAGCCTTACCCGGTCATGATCTACTTCCAGGAGAGCTCGTATCCCGTCTAGCTTTAACTCTGCAATATGATCATCGGACTCAAAGGGCTCCTTTAGATCCGCTAACAACATTGGATCAATCATACATCATCACCCTATTAAAGGGTATCACACAGGGTTATGAACTCATACCGGGAGTTGATGGCAAGAAAAAAGATCCTGAGGAGAAGTGGGGTTTCATGCAAAGTAAACTATCGATTATATGTTAATTTACAGGATCAACCAATTGTTGTAGAATATTTACGAGAACATTCATTCGCTTATATTGGAGGTATGAGAAGTGCCTATCCCTGAAAGTCAACTTGAAACCTGGGCACATCAAGGGGCAATAAAGACTTCAAAGTTAACCCACGAAAAAATCAGAGAAGTAATTGAAAACAGCCCTGTTTTAAAAGATAAGGCAGTCGAAATATATCTCCAAGGATCTTATAAAAATTCCACGAATATTCGAGGAGACTCTGATGTCGATATTGTAGTCCAGCTTAACAGCGTATTTTACAAAGACATCAGTAACCTGAATGCAATTGAAAAACAAAACTACGAGTCGAATTTCATCGCTGCAACCTATTCCTGGAAAGATTTCAAATCGGACCTCATCAAAATCCTAGAAAATTATTTTGGTAAATCCTATGTAGAGGTTGGTAACAAATCGATAAAAATCCTCCCCAATAACGGACGATTACCCGCCGACGTGGTTCCATCGGCACAATATCGCCGCTATATACGATATACAGGTAACAGAACTGACTATATAGAAGGCATGTGTTTTTGGACTTCAAAAGAAAACCGCTTTGTCGCCAATTATCCAAAAGTCCATTATGACAACGGAGTTTCTAAAAACCAAAAGACAAATCAAATGTACAAGCCATTGATTCGAATTTTCAAAAATGCTCGTACCTATATGGATGAAAGAGGATTATTCGATAAGTCCCAAGCACCTGGTTATTTTATCGAAGGTTTACTCTACAATGTATCCAATACCAGTTTTAGAAGTACGTATAACCCGTCCATGTTCGAGATTTTAAATTGGCTACATCAAGCGGATTTCCAAAAATTCGTTTGTCAGAATGAGCAAACGATGCTATTTGGATCAACTCCAGAGCAATGGAACATTGAAGATGCGGGTGCATTTTTACGTTCGATGATAAAACTTTGGAATGACTGGGGAAAATAAATCATGCATGCATATTCAACGGATTCTAATGAAAGAGTCAATATTCCTTTTTATTTAGCTGCGGCTAGTATTCTATCAGCTTGGATTCTGCCTAAATTTCTAAATTGGATTGGGCTATCCGTACCTTGGTGGTTCGATGCACCTGCAGTTATGGGTTTTTACGGCATATACTACAAACTGTTCGATACCCTCTTTTGGAAATGGCTTGCAAAAGTCGGTATCATACAAACTCCGAATTTAAACGGTTTATGGAAAGGTCATTTCCTCAGTTCTTACGATGGACATACTACGCAAAAAGTTGCAACGATTGAGATTAAGCAAACCTGGACGAAAATGTGTATTGTGTTTAGGAACGGCACTTCCCGATCTAAAAGCATGACTTCTTCGATCATTACAACCAATGCAGAAGGTATAGTAATAAGCTATGAATATCAAAATGAACCCAATTACGATACGGTTAGTACCATGCAAATACATCGCGGTTTCACCCGGTTAACTCTTTCAACCAACAAAAAGGAACTTGATGGAGAGTACTATACAGGAAGAGGCAGGTTAAGCTACGGGACAATGAGATTCACAAAGACATGAGATGGCGATTCTAAGTTTCAGCCTTGCTTTACAAGATTTTATGAAGGTTTTAGGCATCATGGGAAATCGCTTCGTTCGGTCGGTCGTTCACGGCCGGCCACCATCAATTCAGAAGCTCCGCCGCGGCGGCGGAGCAACCATGCACTTTAAAATTCAGTCGATACAAAAACCCGGCAATTATGCCGGGTTACTCCGCAAGGCTCCAAGGGCATTAGCGATAACGGTCGAATCCATTGTCGAACCGGTATCGAAAAGCAACCGACTACGCAATTCGTGAACGATTTGAAGTTTATTTTTGTTGGCCTCCTGGTCATTAGGGTTATTCGATTGCAGGTCTCTTTTGAGCACTTGCAAAGCAAGCATTAATATGTTGGATTCTTCAGCGGATAATTTCATGAATACTACCTCCGTATAGTAAAAGATTTTTTATACTAAAAGATCATCTTCATAGATTTCGAATAAATAGGAGCCCGATTCATTTCGATCACTCCCGCATAAATAACCACCGGTTACCTTTGCATGAACTTGATCTAAAGCCAACAAAATATCTTCCATGGATTGACCAGATATATTAACGGTTGCGTGTGTTTTTTTCATTTTCTGAGATCTCCTTTAAAGTCCCCCGGCCACTGGCCGGGGCATATTTTTAGGTCTTAGGCTGCTTCTTGATTTAATTGGGTTTCGATCATTTCTATGATTTCTTGGGAAGCCTTCTGGATAATATCTCCGGCTTTCTGGATGGCGTCCAAACTGTTTTCCGGGTTCCAATGTGCTACATATGGAAAACTGTAGTCACTAGTATCAAAGCCGAAATAATTCAACACAACAAACGCTGTTCCCTCGGCCTCGATCTCTCGATCATTACGCGTCAATTCGTCTCTACGTGGATTTTCATAGCCATGAAGCATACCATGGGCCAGTTCATGGATAAGGGTCTTGGCTTTGTGCTTATAGGCCATGTTGTCCTTAATCCCAATGGATTGAGTCAAGTGATTAAAATATCCTTTTGCCCCACCTTCGATACGTTCTTCATTGACTGGAAACGGACAAATAGTTTTAGCCGCCGCGTAAAACTCACGCATGGATTTCGAATCCCCTTTTAACTCGGAACAAAGTTCCGGCAACGGCTCCCCGTCCGTCTGCGAAACATCGAACACGTAACAATGGCGAAATCCGGTTAGCACACGGCTTTCTTCCCCCGTTTCATCATCAATTTTTTTCTTAATGTTCGGCGCAAGGATCGCCAGCCCCCTTTCCCCTCGTTTTACATAACGTTTAAACTTCTTCCAATCTTCAAACCCTGCAACTCGGCTTGCATGCGGACATTGAAAGTAAATCAACATCATGTTTTTGAAGGAATAACGGTGGAATTTAGATTGAAAAACGAGAATTTCTTTCCATTTATCAGAAGTGTAAACTTGACTCACACCATTCTTTAGTTGGCTGAAAAGTTCTTGAACCTTGGATTTTTTGTTTGTCGTCATATCGAAAATCTCTCCTTTAACATGGTGTATTGTTGTATAAAATAGGGGCTTTATCGCCCCGCAATTTATTTGAGTTTCAGGGTTCCGTAAACCGTAAGATTACGTAGAGCCTGATGACGCTGGATTTTGGAAAGTGCGATTGCTTTTTGCGTTTGGGACATATTCGAACATCTCCTTTAAGTTGAATGGATATTTATGGTTAAACCCCTTATCCGGCTTCGTTTTCCTGTCTAGCCCGAGCGGCAATGAGCGGAATGGTTTAGGGGGTTGAGACATGAACCGTCTTGCGATGCTTGCTGTAGCTTGCGTATGTAGTTTTCAAAAGAGCAGTACATCCGTATGTCGTATCCGTCATAGCCCGGTAAATCATGCAGGTTCCAGTAAGGCAAAGGTCTGCCCGTAGGGATGAGAAAAGTTTTTGGCGACATTCCAAAAAGTTTTCTCACCTTTGCCTGGAAGGGTTCTGAATGATTGGCTATGATGACGGATACGACATGCCTACGGATGGACTGCGGTTGGAAACAGAATGAGCTGCGGATGCTCGCACAGTAGGCTTCAGGGATCAACACCCGTCGCCCTTATCCTCTTCGAGCTACCCACAAAATCACTTCGAAGCCCTTACCCACAGCACTTTCAAGCCCTTCAAGCTTCATTTCTTTCATGAATGGTCTTAGATCTGACGGTCTTAAAATTGCTCAGAAAGAACATTCATGAAAAAGATGAAGGCTCAGCTGCAGCCGAATGAAGCCATAAAAAAGAGCCCGGCGACTGCCGGACCCTTTTTTACTGAGCATGATATGAATATTGAAAATGAATCAGATGAGGTTAGATTACTCGGTTAACGGCTGGATCGTAATAGAGGAGATCGTCCAGTTTGATATCGATTTGAGATATCTCCAGGGTAAGCCGCCTTCTCTGACAGACTCGTTCTACTTCAGCACAAGTATAGTTGGCTATATTTTGGGTAAGGTCAAAGATATTGGACCTTCGTTGACACGCAAACGGGTTATAGATACATCCGTCCCCTGTTTCCTGAACGGTAATAGAAGCATATTCTTTAGTCTCGTTGTCCTGGGTGAAGCCGATAATTCTGACAGCATACCGAACTCCCATCTTTACTTTAAGCAGCTCCATAACGGCTTGAATCTCGATTTTTTTGACGCCATCCCGTTTCAACATAAAGGGCAAAAATTCAATGTCGATATCCGAGAAGTTATGGAAGATATTTAATAGGGTCTTGGTTTCGTATGGGGAGCTATCTTTTTTTAGACTTTCATTTTCAACCTTCAGCGCGAGGTTTTCTTTCTTTAATTCAATCATCTTGCGATGAATATCGTTTCTTTTATTAAACAAGTACATGTTCCTCCTTCAGGGATACTGTCATTCTAATACCACACTGTTGCTCACTGTTCTTCTCATCGGAACGCAAAGGAAGATAAGAAGGGCAATGGAATCTATCGGGTCTTAGGCACTTGTGCCTTAGACCCGGTAAGTCGCTTGCCCTTCCTGACTGAACGAGCTGGGGGATCCAAAACTGATTTAGTCTTTAGTTCAACTCAAGAAGACTTTCTCTATATTCGTCATAAAACGAGTCCTCATCCACATTATTCAAACGAATGAATAGAATTTCAAAGTACCCAGTAACCTCAATGTGTAATGTCTCCTCTTTATACAACGGATCTCCATCGGATCTATCAAAATCAAGTTCAAATGAGACTTTTAACGAACCAAGTAAACGAATAGTAACATCGAAATCAATAACTATTTCAGTTCCATAATACTCCGACAAGCTGGCCTCCACTTCAAGCTCAAAAGCTGACTCGATTTCAACGTTTTCCTCTATAACACTTGCTGATGGGCCATGCAAATAGATGTTAGAATATTTCAACACTTCTGCTTTGTCAGCATTCATATAAATCTTATCAGGTAAAGCAGATGTATTTTCTAAATAGTCGGTTAATATGCCATCTTTATTAAATAAATTATCATTCACAATCACTGGTGTAATTAGTTCATGTAGAATATTCTCTGTCTTCATTTCAACTTCGGCTTGTAAACTGTGTACACCATTAAGAATGGCCAAGTGATTTACTGCTTCAGTAAGGCTCAAAAACGTGATACCTTTAGAACTCACTTCGGAAAATTCTTGGATCAATTCCATTCTAGCTTGAATGGGTCTTTTACTTTTTGGATGCAACTCCCACCAATCTTCCTTCACATCGCTAGTTACAAAAATGAACGGCCGTTGACACTCTGCGGCTCTTTGAAGGATCTCTTTCCATATCAATAAATCACCATACTGTTGATGTTTAAAATCACCATTCTTACTCTTTCCCATATCCTCATATCCAGGTGGTATTTTATATTTAAAACGCAGCTGACCTTCCTCATAAATTGCTATTGTCTCATTAATACTCAGAGGTAGACCAATATTACCTTTCTGTTGTAGTAAAGAAATGAGCTGTGCAGGCAAATCTTTATCTAGCATTTCTTGATTGTTCTGAACTTCCGATCGGATACGTGTTTCATAATTTTTAATGTCATCCCTCATGCCATCAATCTTGTTAAACAGAGTTTCTTTCAGGAGTTTTATTGAAGGGAAATCTGATTTTTCATAGGTAGCCAACTTGCTCGATAGATCAGTTTTGAATCCCTTAATCATCTGAGTAAGCTCTTTATCAGCATTTTTATACCTCGACAGAGATTCAGATTTCACTTTTTCTTTACCTGCTTCAAACTCCTTGCAAACCTGAGCTGGCAAAAATATAGACTCATGTTCTATTTGTAAAATATCATGGATGTATTGGTTGGTCGTTGAAGAAAACCGATAACCATCTAACAAACTGGAAGAATCGATAACCATTAAAGCATTCTGATCATTCCACAATCTTTTAAAACTTTCGATATCCATATAAACCCCTCCATTTAGAAAACACTTGAATCAATACAAGGACATAGCGTATCTGATAAACATCTCGTCTATGATTTCCACCGGTAAATCAAATCGCTGACTGGCCTTTTCAAGCACCCTTTCATCATGGAATTCAGGATCATAGAATATTCCGTATTCCTCAAACTCTTTCATCATATAATCGTATACTTGCTTATCCAAATTGCTCTCCAAAGGACCCAAATCATTTAAATCCGTTCTCCCGTCTTCTATCGAAGCAATGTCAATGTGTCTATCATACTCAAGTAAATCAAAGGTCGTATCGCTGATATAGTAACGGGCGGATGAATCTCCTTCTTTCTGAAATTCCAGTCTACCGGCATCTTCATCACCTCGTAACGTAAGAGTGGACTGTTGATACACTTTATAAATCTCTCGCATCTCTTTGTACTGGCGATCCAAATCTTGATTAAAAAAACGATCGGTCAAAATAACTGTTGCGAGAATTTTGTCATCGATTCTTTTGATATACTCATGCCCCCGAATGTTCCATCTAAAATCCCTCAAGATATCCTCGTAGGGAACCTCCTTCTTAACCGGCTCTTCATTCTGGTTACAACCAGTCAGTGTCAATAAAACCGTAAGCAAAACACTTATTACTAAAACTGAATGTCTCATCTGTCCATTTCCCTTCCATATCCAATGATGATTTTCTATTTCATAAAGCTATAACGGTTCTTTTCTGGGTCATACCCAAGAGCCGTAGCAAATGCCCCATTCTTCCCGGTGAAGCCGTCAATTTTATCGGTCCTGCCGACCTTCAGTAATTTTTTGATTTGAGCAACTGGTATCCGTTGCCCCAAAAATTCCTTGGATAATTTGAACTTGCATCCGGTTTTCCACTGGCTACACCCGTAAGCATACTCCGTTTCAACAACCGGATGCTTACATAACGGGCATACCCCTACAGCTGAATCAGCAGCAGTCGGGAATCGCGATTCTAGTTTTCCATTCTTTAAAAAGACGAAAAGATCATACGTCCCTTCTCCATTAGCTTTAGGTAGCTCTTTCAGCAACACCTCTTTACCGGAGAGAACCGATCGAATATTCTTTGCCGGCAGCTGAATCTTTCGAAACTCCTTGTACACCACGAATGAACACCCGGCACTTCTTCCGCTGCAGCTGTATGTTTTTTCATGCTCTACAACAGGCTTACTACAGATCGGACAACTGCCCAACGATCGATCCTCAGCATCCGGGAACCTTCCGTCGATTTTGCCATCCTTTAATTTAAGCAACATATCGTATGACCTTTTCCCTTCTGCTGCCGGAATGTTGGATATCATTACTTCCTTACCAGCTAACAGATCCTTCACCTGTTTTAGCTTGAGATCAACCTTTCGGAAACTCTTCCAGATACTAAACGTGCAGCCATCTTTCCAACCGGTGCAGCTGTAGCTCTTTACCTGCTCAATAACAGGCTTCCCACAACTCGGGCAAATGCCAATCTCATTTACATTATCAAATAAGGGCTTTCCCGAAAGCCTTTGCTCCATGATGAGCTGAAGCCGGTCTTTGTAATTCAGAATCTCAAAAGCAAACTGTTTGAACTCATGCATAAGTTCCCCAGCATCACGAGCTCCTGCAGCGACCTCTTCCAATTTGTGTTCAAATTCTCCAGTAAGTTCGATCGATGCAAGGGGCTGTTCGTAGACCATACCCATGAAATTACGGCCCTTATCCGTTAAATAGATCAAGTTCTTTTTCGACTCGATGTATTCGTCTTTAATCAGCTTTTCGATAATTTGAACTCGAGTCGCCGGCGTGCCAATCCCTTTTTCTTTCAACTGCTGAAGCACAGCATCTGCAGCTTTCTCCTCATCAATCGCACGGCCGGCATACTTCATCAGATTCTCCAGATCGGTGTCCGAAAATCGTTTAGGTTTCGTTGTTTTACCTGTATTCAGGTCAGTTTGAACCACCTTCGATGTTTGTCCTTCCGTAACCAAAGGAATAGCAGGTTGCTTACCATCAGGCTCATCCGGATCCTCTTCTTGCGGCTTATAGATTTGCCTCCAACCTGGAGCAATAACACTAACCGACTTGGATTGAAAAAGCTCGCCCTGGACTTGCGTAACCACTTCGGTTTCTTGATCGATACCTTCAGGATGAAACGCGGCTAAGGTGTGCCGCAAAATGAGCTCATACAATTTCTCTTCATCCGTTGTTAACTGATATGTATCATCATGCTTGAAATCCTCTGGATTACGACCAGTCGGAACGACCGCATGATGTTCGTTTGCTTTGCTATTATCGACAAATCGCCTTTGTCCTTTTAGTGATTGGATATGACCAGGAAACAAATCTTGATATTTGCTCTTCTCGCGAAGCTCATGTAAACGATCAGCCAGCTGATCTGCCGCATTTTCGGAAAGATGCCGGCTACTGGTACGCGGATATGTACAATACTTCTTGTCATACACCTTTTGAAGTAAATCGGTTGTTTTCCTGATACCAAATCCAAGCTCCTTACGCGCTGCCGCACGAAGGGCCGTTCCATCAAAAAGCATAGGCGCAGCGCGTTTAACCTCTTTCGATGAGTAAAGAGTGATCTGCCCCATTTGTCCGCGAATCTTGCTCATAATCTGCTCGGCAGCAGCCTTCGAATCAAAACGACTGGTAGTACCTTCTGGACCTTCAGTGAACCACTGACCATCATATTGTCCATTCGGTACGCTAAACCTGGCCTTCAAGGTATAAAAGGTCTTGGGTTCGAATTGCTCGATGTCCATTTCCTGATCGTAAACCAAACGCAGCGTTGGTGTTTGAACCCGACCTGCTGACAGGGTGACGCTTTCCTTCGCCACTTCTTTTGCCATAATGGAAAACAATCGTGTTGCTGTAATCCCCATCCAGAAATCAGCAGCGTCACGGACTTTGGCCGCCGCGGCAAGCGCATCGTACTCCTGCGCCGGCCGAAGCTGCTGAAAACCGGTACGGATCGTTTCTGGCGTCAAGTCATGCACCCACAATCGAAGCAATTTACCTCGATAGTCAACATACTCCAAGATCGTTCGGGCGATATGCTCACCCTCCCTGCCAGGATCCGTTGCAATTACACAGGTATCACTCTCAGAAAGAAGACGTTTAATCACGGCCAGCTGATCTTTTTTGGTCGGATCCACTTCCATTTCAACCGGATATGGAACAAACGGCAAATTCTCCAATTTCCATTCTTTATATTGTGGATACGAATGCGGCTGTTTCTGTTGGATGAGATGGCCAATAGCCCAGGTAACGACGTCCCCTGATTTCAAAGTAATGTAGTGTCTGTCTTTACTAGCAATACCAAGCGCCTCTGCAATATTACGTCCCATATCCGGTTTTTCTGCCAGTATGACCCTCATATTTACCTCTCCTTCAACAAAGCGATCTGGTAGACAAAATGTAAGGTGTAGAAAAATTCCGTTCGATATTATTCATCTTTCCTAAACGGATTTTTAAATGTTTTTTTAGGTACCTCTACGAGTGCCGGCTTATTAAACAGATCAGATCCTGGAAAATCGCCATCATGTTTCGTTTCTTCAATTTCCTGAACTGTTTCCGTGAAACCTTCCTGCTCGAGCTCCCTTAGCGCAACATCCTCTTCATCGGCTTCTGCAGGGGCCTGCTCAAATATAGGTTTCGGTTCGACTTCTGATTCTCCGGAGAATGAATGTGCTGTTTCAGCTTCTACGATCAACTCCTGAAGTGGTACACTTGCGAACTGATCTTGATGTTCGGAACGATCGTCTGCATAATTCACGACCTTGTTTTTCCCAGAGGTTTTGGCGAGATATAGAGCGTCATCTGCCTGGTGAATTAATTGTTCTCCGGATTCGATATGATTCGTTCGACTGCTGTAACCAACACTAACGGTTACCGGATAAATAGCGCCTGACTCTTGTTCCACACGTGATCTAAAACGTTCGGCAATAACGGAGGGATCAGCTTTTGAATCGGTGATTAAACCAACAATCTCTTCTCCCCCATATCTTCCAGCAATCCCGATCTCCTGGCATACTTCTTTCATAATTTGACCCACTAACTTAAGAATCTGGTCCCCAACAAGATGCCCCTGAGTATCATTCACTTGTTTGAAATTATCGATATCAGAGAATATAACAGTAGCCGGCTGTTTACCTTGTACAGCCTCATCGACCTTCTTCACAAAAAACGATTTGTAGTATAGGCCAGTTAATCCGTCTGTCACGGATTTGTAGCTGACGGCATAAACCATGTCAACAATTCGATCAAAGAAGATAAGTATGGCAATTAAACAGAATAGAAATTGTCCTAAAAGAAACAGATGATGAAAGAAGTAGGTGTTAGCCGCAATGAACAGAACATTCATAAGATAGGAAAAGCCAGCTGTACCTACTGCAGCAATGAACAATTTACGCTTAGGCAGCTCACGAGTCATCCAGTAAATAAATGCACCGCATGCCACGATATCGAGCAGCATAACAAAAATCGATAATCCGTTCACGAAAGTAGAAATCAAGCCTAAGAGAAAAAGCAAACCTGTACCAATAAGAATGAACAGGAATTCTTTATGTTTTTTGGGTTTGAAAAATCGATATAACCCAGCGATGGTCATAATACTGGTTGTCCCTAAAATTGTTGTAAATGATCGTACTGAAGGCTCTTCCTGGCTGAGTAGAAACAACCCATACGAACTGAATACCAGAACGTTGGCAGCTAATGTAATTGCCAAGAATCCATACTCAGATGTTTTCCATCGTCGATAAAAAATGACAGCCATGATAAGCATAACGAGATATGCAGTTAGTATGACAAATGAGGGAATAATTTGAGTTAACATAGACCCTATCTCCAATTTTTATGATTTTGAGTGCTTGATATTTTTTTAATGTATTGCAGGGATTGTCCTGTAATTTCGGATATAAACGCAACGGAATAGCCACGTTCATACAAATCTCTTGTGTGCGTGTTCTTTAATAGCTGCGGAGATAAATTAGCAACACCTATGGAATGACTCATAGAATTATAGATGGACCAAACCCCTTTATCTGTAAGTGGTTTACTTCGATTGGAGATAAACATACAATCGGTATCTACATCTCCTCTTTCCGTTATCCACTCTAAAAGTGCATTCATTAAATCTGCCTCAATTTCAATGCGTCTGATCTTAATCCCACTTTGTACGCTCAGAAGGGCTAATAAAACATTCAAATCCTTTATTCGTAATCGAAGAATTTCAGAAGTTGTTAGACCGGCAAATAGAGATGCATATAAAATGGCCCTGTTTCTTGTAAAAGTCCATCTGGATTTTGTGTTTTTGCTCTCTTCTTTAAAGTAATCAAGAATGGTATCCTTCTCTTCCGATAACCAAACAGGATCTTTCACTGCTTTGGATAAAGACTGTTTAATTTCCTCATATAAGTCAGATGTTATCTGCTTGCATTCATACAGAAAGGTAAAATACGACTTAATACACTGACTATAGGCCTGAATCGTTCTCGCATCATACTTTTTGGGTGTATTCGAATCCCCTTTTATAAAGGTCGCTTCATTCAGCAAATAATCCAACCAAAATTCGATATCAACATTTCGAATATGTTTCGGATCAAATACTTGCTGTTCCGTACGCTCTGAATACCAAGATCTGAAATTAACCGCTGCTGTTAGGAATGTAGATGATTTCTTATGGTTATCTTGCAACCATCTAACATATTGCTCCATTGAAAACCTCCAATATATCCTGGCTGTCGAACAATTAAGGGATTTTTTATGATATCTGATGGATCCACTGATCCAGATCAAAATACGAACCGCTTTAATGTTAATTCTCGCTTAGCAATAACTGAGGTGTGGCAGGATCTCTGTGATATAGAAGTTCTCTTATACGCCCCTTAGCTATGGTTAATGCTTCTGGAACGGCTTTAAGTTCGGTATGACCGCAACGATTATTGCTACAAATCATAAGCTTAATGATTGGTTTGTCCTCGGGGACATGGAAGCAGAGTTGCAGATTCAGCGGACCCGGATCAATTTCTATGTATCCGATTACTTCAAGAACACCATTACGACATTGGAAACAGTTCATTTTTTCTCCTTTCTTAATTGATCTGACCTCCACTAGATGAGTTGTGCTGCAATAAATTAATCCTCGTCATCTTCGTAATCATTCGGATTTCGGTTCAATCGCCCATTGAGATTAATTACAATCTGAATGAGAATTGAAAAAACTAAAAAACCGCCAATGATATAAATATCTCTCGGAAGCACAAACGAGCCCCCTGAAGAAACAAACACATCACTGTTCGGTTCGCTGTAGCCAGATATGAAAAATGGAATAGCAAAGAAGACGAGAAAAGGCATTAAATTCACGTAGAACATGACTTTCCAGCCTTGCTGTAGAAAAGCTGCAAGAATCATTGACCAAATAAGTATGGTGAGGAAGGGGTATTCAGATGCTACATGAGGCATTTTTCCAAAGACGCTAATCATATTGATGACTCCATAGGTGACAGCGTTGAGAATAAATGCGTTTATGAATATATTCCGATCTTTCATTTTTGTATTGTTTTGCATTAGACCGTTTCCTTTCTAAAAGTGCGATAACTACTTGTTTCGTGAAAAACATACGTAAATACGTACTCTAGACACCTCCTTTACTCATATTCGCAATTCAGTATATATGATTCTTTAAGACTACCGAATCTAGTCCTATTATACCATATTTAACCCTAACTAAATAGAAAATTGTACCTATAATGGTTAAAATATATGCGAAAAAAACAGCCTCTTACGAGACTGTTGTCGAATGATGGGTTATTTAATTACCTAATTCAAATGACTTATTTGGCATTTGGGCATTACTTGGACTGGAGGCCTGATCAAGGATATGATTCTTTAATTGCTGTGATAAATGTGGTGCTTTTTCCAAAGGAATTGTTTTCGTGTCCTGCTGACCTTTTAACTGGAACTGTATAAATTCTTTATTATTATCTTGGTATATCCGAAACTTGCTTACCAAAGTATTCAGCATTTTCGGATTTAACGTTTGATCAGCTGCTGGTAATCCCTTTGCTTTTTTTAATGCATCCTTAAGTGTCATTTCACGATCCGGTTCGATCCACATAATTTTGGACTCCGATTCTTTTTGAATACATTTATGTATGACTTTTGAAAGTTCCTCAGTACGGGATGGATCATCCGTTGCTTTGACGGCAGCCATGTATTCTTGCTTTGGCACATGGGACCATCTCAGATCGTAGCCAGCTTCATTGGCCAGCTGCCTGAAAAATTCACGAATAGTCCGTCCATTTCCTTCCCTAAATGGATGGAGGTAATTGATATCTGAGTAATATGTAGCTGCTTTGTCCGCAAACTTTTCTGGAGATAAGCCTTTAAGAAACTTATCTTCACGTAGCATATTTGTTATATTAGCAGTAGTAAAATCAAGCGTTCGGTATTCAGCGAACGTAAAATCATTTTTGCGAATGTTCGTATACCGAAACTCACCAGCGAATGGGTATACATCTTGAAATAAGTGTTGATGAATAGCTTTTAAATGCTGTATATCAAAATTGCCTTTAATCGGTGTTTGCTGTAATTCCATTGCCCGCAACGCTGTTCTGTTTCTTTCAAACACATCTAAAGAAGCTTGATCCTTCAGGTCGGCTTTATTGATCAGGACATTGGTTCCAGGATAAACATAACTGCTGCTCATTTTTTGACCTGCTTCATAATTGCTAAATTATACTCCTCATCGGTGATTTCACCATTCATTCTTTTAAATAACAGCTCTTTCTCCTGATCGTTCAAACTGGCATTCTCATAACCCCAGGATGCGTTGACTTCAGCAAACTTGCGTTCAAATTCTTCCCTCGATATCTTTTTCATTGCGCCTGCCCCCGTTCACTTGTTCAAACCTTTTCTGCTTGAAATATGATATTTACTCAGATTAATAGAATCCACGATTCCTTTAAGATACTATGATATATCAATAATAGAGAATTCACTCATCGACATTTTTTTAATGAACTAGTGATTTTCCAATTGTTAAGCGGATATGGTGAAGTTTTGTTTAATCCATCTCCATTTTCCCGCGAATTGGGTAATACCCGCCATAATTCCTGTTAATGCGATTGGTCCAATATCCTCTGCCAGATCAAGCCTATGACATAAGAAAGAAGCTGCATATTCCAACGGATTTTCTGTATTACTCACCGCATCCGATGCCACTAAATAATAATCATGTATGGCAGTTGACGAGTTCTCCCCTATTTCCTCCATCTGACGGACCAATTCTAATACCTGTTCATGCATTTCGGTTGCTTGCTCTTTCGAATAAAGGTTGTATAGGGCTAATAAATCAAGCCCGAGCGAAGCAAGTATGAACTCAAACTGAGCCCATTCTTCAGGGACATCCTTAAAAATTACATCGTAGTCTATTATTTCGCTTTTGACATGTTCCCACTTCAACGGAAGATCATCCATAGCTGCCTTGAAGACAAATCCTACTGCAGTTTCGGAACTTATTGAAGTTAAAGTAGATTCTCTAACAACCGACATTTCCCCTTGTTTCTGCATTGTTTTTAGCCACTTTTCCGTTACAGTACGCTTAACCATACCTCCTTTACCATCAGATAATTCTAGCGTTGTTTTCTTTCCGAACAAGCGATCAAATAGTCCTACTGAGAACTGTGTCATTTCTTACCGCCTCCATACACATGATTATTCTTAGAATTATTTATTTCTCTTTCTTGAAGGTACTCTTGAATCTCTTCAATCGAATACTTGTCCAACTCTCGATACATCTGGATTTTCTGAAACGGCTTGCCATCAACCATTTTCCGAAAAGCCTCAGCTCCCTCCGTGCTCAGAACATCTGCAGGGTCTCTCCCTTCAGGGAGTTGACCAATCCATGTTTCAATATTCGAATTGTGCAGGATATTACCGGTCTCATAAGCCCCTTCCCTTCCGGCACTATCCCCATCATAAATAACAAGGGATCGGTCAATTTTCTTCTTCTGCAGCAAACGTGCATGATCTATATTAAACTTGCCGGCTCCTCCAGGGTTCGTCCCATTGGTCAGACCATTGGACTCGGCCACAAGTTGATCAATAAATGATTCATAGATGGTTACCATCTTTCCGGATTCGATAAAATCATAACCACCTAGGAAACTAACATTGCCATAAAGGTAAAGATGGCTTACTCCTTTTCCTTCGGTTATTTGGCGGCCGTAAAGATCAACAACCTTCCCATTCATATAAATTGGGATGATTGCTCGAAAGAAAAACTTATCTAATCCCTTTTGATTGAGTAACTTAAAATCAGTCAGTTCTTGTTTTGTGAACCCCTGGCTTTCTAAGTAGTTACGTAAAACTCTCCCTCCAGGTGCATAGCCGGCTTTATATTTTTTAAGAACATCCAGCGATATTCCTCTACTTAAAAAATAATCATAGTTATTTTGTTTGTGATAAAAATCGGCTGCCAATTTAAGGGCCAGTTCTTTTCTTTTTTGAAGCTCCTGTTCCTTTCCATTGGATTCTGGCAGATCCATATGAGTCATATCAGCAAGTTCTTTAACTGCCTCATAAAAAGTCATACCAGCTACATCACGTAAGAAATGAATCGCATTGCCACCGGTTTTACATGCCTCGCATTTATAAGTCTGGGTATCTTTTTTAATTCGGCCGTTATCGAAATCTGTCTTGCCGCAGCAGAAATCCGCAACATAATAGTTGTTGTCTCCGCTGCCTGGTTTAACACGAACACCATGTTTTTTCATAACATCCATCATGTCCACTCGTGACAACAATTCATCTATGTATTCTGTAGAAAAATGCGCCATCCTCTATCCCTCACTTTTATTTCGATCCTCAACTTTATGCTTAAGATACCTAAAAACCTCATCATCTTCCGCTATCAATTCTTTAAAGTCAGATGGAACCTTTCCAGCCTTCACCACCATTTGATGAGGATCTTCATCTAGAGCTGCAGCTAACCGTAGTAATATTTCTTCTGATGGAGGGTTGTCATGATTATTCTCAATACGGCTGAGATACCTTATCTGCATACCTGCTCTTTCAGCAACCTCAGTCTGAGTTATTCCCTTATCGGTTCGTAATTTTCTTATGTAGTCTCCAAACAAATCCATTACCCCCACTACTTTTATCCTAGTTCTATTATACCAAATATCGTGTCGTGTCACAACACGAAAGGGGATAATGTGTTCGTGTTTTTATCTTCTTATTGGAGTGGAAAAGAGGCTGCATGTCGCAGCCCCCTTTCTAATATAACCTTTAGAACATTCACTTTATTTAAGCATTGTATAATACAACGTCTTACCGATCTTATTTACTTCTTATTTCATTGTAATCATGCGATAAATCAAAGCTGCGCTCTCTGCTCGTGTCAGATAAGCTTTCGGTCTAAACGATCCATCTGGATACCCTTGTACCAATTGATTTCCCGTTAATGCACGCACTTCTGCTTCTGCCCATTTTGAGATGTTTTTGCTGTCTGCAAACGAAACTTCTCCATCAGGGATTATTTCTGAGTAAAGAGCATTGGCTAACATTTTAGATGCTTGTTCCCGCGTGATTAGATTAAATGGTCTGAATTCACTTGCACTGAATCCATGAGCGATTCCATTACCAATAGCTGCTTTAAACTCAGGTCCATACCATGCATTCAAATCAATATCTTTAAATGAAACTTCTGAAACATCAGTAGGCTCAAGTTGCAGAGCTCGTACAATCAAGCTTAAAAATTCAATACGATCTATCGGACGATTAGGCTGAGACTCCGTTGCCGATACCCCTTGGATAATTCCACGTCTGACAAGCTCCAGAATTTGGTCCCGATTAAAAGTCTTATCGATATCCTTGAAAACAATCGTTTTAGGATCCTCTTTATTTCCTGGCTTTTTTATATCAGGTACTTCCTTTTCCGGACGTGGTTGTGTAGGAGGCGCACTTGTCTGGGGATTATAATCTGATCCACCCGAAGATGGGGGTACCGATGTAGCCAATGTTTTTCCATCAACGGCCTTCACTTCAGATTTTTCTCCTATTTCATTCTCTGTCCATAAGTCAAAGGTGTGTTTGGTATTCGGTATTAAATCATTAATGGAGACCACATCACCTTCTCCTCGATAGATTTCCTTACCCTTACTCGATACAACAAAGCTTTCATGTACAAGCTCATGTTCAAACTCCAGGATTAACTGTCTCTCTTTTGTTTCTGATACTTTTGCTGAAAAATCACCTGAAGGTTTGGTTACAAAAGCCGGTATCTTCACAGTTTCTGCATAACCCGTTTCGTTGAAGGGCTTGAGCACCCATCCTTCGATCTTGGCAGCACTCTCCAGATTATCAATAGATACTTTAAGTTCTTTCGTCTGTTCGATGAGCTTCTCGTTAGAATCAAAAACTTTGTAGCCGATTGCGCCAGGTACAGGTGTCCAAGAAATCAACGCTGTATGGATACCCACTTCGTCGATGTGGACATTTGCACCTTTGCTGTCCGGAAGAGTAAGCCATTCAAATGAAGCTGCTGCACTCTCCCCCGTTGCATTCACAGCCTTCACGAAAAAGATGTTTGTCGTTCCAGGAGTCAGTGACTCTACTTGGAACTCTGTATCCTTGATTTCAGCAATTACTTCCCTGTTCTCATTCAAGATGATATAGCTGGTCGCACTTTGCACTTCATCCCAACTAAGGGTTACGGATGTAGGTGTATGATCGAGTGCTCTAAGTGCATTCGGGTTGTAAGGTAACGTTAAGAAAGTCATACTTTGAGCTGGACTAAAACCAGATGCGTTTCCGGCCATTACCGTAACAACATAGGTCTGTCCGCCGGTTAAGCCGTTTACATGCAATGCATGGTCAGTGATGTCATACTCTTTCCCATCTACACTGACCCTGTATTTTGTAGCACCTGGGACATCGGAGAATTGAATCACCGCACTCTGCTCCTCAATATCTACTACATGTATCTCCTCCGGGGCTGCCGGAATTGTAGAAGTAATCAGAGAAACAGCAAGTCCCTTTCCACTTCGATTTATGGACCGTAAGCTCAGTTCATAAGTAGCTCCGGATGGCAAGTTAGTTAGCACATACTGTGTCGTTCCCTGTGGAAGTTGAATTTCATCCATCCCGTTCACAGTTAAAACATAACCTTCTGCGCCTCGAACTTCAGGCCATTGAATCGTGAGCTCATCCATTTTGGGATTAACACTCTCTAAATATGAAGGTGCGGCTGGTAAGGTCCACACGTTATTTAGAATTGAGTACTCGCCAAAACCGGTGCCATTCTCTGCTGATACTTGATAATTGTATGAGGTGCCTGAGCTCAACCCAATGTCCCTAAAAGTATTTGTAGGGCCTCCATGAATGATGTCCTGATCACGGACCAGCTCATAATACGTTGCACTTGTAACAGTGTGCCAACGAAGATCAATGTAATCCTCTCCTATTTGCACATCACTAAATCCTCCAGGTGCAGCTGGTACTGTCAAATAACCAGTATGAGCTGCTTGCCCCTCGCCCGTTTTATTTAAAGCAGCGACCGAAATATCGTACATTGTTCCAGGCTCTAGGTTGGTGACAGGTTGATAAACGGTTTCTGTTACTGTTTGATTAAATACTATTTGTCCTGAGTTGTTATCCCTTGCAATTATGCGATAGCTGGTTGCTGATTCAACGGGTGTAATGGTAACCAAGGCCCGATCCCCATGTCGCCCATCCTTTTCAACTAAGACTTCTGCCGGAACATCGGGTAAGGTCAACACCTCTGCAATAGCACTAAAAGAGCTTTCCCCCACATGGTTTCTTGCTTTGATTTGATATTGATATAGTTTACCGCCAGATAGCGACACATCTGAAAAGGTGCTCTCAGGATATGGAATCTCCCAACTTTGTCCGGTCGTGATGTTTTGAATTACGTAAACATACCCATCAGTTAACGTAGAACCGTTCGGTAGGGTCCATTCTAACTGGGCTGAATTGTGATTAGCTCCGTTAACCTGTAATACAGGTGTCTCTGGAAGTTTCTGAAGCTGTAAAGCATTAGTTACGGTTTGTACTGTGTTTCCAACGCGGTCTGAAACCTTTGCATGTATGTACCATGTTCCTTCCGATGGTATCTTTACAGTTTTCAGACTATCAGAGGCGTTGTCCCAATTACTTGGCGGAACCGCACTATCAGTGACCTTATATAATCTTTGATTCGGATCTACACCAGACAGTAGATCCTCATATTTGATTTCCACCACGATCTCTTGCGAATCCCACGGCCTGCTGTCAGGTGTAAAAGATATGGTGGGTTCCTGACTATCTAAATTTGATACAGTTATGGATTTTTGCGTTTGATTTCCAGCATTATCCTCTGCAATAAATGTATATGTTCCATTCTGATGCACGCTAACCGATACCTGTTCTTGATTTCTCCATTCGCCTCCCGGAACTTGGGTACGTTTAATTCCAGTTTCATCATCCATTGCTAAAGCCGTAAGATTGACAGGCCCTTTAGTCCAATCGGTTTGATCCGCCGTTACCTGCAGAGTTGGTTGAATCGTATCGGTGTAAGGGATATGGACTACATTCGATCGATTACCCTGTTGATCAATAGCCGCAAGATGAACATAAAAGTTACCTGTTGCTGCAGCTTGAGCTGTATAACTTGTACCCGTTGTTGTTACCGTATCCGGTGGCATTGTATTTGGGTTTGAATCAATGACTACACTATATCCTTTGATACCGGATGTAACCGTCACCGGTTGATTGGGAGAGAGTGCAGTAGGACCCGCATTACGAGGATAACCTTTTATCTGATAATTGTATGTCGTTCCATTATCAGATGGGACACTCCACGTAACGAGGGGTTTTCTTCCGGATCCGATACTAATGTTTACACCGTTTGGTGTATTTGGTGCAGCAAGATCAATAGCTGCCGTATCTTCATAATCTGATAGATACCCACGATAAATGGATTGGCCATCACGGAAAACTTCCGTTTCTGTCGCGTAGCCGAATTTGACATCATCCATTTGATAAGTTCCATTGGTCGACCAAAGTATGATTGGGTGAATTCCGTTGGTCGCATAGTTGTATAGAGCATTATCGAGCTTGGTATTTAGGCTATACGTATGCCATTGGTTGTCAGCAGGTAGATATCGATCTGAAAAAGCCTGCATGTTGGTTTGATGTAATTGAAGAACATTTTCACCTGCTTGAAAGGTGTCTGTGTTCGCTTTAAAAACGTATCCATCTATTGGTCTTGTTGTTGAAAAAACGTAAGTATTATTTGGATCCTCAATCATTTTCCTGCTAGTTGCGTCCCACATATACCATTTAACACCATAGTTATAATCGCTATTATGAGCTGTCACTATGACAAATAATTGTCCATTATTCAACGAGGGTAGAGATCCATCTGATAGCCTCACCTCAAAACTTTTGGGGTTAGTCTGAAAATTCACTGGATTAGTGAAATACACCGGCTGCCTATTATTGTCTAGAAATGGTAAGCCTTTCTCTAACCACTCACCTCGGAAGTCAAACCGTGCCCATCCATTTCCTCCTAAACTCCTAGCTTTAAAGGTTACACTTAAATCAGATCCATTCGGAAACGAAACTCCTTGGAATCGACTGCCACTTACAGTCGATTTCGTTTCTGGATACCACCACCAATTCCCCTGGCTAGTAGTTACCGTATCTGTTACCTGTAAGACTCGGCTTCCGGTTACAGCTTGATTAGTATTCAGAATAGTTTGATTGCCCTCGGATGTATTTCCACCACCAGCGAGAATAGGAAGCATATCACTCGGCTCAAAAGATGTTTGAGTCATAATGTCTTCATCTGCCATTTCTACGGCCCACTCAAGTTTTACATGGTTATCCTTCTGATAGACTCCAGTAAAACTAGGAGGAGCAGCGGCAGCCATTGTCTTCGAGGGAATTAAAGTCGTTAATACAGCTATACTCAGCAAAGCGGATAGTAGCTTCATAGCTTTTTTCCCCATGAGGTTCTCCCTCCTATAGGAGACCGGCTCGATCGAACCGGTCATTATCAAATTAGGTTATTAGTGATTGGTTGTTTATTGATTACTGCTAGACATAATCGTTCGATAGATAAGTGTCGCACTCTCTGCACGTGTAAGGTTTGCTTTGGGTCTAAATGAACCATCCGGATAGCCGGTGATTAGCTGTTTTTCGCTCAGCCCAAGCACTTCATTTTTGGCCCACACGGCAATCCTTTCTTCGTCAACAAATACTGGATTATTGCTTTCACTCTTTGCTTGGAGCACATTACCTAACATTTTAGATGCTTGTTCCCGGTTTATAAGATCATTCGGTCGAAACACGGTTGCACTAAACCCATGCGCTACATCGTTATCCCAAGCAGCCTGCAGCTCCTTCACATACCAAGCATTCAGATTTATATCATTAAAATCCATCTCTTTATCAAAAGTCCGCTGAAGATCTAATGCTCGAACAATCATCGAAACAAATTCAGCTCTCGTGATGGGTCGAACTGGTTCGAATTTTGTTTCCGATACGCCTTTGACGATACCGCGGTTGGCCAATTCATTAATGTACACCTTGGCATAACTGTTTTCGATATCGCGAAAGCCACTCGAACTGTTCTCATTTTCAGTTTTCACTTCTACAGTCTCATCTGGATCCACTTCAATCGAGGTTGGTTTCTCCAGAGTTGGATTAGGCGTCTTTTCAGGGATTCCACTGTTGCCGGAATCGCCACCGGTTCCACCACCACTACTGATAAGGGTTTTTTTTGTTTCTGTTTCAAGTACCACTCCCCTACTAATTCCGGATTCGTTTTCCGCTTTAAATTCATAAGTGTATCTAGTACCTGCTTTAAGACCTTTGTCGGTAAACCCCTTCCCATCGATCGCCACCTGTGCAATATCTTCACCATTCCGACTGATATTTAAGTAGTCCGCGGTCCCGACAATTGCTTTAGAAAGGTCAAATGATACCGATGTTTCGGTTACATTCATAATTTTGATCCCCGATGGAATAGCTGGCACAGTCAGTACATCGATATGTACAGACTTACTGCTCGTCCCGTATTTATTTCGGGCCTTGAACTCATAGACATAGTTCTTACCAGCATCCAGATCTTTGTCGGTATACTTGTCTTCTGAAGACTTGATTTCCCCAACCTCTTTTCCATCACGAAAGACCACCAGGGAATCAGCGCCCTTTTTATTGGCCTTGATCAAATCGAAGACCACACGCTCATCTGTAATCTGTTCAATGACGATCCCTGTAGGAATTCCTGGAATCGTAATAAAGTGTATTTCGGACGGATCGGAAGGTCTACCCTGTTCGTTCTCCGCTACCAGAGTGAAATCGTAGTGTTTACCCGTTGTTACCGGAGATATGGTTATAGGTCCTTCAATGCCCCTCCACACTTCGATTCCATTTTCATCAAGCAATACATGTTCCTTCGCGTTTTCCACTGGCGAGAATTCAATGGTTACCTGATTCTCCTCAACCGTGACCACAATGCTATCCGGAACAACCGCCTGCGTCTTCGTCGTGAAGGTTACCCGTGTCGGTTTACTTTGGCCAGATACGTTGTGGGTCCAGATATCAATATCATAGGACGCACCCGGCTTCAGATTTCTAATCGTCACGTCAGGACCGATAAGGTCCAACGAATCGCTCGAACCGACAATTTGAGCTTGGTATCGTCCAGCTGTCTCGTCTTTCTCCCAGCTCAGCATTATTTCGTTTTTGCCCAAAGACACTACTTTCACATTAGATGGAGGGTGTGGTTTGGTTATGAACTGTCCGATTGCTACCGCACCAAATCCTGATCCATTACCGGCTGATACGGTAAAGTCATAACTTTTACTGCCTGTTAGTCCATTTAGCTGCAGGCTATTTCCTGATACCTCATAGTCTTTGCCGTCAATCTGAACCAAGTATTTATCTGCCCCGGTCGTTAGGTTCCAAATAATCTCGGCTGTCGTTTCCTCAATATTTCGTACCTGTACATCGCTTGGTTCCTCTGGTATGGTAACTGCAGTCAAATGAACAGACTTACCTTGTCCACTGCGATTCTGTGCAGTTACAGTAAACTCATATTCTTGACCAGGATTTAAACCTTGGAATGTATAGTGAGTCGTATTGACAATTTCCCGATCTCCTCTGCTTGTCTCCACTATATAGCTTTCTGCACCCTGAACAGAAGCCCATTGCATCGTTACACTATTTTCTGTTGCCCCTACAATCTCGGCATGACTCGGTTTTGAGGGTAGGGTTATTAAATCTTTCAATTCTGCATACTCCCCTGGACCTGTCTCATTTGCAGCTGCCACTCGAAAGTCGTAGACACTTCCTGATTCCAAACCAGTATCCTTAAACTCAGGCTCAGGACCTTCATAGATCAGATCGGTAAAACGTTCAAGGTCGTAGTATGTTGCACTCGTTACAGTGTGCCACTTTAATGTGATAGCATTCTCTTCAATGCTTGCGCTTGAAAAGCCTTCCGGTGTATCAGGTAACGATAGATAGCTAATACTGTTCCCTGGCCCCTGCCCACTCGCATTAATCCCATAGACGGTGATATTGATCACTGTCCCTGACGGCAGACCATTGATTATGTAGTTCTCTGAGTAGATAACTTCATCAATCAATGTGCCACCACCATTATCTCTTACGATAACTCTGTAAGAGTCTGCTCCTACAGCCGGATCAAACGTAAGATATGCTTTGCTATAATCACGATCTACTTTCTGGACCTGCAGCTGCTCCGGTGCGTCTGGCTTGGTGAGTACCGCTATGCTTTGTGCCTGGGTTTGACCCACATGATTTTTAACACTCACAATATACTCATATGTCCTTCCACCCAAGACTCCATTATCCGTTATAGAGCTTACTGGATAAGTTGTCTGATAAGTTGCACCAGTTACTGTATTCCTTACCTCATATTCATAACCATCTGTATATACATTACCGGTCGGAAGATCCCATTGGATGGTAACTTGATTATTATGAATTTGGCTTGGACGAACATTAAGCGGCTCAACGGGACTGTCTTGGATTTTAATTGGTTTAGAGCTATAAATGCTTGTATTCCCTACATTATCCATAGCCTTCACATGAACAAACCATTGCCCTTCATTCGACAATTCAATCACTGAACCGTTAAAAACCTCCCAATCTGTTGGCTCAGTTGCCGTATTCGTCACTTTATAATAAACCCCACTTGGTTGCACCCCTGATAACGAGTCTATAACGGCAATGTTCACAGGGACTGTATCCGTTGACCAGTCCCGGCCGTCTGGTGTAACGATGATTTCTGGGCCTGACTTATCGATTCTGATTGTAGAAGTTGCTTCGGGACTTTTTTGTCCAAATCCATTGACCGCTCTTGCGGTTATGATGGTCTCTCCTTCTTTTATAACTTGCCCGGTATCTCCTTCCTGAAATTCCCCATCATCAACCTTATATTCATAGTTGAGATCACCGTGTCCGGTACTACCAGAAATATTGAAGTTTACCGGATTCTTACTCCATGAACCTGTCTGCAATGTAATGATTGGAGCAGTTGGTGGGCTCTTTACAATTTTAGCTTCTGCCTGTGTCTCGTCACTTATATTGCCGGCATTGTCTATAGAACGTGCCTTGATAATAGTAATACCTTCTTTAGATATGCTTAATGGTGCTGAATAGGGCTGCCAACTCCCCATATCTAATTGAAACTCGGTCCTGCTAATACCACTCGGATCTACACCAGGTGTGATTGTGATTTCTACGTTTTGTTCAGTCCATCCGTTAGGACTGACAGCTATTGTTGGTGTTGTGGGTTTTGTTTTATCAATACTTGGATTCGCATTGATTTCTTTGCTTATATTCCCTGCGTTATCTATTGTCCGGAAAGATAGAGTATAAACGCCTTCGTCTACATAATTTAAGGAACTTGTGTATTCAGTCCAATTACTGTTTCCGACCTTATACTCCACCCTGTTGACTCCAGATAATAAATCCGAGCCCGGGCGTGCTTCCACATGTAACGTGCTATTTGATAAATTACTCGGACTAATGGTTATTTCTGGTACAGATGGAGGTGTTTTATCGATCTTGATTGTTATGCTCTTCTCGGGGCTTGTGTACCCTGCCAAATCTATCGTTCTAGCCGTTACAACATTCTGACCTTCAGAAGTAATAGTTAGAGGAGAAGAGTATCTTTGATAGTTCCCATTACCAATTTTATATTCAACATGACTTACTCCGATCGCATCAGTACCCGGCGTAATTGATATTGGTACATCGTTAGATGACCAATTCGTATTGGCTAAAAATGAAGGCGAATTAGGTGCTGTTTTATCTATCGAAATTACCCCTGAGTAGATTTTAGTATCACTACCATTGATTCCATCATCAGCAGTAATTGCCACATCTCTATAAATTCCTTCACTCAATTCAGCAGCCGTCCAGCTCAATGTCCAATCTTTTGATATAAAGGTGTCAATTTTACTGGATTTTTTGATTCCTCCTATTGTGGCAGAGACCGTTACATCGTCACCATCTAAATCGTTAACTACACCTGAAATCGTAAGTATGTTACGCCCTGAAAGTGTAGAAATGATTTTGTCTCCATTTGTATTGATCGAAAGTGTTGGTATATTTTTCGAAATAGGAACCAACCTTATTGCAAAATAATCCAACGCCCAAGCATTAATATTGGTAGCCTTGATATATCGAAAAGATGGAATGGGGATGTTCGTTTGCTCCACCCATTGATCTTTCTTTGTAATACTAGGATACGTTTGGTGCCATGTTACTCCATCTAATGATACATATTGAGTATATTCGCCATCATAGTTACTAATTAACTCTTGAAGGGTGTACTGTGACGAACTTACCGGATATCCAATGTCTAAATAACGATTCTTTGCGAACCAGTATTGTCCGCCTGGTTTGCCACTACCACCATCGGCCATACCGCCGCCGCCAGCTCCTCCATAGTTACCAAAGAAAGTCTTTTCATAAGAGCCACCATTGCTTACCATATTAATTACTTTAGCAGCTGCATTGCTTTTCGGAATATGAACAATTAAGCCATTGAAAACCAACAACAATGCAACAAAAATACCTATCAGTTTTCTCATGAATTTCATATAAATCTCCTTATTCTTTAATCAAAATTATCAAATCGCGGAAAGAATATAGGACTAAAAATATCAAAAATTACAAATTAAGTTAATAAAATCAGTAAAATGGGTGCAAGAGGTCCAGGAAAGGATAAATCCTCCCCCTGATCTCCCATATTTTTAATGCGGAACTTGTGAGCTGAAATCATTCCGACTGGACAGATCGGCATGATAGAAAACGACATCTCCATCCTCTAAACTGAACCGGTTACCAAAGGAATCAAACACCAATCGTTGATAACCTTCAAGCTGCCATTGGTTCATCAAAGGTGCATTAATGTATTGAAGATGAGGATTATTCAGATCACCATTTCTAATGGTCTCAATGTTGAAGTTCACAATGATATAACCATTCTTGAAAAAGACAGCCGATTTATCATCGAGCCCCCCATGCGTTCTTGCATACTCAGCCAGATCGGTACCAGCTTCAACGACGTATGGCTCCGCCGGTAAGCTGTATTCTCCATACCATTTCTGGATAGCAGCATTAGCACGTTGAACATTAACAGATGGTGGGATATTCGTTTTTGGTCCGATAAAGGTACGGATATGCTCTGGAAGCAGCATCAATCCATATCCACCAACCGGTGTCTTTAGCTTTGTATCTTTTGAAATGTACCTATCGATAAACTGCTGTCTTGTGGTTGAACCCAGCTGCCCAGGCGTGAAGTAGTTATCATATTTAAAGTTAGCGGTATCGATCATTTCCTCTGCAGGAACATTTCTTAACCTTTCATTCAAGATGACGTATCGCTTTACTTGATCTTCTGGCGATCCTACCTTAACAAAATTCTTTGAGTTTGTTTTATAGTACAGATCAACCGGGAAGCGATATTGTCCATCTTTGGAAACAAAGTGGAATGTCGGTGTTATACGTATACCATCCTCTCTCCCAAACATATTCCCCTTGCTTTTGAAATCGAATTTAAAATGATATCCGGTTTTTACAGCGACATTTTTATATCCTTGAATCGGGTTGCTACCCGGCCGGATTGGCAATGTAAACTGTGTAGAGTTGCCTCTTGGATCTCCATCAATCCCTTTGGTTCCGACCCAATATGATACTCCCGTAGGATTAAAGCTGCCCTGCTGTGTCCGGAAAACCGATTCCCAATTATAATCAGCGATATCCGTGATATGAAAATCATAGAGTCGGCCAATGACTTCTACGGATACTTCATCGGCAGCCACATGATTCACCAGATCTAAATTTGCATCGTATTGATACGGTAGATCAGGTGGAGAGTTTTCTGCAATGTTCCGGAAATATACTTGGTAGTTCCCTTCGTCAACCCATACCGGAAGAAAGAATTCCGTATCCAGCTGATTGACCGGGATATCGATCCATGTATCTTTCGGATAGAACACCGTTCGACTGCCGTTGTACGTATCAAATGGGAATCGCACTTGCTTCGTGCGGAAGTATTTAGCGTAATCTCGATTTCCGTAACCAGGATAGTTCGTGTGCTGCCCACTAGTTGGTATCCTTACAATAAATGGTCGGTCCAAAATGAAAGCAGCTCGATTATAGTTCGGCGAGGTCTTCTGGTTGTGTGGCCGATCATCACTAACCGATGAATAGTTCACAACTGGTGTATGTACCGTTACCGTATTGATCTGGTGAATCGGGAACTCTTGATCGCTTCCGCCGTTAATGTTGCCAGGTAGCAATCCGTAGAAAATTGTGCCGGCACTCGTAGTATTAGCGCGATTGATCTTGCTGGAACTGATCATATTGTTTGGTTTGTACAGCACGTTCTCATCAATTTGAGTAGGTGCTGGTATACTTCCAGGCGTCGGCCCCTTCTCCGGTGTCCGGGCAGGATTCATGATTGTTGCCCCATTAAAGACTAATGCATCATTGGTTACTTCAACCTTCTTCACACCATTCTCGGCAACACTTTGCAGATTCTCACTCGGTGGAGATGGTCTGCTTGTAAATTGACTGCCGCCGTAGGATCCAGCTGGTGCCACAATAGGATCTGGCGGTGTAGGTGGATAATATGCACCAGACGCATTTGTCGTAACCTGCGGCGGCTGATATCCTTGGGGAGTAATGGTAATTTGCTCACCCGGTAAGGCATAATTCCTCAGAATACCTTGGTTGATCTTATACACTTCCAGGTTATCGATCACCCAATACGAATACGGCCGTACAACGGTATACCTCTGTGTAACTACCTCTTGATCTTCTTGTGGATCCGGAACCTCGGTTGGTTTTCCGTCTGGACCATTTGGTCCCGGTTTCTTTGGATCCCATCGAAGAGTCCATGTCTTCTCCACGTTTACTTCAAAGGTACATGTTCCTGACATTTGGACGAAGGTATTCTGGAATAAATAATTTCGGGCTAAAATGTTTCCATACAAGCTTTCGGATGTCGGAATCCCCTGCAGAACATCAAACATTTCACTTCCTCGTTGATCGGCCAAAATCTTGGCAGTTACCATAGGATCCATGTACTTCCCACTAATTTGGGCTCCTGGCGCCGGTGGTGTGCATGAGTTTGTTGGCGGAGGTGGGGGATCGTCTTTTGCTTCATAGTAAAGATACAGATAATACGTAGGGAAAGTACCATCATAAGTGAAAGCACTCGGATCCCCCGGCGATGGTGATCCACCGCTCGGAGCTGAAACCGTACTTTTTTTATGTCCTTTATATATGTAGTCTGCAGTCCCCGGTGTGTGTGTAAAAGCGTATCGTTTATCCTTCTCCAACTTCTCTTCCCTATCAGTGAATCCAGGAACACCGTTCAGCGGCTTACCTTTGGTAGTAAAGTGTTTGATAATCGCTTTACCTTCTGCAGGCTCGAGTTCGATTTCAAATAGAGTCGGAAAATGGTAACGCCAGCCTTCAACTAGTGGCGCAAATTGTTGTCCTTTCTGTTCTTCTTCCTGTCTTCTATTTACCGGGTTTTGAGCCTCAAGCAATCCCCGAGTAACATATACAGGAACATTCGCAATGTTAGTTCCTTTCCCTGTCCATGGTCGGTCTGTAAGCGAGTAACTTGTAGAAGTTGATCTTTCATAGTACGACTTAGGATTCTGTGCCATCTCAACTGATCGAGATTTTTCCCAAATTTCATCCCCATATTCACGGTAGTAATCGAACTTGCTTACACGAACATCTTTTATTTTGCGAGATGAATTAAATTCAAACATATAATCAAAACCATCCACATCAGTAACGGATCCTGGCGGTTTTGTTGTTGACCATTTACCAGCAGAATCACTCCATGTGTCATAGTAAACCATACCAACAAAATAATAGATGTTTGGATTTTTAGGATGTTGAAACATCCTGCTGTCTCCGATAGCTTCTGCTTTACTGGGATTAATAAGAAATACCGCAGTAAAAATCACGATAAAGCAAAGCATGACTTGAATAATCTTTTTGGATTTCAATCTCAACATGCCACAACTCCTTATTTAAAAGGGTTAACAATGGCCACGATGTAATCTTTAGGTTTATCTGTACTGAACGCGATGTAATCAGCCATATTTAGTCGAAATTTTGTCCAATCATAACGTTGAATGTATTTTCCATTTTGGAAAACATCCGATGTACTAGTAACGGGATAATAGTTCGTTGCTGTCCCGTCCTTATGATTTACAAAAGCATTATCTACACCCGTCCGATATTTTACATGATCATTTTTGACCATGAAAAAGATTGGTGTCCCACGAACAGAACTACGTATCGCGATGTAATCTTTCCCATTGGATTTTTCAATCTTTATGTCATAGATAATTTCGCCATCTCCAAGTTTGATTGGCAATTGATTAGCATGAATAATTTTTATTCCATCAAATGGCTCTTTATCTGCCGAGAATTTTTTAAAATAAATAGAAGATTTTGTATATGCTTTGAAGTCATTTAATGGCTGAAGTTTAAACTGATCATCATCTGTATTTCGGAAATTCTTCTCGCCGATCCAGACCCACCGGCCGACCTTATCCCAACTGACCTTTTCACCCAAACCTTCACTCACCAAGCGCAGAGGAACAAATGTCCGGCTATCCTTTAGAATGATCTTCGTACCATAGCTTTTGGACTTCCCGTTCACTAACGCAGTTGTTTGGCCAACTGTCATTTTGACCGTATCCGTGCCTTTTATTACTTCAACAGTGGTTTTACCACCACTTTTGCTATAGCTGATCTTCCCACCTAAAGCTTCGGACACAAAACGAATCGGAACCATCACACTACCTTGTTGATCTTGGAACGGCTTGGCATCTGGAAACTTCATCTTTTTCGCGTCCAACAAAACTTCTACTTGAGCTGCACTTTTGGCTTCGGTCGTGTTAGCACTCACTACACCATAAGCAGCAGTCGTCAACAAAACACCGGCAAGTATACTTTTAAAAATCACTCTCATTTGATCTCACTCTCCGTCTATATATTTTGAATTCAATGTTTCAGAATCTTTCGATAGCAAAATAACAACCAGCATCACCCCTTTCAATTATTCCTTATGCTCCTCACTATCCAGAAGGCAGAATCCGATTAAAATCAGCTGCGGCCGGTATGCTTGCCGCTTGGAACAAGCAATTCAGGTCGAGTAATCAACAAGTCTAACCCTCGCGCGTAGTCCAACTAGAGGCTCAGCAAAGCGCCAAAGGCGCTGCTGGAGTAGTTGGACTTAATTGTCACGGAGGAACGCGTAGCGGTAAATCCTTGACAATTTCAAGCGCCCTGATACGCTGTGCCGATGCGGCAAGTGACAAATAGGCCGCGGTCTTCCTGAATCCAGGAAGACTACCTATTTGACGCTACGGAGACCCATTAAAACATTCTTTTGGGAAATATCCAGCAGCTGCAGCCTCCTTTTCACTACTAAATGCTTCTTCGATTCGGTACGGGTAGGAACAGCTATCCCGGTAGTAATATTTCAGGCCGGTTTGAGGATCAACAGCTCCATAGATAACTGGATTCTTAATTAGCCGTCCACCACCAAAAGCATAATTATTGTAAAACTGATCTCCGATTGGGATCCCTTGGATGAATGCCATAATCCCTATATCATCGATGGTATTAACCCAATCCTCTTTTGGTATTAGCGGTAGCTTGAATGTGTAGCTGACACCACTTTTAGTCATATATTCATTGTGTTTGTTTATAAAATAAGCGAGATCGTTCTGTACATTAGTGACGATCCAACTTCTTCTAGCTTCGTCAAACTGAGTGGCATTGTTTAGGACCTGAATACTCGTTTTATTCTGCAATTCCCATTGATACCCTTCTATCCATTTTCGGTTAGTTGCGTCATAAGCATAAACGTAGCTGTCTAACGTAAAATTCATACTATTACCCTGGGGATCTGTATAGGCATAGGGTTTCTTTGGACTCCACATATGCTTCATTTCTGTTGTCCCTTCACGATTGTTATACTCTCTGATCGTGTACAGGTAGTAACCGTCATAATCAAGGATCACGACTGCTGGGATATATGAAGCTAAGGCTCCTTGCCCAATATAATCGTCTTTTACGCCAAAGTTGAGGTAAAGGGTCTTGAAAAAAGTATCTATAGCCAGTTCTTTATTAGCTTTAAAAAATTTGGCAGATTGATAGCCGGCTTCGTATTCCTGCAGCTCGTTCAGATTCAACACAAAACTAGCATCTTGAGCTGCAGTCTTCAAAGCTACATCATATTGGTCTTCCAGCTGCGCAACGAGTTTGAGATCATTCGTTCGAGCATCCAATACGTAATAAAAGGGAAAAAATATGAGTACGAAGGCGATAGCAAAATTAATAGAAATCTTCATTCAGAACCATCCCCCCGTAAGGCATAAAAATCTTTGGGACATCTCCACTGTTTCCGACCAGGATAAAGTCATTCAAGATAGTGGCCATCGTTCTATTTTTGTTTTTAACCTGTACCTTGATAAAATCATTGACAGCCAGCTTGTACTTGCGAGTGTCGCTGTCTTCAGGAATGTTTGCTTCAGGAAAAATAACTTTCATGATTTCCTCGGTATAGTGTCCGTCATAATAGGTATCAAAGCTGTTTTGAAATGACGCAGGATTAGCTGGGTCGGCATAAACAGGATTGTATTTTTTATGTAAGTGCTCGATGCTCACTTCGTAAACATTTCCTGTAGCCCCAAGCTTTTCATTAAATTGAAGATACATTTGTGGTGAAATGTACCCCTTTGTGCGTGCCGCATCAACAAATTCAGTAACTGCCTGGTGAACAACCGTTTGGATTTGGTCATCGTGACGCTCCGCTGCTTGGTACAATGGGTAAACTACTAACAACGCTAAAGCCAGGAATGCAGCCACTAGTTTGGAAATTGCGTCCATGAATTCATCCCCTAGTTAAAAATAATCTTTATTAATTCGCCATCGGTATTTCGTTCATATGTTACATTGAATTTTTTATCCGGATCGATGCTAGAAACATCGGTATTTTCGATCGTTAAATTTTTAGAGTAGATAAGGTTTCCAACTTGAATATCTGCGTTCAAGTTCTTAATTTGAAATATGCTATAAATGACTTGCGCACCTGAATAAACTTCCTTGCCAGCCTCTTGAATCGAATTGAAGAGGCGATGATCTTCATTTGCATGTAATTGTTGCATGTTTTTTACACTTTGTTCCTGAGAAACGAGAGCCCAGAGAGCTAATGTTGCCGCAGCTATAAAGACAAAAATTGTTCCTGTAATCGAAATGCCAGCTTCGGTATTCTCATTCATATATGAATGCTCCCTTAATTTAATGGAGGATTCCCCATCTCCCCTCATGGATCTGGGGAATCCTTATAAACGTTCCTTTTTATGGTTGACTGAAGATAATGCCTCTTACTACATTATTTCCATCGAAAACTACCTGAGATGAGAATTTTCCTGATGGATTGATATAGTTAGGATTAGATTGGTTTTGCGCTACTGTAATATCCGTATTTTTTCCAGTGCCTACAATTTCGCCGTTAGCGTTAAATTCATTACCGTAAGTATTGCTGCCGCCCTTACCAGTAATTACTCTTACTCCAAACTGATCCTGATTCATATATTGACGAACCGCATTCAGCACTTGACTGCCAGACATAATTGAGTTGTCGTAATTGTTGTACTCGGATTGAGATAATGTCTGCTGAATCCCTGTCATTTTCTCTTGGCCGGTCTTAGCACCCGCCTGAAAAACCGCGAAAAGAATAACCACGAGTGTAATCAATCCAATGGTCAGGAAAATTCCACCAGTAATTCGTAATCCTGAGCTAGTTGTTTCTTCCATTTTTTTCTCCCCTTTAGGTAAAATTCATTAAATTACTCATCGTTTTGTCCATTTGCCCAATAGATACATAGAGCATTGGAAACAAAAGGTAAAGCAGAACACACATATAGAATGGTGTCCAGCCGCAGATCCGCCCCCATAACACTTTTTTACTAATGAGTCGATTCATGCGGTCCATTTTTTGCTCCCGGTGAAACTCTTGCTCTAGTTCTAAATCATCGAAAGCTTGAATCAATGGTATTTTTTCTAGTGCCAGCTGCAGTCTGTTAATGATTCTCACAAAGGAAATGAATGGTGAATCCTCCTTGAGCTCTACTATCGCCCTTTCAGGACCACTGTCAAAATTAACGATGCATTTCCGTAGTGCCGGTCGAAAAATGATGCTGTATCTTTCCATCCATTCGAGGATTGTTTGCACATTCATACGTTCGAATTGACTCAGAATGGAAATCACTACATGGAATTGGTCAACTTCATTCTGGATCTCTAAAATTCGCATCCTTCTTTGAAATTGCGTTATCCATAATGGGATGAAAAACCCTATACAACTCGTACCAATCGCAATGAGAAGTTCCCACCACTTAAAATATTGATTATTGAGAACTTCCATTTTCTCCGTAATCCTGGTGACAGTTTTACTCAAAGCAGTATTTTCCGTTGGCGCATCCGGCAGCAACATTACCCTTTCCAAGACTGCATCCCTGGTTAAAGTATCAGCTCCTTTCAAGTCTCGAATTACTGCATTATCAAAGTCAGTAAGCTCTTGGGCCCTTAGCTTCTCATCTTCGGTCATGAAGCCCATCATGTGTGGTGTCTCTGTTGTTAAATTGGTTAGTATTTGATGGCTTGTATTCCAATGAAGGAAAATGGATAGAGCGATGACTCCGATAAAACAAGCCAAACTCACAACTATTCGTTGTATATAGAACCACTCAATAGTAAGTGGTGAGTTTGATTCTTTTAGCAAAAGTGTTATCTGATAGTGTTTTCTTGTCCTTTTCGATGGAACAATTCGATCAATGAACCACCGAGCACCTGGCAAATTGTAGACATGCTTCTCCCAATTCCTTCTGCTCCCCACTGCGGTATACCTGGCATCTTCGATTTCACCGATTTTACGAACTAATAAGTAGAAGATGATGCATGCAGAATAAAGAATAATCCGTAAAATATATCCGATATTCCCAGCGTAGAATTGTTTCATAATTGGGAAATAGGTTGTTGCCCAGGTTTCAATTGGAAAGGTGAACAAGATTGGCAATAAAGCGAATAAAGATAAGTTACTGAGCTTGTAGCTTAGCCGCCTTCGTCTCAGGACATCATCCCGGATCTCTCGAACCAACTTACTTAAGGCATTCAAGTACATGGAACCTTTTGATACAACCCGATCCCCATGCTCCATGACCAAATACGAAACACCTGCAAAAAGTTTTAAGTACCGGTTTGGAGCTACCGCATAGAATGCCTCTAATTCTTTTTTTGGATCCTTGGATGTCAATATATCGTGGATCCGCTCAGCCTGAAGCTTCATATCGTGCGGTGATCGTTGAGCACCTTGATATATCGATTCATCTACCAATTTCAGCTCCTGGTAGTCATGCCGAACTTCTTCCAAATAGTTCACAAATTGTACGAGAAGTCGGTCTTCAACTCGCTTTACAAAAATACTAATTAGCAGTGTATTCAGTACAACGACGCCCATTATGGTGAACAGAACCATGACAAAGCTTTTACTAAAAATCGCCATAGTTGTGATAACTACAAGGGAAATGGCAAGGACCCTTAAAGTGATTCGCATGGTTTCTTTTCGAAGTGTCAGCTCGTCGTAAGGATTAATGGCCGAAAGCCGAAACCGCACGCGCCTAATCAGTTTGCTGAGAAAAGGGAGCTTTGAAAACTCAACATATGATTTTTGATAAAATACCATCAGTCGTTTGTTGGTTATCTTTCTGGCCCCACTGTATCCTACAGGCTTCGCTTTTCGCTGGGAGACAAAATAGGCAGCTCCTGAAATAAACAGCGCGATGAGACATATGATTAATAGAATTTGGGTGTTAATCATAGCTCACATTCCCCCAGTATTTTTTTAAAAACATCCGGAAATTATCTGCATCTTTTGGGGGCATGATGGACAGCATTTGATGAACCTTTTCCTTTGATAAGGGTTCACAAGCAATGTATTTACCGTCTCGGTACTCAACAATGTTTCGATCCTTCCAAACACGGCCTGTCTTACGTAAGATCTCTTCCTTTTTTATAGCTATAAGGGCATCCATTTTGGATTCAAGACCGTCTCCCGATTGGATTTTCTCGAGCGCCGAGTCATCATGCTCTTGATAGATGCACTCCGTGATACGCTCGATGTATCGGCGACCGGTACTGCTTCTTTCCACATGGACATCAAGCTCAATGACTTTGGCTACCTGTTCTTCTGCTGCTTTTTGATCTGTGGCGGCTTGTGTATTGATCAATGCATTTCTCAAGGACCACATAAGATCTCGAAATGTTTTGGCATGATGGGTGAAGATCGTGAATAAACTCGCGACTTGACCCATCTTTATCATCCAAGCAGCCACTGGATCAGTAGCTACCTCACCCAGCAAATTGACGGTGCCATCTGTTTTCTTTTGAAAATCCAGTCCTTGTTGGCCGGTAATGTAGTCTGTTTCCCGAAAAGCGATCGTATTTCGCTGCGGGTACAATTTCCGAAGGTTGAGCTCGAAAGCTAGTTCCTGGATTCGCAAGTTATACGTTGCCGGAATATACTTAACTGCGGCCATCATAAGTGACGTTTTACCGGCACCTTGGGGCCCTGTAATGGCTGTTATTCGTGCACCTTTCATGAAAAACTTGATAAGTTCTCTTGGAAGTTCAGCATTATCAGCGGATTCATCCGAGATCAGCTTTTCAAGAGACATGTTCGGAAGGTCAAATTTCCGAACCCAGAACGCCCAGCTTTCGGCAAAAGGTGGACGGGCAACAACAACCCGCGAACCATCTTTCAATTCGTTTACTTTGAAACCTGTCTGTTCATTCATCTGGCTCGGATTGTCATATTTGTAGATGTTGTTGACGATTCGCTTTAATTCGAGCTCTGAGCCATAGCTAAGAAAAGATAAGTGAATTGATTTTCCTTTATAGAAGATCCACACACTTTCGTATCCGTGGTGCTTGATCTTTTTCATGGAGTTCATCAGATCCACTTCGTCATCGAGTAGCTGCATTGAGCTAGGTACACCAGATACCCCGCCGGACACACCGTCGATTTTCTGGTTTAGAATGTCATCGATCACTCCATAACCCTTGTACTGCGAGTAAATCCGTTGCACCACAACGCTCAACCGGTCGTGAAAATCGAGTTTGTGTTTGGCGGCCTCCATTTTATATACCTTATTGATTTCTTCGCTTGTAATGATGTAGGACTCGGTGGATCCATCTTCGATCACAGATTTTAAATCATCCAGATGATACTGGGTAATCAACTGCTCTAGCCCCTTGAATCCGTATTTCTTCTTGTACAAATGTAGAAGAATATCAAACTTGTCCTGATCACTAAGGCTGTCAGGTTCATGAAAAGGAATGATCCAGTTCACGTTGTGTTCATCAATGCCGTACTTGCGTTCTAACAGATCATAAATGTACTGTTTGAGGTATACCTTCTCTTGGATATCCCCCGTATTTGCATTCTTCAAGGCTTTTTCCAATTCAACTACCAAGGCTTTTCGACGGCTATATTCTTCTTCAGATAGTGCCAAATCCAATAAATTGGTATTGATAAAATCGCTTATCGTCCGTTTCACGAAACCGAGAATTTCTTCGATCTCGTATCGTTCCCTGTCCAATTCTTCTTTCTTGGAGAAATGCTGGACCGGTTTACGCCGAAGCTTGAAAATCAAAAACAAAATAAGGCCGATTAGAATGAGGACGATAATCAGGAAATTTAAAGTCGTCCCCATTAAGACACTCCTCTCTCAATATTTTTGATTTTGGTGTTGATTCCGACTTCTGTCAGAATGAACTCAGCTGCTCTGCGGACCTCCTGCATGAAATGAAAATTCTCGTGGTTTTTGGCTATAAAGCGATTTTTGGTAAAGAATCCTTTTACGTCTCCATCGTTGTAATGATCCTTGAAGTTGGTATTATACGGAACCGTAAGAATGGGAGCTTTGTAGCGATATTTATTGGCAATGTTCTTGATCTTATATTTTGACTCAATATCATACTGGCCGACCAACAAGACATGTGGCTTTGTGTGTAATTCTGCCGGCCAGGAGTCTTTGCTCTCAAAGTATTTCTCCAGCACATTAATGTTCTGGTTAACACATACAACAATCAGATCCGAATTTTGAAGCATGGATTGTCCCACATTGCTATTCGATCCACTATGCAGATCCAAAAGCAAAACGTCGTAGTAGGCGCGTGCACTTTCATAAATGATGTTAAGGACATCCGTCGATGCTTCAAACTGTTCTCGATTAAGTTTTCCACTATTCTTCAGAAAGTCGAGACGATCCCGTTCGATGAAAAGGGAATTGTTTTTAATGGAATCATTCTGCAACTTCCCTGCCCGAACAGCTCGTTCCAAAGAGTCAATGCCGGTACCCGTAAAATCGAAAAACTCAGGATTCGACTGCTGTAAAGCTCTTCGAAACGCTCGTTCCAAGGTAGCATCGGACCATTGTGGCTGAGAACAAAGGGTTCGAATTTGATATTCCAAACCAATCAAAGCTGCAATTGCCGCGGTATTACTCGTAACGCCCAGGCCGTGTTGATAGCCCCAAAATGCAATTTGCCCCATAGCTATTTGCTCCTTTCAGCTTGCTTCCATAAATTCAGTGTTTCCTTGGCACTCAGCTCAAGAATGTGGGATACTACCGTCTTAATGACGTCTTTGTACGGTCCGGACAACCCTTTCAGTTTTACCTTACTGGAGAATTGATTATTAATTTTCCGAGTTAAATCACGCTCATCCGGATAATACGTCAAGGTATCCCCCCAATGAATAGGGTGCTTATCTAAGAGATCATTGAGATAAGTTTCATTGTGAGTACCATGGACTTCAAAAATGATTTTGCTAAAAGGGTACAGCTCGGAAGCCGGCTTTTCTTGAAAATAGGATTGTATGAGCTTTTCATTCTTCTGCATCACTGGATTCTCAAAAGAGGAAACGAGATAATACAGATCAGCTGCCGGCCAATTTCTTAAGGTCTCTTCATTTTCCGCATCAATCAGTACGATGTCATATTCGTCGTTCTTAAGAATTGCATCGAGATCACTGTGGCTAGATAAGCCTTCAGCAATATCAAAATGGTCATACTCCTGCAGTAGCGAGGCCATCTCGACTTTCGGATAGGCGAATTCATATCGGCTGGTTACAGTGCAGTCAGCGATCAGTACCTTCTTCTCCTGTGATATCAGCTTCGCAATGTAAAACATTAAATCAGTCTTATCGTAATCACCTATAAAGAGAATCTTCTTCATGCCTGCCTCCTACTCCGTGACCGTAGTATCCGTTAAAGGGACACTTTCATTGTTATCCGTGAAAACTGCATCCGAGCTTGGATTCACGGGTTGTTGCTGATCAAGTAACGAATTCCCAGTGTTTGCTGAGTTATCTTCTGCTTTTTCAGACTCTTTCTTCGTACCATTCAGTCCATTGATATAATCCTGTCTTTGTTTTTCAGTCATGGACTGCAGATCGCTCTCAAGCTTCTGGCGATATCTGCGCTCAAGCTCTGTTTTTGCAACCTCAACAATATTCGGATCGGATTCAATAAGATCCAGCACTTTTTCATTTGCAGGGTAAGTAACGTAAGCCCCGTCTTGCACGTATGGATCAACATAGCTGAGCGCATAGATCGATGCATCGTTGATATACGCATCTACGATTGCACTAGACATGGTAAGAATCTCTTTTTCATTCATTTCATACCAGATCGTTCCATTGGCGAGATCCTTGACTTTCTTTTTAGACAACACAATATAATCTTGTCCTGTCGGAAATTTCACACGAACGTCTACAAATTCATCCTTGTCGAGTTTGCTTGGCAGCTCGATTAGACGGAACTCTTGATTTCTTAAATCATGTGGTGTGATGCCTTCCTCAAAAAGCATGGACGCTGTTATTGGGGTATTCTTTTTGAGATTAATCTTCGTATACTTTCCCACAATGTCATTTGCACTCATTACATTGTCTGGAACCGCTCGTTTCGGAATATTAATTGTCACTAGATCAGATTTTTGTAGAAGATCACCAGCCGTATAATCTGCAGCTGCAACTTGAACTGCTATTGTCTCCTCTTCTAATTGTTTTTTGGCATAGTCACGTTCCTGTTCAATTACAGTCTTTTCAGTTTCATTCTTGTTATCAATGTGTTTAAAAATGAAATAGCCAGCAATAACACAAATAAGCAGTATGCTGGCTCCTCCTATAGAACCGGCTAATAAAAGCTGTTTATGCCTAAAACGAATTCTTGACATACCCTTACTCCCTTCATTTAACTGCAAGTAAAATGATCAATAGAATGATGATAGCGACCATAACGCTGTATATAATCCACTGCCGATTTTTGTTACGTTTCTTCCCGATATACTCTTTTAAAAATCGTTCAAGGGTTGAATCTGTTCCCTTGTTTATCCGGTAAGGATCAGGATGAGAAGGAATGGCGTGAATCTTCCCTTCATGAAGTTCTTTTTGAATGTCGCCTATCACAACTTCCTCCACGTGTGGGATGCAATAAATCCAGTTGGCCTGATCTCGATGGCCATGCTCTTCAGCAAATTCGAACAACCTGTGTTGTCTCCACTCGCTGCCATGTCCTATGACAAGCTGTACATGGGCTCTGTAAAACTCTTCGAGATAATGGCTCGAATGATGATCACCCAAATCAAGAACAATATAGTCATAGTTTTGTTCCAACAGCTCGGCGATGTTGTATTTATAACTGGATTTGTAGTAATCAACTCCACTGATACTGAAGATGGACACATCGGTCTCGGATCCAATCATTCCTTCATATGCTGCTTCAATTTTGGCAAAGTCCCTATGGTCATTTGCCTCAATGATGGCAACTTTACGCCCTTTTCTAGCGATGAAATTTGTAACAAGAAGGGCTGTGTGAGTTGTACCAACAGCCTCTTCTACACCAATTACTGCAATGACTACAGTTCCAATAATGGTTTCTACTAGCGTTTGTTTCTCCTTGATCGGCGGTGGTTCAATTTCAATGTCATGAATTTCTTTTAGTAATGTCTGATCAAGTTTCGCGGATTGGTTTGCTTCCTGCTTTTCCTTGCCCTTTCCAGTGTCTTGCTTGTTTTGGACGGTACCTACTTCATCTACCCCTAAATCCCATCGTGCTGCATTGGAGTATTCTGGCCGCATAAGCAGTTGCTGTTTTATGTAATGAGATAGGGGCAGCCTTTCATTGGGAGGATCCTTTTGATCCTCATCGCTTTCATCTAGATCGTCATCTAGTTCCTCCGAATCGTCATCGTCCTCGCTTTCGAGAGATTCTAACTTCGGAGCTACAAAGTCAAAAACCTGAAGCTTAAGTAGAGTACTAATCGTCACATCTCCCGGCTCTCGTCCCGGTGCGATTAAAACGATCCTTGTCGCCCCTCGCTTTAACCGAAATTGACGAATCCCTTTGATCAGTGAGGAATCATCTATACAAGTGGCATCTATTATTAGAGCCTGCATATTGACGGCTGCAGCAGCCTGGCAATGTTGTACAAATGTATCTGGATTGAAGATACCGATTTTCTCAAACCAGACTTCCGATCCTTTGATCGCCTCCTTTACTTCTTGAACATTTCCAGGACTGACGATTAATCCGTACAAATCGAACCCCTCCATGACAAAAAACTCCATATAGCGACAATCTCAAGGCGTCAAAAATCCAATCTTTCAGTCGATGTAAAAGGCTTCTATAGTATTTCTTTGGATTAGATTGGCACTGAAACTAACATAATTGTACCTATAAATAGGTATAAAGTAAATATATATACCCAAATAAAGAACGAATGAAAAAGGTGGCTTTTTATGATAATATTTATAGGCAGCTATTACTTTCCTAGGAGGTGAGTCTATGAATATCGGTAACAGAATCAGGTATTACAGAAACATACGTGGTTATTCAACAAATGATTTAGCCACTTTGGCCGAGGTCAGTAAATCGACCATAAATGATATTGAAACGAATCAAGGTCGATCCCCTTCACTGAAGACCATCGAAAAGATCTGTAATGCTCTAAATGTTCCCTTTATTGACTTACTTCCTGCAGAAGCTTTTACTCTAACAACAGATGAAAGAAAAGAACTATTCAATATCCTTGATAAACTTAATGATGATCAAAGAGTCAAACTGATTGCTTTCCTTAAATCTCTTGTGGATTCCCAATAAAATAATACCTATCTGTAATACATCATTGGATCCACGGGCTCTCCATTAATTTCAACACCAAAGTGAAGATGAGGTCCTGTACTTCCTCCTGTGTTACCTGATTTTGCGATCAACTGGCCTGCCTTTACACTTCCGGATCGTATGACAAAACTGTTCAAATGCATGTATTTAGTAACCATCCCATCGGCATGCCGGATAATGACGGTATTTCCCCCACCGCTGCTATCCCAACCAGCTTTTGTGATTTCCCCGTCCAGTGCAGCGTAAACATTGGTATTCATCGGAGTCCCGATATCCATTCCTCTGTGCAATTTCTTAACTCCAGTTATGGGGTGAGTCCGCCAACCAAAAGGTGAAGTTATCCGAGTAATATGGTTTTCTGTAGGCCATCCCATAGTACCAGTAACCGGTTGAAATTCCCCTATTCCATCTCCCGATTCCCCATCTTCGTCTGGTCCGCCCACAAATTTCACCTTGCCATCCGTTACCTCAATTACGTACTGAACTTTATCCATAACATCCTGGATCTGATCCGGTTTGATATGCCTATCATCAACTAGCATCTGAAGTGTTTCATCAAAAGGTCTCAGATGATACACTGTCTCCGTATAAGAACAGTCGTACTCCTCCCCCTTGTCATTCGTGCAGGTTTTTTCAACCGTGATGATCTCTTCTCTAATAAAATAAGGTTTATAAGAATAGGCACGTTCTTGACTTGCTTTTCTAAAGTTATGATCAAGGATTACAGCATCAATAGCCATGATATACTGCCAATTCACTGCAATACCTGTTTCTTCCTGGATCTGCTCAGCGCCCTTAAGATAATAATCATATTCTGCCTGTGACTTTCCCATAGGTACGTGTTTCCAAAACATAGTGGGAGTAACGATGAACAAGTTTATGAATAGCGCTAGTACAGCGATTGCGATCAAGAAAATCTTCAGGAATTTTTCTGGATTATCCAACATGGATAATATCAACTTCAGTTTAAGCATTAACGCCCACCGGCCTTACCGAACATCTCCATTTCAAATGGGGCTACTTCAAACGAAGCATGAATCCGGCGATTACCTGCTACAAATAAGGCCTCTCCCCGATTACCGGCAAGCAATGTTTCTACTTCTTTTTCAGATAAGTGCATTAGCTTCTTCAATGCGTCAATGTCGTTTTCGCCCTGGCCCATAATGATTTTGTAGACCGGATTGTCTAGCAGTGCTTGTCCATATCTACGTACTGCAGGATCCATAAAGTCAACCATGTTATGAGTAATGACCATTAGCCCGCCTTCATATTTCCGAATGCGCTTCGATGTATTACGTAAAAACTGCAACGGTTGAGGGGCATCAGGATCCACGAGAAGATAAGTTTCATCAGTAGCAAGTATGACTTTCTGCGTGCGATCTTCAGCGATTTTATGCCATGCCCACGACAGAATATTATAAAATTGTGATTTCCGGATTTCTTCGTCGGCTTCAAGCAATTGATTAATATCCAAACACACAAAGTTCGAATCGGCTTTTATAGTCGTTGGGCCAGACCAAAGCGCTTGGTCTGCACCGATAGCTGCTGGTCGAAGAAGAAGAGCAAGTTCTGCCCAAGCCTCTTTATGTTTTTCTGCAGTGTCTGATTTCACTTCACAGTACTTTTGAAGTTCCTTTATAGTTGGCCATTGATCATCCGGAATGGTTTTTGGATCTGTAGTCCAGGTAATATTGGCTTCCTTATATACTTCTTCTAGAGCGATTTCCAATAAACCACGTTGGATTTTTGTCAATTCTTTTAAGTAAAGTCGGAAGAAAGTACGTAGGAATTGGAAGTGGAGTCCCAATGCTCCTTTACTGATATCCTCCTCACTGTATAGACGGTGCTCCTCATCGTCATCATCCAGTGGGACTGATCGTACCTGTAAGGGATTGATTCTTCCTTTTGAGCCACCACCACAATCGATCCAATCTCCACCGAGGTTATTGCAAAGATCTTTGTATTCTCGTTCAGGATCGATGATGATAATCTTGGTACCACTTGCAAATTCCTTCATAAGGATCTTCTTAATGACGGTCGATTTACCTACCCCCGGACGGCCTAGCACTGTTACATTCGAATTGGTCCGACTGCCATCTCGAAGCCAGAAATCAACCAGCACAATTCCACCTGATTTATCAGATCCAAGTAGATTCCCATTACCATCATTGATTCCGGAATAAACGAAAGGATACATCGCTGCTAGCGTCTCTACCGGCATATTTCTTGCGCCAATTTGAGCGATTTCTGGAACAAGAATCCCATATGGGCCTACGGTTCTTAAACCTTCTTCTTGCCGGAACATTGGTGTTCTTCCTCGCATACCAGCTGCTGACAACATTGATTCAACTCTTTTTGTTCGCTGTTGTAGCTCATCCCGATCATTAGCAGTAATCAGTAGAACTACCGTCACAAAAAATACTGCTTGTTGCTCAGTGTCAATTTTTTTAATTAGATGTTTTGCACCTTTAAGTTGGTTTGTAGTTCGTTCTATCAAAAGTGGATTACCACCTTGAATGAGTTTACCTTCGAGCTCTCCCATGGAGATATTGATTTGTTGAATCAGTGCATAAGCATCTGTAGGCGTTGCATGTATACTTACTACAACTCCTGGTAGTGTAGCCACTCTGGAAATCCATGCTGGCTTCACACGCTCAGGGTAATCAACAATCGTTAGAACCCTCTGGTACATTTCACCGTTGGTAATCGTTTTACTTTGGAAATCTAAAGCAGTTGGACTGATAATATCTAATAATCCTGTAAAGTGTGTTGTTGGTTCATTCTGTTGCTTACGTTTCTTTTTTTTGGTTACCGTTTCACTCATGCATAGGCCCCCTCTGCTGCAAAGAATACTGGAGGGAGACTCTGTGAATTAAGAGGAGCCCTTTCATATGCTGCTTGGTTAGGGTTACTAAAAATAAATTGCAAATCACGAAGTTCGTTGTCGTTGCACACATGGCTTAGCAACTCTGCATGAGTAAGGCCATTTGCTAATTCAAGGGCTTTCTGTAACAACACTTGTTCTTCATGTTGTGCTTTCTTCGAAAGAGCTTGGTCAATCAAAATATAGAAATGTCGTTCCAAAGCTTCACCACTCGTTGCTTTTGAAGCTGCTTGTTGGATATATCCATTTAACAAACGTGCTATTAAAGCCGTATCAGCTTCTTGTTTCATTTGTTCCAGCCCTAGAATATATGCATCCAAATCAACTGGCTTTGCAATAGACAGTGTTTGGTTTTTATAGTCGATACCATTTAAAACTTCTTCAAGCTGTTTAATCTTCCTTACTTGCTCATTTTCGCTTAGCAAAGCAATGTTTATGGGCTGGACTCTTACCGCACTTACAATAACATTGTCTTTCCGATAGATAATGTTATTATGTATATCTTTTATTGGTACCCACGATTGTGAAGACGGTTCCTTCGCCGCCGGTGATTTGACCGGGGGAGGGGCCCCAGCAGATTTACTTTGAGCCCCTTTGGCATGCTGTTTTAATCTTTCTTTGATACTCAATGCACCTTCACCCCTTTTTCATTGGGAACTACTTTTATTCTCTGCCCTCGCCAAATCGGTAATAATATCGGGAGGGTTTCGATTTAAAGCTCCTAATATCTTTGAGCAGATCCAGGGCGTTTCTTCCAGTGCGCGGCTCTGGCTTAGCAAGAAAGAATGATAGGGCAGCAAATAAGACTACAACCAAGAATGACATCGGAGACTTCGAGAAGAAAAAGATTATGAAGGATAGGATCAATCCAATTACAGCCCCCACCAATACGATCAATAGCTCCTTGATCCCAAAACCCGGTAAAAGCTCCACTCTTGTCTTGACGTTTTTAGGAATAAAATATTCCATTCTTATTTCACTCCCCTACTCATCAGTTTTCTCATCATGACCATGGATCCGGCCTGTTGCGCAGCACCACCAGCTGCTTTCCCGAATCCAGTAGAGTACACATACTGCTTCAGTATGGATGGCGACTTATATGTGACCCAAACAAACCCACAAAATAAAAGAACGTTCGCCCACGGCGCTGCTCCAAATGACAGTAAAGCAACGAAACTTGCCTTTATCAAAAACATTTGTATTGCTTGTGCTAACGAAAGGTTTAACACTTCTCTCCACCAGCTTTGAAAAGCCTGAGAATTAGGATTTGTTAATCCAGTAGCCATAAACACTCCAACTATAGCAGCCATTGAGATTTCAGCAGCTCTGATGAAAGTTTGGATCAATACAATAATCAATAGCACCAACGCAAAAATAATCGCGATCGCTATGCCTATCGGGAAGCTCGAAGTTGCTATTCCTCCAACCATAGATGTCCTCAGCGTGTCTCCCATATCACTCTGATTTATCCCTGGCATAGCCGTTACATCTTGGGCAAGTGCTGTCCCCCATACATAAACCTGCCGTACAATCCATGGAGCTGCGAAGATAATTCCGCAAGCTTCTGCTAATCTCCAAAACACACTGCTGACATCTCCGTCCGAATCACCATTTTCTCGGAGAATATTGTTATACCAAAGTTCGAACATAAATTTAGCGACAACAATGACGACAGCAATAGATTGAGCATACGCAGTAGCAGAGGTTACGATTTGAAAATCTAGTACGGTTACAGCAATACCGTTTATTTCATTTAGGAATTCAGTAAAGGCATTTATCGCTTTTTCAGCAATGTTGGTAAACCATTTTTCAATAGCATCCTCAATTAAATCCCCGATTGGATTCCATAAATATCTTGGTGATATCAAATGATCACCCCTACTTTAAGTATCCGAGCAGTAAGTTAACTAGACCTGTTCCACCTAAAGCAATCGCAGAATAAATAATGACATTTTTCATTTTCTTATTACGTTCTGCAACTTGTCCGCCTTCTCCATCAGCGAGTGACTTCATCCAGGCATGCCATACAAACATGCAGACCGCAGTAACAGGGATTAGTAACATGAGCCATCCTGTTGCAGCTTTTACGAGCTCGATTCCCCCAGATACAATCTTAGGTTGTGAAGCGAAAATAGGAGTCGCAGCAAATAATGAGATGATTGAAAATATCATAAATATTCTTAATGTCTTACTGTTGTTAAGAAAATCCTTAACTTTTCGTTTCATTTCCAATTGTTCCTCCCTAAACCATATTTGATAGATTAATAGTTGGTACTAAACTGAATTAGCTTTTATACATCCATGTAAGTACTTGGTTCCTCATCATCGTCATCATCATGAGCAGATGCTGCTTCATTATGCGCTTGTTGACTACCTTCCATATCTGGAATGAAGAATCTGACTTTACCGATTTTACGTTCTGACTCTACCCCCATGGAAGCGAGTTCCTTGTCGGCCGGCCACAGACTCAAATCGGGTAATGGAATTTTCGCCGGGAACATTCCACCTCGGAAAACCAATGCGAGATCTTTTGGCCATCTTATGACCTCATCAGGCTCCAGTAGGGCACGTTTGGCAAAACTTGTAGAAGCACCGCGATTGGTTTGGTTTTTCCCAACGTTGTATGAGCTTCCCTCAGTTGCAATCGTATAGTTCCCTGTCCGCTTACTTAATTCTTCAGCTGTCTTTATTTCTGTTGTTTTCAAATAGATTGTATTTTGGACATTCCCTTTAATTGTTTCTGCAATATTTGCCCCGTACTTTTCCACCAACTGTCCGTAGGCTTGAATAACCAAATTCCAGCGAACACCACGACCAAGAGATACCGTCAATTTCGTATCGAAGTCAGGAAATGGAGGCATGTTACCAAACTCATCGAGCAGCATATTTACACGAATTGGGAGCCTTCCCCCACATTGATTCGCATATTCCACCAATGCATCGTAGGTTTGATTAACATAGAGAGCGGCATAAGGATGGCGAGTTTTATCTTCGTCCGGGATAATTAAAAATACGGCCGTTTTTTCTTTGCCTACATCTGTCAGATCGTGATCTTGCTTAGATGTCAGAAACGCAATTGACGGATCCGCAAACAACCGAAGCAAAGCTGATGCTGACGAGAAAAAGCTGCCTCGTGTTCTCTCGGGAGCAAGAAATGCAGTAGCATAAGCATCCCTAGCAGGATGATCAACGGGCAATTTATCAAAGTAATCGTTTAAAGGCACGTAATCTATTAATTTCCCTGCAACCAATACCTGTCTGACTCTACCCAGCTCAACCAACATTTTGTAGACTGAATACATGTGTTTTTCTTCTTCAGTAGGAGCTTCCATCGCGACAGCAAGAATCAATGCTGCGATAACTGATTCAGGACCATCTCTCCAAATTGCCTCCCCTTTATCTGATCCCGGCTTCTGATAAACAAACATATGAGCAATCGACCAGGCATGCTTTGTAGCTAAAGGCACATCACCTTGACGCAACGCTTCGAGAACTGGCTCCATATAGTTTGTTCGATTACCGTGACCTGGTTTCCGGAAATCCAGGAACGTCACTTTATACCCTTGTTCTTCTAAGAAAGTAGCAGAACGATCATATAGCTCACCTTTTGGGTCGGTGACAATCATCGACTCACCGGCATGTGCCAGCATATAAATGGATGGAAAAATCAATCTTCGAGTTTTACCTGATCGGGTGGCACCAATTATGATCGTGTTACTGTCCGAGGTATCGACCAAAGCGTATGGTTTTCTTCCGTCCAAAACTGCTCCAAGTACGATTCCGCCGGATAATACAAGTTGCTTTAAGATCCAGAGTGTTGCTGATTTGTTTACTTCTTTCTCTGTCATCCATCTGCTTGTCCCAAATTGACCAGAACCAGCTGCTTCGGGCCCACCCACTCCATCTAAAACACGGTTCTTTCTCCCCGGCATGTCACGCCAAAAGATTAAGACAACCAAGACTAATACTATAAATTGAAGTGTTAGCCAACCTTTAAGCATATCCGTATTATGTAGAGTGCTTTGAATAGCTTTAAATATGTTAAAGTCTGCAAACCACTCATCAATAGCATTCATCTTGAATTTAATGATGTATAAAGGGAGCTGAATCAAAGATGGCAGTAAGAATAAATCAGCTAATACAATTAGATACAATGACAACCACTTCGGCTTTAAGAACCTCTTCATGTTCTCCCCCGTGTAATCGCCCATCGCAGGTGATCCAGAGCTTGTTGATCATCATCGGATAGTTTATGTAACTCAATCCCATGTTTTTCAGCAAGTAAACAAACAAGACTCTCAATGTTATTCAGTTTTTTTTCAAAGGTTTGAGGACCAATGACGAAATGTTCTACGGCCTGTTCAAGGAATCTTGTTTGTCCTCCATGTACTTTCTTAGCTTGCTGAAACGACTGCTCTGCTTTTGGCGATAACTTCAACCTCCCTGAAACTGATACACTAGACACTTTCTAACCTCGCCTTCTTGTACTAAAGTCCCTTCCGTAACATCGGTTTTATAATCCATTAGGATCACCCCCTTAATATAAAATAAGGTCTATTTACATATTACGACAATGATACTTTTGACCCAAATGAAAAAAAGCCCCCTATCTCAGTACCTAATTTATTGCCGTTAAACTTGCATACATCTCTAACGACAGTCAGGATATTGAGGTAAAAGGCTTTATCAAAACATTTGCAGACATGTATAAATGCACTGCTTAATCTCGCTCTTGCTCTGCGATGCGTTCCAATCGACGTTGGTTCTGTTTTTTCATCAATTCACCCTTTGCATGGATGCGAATCCTTTCTTGTTCTAATCCGTTCCACAGGGATTTCCAAAGCTTGCCGGCTATATTTAAACTTGAATCTTGCCTCGATCTACCAAACTCTTTGCTATTGGCCCACATATATGGCGCATTCGTTTGAAGCGTTTGATTAAGATTTTGGAAGTCTTTCTTGCTAAGTACAGGCGGGCGTCCCCATTCAGCTTGGTCTTTATACTGCTTTTCAACCGTGTTTATAATCTTGTCCAAATATTCAGCGTCTTTATTTAAACCTGTTCTTTCATTCCAATCTGCGATGATTTGTTTCACTTGGTCATAAGCCATACCAGCTGCAAATAACACCTTTGAAAAATTAGTGACAGTAGTAGCCACTTGGTCTCGAACCCCAGTTAGTTTAGCCATCGATGGAATGTCACCGGTTCGCTTTTGTAGAATGTCGATGTCATTTATTTGATCCGGACTTATATGCTGAGATTTAGTTAAAAAATCAGAAACTACGGCACGAATACTTTTTTCGCCATCGATTCGGTTTCGCAGGAAATTTGCGAACTGAGTAGCCACCCATTTAACATCAGATTCATCACTTAAATCATGATTAGATTGTTGAAACTTTGTAAAAGCGTCTTTAAATTTATCTTCATCAATAACCCAGACAGTCCGATCTACCCAAGGATATTCAATATCTCTTTTTAGGTTGCTGTTTATCATTGCCCATGTGTCCTTACGCAAGAAATTAGTATCGGCCTCTTCAACCGTCTTTAAAATCTTACCGATCCCATGGATTCCATTTTTCTCAGCAAACTCTGTCATGGTGGACTGACGTTCTTCTATACCCAAACCAAGTTGTTTCAGTGCAACGGTCATACAAAATGCTGTGTGCCCAGCGCTTGAATCACTCGTTAGCAGACCATTTCGAAATGCTTCTACAATCTGACCTTTCATTTCGTGAAGGACTTCTTGCTCTTGTTTTTGCTCCCAAGGATACTCCACTTTTACGCCAGCTAACTCCGTCAATTTTCTCCACTGGTCTTCGTCCAGAAATGTGTTATTGGATTCCTTTAAGCCATTTTCTGTATCTCTCACTATCCTAGGTATAGCTTCTTCAGATATTCCTACGTCCCTTAAGAATTCCGAAAGCTGCGCTTTCTCCAACTCACCAGATTGACGCATCACTCGAGCAGCAATAGTAGCCCGCTTTTCTAAATCCTCTATCTGCTCACTCGGTGGATCTAAATTAACTTCCCTAACGAGGGTAAACACTTCACTACTATTGAGTTGGAGATCCGCTTTTTGGCCCCACTTCGCTGCAATCCTGGCTTGATTCTCGAAAGAGATATTCAGATCCCGTAAAGACTTCATGGAATTCACAATTACATCCTTAGCGAAGGTATCCTCCGGTTTTCCCATAGCATGCGAGAATTGATATATGACCTCTCGGGCTTTATCCGGATCAACGCGCAAATAAACGTTCTTTTTAGATTCAGCAGCAGCTCGTAAAACGATTTGAGATATTCGTTTCTCCAAATCCTTGTACGCATTCTCCTTGGCTTTATTAATATCGTCCTCTTTCGTCGTGTATTGCCGCGTCATCCTCTCGACAGCTGAATAATAACGACTCAAGGAATGATTAAACGATGGGCTATTTAATAGCCAACGAGATGTATCCGAAACAGATTGCTTTACATTTTCAGGCATATATTTATATGCAATCCGCCCCTTCTGTGGTAGCAGCTCTGCAATCTGTTGAATTCGATCTGCGATTTCCTTACGATCTTCCAGGAACAATTTAGGAGCTAGTGAAGACTTCGATACCCCCATACTGTTCAGCTCGAGGTCAATCTCCTTTTGCATTTCTCGAACATCTCTCATAACTTGAACAGCATTGCTAAGATCCTCTTTGCTCATCGATCTCATCAGTTCACGCATTGCTGTTTTTTCTTGATTAAGAATCATACGTTCTTCAGCGAATATCTCCTTAGCAAAAGTCTTTTTCATATCCTCAAGTAATTTGGGATATACTTGACCCCTCCGGCGAATCGGATTCTTTTCCCACATCACAATATGTACATGCGGATGGCCTTGCTCCTGGTGGAAAGCTGCCACCCATTTTAAGTTAGTCTCAGTGATCCCCATCTTCGCTGCAGCATCTGAAATCGACGATCTAACAGTATCTTCCCACTTTCCGCGTTCGGTATAACCGAGCCTCTTTGCATCTTCTTCTGCAAGACTCAAAACCATTCGCCAAACCAACCCTTTATGCTCCATAAGTTCCTGTTGAACTTCTTGAAGATCTGGCTTCTCATCCGAGTACGAAAACAATCCATGCGACCCTGGTCTCTCATCTGCATACTTCACATGACCTGCTGCTGTGCCGGGATCGGGAACCTCCACATCTAATTCATTATCCCAATCTCGATCGGATCTTAAATCAGTTTCACCCAGATCAGTACCTGGACGTGTTCCAATATAGCGAATATGAGCTGCGTTTTTAGATTGTGTTACTTTCGATCCTTTTTCCGGAACATAGAATCTCATTTTAAAAATAACTGGTGAAGAGAAGCGCGCATGTTCCTCTGAGTAATTTGGAAATCTATTGTTCATCGTCATCCGACTCACTCATCCTTCAAATCGGTAGGTGTTCGTGTATAAGATACTGCACGTTTTCGAGCTTCTTCATGAACGGCTTTTATATCCCTTTTCCCAGATTGCCCTAAGTATTCTAGATTTGTGTACATGGAAGTCGCAGAAGCAATCGTAGCTTTCGCAGTCAGTGCAGCAATACGATTCTCGAATGGTTTTAACGATTCTGAAACTGCACGTCTAATCTGAGGCAATACAAAACCAAGCGAATGGTCAGCAAGCTCTAGTTCAATTGCAATGCGAAGCAATCTTCGTATTGTGTCTGGTTTAGACTCTCCAGTGAGCTCCATGATCGCATGAATCTTTGACTCCGAATCTGGCTCCAATCTGATTTTATAAGGTTCACCAAGATCATAATCATTTTTAGCTGGCATTTAGATCCTCTCCCCTATTGTGGTCTCTAATTGGCATGTTATTCCTATAAATTATATCATTTGTGGTCCTATTATTGAATCATTTCTGTCATTGTGTCCCTTCTTGTGTTCCTAATAAATCCATAAAATAACCGGCTTTGCCGGGTACATGTGTCCTAGCGAGGACACACGCCTTATCCTGCATTACAAACCTCTTTCTCCGACTAACGTCTTCGAACAGGTTTGTCTGCCTCGTATCAACCGCCCCTTTGGTGCGCTTTTTCACTCCGAAATCTCCGTCCAGCTGCGCTTACCGTCTACTCTCAAGCTCTCCTCGTTTAAGGTTAAATTTCAATTCTTGAAAGAGGTCTTCGGGATCTATTCCGCATCCCCCTTAAATGCCAAGAGATCTGAGTTACGAGATCAAGCGGAATTTCCGAGAACCAGTTAGCTTGATCTGTTTAAGTATCCCCTGCCAGGCAAAGGACCTGCAGATACGATTATGTTAAAAATCAGAGCAAATTATGCTGTTCAAATCAAAAGCTACGGCGGATTTTCAGTAGAATCGAGGGTTTCTATCTATTTCATATATTTCCCCTTAAACGATTCTTATGTTTCGAATTGCAATACTACTGAAAATGGATCAGAGCTAAACCCACTTTGTTTTCATATTAATGACGATACCCTGATACATTGAGGTTGCTAAAGACCTTAATCTGGTCATGACAGTCCCTTCATTCTCGAAAAAAACGCCTCGAAAAAATGCTGAATAATTACAGAGGCAAGATGACGCAAAATGACGCAAAATGAATCATATCAATACGAGGCAAATAGAGACAAAATGACGCATATATAAAAGAACCCCTATAAATCAAGGGTTCTTTTATCAGATCGTACTCATTAATATTATGAGTGAAAATGAGACAAAGTAAGGCAAAAAGAGACAAAAAGAACGCCTATCAGCTTTATGCCGACAAGCGTTTCTACTCAATTTCTGCTTACTGAAGTAATTTCATCGACCTTAATCCATTGCCATTCACCTTCTGTTATAGATAATTTGATCTCTCGTCTGAAAGTATGGATTAAAACCACAATACCCGTTAGCTCCGTATTTTCATATTCATCAAATAACCTTACGGTAAGAGTTCGGTGTTCATTGAAAGATTCGGCCAGAGCTTGTTCAATCAACTCCATCTCCTGCAGATCTAGCGTTGGCCGGTCTTTCCTGCCTTCTTCCAACTGCCGGCGAATGATCGTTTCTCTATGTTCAGGAAGCATCATCCGGCTTGACTCCCATAATCCGTTGCCGTCTAATTTTGTCATTTATAATGTCCTCCTATTTTAGCCGATCGATCGAGTGCCTGCCCGGCTGCCGTCATAGAGACCGCCCGAACTACGATTGAATTTCCATATTTGTTTTTTAGGGCATCGGTTGTTCGCTCGAGCGCCATCTGTCTCTCCCGACCAGTATCAAATAGAGACATCTGATATTCATTGTCCGGAGTGAGCTGTGTCAGGCTGATCCCCACCCGCCGGATCGGCAAGCCATCCCAATGCTCTTCCAGCAACTTGCAGGCCCAGTGGTATACTTGCATGGTGATGTTGGAAGGGTCCTCCATCTTCATTTGCCTGGAGAAACCGGTGGGGCGATCAAAGTCCGCTCCTATACACCCGACCGATACTACATGGCCCGCAAACCCCAAGGCCCGACAACGCTGGCAGACCAGTTCCGTGAGCTCCAGTAGCACTACCTTAATGTCTTCGATGGTGCCGTAATCCCGCGGCAGCGTCATCATGTGGCCGACTGATTTAGGTGCGACTTGGTGAGTTCCCGGCCGCACGGGGCTATCATCGATTCCGTTAGCGATCCGCCAATACATTTCGGCATTGATGTCGGAGTTTTTGCCAAACTTACGGCGCATCATCTGCTTGAGCTTGCCCAACGGTGTCTGTGCGACGTGACCAATTGTTGGGAGACCCATAGTAGTAAAATGTCTCGTCATCCGGCTGCCGGCCATAAACATGTCACTAACCGGCCGCTTCCAGAGCGTTTCTGGGAGCATCTCCTTGGTCAAAGTGTAAATACCGGATGAATTCTTTTTCGCATAATTGTCGCAAGCGGTTTTGGCGAGGATCTTGGTTTCTGCGATCCCAAAGCGCGTATAAACGCCGGTTGCCGCCTTCACATGAGTCTGAATGAGCCGGGCCATCTCTTCAGGAGTATCCGCAAACAGATGCATCGAGCCGGTTACATCAAGAAACTGTTCATCAATACTGTACGGCTCAACCAGATCCGTATACTGCTTGTAAATATCCGTTATAAGCATAGATACGTCGATATATCGCTGCATACGCGGCTTAATCACAACGAGATCCGGACACTTAGCCACTGCTTCCCCGAGTCTTTCTGCTGTTGTGATTCCTTTTGCCTTTGCAAGAGGGCAGGCCGCCAGGACTATTCCTGATCGGCGTTCCGGATCCCCAGCGACCACCAATGGCCGATCCTTATATTCAGGATGTTCGGCTTTTTCCACGCTCGCATAAAAGGATTGGCAGTCACCAAGCATCACCACACGTTTGGATGATTTCAACACATATTCCTCCTTTGATAAAACAGGAACATTTGTTTGTATTATATGCGAACACTAGTTCTTTTATCAATGTAAATTTCAGCCATCATATGAACTCATGCGTGCAAAAAAGCCTCGAAAGCTTTAAGCCCGAATGCTTCTTGTTCTTATCGCTCATGGTAAATTATAGATACACTTAAAATATCGCATTTGTAATTAAAAAAACCGCCATTAATTATGGCGGCTGGTTGCCTCAGGGTTTTCCTCCTAATCTTTTTAAAGATGCTCTCGATCATTTTCTATACTTGAGCTGCTCCCTCATGCATTCCTGTATAATTTTACATCTTTGTTGTTCATTAATTAATATGTATTTAGCTGAGATGATCCCATCATTAGAAACACGCACAACCTTAGCATAAAAGGTAATAGGCTGCCTGTTTATATAGAGTACACCTTTTACACGATCCTTGATAACAAACTGCTCCTCATGGGCAAGAAAAGCAATTCCTCCCCCACTCAAATCAATTATTGAATGATTAATATATGTCTCGTCATCCTTAGATATGGACACCACTGATCTATATGGAACTCTGAAAAATTCCCGTTGATACTGTTGGTTTGTTCTATTTCTATTTAATTGAGTCATTGTTACTCTCCTCTCCCTCGGTATACCCTAAGATATCGTCAAACCTATCCATATTTTTAATACGGAGTATTTCACACCATAATGTAAGAAAAAGCAGATCATTAAATCTGCTTTTTCAACAAGGTACGTATTATTTTTTAAATGGATTCTTAAATGGGTTGTTTGCCGGCCTAGCTGTGCTCTCTTCAGAGGATGCAGCAACCTGTTTGGAGAATGGATTTGAACCTACTGGTCCGCGCTTTCCTCCAATACGGTTTTGTGATTCAAGCTTGTCTCCCATATTAAATCCGGAAGCTTGTCGTTCTCTCGCTTCTCGTTCACGCTGAAGCTGCTCTGCTTCTTGGCGTAGATTTTTTGCTCTTTCTGGTAGTCCAGCCATATTAGCCATTGTATATACGATGGCATGTCGCTTACTGCCAGAGGTAGCCGATCCAGGATAAAAATTAATATGAGGCAGTTCTTTCTTAATTTCAGTACGAATGATCTCCAACGTATCCTGGTTCAACTCAGATTCACGTTCGCGTGGCATTACAACAACGAGTGCCATGCTTCGCATATCATTCTCATAGTCAAACCCATTAGCCAATACGTTTTTCCCACGATATGTACTGATGATCTCAGCGATCAGATCGTCTTTATTTTTAAATTGATCCAAATCAATCTTCTTCTTAGCAAAAGTGATAACTCCACCGGCCAATAAGATGTGATTGTATAAATCTGCTGCATCGACTGTATAGTCACTCTCCAGGCTAGTCAATACACTCCATTCATGAAGGATGCTGGCTACTTTATAGTTGCTGTAGTAATCCCAAGTTATCCCTTGGACTTCAGGATCCTGTATGTGATCATTCACTATTTTTTCATTGTCGAGGATTATTAGTGATTCAAGCAATCTATAACTCCGACCATTATCATCTGTTTCAATCTCTCCCAATTTAGGAACAAGCTCTGCCATTGCGTTATATGCATTCAGACTTTCAACTTCGTTTGGACGAGGCAGCGTCGTTATTGCAATAACTGGCTTGCCAAGATATCTACTAATAGCATCCGTAAGCTCGTTGATCGAACCTGTACCGGTCCCTCCACCCATTGAAGCAACGACAAATATAACATCCACTTGATTCATTACTTCAGCAATAGCATCAAAGATACGTTCACCATTCTCTAAGAAGGCTTGGCGGCCAGTTTGGGGATCCTTCCCCACACCCTTCTCATAGCCAACCAGAGGATATTTAAAACGAGAAGCAATATTCTTCAGGTTTTTCATGTCACCTAGATTAGAATTAATTGCTATGCATGGATAGACTTGCTGATCATTCTTTGGATTTTTAATACTAGCCAATGCATCAACGATCTTGCCGCCGCCTTGTCCTAATCCAATAAATCCAGCGTTAATGCCAGCTTGGGCATTATTTTGTGTTACAAATCCTTCTAATGACCATACGTTATCGACTTTAGCTATCATATCTTATACCTCCGTATCTTCTTTACTAACAGCATTTACAATGATACTTCCGAACATGATCGACGGATCGTTTTCTATTAGTTCACCCAGGAATTCCGCTGCCTCTTCCCCATATTTCGTAAGAAAAAATTGATCAATTCTCCCACCATCTCTGGACTCAATGAACCGAGCACCGGTAAGAGTAGCGATCCCAATATCCACCTTATGGCGATATTTGGATACAGCCACCTTTGGAGCAGAATCATATTGTTGAAAATGTCTTATAATTTCTGATTTGAAAATGCCTTGATTTTGGCGAATGAGATAAAAGATATCAAGATTAATACCTTTCATGATGTTTTTACAAATTTCTTGAACACTTATGTAACCATTTCCAGACACATTCAAGCCTCCTTATAAAGCATTAGCGATAAACACTCAACACAAAAGATTGTGTAGCAAATTGAGACAAAATGTCTCTAATGAAAATATACCATTTTCCACCTATTCAATGCAATACAATCCGAATAAATACTCTATTAATTTATCGATAATAGAGTATTAGTAATCTACTGGCTATTAATAGACTATGAATGCATATAAATTAGGGGTTCTTGATTAAAGGAATACCCATCAATATAGAGTATTGATAGACTACCATAAATATTACTAGTAGATTAATAGTTTACAATGAGTAGGCTACTCAATATGAATAGACTATTAGCCCTTGAATATATATAGACTATTTGTTATTAATAGACTAGTAGACATAGGATATATATAGACTTTGTACTATTTATAGACTAGTTGTGAATGGAGATGAGTTAATGAGTGACAAGGAATTCTGGCAACTTGCAGAGTTTGCTAACGAAATAGATATGCATTATACAACGACCAATGATTGGTTTAAAACTTTGGAATCTAAAGGCATTCATTATGTAGCGCGTGCAGCAGATGGTAAAAGAGTTTACGATGCATTAGATCTGAAGGTTGGTAAATTCATTAAATCAATGAGAGAAGAAGGCTGGAACAAAGAGGGCATATTCAATTTGTTGGCTGATAAACCACCATTTGAGTTACGGCCTTTACCTGATAATATGCAAGCAACAAGCACGGACCTTGAGCCAGCCGATCAAATGAAAAGGTTCCTTCAAAGCAGTGAGTTTACTCATCTGCTTGAAGAACAAATTGGAGCAACGATTATTAAAATAATGGAAGAACAAAGAGTTCTATCAACCGAAGATCAAACAAAATTATTAAGTAATGCTTTTGAAGAACAAGCAGCAACGATCACAGATAAAATTACAGAATTACAGCAACTGAATGAAGGAGCACGATTAGAACAGCGGCAGCAAAGAATTACTGAGCGGATTACTGATCATAGAATAAACAGCGAACTTGAATTAGAAGCATTAAATAAATGGGCTGAAATGCCGGCTTCCGAACGCATGAAGAAGGTAAGTTTATTTCGAAAAGAAGAAGATGGTCTAAAAAGGCAATTATTTGTGAAACAATATATACGGGATCATTATGAGAGCCGGCTACGTTTGGAAATGGATGAACAAGGAAAAAAGTCAGAAGGCGAGTCATCATGACGCACATAGAGACAAATAGAGGCAAAAACGAGAACCCTTGATATAATAAGGGTTTTTCTTTTTTCTGGAGACAAATAGTCTCATAATGTGGCAATTTGACGCAAATTGAGACGTAAAAGATTCTCTTCGTAAAAATGAAGAGCAATATAGACCATATCGGCGACAGAGGCACACTTAGCTACAGTTCATTTTATATTCTTACACCAATAATTGCCCTTGCCGTTAACATTGTCAGGTCTTGATTATAGACTAGGAATTGAGTATGGAACTATGACTAGTCTATTGGAGCTTTGAATATTTACGTATGAGTCCATTCAGCAATTGTCTTAGTGATTTTCTTCTGATCAATTAAGCTGCTATTTAGTATATGGGCCATAACAACTGGAAGCGTAATATATACATCGGGGCTCCGCTGATCTAAGAATCTGCAGATTTCTCTGAGTTGTTCAATCCGAGATTGATTGAGCTCACGAATGATACCCTTACCTAGTACAGTCAAAAGAATGTTTTTACGAGTAAGTGATGTTTCGATAACATATCCTATTGCCATTTGAACAGAACAATCTAAGGCATAAGCAAGTGCCGCGAAACGCTCATGTTCAAATTTATAAAATCTCATCGCCAGTCTCTTCTTATCACCGGTAAAGTTCATTCGAAATGGTCTGTTTTCTTGATGGCCGATACAAATTTGATAATCGTCAACAATGAAGTCCCTGCGAAAGTTTAGTTTAATTACATCGATAAGGTCCTTTGATTTCAATCCTTCTCGAGCTAATAATTCCCCAACAGCCTTTAGTGGTAAATCACAAACATAACCAATTCGCGCGATTTGTTCATAAGACGAGTCACTAATGTATGGTGCAGCCGGACACTTCTTATCACTTCTCTCTTGCCTTTCTCTTATCATTGTTACCCCTCCAGGCAGAAATTCCTCTGCAACAGTGTTAGTGTGTTGCGGACTTAATTAATATCTATGATCGAGTAGGGGAGAGGTATGCATCTTTTTTTCCATGTCCATAATGATGATATGGGAGGGATGTTGTAATGAAGATCAACGAAAAAAAGGCTGAAGAACTCATCAAAGCAATACGAAAAACTGCTGAAGATAACGGTTTAAAAATTAGAAAGAAATCATTGAGTAAAAAAAGAACACCTACCTTGAAGCTGTATAGCTAAGAAAAATCCGTTAAGATGCAAGAAAAAGAAAGAACACAACAATGACATAGCACCTTTTAACTTCCTTAATGCCAATGATGAAAGTCCGCATATAAGAGAGGAGGCTCTGATCTGAAAAAGGATAAAAATAATATAAAGATTGTGAATTTGGAATTCGAATCAGATTATTTCAGTAATTTAAGTGTTGATGAATTTCATAACTATTTGAAGGAACATGAATTTCGTACATTAAGCACCACTCCTGCAGATCACAAAACCCCATCGGATCTGGAATTCCAATCGAAGCGCTTCAAGAAAAAAACAACTTAATGTGTTACTCGAGTTTGGGTCATGGCTAATTGATGCTTTCTTCTGGTAGAGCTACCCGACCTCTTTATCGCTGCTTCAGAGCATGCATAGAGGAGGAGAGACCACCGGCTTTGTTCTGGATCCGAACTGACTACCAGGTGCTTCTTCCTGGAGCTGCTGTCGGCATTCTTTATCGATCGCTGCTTCAGAGCATGCATAGGGGAGGAGAGGCCACCGGCTTTGTTCTGGATCCGGACTGACTACTAGGTGCTTCTTCCAAAAGAACAATCTCCATGATCTCAATTAATCACCGCAATAAGCATGATTGGAGAGAAGAGGAATCCTTCTAGTTCGTTGGTTTTTGACAACAGATCATCTGCTGCTAAACAAAGTCTATTCAAAAAAAAATTGATCAAATTTTATCTTCTCTCCAAACTTTCATGTGTATTGCTACTCCTACCAGGGGACTCCCTCAACCCAAACTTCATTGCCTAATCTATCTAATTTTGATATGTAAATATCCACTAAGAACAAAATACAAATATCATATATGTGGATAAATGAGTGGATTTTCCTGTCTATCCACAACCCCGTGATAAAAGGTAGAAACGCTATGCGTTTCACTTTATAAAAACATAACTCCCCACGCCCACCCCTACGTTAAGGCGAATTGGAGTTCGATTAAGTTGAACATTCTTTTTCAAGAATGGTTTTTGGGTTAAGTGGACACAATTCACCTTATCCCGAGAAAGGTGATAAATAAAAAAGCAGCATCGATGGCCGCCTCTCGGGATAAGGTGATGGTAGAAAAAAGGGACCAGTACTAAAGAAACGGCGACTGGTTGCCGGAATTGTTTCTACCCACGCGCTAAAAAAGCGCCAACTGCTTTATGGAGTCTCAGCTCCGGATCGCTTACGGTTCCTATGTGACGATCCGCTACCACAGCTTTTACAGTTACTTCTCAAACCGTAGTCTTACCTCCCTTGAACGGTTTCCAGCAAGGTTCAATCGGTAATTTACTACGTACTATTCGGAACGGTCGCATTCCACCATGGAGTCACACGGTATTGGAATGCTCTTCGTATTGCCTATGCTTGTCCCCGGCCTTGCTAACTGTCATCGCGACATGAAGGTAGACGGGGACTAATGGAGCTTCACGAACGCTGGTTTAGCGTCAATGGCCACAAGTGGCAACCCCCGACAATAGTGATACGCTTGGCATAGATCTTCCTCCCGTACCACGGACAGTTTTTTACGTGTTCTCCTGTCACATCTTAAGCAAAACCACGCAGATGGCGAATCTGAGGTCCTTAGTTACCTTAAAAAAGACAATAGGAAACTAAGCCTTTGATAGTCATTTTTTTGAAAAATGAATCAAACGCCAGTATATGAAGTTAGTTACTCAATTTCATCTATGATTCAATAGAGAGCTGCCGAAACAAAACTCTAAGAATACCAGTATCGTGGTGAATCTTGTATAACCCTCAAATATAGGTGCTGCGTATGTAGAATATTGTCGAAAGAAGGGCTATAGTATTAAATTTCTTATTGAAAACCTTCCAAATGCTTGATATAATCTCAAGCAGAAGAGATAATAGACAATAAGAAAGCAGGCCCATGAAAGTTCATTTTTTCGAAAAAATGCTTCATGTGCTTTTGATAGTATTATTTAATTGTTTTGTTGCTTTGATGCTTTGTTGCTCTAAGCTGGTAACTTAGAACAACAGTGTTGAACGGATTTGGTAGATCCGAATCAACGTTGGTGGTAAATGGTAAAATAGCTGATAATTCCGACCTAGCCTGGTAAGCTAGGTTTTTTACTGTCTTCAGACAGGGAAGCTTGAAAGGAAATATAAAAGCCCTGCATCCATCCGATAACGGAGAGAGACAGGGCTTGGTAGACTCCAGTATGTAGCAAGAATCCCTCAATGATCCTTTCGCTTATACCTTGATTCACTAAGACAAATTTGGTATAATTAACGTATATAACGTTAAGAAAGTCATTGAGTTGGCCTGTTCCCGATCTTCCAAATCGGATGAGCTGCTTAAGAAGCTGGTAACTTCTTAAAACCGCCTGAACTTGATGGCTTTTTTTATATTCAATTTTAGTATGTTGTTCAGAGGTTTAAATATTTCCTTGATGAATATAATACCATACCAGTCTAGCAATTGAAAGTCGAAAAATGGGATAAAGTGACTAGGAACAAATACCCATATTATATTTTTGAATATTAATACTCAAAAATATATACTAAATTATAACCAAATTTTCACGTCAAGAGGTTGTTAAAAGATGAATGATACAAATATAAAGAAAGTCACGGAGGAGCTACATAATGCCTTTCACGCTTTAAATTCTTCGATTTTTAATAATCAGCTGCCTGAGCCGGCAATTACAATTCAGTCCGGAGGAAAACGATCTACAAAAGGTTGGTTCACGAATGTTCCAATATGGCGTAATAAAGAAGGGGATATTAAGAAGTACGAAATCAACATCGCTGCAGAATATTTGAATATAGGATATCTGGAAACGATTCATATTATTTTACATCAAATGATTCACTTATTTTGTATGGTTAATCATATTAAGGATACATCCAGGAATGGGGAGTACCATAATAACAGGTTTAAAGAGATTGGTTTGAAATACGGTCTTTACTTCAAAACAAATAGCCCCGATAAACGAAAAGGGTGGTATGCCACAAATTTATCTGATGAAGTAAAGTCGCTTGCAGAAACGTTTAGTATCGATCGGACTGTTTTCACGCTTGCTCGAGATACGTATGGGAATTACAAACATGAAAATGATAGTGAATTAGATGAAGAAGATACTCTTCCTAAAAAGAAAAAAAGCAACAGCATAAAATGGATATGCCCCGTATGTGGTGTATCTGTCCGATCCACTAAAGAAGTAAATATAATGTGTGGAGATTGCCGGGAAACCATGGAGGCCGAAATCGAATAAAACAGACTTATTTGAATATACTATTAATGTGAAACCGTTTGGTATAAAACTGCTGGACAAGGAGATTGCAATATTTTATTGCAGTCTCTTTGTCGTGCCCTGATGCTATAATTGAGAACAATAACAAATAATTTTTTTGAGATGTCTCTGTTGGATAAAGTTGAACTAGAAAACAAAAGATTCGTGTTACTGGTTCAAATTTAAATTCAGACATGAGAATTTATATTATATGGTAGAAGAAACAGAGAAGAAATTGAGGATGGAGATCCAGCCAATAAAAGAAAAAAACAAGGAGAAGATCATGAGAATTGTAAGAAACATTAACGCCGTCTGGACAAAAAAACATATTGATTTTGTTGTTAATAATGTAGAAAGTTATGGCGAAATTTTCAGATCCCAAGAAGAGATTGAACAAGAGCTGCAAAGAATAGAGAATGGCAATCCATCGCAGCGGTGTAAGTCTCCAAACCATTGTTATGAATTATTTATTGAAGATGGTTCTTATATCGGTGATATCACGTTAACACATAGAGGAAATGAAACCTATGAACTTGGTATTTTGGTGTTTGATAAATATGCCGGCAATAGAAATGCAAAGACAGCCATACAACTTTTTATCGACCTATACTTTAATGAAGGGATTGGTAGAAGAATAGAGGCGACAATCTTAGTTACCAATCCCTACAGAAAAAAAATTAGAAGAATCCTACTGGAAAGCGGCTTTAATTATGATCATGTCAATGGATCATATTATACTGAAAAATCGGATCACCGCTACTTGAACAAAAATGATATGAATGGATAATCATGAGCCGTGGAGACAGAGTATAGTCCAATTTCGAGGTATACCTTGCTAAATACCTAAAACGTGAAATTGCGGATATTTTGAGAGCTGAAGGGCTCTTTTTTTTGTACACTTCAACCGATAAATACACTGAATACATCAAGGAGGAATATGTAAAGTAAACCAAAGAGGCTGCAATAATAAACTCTTATCATGTTTGTATTGTTCAAACCCCTATCTGGAACTGAAGGAGAACCATGGTATAAAGAGATATTAAGGATTATAAAGGTAGAAAGGGTGGAGGGTATGGAGAAACGCGATTATTTAGTAAAAACTTTATCACGTACAAAAAGAAAGGATTATGAAAACTATATTATCAATGCAATCTGGCACAAAATTGATAATATGGAACTGAAACCTGTTAGTCAGCAATATGTAAAACTCAAGAATGGTAAACACGCTCTAATGGATCTATACTTTCCGCAGCTTCAGATAGCAATTGAAGTAGATGAAGCATACCATCTAAAAAATCAAGAAGCAGATAACCTCAGATTGGATGAAATAATCGCTGCTGTTAATGAAGATTCTAACTCTGACTTCATCTGTCTAAGAATAGATGCATCTCAATCGATAAAATCGATAAATTATCGAATTAGTGAGGTCATATCAATCATCCAGGAGAAGGCTTCTAGTAAGCAATTAAAGTGGTTGACATATGAAGAGGAACTAGATCAAATTAAGCAGCAAGATTACCTTACTATTTATGATGATGTATCGTTTAAAAATATCACCGACATAGCTAATACAATATTCGGAAAAAAATTTAAGGGATTTCAAAGAAGCGGTTTTAGAGTGACGGATACACTTTGGATTTGGTGTCCAAAGCTAGCTGTTAAGATTGATGGGGAAATTAAGTCTCCGGCAAGAGGATGGTTAAATATTTTGGCTGATGACTGGTCCTATATCGATGAGTCTCAGGAAAATCAAACTGAGGAAGAAAGAATTGCACTTATTGATGATGATTTAAGCTTAAATAAGGAAAGAGCGGTCTTTGCGAATTATAAAGACAATTTAGGAATAAATCGCTATAGATTCGTAGGAGTATTTAAGAGTTCAGGATTGTCTCCTGATGACCCCAAGTATATAAGATATAACCGTATCCAAGACAAAACAAAAATCATTAATGCACATTTCATTACCAAAAATAGGTGAACAGTCGGACTGTTTTTTGTTTTAATGAGAAGGAGAATGGTAAATTGCTTCATCGAGGCACGAAACACGAAAAGATAAGGCGGATTCAAATAGAGGATTTATAATAACCTTTATTTTAGTAAGGACCTACGATTGATTCCAGAAGGTAAAAGGAGAATGTTACTTATGAAAATGAAAATAGCTATTGCTACAGCTGCTATCTTGTTTGCAATATCTTCTAGCGTTGTTAGCGCTGATGCTCGTAAAAATGTAACCGTTAACGGGCAAGCCGTTTTATTTGACCAGAACCCAGTCGTGAAGAGTGGGGTTACTTTGGTTCAATTCAAACCAATATTTAAAGAGCTTGGTATCTCTGTACAATGGAACCAACAGAAGAAACAGATCACCGGCACTAAAAACGGAAAGCACATTGTTCTCACTGTTGGCAGTAAAACTGCGTATGTAAATGGGATTCCTATTAAGCTTGATGTTCCTGCGCAAATAGTTGATGGTAGCGTGTTTGTTCCGCTTAGATTTATCAGCGAATCCACTGGTTCTTATCTCGGAATTAAAGGTAATCTGATCGAGATTAGAAACTTTTCTGTCCAAGGAGCAACAACACAGCCGCAACCAGTTAAACCACAAGTTCCCCAAGTCAATAACGCTACTGATGATGAGATTACGAATTATCTTAACTCTTATTTTTCAACTGTTTCCTACAGCAAACAAATTTATGACCTCAGATATTTAACAGTATCTAACACCAACGGTTTCTTCAATGTAGGTGTTTACGTTGAAGACCTAAGTCAAATGAAAGCTTTAATCTCTACTGGCCCAGAGTATCCACACAAAGTTATGGGCGAGGTAGCTAACGTTCTGCATACAAAGTACAATAAGGACAACATCGGGATTTTAATGCACTTAGACTTCGATGCTCCTTTCTACCCTGATTCTTTCCATGCGAGTGCGATCACCGACAATGGAGATGGTACATATCACGTCAATGTGCCTGCTATCTCATTAATGTATGATTTCAACAAAAAAACAGTACGTGTTTATGCCATCAATCCTGACAACAAGTACAATGTAAGTTTGCTTTCAGAGTTTAAACTATAACTAATAACTAACTAACAGATACAATTATAGATTAACCATAATGTAAAAGCTGCTATCAGCGGCTTTTTTTATTTAAAAGAGAAGGAGAGTGATAAATAAAATGGTATAATTATCCTCGATTAGTCTTTTTGCGAGTGTTAAAATGAATAATTTCCTGAAGCAGTTAAAATTATATAAAAGGGAAGACTAGAATATGAATTATCTTATTAAAGATCTTATTTTAGAAGATAGCATATGTAGTAATTATGAGATATATGGACAATCGGAAAATGAATTAGAACACCTATCGAAAATCAATTTATTTGTGGGGGCAAACAACTCGGGAAAGAGTCGCTTCATTAGAAATCTTTTCTTGCAATCGCCTTATGTTTTCAAACCCTATTGCACTGAAACGATCAAATCACTAAATATTTTAATCAATAATTATAAGACCGAACTAAACTATCTTATAAATCAATATCATATCTCAGATTACGGTGGGATAATTGAAGGTTCACAGAAGATAGATTCTGTAGAGAATATTATAGAAAATGATCGGTATATAAAAGATTTTGTTCAAAATATTAATAATAGTATTTATATGAAGTCAGATCAACCAGTAACTCATAATAGAGGTGGTTGGACTACTTCTTATGATACAAAGAAAATAGCCACTGAAATCAATGAATTTGGAAGTGAATATAAAGAGAAACTGGAAAAAATCATTGGTGACGTTCCAGATGTTTTTAATTTTAGAAAGGTCTATATCCCAACATTGAGAGGATTAAGGCCATTTTCTGATGAGACCGATTATTACTCCAAACGTACCGTAAAAGATTACTTCCCAAATTTGCATAATACGGATACTGTATTTACTGGTCTTGAGATGTATAAAAAAGTAAGAGATCTTCTTCTAGGTAATTTAGAAGAGAGAGAAAAGATAGCCGATTTCCAGATTTTTTTAGGTGAAACTTTTTTTGATGGACAAGAAGTGGCTCTTATACCAGCTATTAATTCTGACGTATTAAACGTCAAAATAGGAAAAGAGAAAGAGCGCCCAATTTATAGTCTTGGAGATGGTATTCAATCAATAATTATATTAACTTTCCCCTTATTTATTAATAAGAATGAAAACTTGCTAGTTTTTATTGAGGAGCCGGAATTATATATGCACCCAGGCTTACAAAGGAAACTAATTGAAACCTTTATGGGTTTTAAGAACTTTCAATACTTTATAACTACACATTCTAATCATTTCTTAGACCTAACACTAGATATCGAACAGATATCAATTTATAAATTCAGAAAGCATTTTAACAGTGAGGAGTCTTCCCAACGTGAGGTTACTGCAAACTTCATTGTGGAGAATACAAGTAACGAAGATAAAAGTATATTGGAAATGATAGGGGTTAGGAACTCATCAATTTTTTTAGCAAATTGCACAATTTGGGTAGAAGGTATTACTGATAGATATTATCTGAGACATTATCTTGGGCTCTACATGAAATCTTTACAAACAGATTATAAAGAAGACTTGCATTATTCATTCGTTGAATACAGTGGTGGCAATATTACTCATTGGTCATTTTTAGATGATGATACTGTTAGTAATGATCAAAAATACAGAACAATGAATGTTGATAGAATTTGTAATAGATTATTTCTAATAACAGATAAAGACAGTGAACAAAAACTTGAACGCCAAAAGAAATTAAAAAAAAGACTTGGAAAAAATTATTTTTGTTTACCAGTAAGGGAAATTGAAAACTTAGTAAGTAAAGAGGTCCTTTTAAAGGTTTTAACTGAATATGAAAAGAAAGGTATCGATGAATTAAAATTTCGGCGTAACGTTGTGGAAGCAGATTATAAAGATGAGTATTTAGGTTCTTTTATTGAAAATAATCTTCTCAACAAAAAAAGAAAAGGGGCATACTCAGCACCTTCTGGAACCATATCAGATAAGTTGGCTTTTTGCAGAAAAGTTATTTCGCACACCCATAAACTTGAGGATTTATCCGCAGATGCAATCAAAGCTGTAAAAAAAATATATAATTTTATTGTTGATAGCAATAAATAAAACTATTTTAACACCTCTTCAAGAAGCGGTTTTATTAACACACGCTTATTAGCAAATGCTGATATATATGTCGGGTGACAAAAACATAGTTACATTAGAAGCTGCTGATTATGCGGCTTTTTATATTTATGTTATCAAGTTCTTGTCAAAACACAATGACAAGAACTTGATAACATTCCCCACCGATGACAAGAACATTGTTACATTCCCGATATGATTTCATCGTCGGCAGTAGACGCCCTTTTATTAAACTAACGGGTCTTGTCCATGCTTAGGCCAAGAGTTTATGTGATTTTTCATAAATTTCGTAGAGGTGATATCGACGGTTATCCGTTTATTTTCGAACAAAATTCTTATTTTCCATCGAAAAAGCGTGTGAAAAAAAGTGGTTTCCATATATCTTTTCAAGAAAGAAAAAAAGGTATATAGTAGCCTTCAAGCCAATTGGGCCAAAAGAGATGGGAGAGGAACAACCATGTATCTGACTTCTCAAGAAAGACATAAAATTATACTTAAACTTACTCAACCCCAAAAAAACGCACTGCAGGTATTTTCAAAACTGTCTCAAAAATCTTACTTTGCGAATGTGCTCGCTTCGCACAAAGGGACTGAACGCTATGCTTTTGAAGGTTTTATCGACCATGGTGAGGTCAGCGATCGTGTAACATGTCTTTGTGGCAAGTCATTACGCTATGAGTTTATTCTCAGAGACTTACGTGCTAGTTGTTCGATCAGCCTCGGGAGAACCCACTTTCAAAAAGAATTGGATATCCCCGACCATATTGCACGACTCGTAACAAAAGGACTACACACTATAAATATAGAACTCGATGAGGTATTGCATAGATTTGATCAGAATGATCTCAATTTGCCGCAGTCTATTCTTGAGCATATTGATAAGCTGGATGTGCCAAGCGAGATTCAGTGTCTACTTAATGCTCAATTGCCGCTGCTTGGACGACATAAAGAGTACTTATTCGATCACACAAAAAAATACCGACTACCGAAGATACCGGTTTCTCAGCAAGATGTGAACCAACCCCCAAGTAGACATGATAGGTTTTTGGAATATAATGAGTTCGAAGTGAAATACGGACAAAGCATTGAGGAGTATTTTAAGAGAAAGGAACAGCCTCATGACTTTCGGTGCCGAAAAGATCGTAGATTACGAAGCCTTAAGTATTCTTCAGTCTATGGAATTATGGATTATTTAATTGATGAAAAGGGCTTGGAAAAAAGTGCGATCTTCGTAGATCACCCATGTATCCCTTATGTGAAGAATTATCTAAATAAGAACCCAGATAAGTATAAGGTGCGTCCATATAGCGGTCATAACGCAGAGTATAAATATGTGGCTATACCCGGTCCATTTGAAGTTGAACCTGTGCTAGAAGATAGAAGTAAGTATTATATGTAGAAGTAAGTATTATAGCGCCGGGAAAATTGAAGCCAACTATATGAAGAACAAATGAGATTAAGCTAACGGGAAACGATAGCTCAATAAAAACAAGAAGGCAGCCGCCCAACGTGGATCGGCTGCCTTTGTTCGACTAATGGGCAGGATGGTGGGGGACGATGGCGAATACATATGTGAAATCTGTAAGGAGGTTCACTATGTCTTTTCCATTTGATTGCATTAGTGATTTTATGTTTTTCGAAACTAAGATCGGACAGGCAGATGTTATTTTAATCCCAGGCGCAAGTCAACCTCAGTTAATGGAAAGAGCCGCAACCTTATATCATCAAGGGCTCTCTTCCTATATATTACCTTCTGGAGGTTCCACCCCATATGTAGAAACAACCGAATGGGAATATCTACGAAATGTTGGTGTGTCGTTAGGGATTGATCCAAAAGCAATACTTAAAGAAGATAAAGCAACGAATACTTTTGAAAATGCTCGTTTCTCTTTGGAAGTATTACAGCAACAAGGGATTCAACCTAAAAAAATTATATTGGTCTGTAAAAATTATCATGCACGAAGAGCACTACTAACTTATCAATTTCATTTTCCTAGAGAGACTGTTTTTTTTGTTAGTCCAATCATTGATAAATCAGGGACAACTAAAGAGAACTGGTTTCTAGAAGAAGATAAAATAAAGCGCGTAATGGATGAGTTAGAGAAGGTTGGGAAATATTTTAGGCGTCAAATACCGAAGTGGGTTGAATAGCTAATTATTGAACTAACGGGAAACGTTAGTTCAATACAAACACAGCGATTGAAATTTGCTATTAAATGAGCTGAAAGTGAAATTTTGAAAAGCAAACCTGCGGAAGATCGCTCTATATAAAGATATAGATTATTTTATTGAAATATTTTCTAGGGTATGTCGATTTTTTTATATACCGTTCGTCAATTAAATAGAGGCAAGAAAGAATGCTTCAAACTCAC
>NZ_JBNNUS010000017.1:0-74326 GCF_050279985.1 Paenibacillus sp. NPDC093718
CCTTCCAGCGCCGATGGTACTTGGACCGAAGGGTCCCGGGAGAGTAGGACGTCGCCAAGCGAACAACCATAAAGACCGTTATCGAGTCATCGATAACGGTCTTTTCCTGTATGGAGGTAACCTATTATGTTGCCCCTTGATCAGCGATAGCTACAACTCCACGCAGGCGCTACTTATGATGGGTACCAGCTATTAAGATGTATGATTGGAATTTGAAGCATCTCCGAACAACAGATTCAATACTTAAAAAGACGATCCCGGTGGGATCGTCTTTTTTGTTTCAGGAACCAACAATAAAATCATGAGCGATAATTTGCCTTTGTGACCATTGTTTTGCCTAATATCCCTATTTGTACATCATGCGAACTCCGTTATCTCTGCGAGCAGTGATGTGTCCGGGTACTCATGGATAGCTGCCAACCATATATACTTCAAGACTTGTGCCTCAACCAGGTTCTTAACGTTCCTCTGTTCATAAGGCAGCACCGTATGTGGAACGCTGATAGGTTTCACAGTGGCGGATAAACCCCATCACAACCTGCTCGCCAGGCTTCATCGATGTGAACTTAGACTCCAGCTTTCCAACCGATGGATATCAATATGAAATATGAAACAAGAAATTAGGCTTTACAGAACCAAGACACTAGTGTACTATTTAACTATGACACCGATACAAGAAGGAGTGGAAGAAAAAACATGAACGGGAATGCGTCAAATGAAGCAACAACCAATATAGAGAATGCCGCAATGGACTTAAAGAACGGACTACACGCTTCGGCCTCTACGGAGTGGAAGAATTCCAAGCAAGGTCCCGTAGTTCTTACTGTCAATCAAGTCACCAAAACGATTGGAAAGAAGAATATCGTTGATGGATTATCCTTTGAGATTCATCGCGGTGAAATTGTTGGTTTGCTTGGACCGAACGGCGCGGGCAAAACAACAACCATTCGGATGATTGTAGGGTTAATCGAGATGACCCAGGGCGATGTACAGGTAAAAGGGCACAGCATCAAGAAGGACTTCGTTCAAGCCGTTCGCCATATCGGGGGCATTATCGAGAACCCGGAATTCTATCCGTACATGAGCGGTTATGACAACCTGAGACAGTACCAGCGGATGTCTGAGGGAGTGACCATCACGAGAATCATGGAGGTTGTTAAGCTTGTTGGGCTCCAGGATGCCATCCACAAGAAGGTACGTGCTTATTCCCTGGGAATGCGCCAACGACTTGGAATCGCGCAGGCTTTGCTGCATAATCCATCCATCCTCATTCTTGACGAGCCGACGAACGGCCTGGATCCAGCCGGTATCCGCGAGATGCGGGATTACTTGAAGCAAATCGCCAAAGATGAGGGAATTGCCATTCTCGTATCCAGCCACCTGCTGTCGGAGATGGAACTGATGTGCACCCGCGTGGTCGTTATCCAGGAGGGTAAATTCGTAACCGAGCGTTCTATCGGGGGGACAGTCGTTAATGAAGAATTTACTACAGTAAGCTTCCGCGTGAATGACGCGACCATGGCTGAACAAACGATTAGACATTTGCAAAACATCACATTGCTCAACTCCCAACTGGAGGAGGGAATCATTACCCTTCAACTTCAGGAAGAAGATATTCCTTCGCTGATCCAGTCACTGTGTGATGCACGGGTACGGATTTACCGGGTGGAAGAGATCAAATCGTCTCTTGAAGAAGAATTCTTAAAATGGACAGGAGGCAACCGCATTGCATAGCTTTGGAAATCTCGTCTGGAATGAATGGCTCAAAATGTTTAAGAAACGCAGCTTCTTCCTGCCATATGCGCTTTTGGCCGGAATGGTGGTCTTCACGGCGTTCTTGCTCTATAAGTTTTCCGGTGGGGGCAGTACCGGTTATGAATTTGCCGAGATAGCAGTAACAACCAAGGGAATGGGGCAAGTACTGACCCTGCTTGCCATTGTCGTGACGGCAGGAGCCGTAGCGAAGGAACACAGCATGGGAACAATCAAATTGCTGCTTATACGTGCACAGAGCCGCACCAAGATTTTGGCATCGAAATATGTTGCCGTATTGATATACATCTTAATACTGGTGGCCTTCATGTTTGCTGTAGCCGTGCTGACTGGTCAAATTACGTTCGGCATGGATGTCGGCTCCGTTACGCTTGGAGATGTGCTCATTGGAGCCGTGAACAACCTGGTGTATACGATCGTTTATGTAACGCTAACCTTTATGGTAGGCATTCTAACGAGATCTACCGGTCCTGCAATCGGCATCGGCATGTTCATGGTCATTATGGAAAGTATGGTGATACAGCTGCTTGCGCGTTACTCCTGGTCTAAATACTTGCTGTTCCTGAACGTGGATCTTTCCATGTACAGCGGAGGTGCAGGGTCCCCGATTCCAGGCATGAGTTTAACATTCTCAATGATGATGCTCGCTGTATATCTCCTCTTGTTTCTTGCGATAGGCTTTGTTACGTTTAAAAAACGGGATGTCGCATAAGGGACCTGAGTTCGAGGTAGAGCGGCGGAAAGGAGCAACCCGACAGTGAGTATAGAATTCGACAATAATCTGCCGATCTATTTACAGATCATGACGTATTTAAAGAAAGAAATCATCATCGGTAAACTGCAGCCCGGTGATAAAATCCCATCGGTTCGAGAATTAGCGAGTGAGCTTCAAATAAATCCAAACACGGTGCAGCGAACTTTTCAGGAATTGGAGCGTGAGGGTATTGTGGAGACGCGGCGGGGATTGGGCCGATACGTGACAAGCGAGGAATCCAAAATTATGGAAATCAAAAAAGAAATGGCAGGCGATCTACTGGAACGCTTTATTCGCGGCATGCAGGAGCTTGGCTTTAAAGATCAGGACATCATATCGATCGTGGAAGATGCTGTGAAGCAGCCATGATCCATAGCGGAGGTGAAATCACGGTGGAGAATCTGTTGCAGGTAAGGAATGTGACCAAAACGTATGCCGGTGGCCGCAGAGCGTTACATGAAGTTAATCTGGATATTAACGGTGGGAAAATCATTGGTTTGCTGGGTACCAACGGCAGCGGAAAGAGCACGCTTATGAAAATTGCCGCTGGGTTGATCCAGCCGACAACGGGCGGCGCTTACGTGAATGGCAAACCGGTCGGCCTGGAAACCAAAGCCGTCGTTTCCTTTATGCCGGATCGGCCCGTGACGGAATCCTGGATGAAGGTATCGGATGCGGTGGCATATTTTAAAGATTTTTATGAGGACTTTAATGTGGAGAAGGCACGCAACATGCTGGAATTCATGAATTTAAAGCCACATGACCGCATCAGTTCCTTATCCAAAGGAATGAATGAGCGCCTGCAGTTATCATTGGCCTTGTCCCGTGAAGCCCAGCTGTATATGCTGGATGAGCCGATTGGCGGGGTGGATCCGGTAGCCAGAGGCAAAATTTTAGATGCGATTGTGGAGTTCTACAACGAAGACAGCAGCATTATCATTTCAACCCATTTGGTCCGGGATATTGAGCGGATATTTGATGAAGTGATCTTTATTCAGGGCGGCGAAGTCGTTATGCATGACGAAGTTGAGAACATCCGCCTAAAACACGGAAAAAGTGTGGATGAGATGTTTAAAGAGGTGTATGCGGAATGATGAAACTGTTCAAATACGACTGGAAGAGAAACTCAACGACGCTGCTCGGCGCCTTCGCGATCCTTCTCATCGTTCAGATTGCGATCACGGTAGCAGGCTCGATAAGAGATTGGGAGCTTGGAATAATGTTGGGTCTAAGCATGCTGGCTTATGGCTCTATGAGTGTTCTGCTTCTTGTGGTCACTGGCAAGAACTTCGGCTATAACATAAAGGCATATCACCGGCGTTTACTTCCCGTACATTCCGTGTGGAATGTGGTTTCATCACTTTTACTGGCATGTGTAAGCTTGCTGGTACTTGGGATATTGATGGCTCTGCATTTGTGGTACTACTTGAATGAGGCGGACATTTGGGAATATATCAATTTCGCTGATGTTCCCGTTTCGTATTATGTCGGGCTTGCCCTGCTGATGGTATGGAAATTCATCTATTTGATGATTGCGATATTTTTTGCAATTACCGTGTCCAGGAGCATCACGAAGAAGGGCAGTACATGGATCGGCATTCTGGTGTTCTTCGTATTGCAATACGTACTTGGCTGGCTTAGCCAAATGCTTTTCGGAGAAGAGGCTGCGTGGGTCGGACCTATGGCTAGCATATCGTTTTATGAGAAAGAGGCAGACCTTACGGTATCGACCGTGCAATATACATTAGCATGGGGGGCACTTGCTTTTGAAGTGATATTGGCCGCCTTGATCGTGTATGCAACGGTCTACCTCATCGACCGGAAGGTTGAGGTATAACCAAAAGAGATACTTGGAAATCCGGAAGACAAATGAATAAGGTTTAGACTATGACGAACAAAAAGACTGCCTATCGAGGGCAGTTTTTTTGCGTATGGAAGGAGATAACAGGGGCAAAACAGAACTAGAACCTTACCCATAGCCTTCCTGAGCAAGAGTGGAACCCTCCATTAGATCATGTGAAATAGGGGATAAATACAGCAATGTGATTTAAACATTATAACGTTATATTCACGTAGCGCTCGTTCTGTGCTATGCTATAACCACGACACTCAACTTACACAATGTAAACCGACGGGATAAGAGGATCCAAGCTGGTCCGGTTAGGCTGAAGGAGTGAAGCTATGAAGATATTGGAACAGCGTTTTATTATACGCAATGTAAAGACGGTCCATGAGGATGAACCTTTTGACATTGTCATGGAGAACGGGTTCATAACCGAAATAACGGATGCGAACACGGCACAGGGTGCCAACAGTTTTGATGGTACGGGACTATATGTGTCCAGCGGCTGGATCGATATGCACGTCCATGCGGTCGCCAACCTGGAGCCTTACGGAGATGCCATCGACGAAATCGGCGTTAAGCAAGGGGTTGCCACCATAATCGACGCAGGGAGCTGCGGCGCGGATACGATTGGAGAACTCGCAGCCGAAGTTGCAAGGTCCAAGACGAATGTGTTTGCTTTTCTGAATATTTCGCATATCGGTCTGCAGCGGGTCGACGAGTTGTCCAGTCTGGAATGGATTGATGCCGAGAAGGCAACAAAGGCGGTATGCACGTATCCGGATCTGATCATTGGACTCAAGGCCAGAATCAGCAAAAGCGTCGTCAGGGACAATGGGGTAGAACCGCTTCGACTTGCAAGAAAATTGTCGGAGAAAACGTCACTGCCGCTAATGGTACATATCGGGTCAGGGCCACCTCCGATTGAGGAAGTATTGGAGCTGCTTCAGAAAGACGACATTATTACTCATTATTTGAACGGCAAAGCCAACAATTTATTTGATTCGGACGGGAAGCCGATCCCTGCCCTGGTGGAAGCGATAGCTCGCGGCGTTCATCTGGATGTGGGCCATGGAACGGCAAGCTTCTCGTTCTTGGTGGCGGAGTATGCCAAGACCCAAGGGATTAAGCCGGACACGATCAGCACCGATATTTATCGCGGGAATCGCATCAATGGCCCAGTGTACAGCCTGGCTAATGTTATGACGAAGTTCCTGTATTTGGGGTACAGCCTGCAGGAGGTGGTCTCAGCGGTAACGGACCATGCAGCAGGATGGTTGCGTCGTCCCGAGCTTGGCCGAATTCAAGCCGGCGATGCCGCTCACCTGACGCTGTTTGCCCTGCAGCAGGGCGCTATGAGTTTAACTGATTCCGAAGGGGAGACCCGAATCGCTGATCGATATATCGAAGCCAGAGGAGTGGTTGTCAATGGATCATTCATTACATGCTAAATACGGGTTGAAACGCGTGGTTAATGCCAGCGGGCGCATGAGTATTCTTGGCGTATCGGCGCCGACGGATACCGTCATGGAAGCGATGAGGATCGGCGGGCAGAGTTACGTGGAAATCGCGGATCTGGTAGATAAGGCGGGCGATTACATGGCGCGCATCCTTGGTTCCGAGGCTGCGGTCGTTGTCAATTCCGCTTCCAGCGGAATCGCGCTTTCCGTGGCTGGAATCGTCACCGAAGGCAATCGCAGACGCAGTGACCGACTGCACCAGGAGCCAATCGCGAAGAACGAGATTATCATGTTTAAGGGACATAATGTGCAGTATGGTGCACCTGTTGAAACGATGGTTTATCTCGGGGGCGGCAAGGTCGTTGAAGTTGGGTATGCCAACGAAGGGCGCAAGGAGCATATCGCAGAAGCGATTAATGAGCGTACAGCCGCCATTTTGTATGTGAAATCCCATCACTGCGTACAGAAAAATATGATTTCGGTGGAAGAAGCGGCAGAAGTGGCCCAGGCACATGGACTTCCTCTGATTATCGATGCTGCTGCCGAAGAGGATATCCAGAAGTATGTGAAATACGGCGACCTGGCCATATACAGCGGATCCAAGGCAATTGAAGGCCCGACCTCCGGCATTGTCGGCGGCAAACGTCAATACGTCGAGTGGGTAAAAGCGCAGCTTCATGGTATTGGGCGCAGCATGAAGGTAGGCAAGGAAACGACGTTTGGACTGCTTCAGGCGCTAGACGAGTATATGGTGAAGGAAGATAAGAGTGAGCAGGAGAAAGCGGCACTGGAGGAAATGAAATCCTTATCGAAATTACCGGGCATTGAGGTGACCATTGTTCAGGACGAAGCGGGAAGGGCGATCTATAGGGGGCGCGTGAAAGTCGATGAAAATGCGGCCGGGGTCAGTGCCAAATCCATGAACGATCAGCTTCGCGAAGGCGATATTGCCGTGTACACCAGGGATTACGGTGTTCGCCAGGGGTATTTTGATATCGATCCTCGCTCGCTTTCCGGGGATGATTTGCAAGTCATTATAACGAGAATACAGCAGATTGCAGGGGGAAACTAAGATGGCAAACATGGAGAAACGTCTTTACAGAAATCGTGCGGCACTGAACGTACTTGCAGGCAGCATTCAGAATGCGAAGGAAATTTTTGAAGCTTCGGAAGGGCATGTGCTGGTCGGCGTATTGTCCAAAAATTATCCGAACGCACAAGAGGCCGTTATTGCGATGAAGGAGTACGGCGCCGTTATCGAAGATGCGGTATCGATCGGATTGGGTGCCGGCGATAACCGCCAAGCTGCGGTGGTAGCCGAGATTGTCAAAAGCTACCCAGGCACGCATATCAATCAGGTGTTCCCGGCAGTTGGTGCTACACGTGCCAATCTGGGCGGCGAAGAAAGCTGGATCAACAGCCTCGTGTCCCCTTCGGGACAAGTGGGCTACGTGAACATATCTACCGGACCGGTGAGCGCTGCCGGATCGGACAAAGCCATCGTCCCCGTAAAATCGGCAATCGCGCTTGTACGCGATATGGGCGGCAACGCACTAAAGTATTTCCCGATGCAGGGGTTGAAGCTGGAGGATGAGTACCGCGCGGTAGCGAAGGCGTGTGCGGAGGAAGGATTTGCGCTTGAACCAACAGGCGGGATTGATAAAGAGAATTTTGAAGCCATCGTACGCATCGCATTCGAAGCGGGAGTACAGCAGGTCATCCCGCACGTGTACTCCTCGATTATCGACTCGGCAAGCGGAGATACAATCATTAGCGATGTTCAAGAGCTGCATCGCAAGCTAAAAGCCCTGGTTGATCAATATGCCTAAGACGATTGCCGCATATGGCGAAGTGATGATGCGTCTTCAAGTACCGGGATATGCTTCCTTGGCTCAAGAGAGCCATCTGAATTACTCTTTTTCCGGCACGGGGGTAAACATCGCCTCGGCTGTGGCAAGGTTCGGTCATAACGGTTATCTGGTCAGCACGCTGCCGGATAACCCGCTTGGCGAAGCGGCGGTTTCCTACCTGCGCAAGCTTGGCATCGATACTTCGCTCATTAGCCGCGGAGGCAAATATGTTGGCATGTACTTTCTGGAGAATGGCTTTGGTGTCAGACCCGGACGCGTGACCTATACGGACCGGCTGGGCAGCAGCTTTAACACGGCAGAGGATGCCATGTACGATTTCGGTGCGATTGCCCAAAAGATAGACATGATCCATTTTTGCGGTATAACTCTTTCCATGAATGACACGGTACGAGGTCAAATGAAGACACTGGCTCGTGAAGTTAAGGCTAACGGGGGAACCGTTGTGTTCGATTGCAATTATCGCCCCTCTTTATGGGGGACAGACCGCTATGAGTTTGCCAAGCCGCACTATGAGGAAATGCTGTCACTTGCGGATATCGTCTTTATGAATGAGAAGGATGCTATCTATATCCTTGGCATGGAGACGACCCGGGAGGATCGGAACGAACAGCTGCAGGAGTTGATTCCGAAGGTGGCAGCGAAGTATAATATTACGGTTGCGTCGGGTACCCACCGCAAGATCAACGGGGATAACACCCATTCCCTGCAAGGCTATCTCTACACGGATGGAGCGTTTCATTTTTCCAAAACGTTGACGTTTTCCGTTCACGATCGTATCGGCGCGGGTGATGCTTACGCCAGCGGGGTGATCCACGGGATCTCGGAGGGTTATGAACCGAATCGGACGGTTGATTTTGCCGCAGCTGCGGCGATGCTTGCCCATACCGTAACAGGGGATACGCCGACGGCGAACGAACGCGAAGTGCTTCAGGCAATGAGTCATCATATGTCTGACGTGGAAAGGTAGGAGAAGCATGTCGATCACGCGGAAGAACGGTCCGTTATACTTGCAAATCAAGAAGATCATAAAAGATCGGATTCTGCATGGGGAATATCCACTTGGCTCCCATATTCCTTCCGAGCCGCAGCTGGAGCAGGAATTTAACGTTAGTAAAATGACGGTCCGCAATGCGATCCAGGAGTTGTATCAGGAAGGGTATGTAGAGAAGCGGAGCGGGGTAGGAACGATTGTGACCCGGAACACTTCCTTCTCCAAGCTTTCCAAAGGCAAGCTGTTTACCGAGATTCTGGTCGAAGAAGGACACCAGATTCGGAAGCGTCACCTGAAGACGGAATGGGTGCATAATGAACCGGATAGCGAATTGTTCTTAAAATTTGGGGAGCGGTGCCTGCTTATTGAACGATTGTATTTACTGGACGGGAGTCCTTTTATTTACTACACTCACTACGTGTCATCCCAAGTGGATATGGGCGAAGAGTTCGGTTCCACCGAACTACCGTCTCTCTATGACCGCATCGAGGAAAGTCAAATCACGCTGGAAAATTTCCGCGACCGTTTCCTGGCAACCGTGGCAAATGAAGAAATTGCCTCCTTGCTTGAAGTAAGTATAGGCTCGCCGTTACTGAAGCGGCTCAGAACCTCTTATGACGGGACAGGCAGCATCATTGAATACAGCATCGGTTATTACAATACGGAGCTGCAGCACTACTTGATCAGTTATGACGCTTAAAGATTGACACGATACAGGATTATGATAAGGAGAAGTAGTCTTGAAACCGGTTTTCACCGGTATGGAGGCTGCTTCTTTTTTGTTGCCTTTTGTATGAATTGTTCTTGAAGAAGAGGCTATAAGCGATCAAGGAACTGGGTACAATAAGAATAAAGGCAAAGCGTGAAATTGAGAAGTACCTCTTGGCAAAATGAAAAAATGTGCTATAATGAAATCAAAGTCAAAGAAAGTCAAAGTCAACGAGAGGGTTCGCTGATTTTGATTATGGTTAAAATTAACGTATAAGCAAGGCTCTGTGCGGACGTGTAAGATCACTATCCGTCTTAACGTTTCAAACAGTGGAGGATGAACAGACCAATGCGTAATATCTCTGATATTATCGAACATTACCTGAAGAGCATACTGCAGGAAAGTCCGGAGGGTACCGTTGAAATTCAACGCAACGATCTGGCGGAGCAATTTTCTTGCGTTCCTTCCCAGATTAACTACGTGATCAGTACACGGTTCACGCTGGAGAAGGGCTTTCTTGTCGAGAGCAAGCGCGGCGGGGGCGGGTACATACGCATCCAGCGTATCGAGCTTCCCCAGCATACTGCACTCCAGCAGCATCTTCATCATACCATTGGCAGCATGATTGACCAGACGGTGGCTGAAGGATTGATTTACCAGCTGGAGGAGTCCCGTTTTTTAACGAAGCGGGAGGCCAGCCTGATGCGGGCCGCCATTTCAAGGGAGTGTCTGAATGTGAAGCTTCCTTATCGGGATGAGCTGCGTGCAAGGATTATGAAGGCGATGCTTATTTCTTTATTAGGTAAGTGAGTCTGTGTAAGGGGGCATCGGATTATGTTATGCCAAGAATGCGGTAAACGGCCGGCGACACTTCATTTCACCAAAATTGTGAACGGGGAGAAAACGGAGTTTCATTTTTGTGAAACCTGTGCCCGCGAAAAAGGGGAATTGATCCCCGGCACGTCGAATGGTTTTTCTATACACAGTTTGCTGTCAGGTCTTCTGGATCTGGATCCTTCAGGCAAGGGCCAGAGTCCCGGCGCAAAAACGGCCCAGACGCTGCAGTGCGAAGAATGCGGTATGACGTATTCCCAGTTCAGCAAGCTTGGCCGGTTCGGCTGCAGCTCGTGTTATAAATATTTCTCGGATCGATTGGATCCATTGTTTAAGCGAGTCCATGGGGGAACATCCCATGTCGGCAAAGTGCCGAAGCGTACGGGTGGTCGGATTCAGATCAAACGCCAAATCGATGAGCTTAAGAAGGAGCTTCAAATTCGGATCGTGCAGGAGGAGTTTGAATCGGCTGCCGAGATCCGGGACCAAATCCGTGAGCTGGAGCGGAATATGGCTCAGGGATAAGATTGTAAGATTTTGCACTTTAGTAGGAGGAATGCGTGATGTCTAATCTCCGGTTTACCGATTCGGCGCTGAGCGAGTGGATGCGCGGGAACGGTCAGGATTCCGACATTGTCATCAGCACCCGTGTCAGGGTGGCGCGCAATCTGCAGCATCTTCCTTTCCCGCTGCTGGCAACGGATCAGCAGTCAGGAGAAGTGCTAGAGCGCCTGACGAATGTGCTGGAGAATAAGGACGATTTGCAGGATTTCGGGGATTTACATGTAATTAAATTAAGTGAGATTGATGAGCTGGATAAGAAGGTTCTTGTTGAGAAGCATCTGATCAGTCCCAATCTGGCGAATGAATCCCGAAACGGTGCAGTCATCCTTACGGAAGATGAATCCGTCAGCATTATGATCAATGAAGAGGATCACCTGCGCATACAGTGTTTATATCCCGGATTTCAGGTTCGTGAGGCATGGGCACGTGCGACGGCGCTGGATGATGTTTTTGAATCCGAGATCGATTATGCGTTTGATGACAAGCGAGGTTATCTTACCAGCTGTCCGACCAATGTCGGAACCGGCCTTCGCGCATCGGTCATGATGCATCTGCCCGCTCTTGTTATGACACAGCAGATTAATCGGATTCTCTCGGCTGTATCACAGGTGGGTTTGACTGTAAGAGGGATTTACGGCGAAGGCAGCGAAGCGTTAGGTAACTTGTTTCAAATCTCGAATCAGATTACGCTCGGTCAAACCGAGTCGGAGATCATTGAGAATCTTCACAGCGTCGCCCTGCAGATCATCGAGCATGAGAAGAATGCCAGAGCCCGGCTCTTGGGTGAATCCAAGCTCCGGATTACGGATCGGGTTATGCGCTCCTATGGCATACTGTCCTATGCAGCGGTGATGGATTCGAAGGAAGCGGCCCAGCGGTTGTCCGATGTTCGGCTTGGTGTGGATCTCGGCCTTCTGGAAGGTCCGGAAATCCCGGTCATGAATGAACTGAATGTGAAGACGCAGCCGGGCTTTCTGCAGAAGACCTACGGAGAGGGCATGACTCCTTCCGAACGCGACATGTACAGGGCTAAGCTCATCAGAGAAACATTGGGTAACCATTAAGGATCTATACTCGTTTTACAGTTGGATGACGGTTTAAGCGTCCTAAGCTGACGATACACCGAAATCCGCGAGGTTCAATATATTAATTGAAACGTGGAGGTGCAATACTATGATGTTTGGCAGATTTACGGAACGTGCACAAAAGGTGCTTGCATTGGCTCAGGAAGAAGCGGTACGTCTGGGGCACAACAATATCGGCACAGAACATATCCTGCTAGGACTTATTCGTGAAGGAGACGGCATTGCAGCCAAAGCGCTGATCGGACTTGGACTTGGTCTTGAGAAAATTCAGGATGAAGTCGAAACATTAATCGGACGCGGACAGGAGCAGCCTACCAACATTGCCTATACGCCAAGAGCGAAAAAGGTAATTGAGCTCTCCATGGACGAAGCTCGTAAGCTTGGTCATACCTACGTAGGTACTGAGCATATTCTGCTGGGGCTGATTCGTGAAGGTGAAGGGGTTGCAGCACGCGTGCTGAACAACCTGGGCATTAGCCTGAACAAAGCTCGCCAGCAAGTACTGCAGCTGCTTGGCAGCAGCGAAGCGGTATCGAGCCATCATGGCACGCCGCAAAACGTAAGCACGCCTACATTGGACAGTCTCGCTCGCGATCTGACCGCCATTGCCAAAGAAGGCAACCTGGATCCGGTCATTGGACGCAGCAAAGAAATTGAGCGCGTGATTCAGGTACTAAGCCGCCGTACGAAGAACAACCCGGTGTTGATTGGTGAACCAGGGGTAGGTAAGACGGCGATTGCGGAAGGCCTGGCACAACGCATTATTAACAATGAAATTCCGGAGACACTGCGTGACAAACGCGTCATGACGCTGGATATGGGCTCAGTTGTTGCGGGTACGAAATACCGCGGTGAGTTTGAGGATCGCCTGAAAAAAATCATGGATGAGATTCGTCAAGCAGGCAACATTGTTCTGTTCATCGATGAGCTGCATACGTTGATCGGTGCAGGCGGTGCAGAAGGTGCGATTGACGCTTCCAACATTCTTAAGCCATCATTGGCACGCGGAGAACTTCAGTGCATCGGAGCAACCACACTGGATGAATACCGCAAATATATTGAAAAAGATGCTGCCCTCGAGCGCCGTTTCCAACCGATTACGGTGGACCAACCGTCGCCGGAGGAAGCCATTCAGATTCTGTATGGACTGCGTGACCGTTACGAAGCGCATCACCGCGTGAAAATTACGGATGAAGCGATCGAGCAGGCTGTGAAATTGTCTGACCGCTACATTACGGACCGCTTCCTGCCGGATAAAGCGATTGATCTGATTGACGAGGCTGGTTCGAAAGTTCGCCTTCATACGTATACCATACCGCCAAATCTGAAAGATCAGGAAGCGCATCTGGAGGACATCCGCAAAGAGAAAGACGCAGCTGTCCAAAGCCAGGAATTCGAGAAGGCTGCAGCGCTGCGCGATACGGAGCAGAAGCTGCGTGAAGAACTAGAAATCACGAAGAATCAATGGAAAGAAAAACAAGGACGTACCGATTCCGAGGTAACACCGGAGGATATCGCCGACGTTGTAGCCAACTGGACTGGTATTCCTGTAAATAAACTGAAAGAAGAAGAGACCGAGCGTCTTCTGAATCTGGAAGAAATCCTCCACAGCCGCGTGATCGGTCAAGAGGAAGCGGTCAAAGCGGTCAGCCGGGCCGTTCGCCGGGCACGTGCAGGCCTGAAAGATCCGAAGCGTCCAATGGGCTCCTTCATCTTCCTGGGTCCTACCGGGGTAGGTAAAACCGAACTGGCACGCGCTCTTGCTGAAGCGATGTTCGGAGACGAGAATGCGGTTGTGCGGATCGATATGTCCGAGTACATGGAGAAGCATTCCACGTCACGCCTTGTCGGAGCGCCTCCGGGATATGTAGGTTACGAGGAAGGCGGTCAGCTGACCGAGAAAGTACGCCGCAAGCCGTATTCCGTTGTCCTGCTCGATGAAATCGAGAAGGCTCACCCTGAGGTATTCAACATCCTGCTTCAAGTGCTGGAAGACGGACGCTTGACCGATTCCAAGGGCCGCGTGGTGGACTTCCGCAACACCCTGATCATCCTGACCTCTAACGTGGGGGCGGAAGCGATCAAGAAAAACTCTACGCTTGGCTTTACTGCGGTGACGGATGCAGGCCGCGATTATAACAACATGAAAGGCAAAGTGATGGATGAGCTCAAGAAGAGCTTCCGTCCGGAGTTCTTGAACCGTATTGACGAGATCATCGTATTCCACTCTTTGGAAGAGAAACACATTGCCGAAATCGTGACATTGATGTCCGACGAGCTGCGTAAGCGTCTGAAGGAATTCGAGGTGCATTTCGAGCTCACAGACAAAGCGAAGGCCTTCATCGCCAAGGAAGGATACGATCCGGCCTTCGGTGCCCGCCCGTTGCGCCGGGCTATCCAGAAGCACATCGAGGATCGTCTCTCCGAGGAGCTGCTGAAAGGTACTGTGGCCAAGGGTGACTCCCTCGTAATTGATGAGGCTAATGGCGAGCTTGTGGTGAACAAGAACGAAAGCGTCACTGCTGCATCAGTCGAAACTGAATAAGTGTAACTTCAACCCCCGCTGGAATGAAATCCAGCGGGGATTTTGATTTTAAGGCTAATGGAAGATGAAGGTTTTGTATGGGGCAGAAACTTGGATGCTCAGAAGTTATGTGAATGAAATGACCGAGGCTATTTATATCGGTAAATTAAAAAGGCATCTGGAAGAATAGCGAAATAAGAAAACAGACCTTCATGTATGAGCCCAGCGGAGAGGACGGAATCGTTCTGAAGAAGCGACAGCGGTCGCCTTTAAAACCGGGAAACCACTTTTGATTTCAATGCCAGTTTCCTGGTTTTAACAGCGATCGTAAGAACGATCCGGCAGCGAAGCGGACACGTATGGTTTATATGTACTTATGTTTGATAAATTGCATCAAAATAATGTGGATCTTCCCCCGATCCTTCAAATTTGAAACAAATCCTTCTCATCCCGCGTAAAGTTTCCAATTAACCTTTACGTTGAATTATAAGAAATGGTAAACTTTGAGTAATGCCTGATTTTGCAGGGTTTTACGGAATCCGACAAAGGATGTGCGACATAAAGGAGACTCACATGGCAAAAACTAAAACGAAATTTTTCTGTACCGAGTGCGGCTATGAAGCGCCCAAATGGTTCGGAAAATGTCCGGGCTGCCAATCATGGAATTCCATGGTTGAAGAGACCGAGACGGTAGTCAAGACGCAGGGGATGAATTCCCCTCTTTTTCATAGTAAAGAAAAACCCCTTTCGATCATAAATATAGAAAGTGGTAAAGAACCCAGAATCCAGACGGGCATTGCGGAATTGAACCGTGTGCTCGGCGGCGGGCTGGTTCCGGGCTCACTGGTGTTAGTCGGCGGTGATCCCGGCATCGGCAAATCCACGCTGCTGCTGCAAGCCTCCAATCGATTGGCCCAGAACGGTATACGCGTTCTGTACATTTCCGGTGAGGAATCCGTACGCCAGACCAAACTGCGTGCAGATCGGCTCGGGGCGCTGTCCCCGGAGCTGTTTGTCCTTTGTGAAACCAACCTCGAATCGATTGAGGAAGCCATTGAGAACGTAAAACCTGGCTTTGTTGTCATTGATTCCATTCAGACGGTGTATTTGCCGGAGGTAACCAGTGCGCCGGGCAGCGTTTCCCAGGTACGGGAGTGTACGGCACGCTTCATGCGATTGGCGAAGGTGAAAGGCATAGCGACCGTCCTGGTCGGTCATGTGACCAAGGAAGGCGCTATTGCAGGCCCAAGGATGCTGGAGCACATGGTGGACTGTGTGCTTTATTTTGAAGGAGAGCGTCACCATACTTACCGTTTGCTTCGTGCGGTAAAGAACCGTTTCGGTTCGACGAATGAGATTGGCATTTTTGAGATGGGTGAGGATGGACTTCGGGAAGTCGGGAATCCATCGGAACTGTTTTTATCAGAACGGCCTTTAGGTGTAGCGGGTTCAACCGTTGTTGCAAGCATGGAGGGAACTCGCCCGGTTCTGGTCGAGCTGCAGGCGCTCATCTCCACAACCCATTTCCCGTCACCGCGCCGGATGGGCACAGGGGTGGACCACCATCGCATGAATCTAATCATTGCCGTGCTGGAGAAACGGATGGGCATGTACCTGCAAACCCAAGACGCCTATCTGAACGTAGCGGGCGGCGTGAAGCTCGACGAACCTGCGGTGGATCTGGCCATAGCGGTCAGCATAGCGTCCAGCTTCCGCGACATTCCGACCAAGCCGTATGACGTTATTTTTGGCGAGGTGGGCCTGACCGGTGAGGTTCGGGCCGTTTCAAGAGCGGAGCAGAGGGTAAGAGAAGCCGAGAAGCTGGGTTTTAAGCGCGTACTCATGCCGGAGAAGAGTTTGAAGGGATGGAAGCATCCGAAAGGAATACAAATTATAGGAGTAAACACCGTTGCAGATGCATTAGCGGTTGCGTTAGATTAGGGGGCATACGAAGGTGAAAGAAACGAGCCAACTGGACAAAATGAATGATTTGCTAAAGCTGGTAGCACCGGGAACGCCGTTTCGCGACGGACTGGAGAACGTGCTGCGGGCGAAGACGGGCGCCCTGATCGTTGTAGGCTACAGCCCGGAGGTAATGGAAGTTGTCGACGGCGGCTTCTCCATTAACTGCGATTTTTCGCCAAACTATTTATACGAGCTGGCCAAGATGGACGGGGCCATCATCCTCAGTGAAGACTTGAAACGAATCTTATATGCGAATACCCAGCTGATTCCGGATTCCTCGATCTCTTCCATCGAGACAGGGATACGGCACAGAACAGCGGAGCGGGTGGCGAAGCAGACGGGCAAGCTGGTTGTGTCCATCTCACAGCGCCGAAACATCATTACGCTGTACCAAGGCTCGCTGCGGTATGCATTGAAGGAAATCGGCGTCATCTTAACCAAAGCCAATCAGGCCATACAGACGCTGGAACGATACCGCGTGGTGCTTAACCAATCGCTTACCAACCTCTCGGCATCCGAATTCGAAGAACTGGTCACCATCCCTGAAGTCGTAAACGTCATTCAGCGGGTGGAGATGGTGCTCCGCATTAAGAAGGAGATCAAGCGTTATATCAACGAGCTCGGCAACGAAGGTCGCTTGATCAGCATGCAAATGGATGAGCTTGTGAGCAATATGGAGGAAGAGGCTTGGCTGCTGTATGCGGACTATGCCCGGGAGTACAGCGAGGAGAAGATCCGCGAGATCATTCTCGCGCTGAAGCGTTCAACGGATGAGGAGCTGCTGGACATTCATCATATTGTAAGGCTTCTTGGTTATCCGGCTTCCGCCGCTGCTTCGGAGGAAGAAATACTGCCGCGTGGTTACCGAATTTTGAACAAAATCCCGCGCCTTCCGAATGTGATCGTTCGTAATCTGGTAGATCAGTTCCATGATTTATCCAGCATTATGACCGCTTCCATTCATGAACTTGATGAAGTGGACGGGATTGGCGAAGTTCGCGCACGCACCATTAAAGAAGGTCTGAAACGATTGCAAGAACAAGTATTCATTGACAGACAAATCTAAAAGACCTACAATCGATGTTCGTACGTAACATTAATGAGGTGAATAAAAAATGACGAAATCAATTCCGAACATGTTTACTTTAGGTAATCTGTTTCTCGGAATGATTGGTATCATCTTGGCGACGGAAGGTCGAACGAGTATGGCGGCTATTATGATTATCATTGCCATGCTCCTTGACGGACTGGACGGTCGGGTAGCTCGGGCGTTAAATGCCCAAAGCGAGCTCGGTAAGGAACTTGACTCATTATCCGATGTAATTTCATTTGGCGTAGCACCAGCACTCATTATGTATACCGTAGCGTTTACGGATATTAATACAGCACTGGCTTGGACAGTGACCGCCATATTTCCGATGTGCGGCGCACTGCGTCTTGCAAGATTTAATGTTCGTCCGGGCATACCGGGATATTTTATCGGCCTGCCGATCCCCGCTGCGGGAGGCGTGCTGGCTACCTTGGCGTTATTCCATGAAGAGATTACAGCAACTTATATGATTATTGCCGTACTTCTACTTTCTTATCTCATGGTTAGCGCAGTCAAGTACCCGAACTTCAAGAAGATTGGCATTCCGAAAACAGCGATTAAATTTACGCCGCTCGTCATCATTGGCGCAGTCATGGTTGCCGTGTTCTTACCAGAGCAGACCTCCAAACTGATATTCTTGCCATTGGTCCTGTACGCAGGTTATGGCTTGCAGCAGAATTTCCGCAGGCTGAACCGCAAAAAACGTCGTAAAAAGGATGATCCCAATTCAGATGAGGCCTATCAATCCTCTGACCGATAAGCCGGATTCGGACATATCTCCAAATAAAAAGCATTTATTTCCCTGCTAGCGCAGCGAGATAAATGCTTTTTTTGTATGCACGGAGTGGCCTTGCCGTTACGAACCGTCATCATGTTGGCGGTTTTACGACAGGTTAAAAATACCCAATGTGGAGCATTTCTGCGACTCCTTGACAACAACTTCATCCAGTTGAATGTCCAGAAGATTCGCAAGAGCAGACATATAAAACAGGTTGCGGCCAAGCTCGGTGCTTACCGCTTCACGGCAATTCTCGCACAGATGGCCTTCGACGTGCGTGCCGGCTAATTCCCGGGCTGATTCGAGATCAGCGCCGATATCGAAGGTTTGCTTCGTGGCGTGGAGCTCGATGCATCCGCATTCTGTGATGGCCTTGGTTACGGCCCGGTTGACTGAAGCATTGCTTTGACCATTTTTAGACAGAACATCCAAGAGACTGCGGTGACGGAGCAACAATTCGGAAACTTGGTCCTGAAAAGCCTGTAAACTAGGAGCGCTCATTTATACATCCACCTCGATATTATGAATTGAGTTCATTATATTCCACTACTTCAGGCGATTTCAACCAATTTCAGGTGTCTGCAGGCGGTCAATTCCATTTGCGAGGTTGATGTCAGTACACGTCAAAGCCTGATGGGGGTAGGCAAACCGGTAGCATATGGGGATATGGAAATATTATAAAAAAAACGTCTATCGGAGCCCCTTTACAGAAGAGAGACCGCGTTTTTTGAGGATGTTTATCTTGCGATGATCAAATTTATTTGGGTTAACGAAAACTTTTACACTCGATAATCTTAAAAAAAGATCGGTGGGCACGATTACGACTTTATAAATTGGACCATACTGGAAAATAGAAGCAAAGATATTCAGGTATAAAAAGGAGGTGTGCGGAAGCTCATGGTAAAAAAAGCTATTTTAGCATTTACAGTATTATGCGGAGCATGGGGCGGGTATACGTTATATCATACAATGGAACGGTCTTTCTCAGGGCTCTCGCCTATTTTTGGACAAGGTTTATTTGCAGCGGGAAGCGGAGCCTTCGCGGTGCTTGGAGGATTATTATTTGGCATGATCGGTGTGCTGTCAGCGGATCGGGTCACGAGATGGCTCCACAGCCTGATCACTTCGTTCTCCCGCATTCCGATGAACGAGCTGGCTGCGGGTACTGCCGGACTGTTGAGCGGCCTGCTGCTGTCTCTATTGCTGTCACCGGGGTTGTCCTTGCTCGGACAAGCAGGGCAGCTGCTGCAGGTTGGCATTACGCTGCTTGGCGGTTACGTCGGGTTTCGCATTGGATTGGAGAAGAAGGATGAACTGGCTTCCTTGTGGATGTCGGGCAAGTGGAGTCAAGCAGCTGAGCCTGAGGGACGGCGCATAGAGGAACATAAGATTTTGGATACGAGTGTCATCATTGACGGGAGAATTGCGGATATTTGCAAGACAGGATTTATCGAAGGAACGATTGTCATTCCTGAGTTTGTTCTGGAGGAACTACAGCATATTGCGGATTCCTCAGACCTTCTTAAGCGAAATCGCGGCCGGCGCGGCCTTGATATTTTGAACAAAATCCAGAAAGAGCTGGACGTCAAGGTACTCATTTATGAAGGCGATTTTGAGGAAATATCCGAGGTCGACAGCAAACTGGTGAAACTGGCCAAAGTCCTTCAAGGCAAAGTGGTCACGAATGATTTTAACTTAAATAAGGTTTGTGAGCTGCAGGGCGTGTCGGTCCTGAACATTAATGATCTCGCTAACGCGGTCAAACCGGTGGTCCTGCCAGGAGAAGAAATCCTGGTACAGATTATCAAGGACGGCAAGGAGCACGGTCAAGGCGTCGCGTATCTGGATGACGGCACGATGATTGTCGTGGAGGGCGGTCGCGAGTACATCGGCACGATGATGGAGGTGCTCGTTACCAGCGTACTGCAAACCTCGGCGGGCCGGATGATCTTCGCGAAACCAAAACTGTTGGAAAAAGCCCAGTAAAGGGGTATGATGGGGATATACATATCCGCTATTCGTCCGTAAGTGACGATGAAGGGTGAGACAGGAGTTTGGTGCTTGATGAGTAACTTCGGCGCTGTCATTGTAGCGGCGGGAAAAGGAACGAGGATGGGCACCCGGGAGAGCAAGCAGTACCTGGCTCTGAACGGAAAGCCCATTATCGTTCATACGCTTGAAGCATTCAGCCGGATACCATGGCTGCAGGAAATTGTGCTTGTGACGGGGATGGAGGATGTCCCTCGCTGCGAATCCTGGATTCAGGAATACGGTTTGGACAAGGTGTCCGCTGTAATCCCGGGGGGAAGCGAGAGGCAGCAGTCCGTATACCAAGGCATCAAGCAAATTTCTTCAGAGTGGGTAATGATACATGACGGCGTAAGACCGTTTGTAACGCAAGAGGAAATTGAAGTCTGCCGCGATGCGGCAATCCGCGAGGGCGCCTCGGTACTTGGGGTTCCCGTGAAGGATACGATTAAACAGGTGAACGGTAAGGGGCTGATTACAGGCACCCCGGACCGTCAAAGTCTGTGGGCCGTCCAGACCCCACAGGCTTTTCGTCTTTCCGACCTGCTATCCGCGCATGAGGCTGCAGCGAAGGATGGGTTTACAGGCACCGACGATGCCATGCTGATGGAGCGTGCAGGACATCCGGTTACCGTGGTGGAGGGGAAATACAGCAATATTAAGATCACCACCCCGGAGGATCTGGAATATGCAGCTTTTTTACAGAAACGTAAGGGAGAGGACATGGAATGATTCGAGTAGGACAGGGGTTTGACGTACATCAACTCGTAGAAGGAAGGCCGTGCATCATCGGAGGCGTCACGATTCCTTATGACAAAGGGCTTCTCGGGCACTCCGACGCTGACGTGCTGCTGCACGCCGTAACGGACGCGATCCTGGGGGCGCTTGGGCTTGGCGACATTGGTCGCCACTTTCCCGATAACGATCCTGCCTTCAAAGACGCCGACAGCCTGAAGCTTTTGGAACAGGTATGGGTCATGGCGAAGGAACGCGGGTATACACTTGGTAATATCGATTCCACCATAATTGCGCAGAAGCCGAAGATGGCACCCTATATTCCGCAAATGGCGGAAGTGATTGCCAAAGCGCTGGATGCTGAGGTGGATCAGGTTAACGTGAAGGCCACCACAACCGAGCAGCTCGGGTTTACCGGCAGGGGCGAAGGAATCGCCGCGCAATCGGTTGTCTGCCTCGTAAAAGGTATGCTATCATCTTGAAGTATGTGTTCAATAAGGGAGTTTTTTGAGCTAGGAATCTTGAAAGAATAGGGAAGCGGAGGGGTTACAATGACCGGAGAAGTCCGCGTGCGCTATGCACCGAGTCCAACGGGACATTTACATATCGGCAATGCCAGAACGGCATTATTTAATTATTTATTCGCCCGCAAGAACAACGGGAAATTCATTATCCGCATCGAGGATACGGATGTAAAACGCAACGTAGAAGGCGGGGAGCAAAGCCAGCTGAAATACTTGAAGTGGCTGGGCATGGATTGGGACGAGAGCGTGGATGTCGGAGGCGAGTACGGACCTTATCGCCAGACCGAGCGTCTTGATATTTATAAACAATATTGGCAGGACCTTCTGGATCGCGGGCTTGCTTACCGCTGCTACTGCACGGAAGAAGAGCTGGAGCAGGAGCGGGAAGAGCAGATGGCTCGCGGTGAAACACCGCGCTATTCCGGGAAGCACCGGGATTTGACAGAAGAGCAGCGCCAGGCGCTTGAGGCTGAAGGCCGTGTGGCGAGCATCCGCTTCCGCGTTCCGGAAGATCGTATCTACACGTTCGATGATATGGTGAAGGGCACGATTTCATTTAACAGCAAAGAGACGGGCGACTTCGTCATCGTCAAAAAAGACGGCATTCCTACCTACAATTTCGCGGTAGCCCTAGACGATCATCTAATGAAGATCAGCCATGTGCTTCGCGGGGAGGATCATATATCCAATACGCCACGCCAACTGATGATCTATGAAGCGTTTGGCTGGGAGCCGCCTCAGTTTGGACATATGACCCTGATCGTGGGCGAGGATCACAAGAAGCTGAGCAAGCGCAACGAATCGATCATCCAGTTCATTGAGCAGTATGACCAGCTTGGCTATTTGCCTGAAGCGCTGTTCAACTTCATCTCGCTGCTGGGCTGGTCTCCGGAAGGGGAAGAGGAAGTGTTCTCTCAAGAGCAGCTGATCTCGATCTTCGATGAGCATCGCCTGTCCAAGAGCCCCGCGGTATTCGACACGAACAAGCTGGCTCATATGAATAACACGTACATTAAGAACGCGGATCCGGACCGAATTGCCGATTTGGCCATTCCGCATCTGCAGAAAGCCAGCCGTTTGCCGTCCGAGCTTACCGCCGAGCAAGAGGAATGGGCACGCGCGCTCGTGGCGCTCTATCAGGAGCAGATGACGGCGGCTTCGGATATCGTGGATCTGTCGGAAGTGTTCTTCCGTACACATCTGGAGCTGGATGCCGAAGGGATTGAAGTGATGGGCGGCGAGCAGGTGCCTGCCGTATTGTCTGCATTCCTTGCGAAGATCGAGCAGGCGGATGAGTTTAACGCTCCGAAGATTGCGGCGTTGATCAAGGAAGTTCAGAAGGAGACTGGATTTAAGGGCAAACAGCTCTTTATGCCGATCCGCGTAGCCTTGACGGGACAAACCCATGGCCGCGACCTGAACCAGACGATCTGGCTTCTTGGCAGGGATCGCGTGCTTGACCGTTTGCGTTCTCAGATCAAAGGCGCATAATTCGGGCGGCTTCCTCGATAAACGTTCCTTGTCAGCCCGTATATCATCAGTTATAATTACACCAAACTATAAGTGAAGTATTCTTTGATCTAGGGTTTTATTAAATGGGGCATTTACTCATACAGGGAAGCAGCGGAGAGGACGGAATCGTGTTGTAGAAGCGAAGCGTTCGCCTTTGTCTTCCGACTTCAACCTATGTATTATCGTTAAAGAAATCGGAAGGCAACAGCGATCGGAAGCACAATCCGGTCTCTAGTGAGCAATGCGGTCATTTATGAAGCATGGATCAACAAATATAAACGTATAAAAGCTACGATCAGGAGAAGTACGCGTAAAACAGGCACGTTCCAGAGAGGACAATCGGCAGAAGACAAGGACCACTTGAATTTGCCGGCTGAGAGTTGTCCCGTCGCCTGCAGCGGAAATGCACCTGTGAGCTGCATGGTTGAAGCGAACATAATCGTTAGATCATGCCGGTCGTCTGCCGTTAATGACATGAAGAGAATCGGTAGAATCCGTCCCTGTCGAAGGGAGGAAGCTTGTGCCGGTTCTAAGCAGAGTGGAACCGCGGTCTAGCGCCTCTGCAGCGATAAGCTGCAGGGGCGTTTTTTATTTACACAGGAATAACGATGGATAGCAAGTTGCATGCGCGATTGGAAGAGGGGAAAGAGGGAGCGTTCATGTTTAAACAGATGAAATCGGATATTCGGACAGTGTTCGAGAATGACCCGGCTGCCCGGGGACTTTTTGAAGTGGTATTCACCTACTCGGGGCTTCACGCACTGTGGGCGCACCGGGTAGCTCATGCATTATTTAAGCGGCGATGGTATACGCTGGCCCGGTTGATATCTCAGTTCAGCCGGTTTATGACAGGGATCGAGATTCATCCGGGAGCCCGTATCGGGCAGCGGCTGTTCATTGACCACGGGATGGGGGTTGTCATTGGAGAGACCTGTGAGATTGGGGATGACGTGGTGATCTACCAGGGGGTTACCCTCGGTGGTACCGGTAAGGAAAAAGGCAAGCGGCACCCAACCATCGGCAACAACGTGGTCATCGGATCGGGGGCGAAAGTGCTAGGTTCCTTTACGATTGGGGATAACTGTAACATTGGTTCCAATGCAGTCGTATTAAGACCTGTTCCCCAAAACAGCACCGTTGTCGGCAATCCGGGGAAAATCGTGAAACAGAACGGGGAGCGGGTGCGCGACCGGCTGGATCACACGAATCTGCCCGATCCGATTGTAGATATGCTCCGTTCGATGCAGAAGGAGATCGATCAGCTCCGGGCGGAGCTTCATGAGAGCAAACGAAACCTGCCCAAAGGCATGGTATCCGAGGCCGCCGTTGTGTCTTCGGTCAAAGAAGAGTAAGCCCGTAAGCCGTTAAGGAACAATAAGCGATGGAATGAAAGGATTGAGATGATACCCTATGGCACTGCAAATCTATAACACGCTAACCCGCATGAAAGAAACATTTGTTGCTCAGGAACCCGGGAAGGTAAAGATCTACGTGTGCGGTCCTACCGTATACGATTATATCCATATCGGGAATGCTCGGCCGATGATCTTTTTCGACGTGGTTCGAGCTTACTTTGAGAATCAGGGTAATGACGTGAACTACGTGGTGAACTTTACGGATGTGGATGACAAAATGATCCGGAAAGCGGAGCAAACCGGGACGACCGTTCCGGAGGTCGCGGATAAGTTTATTAACGCCTATTACGAGGATCTGGACGGTCTTGGCATACCAAGAGCGACATTGAATCCGCGCGTAACGGATAATATGGAGAGCATTATCGAATTCATACAGGAACTCATTGACCGCGACTTTGCTTATGAGAACGGAGGAGATGTATTCTACCGGACCCGCAAGTTTGACGATTACGGGAAGCTGTCCCAGCAAAATCTCGATGAGCTGCAATTCGGTATCCGGATTGAGGTGGATAAGCGGAAAGAAAATCCAGAAGACTTTGTTCTATGGAAAGCCGCGAAACCTGGAGAGATCTACTGGAGCAGTCCTTGGGGCGACGGCCGCCCAGGCTGGCATATTGAGTGCTCGGCCATGGCCCGTCGTTATCTCGGGGATACGCTGGATATCCATGGCGGCGGCCAGGACCTGCAGTTCCCGCACCATGAATGCGAAGTTGCACAGTCCGAGGCACTGACAGGCAAACCGCTCGCGAACTATTGGATGCACAATGGATATATCCGCATCAATAACGAGAAAATGTCGAAATCGTTAGGCAACGGTGTATTGGTTAAGGAACTTCGTGAACAATATACGAAAGAAGCTATCCGCTATTTCATGTTGTCCACCCATTACCGCAACCCGCTGAATTATAGCGATGAGGTGATGGAGCAGGCGCAGAACAGCGTGGACCGCCTCGCGAATGCGGCGGCTAATGTCGAGCATCGATTGAGTACCGCGATCGGCTCGAAGGACGATACCGTAAGCCAGGAAGTTGCGGATAAAATATCGGCCGTCCTTGTCGAATTTCACCAGAAGATGCAGGATGATTTCAACACGCCGGACGCCATCACCGCCATGTTCCAATGGGCCAGCGAGGCGAATCAGCTGCTGAAGGAAGCTTCGATTCCTGCGGCGGATCTGTATGAAGTGCTGCGCGCTTTCAACGAAATGAACGGCGTGCTGCGCATCGTAAATACAGGCACGGATGAATTGCTGGATGAGGAGATTGAAGCTTTGATTGCCGAACGTATCGAAGCCCGGAAGAATAAAAATTGGGCCCGAGCGGATGAAATCCGCGACAAGCTGGCGGACGAAGGCATCGTGCTTGAGGATACGGCGCAAGGCATGCGCTGGCGGCGTAAATGAGCGGGCCTGAGCATCATGATCCCGCAGTAGGCTGGTTCGATTTTCCGCCGTCGAAGCCCGCCCGGTTAATCCCGCCTATCGTGCTTGCCTATATCGGAGATGCCATTTATGAGGTGGCGGTGCGGCAGTTTTTGATATCAAGAGCGAATCTCCGCCCCCATCACCTGCACCGGACGGCAACAGGATTTGTGTCGGCGAAGGCACAGAGCCGAATATTGGCTTATCTGGATCCGGAGCTGACGGAAGAAGAGCGCGATATAGTGCGTCAGGGACGCAACGCCAAATCTGGCAGCATCCCCAAAAATGCCGACGTCCTCGAATACCGGCATGCAACGGCATTTGAGACGCTGGTTGGGTATTTATATTATACGGGGGAGCAGGAACGGCTTCGTGAGCTCATAGGGAAGAGCATCGAGTATATTGAGGGGTCTGTTAAATAGACCGTTAGACAATATCGCATCACATTGAAACGATACAGCCGGTGTTTCCGAAAGGGGGGACGCCGGCTGATATGCAGGAGGAGACCTACATGTTGCAAGAAGAGGAAGTAGTAGCTGGTAAGCACTCCGTCACGGAAGCGCTCAAATCAGGACGTACGATCAACAAAATATGGATTGCCGAAAATGCGCAAAAGCACCTGACCCTGCCGATCATCGCGGAAGCGAAGAAACTGGGTATTGTCATTCAGCATGTGGACAAACGCAAGCTGGATCAGATGGTTCCGGGGGTTCAGCATCAAGGCGTGGTTGCCCAAGCGGCACCCTATGCTTATGTGGAAGTGGAAGATTTGCTGAAGGTTGCGGAGGAAAAAGGCGAACCGCCTTTCTTGCTGCTTCTCGACGAGATCGAGGATCCGCACAATTTGGGCTCGATTCTCCGGACGGCAGACTGCACGGGTGCGCATGGCGTCATACTGCCTAAGCGCAGATCCGCACAAGTAACGGCAACAGTATCCAAAACATCCGCCGGCGCAGTGGAGTATGTGCCCGTAGCTAGGGTGACCAATCTGGGCCAAACCATCGATCAGCTGAAGGAAATGGGTGTATGGGTTGTCGGGACCGTTGTTGATGCCGTTCAGGAATTGTATGACACCGAGGTCTTTGACGGGCCGGTCGCTATCGTTATCGGTAATGAGAATAAAGGGATGGGGCGTCTGATCCGTGAGAAATGCGATGTGCTTGTGAAACTGCCGATGGCCGGAAAGATCAATTCGCTTAACGCCTCGGTTGCCGCAGGTGTCGTTATGTACGAAGTGCTTCGCCGTCGCCGCCTTCAAGGTTAGCAATGATGGCCGATTGGCGGGATGTGCTGCTGGTCGACGGTTATAATATGATCGGCGGCTGGCCATATCTTGCGAAGCTCGCCAACAGCAGCATGCATGAAGCGCGAGACATGCTGCTGGAGAAATTAGCGGATTACCAGGCGTTCTCAGGCCTCAGAGTCGTGGTGATTTTTGACGCATACCGTGTTCCTGGACTGGGGAAATCCTACACACAAGGCAAGGTTCAGGTGTTTTTTACGAAGGAGAAAGAAACCGCCGATGAGTGCATTGAACGGCTAGTCGGAGAGTTCAGCCACCGTCGGCGTAAAATTTATGTGGCGACCAGCGATTTAATTGAGCAGCACGTGATTTTTGCTCGGGGAGCACTCCGGCTGTCCGCCCGGGAGTTGCTTAACGAAGTGGAGCAGAGCGAGCGCGAAGTGAAGCAGAAAATAACGAAAGAGCAGACCAAGAGCCGGAATACACTTGACGGGAAGCTGCCGCCGGATGTGAGACAGATGTTCGAGCGCTGGCGAAGGGAATAGAATTGTTTTACACAATAGGGACGAAAGGTCGGCTCATTTGGAGAATGAAACGGTATATGAATCTATGAAAAAGTTTACATTAAATGTTATTATCGGTCTAATTTAGGCAGAACGTGGTTGACGGTCTAGTAGACATCATATATACTTGTCATATATTTCAAGCGAGTGACGGGCTACCGTGCGTTCCGGGCCGGAGGGATTCTATTGAGTGTGGACCTCAAGGAAGTCATATTGTCAGGGTATGATGTGATAAGCGATGAAGACATTGTCGAGGCGGTCCGCGAGGGTGATAGCGGGGCGCTGGAGTATTTGATCAATAAATACCGGAATTTTGTACGTGCTAAAGCCCGCTCCTATTTTCTGATTGGCGCTGACCGGGAAGATATTGTCCAGGAAGGCATGATCGGGCTGTACAAGGCAATTCGTGATTTTAAAGGGGATAAGCTGTCCTCGTTCAAGGCCTTTGCCGAGCTCTGTATTACCAGGCAGATCATTACGGCAATTAAGACCGCTACGAGACAGAAGCATATTCCGCTCAATTCGTATGTCTCATTGGACAAGCCGATTTATGACGAGGATTCGGACCGTACGCTGCTGGATGTCATTTGCGGTACTGCGGTAAGCGATCCCGAGGAACTGATCATCAATCAAGAGGAATTTGTCGGCCTGGAAGACAAGATGTCCGAAATCTTAAGCGATCTGGAACGGAAAGTCCTGATGCTCTATTTGGACGGTCGATCCTATCAAGAGATTGCGGTAGATTTAAGGCGTCACGTAAAATCGATTGACAATGCACTCCAGCGAGTAAAGCGAAAGCTTGAACGTTATCTGGAAGTCAGGGATAATTAATAGCAAGTGTCGGATAAGAAGCAGAAGGCTCAATCAGAGCCTTTTTTTAATTGCCTGATGGTTTTTGAATCAGGATGGCCGGCGAAGGATCTCTTATATACTTTGTCCCCATTTATTTTTAGCCGGCAGATATGATAGAACGAAATTCCAAGATGTCCATTTTCGCAAAAAGCAAAATGTGTAATATTTGGTGTTTCATCTGTTGGAAGATTGAACATACTGGATATAGACTAAATGCTATGCAGGATGGACAAAGACTGTGAAACGCCACAGTTTTTTACAGCGAGATGTTTACAGTATTCCGGGGACTCATTCCCTGGTTTAGCTGGCAATGGCATTTATTGCAGCCCGCAATCAGAGAGAAAAAGGCTTGAAATGGCGCTATCCTTGTGATAAAGTGTTTTAGGTAGGCCTAAATTCGCGTGTTTTATGAATGGATCGTTGTTACAGCTTTTGGAACAACGGTTTTATTCATCTCGCAGAAATAACCGGGTTTCGATGAGAACAAGGTTGTTTCTACTAGGATCAATATCGATTCTTCTGACAAAGAAGGACGTCTTCGGGAGGTGCACATCATGCGGGTAATTATCACTTTGGCTTGTACAAGCTGCAAACAAAGAAACTACACAACCACCAAAAACAAGCGAAATCACCCCGACCGCATGGAGATGAAGAAATTTTGCAAGTTCTGTAACGAGCAAACTCCTCATCGCGAAACCAGATAGTTTTCTTTTGGAGGTGTAGTCGGCGTGAAACGTGGTTTCAAGTCTCTGTTTTCCTTTTTCTCTGAAAGCTGGGCGGAACTTAAAAAAGTTCGCTGGCCCAATCGTAAAGAACTGACGAACTATACTTTAATTGTTCTCGGCACCATTGTGTTTGTCACGATTTATTTTTGGGTTGTAGACATCGGTATTTCCGCTGTGATCGAAGCGATAATTTAGAAGGGTCCCAGGTGGCTTGATATGGAAAAAAGATGGTACGTAGTTCATACCTACTCTGGGTATGAGAATAAAGTCAAAGCCAATTTGGAAAAACGTGTCGAGTCCATGGGCATGGAGGACAAAATATTCCGCGTTCTTGTTCCGATGGAAGAAGAAATCGTAAACAAAGACGGCAAGAAAAAAACCGTCATGCGTAAAGTTTACCCGGGATATGTCTTGGTCGAAATGATTCAGACCGATGATTCTTGGTATGTTGTCCGCAATACACCAGGAGTGACCGGTTTTGTTGGTTCGACAGGGTCCGGTTCTAAACCGACGCCTTTGCTTCCAGAAGAAGTAGAACAGATTCTGAAGCATATGGGCATGGAAGAGCCGAAACCGAAGATCGAATTCGACATCAAGGAATCCGTTCGTATCAAGGTTGGTCCTTTTGCGAATTTTGTGGGCTCCGTGGAAGAGATTTTGGCTGAAAAGAGCAAGTTGAAAGTTCACGTCAACATGTTTGGACGGGAAACCCCGCTGGAGTTGGATTATACTCAAGTGGAGAAGATCTAATTCTTCAGGTTTCTTGTGGGAGGGCGTGTCAAAGCGTCCGCTACCACTATTGATGCAAGGAGGTGTCAACCATGGCTAAGAAAGTTATCAAGATTGTGAAACTGCAAATTCCTGCAGGTAAAGCGAATCCGGCTCCTCCAGTAGGTCCTGCATTGGGTCAAGCGGGTGTCAACATCATGGCATTCTGTAAAGAGTTCAACGCACGTACTGCTGATCAAGCTGGTCTGATCATTCCGGTTGAAATTTCGGTGTTTGAAGATCGTTCCTTTACGTTCATCACTAAAACTCCACCGGCTGCTGTTCTGCTTCGTGTGGCTGCTAAGATCGAAAAAGGATCCGGCGAGCCTAACAAGAAGAAAGTTGCTACTGTTAAGCGTGACGCTGTTCGTCAAATCGCTGAAACAAAAATGCCTGACCTGAACGCTGCATCTGTTGAAGCTGCAATGAAGATGGTAGAAGGTACTGCCCGTAGTATGGGTATCACAATCGAAGACTAATTGTCTTTTGATTGAAACCGAACTAGGTTCGGATTATGTGGGAGGAATTTCCGCTAACACCACAAAGGAGGAAAACAAACATGGCTAAACACGGTAAGAAATACGTTGAAGCTGCGAAGCTGATCGACAGCGAAGCAACTTATGAGCCTTTGGAAGCTGTAGAGCTTGTGAAGAAGGCCGCAACTGCCAAATTCGACGAAACTGTTGAAGCGGCTGTACGTTTGGGTGTAGACCCTCGTAAACAAGACCAGGCTGTTCGTGGTGTTGTTGTCTTGCCTCACGGCACAGGTAAAACACAACGCGTTCTGGTATTTGCAAAAGGTGAAAAAGCGAAAGAGGCAGAAGCTGCTGGCGCTGATTTTGTTGGCGATCAAGACATGATCAACAAAATCCAACAAGGCTGGTTCGAGTTTGATGTCTGCGTAGCTACACCTGATATGATGAGTGAAGTCGGTAAACTTGGCCGTCTGCTCGGTGGTAAAGGCCTGATGCCTAACCCTAAAGCTGGTACGGTTACATTCGATGTTGCTAAGGCTGTTCAAGAAATCAAAGCCGGTAAAATCGAGTACCGTCTGGACAAAGCAGGTCAAATTCACGCTCCGATCGGTAAAGTGTCTTTCGATGCAGCTCAATTGAATGAGAACCTCAAAGCTCTCATCGATGCATTGAATCGTGCGAAACCAGCTGCTGCTAAAGGTGTATACCTGAAAGGTATTGCTGTTTCCTCGACAATGGGACCAAGCGCTCGCGTGAACACAACCGTCTACAGATAATATTACCATTGACTTTGGTCAATGAGGTTTGATATTATGTAACAGTTGTGAGTCTTTGAGACTGACCATTAAAGTTGAATATGCTTACCGTAGACAGTAGGTGCCCTAAGCAGGCTTAATTTCCTACCGAGGTGTTATGATAGAACGTCAACAATTTGTCCGGTTACACCGGCCAAATGATGATTCATCAGGCCTTCGTGATTCTACGGAGGCTTTTTTAGTGCCCGTAGGAAGAGCGGAGAGCTTGGTGCTCTTACGCTACTAATACAACCAGGAGGTGTAATCATTGGCAAACGCAAAAGTGATTCAAGCGAAACAAGAAGCGGTTGATGTTGTTGCTGCTAAGCTGCGCGAGAGCGTATCGACAGTAGTTGCTGACTATCGCGGATTGAACGTTGCGCAAGTAACTGAACTTCGTAAACAGCTTCGTGAAGCTGGCGTCGAGTTCCAAGTACTGAAAAACACACTGCTTCGCCGTGCAACTGCGGCAGCAGAGCTGACTGATCTGGACGAAGTCTTGACTGGTCCAACAGCTGTTGCATTTGGTACCAATGACGCTGTCGCTCCAGCAAAAATCCTTAACGATTTTGCTAAGAAAAACGACGCGTTGAAATTGAAAGGCGGCGTAGTAGAAGGCCGTGTAATCGGAGAGAGCGAAATCAAAGCTCTGGCAGAACTTCCGTCCCGCGAAGGTCTCCTCTCCATGCTCCTCAGCGTGCTTCAAGCTCCAGTGCGCAACTTCGCGCTTGCGGTTAAGGCTGTTGCTGAGAAAGAAGAACAAGGCGCATAAGCTTTGTCTTGCTGAAGCTGTGTAACAACAACTATAAAATCCTAATAATAAATGGAGGTTCAACCCAATGAGCAAAGAGCAAATCTTGGAAGCAATTAAAGGTATGTCCGTTCTGGAACTGAACGATCTCGTAAAAGCAATCGAAGAAGAATTTGGTGTAACTGCTGCAGCTCCAGTAGCTGTTGTAGGTGGCGCTGGTGCAGCTGAAGCTGCTGAGCAATCCGAATTTGACGTAATCCTGACTAGCGCAGGAGCGTCCAAAATCAACGTAATCAAAGTGGTTCGCGAAATCACAGGTCTTGGCTTGAAAGAAGCAAAAGAACTGGTTGACAACGCTCCAAAACCATTGAAAGAAAAAGTAGCTAAAGAAGAAGCAGAAGCTGTTAAAGCTAAATTGGAAGAAGCAGGCGCATCCGTAGAAGTTAAGTAATTAACATCTTGAGATTCACCTCAGCAAGAAACAAACCCCTTGAATATTTGTTCAAGGGGTTTGTTATTGTGGTGGGGAGATCACAAGGTACTGATTCTCCGCAAGAAAGGTTATACTGGGATAAGAGCGCTTAAGAGCGATATATCTTAGGCGGCAGACTTTGATTCAAGACGGAGGAAATGATGCCGAATCAACATTATTACTCGAATCAGCCGGAAATTGCTCATGACCGTAAGGAGTTAAAGACGGAACTTCGGGGGCAGACTTTCAACTTTATCAGTGACGCGGGCGTATTCTCTAAGAGCGGCGTAGATTATGGGAGCAAGGTATTAATAGAGGCCATGAACTTTGATCAGCATGCTGAAGTATTGGATGTAGGCTGCGGATATGGTCCGATCGGTCTGTCGGCGGCAAGAATGACTCCCCAAGGCCATGTGACGATGATCGACATTAATAGCCGTGCTGTCGAATTAGCCAAGGAGAATGCGAAACGCAATGGTATATCCAATGTGACCATCTTGGAGAGTGATTTGTTTGCTGCGGTGCAGGGTCAGCAATTCGACGTTGTTCTCACCAATCCGCCGATTCGTGCCGGGAAAGAGACGGTACATGCCATATTCGAAGAAGCGTGGAAGCATCTGCGCGAGGATGGGCAGCTGTGGGTTGTAATTCAGAAGAAGCAAGGCGCGCCTTCAGCGAAAGCGAAGCTGGAGAGTTTATTTCACCAGGTTGAGGAAGTAACGAAGGATAAAGGATACCGGATATTCAAAGCGACGAAATCTTCTTAAAATAGTTCGACTAGGCTGTTGACTTGGGTATGCTGGTATGGTATTATTATAAAATGTCAGTATTAGGATGGTCTCTTTGTCTTTAGTTGGCTGAAATGTCAAGACTTAATGTGCGGAAAGATGCATAAAGTCGATCATATTGACGTATAATATGTACATTTTGGGCAAATCTACAGGATATGAGATGATTATCATAACCATGGATAAGCTGCTCTTTTTTCGAAAAGGTATTCGATAAGGGCTTTTCTCTATTTATGGGAGTGTCCTCTGTATGTTCCATTATAGTGTTACAAACAGAGGTTCGCAATGAAATTTTTAAAGTGAGTAGACATGAGGGGTGAGTTTAAGTTGGCAGGACATCTTGTTCAATATGGTCGACGCACTCGGCGAAGTTATGCTCGTATTAACGAGGTACTCGAAGTTCCGAACCTGATTGAAATCCAACAAAAATCTTATGAATGGTTTTTGGAGGAAGGACTCCGCGAAATGTTCCAGGACATCTCGCCGATTCAGGATTTCACAGGTAATTTGGTACTAGAGTTCATTGACTACAGCCTTGGAGAACCGAAATACACCGTCGATGACGCGAAAGAACGCGACGTTACTTATGCGGCGCCGCTCCGCGTGAAAGTCCGGCTCATTAACAAGGAGACCGGAGAGGTCAAGGAGCAGGAAGTGTTCATGGGAGACTTCCCGTTAATGACGGAAACCGGAACATTCATTATCAATGGTGCCGAACGGGTTATTGTCAGCCAGTTGGTTCGCTCTCCCAGCGTCTATTTCAGCACAAAAGTGGATAAAAACGGTAAGACGACGTACACTGCAACAGTTATCCCTAACCGCGGCGCTTGGCTGGAACTGGAGATGGACGCGAAGGACATTATCTATGTCCGGATCGACCGCACCCGTAAAATCCCTGTAACGGTACTTTTACGTGCACTTGGTTTTGGTACAGATGCCGAGATTCTGGATCTTCTGGGCAATGATGAATATATTCAAAATACGCTGGATAAAGACAACACCGACTCTACGGAAAAAGCGCTCATCGAAATCTATGAACGTCTTCGTCCGGGCGAGCCGCCAACACTGGAGAATGCGAAGAGCCTTCTTGTTGCCCGTTTCTTCGATCCGAAGCGTTATGATTTGGCTAACGTTGGTCGCTACAAGATCAACAAGAAGCTTCATATTAAGAACCGTCTCTTTAATCAACGTTTGGCTGAGAGTCTGATAGACACCGATACGGGTGAGATCATTGCAGAAGCTGGTCAAACCGTAGACCGCCGTCTTTTGGACGAGATTATGCCTTACCTTGAGAAGAGCGTAGGCTTTAAGAATTATCATGTTACCGGCGGTGTCATGGACAGCGAGGATATCCCGCTGCAAACGATCGATGTATTCTCGCCAATCGAGGATGCCAAAGTCGTGAAGGTCATCGCGAACGCAAATATCGATAAATCGGTGAAGCACATCACACAGGCAGATATCATTTCTTCCATCAGCTACTTCATCAACCTGCTGCATGGAATTGGCAATACGGATGATATTGACCACTTGGGTAACCGTCGTCTGCGTTCTGTAGGCGAATTGCTACAAAATCAGTTCCGTATCGGTTTGTCCCGGATGGAACGTGTCGTTCGTGAGAGAATGTCGATTCAGGATGCAAACGTGATTACGCCGCAGGCGCTGATCAACATACGTCCGGTTATCGCATCGATTAAAGAGTTCTTCGGCAGCTCCCAGTTGTCCCAGTTCATGGATCAGACCAACCCGCTTGCGGAACTGACGCATAAACGTCGTCTGTCTGCTCTCGGACCTGGCGGTTTGACTCGTGAGCGTGCGGGCTTTGAAGTGCGGGACGTTCACCACAGTCACTATGGCCGTATGTGCCCGATCGAGACGCCGGAGGGACCGAACATCGGTCTGATCAACTCCTTGTCGACGTTTGCGCGCATCAACGAATATGGCTTCATTGAAGCTCCGTATCGTTGGGTGGATCCGAAGACCGGCAAAGTAACGGACCAAATCGATTACCTGACTGCAGACGAAGAGGATAACTACATCGTTGCCCAGGCGAACGCCGAGCTCAACGAAGACGGTACCTTCGCTGACGAAATGGTTATCGTCCGTTATAACAAGCAATCCGATAACATTCTTCCTATGCCGAGCGACCGTGTAGACTACATGGACGTATCGCCTAAACAGGTTGTGTCGGTAGCGACGGCGCTCATTCCGTTCCTTGAGAACGATGACTCCAACCGCGCGCTGATGGGATCCAACATGCAGCGGCAGGCTGTTCCGCTTCTTATTCCAAAAGCTCCGCTCGTCGGAACCGGAATGGAACACAAGTCTGCGAAAGACTCCGGTGTATGTATTGTATCCAAACATGACGGGATTATTGAACGTTCATCCGCTAATGAAATCTGGGTCCGCCGTGTGGAAAATGTCGACGGACAAGAAGTCAAAGGCGATCTTATTAAACATAAATTACACAAATTTATGCGTTCGAACCAAGGAACATGCATCAATCAGCGCCCAATCGTTAAACGCGGCGATGTCATCAAAAAAGGTGACATTCTCGCAGACGGTCCATCCACGGAGATGGGTGAATTGGCACTGGGCCGCAACGTCGTAGTTGCGTTCATGACTTGGGAAGGCTACAACTACGAGGATGCGATTCTTCTTTCCGAGAAACTGGTCAAAGAGGATGTGTACACTTCGATTCATATCGAGGAGTACGAATCCGAAGCTCGTGACACAAAGCTCGGTCCGGAAGAAATTACGCGTGATATTCCTAACGTAGGTGAAGAAGCGCTGAAGAACCTTGACGAGCGCGGAATTATCCGCATCGGTGCCGAAATCAGCGCTGGCGACATTCTCGTAGGCAAGGTAACGCCTAAGGGTGTAACCGAGCTGACGGCGGAAGAGCGTCTCCTGCATGCGATCTTCGGTGAGAAGGCTCGCGAAGTGCGCGATACCTCGCTGCGCGTACCTCACGGTAGTGACGGAATCATCGTAGACGTGAAGGTGTTTACACGTGAGAACGGTGACGAATTGCCGCCGGGCGTTAACCAACTGGTTCGCGTTTACATTGCACAGAAACGTAAAATCTCCGAAGGTGACAAAATGGCCGGACGCCACGGTAACAAAGGTGTCGTTGCCCGTATTTTGCCTGAAGAAGATATGCCGTTCCTGCCAGATGGCACGCCGGTTCAAGTTGTGTTGAACCCTCTAGGGGTTCCATCACGGATGAACATCGGTCAGGTGCTCGAGGTTCACTTGGGTATGGCTGCGCTCCAGCTCGGCATTCACGTAGCTTCACCGGTATTTGACGGTGCAAGCGAGTATGACGTGTTTGATACGATGGAAGAAGCAGGCATGCAGCGCAATGGTAAGACCGTATTGTACGACGGACGGACGGGTGAACGTTTTGAACGTGAAGTTACCGTCGGCGTCATGCACATGATCAAGCTCGCGCACATGGTTGATGATAAAATTCACGCCCGTTCTACGGGACCATACTCCCTCGTTACGCAGCAGCCGCTGGGTGGTAAAGCTCAGTTCGGTGGACAGCGCTTCGGTGAGATGGAAGTGTGGGCGCTTGAAGCTTACGGTGCTGCTTATACGCTGCAAGAAATTCTTACCGTCAAGTCGGATGACGTGGTCGGCCGGGTGAAAACCTACGAATCCATCGTCAAAGGCGAGAACGTTCCGGAACCGGGTGTTCCTGAATCGTTCAAGGTATTGATTAAAGAGCTTCAGTCTCTCGGTATGGACGTCAAAATCCTGAGCGAGAATGAAGAGGAAATCGAGATGAAAGAACTCGATGACGAGGACGATGCTCAAGGTGATAAACTGAGCCTTAACTTGGAAGGCACTGAAGTCGGAGTGGAATAACGGTCAATCATTCACCCCCGTCGGCTTATAAGTCGGCGGTGGTGTTATGGTCGTATAGCACATAAATAGGACTAGGTTGAGGAGGGTTGCTCCTTGTTGGACGTTAACAATTTTGAGTACATGAAAATCGGTCTTGCTTCACCGGAAAAAATTCGCTCTTGGTCTCGCGGAGAGGTGAAGAAGCCGGAAACGATTAACTACCGTACATTGAAGCCGGAGAAAGAAGGCCTGTTCTGTGAGCGGATTTTCGGTCCGCAGAAGGACTGGGAATGTCATTGCGGTAAGTATAAGCGTGTCCGTTATAAAGGAGTAGTCTGCGATCGCTGTGGCGTTGAAGTAACACGCGCTAAAGTCCGTCGTGAACGGATGGGCCATATCGAGCTTGCGGCTCCGGTATCGCATATTTGGTATTTCAAAGGTATTCCAAGCCGTATGGGTCTGGCTCTGGATATGTCCCCACGATCTCTGGAGGAGATCATTTACTTCGCATCTTATGTTGTAACCGATCCGGGAGATACACCGCTGGAGAAGAAGCAACTGTTGTCCGAGAAGGAATATCGCAGCTACCGTGAGAAGTACGGCTACGGATTCCAAGCAGGCATGGGTGCTGAAGCGGTTAAGAAGCTTCTTCAAGACATCGATATTGACAAAGAGCTTGAGTTCCTTAAGGAAGAACTACGCACTGCACAGGGTCAGCGCCGCAACCGGGCCATCAAGCGTCTGGAAGTGATTGAGGCGTTCCGTAACTCCGGCAACAATCCGGAGTGGATGATCCTGGATGTGCTGCCGGTCATTCCGCCGGAGCTTCGTCCGATGGTTCAGCTTGATGGTGGACGCTTTGCGACCTCCGACTTGAACGATCTGTACCGTCGTGTTATTAACCGGAACAACCGTCTGAAAAGACTGCTGGATCTCGGCGCGCCGGATATTATCGTACAGAACGAGAAGCGCATGCTGCAGGAAGCTGTCGATGCATTGATCGATAACGGCCGTCGCGGTCGTCCGGTCACAGGTCCAGGTAACCGTCCGCTTAAATCCCTCAGCCACATGCTGAAAGGTAAACAAGGACGTTTCCGTCAGAACTTGCTCGGTAAACGGGTTGACTATTCCGGTCGTTCCGTTATCGTTGTAGGTCCTTACCTGAAAATGTATCAATGCGGTCTGCCTAAGAAAATGGCGCTTGAGCTCTTCAAGCCGTTCGTTATGAAAGAACTGGTCAACAAAGGCCTTGCCCATAATATCAAGAGTGCGAAGCGCAAAGTAGAACGTGTAAGTCCAGAAGTATGGGATGTGCTCGAAGAGGTTATTAAAGAGCATCCGGTTCTTCTGAACCGTGCACCGACGCTTCACAGACTCGGTATTCAAGCGTTTGAACCGATTCTGGTAGAGGGCCATGCGATCCGTCTCCACCCGCTCGTATGTACAGCGTATAACGCTGACTTTGACGGTGACCAAATGGCGGTTCACGTTCCTTTGTCTGCAGAAGCTCAAGCTGAAGCACGTCTTTTGATGCTGGCATCGGGTAACATTTTGAACCCGAAAGACGGTAAGCCGGTTGTTACGCCTTCTCAGGATATGGTACTGGGTTCCTTCTATCTGACAATGGATAACAAGGAAGAAAAAGGTACCGGCATGATTCTGGGCAGCGTGAACGAAGCGGTTTCCGCTTATCAGCGTGAAGCAGCCGGTCTGCATGCACGCGTAGCGATTCCGGTGAAAGCCCTGGGCAAAACCAGCTTTACGGAGAAACAGCAAAATGCGATTTTGGTTACGACGATCGGCCGGATTATCTTTAACGAGATTTTCCCTGCCAGCTTCCCTTACATCAATGAAGCGACTCGTACGAACTTGCTGCAAGGCACGCCTGAGAAGTATTTCGTATACGAGAAGGGTGCAGATATTCAAAAAGTGATTCAGGAACTGCCAATCAGCGGTGCTGTTGGTAAGGAATATCTGGGTTCCATCATTGCACGCTGCTTCGAAACGTACCATACAACGGAAACCTCTGTGATTTTGGATAAAATCAAGCAGCTCGGTTTCACCTATTCTACTCGTGCAGGCGTAACCGTTGCGGTATCCGACGTTATCGTACCTGACGAGAAAAATGAAATTCTGAAAGAGTCCGACGAGAAGGTTAAAGTGGTAACGAACCAATATCGCCGCGGCTTGATTACGAATGAAGAACGTTATGACCGTGTTATCGATATCTGGTCCAAGACCAAGGACGATATTACGGATGTACTCATGAAATCGATGGACCGCTTTAACTCCATCATGCTCATGGTAGATTCCAAAGCACGGGGTAACAAATCGCAGATCACTCAGCTCGGCGGTATGCGGGGTCTGATGGCGAACCCGTCGGGTCGTATCATCGAACTCCCAATCAAATCGAACTTCCGTGAAGGACTGACGGTACTCGAGTACTTCCTGTCCACGCACGGTGCGCGTAAAGGTCTTGCCGATACGGCGCTTCGTACCGCTGACTCCGGTTACTTGACTCGTCGACTTGTTGACGTAGCCCAGGATGTTATCGTTCGCGAAGATGAGTGCAGCACGGATAAAGGCTTTACCGTTAGCCGTATTCAGGACGGTAAAGAAGTTATCGAGGATCTCTACGACCGTATTGAGGGACGGTATGCATTTGAAACTGTCCGTCATCCGGAAACGAAAGAGATCATCGTAAATCGTAACGAATTGATTGACTCCGACAAAGCTGAGGAAATCGTAGCAGCTGGCGTTGAGAAGCTTCAAATTCGTTCCATCTTGAGCTGCCGTGCACGTTATGGCGTCTGCAAAAAATGTTACGGACGTAACCTGGCTACTGGTAAGCATGTTGAGATTGGTGAAGCGGTTGGTATTATCGCGGCTCAATCCATCGGCGAACCGGGAACACAGCTCACGATGCGTACATTCCACACAGGCGGCGTTGCCGGTGATGATATTACACAAGGTCTTCCGCGTATCCAGGAGCTCTTTGAAGCCCGTAATCCTAAAGGTCAAGCGACCATTAGTGAGATCGACGGTGTGGTTAAAGAGATCCGTGAAACGAAAGACCGTCGTGAAATCGAAATTCAAGGTGAAGCTGAATCCAAAGTTTACGCGGTTACCTATGGCTCCCGTCTGCGCGTAAGCGAAGGCAAGCAAATTGAAGCCGGGGATGAACTGACCGATGGTTCCATTGATCCGAAGGAAATGCTTCGTATTAAAGGTATCCGTGGCGTGCAGAACTACATCCTTCAGGAAGTTCAACGCGTATACCGAAACCAAGGCGTAGAAATTAACGATAAACACGTTGAAGTTATGATCAGACAGATGCTGCGTAAATTCCGTATCGTTGATGCGGGGGATACGAGCCTGCTGCCAGGCTCCTTCGTGGATATGCATGAATACGAGACAGCTAATAAAGACGCTATTCTCTCCGGAAAAGAACCAGCGGTTGCTAAACCGGTTCTCCTCGGGATTACAAAAGCATCTCTCGAAACTGATTCGTTCTTGTCAGCAGCCTCCTTCCAGGAGACAACTCGAGTGTTGACTGACGCTGCCATTAAAGGTAAAGTCGATCAGCTGCTTGGTCTGAAAGAGAATGTTATCATTGGTAAACTGATCCCTGCAGGTACCGGTATGAACCGTTATCGCAGCGTGAAGTTCGAGGGACAAAACGATGTGAATGACGAAAGTCAGGAACTCGAAACAGCTTCTATAGATTAAGAAACAGTCAGGTGATGGGGAGAATTCCGTATCTTAAGATGCGGAAGCCCTCCTCGTCCCAAAGTTTCTTTTTTCCTGATTTAATAGCTTGACATCGATTAGGGCAGATGCTAATATAGCAAAGGTGCGTGAATAGTTTCTTTGTTCCCTGTTCTTTTGGAGGAATGACTTGTGTCTAATGATAAAGGATTACAGGATGCACACATCAAGATTGGCACCAAACAAACGATGAAGGCCGTTGAATCCGGTTTGGCTACAGAAGTTTATGTGGCTGAAGATTGCGACCAACGTTTGATTTCAAAAGTCGTATCCGAGTGTGATAAGAATGGCGTGCATATCAACTATGTACCCACGATGATAGAGCTTGGAGAAGCATGCGGTATTGAAGTTGGTGCAGCTATGGTAGCTGTCTTGAAATCATGATTTGAGAAATCGTTTTTGTTGGAGAAGGCGTTACTTCTCTCGGCAAAAACTTTTCATTTGTTCTTTTATGAACCGCCTGGGTCTGTGGACTTAAACGGGGTTTGTAATCGAATGATAAATACGGGAAGGGGGTGGCTAGCATGCCAACAATTAACCAACTGGTTCGCAAGGGCCGTCAAGCTAAAGTTTACAAATCGAAATCTCCAGCTCTTCAAAAAGGTTTTAACGCTTTGAAACGTGAGGAGACCGACTTGAGCGCTCCGCAAAAACGCGGTGTATGCACTCGTGTAGGCACAATGACGCCGAAAAAACCGAACTCCGCACTTCGTAAATATGCTCGTGTTCGCTTGACGAACCGCATTGAGGTGACGGCTTACATTCCGGGTATCGGACATAACTTGCAAGAGCACAGTGTTGTATTGGTTCGCGGTGGACGGGTAAAAGACCTTCCGGGTGTACGTTACCATATCGTTCGCGGCGCACTTGATACCGCTGGTGTAAACAACCGGATGCAAGCTCGTTCCAAATACGGCACGAAGCGTCCTAAAGCAAAAAGCTAATTGATGCTCATGTTCTCGTAACATGACTCATGACTGAAGAAAGGGGGATATCCATGCCACGCAAAGGTCCAGTAACTAAAAGAGACGTGCTGCCAGATCCAGTGTATAACAGCAAGCTGGTAACTCGTCTGATCAACCGCATCATGTTGGATGGTAAAAGAGGTGTTGCTCAAAGCATTCTTTACAATTCGTTCAACATCATCAAGGAACGTACTGGTAATGATCCGATGGAAGTGTTTGAAGCGGCTATCAAGAACATCATGCCAGTATTGGAAGTTAAAGCTCGTCGTGTCGGCGGTGCTAACTACCAGGTTCCGATCGAAGTTAAACCAGAGAGACGTACATCCCTTGGATTACGTTGGCTCGTAAACTACTCCCGCAACCGCGGCGAGAAAACCATGGAAGAGCGTTTGGCGGCTGAGATCATCGATGCTTCCAACAACACAGGCGCTTCCGTTAAGAAACGCGAAGATACACACAAAATGGCTGAAGCGAACAAAGCGTTTGCTCACTACCGTTGGTAGGATTCAGCAACTAATTAACACTTCTAATTTTGAAGGGAGACTATTCGCATGGCGACAAGAGAGTTCTCCTTGAAAAATACACGTAATATCGGGATCATGGCGCATATTGACGCTGGTAAAACGACCACTACAGAGCGGATTTTGTTCTATACAGGCCGTACGCACAAAATCGGGGAAGTTCACGAGGGTGCAGCTACAATGGACTGGATGGAGCAGGAACAGGAGCGCGGTATCACGATTACATCCGCTGCGACTACCGCTTCTTGGAAGGGTCATCGCGTTAATATTATCGACACCCCGGGGCACGTTGACTTCACAGTAGAAGTTGAACGTTCCCTTCGTGTATTGGATGGGGCAGTAGGTGTATTCAGTGCGAAAGAGGGCGTTGAACCTCAGTCGGAGACTGTTTGGAGACAAGCAGACCGTTATGGAGTTCCGCGGATCGCATACGTAAACAAAATGGATATTATCGGTGCCGACTACTTGAACGTAGTTAAAGATATGAGAGAGCGTCTGCAAGCGAATGCGGTAGCGATTCAGCTTCCGATCGGTGCAGAGAATGATTTCATTGGCATCATCGATATTATCGAGGAAAAAGCTTTTATGTATAAGGATGACCTCGGACAAAATATCGAAGAAACCGAAATTCCAGCAGAATTCAAGGATCAAGTGGAAGAGCTTCGCAACGAGTTGGTTGAGAAGGTAGCAGAACTTGACGAAGAGTTGACAATGAAATATCTTGAAGGTGAAGAAATCACCATCGCTGAGTTGAAAGCTGCTCTGCGTAAAGGTGTTGTCGAAGTTAAGATCTTCCCGGTTATCTGTGGATCTTCTTACCGTAACAAAGGCGTTCAGTTGATGCTTGATGCCGTAATCGATTATTTGCCGGCTCCAACTGACGTTCCAGACATCAAGGGTACCCTTGAAGATGGAACTGAAGCTATCCGTCATTCCTCCGATGAAGAGCCGTTCTCGGCTTTGGCATTCAAAATCGCTACGGACCCTTATGTTGGTAAGCTGACATTCTTCCGCGTATATTCCGGTGTACTGCAATCCGGCTCTTACGTACTGAATGCAACTAAAGGCAAGCGTGAGCGCATTGGTCGTATCCTTCAAATGCATGCGAACAGCCGTCAGGAAATTTCCGAAGTGTTCGCCGGAGATATCGCAGCTGCCGTAGGTTTGAAAGATACGGGTACAGGTGATACACTATGTGATGAGAAAAACCCGGTTATCCTGGAGTCCATGAACTTCCCTGATCCGGTTATCGAAATCGCAGTTGAACCTAAGACAAAAGCTGACCAAGATAAAATGGGTGTGGCTCTCGGTAAGTTGACGGAAGAGGATCCAACTCTTCGTGCGCATACTGATGAAGAAACAGGCCAAACGATCCTGGCAGGTATGGGTGAGCTTCACTTGGACATCATCATCGACCGTATGCGTCGTGAGTTCAAGGTAGAAACCAACGTGGGTAAACCACAGGTAGCTTATCGCGAAACATTCCGTCAACCAGCTCGCGTTGAAGGTAAATTCGTTCGTCAGTCCGGTGGTCGTGGACAATACGGTCACGTATGGGTTGAGTTCGAACCTCTGGAACCAGGTAGCGGTAACCAATTCGACAGCAAAGTTGTCGGTGGTTCGGTACCAAGAGAATACATTGGTCCAGCACAACAAGGTATTGAAGAGCAAATGAAGAACGGTGTACTTGCCGGCTTCCCGCTTGTTGACGTTAAAGCAACGATCGTCGACGGTTCTTACCATGATGTTGACTCCAATGAAATGGCGTTTAAAATCGCCGGTTCCATGGCTCTGAAAGCAGCTAAAGACAAGTGTAAGCCTGTCCTGCTTGAGCCTATCATGAAAGTTGAAGTTACCGTGCCTGAGGAATACATGGGCGACGTAATGGGTATGCTGAACTCCCGCCGTGGACGTATCGAAGGTATGGACTCCCGTGGTGGCACTCAAATTATCCGTGCGAAAGTACCTCTTTCCGAAATGTTCGGTTACTCCACTACCCTTCGCTCGGGTACACAAGGACGCGGTGTGTTCTCCATGGAACTCTCCCACTACGAAGAAGTTCCTAAGAATATCTCCGATGAAATTGTGTCCAAGATCAAAGGCGGAGAGTAATAACGTTTTACCTGCTGGATAGGAGGCGGGACCAACATCCCGTTAACTCCGCTTCCGGCCCAAACATATATAATCCCCTTAAGGAGGAATTGTTCAAATGGCAAAGGCTAAATACGAACGTACGAAACCCCATGTTAACATCGGTACTATCGGTCACGTTGACCATGGTAAAACAACTCTGACTGCTGCAATCACAACTGTATTGTCCAAAACTTACGGTGGTGCTGCTGTAGCATTCGACCAAATCGACAAAGCTCCAGAAGAGCGCGAGCGCGGTATCACAATCTCCACTGCTCACGTTGAATACGAAACTGATACTCGTCACTACGCACACGTTGACTGCCCAGGTCACGCTGACTATGTTAAAAACATGATCACTGGTGCTGCTCAAATGGACGGAGCGATCCTGGTTGTATCCGCAGCTGACGGCCCAATGCCGCAAACTCGCGAGCACATCCTGTTGTCCCGCCAAGTAGGCGTTCCTTACATCGTTGTATTCCTGAACAAATGCGACATGGTTGAAGACGAAGAGCTCTTGGAATTGGTTGAAATGGAAGTTCGCGACCTTCTGAGCGAGTATGACTTCCCAGGCGACGACACTCCGATCACTCGTGGTTCCGCTCGTGAAGCTCTGCAAAACCCAGATGGCGAATGGGCGCAAAAAATCGTTGAAATGTTCAAAACAATCGACGAGTACATCCCATTGCCTGAGCGCGACACTGACAAGCCTTTCTTGATGCCTGTCGAGGACGTATTCTCCATCACTGGTCGTGGTACCGTTGCTACAGGTCGTGTAGAGCGTGGTACGATCAAAGTTGGTGACGAGATCGAAATCGTTGGTATCGCTGAAGAAACTAAGAAATCCGTTGTTACGGGCGTTGAGATGTTCCGTAAATTGCTGGATTCCGCACAAGCTGGTGACAACATCGGTGCATTGCTTCGTGGTGTTGAGCGTACTCAAATCGAGCGCGGTCAAGTACTTGCTAAGCCTGCTTCCGTTAAACCACACACAGAGTTCACAGCTCAAGTATACGTACTGAGCAAAGAAGAAGGCGGACGTCATAAGCCTTTCTTCACTGGCTACCGTCCACAGTTCTACTTCCGTACTACGGACGTAACTGGTGTGATCAACTTGCCAGAGGGTTCTGAAATGGTTATGCCTGGTGATAACATCACTGTAACGGTTAACCTGATCAACCCAATCGCGATTGAAGAAGGAACTAAATTCTCCATTCGTGAAGGCGGCCGTACCGTAGGTGCTGGTTCCGTTGCTTCCATCATTAAATAATTAAGGCTTACGAATAGCCTTGAATATAGCAACACTGTATTGTAACTAGCAACAATGTGATGTCCTGATAAAAGAGTCTGATCCTTTGGATCAGGCTCTTTTTCTTTTGAGAACAGCCCAAATTACCCGATTACAATCTCTGATGAATGTCAGCACTTAGATTCGGAACAATCTATTATATAGAAGAGAGATCTCGGTACAATATGATATGCGGAAGCGATGGAATCTATTAACCAAGTCCTGCAACTTTCGGTTAATGATGCAAATGCATATTAATTATGAATTAGTGCTTGCAATACGCCTATCTTTTATATATAATAGTGAATGTTGTTCTGCGACGTTGCGATGATGCGAGAGGTTACCGACACACCCGGCCCCTTTGCCATGAGGCAGGTGGTTGGAAAATTTTCGCGGAGTATGTCCGATACCAAATTGGGCGATAGAAGGAGGGAATAAAATGGCAAAGCAAAAAATTCGTATTCGCTTGAAAGCATACGACCACAGAGTTCTTGATCAATCCGCTGAGAAAATTGTTGAGACAGCAAAACGTTCGGGTGCTGGTGTATCCGGTCCGATCCCGCTTCCAACTGAGAAACAAATAATTACCATTCTCCGTGCGGTACACAAGTATAAGGATTCTCGGGAACAGTTCGAAATGCGTACACATAAACGCTTGATCGACATCGTGAACCCGACTCCACAAACTGTGGATGCCTTGATGCGCTTGGACCTGCCGTCCGGTGTAGATATCGAAATCAAACTGTAAGAATTGCATAATGAATTAGAGAAGAGAAAAGAGGTGTCAACATGAAAGGTATCTTAGGTAGAAAGCTCGGAATGACTCAAGTGTTTACCCCTGAGGGTGTTGTAATTCCTGTAACGGTTATCGAAGCAGGTCCTTGTGTTGTTCTTCAAAAGAAAGATCTGGAAAACGACGGATACGAAGCGATTCAAGTCGGTTTCTCTGATAAGAAAGAGAACAGATCTAACAAACCAGAAGCAGGCCATGCGAAAAAAGCAAACACTGCGCCTAAGCGCTACGTTCGCGAAATTCGCGGTGTTGACCTCGCGAGTGTCGAGGTTGGACAAGAGCTGAAGGCTGATGTCTTCGCAGAAGGCGAATTTGTTGACGTAACGGGTATTTCCAAGGGTAAAGGTTTCCAAGGTGTAATCAAGCGTTGGGGCCAAAGCCGCGGACCAATGTCTCACGGTTCCCGTTATCACCGTAGACCAGGTTCCATGGGTTCGATCCAGGCAAACCGTGTTCCTAAAGGAAAACGTCTGCCAGGTCACATGGGCAATGAGACAGTTACGATTCAAAAGCTCGAAGTTGTTAAAGTCGATGCAGAGCGTAACGTAATCCTTGTTAAAGGCTCCATTCCTGGACCTAAAAAAGGTTTCGTTCAAATCAAAGAAACGGTGAAGAAATAATCGCCTAAAGAAAGGAGGAACAAACAATGCCTAAAGTAGCACTTTATAATGTCAGCGGTAGCCAAGTTGGCGAAGTAGAATTGAATGAAGCTGTATTTGGCATCGAGCCGAACGCACACGTACTGCACAGTGCAGTATTGTTGCAGCGCGCTTCCCTTCGTCGCGGTACCCACAAAGTAAAAGGACGTTCTGAAGTACGCGGCGGCGGACGTAAGCCTTGGAAACAAAAAGGTACTGGCCGTGCTCGTCAAGGTTCGATCCGTTCTCCACAATGGAAAGGCGGCGGCGTGGTATTTGGACCAACTCCGCGCAGCTACACATTTAAACTTCCTAAGAAAGTCCGTCGTTTGGCTATTAAATCCGCATTGTCTTCCAAAGTGATTGACAACGCAATTATCGTATTGGATCAATTGACGCTGAATACGCCGAAAACGAAAGAGTTTGCTAACATTCTTAGCAACCTGAAAGTAGGCCGCAAAGCTCTGATTGTTGCTCCAAGCTATGATGATAATGTAGCCCTTTCCGCACGTAATATTCCTGGTGTGAAATTCGTAGCGGCTGACGGCATTAATGTTCTTGACGTACTGTCGTACGATCAACTGATCATTACGAAGGAAGCAGTTCAGAAGGTAGAGGAGGTGCTCGCGTAATGAAAGACCCACGCGATATAATCAAGCGCCCGGTGATCACGGAACGTACGGCTGACTACATGGCAGAGCTGAAATATGCTTTTGAAGTGGATATCCGTGCTAACAAGACCGAGATCAAGCAAGCTGTCGAATCTATTTTTAAAGTTAAAGTATCGAACGTGAATACGATGCGTGTCCCTGCAAAACCAAAGCGTTATGGCCGTTATTCCGGTTACACAACCGAATGGAAAAAGGCAATCGTGACTTTGGCTCCAGACAGCAAACCGCTCGAGTTCTTTGAATCGGTTGAATAAGAATTTCTTAAGTAAGGAGGGAAAATTCAGTGCCTATTAAAAAGTATAAACCGACATCCCCGGCTCGACGCAACATGTCCGTGTCGACTTTCGAAGAAATCACCACGAATCAGCCGGAGAAATCGCTCTTGGCTCCGCTGAGCAAAACAGCTGGCCGTAACAACCAAGGTAAAATTACGGTTCGTCACCATGGCGGCGGACACAAGCGTAAATACCGTATCATCGACTTCAAACGGAATAAAGACGGCATACCAGGTCGCGTTGCTACAATCGAATACGACCCGAACCGTACTTCCAACATCGCTCTGATTCACTATGTAGATGGTGAAAAGCGTTATATCATCGCTCCTAAAGGTCTGAAAGTTGGAGACCAAGTAGTATCTGGAGTAGGTGCTGACATCAAGATCGGTAACGCACTTCCACTGGAAAACATTCCGGTAGGTACCGTTATCCACAACATTGAATTGAAACCAGGTAAAGGCGGACAATTGGTTCGTGCTGCTGGTACAGAAGCTCAACTTCTCGGTAAAGAAGAAAAGTACGTAACTGTTCGTCTTTCTTCCGGTGAAGTTCGTCGCATCCTGAAAGTTTGCCGTGCAACCATCGGTTCTGTGGGTAACCAAGACCATGAGTTGATCAAAATCGGTAAAGCTGGTCGTAGCCGCTGGCTTGGACAACGTCCTGAAGTACGTGGTGTGGTAATGAACCCTAACGATCACCCTCACGGTGGTGGTGAAGGCCGCGCTCCAATCGGACGTAAATCGCCTATGTCTCCATGGGGTAAACCAACCCTTGGTTACAAAACACGTAAAAAAGGTAAAGCTTCTGACAAATATATCGTTCGCCGCCGCACGAAGTAATGCGCGATTAAGTGCATAACTTCGTGACAGGCTCGAAGGTAACGAGACAATTTGGTGAAGGGAGGATTTCAATATGAGCCGTAGTTTGAAAAAAGGACCTTTTATTGACGGATATCTGCTCAAAAAAGTGGAGGACATGAACAGCGCAAGCAAAAAGGCTGTGATCAAAACCTGGTCCCGCCGCTCCACTATTTTCCCGCAATTTATCGGTCACACGTTCGGAGTATACGATGGCCGTAAGCATGTACCTGTATATGTAACAGAGGACATGGTAGGACACAAGTTGGGAGAGTTCGCTCCAACTCGTACTTACAAAGGTCATGAAGATGATAAGAAAACAAGAAGATAATTAATGAAGCTCTTTGTTTGAGAGGAGGTTAAACATATGGAAGCAAAAGCACATGCTAGATCGATTCGTATTGCTCCTCGTAAAGCTCAACTCGTTGTTGACTTGATCCGCGGTAAGCAAGTCGGCGAAGCGATCGCAATTCTTCGTCACACTCCGAAAGCTGCATCTCCGGTTGTTGAGAAGCTTTTGAACTCGGCTATCGCTAACGCTGAGCATAACTACTCTTTGGATGTAACTAAATTGGTTGTGACGCAAGCTTATGTCAACCAGGGACCGACTATGAAACGTTTCCGCCCGCGTGCGATGGGACGTGCAAGCCGGATCAATAAACGCACCAGCCACATTACTTTGGTGGTAGCTGAAAAATAAGGAGGGAAAACGTGTGGGCCAAAAGGTAAATCCAGTAGGACTCCGTATCGGTATTATCCGTGATTGGGAATCCAAATGGTATGCAGGCAAAGACTTCGGTGATCTTTTGCTGGAAGACGTGAAAATCCGTGAATACCTGAAAAATAAATTGAAAGACTCCGCTGTATCCCGTATCGAAATCGAGAGAGCGGCTAATCGTGTGAACGTGACGATCCACACTGCGAAGCCAGGTATGGTTATCGGTAAAGGTGGTTCCGAAGTAGAAGTACTGCGCGGACAAGTGACTAAAATTGCCGGCGGTAAAAAAGTTCACATTAACATTTCTGAAATCAAAAACCCTGAACTGGACGCTATTCTTGTTGCTGAAAGCATTGCACAACAGCTGGAACGTCGTGTGTCTTTCCGTCGTGCACTGAAACAAGCGATTCAAAGAACTATGCGCTCTGGAGCAAAAGGGATTAAAACATCGGTCAGCGGACGTCTTGGCGGAGCCGAGATTGCTCGTACGGAAGGCTACAGTGAAGGAACTGTTCCACTTCATACGCTTCGTGCAGACATCGACTATGGTACAGCAGAAGCGCATACGACTTACGGCCGTATCGGCGTGAAAGTATGGATCTATCGTGGAGAGGTTCTTCCTACGGCTAAGAAACAAGCTGCTCAGGAAGGAGGCAACTAATCATGTTGGTACCAAAACGTGTAAAACACCGCAAACAACAGCGCGGCCATATGAGAGGTCAAGCTAAAGGCGGTACTGAACTGAACTTCGGCGAATTTGGTCTGCAAGCTACAGAACCAGGCTGGATCACGAACCGTCAGATCGAGGCTGCTCGTATCGCAATGACTCGTTACATTCGTCGTGGCGGTAAAGTATGGATTAAGATTTTCCCAGATAAGCCGATTACTCAAAAGCCTCTCGAAGTGCGGATGGGTAGCGGTAAAGGTAACGTTGAGAAATGGGTTGCCGTTGTAAAACCAGGCAAGATCATGTTTGAACTTGGAGGCGTGTCCGAGGAAATCGCCCGCGAAGCGATGCGTCTCGCCGCTCACAAGCTGCCTGTTAAAACGAAGTTTGTGAAACGAGAAGAAGTGGGTGGTGAAGCAAATGAAAGCTAATGAACTGCGCAACTTAACCACTGCAGAAATCGAGCAAAAAATCGCCGGATTTAAAGAGGAACTCTTTAACCTCCGTTTTCAATTGGCCACAGGCCAGCTTGACAACCCTACTCGGATCCGTGACGTTCGCAAAGAAATAGCTCGTGCTAAAACCGTTATCCGTGAAAGAGAACTTGGGATTAGTTAATGAAACAGAACTCGCTGTTCTGTATTCAGGAAGGAGGCTAACAAATGAGCGAAGAACGCAATGCTCGTAAAGTGCAAATTGGTAAAGTTGTCAGCGATAAAATGGATAAAACCATTGTTGTAGCTGTTGAAACTTATAAGAAGCATGATTTGTATCACAAACGCATTAGATACACGAAAAAATTTAAAGCGCATGATGAGAACAATCAAGCTCAAATCGGAGATACCGTTAAAATCATGGAAACTCGTCCTCTCTCCAAAGACAAGCGCTGGAGATTGGTAGAAGTGGTTGAAAAAGCGGTTATCATCTAAGATATGATCAGTTTTTGATGGAAGGAGGAAATTTAAATGATTCAACCATTTACACGTTTAGCTGTTGCTGACAACTCCGGTGCGAAGGAACTGATGTGTATCCGCGTATTGGGTGGTACTGGTCGTCGTACAGCTCAAATCGGTGATTTGATCGTATGTTCCGTCAAACAAGCAACACCAGGCGGCGTTGTCAAAAAGGGTGATGTAGTAAGAGCGGTAGTCGTTCGTACGAAACGTTCTGTACGTCGTAAAGACGGATCTTACATCTCATTTGACGAGAATGCAGCTGTTGTTGTTAAAGACGACAGAAGCCCACGCGGAACTCGTATTTTCGGACCAGTTGCTCGCGAACTTCGCGAAAGAGACTACATGAAAATCGTTTCCTTGGCTCCGGAAGTAATCTAATAACACCCCAAAAAGTGACGTAACTTTTCGGGAACCCGATAAATAGTTGAACTGGCTAGTCATAGGAGGTGTAACGAATGCCTAAAGTGAAAAAAGTTCTGGAATCCCATAGCAACAAACTGCACGTGAAAAAAGATGATACAGTTATCGTCATCAGCGGTAAAGACAAAGGCAAAAAAGGCCGTGTCATCGCAGCGTACCCTCGTGAAAATCGTGTTTTGGTTGAAGGTGTGAACATGATCAAGAAGCACCAGAAGCCAAACCAAATGAACCCACAAGGCGGTATCATCGAGAAGGAAGCTCCGATCCATGTATCGAACGTTATGCACGTTGATCCGAAGAGCGGAAAAGTAACCCGTATCGGTTACAAAGTACTGGACAACGGTAAAAAAGTTCGCGTAGCAAAAAGATCCGGAGAAGTTATCGATAAATAAGACGGTTTAGAAAGGAGGTCCTTGAATCATGGCAGCAAGAATGAAAGAACGTTTTTTGAACGAAGTAACTCCTGCTCTGATGCAGAAGTTTAGCTATAAGACAGTAATGCAGGTGCCAAAAATCGAGAAGGTTGTCATCAACATGGGTGTAGGTGACGCTGTAGCTAACTCGAAGGTGCTTGATTCCGCTGTGAACGACATGCAGCTGATTGCTGGTCAAAAACCGGTTATCACCCGTGCGAAGAAATCCATCGCGGGATTCAAACTGCGTGAGAACATGCCTATCGGTGTGAAGGTAACACTGCGCGGTGAGCGTATGTACTACTTCCTCGACAAGCTGTTCAACGTTACACTTCCACGTGTACGTGACTTTCAAGGCGTGTCCACCAAAGCATTTGACGGACGCGGTAACTATACGCTCGGTCTGAAAGAGCAACTCATTTTCCCTGAAATTGAGTATGACAAAGTGGATAAAGTTCGCGGTATGGATATCGTTATCGTAACGACTGCTAAAACCGACGAAGAATCCCGTGAACTGCTTGCTCAACTGGGCATGCCTTTCGCGAAATAAGACGGTTGTCCTTTTCTCCGAAACTATTTAGGAGGTGTCAGGCTAAGTGGCAAAAACTTCGATGAAAGTTAAACAACAACGTACACCGAAATACAAAGTACGGGCATATACCCGTTGTGAACGTTGTGGTCGCCCACATTCGGTACTGCAGAAGTTTAAAATTTGCAGAATTTGTTTCCGTGAATTAGCTTATAAAGGCCAGATTCCTGGCGTGAAAAAAGCAAGCTGGTAAGAAGTTTATAAACGGGAAGGAGGTTTATCCTACATGACTATGTCCGATCCAATTGCAGATATGCTAACTCGTATTCGTAACGCGAACACGGTTCGCCACGAAACAGTAGAAATGCCTGCTTCGACGATTAAAAAACAAATCGCTGACATTTTGAAGCGTGAAGGCTTCATCCGTGATGCAGAGTTTGTGGAAGACAATAAACAAGGGATCATTCGTGTATTCCTGAAATATGGTTCCAACAACGAGCGTGTAATCACAGGTCTGAAAAGAATCAGCAAACCAGGTCTTCGCGTTTACACGAAGAGCAACGAAGTACCTCGCGTACTTGGTGGTTTGGGTATTGCGATCATCTCCACGTCTAAGGGAGTTATGACCGACAAAGAAGCTCGTCAATCCAAAGCTGGCGGAGAAGTTCTCTGCTACGTATGGTAATCAACGTCACAAGATAGGAGGTGTAATGAATGTCCCGTATTGGTCGTAAACCAATTGCTATTCCAAACGGTGTGGAAGTCACACTGGATAACACTGTAATCACTGTTAAAGGACCTAAAGGTACCTTGACTCGTGAACTGCATAAAGACATGCAAATTACAGTAGAAAACAACGAGATCAATGTTGTTCGTCCTTCCGACAACAAAACACATCGCTCTCTTCACGGCACGACCCGCAGCGTTGTCTCGAATATGGTCAACGGTGTAACTGAAGGATTCTCGAAAAACCTTGAGTTGGTAGGTGTCGGATACCGTGCAAGCAAATCCGGAGATAAAATCGTTCTGAACGTGGGTTACTCCCACCCAGTTGAAATTACACCGGAGCCAGGTATCGAGTTCGACGTACCGGCAAACACAAAAATCACGGTTCGTGGTATCGATAAAGAGCGCGTAGGTGCATACGCTGCTAAGATTCGTTCCGTACGTGAGCCTGAGCCTTACAAAGGTAAAGGTATTAAATACGAAGGTGAACGCATTATCCGTAAGGAAGGTAAAGCTGGTAAGAAGAAATAAGTTAGCTAACCGGGGATTCACCTGGTGGATAACTTACTTCTTCTCCCATACTTACCCGATGCGTCTAAAAGTGAAGCTCTTAAGGCAAAACTGAAGGGAGGAAATGGAAGCATGATCACGAAACAAGACAAGAACAAAGCTCGTCTGAAAAGACACCTGCGTGTCCGTAAGAAAATCCAAGGCACAGCAGAACGTCCACGTCTGAACGTGTTCCGTTCTTCGAAACACATCTATGCTCAATTGATCGACGACGTGGCTGGCGTGACTTTGGCATCAGCTTCTACGCTGGATAAAGAACTGGCTAACGACATCAAGAACGGCGGAAGCGTTGAATCCGCTCGTAAAGTCGGCGAACTCGTTGCAAAACGTGCTGCAGACAAAGGTTACAAAGTGATCGTATTCGATCGTGGTGGATACTTGTATCATGGACGTATTCAAGCACTTGCAGAGGCAGCTCGCGAGGCAGGCCTTGAATTCTAAGATATTTTCAAAAGGAGGTAAACGACTTGCGTGTAGATCCTAACACTTTAGAACTGACTGAAAGAGTAGTAAACATTAACCGCGTTGCTAAAGTTGTAAAAGGCGGACGTCGCTTTAGCTTTAGTGCACTGGTAGTTGTCGGTGATGGCAAAGGTTGGGTAGGAGCAGGTATCGGTAAAGCAGGCGAAGTACCGGATGCAATCCGCAAAGGTATTGAAGATGCTAAGAAAAACCTGATTCACATTCCACTTGTTGGAACAACTATTCCTCACCTCGTAACAGGTCACTTCGGAGCAGGCCGAGTATTGTTGAAGCCGGCATCTGAAGGTACTGGAGTTATCGCTGGCGGACCGGTTCGTGCAGTACTTGAACTGGCTGGCGTAGGCGACATTTTGACAAAATCTCTAGGTTCTTCGAACTCCATGAACATGGTCAATGCGACTTTGGAAGGGTTGTCCCGCCTGAAGCGTGTTGAAGATGTTGCCAAGCTTCGCGGCAAATCCGTCGAAGAGCTGTTGGGTTAAGGAGGGAATCTCATGGCTAAACTTGAAATCACCCTCGTACGCAGCGTGATTGGTCGTCCAGAGGATCAGCGTGCAACCGTGAAAACACTCGGACTTCGCAAAATCAACCATTCCGTGGTTCAAAGCGACAATGCTGCAATTCGCGGAATGATCAAGAAAGTAAATCACCTGGTTTCTGTTAAAGAAATCGAAGGTTAATCCCGGGCAGTTTATTCCCGGACATATTAAGGAGGTGCAACGAACGATGAAGTTACATGAGCTGAGCCCAGCACCTGGATCCCGCAAAGAGCGCAAGCGCGTTGGACGCGGTACTAGTAGCGGTACGGGTAAAACGTCGGGTCGCGGTCACAAAGGACAAAACTCTCGTTCCGGCGGTGGTGTACGTCCAGGCTTCGAAGGTGGACAGAACCCATTGTATCGTCGTCTTCCGAAGCGCGGTTTCGTAAACCCAACTCGGAAAGAGTACGCGATTGTGAACATCGAAGAACTTAACAGCTTTGCAGCAGGTACTGAAGTGACTCCAGAAGTTTTGGTTGAGAGCGGTATTGTTAACAATACAAAGAGCGGAATCAAAATTCTTGGCAACGGTGAAGTTACCGTTTCTTTGACTGTAAAAGCTAATAAGTTTTCTCAATCTGCGGTAGAGAAGATCGAGGCTGCCGGCGGTAAAACCGAGGTGATCTAATGTTTAAGACCCTGAAAAATATATGGCGTGTGGATGACCTTCGCAAGCGTATTTTGTTCACCTTATTCGTTCTGATCATCTTCCGTCTTGGATCCTTTGTTCCGGTTCCCGGTGTTAACAAAGAGGTCTTTACACAGACGAATCAGGCAGGCAATGAGTTGTTCGGTCTTCTTAACACGTTCTCGGGGGGCGCACTATCGCAGTTTTCGATCTTCGCCCTTTCGATATTTCCATATATTACTGCGTCCATTATCGTGCAGTTGCTGTCGATGGACGTCATTCCAAAGTTTGCGGAATGGAACAAACAAGGGGAACACGGGAAGAAACAGTTGGCTCAAATTACACGTTATGGTACGGTAATATTGGGTTTGATCCAGGCATTCGGTATGTCCGTCGGGTTTAACCGCCTGTATGGCGCCGAAATGGTTCCTGGAGCAACCTTTATCGACTTTGTTGTTATCGCGATCGTACTTACTGCAGGTACATCATTCTTGATGTGGCTCGGTGAACAGATTACGGAACGCGGAATCGGTAACGGTATTTCGATCATTATCTTTGCTGGTATCGCTGCTGGTATTCCGATGCACATTCGGACAACGATTGAATCGAACTTCATTCAGGATGGTCAAGTGTTTATGAACATTCTGAAGGGTGTCATTATCCTTCTGATTTTGATTCTGATCATTACCGGTGTTGTATTCATTCAGCAAGGTATCCGTAAAATTCCGGTTCAATACGCGAAGCGTGTTGTAGGAAACAAAATGTACGGCGGACAGAACACACACATTCCACTGAAGATTAACGGAGCAGGCGTTATTCCGGTAATCTTTGCGATGTCATTGCTGCAATTCCCGGTTATCCTTGCCAGCTTCTGGGCGCACCAGAATTGGTCAAAATGGATTACGGCGAACCTGGCTTATGACAGCCCGCTTGGAATGGTACTGTATGTGCTCATGATCATTGGTTTCACGTTCTTCTACACCTTCGTGCAGATGAACCCGAACCAAATGGCTGATAATATGAAGAAGAACGGCGGCTATGTACCAGGTATTCGTCCTGGTAAAGCTACCGAGAAGTATCTGACCCGGGTTATGACCCGTCTGACCATGACAGGAGCTCTGTTCCTGGCCGTGATCTCCGTACTTCCGGTGTTCTTTGGATCACTTGCAGGTCTTCCGCGTACGGTTCAGATTGGTGGTACGTCCCTCTTGATCGTGGTCGGTGTTGCACTGGATACGATGAAGCAGATCGAAAGCCAACTGATCAAACGTCATTACAAAGGTTTTATCAATAAATAGGCGATAGGTTCCGGCGAGTGGTCTGTATCGCTTCCCGGCGCCTATTGTGTTGTTCTTGCTAGTCAATCAAGGGGAGGGAGTGACGTAAGGTGAACATCTTATTCATGGGTCCTCCTGGGGCAGGAAAAGGGACGCAAGCAGAGAACATCGTGAATGAATTCGGTATTCCTCATATTTCAACGGGCGATGCATTTCGTCTCGCGATCAAACAAGGAACTCCCATCGGGATTAAAGCGAAGGAATTCATGGATCAGGGTCTGCTGGTACCGGATGACGTTACGATTGGTATTGTGGAAGAGCGACTGCAGCAGTCCGATTGCGAAAAAGGTTTTTTATTGGACGGTTTTCCAAGAACCCTTTCGCAAGCGGAAGCGCTGGATGAGATTCTCGCCCGCTTGAATACTGGTCTTGATCACGTCATCAACCTGAAAGTTGATCGGGAAAAGCTTCTGGCTCGCCTTACCGGCCGCCGGATTTGCAAAAACTGTAGTTCGACTTATCATGTGATCTTTAATCCTCCTAAACAGGAAGGCATTTGTGATAAATGCGGCGGCGAATTGTACCAACGCTCCGATGATAACGAAGAGAGCGTCGGCATTCGTTTAGACGAATATATCAACAAAACAGCACCACTCCTCACGTTTTATGAGAACAAAGGTCTTTTGCGTCAAATCGATGGTGATCAGGAAATCGACGCGGTTTCATCACAAATTGCGTCTATACTGAGAGGTTAAGTATAATGATCATTTGTAAATCCGAAACGGAACTGAGCTTGATGAGAGAAGCAGGAAGGATCGTGGCGGAATGCCACAAACTCCTTGCCGCTCATGTAGAACCGGGCATTACGACCGGGGAACTTGACCTTATGGCCGACAAGTTCATTCGAAGCCAAGGCGCTGTGCCATCTTTTAAAGGCTACAACGGATTTCCTTCCAGCATTTGCGCATCAGTCAACGAAGAATTGGTGCATGGATTTCCAGGCAAACGCAAATTAATCGAGGGCGATATCGTTACGTTTGATATCGGTGCACAGTACCAGGGTTACCATGGTGACTCGGCATGGACCTACGCTGTAGGAGAGATTTCCGAAGAGGCCCAGCGTCTGCTGGACGTAACGGAAGGATCGCTCTATGCTGGACTTGCGCTAATCAAACCCGATGTCCGCTTGTTTACAATCTCTCATGCCATACAGCGTCATATCGAGGATGCAGGTTTCTCTGTCGTCCGGGAATACGTTGGTCATGGTGTGGGTACCGATCTGCATGAGGATCCGCAAATTCCGAACTATGGCATCCCTGACCGCGGACCAAGACTCAAACCGGGCATGGTGCTCGCGATTGAGCCGATGGTCAACGCAGGTAAGCGGAACGTCAAGACGCTGGAAGACAACTGGACGGTTGTAACGGTAGACGGCTCACTATGTGCTCACTTCGAGCATACGGTAGCAGTCACGCCGGATGGCATGGAAATTTTGACGAAGCTTCCGGAATAGGGTGATAACATGAATAATGAAGTCACGCTTCAGCCCGGGCAGATTGTTAAGATACTGAAAGGCAGAGATGCCGGACAGTATGCCGTTATCGTTTCGATTGAGGACAGCAGGTTCGTGTGGATCGCGGATGGGGACAAACGCAAGTTTGACGGGGCCAAGAAGAAGAATGTTCTTCATCTCGAACCTCAATCCTACATTAGCAGTGAAGTGGTAAACAGTTTGCAAGAAAGCGGTCGGGTTACAAACGGTAAACTGCGTTTCGCACTGGACCGGTTTGTATCCGATAAATCCAAGGCAGATCAGAAAGGAGACTAACTGTGGCTAAAGAAGATGTCATTGAAGTCGAAGGAACGGTCATTGAGCCGTTGCCGAATGCTACCTTTAAAGTCGAGCTGGAGAATGGTCATCAAATTCTCGCTCATGTTTCCGGAAAGCTGCGGATGCACTTTATCCGTATCCTTACAGGAGACAAAGTGGTTGTTCAACTCTCGCCGTATGATTTAACCAAAGGTCGTATCACGTACCGTAAATAGATTCAAGGTTCCCCTGGGGAATCAAGGAAAGCTGCGAAGCGGTTTTACTGACGTAAAACTCAGCAGCGGTAACAAACTACTTTAGTTTCGAAGCTGGTTTTACAATGTAAAACTTGGAGGAGGTAATTAGCATGAAGGTAAGACCTTCTGTAAAGCCTATTTGCGAAAAATGCAAAGTCATTCGCCGCAAAGGGAACGTAATGGTTATCTGTGAAAATCCGAAACACAAACAAAAACAAGGTTAAAGAAGGGGGTGTAGCGTAAAATGGCTCGTATAGCTGGTGTGGATTTGCCACGTGACAAACGCGTTGAGATCGCCTTGACTTACATTTTCGGAATCGGTAAAACGACTTCCCAGAAAGTACTGAAAGAAACTGGAATCAATGCAGACACTCGTGTCCGTGATTTGACAGAAGATGAAGTCAGCAAATTGCGCGAAACGATCGATGGTATGGTTAAGGTAGAAGGTGACCTGCGTCGTGAAATTTCCTTAAATATTAAACGTCTCACGGAGATCGGCTGCTACCGCGGTATTCGTCACCGTCGTGGATTGCCTGTTCGTGGTCAACGTACTAAAACGAATGCTCGTACACGTAAAGGTCCTCGTCGTACCGTAGCGAACAAGAAGAAATAAGAAAGGGGGATAATAGACAATGGCTAAACCAAAAAAAGTCGTACGTACTAAACGTCGTGACCGCAAAAATATTGAAAGTGGCGTGGCTCATATCCGCTCCACATTCAACAATACAATCGTAACGATTACGGATCCTCACGGAAACGCGATTTCTTGGGCAAGCTCCGGCGGCCTTGGATTTAAAGGTTCCCGTAAGTCGACCCCGTTCGCTGCGCAAATGGCTGCTGAAACAGCTGCCAAAGCGGCTATGGAACACGGTATGAAAGCGGTGGAAGTAATGGTTAAAGGTCCTGGTGCTGGTCGTGAAGCAGCAATTCGTTCTCTGCAAGCAGCAGGTCTCGAAGTCAACCTGATCAAAGACGTTACACCAATTCCACATAACGGATGCCGCCCACCAAAACGTCGTCGCGTATAATGAAGTCATCCTGTTAATGTGGTATAAATCCGTTGCAATCTGCTAATAATGGTTGTTTAGGCATACTACTACATGGATTACTGGATAAGATGACAGTTTCATATAGGAGCGACGTTTGAAGGAGGGGTACTTGCGTGATTGAAATCGAAAAGCCGAAAATTGAGACCGTTGATGTCAATGAAGATGGAACCTATGGGAAATTCGTAGTTGAGCCTCTGGAGAGAGGGTATGGCACGACGCTGGGGAACTCGCTTCGCCGCATCTTGTTATCCTCACTACCGGGAGCTGCAGTCACATCGATTCAAATCGATGGCGTACTGCATGAATTTTCCACGATTCCGGGTGTCATGGAAGACGTGACCGAGGTCATCCTGAACCTGAAAGCTTTGTCTCTGAAAATTCATTCCGATGAAGAGAAAGTGTTCGAGATTGATGCGGAGGGTGAAGGGGTTGTTACTGCTGGTGACATCCGTGCGGATAGTGATGTGGAGATTCTGAATCCAGATCTTCATATTGCAACGCTCGGCCCTGGTGCAAGACTTCATATGCGTATTTTTGCCAGTCGCGGTCGTGGCTATGTCCAGGCGGATCGGAACAAACGCGATGACCAGCCTATCGGCGTCATTCCCGTCGATTCGATCTATACTCCGATTAGCCGTGTTAACTACGGTGTGGAAAATACGCGTGTTGGTCAAGTAACCAACTACGATAAACTGACGCTTGAAATTTGGACGGATGGCAGCATCCGACCGGAAGAAGCTGTTAGTCTCGGCGCGAAAATCTTGACTGAGCATCTGTTCCTCTTCGTAGGTCTGACCGACGAAGCGAAGGATGCAGAGATCATGGTTGAGAAAGAAGAAGACAAGAAAGAAAAAGTGCTTGAAATGACGATCGAAGAGCTGGATCTTTCCGTTCGTTCCTACAACTGCTTGAAACGTGCCGGCATTAATACGGTACAAGAGCTGACCACGAAAACCGAAGAGGATATGATGAAAGTCCGGAATCTCGGACGCAAATCCTTGGAGGAAGTTCAAGAGAAGCTTGAAGAGTTGGGCCTGGGACTTCGTACGGAAGAATAGCATAGATTCGGCTTAGCTTAGCAAAGGAGGGAAAAACACATGGCATACCAAAAGTTGGGCCGCGATTCCAGTGCGCGTAAAGCGTTGTTCCGTGACCTGGTAACCGACCTTTTCTTATATGAGCGCATTCAAACGACTGAAGCCAAAGCGAAAGAAGTTCGTTCGATCGCTGAGAAGTTGATCACAAAAGCAAAAAAAGGTGATCTTCACGCTCGTCGTCAAGTAGCTGCATTCGTGCGTCGTGAAACAGTAGACGGTGAACAAGATGCAATCCAAAAATTGTTCTCCGAAATCGCTCCTCGTTACTCCGAGCGTCCAGGCGGATACACTCGTATCCTGAAACTGGGACCTCGTCGTGGTGACGCAGCTCCAATGGTTTACTTGGAACTGGTAGATCGCGCGTAATATAGCTTTGTTCCATTGAAGTGACTGTAGTTATGTATGCCCGGCTCTGTAGATGTTTATTCTTGGAGCCATGAACGGGAAGTGGTGCGAGATATAGTCGATCATCTGGTTCGACTCGTCTCGACTACTCCATGGGCAACAATAACGGGGACCTTCTAGTCATGTGGCTGACTCGAAGGGTTCGGCTTAACATGATGAAAAGGAGCTCCTATGGGGCTCTTTTTTTGATAGATATAGAATGTATAAGTTATCAGTGAAGCTGATGACATTCTATAATCGCAAGAAAACTTCCGCTATACTCAGGAGGTCAGCAATGCGTAATCTTCTGATGAAGGTCAGTTACGACGGTACCGATTATAACGGCTTTCAGACCCAGCCCGGTGGCCACACGATTCAGGACTATTTGGAGGAAGCGATCCGCCGCTTGTCTGGTGAACAGCTCAAGATTACGGCTTCTGGCCGGACAGATGCTGGGGTGCATGCTCGTGCCCAAGTATTCAATTTCTACACAGCTTCTCCAATCCCCGTAGAGCGTTGGTGTATGGCATTAAACACCTGGCTGCCGGAAGATATCGTGGTTTCGGATGCGATGGAGGTACCCATGGAATTCCATTCCCGCCACGCAGCGAAACGCAAAACCTATCGTTTTACCATCAATGCAAACCAATATCCGGATCTATTCAATCGGCGGTACCAGATCCATCATCATGGGAAACTGGATATCGCAGCCATGGAGCAGGGACTTTCTCATCTGATCGGAACGCACGACTATACAACGTTTGCGTCACGGAAGTCGACGAAGCCGTCCCATGTTCGTACTATTTTTGATGCTTGGATCGAGAGGGATGTGTCCATGTGCCGTCCGGGCACGAGAGATCAAGGAGTCATTCATACGTACGTATCCGGGAATGGGTTTCTGCAGCATATGGTTCGGATCATAATGGGGACGTTGATTGAGGTAGGGGAAGGCAAGCGCCATCCGGATGATATGTTGGTCATACTGGAAGCCAAAAACCGGGCAGCAGCAGGTCCAACAGCCATGGGCAAGGGCCTGATGTTATGGGAAGTGGAGTATGATATCGCCGGAAAGGATTAACCTCAATGCCCGTCGGTATCAGACCACGGATAAGGCGATCACATAAAGAAGAAGAAATCGCTTCTGGATGTGATGGGCGACTTGTTTGAATGACACGCATGGTGTAAGGTGGAAAACCAAAAAACACTTGCGGAAGTGGGCGTAATCCTGTATTATATAAGTTGTGTTTTCTTAACGGCTCTCCCACAGCCCCGGTTAAGAAAATGCCGAATGCAAGACTGCAACACCATGACAATGCTTTAAACATGAATGAAGATAAATAATGAAAATTAATGATGATTTTCGGACGAATACAAGGAGGAACTATACATGCGTACCACCTATATGGCGAAGCCAAATGAAGTTGAGCGCAAATGGTACATCGTTGATGCCGAAGGCAAGACGCTTGGCCGTTTGGCAAGTGAAGTTGCGGCTCTGATCCGCGGCAAACATAAGCCTCAATTCACTCCACATGTTGACACAGGGGATTTCGTGGTTGTTATCAACGCCGAGAAAATCCACCTCACTGGCAAAAAGATGGAGAACAAAAAATACTATCGTCACTCCCTGCATCCAGGTGGATTGAAAGTAACTACAGCTCAAGACCTGATTGCGAAATACCCAGAGCGTGTAATCGAAAGCGCGGTTCACGGCATGCTTCCTAAAACTCGCATGGGCGAGAAAATGAAGCTGAGACTGAAAGCATATGCAGGCACAGCACATCCACATGAAGCACAAAAACCAGAAGCTTACGAACTTCGCGGTTAATTAAAAAGGAGGACAGTTTCATGGCACAAGTACAATACTATGGGACAGGTCGTCGTAAACACTCGGTAGCACGTGTACGCCTCGTACCGGGTGAAGGACGCATTGTCATCAATAAACGTGATATTAATGAATATTTCGGTTTGGAAACACTCAAGCTGATCGTTAAACAACCTTTGAATCTGACAGAAACACTGGGCAAATATGACGTGCTTGTCATCGCTCACGGTGGCGGCATCTCCGGTCAAGCTGGAGCAATCCGTCACGGTATCTCCCGTGCTCTTCTGAAAGCAGATCCAGAATTCCGTCCTTCTCTGAAAAGAGCTGGATTCCTGACTCGCGACCCTCGTATGAAAGAGCGTAAAAAATACGGTCTTAAAGCAGCTCGTCGCGCTCCTCAGTTCTCCAAACGTTAATATTTGCGATTTACGAAGCCCTTGGCCATTATGGTCAAGGGCTTTTTTGCGTTATCAGAAAGTAGTTTGTCCACAAAGATATGCACATGATTGACAACACATTCGGAATTCGTTGACCAAACCCAGAGCAGGTTGTTCACATGATGTGCACAACCTGCGGATAAAAGGATGTACATATGGATGTTCTTACATCGTTAACCACTTGACTTCATATGTAAATAGAGATATATTATTAATTGCGAATTAATTAAGCATTTAAATAATTATTATTTAATCATTAATTAAATAAGTAATTTTTGGAGCAGGTAAGGGGGGATATGGTTGGATCGCAATGAAGAGATTTTTAAAGTGTCGTCGATGTTCCGGGCACTACTGAAGAACATTCATCAGGAATGGAACAAGTCGAGCGCAGGGAAGTACAACTTAAGCTTTCCACAATTTCAGGTGCTGTATGTATTAAAGCTGCGAGGGCCACTGAAGGTATCGGAGCTTGCCGAAGCTTTGTCTTTAACACCGCCGGCTATAACCGGCCTAACGGATAAATTGGTTGCGGAAGGCTACTTGCAGAAAGAGCGTGCTGAGGATGACCGGAGAGTTGTCAACATCACACTCTTGGAACCGGGCCTGGATGTAATTAGGAAAGTGAAGAAGGATCAGAAGGAAATGATTCAAGGTTTTTTTAACTTCCTCTCTGAGGAAGACATTCAGCATTTGAGAAGAATCTTCTCCTTGATGCTGTCAAACATAGATAAAGACAATCACAATGGGTAGAGGTGGAGCATGGAGCATGGAGCATTTAACGCTTAAACGTAAAGTTTCAATTATGATTGCGATCATGGCTGCGATGTTCTTCGCAGCCATTAACCAGACGATAACGAGCACCGCAATGCCGCGGATTATCGCCATTCTTGATGGCATGGATTATTATACATGGACCATCAATATTTATTTGTTAACATCAACGATCGCAACCATACTGGTTGGTAAGCTGTCCGATATGTTCGGACGTAAGCCGTTTATATTGATAGGTATATTATTTTTCATGTTAGGGGCTTTCCTGACGGGTACGTCAACAGACGTGTACCAATTCATTATTTATCGGGGTATTCAAGGTATAGGTGCCGGTATTATCCAATCAACCGCATTTATGTCGGTCGGGGACTTATTCCCACCGCGCGAACGCGGCAAATGGATGGGGCTGATGACCGCGGTATTCGGTTTTTCCAGTGTCCTTGGCCCTACACTAGGCGGATACCTGGTCGATAACATCGAATGGCGTTGGTTATTCTGGATCTTCCTGCCGCTGGGTGTAGTAGCCTTTATCATGATCTGGACGTTGTTTCCGAAGGTCGAGCGCAAAAGAGGTCAGTCCGTTGACTATCTGGGCTCCCTGTTCCTTACAACGTCTATCGTTCCTTTACTGCTGGCCTTTTCTTGGGCAGGTACGGAATATCCTTGGGGATCACCGGAGATTATTGGTCTCATCGCAGCTTCGGTCGTATCGGCTCTTATCTTTATCTTCGTAGAGATGAAAGCGAAGGAACCGGTATTGCCACTTAGTTTGTTCAAAAATAGTGTCGTTACGGTTTCTAATCTGATTGGATTTTTTATGAACTTTGGTTTGATGGGTGCCATGATTTATATTTCCTTCTATGTTCAAGGAGTGCTTGGCATCTCACCAACCTATGCGGGTTATGTAACCATCCCCATGTCGATTTTCATGATGGGTACGAGTGCTATAGCAGGTCAACTCATTGCTAAGAGTGGCAAGTACAAACGGTACGCACTTCTTGGAGTTCCAATTATGATGGTCGGTATGGGCATTATGGTGTTCATGGACAACATTTGGCTTACTGTGGTTAGTACCATTATTTTCGGTATCGGTCTTGGTTTGGGTATGCCGGTATTCTCGCTGGCTACGCAGAATGCGGTACCCCACAACGAGCTCGGTGTAGCAACGGCTTCATCCCAGTTGTTCCGTAATCTCGGTGGTACAATCGGGATCGCGGTTATGGGAACGGTTATGTCGAACAATCTGACAAAGAATCTGAAGGAAGCACTTCAATCAGCTAATGCTCCGGATTTTAGCTCTGTGGATCCCCAGCTAGCTCAGCAGATGCTCTCCTTCGCCAATCCACAGACACTGATGAATAAACCGCTGATTGAGCAGACGCAGGCAAGTCTTCCTGCCGATGTACAGCCTTTGTTCGCGCAAATGATCGACAGTATCCGCGATGCACTTGGAAATACATTATCCATGGTGTTCCTCACAGGTACGTTGGTTCTCGTAGTCGCTCTGCTGCTCGTATTCTTCTTGAAGGAGATCCCGCTGCGGACGACGAATCAGGCATCCGCTGCCAAATCCGAGGACTCGGAAGGGAAGAGTGGAAGTACTGGTACTAGAGCTAAAGAGGTATCGGCAGTAACAACAGACTAAGATTGGTATTTGTCAAAATGTTTGGAAATTGAAGAGAAAGAAGACCCTTTCTGTTTATGCAGGAAGGGTTTTTTCGTTTTTTAGGGTAACGATTTGATGGTTGACATTTATTAGGAATGTTTTATACTGTATTTAATTCATATTATTTCAGTAGGATTATCGGGATTAATATCGGGGGAGGCGTCCAATCATGAATTTGCTGGAGAAAGAGGATTTGATCCGAGTGCAAGCAGAAGAGCTTGAGCATGCATCGGCTGAGGAGGTCATCGCATTTGCGATCAAGACATTTCCCAATATAACGTTTGCTTGCAGCTTTGGTGCAGAAGATGTGGTATTGGTGGATATGATTCAAAAGATTAGCTCGTCGACGGATATTTTTTATCTGGATACCGATTTTCACTTCAAGGAAACGTACGAAACGCGGGATCGTATGGCCGAACGTTATGGCCTGGAATTCGTGCGGGTCTCTCCGCTCCTTACGCCGGAAGAGCAAGCGGCACAGCATGGTGAAGCATTATGGAGCGTAAGCCCGAATGAGTGCTGCAACATCCGAAAGGTAGAGCCATTGACTAGGATTCTGTCTCAATATGAGGCTTGGATTACGGGGATACGAAGAGATCAAGCGCCTACCCGTGCTAATTCGAAGAAGATTGAGTATGATACCAAGTTCGGGTTGGTGAAGTTCAATCCGATCGCAGCCTGGACTAGCGAGGATGTGTGGAACTACATCCGAGCTAACGATATCATCTACAATCCGCTGCATGATCAGAATTATCCGAGCATTGGCTGCGAATATTGCACACGACAGGTCATGCCAGGAGAAGATCCACGTGCTGGACGCTGGTCAGGCCATGAGAAGACGGAATGCGGACTTCATAAATAAACGAATCATGATCGACTTAGGATCGTACAGTTACAGCATAAGAAGGAGGAATTATTGATGACAGCCATACTCCCTCATGGCGGTACGCTGGTACAGCGGGTAGCCCAAGGAGCAGAGCGTGAAGATTTATTGAAACAGGTCGACAATCTTCATAAGATCCCAGTAAACGCTTGGAGCATCTCGGACCTGGATTTGATCGGGGTCGGGGCATTTTCGCCATTGCAAGGATTTTTGAACGAGCAGGATTACAAGTCTGTGGTTTCCTCTATGCGTTTAGCGGACGGTACGGTCTGGAGCATACCGGTTACACTGGCTGTTTATGAGCATACAGCGGCTAAACTTGCCGTCGGCGAGAAGGCGGCACTTGTAGGCGAAGAGGATGGGGTCGTCTATGGCGTTATCGATGTAGAGAGCGTCTATCAGGTGGATCAGCAAGTCGAGGCTGTTCAAGTATTCAAGACGGATGATCCGGAGCATCCAGGCGTGAAGAAACTTTTTGAACGTCCTTCAACCTATGTAGGCGGGCCGATCCAAGTGCTGAATCGTCCACAGCCGGAACGTTTTGGCGAGTTTTATTTTGATCCGGCAGAGACCCGCGAACAGTTCAAAGCCAAGGGCTGGAATACGGTTGTCGGCTTTCAGACACGTAATCCGGTTCACCGTGCACATGAATACATTCAGAAGAGTGCTATGGAAATCGTAGACGCACTGTTCCTCAATCCCCTTGTAGGAGAGACCAAATCGGATGACGTTCCTGCCAATGTGCGAATGAAGAGCTATCTGACCTTGCTGGAGAACTACTATCCCGCGGATCGCACCTTCCTGGGCGTATTTCCGGCTGCCATGCGTTATGCGGGGCCTAGAGAAGCTATATTTCATGCCATGGTTCGTAAAAACTATGGTTGTACCCATTTTATCGTTGGCCGGGATCACGCAGGAGTCGGTGACTACTACGGCACGTATGAGGCGCAGGAGATTTTTAAGAATTTCACAACAGAAGAGTTGGGTATTACCCCGCTGTTCTTCGAGCACAGCTTCTTCTGCACCACTTGCGGAAATATGGCTTCAAGCAAAACATGCCCGCATCCGAAGGAGGATCATCTGACCTTGTCGGGAACGAAGGTTCGTGGCTTGCTACGCGAAGGACAGTGCCCGCCACCGGAATTTACGCGCCCCGAAGTCGCGCAAGTGTTAATCGAAGGCATGAAAGAGCAGATTACGGTCTAACAAAGGCATAAATAGCCACCTTGTCCCATATGATGGAGTAGAACAACTCATGGGACGAGGTGGTTTTGTTATGTCCAGGCGGAGATCAGACAAGGTTACGGTATGGATATCGTTGAAGAGAGTCAAGCAAACCCTGATTGGAGCTGCGCTGCTGGCACTGCTCATTGTCGTTGTAACATACGAAATCCCCTCTGCCAAAACGTCGAATACCTGGAGTTTGCCGCTTGCCGGCAAAGTCATTGCCCTTGATGCAGGACATGGCGGGCCAGATGGCGGGGCGGTAAGCCGACAAGGTGTCATCGAGAAGGATATAAACCTGGCCATTACCTTGTATTTGCGTGATTATTTGCAGCAGGCAGGCGCACTCGTCATTATGACAAGAGAAGGAGACTATGATCTGGCTGCAGAAAGCACAAAGGGGTATTCCAAGCGTAAAACGGAAGACCTCAAGCAACGAGTGCGGATGATCGAAGAGAGTAAGGCGGATCTGTTTATCAGCATGCATCTGAACAGCATTCCGTCCAATCGGTGGAGAGGGGCGCAGACCTTTTTCCCTCCAAATAACGGGGAAAGCAAAAAACTCGCCGAATGGATTCAGGCTGAAATCCGACATAACCTGGAGAATACGCAGCGTTTGGCCAAAACGGATGATAAGGTATTTTTGCTTCAAGCCCTGCGCATGCCTTCTGCATTGGTAGAGGTCGGTTTCTTGTCCCATCCAGAGGAATCCGAATTGCTGCGTGATGAGAAATACCAGAGAAAGGTCGCAGCTTCTGTGTATAATGGCATTTTGCGTTATACCTCCGGAGAGTCCGCCAGCGAGTCGTCACAAGCTGCAGAGTAATGGTATAATGGACAGGAATATCGAAACATTGTCTATTCCATTACATAGAGCAGAGGTGCTTATATGCTGACTAGAGAAACGGTACAGGAGATACTCCAGCCTTTACGCGATCCCGAAACCGGGAAGAGCTTAATGGAGCTCCAGCGTATTCGAGATATTGTTGTGAAGGAACGCACGGTCCGATTATCCGTGACTTACAGCAGTGAAGATGTACGCGCTTCCTTGGAAGCGCAGATCAGAGAAATTCTTGAGGCTATGGGGGCAGAGGATATACATATCCGCATGCGCCCCCTGGACAATGCCGTTAGCGGAGCAGCCCGGGAGGAAGATAACGATCGCGAGAAGCTGACAAAAGGACATGCCGCCGGCATGGAGCAGAATAAGCTCCTTAGCGAGCAATCCGGCGTTCACTTCATCGCGATTGCAAGCGGAAAAGGCGGCGTGGGTAAATCCACCGTTACGGTGAATTTAGCTGCAGCTTTGGCTCGGCAAGGCAAGAAGGTAGGTTTGATTGATGCGGATATTTATGGCTTCAGCGTACCGGATATGATGGGCATTGAAGAGGGGCCGTCCGTAACCGAGGAGGGTGTCATCCATCCGGTTGAGCGTTTTGGTGTCAAGGTGATGTCCATGGGCTTCTTCATCCGAGAGAATAGTCCGGTGATTTGGCGCGGACCGATGCTTGGTAAAATGCTGCGTCAATTTTTCACGGATGTCGCTTGGGGGGATTTGGACTACATGCTGCTGGACCTGCCGCCAGGAACAGGGGACGTGGCGCTGGACGTGCATCAGATGATTCCGCAGAGCAAAGAGATCATCGTAACGACCCCGCATGCTACGGCGGCGTTTGTAGCTGCCAGAGCGGGTGCCATGGCCTTGCAGACCGATCATGAAATCTTAGGCGTCGTCGAGAACATGTCTTATTATGTCTGCTCCCATGGCGGGGAGAAGGATTATGTATTTGGTCGTGGGGGCGGAGGGAAGCTTGCCGAGACGCTTCATACCGAGCTGCTCGCGCAGCTTCCGTTAAGAGCGCCGGATAACCACCCTTCAGAGCCGGATTTCTCCCCGTCGGTGTATAAGGCAGGTACCGAGAGCGCAGGGATCTACGATGAAATAGCTGCAAGGATTGCAGCCAAGCTTGAGGAATCCGCTTAGACGTGGTCAATACGCATATAATGCAACAGGCTCCCTGGATAGGGAGCCTTCCCTGGATAGGGAGCCTGTTAATGTTTATGGGAGAAGTGGGGAGGTGCTGCTTAACTGCCGCCGCCTCCACCGCCGCCTTCTTCTCCTTCACCGCCACCTTCACCACCGCCTCCACCGCCTTGCTCCTCTTGTCCTTGTCCTTCGCCTTCTTTTTTCTTCTCCACTTTAGGCTGAAGTTCGTCTTTTACAACCGTTTTAAGCAGTTCAAGCACCTCCATGCGGAACAGCGGGTTCTGCATAGCTTCCTGCATTACGGTCATGGACTGTTTGCGATAATCCGGGGTATTGGTCAATTCAAGAAACGATTTCATCACGTCCGGAGATTTTAACATATCTTGAATCGCTTTTTGATACGTCGGGTCCTTGATGAGCTGCATATGCAGCTGCTTGCTCTCGGAATTGATGGCTTTGGCAAAATCACCCGCGAATTGCGGATCGGTCATAATCTTCTCAATTTCCTTCTTATATTCCTCCGATACCAGGGTATCCTTAACGGCCATGCGAATCTGGTCCCCGGACTGGGCGGACATCATCCGCATCCCCATTGATCCGCCGCTTCCGGAGGAACCGCCGGATCCGCCTCCAAGCGCTTCTTCTACCGCTTTTTTACCTTCGTCGGTTTTCAGAATGTCGACCACCATGGACTTGATTTCTTTATATCCAAGCTGCGGGGACGAGCTTTGTTCTGCACCACAAGCGGTAAGCACCACGGCAGCAACGAAGACGATAATACATAAACGAAATAACTGCCACTTCATTACCGTTGTCCTCCTTTTTCAAGATCATTGAATTTATAAGCGAAGCCGAACAAATTCGATAATCGCAAGAAAAACATCCTCAGCATTGCGGTAGGTCCTCTGGTAAAGATACGACGATCGATGTTTTTCTTACGGTTCTTCGCATAGTATGTGATGGATTTGCAGAAATATGTCGGATTCAGAATGGTTTTTTATTGTGAACGTTGGTAAAATAATGATCTGTGGGGGTGGAAGTTAGTTGAGCTTACGAAAGTGGTCTAAATTGTTTTTGAAAACGCTGCTCGTCGGGGCAGTGGCGGCATTAATTGTAGGTCTGGTCCTGCAGTTGTTTAATGGCGCGATCGAATTTACGGGAATGGCCGATTTATTGATATACCCGCTGATTTTGTTGGGCTCTGGGGCACTGGTGAGCGTATACTCCCAGATGGGCTTTTTTGCGTACCTGACATTAAATTATATGGGGATAGGCATATTCCGCCGAAAGACTTGGCAGTACATTCAGATTGTGTTGGCTGTTCTAGCATTGCTGGAGCTAATGTTCTTCCGTACCTTTGTCGGCGGTTCCACTAGCCTGCAGCAGGATTTGATTTTAGGTGTTTCCATTTTGGTTATTGCGGTTGTTGTTGCTTATCTCAAAGTGAAGAGCACAAATGCTAATGCATGGATTCCGACCCTCTTCTTCATGATGGCGATTTCCATTGTGGAGATTATCGGTGTACTCCAAATTGGAGTCAGCAACGCCACGATCTTTATGGTGGTACCATTGCTGATCTGTAATGCATACCAAATTCTGACGCTTCATAAAGTTACACAAGACGAAAAAAAGAGCTAACACCTTAGCTCTTTTTTTGTTAAGCATTATTCAATTACAGGGTTTCTCTCGAGAGTTTAAAGTCCGCCTGCATCCTCGATGCTCTTCTGCAATGAAGCGTGATCACGAACCTCGGTGCCTTGGGTGCTGCCCTGTTGAAGCAGATCGGTTACCGTAACGAACTCGTAGCCTTTATTACGCAGTTCCTTGATGATGAGAGGGAGAGCTTCATGTGTTTGCTTCACGGAGTCGCTGGCATGCATCAGCACGATGTCTCCCGGATGTGCTTTGGAGACGACGCGGTCCACAATTTTGTCGACGCCGATATTCTTCCAGTCTCTGGAGTCGGTATCCCACTGGATCACCGTGTAGTTAAGGCTCTGGGCTATACCGAGCACTCTCTTGTCAAAATCCCCGTTAGGCATCCGTATTAATTTGGGTTCTTGTCCGGTCATTGCGGTTAAAATAGTGTGTGCCGAAGAAATCTGCTTGCGTATTTCCTCATCGGTGAGCGTGCTGTAATTATCGTGCTTGAAGCCGTGGCTCCCGATTTCATATCCGCTTTCCTTAATGGCATTCACGATATCGGGATGCGTTTTGCTCCATGGCGCAGACAGGAAGAAGGTTGCTTTTTGAACTCCATTGTCTTTTAAGGCCTGTAAAATAGGCTCTGCGCGTTTTTCGCCCCAGCTGATGTCAAACGTTAAAGCGATCTGTTTCTTATCCGTAGACACGCTGTAAATCGCTGACGGGTTGTTCTCGGAGAAGACCGAGATGTTGTCACTCTCCACATAAATAACGCCGATTGCAAAGATCGCCGCGGCAAGGACGAAGAAAAACCGCTTAATCTTTCTGCCGTTGAATACATAAAAAGAATTCATAATACGTGCGCCCCTCTCCCTTCAGTGTGCAATAGCTTGTTTACTTTCAACATATGCTCGTACTTGCGAGTTATACCAATTTAGGAGGTAGCGAATGTTACGTTTTAGCATTTTTCTCAGAGATTTAAGATCGATCCGGAAGGCACTGCTCTTGGCAGCAGTCTTATTTATCGCCGGAATCGTGGCGGGAGCAAGTTCAGAGGGGTTCGAGCAATTCCTTCTTGGTCAGCTTCAAGGATTAGGGGAGATTAGCCAGCAGCTTGGTTCCTCCGATCATCCCGAATGGAATTTCTTTGTTTTTATCTTTCTAAACAACAGCATTAAGAGCGTGCTTGTCATGTTCTCAGGCTTGCTGCTTGGCGTGATACCGTTCTTCTTCCTGGTCATCAATGGCATGGTGATAGGATTCTTAGTTAAAGTTGTGGGGGAGAGCGGAGAGAGCCTGTTTGATCTGATTGTGAAAGGGCTGCTGCCACATGGGATCATTGAGATACCGGTCATTGTGATTGCCTGTGCATATGGCCTGGTTTTTGGCGGGCTGGTGTTAAGAAGTATAACGGCGACAGGCGCGCGCAGAAGCGGGATTGGTGCGGAGTGGCGCGGATTTTGGCGCAAGCTGGGTACTGCATCCTTATGGGTTGTCGTGCTGCTGCTCATTGCGGCAATGATCGAAAGTACAATTACGTTGTGGCTGATGTCATAATTTTCCCTGAAATTGTGCATACCTAATAAAGCAGCTTAGCAGAGTAAAGAGAGAGCTGCGCGGACAGGACGTTCATCATAATGTACAGACAGCATTCATTCGGTTTAGAGATCCCGCCAATACGGTTAATCACCAATACATAGGCAAGAGCAGCTTTAATCCGATTGAAGTGACGTTACATGTTCGCTTAACTATACAAGGAGGTCCTATCATGCTGGGAATGCTATTCAATGAAAAAGAGTGCAAAGAGCTTGATTATGTACTGCGAAAAGAACTGGACGAGATGCTGCTGGATTTGAGCGACCAACGATTGGACCAAAACATCAGGCAGGCTATAGCTAACCGATATAAAACGGTGTTCCGCATGTATGCCCGGTTTGCACCACAGAAGGAACTCTCCAAATATGCACGTAACGGGAAGTTTCCGCAGATCAAACATTAATTCTGTGAAAAAGTGTTGACTAACCGGCTAAGTATATGGTAAATTAATTTTCGCTTCCTTTTCGAAGGTGATGCCGCCAACCGGCGGCCATCAAACTTCAAAACAAACTTCAAAAAAACTTTTTAAAAAAAGTACTTGCAAAGTTGATAGGAAGTATGATATATTATAAAAGTCGCCGCTGAGATGCGGATGACGAACGAGAAACACAGATTGATCTTTGAAAACTGAACAACGAGTGAGTAAAACGAACCACTTTGGTGGGACGTTGAAATAGAGAATTGAACAAATTCTCGTCAGTTAAGAAA
>NZ_JBNNUS010000018.1:0-72653 GCF_050279985.1 Paenibacillus sp. NPDC093718
GCCGCCAGCGTTCGTCCTGAGCCAGGATCAAACTCTCCAATAAAGTGTTTGACTTGCTCATTTCTTAACTGACGAGAATTTGTTCAATTCTCTTTATGCTCCACCATCCGACAAACCAAGGCTTGTACAGGATGATTTCGAATGGATTTCACTAGTGAAATCCTTGCTCACTCGTTGTTCAGTTTTCAAAGATCAATCATTTTTTATTGTCATCCGCATCTCAGCGGCGACTTTTATAATATATCATACTAGCTTGCTGTTGGTCAAGAGGTTTTTTTGATTATTTTTTCAACCAATTTTCTACCTGACCAGTGAATCTCTATCACCCGGAATCAAACGGGCGAACATTAATGTATCATAGAATATAAGTCTGCGTCAACTACCTAATATCGTTATTTTTAATCCAACAAGAAGGGCCACGCCCGGCAAGCCCAAAACCATGACGGTTCCTATGGTCATCGGATTCAGAGGAATATACGTTTCAGCCGCCAATCCGGAGAAATTCACAACATAGATAGCCACTGCCGAGAGAGCAAGATGGGCGCCGAATACGGTTAACCATCCCAGCCCGAGCTTCTTTCTAAACACTACATAGATAAGCAGCAAGAGCGATATGCATAGCACGCCTAGCACAATCATTTTCATAGATACTCCTCCTTCAATGGTCATTAGACATCCTCTCAGCCCTGGCTTAACCATTCTCCCTTTTTTGCTCGATATATTGCATCCTTGCCCCATCCAGGTTGAGCTGCTTGGCCTGTTTGAGATTCATCTGGTATTTGCGCTCCGCCGCCTCCAGCATATAGATCGCATAATCGATCTGATCCTGTCCCGTCGCCTCTTGAAACAGCAAGTGCGCCCGCTCCCACTCCATTTGGGATCTCTGGACGTCCAGGAAGACATGCCACATCCGTTCCTGATCCTCTGCAGTGATATACGTTTCCTCTACTTTTTTCCTGGACTGCTTCCACCATATCTTCATTCCGTTCACTCCCTATGAATATGAATGTTAAATAAATGCCATTAATTAGACCGTCTGTAACATTCATATCGAGAGAGGGACAAACTTAGAACCAAAATAACTCTTTCAATCTCTGCTTCCTATACCTTAAAGTGAGCAAACAAAAAAACGAGCCACCAGAATTGCTTCCGATGCTCGTTCTCGTATAGCTTTCATATCTCAAACAGTTGTTGCAAAAAATCACAAAATATCAGTTCAGTTCTCTTCGGCCTTCGAGTGCCTTCGATAAAGTCACTTCATCTGCATACTCCAAGTCACCGCCAACAGGCAGTCCATGGGCAATTCGGGTCACCTTAATATCAAAAGGGCGGACCAGACGCGATATGTACATCGCCGTTGCCTCTCCCTCGATATTGGCATTCGTGGCCAGAATCAGCTCTTTCACTCTCTCGTCGCTAAGACGCGTCAGCAGCTCCTTCAGACGGATTTCATCCGGTCCGATCCCCTCCATTGGAGATATGGCTCCATGGAGGACATGATAGTAGCCTTCGAATTCCTTTGTACGCTCCATAGCCACGAGATCCTTCGCATCCTGAACAACGCAGATGGTCGAAGCATCCCGGGTTTTGTCCTGACATACCCGGCATGGATCCGTATCGGTGATATTGCAGCAGACCGAGCAGTAATGCAGATTCCTTTTGACACTGACTAGCGCTTTGGCAAAATCAATAACGTCATCTTCCTTCATGTTTAGAACATGAAAAGCCAGGCGGGCGGCCGTCTTCGGCCCCACACCCGGCAGTCGCGTAAAGGCGTCGATGAGCTTCGCGATCGGTTCAGGATAGTACAAATGTAACTACTCCTTCTAGGTTAGATTAGAACAAGCCCGGAATTTTCATGCCGCCTGTGAATTTGCCCATATCAGCATTTGCGATTTCTTCAGCCTTGGCAAGAGCATCGTTAACCGCAGTCAATACCAGATCCTGCAGCATTTCCACGTCATCCGGATCAACCGCCTCAGGTTTGATGTTGATGGACAAAATTTGTTTATGACCATTCGCTTCCACGGTAACCACGCCACCGCCGGAAGTTCCTTCAACGGTTTTCGTAGCGAGCTCTTCCTGAGCCTTGAGCATTTGCTCCTGCATCTTTTTCACTTGCTTCATCATTTGGTTCATATTATTCATGATTCATCTCTCCTTATAATAGGGTGCACGTAGGGACGCGCTAGTCTTTTATGACAACGAGGTCTTCTCCAAACAACTGGATCGCCTCATCAATCCATGGTTTTTCCCCACCGGCCTCCGCTTCTTCGTGCTCAAGCTTAAGTTCTTCTGCCTGAGGCTTGCCAACTCCTTCTACCGCGTCACTCCAATCACGAAGCATCATGGTAACCAGATGATACGGCTTGCCAAGCGTTGACTCAAGAACCCCTTCAATCACCTGTTTATTGGCAGGTTTCTCCGTGGTTTCGCGGTGGATGTTGTTTTTAAAAGCGACAAGAACCTTGTCTTCCCATACGGATACGGGCTCACCATCCATCAGCCATGCGTGGACCGTTACCTTCTCCTCTTTCACGTTCTGCAGAATTTGGGCCCACTGCCGATGTACAGCTGTATAATCCTCTCCGGTCCGGCAGGATACATACTGATCCATATGCTGCGGAATCTTGGCTGTTGAAGCTGCTTTCGGTGCAGGTGTACGAGCAGACTTGGCCGGTTCACGTTGACCTGATGCAGGGACACCGTTTTGTATCAGTCGCTCCAGCTTTTTCTCAAGTGCAGCTACGTGCTGCTTCAGCTGAGCGAGTTCACCAGCATCGGCCGTACTATGGGCAGCTGCGGCCCCGCCCGCAGATTGGGTTATACCGGAGAGCTTAAGCAACGCTACCTCAAACAGAGTTTGCGGCTGCGAGGCGTATTTCATCTCACTTTGATACCGGTTCAGCGTATCAATCATTTGAAATAGTTCATCTCGGCTGAAGGCATTTGCCATCTCCTGAAACTCTGCCGGATTCAAAACCCGATCGGTCAGCTTGTCAGCGCCTGGAACCATCTTGATCATGAGCAAATCGCGGAAATAATACAGGAGATTCTCCATGCATTTATCTGCACTTTTTCCCTCCTGCATGAATTGCTCCACGATCTGCAGCACAAGCCCGGCATCCCCCTGTTTCACGGCACTGGCCAGACGGCCAAACTGCTCCGAGGCAATGCCGCCCGTCATGTCCATGACCTGCTGGTAAGATACCGTACCTCCGGTAAAGGAAGCAATCTGATCCAGAATGCTCAGCGCATCCCGCATACCGCCATCCGACAGACGTGCGATATACTGCAGCGCTTCATGCTCTGCCGTAATGCCTTCTTCTCCGCAAATCTGCTCCAGACGCCCGGTTTGTTCGTCCAAGGAAACCCTCCGGAAGTCAAACCGTTGACAGCGTGAGATGATCGTTGCCGGAAGCCTGTGCGGCTCTGTTGTCGCTAGTATAAACATCACGTGTGCCGGCGGTTCCTCCAGCGTTTTCAATAAGGCATTGAACGCTTCCGTCGTCAGCATGTGTACTTCATCGATAATATAAACCTTGCGCCGCACCTCGGTCGGTGCGTATTTGACTTTCTCCCGCAAATCACGGATTTCCTCAACGCCGCGGTTGGATGCAGCATCGATCTCCTGAACATCCATGACGGCTCCGGACGTTATACGCCGGCAGGCCTCGCATTCATTGCAGGGTTCCTCAGCCGGACCATGCTCGCAGTTCACGGCTTTGGCCAAAATTTTAGCGGCACTGGTCTTGCCCGTACCCCGTGGACCGCTGAACAGGTAGGCATGGGAAACCCGCTGCTCGCGAATGGCATTCTGCAGGGTCTGGATAATATGCTGCTGGCCCACCATGTCGCCGAACGACTGTGGTCGCCAAGCACGATATAACGCGATATGTTCCACTGTGCTTTACCCTCTTTCAACTTCCACTTCACGAGATCGAGAAAACCTAAGGTTTATACTAAGCCCGATCCTCGCGTGCTTTTACTGTTGCATTCATGGTCAATCCCAGCCCAAAAGGCGTGAGTTTAACGGTTATATTATACTACATTCTATACTACTTTCCCCTGCCTTAGCAAAACGTTTACTTGGAAAACTTTATCCAAAGTACACATGAAGGATTAGCTTAAGTGTATAGCCATCTCGACAAAAAACACCCTTGCCAATATGGCAAAGGTGTTATGTGCAGATATGTATACCGTGCACCTGTTATTGATAATTGCGATCCGAGCGGCAATCCTGAGCAACAACTCGGGCTAGGCACCCCTCCGGCACAAAAGCGATCTTGCTTATGGCTGCTTCCTTCCGGACCTGACCAGGTTCACAAGTGCTCATTGCGGAGGACCCAACCGTCAACGTTGAGCGCAGGGACCAGCCTCACATCGACAATACCTCTAACAGGAATTCAACCTCGCTACAGCGGATTGCGAGTTACAGGGCACCGCTACCTCCCCGTCTAGCACGGCGAACTTTAGTATATCGCATGGCTATCAAAAAAGCAACCGACGGAAGAAGTTGCATATACCACCAGCCCTGTAAACAGACAAAAACCCTTCGACCACAAGGGCGAAGGGTTTGTTTATTAGATACCGTATTTCTTCTTGAATCTATCAACACGACCGCCAGCATCCAGGAATTTCTGTTTACCTGTGAAGAACGGATGACAGTTCGAGCAAATCTCTACACGAAGATCTGGTTTTACAGAACCTGTCTCAAACGTATTACCGCAAGCACAAGTAACTGTAGTAACGTGATATTTCGGTTGAATATCTTGTTTCATTGTAGCTTTCACCTCTTTCCGCCCTGAGCCTCATGCGGACCCAGAGTTATATGGACACATAAATGGAGTATATCACGAGCATATTGAATGCGCAATAGCCCATACACAAATCATCAGACAAGTCCACAACTGGAATTTTAACCTGATTTTAACACAAGCAATGCCAGCACGATTCTGCTAGATAATCGAAGGTCTCTTCTTCGGTCTTGCCTGTCCCGCAGGCGGCACATGCGTATAGGAGCCAATCACCACATCCGGCAGCTCCTCCTGCATAATCTCAATAGCCTGCTTCATCCCCAGAATCTCGCCTTGCGCAGGCGGAATAAGCTCGAGATAGCTCTCAGGGTCAATATTGAGATTACGGAGCTGGATTAACTTGAGGCCCGTGCGGCGGGCAAACTCAATCATGGCCTCCAGCTCTTCCTCGCGATCGGTCACGCCCGGGAAGATCAGATAGTTGATGGATGTATACACGCCTTGATCGGTTGCATAACGAAGGGATTTCTCTACATTGGCCAGCGTATAGCCCCTTGGCTTGTAGTATGCGTTATAATGATCATCCAATGCACTGATCGTGCTGACCCTCATCAGATCAAGGCCGGCATCCACGATGCCGCGGATAAAATCGGTCAGTCCCGCATTGGTATTAATATTGATGTAGCCCATATCAGTCTGCGCCCGAACTTCTCTCATGGCTTCTATAATGATTTTCGCCTGCGTGGAGGGTTCTCCCTCACAACCTTGTCCAAAGCTGATGATCGATTCCGGCGTCTTCAGATGCTCCAGCATGACCTGCACCAGCTCATCCACTCTCGGACGGAAGTTCATGCGGGTCTGCGGCGCGACAAAGCCGCTGTCATCCGGCTGTTCCGATATACAACCGAAGCAACCGGCATTGCAGGAGTAAGATACGGGAACAGCGCCTTCCCAGCGATTCAGGAAGGTGTTGGATGCCGTCAGGCATTCATATCCTAATGCACAGTTAGACAGATGCTCATAGAGCCGATTCTCCGGATATTTCTCCTTCAGCGTCTTAACCCCAAGCTCAAGATCGTTCAGATCGCAGTTCACAGGGTTCCACTTCTCGGGGTCATCGGATAAACGCGCCGTCGTATAGAAGGCGCCATCCTTCCATACCACCGCCGAGTAACCAAATAGCGGCAGCTTATATTCCTTGTCCGACTTCACGTACCCTGGCAGGCACAAGCGGGTATAGCCTTGCGGCAAAAGCGCTCCGACAGCGGTATACCCATCCTCAAGCGGCATCATTTCACCGGTCTCCGGATCCATCCCGATCGCTCGGGTGCTCGGCAGCCCGACCAGTGTAGCTCCCTCCGGCAGAGGTATCAATTCATCATCCAATATTTCAACGATCATATCACCGCTTCGGGCAAGCCCGAACAGCTCGGAATGATCATATACGTTCCCTTGCTCATCTGCATAAACCAAATACATGTTGATCTCCTATTCTCCGGGTTGATTCAGGCTTAGCTCTGAGGTGCCGTCGCTGCAGATGCACGCGACGGGCGTCTGGCTGTCTGGCTCTGAGTCCCGGTCCCGCTCCCGTTATTGGCATTCACATCAAATGATGCCAAGAACTCCGCATTATTCTTGCTGTCACGCATTTTTTTGAGGAATCCTTCCACGAAGTCAGCAGAGTCATTCATATTTTTACGGATCGCCCAAATGGTATCCAGTTCATCCTTGTTCAAGAGCACCTCTTCACGCCGGGTACCGGAGCGACGAATGTCGATCGCCGGGAAAATACGGCGTTCCGCAAAGCGGCGGTCCAAGTGCAACTCCATATTGCCCGTACCTTTAAATTCCTCATAAATAATATCATCCATTCGCGATCCGGTTTCAACCAAGGCTGTAGCCAGAATCGTCAAGCTTCCGCCTTCCTCCACGTTACGCGCCGAACCGAAGAAGCGTTTCGGACGATGGAACGCAGCAGGATCAATACCGCCGCTCAGGGTTCTGCCGGACGGAGGGATGACCAGGTTATATGCACGCGCAAGACGGGTGATGCTGTCCAGCAATATAACAACGTCCTTCTTATGCTCCACCAGCCGCAAGGCACGGGACAATACCAGTTCCGCCACTTTAATATGGTTCTCCGGAAGCTCGTCAAAAGTAGAAGCAACCACCTCGCCCTTAACGGAACGCTGCATATCCGTCACTTCTTCAGGCCGTTCATCGATGAGTAAAACAAACAGTTCAATCTCTGGATTGTTAGTTGAGATGCTGTTGGCGATTTCTTTTAAGAGGAGCGTTTTCCCTGCTTTTGGCGGTGCTACGATCAAACCGCGTTGTCCTAAACCTACAGGTGCAAGCAGATCCATAATTCGGGTTGACAACTGATTAGGGGATGTTTCAAGAACAAGCTTTTCTTGCGGATATAGAGGAGTCAAGGCTGGGAAGTGCAATCGTTCCGCTGCGACGGCAGGATTCTCACCATTCACGGCGTTGACCTGCAGCAGCCCGAAGTAACGTTCGTTCTCTTTAGGTGTCCGGCATTTGCCCGAAACCAAATCTCCGGTCCGTAAATCAAATTTGCGAATCTGGGAGGCCGAAATGTAGATGTCCTCCGTGCTCGGCAAATAGTTGATCGGTCTAAGAAAACCGTAACCTTCCGGCAAAATCTCGAGTACGCCCTCCATGAACATCAAGCCGCTCTGTTCGGCCTGCGCCCGGAGAATGGCAAATATCAATTCTTTTTTCTTCAACTGGCCATAATAAGGAATCTGATACTTTTTGGCCAGCTTATACAGATCCGTCAGCTTCATGCCTTCCAAATCGGCTATTTGTAAATCCATTCAATAACCACCTATTCAATTATTTGTTTCTGTCACAGCAGACCCTGCTGTCATGTAGTCTATTATTCTATGAGAGCTTTACTAGGAGCATTACCCAAATCTGAGGGAGATATGCAGTTTCAACCACACATTTCCCTCATTTTGGTAAAAAATCATTCTTCCTCGGTCTCACGCCATACGTCGGCACCCAGCAAGCGCAGATTGGATACCAGATGGTCATAGCCGCGATCAATGAATTCTACGCCGCTTACCTCCGTCACCCCTTCGGGTACGGTTAGTCCCGCAATCACAAGAGCCGCGCCTGCGCGCAGGTCGGTCGCTTTGACCTTGGCTGCGTTCAGCGGACCACCCTCTATAATGGCCGAGCGTCCTTCCACGCGGATCTTGGCACCCATGCGAACTAACTCCGGAACATGTTTAAATCGGTTGCTATATACAAAATCACTAAGGACACTGACGCCTTCCGCTTGGGTAAGCAGGCTGGTCATCGGTGATTGCAAATCCGTTGCAAATCCAGGATATATAAGCGCCTTCACGTCCACGTGCTGATATCGGTCCTTACCGATCACGCGGATGCTTTCGTCCAGCTCCTCAATACCAACACCCATCTCGATCAACTTGGCCGTTAGGGCTTCAAGGTGTTTCGGGATGACGTTGTCAATCAGAACATCACCGCGAGTAGCTGCGGCAGCAATCATATATGTACCGGCCTGAATCCGGTCTGGAATAATGGAATGGCGGCAGCCATGCATCTCGGTTACGCCTTCAATCCGGATCGTTTCCGTTCCGGCGCCCTTAATGACAGCTCCCATGGAATTCAAAAGTGTTGCAACATCTATAATTTCAGGCTCTTTCGCCGCATTTTCAATAATTGTGGAGCCTTTGGCCTTAGCAGCCGCCAGCATAATATTAATCGTTGCACCAACACTGCTCACATCCAGATAGATCTTCGCGCCTCGCAGCTCTTTAGCATGCAGATGAATCGAACCGTGTTCATTGGTGACGGTTGCGCCTAACGCTTCAAAACCCTTAATGTGCTGGTCGATGGGACGAGGTTCGAAATTACAGCCGCCCGGCAGGCCGATCACGGCTTCTTTAAATCTTCCAAGCATGGCGCCCATCATATAGTAGGACGCGCGCAGTTTCTTAACGGGTCCGTTAGGCATCGGAATAGATTTGATATCAGAAGGGTCAATTCTCATCTGATTGCCTTCCCATGAAACTTGCCCGCCCAATTCTTCCAAGATCTCAGCATAAACAGCCACATCGCTGAGAAGCGGCAAATTATCAAGTACGACTTCCGATTCCGCCAGAATTGCGGCGGGAATTAACGCAATCGCGCTGTTCTTGGCACCACTGATTGTTACAGTACCTCGCAGTGGGCGTCCACCGCTGATCATCAATTTTTCCATAAGCTTTCGGGTCCCCCTACATCACTTCGCAGCCGGAAATGGTTCTGATGGCCGTCATACAAGAAAAACGTCTTATCGACGTTCCTTAAGGATGACAGACCGCATTTAGCGTTTCTTTTTGTTCTCGATGATCCGGTTGTGAAGCTCACAACCCGCTTGTACTTTGATATCTTAATAAATGAAATGGAAAAACACCGGCTACGCGGTGTGCTTTCCATTTCATTGTATGCAGCATAAGACAGCCTAAATATCTTAGGTGATTCCAATCGTCATGTCGTAGCCACTAGGACTACAAGCCACTTAACTATAAATAATTAAGCTTGATTGTTGGAACCAAACTCACGGATTTTGCCAACAACGGTTTCCTTGATTGCCTCACGGCCTGGTTTCAGGAATGTGCGCGGATCGTAAGCTTCCGGTTTAGCAGCAAGCACTTCACGAACAACTTTAGAGAACGAGATTTGGTTCTCGGTGTTCACGTTGATTTTGGAAGTACCCAAGGAGATAGCTTTCTTGATGTCATGCGTCGGAATGCCTGTACCACCATGAAGCACCAACGGAAGTTTCACAGCATTGCGAATCTCTTCCATCTCTTTGAAACCAAGGTTTGGTTCGCCTTTGTAAGGACCATGAACAGAACCAAGCGCAGGTGCCAATGTGTCGATGCCTGTTTCGTTCACGATGCGAACGCAATCGTCAAGCTTCGCGTACATTACGTCTCCGATAACATCATCTTCTTGTCCGCCGACCATACCGACTTCAGCTTCAACGGAAACGCCTTTAGCATGAGCATACTCAACGACTTGTTTCGTTGTTGCAATATTCGTATCAATCGGGCTGTGGGAATCATCGATCATAACCGAAGTGAATCCTGCGTCGATTGCTTCTTTACATTTCTCAACACTTGAACCGTGGTCAAGGTGAATGGCAACAGGAACTGTAACTTTCAGGTCCTCCATCAAACCTTTTACCATGTGTACGACGGTGCTGAATCCACCCATATAACGAGCTGCCCCTTCGGAAACACCAAGAATTACCGGTGATTTCTCTTGCTCAGCCGCTTCAAGAATCGCATATGTCCACTCCAGGTTGTTGATGTTGTATTGACCAACAGCATATTTACCTTCAAGTGCTTTGTTCAGCATGTCTGTCATTGATACTAATGGCATGGTTTCATCCTCCTATAGATGCTTAGTTTGTCTATGGTTTTTAGCCGATATAACATACGGACTTATTATACCACATCGCGTCATAAATACTAAACAAGCATTTCCTAAAATGCTGCGAAGGACCTCACATTCTGGCAAAAAAAAGAATTCCGCCCTTTGAGCAGAATTCATCATTCAACCGATATTACTGGCGGTCCCTTTCAGCTGCATATTGACGGCTTGACGCATCTCGTCAATATCAAAGGGTTTGGTAAAATGCATCAACGCACCAAGATCGGTTGCTTCTTTGATCATGTCAAGCTCTCCATAGGCTGTCATCATGATCACCTTAATGTCCGGATTCATCTGTTTTATATGCTTCAAAATCTCAAGCCCGTCCATTCCAGGAATTTTCATATCCAGCAGCACCAAATCCGGGGCATGCATCTTCACAATTTCAAGTGCGGCCTTGCCGTTTGCCGCTTGAAACGTCTCATATCCTTCACTGCTGAACACTTCCACAAGCAGGATGCGGATACCATTCTGGTCATCCACAATCAGCACTTTGTGTTTGCTTTCCTTGCTCATCCCTTCAACCTCCCCGATACTTAAATCGTACAATGAGTATATGCAAACTCGAAAGTTCCTAACTTTCCCATAAACCGACCATTATTTGTATTCGCCTGTAGATGTCGAATTCCTTCCTAACCTAAAAAAAGTAAGAAAAAAAGATGTACGAATTTGTTGTATACGAAATCGACAGCTCCGGACATCCGCTCTGAACGTTAGCTTGCCCTCTACGTCATTATGATAATGGATTTCTACGCAAAAAAGAGCCTCTTCAAAAGAGGCTCTTCTCATTATGCCTGATGCTGGATCGAGGCTTTTACAAATTCACGGAACAGCGGCTGCGGACGGTTCGGTCGGGAAGTGAATTCCGGATGGAATTGCACGGCGAGGAACCAAGGGTGTCCTGGCAGCTCTACAATTTCAACCAGACGTCCATCCGGAGAAGTACCGGATATGCGCAGACCTGCTTTTTCAATATCTTCGCGGTATTGGTTGTTGAACTCATACCGGTGGCGATGTCTTTCATATACCAGCTCGTCCTGGTAGCAGGACTCTGCAAGCGATCCTGGAACCAGCTTACATGGATACAGACCCAGACGCATCGTTCCGCCAAGATCCTCGATATCCTTCTGCTCCGGCAGCAGGTCGATGACTGGATATTCGGTAGCCGGATCAATTTCCGAGCTGTTCGCGCCGTTCAGACCAACAATCGAACGGGCATATTCAATAACGGACACTTGCATCCCAAGACAAATGCCGAAGAATGGAATGTTGCGTTCGCGGGCATAACGAATCGCACTGATCTTACCTTCGATACCCCGATCTCCAAATCCACCAGGTACAAGGATACCACCAATGCCACTCAACGCCTCTTCCACGTTGTCTGCCGTAATCTCTTCGGCATTCACCCAGCGGATCTTCACGTCAGCATTAGCATCAAAGCCTGCATGAGACAGGGATTCAACAACACTTAGATAAGCATCGTGCAGTGCGACATACTTACCAACGATTGCAATCTCAACGGTCTTCTCCAGCTTGGATACACGCTCCACCAGATCCTCCCACTCGCTCATATCCGGCGCAGGGGTAGTCAATTTCAAATGATTGACAACAATTTCATCAAGACCTTCTTCACGCAAATTCAGCGGTACCTCATACAGCGAGGAGGCATCGCGACATTCTACAACCGCGTTAGGATCGATATCGCAGAAGAGCGCGATTTTTGCTTTCATCTCGGTTGAAAGCTCATGCTCCGTACGGCATACGATAACATTCGGCTGAATGCCGATACTGCGGAGTTCTTTTACACTATGCTGGGTCGGCTTCGTTTTCACTTCACCGGCTGCCTTAATATATGGAATGAGGGTTACATGAATATACATTACGTTCTCACGGCCAACGTCGCTCTTAATTTGACGGATCGCCTCAAGGAAAGGAAGACTTTCGATATCGCCGACCGTTCCGCCGATCTCGGTAATAACCACATCCGAACCCGCTTCACGGCCTGCACGGAACACGCGCTCCTTGATCTCGTTCGTAATATGAGGAATCACCTGCACGGTACCGCCCAAATATTCTCCCCGACGTTCCTTGCTGATAACAGAAGAGTATACTTTCCCTGTTGTCACATTGCTGTTCTTCGACAGGTTAATATCGATGAAGCGCTCATAGTGTCCCAGGTCCAGGTCGGTTTCCGCACCGTCGTCCGTAACGAATACTTCGCCATGCTGGTAAGGACTCATGGTGCCCGGATCTATATTAATGTACGGATCGAATTTCTGAATCGTTACCTTGAGCCCTCTGTTCTTAAGCAATCTACCGAGCGAAGCGGCGGTAATTCCCTTACCAAGAGATGACACGACCCCGCCTGTTACAAAAATATACTTTGTCACTGTAAAAACCCTCCTATATAATCTCCATAACTTCAGGCGACATATGATGTTTATCCTAACCCGTTTTCCCCTGATTCATCAGAGGGACCAACAAAAAAGCATCGCTCGCTTCCAAAAATGGTGAGCGAGCTGACCTCCGACCTATTACAAACCGCATATATTGACGCTTAAATGATCCTCGTATCATGTCGAGCTGCTTAACACGCCATGCGTTATGAGGCATCAAGACGAGCGGTTTCCATACCTCATCTTAGAAAACTGCAAACCTGAGTCTGTGAACATAAGGTTTAACAGCGGATTTCCCCCACCGGCGGAATACTCACTGCAAGAGACCATGAAAGTCCAGTCCCTACAGGAAGGATGCCTCCACAGTCCAAAGAAAAAATGTCTATCGACAAACTTCCAGAAGACAGACCGCTTTTGATAAGGTAGTTTCTCTTGCGTTATTAGGCCCAGAAGCTAGCGTCGTTTACACTTTCTGAGCCTTAAAAACAAAAAAAGTGACCCCGAATAAATAACGGGGCACTTTTATATTAAACATATTTAATCCACAATCATAAGCCCAAGCAATAGTTTACTCTGTGCCTTGTCTGCTTGTCAAGAGAAGAAGCAACCTCAAAATTCCCCAATCGGCTGACACTGTAAAACACAGTCATAATCAGCGCAGACAAGTACGAAAGTCCCTGCTGCATGTGGGATTAATCCTTATCGTCTTCCTCAAATGCTTCATCTTCCAGATCATCTTCCTCATCGGATTCGGAATCCTCGTCATCCAATTCGTCATCATCCAGAACAACCTCTTCGTCTACTTCATCATCGGCATCGTCATCATCCGGGAAGAGATCGTCGTGATCATCATCATCTTCATCGATACTGTCGAAATCCTCCTCGACATCGTCACCGCTATAAGTATCCTCTTCATCGGTGAAGTCATCGTCATCATCATCTTCATCGTTGATGATCCGCGGACGCTTGGCGTTCGCAATCGGATCTTCGGACTTCTCCAGCGGATACCAGCGCTTTAGTCCCCACAGATTCGTTCCTACACATGCGAAACGTCCGTCTATATTGATCTCGGTATATAACTGGGCAATCGTTTCGTTAATTTCCTGTTCCGTAAAGCCGCGAAGCTTGGCCACCTCATTCATAAGGTCACGGTAATAATACGGCGTATTCGCCGCCTTCAGAACCATAAAAGCCAGGTCAACCATTGGGATTTCCTGAATCTTCTCCGGATCGATCTTTAAATTGAGCGGATTACTCACTAACGCACACTTCCTCTCACACAATCTTCACGTTATACCCTCAACATATCCATTATCAAAACTAAGTAAAACCTATTTGGAAATAAAAATCAAGTTTTTCTGCGCCATTACCCATCAGATACCAAAAGGAAAAAGACGGAGACAATTGTCTCCGTCTTCTGACTGTATCCGCCCCAAGGATCGACTCCTTACGGGATTAGATAAGAGAACCTTGATGTTCTCTCCATGTATCTTATGTTAGCCCTGCTCCTTTGACACGGTAAACAGGGCCTATTTCCCGGAAAAAGGGCAACATCCCATTCGGGCACTCTCCCCGGTTCATACAATACTGAAGCAACGGTTCATCGAGAAGGGAGATTGCCACATATGGATTACACCCGGATCATGCAATCACTACTTACAGAGACGAACCCTATGCGGAACGTCCGGGAAATGAACCGGCGGCTCCTCACGTTTCATGACCCTCAGCTGTACCAGGAATGTATCCGCGAATGGATACGACTTGTCGGGAAAAGGCGTTTCCCGAGTTCAGTCAGCTATTCGCCGCTTACCCAAACCATCATCGCTCCAGCTCCCCAAACCGCGAAGTTTGAAGCGGAGTTCCGGAATGAACTGATGGTAGAAGAGGATGACCAGGTTCATATCCAAGCCATACAAGGGACAATTGGAACGCTAACCGGGATCCCATGGGGTATCAAGCAAATCAAAGCCCCTCAAGCCTGGTCGATCTCGACAGGACACCGCATGAAGATTGCGGTTATCGACACGGGGGTGGATTTCGCTCACCCCGATCTGAAGTATTCGCTGACTCGAGGGATTAATCTCGTCCACCGGAACATACCGCCATATGATGACAACGGACACGGAACACATATTTCGGGTACCATCGCTGCTGCGAACAGTACGCAGGGCATGATTGGCGTTGCTCCAAGATCTGTGGTGTATCCAGTCAAAGCCTTTGATCACAACGGATCCGCCTTTGTGTCGGATATCATTCTGGCCATCGACTGGTGCGTGCGGGCCGAGATCGATATCATTAATATGAGTTTCGGTATGCAGACCCGAAGCCGTACGCTGCTGGATATTGTGGGCAAGGCCAACCAAGCAGGCGTCATTATTGTAGCCTCCTCCGGCAATGACGGCAAACGCCGTACCGCGGACTATCCTGCCCGTTATCCTCAAACCATATCCGTCGGAGCTACCGACCGCAACCGGAAGATCCCTGCCTTTAGCAATCGCGGGCAATTTGTCGATATTTATGCGCCTGGAGATAAAATCGTGTCCGCTTGGCTGCAAGGAAAATACCACGAGATGAGCGGCACCTCTATGGCGACTTCGCACGTCAGCGGAGCGATCGCTCTGCTGCTTGCGCAAAAGCCTGACCTGAAAAAAACGGCTACCATTAAGGCCCTGCTGCGACGCACCTCCTCTCCCCTTAAGCTTAAAAAAGGATACAGCGTCTCCGATGGAGAGGTAAATGCCTTGAAATTTTTGCGCGAGGGCATGAAATTATAGACTGATTCTTCAGCAGTTAGAAAAGAAAGCCCGTTTACAAATTAAAAACAGCCGCCTTTCCACGGAAAGACGGCTGCTGTCACATATTCAAATTAAGGCTCCTTACATCCGTTCCGGCGCCGATACGCCCATCAGGCGAAGCACGTTAGCAATGACCGTACGAACAGCTCGAAGCAAAGCCAGGCGAGCCTGCGTTTGATCCGTATCCTCCGTAATCACGCGCTCAGCTCGATAGTAGCTGTGGAACAAGGAGGCCAGCTCGTATACATACCGGATAAGTCGGTGCGGAGCATAGTTCTCTGCAGCAAGCGACACTTCCTGCGGAAGCTCTCCTATTTTGCGCAAAATGTCGTATTCATGCTCGGTTGTCAGAACGCTCAGGTTCACTTCCGAAAGCGGCAGGAGATTAACGCCCTGCTCCTCCGCTTGGCGGAATACGCTGCAGATACGTGCGTGAGCATACTGCACATAGAAGACCGGATTCTCATTGGACGTAGACACCGCCAGATCCATATCGAAATCCAGATGCGAATCCATGCTGCGCATAGTGAAGAAATAGCGGATTGCGTCTACGCCGACCTCATCCATCAGGTCTTCCATCGTGACCGCTTTACCGGTACGCTTGGACATTTTCACTTTCTCGCCATCCTGGAACAGGCTGACCATCTGGGCGATCAATACAATCAGTTTGTCCGGATCATTGCCCAGCGCCTCCATAGCTGCCTTCATCCGCGGAATGTAACCATGGTGATCGGCTCCCCAAATATTGAGGATCTTGTCGTAGCCGCGCTCGTATTTATTGCGATGGTAAGCAATATCCGGCGTCAGGTAAGTATAGGTTCCGTCATTCTTCACGAGGACGCGGTCTTTGTCATCCCCATAGTCGGTGGTACGAAGCCAGGTTGCCCCATCCTTCTCATAAGCTTCGCCCTTCGATTTCAGCTCTTCCAGGGATTTCTCCACGAGTCCGTTCTCGTACAGGGATGTCTCACTAAACCATTCGTCAAAATGAACGCGGAATCGATTCAAATCGCGTTTGATTTTATCCAGTTCCTTCTCAAGTCCAAACTGGCGAAGGAATGCCGCTCTCTCGCCTGGATCCATGGACAGCAAAGAGTCGCCCTTCTCGGCTACAAGCTCTTTGGCAAACCCTTTGATATCTTCGCCATGGTATCCATCTTCCGGCATTTCGGCATCCTGTCCGAGCTCCTGCAGATAACGGGCTTCGAGGGATTTTATCAGATTGACCACCTGGTTGCCTGCATCATTGATGTAGTATTCGCGCGTCACTTCGTAGCCTGCAAAATCAAGCACATTGCAGAGGGCATCGCCTACCGCCGCTCCGCGGGCATGTCCCAGATGCAGACTTCCCGTGGGATTGGCGCTGACAAACTCCATCTGAACCTTTTGCCCCTCTCCCGTAGCAATTCGCCCGTAGTTGTCGCCCTGTTCTTCTACCAACGCAACGATCGGATAGAGGTAGCCCTTGTCCAAGGTAAAGTTAATGAATCCTGGCCCGGCTATTTCTGCTTTTTCAATGGAAGCCTTCGCCATGTCCAGATGTTCCAGGATAGCCTCCGCAATTTGTCGCGGGTTCTTCTTGGCGATTCGTGTCAACTGCATCGCTACGTTCGTAGCCAAGTCGCCATGCGACTTATCCTTGGGAACTTCAAGCGTAATGCCTTGCAATTCCTCACGGGAAACCAGCCCTGCAGCTACGGCAGCGTCCGCCACCGCTTCTGCAACCAGCCCGTTAATGTGATCTAATGGATTCATTGTCATGATTCATGTTCCTCCTGAATAGTCAAACTGATAGAAAAGTGTCCCGAAAACTCGTCAAACACATATAGATCATACGCCCAAGCCGCTCGTCCGGACACGCCTTCAAGCGCAAGCTCCAGACGCTGGGTGTGCGTAGACAGATTAAATGAAGTGTACGGGGAGCGGTAATACCCAGGCAATCGCTGACCCAGCTTAAATGCCTGCTCGGACTCCACCTCGCCGTGACGGATCAGCTTCAGCTCGTCCTCCGTCAGCTTGAGCATGGCCCGGGTTTCCCCTTGATGCGGTCCAAGCGCTGGTTCGGTATAGCGAACATACAGGACATTCCCTTTGATAAACGCCTCTGCCGGAAGCTCCTGTATCGTATTCTCCCCTTCGTGAAGGCTTTGAAGACGGATGCTCACTTGTTTTCGGTCGTTCATATTCGCTCCTCTTTTCCTTACCTATTGTATTACTATATCCAGTATAGCCCTGCAATTCAAATGAGGATTTTAGCAAATGTGAAGTAAACGTCCATCCACGTGCTTACACGAAAGATCGGGTGCATCCTCAATCCCCGTATTTCTCGGCCCATTGCTTGTGCCACTCACGATAACTTACACCCCTGATTTCCTCCAGAGTCTTCCCGTCGATAGAATAGGCAGAACGGCTATATCGCCCCGATCAGGGAACGAGGTTCCCACGATAATCTCACCCTCTGCCATCCTGCGACTAGAATACCAAAATATCACATGCTGTAGACGTAACCGGAAAAGAATATGCCTGATCCGTAACGAATCAGGCATGAACGATCGTATAGATTACAACGGCAGCAACGATACCTTCTCCCGCAATTCCAGCTTGGCCACCATATCGTTCCAGGCCTGTGGTTTCTCAGGCAGTACCGAATAGTAACGTCTCAGGAAGTTGACGATCAGCTCTGCAGGGAGCTCATCAACGGCATCATCGCCAGGCATGAAGCAGAAATCGAGCCCGCTCACCGCTTCACCATCATTATTCCAGGAAGGATGCACGTAGGCGATATCTGTGCGTTTGTAGCCAAGATGCGAGAGGACTTCGCGGCGAACGAAAGGATCCATCGGCTTCACGCCGCCGAATGCATGGTCCTGCACCCGATATGGATCGTAAATCTCGGCAAACATGCCGAACAGCTCTTTGCCGTTCGCGGCCGCCAGCTGATTCAGATCCTTTAAACGATGCTGTGCCAGGAATCGGCCGATGCCAAGCCCTTCACGCCCGATGATGGTAAAATCGGTCATCGCTACATTCCAATCCTCGTAATAGCGGTATTCCGTCGTACCCACCACTTCGTCCTCATGCAGAGCAACAAACACCCGAATACCCGGATCCTCCAACGGTTCTTTCCATAGACTGAATTCCAGCACCTCTTCCGGAGGGAACACTTCCTTCATTAGATTGTGCATTTTTCGAAACAAGGGATCGTCGATGCTTGTAATACGGATATATTCCATTAAATAAAAGCCTCCTTATATATGTAATCAAAAAAACCATTTTATATATGAAGCCAATTCATTATCGTTCCAGCGAAACTACTTCACCCACTGAACGGATTTTTCCATTCCATCAGAGCCCCATAATTGCAGGATTCCTCATCCTCCAAATACTCCGCTGCCACACCAACGGGCGTCCGGCCGCAGCGCAGCAGGAAAGTAATTACCGGATCCTTGAGATCACCCCGGATAACAGCGTCTAGATATTCCGCAGCCGACATTTCATGGGCATGCCGATGATAGCCGGGCATCCGTCCACCGCCAAGCAGTCGGTCCAGTCCCCGATTCACCGTCACATGGTACAGCGACTGAATCAGCCATTTGCCGAGTCCAAGCTTACGGAAGCGCGGTCTGACGCAAATATCGGCAATGTATAGCGTATTCCCGTCCGGCTTATGCGTCCGGATATACCCGTTATCCGTGGTATCCGCCCAGGAGTGGGCAGGCTCCATCGGATCGTAATCCACGATGAGCGAGGTGATCGACCCGGCGAGCATGCCTTCCACTTCAACGCACAGAGCGCCCTCGGGGAACAGGGTGACATGCTGCTTCAGCTGCTCCTTATTCCACAACTGCTCTTGCGGATACGGGGGCGGGAACGTCTCGGATTGGATGACGATCAGCTCGTCAAAATCCACTTCCGTGTAGCTTCGTATGACAACCGGCACCGGCCGGGCGTCGTCAAATACATAAAACTGTTGATGAAACCGGGCCATTTCCTCTACACCGCCTTTGTCCTATTTTCCTCAAGTGACGATAAACGGCTTACTCCCAATCCGGATACAAATCCGTGCGGCGATCGCGCCATGTCGTGACGGATCCCTTCTCCCGCACTTGATACAATAAATCCAGATCGAGATCGGCTGTAATGATCATGTCGTTGTTGAGCTCTCCCTCGGCCAGCAGGCCCTGCGGAGGGAACGGAATATCGTTCGGGGTAATGATGGCCGCCTGTCCGAAGTTGGCACGCATCAGATCCACGGTTGGCAGCGAGCCAACGGTACCCGTCAGCACCACATAAATTTGATTCTCAATGGCGCGGGCATGGCTGGTGTAACGAACGCGGTGGAATCCGTGACGATCATCCGTACAGGACGGACAGAAAATGACGTCGGCCCCTTTAGCCTTGGCCATGCGCACGATCTCAGGGAATTCGATGTCATAACAGGTCAGCATCGCAATGGTGCCTTTTTCTGTCTCGAACACTTCGAGCCCTTCGCCCGCTCCCATATTCCATCCGCTAATCTCCGAAGGTGTGATATGAATCTTGGCCTGCTCCGCAATGCGGCCGTCCGGATAGAACAGATGCGCTACATTGTACAGCTTCCCTTGCCGGCGAATGACGTGCGTCCCGCCAATGATATGCAGATGATATTGCTTCGCAAAGCCTTGAAACAGCTCGCGGTAACGGTCTGTGAAATCCGGAAGATCATTGATCGTCAATGCCTTGCCCTGATCATCCCCGATGGACATCAGCTGGGTCGTAAAAAATTCCGGAAACAGCACAAAGTCGGCTTCAAATTCCTCCGCCGTCCGGATATAATGCTCCGACTGACGGGCAAAATCGTCAAAGGATTGAATGGTGTGCAGATGATATTGCACGGCAGAAACGCGAAATTTCATGCTTCTCCTCCTTATGCATAGTTAGATGCTTTCATTATATCGGATTCCGAGCTTCGAGAACATGGGAACATGAAGTCGTCATCCCTTGGAAACCATAATCTTGTGAAGCGTGCTTCCAACACCCCAAACGGATATCATCAACTCGCCGTGCGACAAAGAAATCTCAATTTCTGAAAAAATACACGTCATTCATACCCACGCTTAACAATTCTCCTGTATACTGTCGTATGTAAGCCTCTTGTCTACACTATGAATCTTTAGCCTTACAAGCATATATTGCAGCCCGATTGGACTTTGGGCTGACAGCTTACAAAATTATAATGTGAGGTGTTCTGTTCACAATGATTACTCGTTCGATGGATTGGCTTCAGCAACATGACCACCTTATCTTCCGCTGGTTAAACCGCAAGATCAGCAACAAAACGGTGGATTCGATGCTCGCGCTGGTCACCCATATGGGGGGTGCTATCTTTACCATTGTGCTGACACTTTCGATAGCGTTTTTTGCACCTGAGCCGTGGAATACGATGGGGTGGCAGAGCTTTATTGCGCTTTCCCTCAGCTTCCTGATTACGGCCCTCATCAAAAGAAAGATGCGGCGCATCAGGCCCTATCTGGCACTTGAAAAGGTGCGGTTCGAAAAAAAACCGATGAAGGATCACTCGTTTCCTTCCGGGCACTCGACGGCCATCTTTTCCATTATCACGCCGTTTCTGTTCATAACGCCTTGGCTGTCATTGCTCTTGATCCTGCTGGCCCTTACGGTCAGCCTGTCACGCATTTATCTTGGCTTTCACTATCCTTCGGATTGTTTGGCCGGCTGTTTCGTCGGAACGACCTCGGCGCTGCTTATCGTGCTCAGTTAAAATACAGGCATCTCCCTCATGGCTTTACGGCTATGGATGGAATGCCTGTTTTTTGTGCTTCACTCACTTGTTTTTCCTGCCCCTCTATCCAGGCTGCTACATAGGAATTTTCACATCTTTCCCACACGTATACATTATAATTTCGCAGAAATATGAAAAAAGATTGAACCATTCCGGCTGGTAAATCGTACTAATAGTACATTCATAATAAGGAGGTATTTATTCATTGAAGAAAAGACTATCACGGATGCTGGTTACCCTACTCGCCGTTACGATGATCCTTCCGGCTGGGGTAATGGCAGCAGATAACAGCCAAGCTGCCGCTGGAGGAAGCCTTGAGAAAACCGCCGCAGAGAAAGCCAAGCTGCTCACCGGGACGTATGGAACGACAAGCGTTCAATATGCCTTGATCGACAACGGCAAGATTACAGTGTCCGGGCAAGCAGGCGTCAATGATATCGAAGGAAAGAAACCGCTGACCAAGGATACGATGTATGGCATCGGCTCCACGAGTAAAGTGTTCACCGCCGCTGCGGTAATGAAATTGGTGGATGAGGGGAAAATCAACCTGGATACACCTCTGGTTCAGTACATACCCGAATTCACGATGAAAGACGAACGTTACAAAAAAATCACGCCGCGCATGCTGCTCAACCATTCCTCCGGACTGCAAGGCGGAAGCCTGAACAATGCATTTTTGTTCGAAGATAATGACCCTCATGCACATGACACGCTGCTGAAGCAGCTGTCCACCCAAAACCTGAAAGCGGACCCGGGTGCGTTCTCCGTTTATTGTAATGATGGATTCACGCTAGCTGAGATACTGGTAGAGAAAGTGAGCGGCAAGGATTTCACCGCCTTCATTCATCAATATATTACCGAGCCATTAGATTTGGACCACACGAAGACATCCCAAGATACGTTGGATTTAAGCCAAATGGCGGGTCTGTATTTTCCTACTCACCAAGGACAGCTTCCTAACGAGACGATCAATGTGATCGGCACCGGCGGCATCTATTCTACCGCAGAAGACTTGGTGCAGTTCGCGCAGATCTTCACCGGAGAAGCCGAAGGCATTCTTTCCGACAAATCCGTTAAAGCCATGGAGCAGGAAGAATATAAAAAGGGTCTGTGGCCCGAAGATGCCGATAACTCGTTCGATTACGGTCTTGGCTGGGACAGCGTAAGACTGTTCCCATTTAACCAATATGACATGAAAGCCGTAACCAAAGGTGGGGACACCATCCTGTATCACGCTTCCCTCGTTGTTCTTCCGGAGCAGAACATGGCTGCCGCTGTATTGTCGTCCGGCGGTTCCAGCTCAACCAACCAACTGTTGGCCAATGACATTCTGCTGCAAGCGCTCAAGGAGAAAGGCACCATCAAGGAATTCAAGCCGGAAAAATCCTTCGGCAAACCGGTCAAGGCCGACATGCCTAGCGACATCGCGAAATATGCCGGTTACTATGGCGTGACGAATCAGCAGATGAAAGTCGACATCAAAGACGGTGAACTGTCCATTACCGTACCGATGGTGCCGGATTATCCTGCGGAGAAATATGTCTACACTGCGGATGGAACCTTTGTCAGCGCGGATGGCAGCACAAAGGTCAGCTTCGTCAAAGAAAAGAATGACCGCCTCTACTTATGGGTAAGGCAATATGTAACGATTCCTGGACTTGGGCAAATGGCCTTATCGCATTATACCGCCGAGAAAATGGAAGCGAACCCGTTATCCAAGGAGACCGCTGCCGCTTGGGCCAAGCGGGAAGGCGAAACGTTCTATCCATTGAACGAGAAATTCACATCGCTGATGTACTTTATTACGAAACCGACGGTTGAGATTAGCAGCAAGAGCGGTCTGGAAGGTTATATGATCGACAAAAAGATCATTGACCAGGATACCGCAGTAAGCCAGCATCAGGTTCCGGCTATCGGTAGCCGGGATACGGCCGAATTCCGCTTCTATAAAGAAAAGGGCGTAGAGTATCTCGAAGGGGCAGGCTCCCTGTTTGTGAGCGGTAAGAACGTAAAGCCGCTTTATAAAGGAAAAAAATCAACCGTCACCCTGCAAGCCGATGGTTATGCCAAATGGTACACCGTCCCTAAACAAGCTGAAGGCAAAACCATGACCGTCACCCTGCCAGCACAAGGCGCATTCGCCGTGTATGACGAAAAAGGTGCCATTGTGAACTACAGCATCGTCAGCGGCAGTAACGAAGTGAAGCTTCCTGCTAATGGAGCTGTCGTATTTGCCGGTGCCCCTGGTTCGGCATTCGGTATCACCCTGCAGCCGTAATGAAGGTGGGCAGCGGGGTAGCATGATTCCCTGTCAAGCCAAGATAACCTAAAAAAAGAAGCACCTCAACCAACGGCTCATGCCTATGGTTGAGGTGCTTTTTGCGATGAACCGGTCTTTGGCCAATTCAGTTTCGAGGACCGCTTACGTCTGCTTCGACTTGCGGGCTGCCATGGATCAACAGCTGTGTCCCCGGGCGCAGACGGACCGCGTGAAAAAGGAGTCCTTGCGTTGAGGGCTGGATGGAGACTCCCTGGCCGGACATGCTACATTCCCCTGCCCAAGGCGGCAGGGAAAGGAGGATGTGCGTCTCCCGTTCAGCCTCAAGCTTGGCGTTGAACACACCGGCATCCCGGTTCCATTCCACGGTGACCCGACCGGTATGGTATCTCCAGCCAGAGAGCCGGCCACTACGCCAACGCTCCGGCAGCGCTGGCAGGAGCTTCACCATATCCGGCGACACCTGCAGCAGCATCTCCTGTACGGCATTCACCCATCCCATGTTTGCATCGAGCTGTATCGGCGCTGCCGGCATATCCATGCATATCCCCATCCCCCTCCAATCATTATGGAGGGTAAACAAATTCGGCAGAAGACATGATTGTGCCAGTGTATCAAGACACTCCAGCGCACGATCGCCTTCCCCCAGCCGCGCGTAAATGGAAGCCATATGGGCAAGCGACCAACCGCTTTGGGCTCCAAGCCGGCGAAGACGCACCGCCTTCTCAAAAGCGACATACAGCTCCGGTGCTGATTCCCGAGTCACTTCATCACCCGGGAACAAGGGATAGATATGGGATAGATGACGGTGATCGTATCGGTCCTCAAACGCGGGATCCAGCCATTCCGCAAGGGCTCCGTCCCCGTTCGTCCGGTAAGGCGGAATGCGTTCCAGCATTCGCCTCCACCGCGCCTCCTCCAAAACTGGGCCGCCGACTAGCCCATTCGCTTGGATCAGATGGGTAAGCAGTTCCTTCATAATTGCAATATCCATCGTGGCATTGACGGTTGTCGGCATCGGGTGAGCCAGCTGCCTTCCGTCCTCCGGCATGAAATTGAGCGGCGTGTTCTCCGGCGAAACCGAAGGATACAAACGGTAGGTGCCGTCCTCACCAACGACTGCGAAGTCCTCGTAGAATTGAAGGGCTTCACGCATGAACGGCAGCGCCTCCTCCCGCAAAAACCGAATATCGCCCGTATACAGAAAATGCTCATAATAATGCCGGGCCAGCCACCCGGCCGCTCCCGTCCAGTTTAGAATGACGGGTACGATTTGATTCGGCGTTCCGATCCCTGGCGTAGTCCCGGCCGGGATGTAGATTCCGCCACAACCATACAACTTGCGGGCATTGTCGCGGAAGTCGTCCATTAGGCTGCCGTAGTAGCGGAACAGAGGGGGCACTAGTTCTCCCAAGCCTCCAACATGCGCGTGCCAATACATCATTTGGATATTCTCATTCGCCATATGGTGGCACCAGACAAGCCGGTAGTCTCCGCCCCACAAACCGTACAGTCCGAACGGCCCCGATTCGGCTGCCGTCCCGCTAATAAACAAATACCTTCCATAAGCCCACATTTTACGGACAAGCGAATCGGGCGCCTCGCCCTCGTATGCCTCCAGCAGCAGCTCCTCGTTCGAACGCACGTCCCCGCTGGTAACGTTCAGCTCCAGGGATGCGGAATGGAACAATGGACTATGAAGCTCGGCGTGGCGCTTGAGAAGCAGGTCATATTCGCAATTTTCAGGGAAGTCGCTGAGCTCGCGCTCAAGCTGCTCCCATTCCTGTTCACGTTTGCCACGGATAAAAACTTTCACCAGTGCCAGCGCCCGTCGGGCCTTAACAAACCTCAACATCGTTCCTTCATTCGTTGGCTGTAAACCTCCTTCTTCACAAATAAGCCGCAGCACGGCCCCGAAATCTGTACCGTCATCATTGCGGCCGGCGTACCGGATAAACGTCCCTTTCGCCGAAGTGACCACGGATTCAGCCAGTTCCTTGAATTCCGGCGTATCCCCCCATCGGTCGCTTGGATAGAGCGCCAGTCCAATCTCTCCCGAAATACAGTGACTCGTCCCGGCTTGAACCTCGAGATCCCTACCGATCCCTTTCCTGCCCTCAGGGACTTCTTGGTTAGCACATCCCTCGGAGCCAATCTCGTAAACGATGGCCCTATCTGCACGGGAGACGAACAACCGCCTTACGTATCGGATTGAACCGTCCGTCCAGCCTACCGAAACCTCACCGGTCTCCATATTAAGGGTTCTTCGGTAATGGCGGAACGCCCGTGTGCAGGGCATGAACAGTTTAATCGCCGCCAGCGGGAAGCGGGAGGCCAGCCTCGTCCCGTATCCCCGCTCCCGTAAAGCGTTCGCCAAGTTCCAGCTGCCCTCCGCATAGTGTCCTTCATCCATCAGCCTGCGCGTTTCGGCGAGCGTCATGCTCACATCCGGCAGCGGATCCTTCCGGCCCCAATGCCACAATCCCTCATGATTCAGCAGCACCGTCTCTTCCTGCACGCCCCCGAATACCGAGGCCCCGACAATCCCATTGCCTGAGGGTAACCCCTCACGCCACATATTACGCCACCAAGATGCGGGATACCTCATGGTTAACATGTTCTCTTGACTCATCCCCGATGCCCGACCTCGTCCCCCGCCTGCAGCCTCTCCATTTCGATGCTGGCCAGCAGGAGCGGAGCGACGCCCATAAGCGAGTCACTGACTACCTTTTCACTCAAATAATACTCGTATGATCCGTCACGGTATTTGCGTCCGCCTAATCCCGCGCCATGGCAAATGCCGTGAAGGTGCAGTCCTTCCGCATCGGCGGTGAGAAAACGTTTCTTGATCCCGTCATAAGCACGTTCGACCACCCCGATGTCGATCTCGGCCAAATAATGAAGCCGAATGCCTTTGGCCAAGGCATAGGTCAACATGCAGGAACCCGAAGCCTCCAAATAATTGCCCTGCCGTCCGTTGCAGTCCATCACCTGATACCACAGCCCGCTGTCTTGATCCTGGGCGCGTACGAGTGCATTAGCCATTCGTTCGAAAATGCCCATCAGCTGGCCGCGCTGCGGATGCCTAACGGGGAAATGCTCCAGTGAGTCCACGAGCGCCATCGCATACCAGCCCATGGCCCGCCCCCACACATGGCGCGAGCGGCCCGTTTCCGTGTCGCACCAGCGCTGCTCCCGGCTCTCATCATAAGCATGATGCAGCAGGCCCGTCTGCGGATTCCGCGTGCGCCGCTCGATGAGCAGCAGTTGACGGGCCGCTTCGTCGAACCATTCCGGCGCATCAAACGTTTCTGCGTACTCCGCCATAAACGGTGACGACATATAGAGGCCGTCCAGCCACATCTGAAACGGATAGATTTTCTTATGCCAAAATCCGCCTTCGTCTGTCCGCGGCTGTCCAACCAGCTGAGATGCCAGCAGCTCGGCAGCCCTGCGGTATTTCTCTTCTCCTGTCGTGCGCCACAAGGGCAGCAGATTCTTGCCTTTATTGATGTGATCGAGATTATAGTCCTCGAGTGTATAGCCTGCTATCGTCCCGTCTTCTTGTATGAAGACGTCCATATGCCGCTTGACTGCTTCATTATAGCGCTCCTCACCCGTCCATTCGGCCAGGCGGCCCAGTGCACTCAAAGCCATGCCCGCCACGTAGCCCCATTTGTTGGCGATATTCGGATGGTATCCGTCCACGCAAGCGGACAAGATCGTCTCTGCCACCCGAATCGGTATTCGTTCCAGGACTGTAACTTCAGCCACGGTTGACCACTCCCTCTCCTTCGCTTTAGACCGACTGAAGCGGCAGCGAATCGAAATCTTCCGGCATGTCGACCAAATACAAATTGCCATAACCATTTTTATCGCTTGTAAACAACACTCGTTTACCGTCCGGATCAAAACGCGGATGCGCGTGCACCTTCTGGGAATGAAAACTGCATCGTAGCTCGCACAGCATCCTCGGCCCTTGGTAAACTCCTTTAGCGTCTTTACGCCATACGGAGAGAGTTTTGACCGCCCCTTTGCCGTCGACAACGGCCTGACCGAGGCCATCCGCATACGCATGCCACGTATCAAACCCGAAATCCGTCTCTTCCTTGGCCGTATTGTCATACCGGATGCTTCCGAAGAAATTGGTTCCATCCGTACGGAAGCCATGGTAACCAATTGTAACGCCGTCAGGATAAAAAAACTCATGGCCTACCTTTTCTCCAGGTTCAAGGCGCTGACGAATTCTCCAGGCCTCTCCACTCCGAAGATCCAGGCCCCATATCCGGTGATCAACCAATTGCCAAGGCCCTTCGTGGCAAAAGGTGATCAACCATGGTTCAACGGGTGACGCATTAATATGGGTTATAAAGCGATGGGCTTCATATAGGGTTTCCGGCTGCGACTGCCCTTCCGAATCGATCCGCACGATCCGGCTGTGAGGAGCTGCCTCCATCAACTCCCTATGGCCGACATAGCCATTGCCGAGGTCTAGCTGCATGCGATGGGACAGATCCTCCTGTATGCAGGTGACGATCGAGCGACCATCGGCAGGACAGCTCAGGTTGCCGATGTTGTACCCCTCTGGAGCTTCGTAGACAAGCTCTTCCTCCAATGTTGTCAGATCAAGGCGGCGTACGCTCCGACCCGTTTTGACGAAGGCGGCCCGGCCATCCGGTAACAGACAGGCATCCACAAAATCATTGTCCGGGTAATCCGTCAGCTGAAGCATTTCGCCGCTGTTAACATCCATGCTGTACAAGTTCGAACTGTTTTCCCTATCCGATACGAACAACAGCCGCTTGCCGCCGTCATACCATCCGTTCTCTGTAAAATATAGATGATGACTATGAGCCTTATAGTCGGTCAGCTGCACCACTTCGACTCCGGTCAATCGGTCGCGATACTGCTTACGTTCCGGCTTCCACACCGTTCCCTTGGCCATATTCAGCCCTCCTGTCCGCAAGTTGTACAAGCCGAAGCCGAAGCTAAAGCCACGGCTTCAGCCCCTCCCACTGCACCGTCCAGCCGCTTGCCGGAAATCCCGGACAGCGCAGTTCCTCTTCTCCTTCCCAGCCGCAGGCCATCATGGCCACCGCCGTAAGCAGTCCGCCATTACCCGGCAAATAAGCAGACAGACCCGGTCGCTGATAGTTATGCCCGTTTGGCAAATACGTGTTTTTCATTTCATCCATTAACAGAAAATCGACGGCCAGATCTTGCTCGCCGAGCCGAGCAGCGGTCATGGCGCATACGGGAAAATCCCATCCCCAGGCCGATTCCCACTTCCAACCGTCCTTGACCTTCCACAATGTACGCCGCATCGTTTCCCGGTCGACAAGCTTGCCTGGAAGCACGCCTAATGCGCAGAGCATGGACGGATGGTCATGGTTCTTCTCCGTAAACGTATCCGGAGCCAACTCATGCGCCAGGTAAACGCCGTCGAGTCGGGGCGGTGCCGCCAGATTGCTTGCCACCTCAACCCAGCGCGGATTCGGCTGGATACCCAATCGATCAGCCCACTTTATAGCGATATCAAGGCCAAAATTCCAATACTCCAGCTCATAAGGCGGATTCGCGCTTGCGTTCATCGGATGGCATTCTTGAGCCGGAATGAGCGGCGGTCCGAGATCGAAGGCATCTCTTGACTCATTCCAGTGGGCATAGGAAACCATAAAGTCAGCCGATTCAAAGACGATGTCACGGAACCGGCGCAGCGTTTCTTGTGTCGGGTCGGCCTTGTAGCACAGTTCCGCCATGGCGATCGGGTGCGGCTGCTGCCAGATCAAGCCCGGAGCGACCGGCGAGGGGCACGGGATGCCGTCAAAACCGACCATTTTCGGCCAGCGCGCTCCCTCGTATCCCTGCGACAACGCCAGTTCGCGAGCGACCGGCAGTATGCCGTTGTACCAGTCCAAACTTCTCCGCAGGATGGAAGCCCGGCCCCACAGCGCGAAATGGGCGGCATGCCACCAATGCATCTCCAAATGCGATTTGCCAAACCAGCTGTTATACATAAGACCAGTCTCCTGGGGCGGCATCGAGCCCCCGCTGTGAATGGCGCATAACCATTGCGACAAGACGACGCGGCGCTCCAGCTCAAAGGCTCGCGGATCGGAGCTGCCCGCGAAGCTGACTGCGCCGCCGCTCTGCCAAAACGATTCCCAATGCCGGATGCTCGCCGAAACAATAGCTTCAAAGTCGGCCACACCAGGCGACCCAGCCGCATAACCGACGGAAAACGTCAGATCATCCGGTGATTCATTGGGGGATTCATCCGGAGACTCGCCGGGATACAGCGTGAATTCATGTGTTTCCGTCTGCTCCAGCCGGCCAATATTCCAATGCCAGCGGATTGCATAACGCTCCTCGTCCAGCATCCGCTCCATCAGGGCCGTTCCTTTCTCCTGTCGAACGAGAACGGTATCATGTCGTTGATCGTTTTCCCAATCGGGAAACACCGATTTCGCCCAAGCCGAATGAGTCATATCCGGTGCGGGGAAGCGGATGAATACCTGAAGCCGCCCTTCGCGGATAAGGGGCGAGATCACCCGCACGCCCAAAATATCAGCTTCAGGGTGGCACGCCGTCGTAACTTCGACCGGAACGCCGCGAATTTCGAACTTGCTCGATAGAATACCCGTCCACAGATCGAGTTTTTGACGGAATTGGCCTGCATCGCTGTAACCGAGCTCTTCTCCCGCTTCGTCCAGAAATCGGAACGACAGCCGGCCTAGGTGAAGACGGTGGGGATTTTGCCGCAGCCATTGGTAAGCTTCCGGCTTATCCCCCGGCTTCATCGGGTAGCCGACCTGCCGGCCATGGGTCTCGAACATCTGCAACGCTGCATCCTTCGCGGAGAACCTTCCGCGCCCCCCTGTAAAATGCCAGCCCCAGTTCGACTGGGTGCCAAGCGGCACCTCATATTGTTCAGGAAATGTCTGCAGCCCGGTAATATCGGCGGTAAACGCGAATTCCCCGTTGCCTACAGACAGTGGCGAAAGCGGATCCAACCTGTCGAATTCAGGATTATGCCGCCAAACAATCTGCTTTCTCTCCATTTCCATAGCTCCTCCCTTCCCGGCTCCTTCATTCAAACAAGGCATCTATCCGGGTTCTCATCATATCCCGGTATTTGCCCGGGGTGATATCCTTGAATTTGCGGAAGCTGCGAATGAAGCTATTTTCATGCTGGTAGCCGACCATTTGGGCGATATCGGATATTTTGCGGTCGGTTTTGACCAGCAGCTCGCTAGCCCGCTCCATCCGCAGCCGGGTTAAGTAGTTATAGATCGTTTCGTTTGTCTCCTGCTTAAACAGCTGGCTGGCCAAGCTGCTGCTGATGCCGGTCGATTCCGCAATTTCCGGAATGCCGATCGGATCGCCGAGGTGCTGCTCCATGAATTCGATCATCCGCTGGCACATCAAGAAATCCTTGCTGCCGATTAAACGGCGGTAGCGGTCGGCCAAGGCCGAAATCAGGCCAGAAAGCTCCGCCTCGATATCTTCGATGTACAGCGTGCCCAGCCGACCGGCCGGATCCCCCTCGGGACCATCGCCCTCTGGACATATCCCTTTTAGACGTTCCAGCAGCGCCTGAAGCAAGGCAAGCGCCTCCGAAGGATACCAGTAACGGCTGCGGATATCGCCAATAATACGCCCCAGCAGGTCTATAGCCCGCTCCCCATCACCGGTCTCCACAGCAGTCATCAGCTCCCGTACGCCATCTTCCTGCGGCTGCATATCCGTCACTTCGTGACTGGATACATCCTGAAACGGCACGAGCTGACCATACCCTTTATATAAACGGTAGGTTAACGCATTCTCCGCTTCCAGCATGGCCTGCTTTAACCGGCAAACCTCACTCTGCGGCATGCTCACACCGGCGGATACACTGAATTTCAGCAGACGGGACACCGTTTCGATCGCCTCGGCCAGCGGAGGCCGAGTTTCGCCGCTCCGCGGTTGAAGCAGGATAGCCATCCGGTCCGCCCCGAAATCGGCGCAGGCCACCCTCCATTCGGGCTCATGCAGCTCTGCCATGATATTGGCCAGGGCAAACTTCAGCAGCGAGTGGTCACTGGCCGGAAACCTGCGCGACCACGAATCATAGCGGTCAATCGACAGCACCGCTACCGTGACGGGCGCATCCGTCCATTCCGCAAAGTACCGTCTCCACTTCTCGCGGATTTCGCGTCTGCCGCTCATATGACCGGAGTGAATGTCATACAGAAACTTGGAAGCCGCATCGGATATCGTCTCGCGGATCAGCTGAGATAGGTGCGCATGATTGCTGAGCAGTTCGCCGGCCAGCTTTTCCAGATCAATGCGATCCGGGCTGGTCGCCTTCCCGTTATAGGCGCTGAACAGCTGCTTTAGCCTGCGCACCGGGCGGAAGGCCGCGGAGTTTACATACAGAATGGTCAGCACGCCGAGCGCAAGTGCCGCCACCGATACATACAGCACCGTGTCGCGCACCTTTTTGGACTGTGCAAGCAAACTGTCTTGGGAGACGATGGATACATATTTCCATCCGGTCAGCGGCGATTCGATCTGATTGACCAGCAGCTTCCGCCCCTCATGGAAAAAATCGCCGTAGTGGTCTTCCTTCAGCTCATACAGTGCCTGCCTCACCGCTTCCGGTTTGAATTCCGAATTCGAAACCGAATAAAGAATGTTATTATTTTGGTCCACGATGTACCGCATGCTGTCCAACTGCGACAGTGCCGGCGGATTCAATTTCGCGAACAGTTCAGCATCCAGCAAATTGACCGCCACGACGCCTCTTAATCGGCCCTGGATCATGATTTTGCGGAACAGCGTCAGCTCTGACCCTTTATTGCCCGCTCCCTCGGGGACATGCCTTTTGCGGATCATCATCATGTCGTCTCCGAATTCGTCAGCGATACCGGTCCACTCGGAATCCACGAATGTGAGCTTGCTCGAGCTGTATCCCTGCGGAAGCGAAATAAAGCTCCCCCGCTCGACATCGTATACGTATATGCTGTTAATGTATTTTGAATTGCTGATCCAGGTTGAGAGCAGTCGGTACAATGTCGATATATTGGACACCGAGTTCTGATTCTCGCTAGTCAGAAAATCGTAGATATAGTCATTCACTGCGACCTGGACCGCAATCTTGTCGCTCTCCCGGATCAAATCGTCGATATATTTCATACTGATCTGCAGCATTTGGTGCTGCGGCTCGCTGAGCTCTTCCTGAAGCACCGATTTGGAGGTGTAATATGATGTCAGGCTGACGGCCAAAATGATCATAAAAACGGAAACGGTCAAAATGAGCACCAGCCGCGCTTGCGTATGGGCCAGCGTGTATTTCAGCCACTTGCCGATCGATAGGAACATATCAACCCCCGCTTTACTACCAGAATGGTTCCATTATAGCTCACGTTCCGCTCCTGCCGTCACCCAAATTTAAGCGTTTACAATTCGACTGGCCCGCATCAGTCCGAGCAGCTCGACTCCGGCCAACAGCACGATGCCGATTCCGTGCGTATCATTCAAGTTCCACGATAAATCGTGCTTGTAGTAAGCATGCGAGGTCGACCAGCTGCTGCCCTTGCACACGCCATACACATTTCCCCGGCGGTCGATGGCCCTGCTGGTTAAACCGTTCCACCCCGCAGCGGCTGATTGCAAGTACGGATCCGGGTCCTCCAGCCAGCCGCGGCGAATCCCCCGCGCCATGCCGAAAATAAACATCGCGGTACACGAGGCTTCCTCATAGGATTCAGGGTCTGTCAGCACTTGGTGCCATAACCCGTTTACTCCCTGCACACGAAGGTACCCTTCCGCCAGCGCGCGATAAAAAAGCAGCAGTTCCTCATAGTCGGGATGACCGACTGGCAGCACGGCAAGCAGCTCTGACAGCGAGAAAAACACCCATCCGTTGCCTCGCCCCCATACCGTTCGGGAAGGTTGCCCATGACGCACATCGTATACATGCGACATCAGCTGCAGGTCGGGCAGGTAAAGATAGGACTTATACAGCAGAAGCTGGCGTGCTGCCTCGTCCAGATAGCGGGAATCGCCGGACAGCTCGGCGTATCGGCACAGGAACGGCACGCTCATGTACATATCGTCGCACCACATCGTAAGGTGCATGCTCGGCGAAACGCCGACTTCGCGATAGAGCGCCCCATCCTCAAGACGTGATTGCTTATCCATGATGTACCGGGCGATGTCGTCCGCCGCCTTGTGCACCCCTTTCAAGGATCGAATTTGGTCTGCCAGAATGGCTAGCGCGCCGAATGATCCGCAATCGTCCAGACTGTCGATGTCGGACAGCTGATTGTTCAGCCCTGCCGCACCGAATTCCTCTCGGTCCCATAAGGAATATTCGTAATGGCCCGCTGCAAACTCGACATGGCGGAGCACATATTCCTGGATGTCCGGGCGATTAAGCAGTCTCCCCGTCTCCAGCAAGCCATACATCGTGACGCCGAGCGGATAATTCCAGCGGCCGAAAAGCTCATTCTCCAAAAACGGTCTCACGCAGGCGCCCGATTCGCTTCCTGTCCAGAACAGTCTCTCTCCGCCGTCAACAGCGACCGTGTCCAGTCCGAAATAGTCGGACAGCTCAAGCTCGGCTTCTGTGCGGAACGGGCCCAGATAAAGCCACTCGCCGGTCAGGCCGTGCACCCTTCGCGGCGCGGTCAGCGTCCCTTCAGGCGAAGCTGCGCCGATCTCAAACCCCCAGCCCTCTGCGCCGCATTCGCAGCGTGCGGTAAGCTCCCCGCGACCCGGAGCCACATCGATGGCAATACGGAACATGCCTGCCTCCCGGCTGGCGTAAACTTCCCTTCCGTTCCATTCAAACCGGACCGGACCATAGGAGGTTCCCGACAGGGTCACCTTCTTGGCCGTTAAGGTCCGGTTGACAACGGCAGTCCAGGCGTAAGCGGCATACCCCGGCTTCCGTCCGTACATTCTCAACATGGGGCCGCCAACTGCTTCCCCACCGTGCTTTGCGGGCACGGGCAGCCACTGTGCACCCGTCCATGATTCGCTTTCCATTGAATCGGGGATGCGGGCAAGCGCCCGGTCCAGCGGTACCGTCACAATCCATCCTTCCTCGCCCTCCCGCTCCATGGATGGAGCCAGAAAGTGAAACGGCTTGTTCTTGCGGTTGCTTGTGCCAAATACCGCTCCGCAGCCGCTTGGACTCCGGCGGAATTCCAGGACAAAATGATTCCACCCCTCGGTAAGCTGAATCCCGAGCTTCAGGGGCAATCCGCCCGCTGCCGCTTCTTCCCCGGGCGCCGATCCGAACCGCTTCCGGCCGTTATGGTACAGCCGAACGTGCCCAGTCCATTCCATCAGAAAGGGAAAGCTCTGCTGCTCGGCCGCCCATAGCTTAGCCCAGGCGTAGACCACCTGACTCCCCGTCATCTCGGGGAACATTTCCGCGATGGGAAGTTGATAGCAGTGGTCGGCCCGCTTGCGGATCGGACTCTTGCGCGTCACCCGGTAAACCGGAGCATGAGGCGGATGGTCACCCACATAACGCTGGACAATGACCGTAAGCGCATGCTCGATGATACTGCCCTCTGTTTGGGAAGCCAGGCTTTCCGCCGGGTCAAAATATCCTCTGTCGTTCAATAGGTTCACTCTCCTTCCATCCTGCCAAAACATCCGCTATGGCCACTGGACGGTGCTCCTTCACGGAACGCCACACGGCTTCGCCCGTTGCCACGGAATAGGCGCCATCCACCGCTCCGGACAAGGTCGGGAACGGCTTTTCCCGGTTTTCACCCAGAAACAGGTCGTTTAGCAGCAGCGGGTCGCCTCCTCCATGACCGCCTTCCCGATGGACAACATGGATGGTTTCCTTGGAGCCGAACAGCGGGAAGTAGTCGATCGTCTGGACCGGCGTTGGAAACGGGGTTCGGGACGGCGCATGGTATTCGATCGTCTCCAGCCGGCCCTTCGTACCGTTAATCGCCAGGCGATACCCTTCATACGGCAGCGAAAAGTTGACGGAATAACTGAGCAGTGCTCCTCCGTCGTACTTGACGGTGGCCGCATACGTATCCTCAATGTCGATCTCATCATCAAAAATGCACCTGTCCGGGCGGTAGCCTGTATAAGGGAATTGCGGCCCTCCGCTCTCCAGCAGACCGAGATGATCGTCCGGCACATGACTTGCGTTCCAGCGTGAGTAATAGGCGCAGCGGCTGGCTGAGAGGCAGGTTCCGCAATGGCGGCCGGCTTCTTTGCCCGGATTAAGCTCCCCTTCGGCGCCGTAATAATGGAGCGCCCCGTAGGCGAAGGCCTCGACCGGCTTCTGCCCGATCCACCAGTTCACCAGGTCGAAATGATGCGTGCTTTTGTGGATGGAGAGACCTCCTGACATTTCGCGCCGGCGGTTCCACCGTTTGAAATAGCTGGAGCCGTGGTACGTATCCAGATACCAGTTGAGATCGACGGAAGTAATCCGACCGAGCTTGCCCTCCCATACCATCTCTTTGATTTTGGTGTGAATCGGGGCGTAACGGTAATTAAACGTGACCGTCACTGAGCCTTTGCTCACCCGCTCCGCATCCAGCACTCGCCGGGCGTCCTCCCCCGTCGTGACCATCGGTTTTTCCGTGATGACATCCAAATCCCTTTCCAGTGCGGCAACAATATAACGCGCATGCGTATCGTCTCGCCCCGCCACGATGACCACGTCCGGCTTTGTCTCGTCAATCATCTTCCCGAATTCCTCTTCACCGTAAGTTCCAACGGCGGTATGCTCCGGGAAGCGGGAGCGGTAGAGCTCGAAGCGGGCCGGATCACTGTCCAGCATGCCGACCAGGTCGCAGCACCGGGCATGGGTCGTCAGTATCGGCTTGGCGAACATGCCGAGTGCACGACCGCTTACACCGCATATGGCATATTTCTTTTTCACTGTATGATCACATCCTTGAGTACCATTCCTCCACCCTCTTCGTCACTTCGTCTCCCCCTGCCTTATACCAGCGGTCGACGAATTCATCAAACTTCTCCAGCGGCCATTCGCCGATAACGATCTTGGTTACATACTCCTGAAAGAGCTTATGCGATTGGATATCCGGGAAGCCTTCATACACCGTGCTCGGAAGTCCGTCTCCGGCGATCCGCTTCGCGTCCGCGGTACTTACCTCAAATATATCCTTCACCATCTGCTGCATGTCTTCCGGAATCGTCTCCTGAATCCGAATGTCCATGTCCTCCTTTGTTGTCAGGTTGCGCATGCCAAGCGCCAGCGGACGGCTGTCCTCTGCCGGAAGCAGCACTTTTTTGCCGTCGACAACTTCATGCTGCTGTCCTTCGATGCCAAAGCGGATAAACTCGTCATTCGAACTATCATAGAAGAAATCGAGCAGCTTCAAGGCTGCAGGGGCTTTATCCTGGGCCTTTGCCGGAATGATCCACTCCGGTTCGCCCATGCTCTTCTGCGTTACGAAGCCTTCATACCCTTCGGCCTTTGGAAGCGGCATGCCAACGATATAAGCATCCGGTGCCTTTTGCTGCATGGCTGTAAACCGATCGCGCAGGTTGGCGGGAAGATGGTACCAGCTGCCGACCAAATTGTTATTGATTTTAGCCGTCCAAACATCGCCTTTGTTCAGAAACGTCTCATTGTCAAGCAGCTTCTCGTCATATAACTCACGGGCAAATGCAATGGCGGCCTTCATATTGTCCGTTACGCCGGCATACTGGATTTTACCGTCGTAGATGTCCCATTCCGGATTCCCCTCCCACATGGCGACACCGAACATGGCAAACAAATGATCCATCCATTTGCCGAATTCGCGGCCTGTTGTGGGCAATTCGTCCTTCAGGCCGTTGCCGTTCGGGTCCTTGTCAAGAAAGGCTCGCAGCACCTCCTTGTATTCCTCCGTTGTCTTCGGCATGGACATGCCTACCTTGTCAAGCCAATCCTGCCGGATGAGCGGTGCTCTTTCCGGCACCAGGAACACTTTAGGCACATAATAAATTTTGCCGTCCGGCGAAGCGGATCGAACGACATCCCATGCCTCCTGCGGGATATTCTTCCAGACATTCGGGGCATGCTGGGGCAGCAAATCGTCCAGTGCCAGCGCACCTCCTTGGCGGATCAAGGTCTGCTCGATCCCGCCGATCGGACGAAGAATATCCGGCAAATCGTCGGATGCAATCATCAGATTGAGATATTCGGTCGGCTCCGAGCCCGGCGGGGTCGTCACCAGCTGATATTCTACGCCGGTCCGTTCCGCCACATATTGGACATGCGGATTATCTGCACCCGGAATCGTGCCGACACCCATGTGGCTTTTGAATACCTTTACCTGTGTAAGTTCTTGATTTCCCTCCCCGCTCTGATCCGCTTGCGATTCGCCGTCGCCCTTGCCGCCGCAGCCAAACAGCATCGCTGCCGCAAGTGTCGCCGTGAGCGCCGGTTTCCATGCTCCTTTCTGGAAAAACCATTTCGACATGAGTAAATCCTCCCCTTTTTCGGATTGGTAGTTATATCAAACCGGCCGCAAAGCCGATTTCATATCGCATGCCTCGCTTTGCTTTATTCCTTTAACGAACCCAGCATAGACCCTTTCACAAAATATTTTTGCAGATACGGGTATACCAGAATGATCGGAATGGTAGCAAACAGGATTGTTGCCGCTTTCAATGTTGTTGTGTTGAAATCGTAATCCCCAAGAAACAGATTGACCGCAGCCAGCTCCTCGGGAGACTGGAGGTATGCTCTCAGCTTCATTTGAAGCGGCCATTTCTCCGGATCCCTTATAAACAGCACGGCACGGGAGAAGGTGTTCCAGTATCCAACCGCGTAAAACAGACTGACCGTCGCCATCACCGGTTTGGATAAAGGCAAGTACATGCGGAACAATATGCCGAATTCGCTGCATCCGTCGATTCGCGCCGAATCATCCAGCTCACTGGGAATTCCCATGAAAAAGGTCCGGATAATGATCATGTTGAACGTGCCCACCAGGCCGGGAATAATGAGCGCCCACAAGGAGTTCATCATGCCAAGCTCGCGAACGGTCAAAAAAAACGGAATCATCGGCGCATTGAATATCATCGTTAACACAATGCCGAACATGACCTGTTTGCGGATCAGAAATTCCCGTCGTGAGAGCGGGTATGCCGTCATGACCGAAAACAGCATGCTGAGCAGCGTCCCGGCGATCGTAATATATACGGTGATCCCGAAAGATGTCCACAAGCCTTTATTTTTTAATACATGCTCCCAAGATGCTGTTGTAAACTCCACGGGGAGCAGGAATACTTCCTTCGAATCGGCAGCTACCGGGGAGCTGAGCGATACGGCAAGCAGCTGAAGAAGCGGGAACAGCATCGTCACCGCAGCAGCGAACAGAAACACATAATTCAGCGTCTGAAACATTTTTTCTCCGAATGTCGCTTTCATCACCACAACCCCTGATCCGTTTTTCTGGCCAACCGGTTAAAAATCCACAGCAGTATAAACCCAATGACGGACTGGAACAGCCCAATGGCCGTCGTCATGCTGTATTGTCCCTGAAGCACACCCGCACGATAGACGTACGTCTCGATGATATCCCCTACCGAGTACGTCATCGGTGTCAGTAAATTGTAAATCTGATCGAAGCCGAGTTCCAGGAAATTACCGATTTGCAGCAGGAACAGCACCAGAATCGTCGGAAACATCGTGGGCAGCGTAATATAGATCGTTTGTTTCCACCGACTCGCTCCATCCATGACGGCTGCTTCATATAAATTCGGATTGATGCCGGCGATGGCAGCCAAATAAATAATCGTTCCCCAGCCGACTTCCTTCCAGATCGAGGACAGGACGACAATCCCCCGGAAATACCGCTCCTCCTGCATGAACAGAATGGGTTCGTGGCCGAACCAGTCCCGCACCGCATTCACAACCCCTTGGTTGGATAACAGCTCGAAGACGATCCCGCCGACAACAACCCATGATAAAAAGTGTGGAAGATAGAACATGCTTTGTACGACCCGTTTTGCCAGCATAATGCGAATCTCATTGAATAGGAGAGCCAGCACGATCGGGGCCGGAAAACCAAAAACAAGCTGATAGAAAGCGATCACCGCCGTATTGCGCAGCACGTTGTAGAAATCCTGGTAGGAAAAAATAAATCCGAAATTGTCCAGGCCCACCCACGGACTGCCAAGGATGCCTTTGAAAATCTGATAGTCCTGAAATGCGATGACACTGCCCGCCAGCGGTACATATTTAAACACAATATAATAGAGAATTCCGGGAATGATCATGAGATACAGCATCCAATGCTTGCGGATGTTGGCTATGTACCGGTTGCGGGATGTCCCTGGGTGCCGGGCGGTTATCAAATCTTCGCGCTTTATTTCGGGTGACTGGGCTGCCATCGTATTCGTACCTCCTTTTCGTCAATATGGTCGATGTAACGCCAATATTAACGGCTTCCGGTATATCGGCACAATCGTTCAATCCGACACGCAATGAGCAGATCGCCGATTCTTCCCACAACTACGCGTACCGTGTACCCATGAATGGACTTGAAGTAGAACTTGAAATTAAGGAGGAGCAAGCAAACGGAGGGAGGGTAAAAAGGATTTGTTGATGGGATGGAGGATGGGTTTGGTTTCATAATTGTTAAGTTGGCTGATTATCCGGTAAACCTATCCGGTTTTCACCCTTTTCCCTAGCATCTATGCTCACCATTTACGTCAGTAAAAAAAAGGAAGCTTTCCCCGATAGCCGCAGGCTTAGGCAAGTGAAGCTTCCTTTTTTCTTCAACAGCCGAGAGGCAAAGCCTCGGCTGATACGCACTTGAGCCGGCTCACGAGCGAACCAGCCAGGGGAGCTGACCGAGGGGGCCGCGCACACGCGAAAAAGCAAGCCGACACCGATAGCCGAAGGCTTAGGTGGGAGAGGCTTGCTTTTTCTTCAGCAGCCGAGAGGTGAAGCCTCGGCTGACACGCACTTAAGCCGGCCCGCGAGCAACCCGTAAGGGGAGCCGCCCGAGGGGGCCGCGCACACGCGAAAAAGCAAGCCAACACCGATAGCCAAAGGCTTAGGTAGGGACGGCTTGCTTTTTCTTCATAAGGCCGAGAGGTGAAGCCTCGGCTGACACGCACTCGAACCGGCCCGCGAGCAAACCCGTCAGGGGAGCTATCGAGGGGGCCGCACAGATGCGAAAAAGCAAGCCAACCCCGATAGCCGAAGGCTTAGATAGGGACGGCTTGCTTTTTCTTCATAAGGCCGAGGGCGAATAGCCTCGGCTGAAATATGGGCGCACAAGAGGCCACAAGGACGTCCCCGCAGGGGAGACCGAGCGGTGGCCGGGCACAAGCACCAGCTCCGCCCATATCCTCATACCCACTCCGAACACCAAAGTTGCGGGTGTCCAGAGGGCAGCGCCCTTGGGGCCCTCCCTGGCAGGGAGGGTTTGGGTGGGTGGACTACTTAACGAATCCCAACAGCATCTCACGAATCAGCTTCGCAGCCACGATCTGGGTCTGCTCGGTTGGATCGTAGATCGGCGCCACTTCCACGAGATCGCAGCCGACCACATTCACGTCGGAGCCCGCGATGAGGTGCACAGCTTCCAGCAGCTCTTTCGACGTGATGCCGCCCGCTTCTGCGGTACCGGTGCCCGGTGCGGCAGATGGATCAAGCACATCGATGTCGATAGTCACGTAAACCGGACGGTTACCCATGGAAGGCAAGGCTTCTTTAAGAGGTGCCGCCACTTCGAACGGATAGAAGTTAATGTTCTCGCGTCCATATTGGAACTCCTCGCGGGAACCGGAACGGATACCAAACTGATAAATGTTCTTTCCGCCCATAATGCCCGCCGCCTTTCGGACTGGCGTGGAGTGGGACAACGGCTCTCCCTCATAATGCTCACGCAGGTCAGCATGGGCATCGATATGGATCAGAATAAGATCCGGATACTTCTCATACACCTTCTGAATGATCGGCCAGGATACGAGGTGTTCGCCGCCAAGTCCGATCGGGAATTTCCCGTCATCCAGCAGTTTGCCTACATAATCGCCAATCACTTCAAGACTGCGGCCCGCATTGCCGAAGGGCAGCATCAGGTCGCCTGCATCGAAATACGTCATGTCTTCAATGCTTTTATCCAAGTACGGACTGTACTCCTCCAAGCCTACGGAAGCCTGGCGAATACGGGCCGGGCCAAAACGGGAGCCGGGACGGTAGCTAACCGTGAAATCCATCGGCATGCCGTAAATGACGGCCTTGGACCCTTCATAATCCTCGGAGCTCAGAATAAACACGTTGCCGGAGTAACCTTGATCCAGTTTCATCAGTTTATACGCTCCTCCTTATTTCACCAGGTCTTCAACGAATTTCGGCAGCACGAATGCGGCTTTATGCAGGCGAGGCGAATAATATTTCGTATCCATCTCATCAATGGTGGACTCGTCCACTTCAAGCGGATCATACGTTTTGCTGCCCAATGTAAAGGTCCACAGACCGCTCGGGTACGTTGGAATGTTCGCTCCATACACACGAACGATCGGGAAGATTTCCTTCACGTCTTTGTTGACCTGCTGAATCAGATCCGCTTTAAACCACGGGTTGTCCGTTTGCGCAACGAAAATACCATCTTCCTTCAGCGCTTCGTAGATCCCTTGGTAGAATCCGCGCTCAAACAACGGGGCAGCCGGGCCCACAGGCTCGGTGGAGTCTACCATAATGACGTCGTATTCGTTCTTATGCTCAATAATGTGCATATATCCATCGTTAACCAGCACTTCGACCTTCGGATCATCCAGCTTGCCGGCGATCTCAGGCAAATACTGCTTCGAATATTCAATAACTTTTCCATCAATTTCAACGAGTACTGCTTTCTCTACGCCCGGATGCTTGATCACTTCGCGAATGACGCCACCGTCTCCTCCGCCGACAACAAGAACCTTCTTTGGATTTGGATGCGTGTTTAGCGCGGGGTGAGCGACCATCTCATGATAGACGAATTCATCCTTAATTGTAGTCATAACCATACCGTCCAGAACGAGCATGCGCCCGAACTCCTCAGTATCGATCATATCCAGTTGTTGAAACTCCGTCTTCTCATGTACAAAAGTCTCCCGGATTTTAGCCGTGATGCCAAAAGTCGGGGTTTGCTTCTCTGTGTACCATAATTCCATCGTCACTACCTTCTTTCCGCTAGAATAATGTTCAGCCGTCCAGATCCAAGCCGTAAAACTTTATTCGGGGCAGATGCCTTTAGCTTACAGTTTCACACTTTTTCTATTGTACCAAACAAATTAGATTATATTAAATCAAGCCCAAATTGCAACCAAAAGTTCCAGATCGCACGGACAGAAGCAAAATCCTCATGGCTTCCCATGAATATCCTGCCAGCTCTAGCCCCATAATGTATAGAAAAAGAAGGCAGCCGAGGGGAATTTCAGCATATCTCCGTTTTGGCAGCGCAAGAGCCTCGACTCTACAAAAAGGACTGGAAGGAGAACCACTGATGCCGGGACAAAAAAAATCACCAAAGCGCAAACGTCGTTTCGTCCGGCTTGCTACATTTCTGTTCGTACTCCTATGCATTTCCATCATCGCCGGCGGCATTCTGCTCGCCTATTTATTTATAACGCCGCTGCCGGTCGCGGAAACATCCCGCTACTCCCGACTGCTCGACAGCCAAGGAGATTTAATCGCCACCTTCTCCACCACGGGACATACATCCGAGCAAGTAAGTTTGACCGATATATCTCCCCTCCTGATCCAGGCCACCTTGGCGGTGGAGGACCGGAAATTCTATGATCATCCGGGGTTTGATATGAAGGGCATGGCCCGAGCCGTATTGGTCAACCTGCAGCATATGGATCGCAAACAAGGCGCAAGCACATTAACCCAGCAGCTTGCTCGAAACTTATACCTATCTCATGAAAAAACGTGGACACGCAAACTCAAGGAGGCCAAATTCACCGCCCAGCTTGAGATGAAATATACGAAAGATCAAATTCTTGAAATGTACCTGAACGAAATTTATTACGGCCATGGGGCTTACGGTATCGAATCGGCGTCCTTGCTCTACTTCGGCAAGTCGGCAAAAAACCTGACTTTGGCCGAAAGCGCGATGCTGGCCGGCATTCCAAAGGGCCCGACGTATTACTCCCCCTACAATCATAAGGACAATGCGCTCAAAAGACAGCAGATTGTCCTGAATGCGATGGCGGAGACCGGATTCATTACCGAGGCCGAGGCCGATAAAGCCGCCTCGGCCAAGCTCGCCCTGCTTCCTCAGGACCGGCAGGAGAATAAGGTGATTGCTTCCTATTTCCGGGACTATGTCCGGAGCCTCGTTACTAAACAGCTGAACATTACGGATCAGCAGCTCGAACAAGGCGGCTTGAACATCTATACGACCCTGGACCCGCGAGCCCAGAAGGCAGCCGAAGAGGCTGTATCCGAGGGCATCGACAGCAAGAGCGAGCTGGAAACGGCACTTGTATCCATCGACCCGCGAAACGGGCACATCAAAGCCATGGTTGGCGGTAAGAACTACCGGGAGAATCAGTATAACCACGCGTTAGCCAAAACAAGGCAGCCCGGGTCGTCATTTAAGCCGATCATGTACTTAACGGCCATTGCATCCAAGGAAATGACGAGCACAAGCGTGTTCAACAGCCAGCCCACCCTGTTTCATTACGATAACAACCGCAAGACGTATCAGCCCAGCAACTTCGGCGATAAATATTTGGGCGAAATCCCCATGCGGAAAGCTATCGCCGCTTCGGATAATATTTATGCCGTGAACACCATCATGAAGATCGGCCCGGATAAAGTAGCCGACATGGCGAAAAAGATGGGCATCACAAGTCCGCTGGAGCCTGTTCCTTCACTGGCCCTGGGCACCTCGCCCGTCAGCCCGCTGGAGATGGCTTCTGCTTACGCCGTCATGGCTAACAGCGGCAAACGGCTCTCCCCTGTCGCCGTGCTGAGCATCACCGACGCTGCCGGCCGCAGCTTGTATACAGCGCCGGAAGATGCAGGTGAACAAGTGGTTGAGCCTTCCGCAGCTTACGTGATGACGCGCATGATGGAGGGTGTATTCGAGACTGGCGGCACGGGTAACCGTGTCTCTACCCTAATGAAACGACCAGTGGCCGGGAAGACAGGCACCACCGACACCGACGCTTGGCTTGTTGGCTATACACCGGAGCTGTCGACGGCGGTATGGGTGGGGTATGACAAAGGACGGGAGATTAGTAAAGTGGACGGACGGCGGGCGGCTCCGATCTTTGCGCAGTTTACGGAGAAGGCGTTGGAGAACGTACCGCCTAAGATTTTTCCGATCCCGGACGAAGTTGTCAGCGCGTATGTGGATCCGAAGACCGGCAAGCTCGCCGGCGCCGGCTGTCCGGACAAAGTTCTGGAGGTCTTCGTCAAAGGAACGGAGCCTACGGAATATTGCGACGAACATGAAGGCGGGGAGCCCGCCAAGAAGGCAAACCCTGCAGATGCGGCCGAGAAACAGGAAGAGCGTTCCTGGTGGAAGGATTTCAAACGATGGTGGGTCGAGTAACTCGGATCGAACCCGTCACATCAAAAAAACAGCAAGCTCCTTTAACGGGATTTTCCCGAAAGAGGACCTGCTGTTTTTCTTTTTTTCACGATATGTTATGTAGATGGCTTCATTATAAAACGGTTATATATTCGATCATGGAACTACCCAGAATCACAATCACGAGCATCAGTGCAACGTAGACCAAGAGGATCGCATACAGCGGATCCAGGCCGCCAACCATTCTTTTTTTGTAGCTGGTCATGACGAATAACGGCACGGTCATCACGGTGCTGATGAACGACAGAAGAATGATAACCTTCGAGATATCGCCATTCAGGAACAGGAACAGAAAACTGACCACATACAACACGAGGAATAAGGGCAGCAAAGCGCCGAATCTCGCCATCACTTCTTTTAGCTTCGCAGCCGGGTTGAAGGACAGCTTGACCGCAGCGAAGGTAAAGACGTTCAGCAAGAATAAGAAAATCGCAGTCCAAACGGTTGGCTTTAGGACAAGATCTGTAAATGCACCCTCAGGCAGCCCTTGCAGCTCATGATGAAGCGCTGCATACAGTGCGAGTGGAAAAAGAACAACATAGAGCAGCATGGACACGATTGCGTTGAAGAACTGGCTGCTTTCCGTTCCGACAGCTGCGCCAAAGGGATTTCTTAATCCCTTCACAAAATAATCACCGTATAGCTGTCCGTACAATTTTAAGCTGGTCCAATAAGGATTGGGTTCCTCTTCTTCTTCAGAATGCTGCCGGCCTGCCGCTCGGAACGGAATATCCGGTGGGGTATATACCGGCAGAACAGATTCGGTCTGGCGTACATGAGGTAACTCCCCTCTACTGCTGGCATTTCGCCTAGTGATACTGTACGCCTCCGACGTTGCTGCTTGCTCTTTCATGGCGGCAAATACGGGCGAATCCTCGATAATCAGCCTTGCCCCGCATTTCTTGCAATACTTCCCATCTCCCGTTTCATATCGACATATTGGACAAGTCATACTCTGGCCTCCCCTGTTCATACACATCCGCAAATCGAAGGATAGGTATTAGATAATGTACACATTCGAGTCGAAACGTTTGGCCCGTAGAAGGATGCTATGTAGCGCATGAGGCACCCTGGCCCAGGTATTCTTTCTATGCGAATTTACATCTTTTTGCTAATAGTATAAGTTGGCGTGTTATGAAATGGAAGGATTTTCTGAGGAGCGATACTGCGCCTAACCCTTGGAATTGGTTCATACTATATGACTTGTTGATTCAATCTTGTTCTGTGAAATGCTTGTGAACAATCAAATATTCGTTTGAATATCGAGTGTAAATCGGGTATATTATGACTAACAATCAAATCAACGTTTGAATATATAGAATAAAGAGCACTTATTGCTCCTAATCCAAGGAGGTTGTTCTTATGAATGTACGGACGATGAACGAAGAAGTCGCCCTTGAGCTGTGTGAAACGGAATGTCCTTCAACTGAAAGAATTGCTTCCTTAAAAGAAACGATCTCCGATGAGGATATGATCGGCATGGCAGAAATCTTTAAGGCTTTGGCCGACCCGACGCGGGTCAAGGTAGCTTATATGCTGGACCGAGGCGGCGAGCTATGTGTTTGCGATGTGGCTGAAGTTCTTGGAAGCTCAACGGCAACGGCCTCCCATCATCTTCGTACGCTGAAGAACAAAGATATCGCCAAGTCGCGCAAGGCCGGAAAGAATGTATACTACTCGCTTAAAGATGACCATATCCGGACATTGCTTCACATGACGCTGGAGCACCAGAAGGAGAAGATGTAGATGAGCAAGGACAACCATCAACATGCCCAATCCTCTCCGGAGACAAGCGACGAACTTATTGAATACCGGGTACAGGGGCTCTCCTGCCCTAACTGTACACGTGAAATGCAGGAGGAGATCCAGAAGCTGGATCATGGGAACAATGCCCGACTGAGTTACAACAGCGGGAAGCTGACCCTCTCTCCCCATGTCAATCTAAGCCGAGTAGAAACCATTCTGAAAAGTGACGGTGCGCGCATCGTTCATGCTCCGCAGACAGCCTTATCGGCCGCCAGTGCTGAAGTGCAGCCTATCCATTCATTGCATTCTCACGGATCGGCACAAGGAGATGATCAGGAACATGGCCATGATCACGCTCATGAACACAGTCATGGCGGCATCGGGAGTATGAAGTGGCTGCTGTCCATCTCCGCTGTTTTCTATCTCTCCACCTTTCTATTGGAAGGAAAAGTCGCCGAACCGGTTGTGATCGCATTATATGCTGGCGCTATGATTTTGAGCGGATATACGACATTTTTGCGCGGACTGCGTAATCTGACCCGCTTTAAATTCAATATGGATACCCTGATGACCGTTGCGCTCGTGGGCGCCGTCATCATCGGGGAGTGGCGGGAAGCCACACTGGTTGCCATTCTGTTTGGTCTTAACGAGCTGCTGGAAGGCTACGGCATGAACCGGGCCCGGCAATCGATGGAAGCGCTGCTGGCCGCAGCGCCGAAGGAAGCGGAATTATGGAAAGACGGTCAAACCCAGCGCGTGCCGATCGAGAGTCTCACTCCCGGGGACGTTGTCCGGGTAAGACCCGGGGAGAAGATCCCTTCCGATGGGGCCATAACCCAAGGAACCGGGGCAGTGAACGAAGCCGCCATTACCGGGGAATCGGTGCCTGTTACGAAACGGGAAGGCGATGCTGTGTTTGGCGGCAGTGTCAGCACCGATGGCGTGCTCTATATCGCCATATCTAAAGCCTATGAGGATTCCTCCCTGGCCAAGATCATGCATCTTGTACAGGAGGCACAGGACAGCAAGACGCCGACAGAGCTCTTTATCGATAAATTTGCTAAGTACTATACTCCCGCAATTATGATCATCGCGCTGGCGGTTACGCTGATTCCTCCGCTGCTGCTGAATCAGCCCTGGATGACCTGGATCTATCAGGGGCTGTCCATCCTCATTGTCGGCTGCCCTTGTTCGCTTGTGCTTTCCTCTCCGATTGCATTGGTCAGCGGGATGACCCGCGCGGCACGCAACGGTATTCTGATCAAAGGCGGGGTCCACCTGGAGCAGCTTGGCCGGCTGGAAGCCATCGCTTTTGACAAAACGGGAACCTTGACCAAAGGCGAGCCTGCCGTCTATGCGGAGACGGTTTATGATGAAACCAAGTTTTATGCCGTTGTAGGCGCACTGGAGCAATCGTCTCTCCATCCGTTGGCTAAAGCCGTCATGAAACATCTGGAGATCAAGAATCCGCAGTGCATGTTTAATGAACCTCAACAGATAACGGTACTGCCGGGCGAAGGCATTCGGGCTGAGATCGGAGGGAAGCTGTTCTGGGTCGGAAGCGAGGAAGTGCTGCAGCATGTGAACGGCCCGCAAGACCATATCAGCTCCGTGGAGGAAGACATCCGGAGAATGAAGTCCCAAGGTTATACGATCGTTGCTGCCGTAAGCGAGGATCGCGTATTAGGCCAATTCGGTCTTGCCGATGAGATCAGACCGGAGACCGCAACCGTTGTCAGCAAGCTTCACGAGGCCGGTATCACGGATACGGTCATGCTGACAGGCGACCATGAGCAGTCCGCACAGGCGATCGCGAAGCAATCCGGTGTAGCTCGGGTATTCGCAAGCCTCCTGCCGGAACAGAAGGTTGCCAAGATCAAGGAGCTTTCTTCCCGCAAAAAAACCGGCATGGTTGGCGATGGCATTAACGACGCCCCTGCATTGGCCGCTGCTGATCTGGGTATCGCGATGGGGAAAGGGACGGACAGTGCCATAGAAACCGCCGACGTTGTATTGATGCAGGATCACCTCGGCAAGCTGCCGGGGGCCATCAAAACCGCAAGACGGGTCAATCAGATTATCAAGTGGAATATCGGTCTTTCCTTGTCACTGAAGGCCATTGCTTTGCTGCTAACGATTCCGGGATGGCTGACCCTGTGGATTGCAATCATATCGGACATGGGCGCAACCATTATCGTTACCTTGCTTGGTCTCACCATCCTGCTTGGCAAGGATCAGGAGCTGAAATCAGGATATTAATATAACCGGAGCTTCGCCCTTTCAGGGCAGCTCCGGTTTTTATTCGTCCTTTGGCGCACTAGCTCTGATCTTACGCCATCGCATATATCATTTTTTACATGGTTTTGCGATTATGGTGAAACATTTCCCATTATTTAGTCGTTTATATAGGCGGGAGTGTAAACCAGAAGGAGGAAATGATATGAAATCCGTGCAACTCATCAAATTAGCAGGTACTGCATCCATAGCCATGTCTTTATTGCTTACGTCCTCATCGCTCGCAACGATTCCTGCCCATGCGGCAGCAGCCTCCACATCACAGAGCAAGACAAACTGGAGCACGCTGGATGTAAAACATAAACCTTATACGAATAAAGGCGTCGTATTCATTCCATTGAAGGAAGTTTCCGAACAACTGCAGCTGCAGTTGACGATCCCGGGGAAAAAAGAGCTGTATATTAACAGCCCGACACAGTCTGTTCGCATTATCATCGGACAGTCTCGCGCAGTCAATGCCAAGGGGACCCCTCTCAAACTTGAGGCGGCTCCGGTCGTGAAGAAAGGCGTGACTTATGTTCCAGCCAGTCTGATTACCAAAGCTTTCGGCATCCCTCTGAAATATGACAGCAAATCCGGGCTTAGAACGACCTTTGATGCTTGGTCTAAATACGCCTATGCTTCCAAGGCCAATATGCTGTTCTGGGTAAATCGCGAGAATGGTATGCTGTCGATGGGTAAAGCCGGATCCACGCCAGTCCAAGTTGGTATAATCCCGGTTGAGGAGATCGATCAAGTCAGCTTAAGCGCACATCGCATCAATAGCAATACCTATGTGGTCGACTTGTCCAATTATTACGGCGAACCTCATATTCATGAGGGAAGATACCGGGTGCTCATTCAGGACAAGAAAATCCTGAAGCTATCCAAAACCAATCATTCCAATTTTGCCGGGATCAACTACCATCCGGACCAACTCAGCTACAAAGGCAATATTGCCATGATGAACGGCAGTACGCTTGCGCTGGTTCATCCGATGGGCAAAACGGTCAAAACTTATGACCTGGCCGCGCTCACGGGAGTAAAGGATAGTTTTATCGTAGAAGCGATTGAACAGGACTTCCTGCTCGTCCGACCATACACGAAGGCGACCCTGTATATCGTCCATCCAACAGGCAAGACAGCCAAGCTTATCTATCCTGAGCTTCTGAACGAGGAAACCATCAAGGTCATTGAGGAAATGCCGCCGAATGAAGTGGGCTTCATTGGTGACGGCCTTACGTATCTCGGATATGCTGGCGGCAAGCTGACGTTCCAATACAAAAATCCGTTTCTTGATCAAAAAGAAAAGCTGACCTACGCCCTTCCATTCTAACCATACGCAATTACAAAAAGACCGGCGGGATTCGATTACGAATCCAACCGGTCTTTCCACTTTCGCATCTAGAACAATTGCTTTTATTTATTGTATTATTCCTCTGTTCGAAGGGCTTCCTTAATTTCCTCTGGCGATGCATTCCACCATTCCTCGTTACGCGAAATCAGCAGCTCGCGCAGTGCCTTCTTCTCGACGTCGCCAAGGCCATCCAGAATGATCTTGCGCTTCATCGCCGCGTCCATTTTATTCACATGATCGGCGAGGATCTTCCAGCCACGACGGGCCTCGTGGTCGATCCACATTTCACAGGCGGTCATGCCTGCATAATGCTGTCCTTCCGCGGTACGATCTACAGCCACCCACACGATCCATACCTGGCGTCCATTAGGCACTTCATCCCGGTTCATGCTGAAACGGATACCCTTCTCCACCTTACTCTTGGCATGCATGGCCCCAATATCCACTCGGGCCTCGCCATTATCGATAATGACGGGTGACAGACTGTTCAGATCGATGGAGCCTGATCCAAACCCTTTATGCTTACTCTTGCTATTAATAATATTCAAAGCAATCGGTTTCTTCGCACCCTGCTTCTGCTCTTCATTCTCCACTGCTGCCGCCCTCCTATATCAGAGCCGATTCTTTACGTATCAGCTGCTAAATTGATAACCATGTCCCAATAATTTTATTTTAACTAATAATCCCCCAAAAGCAAACATATACATGCACTAGATGCTTGTCAACGGGAGGTTGTTCGATATGGTCCCACCACGTGCCAAAGTCTTTCTATCATCCCTGCTTGCCCTAGGTTTGCTTGCAGGATCGATGCCGATATTTCTGAATCCAGGGTCCTCAGCGTCTGCTCTTGCCCCAAATGCGGGCAAGCCCTCCGCCTCTGCCGTGGAGAAGGCCCCGCTCTCACCGCCTAAGGTGCAGCCTAATATTCTCGCTCCGGCCTTAAGCGACCGGTTGGTGGAATATCATATGGATGTTCGGTACGAGCCTGAGGAGAACAAGCTCAAGGGCAAACAGACACTCACTTGGACTCATCCAGGCAAAAAAAGCGTAAACGAGCTGTACTTTCATCTGTATCCCAATGCATTTGCTTCCAATGACACGACTTTTATGAAGGAATCGGGCGGCAGGCTTCGTTCCGATCCCATGCCAGATGACGGATACGGCTCCATGACCATTACCAGCGTGAAAACAACCGAAGGACTGGCCCTGACCCATCGCCTTCAATTTGTTCAACCCGATGATGGCAACATCAAGGATCACAGCCTTGCCAAGCTCCGATTGCCTAAACCCATCAAGAGCGGGGAGAGTGTTACCATTCACTTGGAGTTCGAGGTCGAGCTTCCCAAAATATTTGCTCGCATGGGAACCACCGAGAATTTTATTATGGCTGGCCAATGGTTTCCTAAAATTTCGGTCTATGAACCGGCCGGTCATCGCGGAAGAGCAGAGGAAGGCTGGAATCTTCATCAATACCACGGCAACTCTGAATTCTACTCCAACTTCGGCATTTACAGCGTTCGCATCCGAGTGCCCGAAAATTACATTGTCGCCGCGACCGGATTCCCTACCAAGCCTGCCCAAAAATCAAACGGGGAAAAAATTTATCAGTTTTACGCGGATGACGTGCATGATTTTGCCTGGTCGGCATCGCCAAACTTTGTCACGGCAGAAGAAGCATTCTCCGCACCAGGCGTACCCGGCGTCCGCATCAAGCTGTATCTCGATCCAGCCCATAAAGACTTAAAGGAGCGTTACTTTGATGCCGCTAAGTCGGCACTCGCTTCGTTTGGAAAATGGTACGGAACCTATCCGTATTCCACGTTGTCCATCGTCGTTCCGCCGGAATCAGGCAACGGTGCAGGCGGTATGGAATACCCGACGCTGGTCACGGCCTTCGGTGCCAAGAACGATTCGCCGGGTTATGAGCTCGAACGGACCGTCATTCATGAGATCGCCCATCAATATTTTTACGGAATGATCGCAAGTAACGAATTTGAGGAAGCCTGGCTGGACGAGGCCTTTGCAACCTATGCAGAAGAACGAGTCATGGAAAAAGAATACGGTATTACCTCCAATACGGCGGCTCAGGGAGCATCCATTTCTTCCCCTGCACCGCTGAAGATGGAATCCTGGAAATACAGTTCTCACGAAAACTATGCACTGAATGTTTATACGAGGGGCAAGCTGGTGCTGCAAGGCATCGAACGGCAGGTCGGTCCACAGATGATGGGCAAGATTATGCACACCTATGCCCAAAAATACCGGTTCAAGCATCCAACCACATCTGACTTTCAGAAAGTCGTCGAGCAAGTAAGCAAAACGTCCTGGCAGTCGTATTTTGACCAATATGTATATGGAAGCCAGATGGCGGATGTCGCCATCGACGTGATCAAAACCAAAAATAAAGGCACGGCTGAAAATCCTCGATATGAGTCCACGGTCCAGATTACGAGCAAGGACGGGGATATCAGCGATGTGCCGATCGTGTTCGCCTTTGAGGACGGCAAAACGGTGGAACGAACCTGGAGCGGCAAAGACGGCAAAGTTGCTTACACCCTGGAGTACAGCTCTCCGCTCGCCTGGGCCATGGTTGATCCGAAGTACTCCATCGTCCTAGAGAACAAACACATTAATAACTATATGAAGGCAGGAATGGATCCGACGGTGGTTACACGCTGGAATCTCAGTATTACCAAGCTTGTGGAGACGCTGTTCGGCAGCCTGTCATGGTGAGGGGGGAGCACATGAAAAGTTACGCAGGCCAAGGGTGGACCAGTGTTAAAGACCAGCTATACGTCTCGATCCTGCTCTTCTTATATCGTTTGCTGTGGGGATATTGCCTGTACCGTCTCGTAAAATCGGCAGTCGTCCCCCTGCTGATGCGATATCCGGATTCCGCCCCTAACGAGCTCAGCCGTCTTTTATTCTTCTACGAGGGCGAGATGAGCTTATCCTTGAGCAGCACAGTACACACCTACGGATGGCTTCTGGCCGGTTTGCTCCTGATCCGGATGAGCCTCACCCCGCTCATTCGGGCTGGCATCTTCTACAACCTTCACCAGGAAGCCAAGGGCGAGCGCGGTTTATTCTTCTTCACTGGCATGCGGAAACTGTGGAAACCCGTAACGCTATTCTATCTGGTTGAGCTTATTCTCACCCTCGCGCCCGGTTACTGGATTCTGCCCAAAATCCTCCCGATTCTGCTGAATGGAATTCAGGAGCCTGTTCTGCTGCTTCATGCACTGCCCTATGCAGCTGGCTGGTTCTTGTACGCCTATCTGATCCGCTTGTTATTACTCTATATGCAATTTGGCCGTACAGGCGATTCCAGCATGATCAGCTCGATCCATGCGCTCTTCCGCCGCTTGGGCATGGCAATGCTGTTATCCATCACCATCAGTGGATCCGCCTGTGTCATTCTGCTGCTCCTGAGCTCGGCCTCGCTCTTCTGGGCCGGGTTGATCGGCTTAATTATTCAGCAAGCCTCTTATTTCCTGAATGGACTTTTCCAAATTTGGGCAATGTCCGCTCAATATCATTTGTGGAGAGATTCCTCCTCACAGCATCCTTAATGGTTACAATTCGTCACCCTAAAATAATGAAACATGCTCGCGAATAAGCTGTAATCGGAAGCGACACGTTTCTATCCCGGGCTTGATTTTACAGAGAATAAGAGTTCTTTTATCCTCCATATTACAAATTTCTGAACGCCAAATTACAAAAAAACCTGTTTCCCCAAGAGGGGGACAGGTTTTTTTGTTTAAAAATAATCTTTCCTCGTTTGCCAAATTGTTAATACTCTGCTAAAATAACGAATATGTTAGTAACAACTTTGTCATCTTTACTGTAACTTTTTATTGGAACGATGTAATTCGCTAACTATGTTGGAACGTCAAACGTCAATGAATGGGTTCATCAACATTTTAAGGAGCCGAATTCCCATAACGATATGGGAAGCGGGGGATCCGTTTTGGGTGAATTGATCTCGCAAGAGAGGGATCATAGGGGACCTTCAACCGAACCCTTAAGCTAACCTCGCAGGCAATGGAAGGGGCTTTTGTTTTGAAAAAGAAGTTAACGGCTGTTTCTCTAGGCCTCGCACTCGCACTCACATTAGGGACCGGAAGCGCTTTCGCCGATTCCAAATTAAATACTGCAATCAAACCAGCCATTGGTGTCTCTTACAAAACAGGTGGAACTACAACGAATGGTTTTGACTGCTCCGGATTCACCAGCTATGTTTACAAGAAGCTTGGCCTTAGCCTGCCCCGTACGTCTGCAGCTCAATACAAAGTAGGTACGGCCGTATCCAAGAGCAACCTGAAAGCTGGCGATCTCGTGTTCTTCAACACATCCGGTAGAGGTGTATCTCATGTGGGTATTTATGTCGGGAGCGGCAAATTCGCTCATTCTTCATCTTCGCGTGGTGTCATTATTAGTCCGCTGAGCCAGAGCTATTACGCCAACCGATATGTAGGCGCTAAGAGAATTATGAGTCAGAATACGTACAAATCCGTAGCTGTAAACTACAATTAATGTTGGAACTTAATTGATTTACTCTTACAAGAAAGCCCTGGGTTTATGAGATTGTGCCGATCTCATCCAGCGGCTTTTTCTTTTGTTTATTCTCTCTATACCTTTATAACGTTCAGGACAACGAAAAAGTTCCCGCTTTTCGAAAAAAAATGAAATTTATTATACAAGTTCACTTCACTTTGCCATGTCTTCACATCTTCTATCCTTTATATACCCTTCTCTCCCTTCATTAAACACCCATTTTGGAAAAATATTGATTTTTTTATTGCTTCGACAGCTAATGCTATTGAAAAATAGCGAAATCCATCAAGAAATAATTGCCAATCTCGCTTGCTGTCTGCTAGAATGGACGCAGTAACAACTTTGTCATTAATGTAAGTGCTTTAATATATAGATTGCTATGCCTCGCGGCAAACGAAAAAGGAGCTTACCATGCTGAAGAAAACATTATCGACAGCAGCCCTAAGTATCACGCTGCTGTTCACTTTGGGCGTTGGCAGCGTGTTTGCTGATCGTGCGCTGGATCAGGAAATCGATAAAGTTCTAGGTACAAGATACAGCTACGGCGGTACAACCACGAGCGGATTTGACTGTTCCGGCTTCACCATGTATGTTTATGCTAAACTCGGTCTGAAGCTCCCGCATCAATCCGGCTCTCAATTCGACATGGGGACAAGCGTGTCCCGTAAGGAGCTGCGCGCTGGCGATTTGGTGTTCTTTAACACATCGGGCCAGGGCATCTCCCACGTCGGCATTTATGTCGGTGATGGCAAATTCGCCCATGCTTCCTCCAACCGCGGCGTGGTTATCAACCGCCTGGCAGAGGATTACTACGATCAGCGATACGTGGGTGCAAAGCGTATCATGAGTGATGATAAGTATGAAGAGTCGGTCGGTGAATCATCCTAAGCTATAGAGGCTATTCTTCCCTATACATACTGCTTGCCCGTTAAAGGAGCCCTTACCTCTCTTTTGCGGGCTTTTTTGATGCGACTTGGATGTTCGTAATATGGTTATTATTTATGCAGACGATAGGAGGACTTCGCAAATGGATGCCACACCGATTACATTTCACGCCGTAGTCATGCGTGAAGAGCACGCCAAAGAAATATGCGCTTGGGCCTACCCTCCTCCCTATAATATCTATGGCTTTCTTCCCTGGGAGCAGATGAAAGGGCTTGAGGTGGAGTTTGGCGATCCGGACATTCGCCTGGGACAGTACATCTCGGTTCTGGATGAGCGGGAGGCCCTCTGGGGATTTGCCCAGCTGTTTCCGATGCATGAGGTTACACGAATTGGACTTGGCATGCGGCCTGATTGGTGCGGGCGTGGAATGGGTAAACGATTTATGCAGTCGATTGTCCAGGAAGCCAAACGGAGGCGGCCTGCCGACGAAATTGACCTTGAGGTAATGACCTGGAATGAGCGAGCAATCCGCGCTTATCAAAGGGCAGGCTTTCACATCACCGATACGTATGAGCGGCTTACGCCAACGGGCAACGCCCTTTTCCACTGTATGGTGTATGAGCCCCCGGCAAATGAGGAATAGTAATCTTTGTCTATATGAAAAAGCACAATTTTGTGTACTTTTTATGAAGCTACGCCGTATAGTTGCTTTTTTTGTCACAACTGGCTATGCTGTCTATGGATGTTGGTTTATAATGGAGACAAGTGCAAAAGTGCAGTATACATAGAAGGGACGATATGACGATGCAAAAATGGATCATGAGCGGATTGTTCTTCGTCGCATGTGCGTTGGCTATCGCGCTGATGTTTACGCTCCCAGGTAAGGAACAGGTAGCTCAGGAAGAGAAGCCGACCATGCCGGAAGTGACTCTCGATGCAGCCGCAGCGGAAGCCACACTGAAAGCAAGCTGCATTAGCTGTCACGGCGACCAACTTCAAGGCGGCGCTGGGCCGGCTTTGAATCAAGTAGGCGGACACATGGATGCGGACGCGATTTTCAACGTTGTAACCAAAGGTCGTAAGGGAATGCCTTCCTTTAAAGACCAACTTAAACCTGATGAAATCGCAAACATCGCGCTGTACCTTGCTGAGAAAAAATAAATCAGCTTAAACGCAAAACACGCTTGCACCTGGAGTTGTTCCCGGTGCAAGCGTGTTTTTTACATATTCGGGGCCTCTGAAGGGATTAATGGTCTTCCCTTCTATTGTGCCGCCTTGCCATCCTTCGAACGACTCTTCTCATAGGCTTCGTTAAACTGCTGCGCTTCCTTAATATCCACAGCCGTAATGCCACCGTCGTCCCAAGAAGTGAGACGAAGTGTAACGACTTTATAATCTATGGTGATGTAGGGGTGATGTCCGAAAGCTTCCGAAATAGCTGCCACTTCATCAACAAAAGCGATTCCCTTCATGAAGGAGGAGAAGGTATACTTTCGTACAATCCATCTCCCTTGTTCAAATTCCCAACCCTCAAGCTTTTCCAGATGAGCCTCTACTTCTTGCTGCGTATAAAGCATCTTTTATCTTCCTCCCCGAAAAAAACCTATCTTAAAGCCGACTAACACGTAATATGGGCTATCTGTCATCTATTCTATTCTGCCCTGTATCTGTTGATAACTGGAGTGATTACACAAGGGCCACAAAAGCCAACTCTTCTTCACCAATCAAAATATGTATTCGATGGTTCGTCTGATCATGCATGACCACGCCGCTGCCAACGTTAATCACCGGCTCTGTGCCAAGCGCATAAAACAAATCCTCCGCCAGCGCCTCATGAACCTCATTTTGCTCGGCTTCACCCAGATTGCCCCAATCCTCAGCTTCCATTTCAAAGAAGACATAGCTGTCGGAAATTCGCCCGACCGCCTCGGTTAGTTCTGCCAGAATTTCGCCATAATCCCTTCCGTGCTTAACGCCCATCTTAATCACTCCTTTCCTTGCCGTACTTAGCTTCGTTTCCCTTCCTTCCATTATACCGGAAATTACAACTAAAAAAAAAAGCCCGACCTGACGATAAATAGGATAACGCCCCACATAAGGGGCCCGGTTCTCCATGAGAGCCGTTCTGACGAATGGATTCGTTATTTTATTTCTCACGGATGAGGTGTGGTATGGAAATTTCAACAATTATAGGCTTAATAATCGGTATCGTCGCGGTACTGGTGGGCATGATCCTGAAAGGTGCCTCCCTTCTCGCTTTGTATAACCCGGCAGCCTATCTAATCATTCTTGGCGGTACGGCAGCAACTTTATTCATCGGATTTCCGCTAGTCGAGCTGAAAAAGATTCCGAAGCTGGTCAAGATGACCTTCGTGAAACAGAATCTGATGGACAAAACGGATATGATCAAGCTGTTTATGGAATGGGCTTCGATCACACGCCGTGAAGGACTGCTGGCTCTGGAAACTAAAGTCGATGAGATTGATGACAGCTTCCTGCGTAATGGGATGCGCATGATCATTGACGGCAACGATCAGGAATTCGTACGTGATGTATTAATGGAAGATATTAATGCCACCGAAGAGCGCCATCGTTCCGGCTCATTGATCTTCTCCCAGGCCGGTATGTATGCACCTTCCCTCGGGGTACTTGGAGCCGTTATCGGTTTGATCGCTGCACTATCCCACATGGAAGATATGGGCGAACTCGCCCATGCCATCGGGGCTGCGTTTATTGCTACCCTGCTCGGTATCTTCACCGGTTATGTCATCTGTCACCCGATTGCGAATAAACTCAAGCGTCTATCCAAACGCGAGGTTGAAATCCGCCTGATGATGGTAGAAGGCTTGCTGTCCATTCAATCCGGTGTATCCACCATTGCAATCAATCAAAAGCTCTCCGTGTTCCTGACACCGTCCGAACGGGCTGAGCTCAGCGAGAGGGAGGCTGGTGCTAGTGAGCAAAAAGACTAGACACGAGCCGCATGAGGAGCATGCCGACGAATCCTGGCTTCTTCCTTACGCAGACCTACTGACCTTGCTTCTGGCCCTGTTCCTGGTGCTGTACGCCATGAGCGCGACGGATGCACGCAAATTTCAAGAAATGAGCGAAGCCTTCAGCGTTGCTCTCACTGGCGGAACCGGGGTGCTGGATTACAGTAAAACGGAATCCAGCGATGATCCGCCTAATATTAAGGATCATAAAGCGACATCCCCTTCCATTCCCGCAACAACACCTGACCAACGACGTGCAGAACTGATGCGTCAGGAACAACAGGATCTGGAGAAGCTGAAGAAGCAGCTCGATAATTATATTAAAAATAACGGTTTAACCTCGGAGCTCAGCACCAAGTTGAACCACTCCCAGCTTGTCATTACAATACGGGATAACGCCCTGTTCCCTTCCGGTGAAGCCGTTGTGAAGCCGGAGGCCCGTAAACTGGCCAAGGCCATCTCGCAAATGCTTCATAAGTTCCCGGACTATGAAATTATTGTATCCGGCCATACGGACAATGTGCCTATCTCGAACAGCCGATATCCGTCGAACTGGGATCTAAGCTCGGATCGTGCCTTGCAGTTCATGAAGATTCTGCTCGCCAACTCGGAATTGGATCCTAAACGGTTCATGCCGATCGGTTATGGTGAATACCACCCGATTGCCGATAACAACACCGCTGCTGGACGAGCGAAGAACCGCAGAGTCGAGGTATCCATTATACGTAAATACCAGGATAGTGCGACCTTTACCAGCGTGAATGAATAACTCAAAAGGGAACGGTCCCTACAGACTATAACACACAATAAACAACCGATGCATCTGGTCTCCAGATCCCATCAGTTGTTTTTGTTTAGGGTTATAGATGTATTTCAGCCTGCTACTCGAGCCTATAGTTCAGCAGCCGACCAAGCTCTTCCTTCTCCTTCTCGTTAAGATCACGCCAAGCGCCGATGCGCTGACTGCCGAGACGGATATTCATAATCCGAATTCGCTGTAACTTTCGGACCTCATAACCAAAAGCGCTGCACATTCTGCGGATTTGACGATTTTTCCCCTCCGTCAGAATGATTCGGAACACGCGCTCGGACATTCGAGTGACCTCACAGGGCAGCGTCATCTCACCTAAAATCTTGACGCCGCTGGACATCCCGCTAAGGAAGGATTCCGTTACCGGGCGATCCACCGTCACAATGTATTCTTTCTCATGTTTCCCCTCGGAGCGAAGGATCTTATTGACGATATCCCCATCATTCGTCAGCAGGATCAGTCCCTCAGAGTCCTTATCCAATCGACCGATAGGAAAAATACGCTCCTTATGGCCTACGAAGTCTACAATATTGCCCTTAATATGCGGTTCGGTGGTGCTTGTAATCCCGACCGGCTTATTAAGAGCAATATACACATGCTTCTTCTTATCTTGAAGCGGCTTTCCCTGAATCCGGACATCGTCTCCTTCTTCTGCCTGGCTTCCCAGGACTGCCACCACGCCATTAATGGTAACCTTCCCGCTCTCCACCAGCTTGTCCGCTTCACGCCGTGAGCAATATCCCGTTTCACTGATAAATTTATTGATTCTCAAGATGCCATCCCCTTATCTGTAACTACTTCTTGCTTATCACTCAATTGCATTCCGCTGAACCGCAGGCAGAACTATACTCACCTTCGTTCCTGCTCCTACTTCACTCTCGATTTCCATCATACCCCGGTGGCCCTGAATAATACGCTGGCTTACCATCAATCCGAGTCCTGTGCCCGTCTCCTTATTCGTGATAAACGGTTCGCCAAGATGCGGCATCAGATCCTCCGGAATGCCTTGTCCTTCGTCCCGAATGTCGATTTGTACCCATTCACCCTTCGGCCTTGAAAGCTCAATCCAGATCCTGCCCCCATCCGGCATCGCTTCTATCGCATTCTTGAGCAGATTGATGAACACCTGCTTGAGCTGGTTCTCTTCACAGTGTACGTAGGTTAGTGCTTCAGTAAACTTCAATTTGAACTCGATGCTGTACAAATGGGCTTGGCTGTCGAGGAATGAAATGACATCTCTCATGATGACTCGGACATCCCTCTCTTGGAAATGAATCGCCTGCGGCTTCGCTAATATCAGAAATTCACTGACAATCAGATTAATTCGATCCAGCTCCGACAGCATCAGATCAATATGATCCGGATTGACCTTGTGGGTCTGCTGTTGAAGCTGCAGAAATCCACGAAGGGTCGTCAGCGGATTCCGGATCTCATGAGCAACGCCGGCAGCCAGCTGGCCAACGGTATTGAGCTTCTCCGAACGACGCAGCAGCTCCTCGATGCGATTGCGTTCCGTCACATCCCGAGACACGCTAATCATGGAAGTAACCTCACCGTTCTCATCGCGCACCAGCGAGGTACTGATGCTGACCTCAATAGCGCTTCCATCTTTATGAAGGCGGACCGTCTCCACTGGAGGAAGCCGTTCTCCGGCCCGCAGGCGGCGGATGCGTTCCTTTTCTTCTTCCTCTTTAGCCGGAGGGACAAGTGCAGGCTTCCGTCCAACCACTTCGTGCGCCTTCCAACCATATAATTGCTCAAACGCTTTATTTACACTAATAACCCGTTCATGGGTATCGGTTGTATGAATGGCGTCGGCTGTCTGATTAATGACCGACTCCAGATATTCCTTAACGGATTGATTCTCATCGACCATTTGCTTCAACTGGCTCGTATAGTTACCCAGATTACGTGTCATCGCATTGATTCGACCCGCAAGCTGCCCCAGCTCGTCCCGGCTGCTTACCTCCAGCCTTCGATCAAAGTGACCATCCGAGACATCGTTTACAGTGCCAAGGATAGCCTGAATCGGCTTAGTAAAATACCCTGCAACAATATAACTGCCGAATATGACAATTTCCAATAAAACCAATGAGATCGCCACAAGACTGATCATCTGCTCCCTCATCACGGAGGAGATGGCTTCATAATCCATAACGACACTAATGACACTGGTCGGTTTATTCTCGGATACGATAGGGATGAAGCTTTTTAGCACCTTCTTATTATTGATGGTACTGACAAAAACCACATTATCGCCGGTAGAAACAGCCCTCTGCACAGCTTCGGCATCTTGGTCCAGGCTCCCATAGTCATAGGTGCCGAATGTAATCGGTCGATTGCGAAGCTTGTGGTGAACGTCATCCGTTCCATCTTCTCTCATATATTCATTGCCAAACGTTTCAGGGTTGATGCCTGTTACTTCCAATATCCGCGGATTCGACTTCAACGTTTCCTTCACAACCGTATCCGGGCTTGTTATCTTCACAAAGTCCTTGATATTCGAATTCCTTATGTAGGGATCAATGATATAATTGCGCTTGCTATCGTAATAGTATCCCCATTTATCAATGAATTCGGGATTGGATGTGGAGAATTCAAACGGTCCTGACCAAAAATGATCGGCTCGCTGACCCTCGGAAACGGATACGACTTTACCATACTGGAACAATTCTTGAAAAGCCGTATGCCAGTACCCCCAGTTCTTTGTTGAGAGGCCGATTTCATCTTGAGAGGAGGACCGGGCAACAACGATATCATCATTCGTCCGGACCAATAATGAAATGTGGGTGACGCCGATCTCCTTACTCAATTCCACCAATTGCTGATTGGTTATATTGTTAATATCCGGATCTAAAGCTTTTGCCGCATTGACCGCGGCCACCTTCAGCATATCACCGAATATGTTATCCACATATGCAGAACTAAAGCCGGTTTGCTGGACCGTAATGGCGATCTGAGTAGCGGCCATCACCATCTTCGTTTCACTATCCTGCTGCAAATTTTCCTGGGTCGTGTAATAGTTCAACGTAATGTTGAGCAGAAGAATAAATAATACCGATATGGACATGATCATCGATAATTTCGTCTTAATCGACAAGTGGCATCTTCACCTTTCTGCTGTCACATAGACGACTTGCGAATCTAATACCCTCATGATACCTTGATCACGAACGTTTGAAAAGACAAGGGGCTTGATGTCTATATGCTTTTTTCCACAATCGCATTGCTATTGAAATAAGGAATCCTTACAATATAAGAGGCCATTCCCGGTAAAATAAACAACCTATCCACAGATTGCGCACAAATACACAACTTATCTGGGGATAATGTGCATAACTTTGTGTATAATATTTTACTTATCCACAATTCTGTCCACAACATGTTAACAAACGAATAAATGTTCGTTGAACATTGGGTATAAATACAGGGTTTTAACGGGCTGTGAAAGGAGACTTTAGTTTGATATCAAATTCAATAGACCCACTGGCTGTGGATAACGATAATCATGAACACTGGATGAGAGAAGCCATTGCGGAAGCACGGAAAGCCGAAGAGCTCGGTGAAGTTCCGATTGGTGCTGTCATCGTTCGGGGCGATGAGATTATTGGCCGTGGTTACAATTTGCGTGAAACGACTTATGATGGTACGGCTCATGCCGAGATGGTAGCTATCCGCGAGGCAAGCCAGTATCTTGGAGCATGGCGGCTGCTGGACTGCCGATTATACGTGACGCTCGAGCCCTGTCCCATGTGTGCAGGAGCTATCGTCCAATCCCGGGTCCCACAGCTGATCTATGGCACTGGTGATCCCAAAGCCGGTTGTGCCGGAACACTGATGAATTTGCTTCAAGAGCCGCGTTTTAATCACCGAACTAACGTGGTTGAGGGCGTGCTGCAGGAAGAATGCGCATCACTGCTCACTCAGTTCTTCCGACGTTTGCGCGGGAAACTATGATCATTATGTAGAGTATAAGTATAACAACGTAAAAACCCGGCCATGACGGCCGGGTTTTGTTGTCTGCGATGAATAATATTAATAAGTGCCCATTTGGCTCATGGATTCCTCAAATTGCTCCATCGTGATGACATCCGCATCTTTTGGAATACCGATTTTGAACTCTTGTTTTCCGTTGATGTTGTTGTATTGGGTGCTACCCTTCACAGCCAACTTCACGTTCTCTTTGGTTTCTGGATCGTTGAAATCAACGTTCAACACAACATCCTGGTACGCAGGGAAATTCTTTTTATCGATAGCCGTGTTGATGTTGAATGTGTTGATCTTCAGATACTTCTGCATCTCTTCCAAGCCCGCTTTGAATTCGTCTTGGTTGACGTTAGATACTTCAGCTTTAGCAGCGTCGATATCTTCTTGGGTCAGACCCAGCAATTCGCGGTACTCGTCTTTTGCTGCAATATCAACAACCTTAGGTGCAACCTTGTTTACCATAATATCCAATGCTTCATTCAGGTTATCATTGGTTACAAAGAATTGAACGACTTGTTTTGCATCCACGCCTTCTGGAAGGCCAGCATCTTTAACATTGATCTCTTTGAAGTATTTCGCTTGGTCATACTCGCTCAGCAAGGCTTCAAGGATTTCGTTAACGAATTTCTGGGACTTCTCAGTATCCAAGCTTTCTGGGCTAAACGTTTCACCGGATTGCTCAGCAAGCTCTTTCATGTCCATCATGAGGAACTTGCCAACAACGTCCTCTGGGAATGGCATCATTGGAATGCTTGGAACTTTAATGTAGATTTTCTCTTTAGTCATGACCATATCAATGTTGAAGGACATCGCCATGTCACCCTTCAGATTGATACCCATGTTCATCTCAGTTTGCATTGGCTCAGCTTGGTAGATACCATCCAGCGTAACCTCAGCATTCTTCAGCATGGTCATCGCTTGAGTTACACTTGGATCGCCTTCAACTGCAGGTATGTTAACTTGAAGGTCTTCAATGACAAATTTACTCTTCATTTCGTAGGATGTCATCTTCATCGCGTTCGTAGCAGCGTTGGTCATTGCTGCCTTAGGCTCTTCTTTTTTGGCGCAGCCGGATAATACAACTGTCACTGTGAGCAGCAGTGTCAGCATAATAGCTGCAAACTTCTTGTTCATTAAAATTTCTCTCCCCTCTAACATCAAAAAAATAACAGACCTTCTAATCATAAACCATTTAACCAAAATGAGAAACACTTTCTGGAATATTTGCTGAAAATTTATTTCCTTTCTTTTTCCATCCATCTTAATTTCAAACTTCTTAACATGCGAATAAGGTGGGGCCCCAAAATATTACACTTGAACACTAATACGCAAGTTGGACGCAAAAGGTTTCATAACGAAAAAAAGAACTTCCTGTCGTATTACAGGAAGTTCCCTCGATTCTTGCTTTCTAGCCTCTCAGTATTTGCTCCTACAGGCTTCTAGCCCTCCGGATTGAAATGTCCATCCTGTTTACGGATCTTCGCTCTGTGAGAGCCTGACAGCGGCTCCTGACCGCCACGGTCATGATCCTTGCGCTGCTTCGGCTGCTCCTGTGCTTCCGGTACCGGAATCGCTTTAGGTTTGCTCATCTGATAGCCCTCCATTTCATGGATCACAACAATGTCTTACGCTATCCTGCCTTTGATGTCCATACCAAGATGGACAGTATGGAAACTGTCTCCCTCATTTATGGAACTAATGATGCGTGATTTGCTGCAGTGTTTGGGCACACTCATGGATATGGCGCGTATAATCGCCAACCATGCCCTGAATGTTCTCATTGCGCTCATCCGTCGTTGCGCCATCACGCTCTACATCGACCAAATCGACCTTCACTTCCCGTGAATCCACATACGTGCATTGAAAATCAAATGAATACTCCTGGCGACCTGCTGCATCAATGTGAATGCGGATGGCGTTCGGATCCCCTTCGTCTGCAGCCACTTCTGCGCGATCTCCCGGCTTTAATATGGTGGGCAGCCTTTCCTGCCAGGCATTGACCAGCGTCGACTGATCGACATTCAGTTCTGAGTTCATGTTCACACCTCCCCTTCTCTATAAATTGCGATAACAGGGGATGTTTTATACAGCACCCTCCATAAAGCAGAAACCTATTGAAGGGAAGAACATGCAATGATTTTTTATAAAAAAAGAACAAAAAAACCGTTTCCCTAAGGAAACGGTTTGCGTTTGATTATGTATGGCGGAGAGGATGGGATTCGAACCCATGTGGGCTTGCACCCTAACGGTTTTCAAGACCGCCCCGTTATGACCGCTTCGGTACCTCTCCACGTGGTAATGATCCATGCAAATGAATCACGTGCAAAAATCATTATACCACAAGACAAACTGTTTTATCAACTCATTTTTTCTGTTCGATGATACTAACGTTTCCCATGTATGGGCGAAGTACTTCAGGAATAACGACGGATCCATCAGCCTGTTGATAATTCTCCAGAATCGCAGCAACGGTGCGTCCTACCGCAAGCCCGGAACCATTCAAGGTGTGGACAAATTCCGGCTTGCTCTTCGGTTCCGGACGGAAGCGAATGTTGGCACGGCGCGCCTGGAAGTCCCCGATATTCGAACATGAGGAGATTTCACGATATACGCCGCTCTCCGGAAGCCAAACTTCCAGATCGTATGTCTTCATGGATCCAAAGCCCATATCCCCAGTACAGAGAGCCATGACGCGATAAGGAAGATTCAGCAGCTGAAGCACGCGCTCCGCATCCGCCGTCATCTTCTCAAGCTCATCAAACGATGTTTCCGGATGTACAATTTTCACCATCTCAACCTTGTTGAACTGATGCTGACGAATAAGTCCCCGTGTGTCGCGTCCTGCCGCGCCGGCTTCCGAACGAAAACAGGAGCTGTACGCCACGTAATATTTAGGCAGATCCTCGCTATTTAAGATTTCCTCGCGATGGTAGTTCGTTACAGGAACCTCAGCGGTTGGGATTAGGTAATAGTCGGTATCGCTAATCTTGAATAAATCCTCTTCGAATTTAGGCAGCTGTCCTGTTCCGTACAAGCTGTCCCGGTTGACGATATATGGAGGCAGCATTTCTTCATAGCCGTGTTTGTCGCTGTGCAGATCCATCATGAAACTGATCAAGGCACGCTCAAGACGAGCACCTAAACCTTTATAGAACGTAAACCGTGAACCCGTTACCTTCGCACCTGCTTCAAAATCCAAAATACTCAGATTCTGAGCAAGCTCCCAGTGGGCCTTAGGCTCGAAATCGAAAGCTTTTGGCTCCGCCCAGCGGCGAATTTCCACGTTCTCCTCCTCCGAAGCGCCTACCGGCACACTCTCATGAGGGATATTCGGAATCGCCAAAGTAAGCTCGGATATGCTGGCTTCCAGCTCACGAACTTCCTCATCCATCGCTTTAATCTGGTCTGACACTTGTCGCATTTCCAGTATCAGATCATCTGCATTCTCACGATTCTTCTTCAGTTTGGCTACTTCAGCCGACACGGTGTTGCGGCGATTCTTCAAACTTTCGCTTTCCTGCAGCAATTCCCGGCGCCGGGCGTCAAGCTTAGGAAAATCCGCAATCAGATCGAGCGATTTGCCTCGATTCTTCAGCGCTTCTTCTACACGACTGTACTCGCTGCGCAATATTTTTACGTCTAACACGGGAAACCCTCCTAAAGTAAAACATCCATCAAGTATATCGAAGCAGCTGCCCTATATGTTGATAAAAAGGCCTTGGGACAAGGCTGCATTGTACGTTATTACATACGATACATCTTATTGTATTTCAGCGAAAAAGACAACTCGACTCCCACATACCGCCAAAGAGTCAAGATGTCTTCTACTGTAACTATTACGTCTGTGGTGCCGTAGACCGGGATCGAACCATCTCCACAAAATATTGATGAAGTCGGTAATCGTCGGTTAGCTCCGGATGATACGAAGCTGCGAGCAGATGCCCTTGTCTGGCTGTGACGATCTCATCTTTATAAGTAGACAAGACCTCAACGCCCGCACCCACTTCCAGAATAAGCGGCGCACGGATAAAGACAGCTCGTACCGTTTCTTCGATACCTTTTACAGGCAAATCGGTCTCGAAGCTTTCACGCTGACGTCCAAATGCGTTCCGCGCCACCGTGATGTCCATCAGCTTCAAGTGAACCTCTTCGTCGCCTTGAATTCGCTCAGCCAGCACGATCAGTCCGGCGCATGTTCCGAATATCGGTTTGCCCTGGGCTGAGAACTGACGTATCGCATCCATAAAATCATACTTCCGCATCAGCTTGCCGATGGTGGTGCTCTCACCGCCAGGAATAATCAAGCCGTCAATGCCGTGCAACTGCTCGACCTTCTTGATCGGCACTCCCTCGGCACCAGCAAGCGTTATGCTTCGAATATGCTCTGCAACGGCACCCTGAAGTGCCAGTACGCCGACCTTCATGTTACCCCTTCTCTCTTACCAGCCGCGATCCTGCATGCGCTCAGCCGGACTAAGCTTGGATATCTCGATGCCTTTCATCGGAGTACCCAGGTTCTTGGATACTTCAGCAATCAATTTATAATCATCATAATGCGTAGTCGCTTCAACAATCGCACGAGCAAATTTTTCAGGGCTGTCCGATTTGAAAATACCGGATCCAACAAAGACGCCGTCAGCGCCTAAATGCATCATCAATGCCGCATCAGCAGGTGTTGCCACGCCGCCAGCTGCAAAGTTAACGACAGGGAGCTTGCCCGTCTCATGAATGCCCTTCAGGAGGTCATAGGAAACACCGAGGTTCTTCGCTTCCGCATACAGCTCGTCCTTCGACATGTTGCGAACTTTACGGATTTGACTGTTGATGAGGCGCATATGGCGAACGGCTTCCACGATATTACCTGTTCCCGGCTCGCCTTTCGTACGGAGCATGGATGCACCCTCACCAATACGACGCAGCGCTTCGCCAAGGTCCTTTGCGCCGCATACGAACGGTACCGTGAAATCCCATTTATCGATATGGAACACTTCATCCGCCGGTGTCAGCACTTCACTCTCGTCGAGATAATCCACGCCAAGAGATTCGAGTACTTTTGCCTCGACGTAATGACCGATACGAGCTTTGGCCATAACTGGAATGGATACAACTTTCATGACTTCCTCAACGATGGTTGGATCAGCCATCCGTGCTACTCCCCCAGCAGCGCGAATATCGGAAGGAACGCGCTCCAGTGCCATAACTGCCGTTGCGCCGGCAGCTTCAGCGATCTTTGCTTGTTCCGCATTCATGACGTCCATAATGACGCCGCCTTTTTGCATTTCCGCCATACCTCTTTTTACAGTTGATGTTCCTGTTTCCATGTCCCCTAGCCTCCCGAATATATGTTGTATCTCATCGCCATTACAGCATTCCCTGGCGATATGGTCTGTACCCGTATAGGTGCATGCTTGCAATGAATCTAACTTGATATTTTACCGCATCAAAATCAAATACACAACCCATTTACTCGGAATTTATCGGCTGTTAAAAAAGATTTTTGATGGAATCAAACAAATCGGCAAAAAAGTCTCCAATCGCCCGCAGGAACAAACTGAACCAGCCTGCCTTCTCAACTTCTTCCGCAGTGATTAGATTCACCGTTTCGGTTTGGGCTTCCTTCATGCCTTCTATTTTATATGTGTAGGTTACCGTGCCCACCTTCGTATCCTTAGCGACAGGAGCTGTCATGCTGGAGGAGTCCAGTTTGGCTTCAAAGGTAATATTCTTGCCGTTTGAACCTTTCGGTACAACAAAAGTGAGGGCTTTATCGGTTACGAGCCCAGCTGCTTTGCCTTTGCCCTTCTTCACTTCGACGGTTTCAAAGCCTTCTACGGTTGCTCCGGCAGCTTGAACTTCCTTCACTTCGAAGTTGTCAAAGCCGTAATCAAGGACTTTTTTGGTCTCTTTAAAACGGGCACCTTCAGATTTCGTACCCATTACAACGCTAATCAAACGCATGCCGTCACGTTCAGCAGTTCCGGCAAAACAATATTTGGCTGCATTGGTATGGCCTGTTTTTAATCCATCTAAACCTTCATAAGCATAAGCCTTGAAGTTTGTAATACTCTTATTGGCCTCAAGCATCCAGTTGTAGTTGATAATCGGATTCGTGTCACGCGGCCGGAACTTGTGAGATTGAATGGCTGTGAATCTCGCAAAATCAGGATGATCCTCTACGATATATTTGGCAAGTAGAGCGGTATCCATTGCCGACATTACCGTTTCCTTATCCTCCTCAGGACGATATTTCTCTGGCATATCTGCACGGCTCAGGCCTGTGGAATTAATGAAAAAAGCCGTCTTCAGCCCCATCTTTTTCGCCGTATCATTCATCATGGTAACAAACTCTGCCTCGGAACCAGCCACATGTTCAGCCAATGCTACCGTCGCATCATTCGCCGACCCGACAGCCATGGCTATGTAAAGCTCTTCCACTGTATGTTGATCTCCCTCAGCCAAAAATATCCGAGATCCCACGGTTTTTGATGCGTTCTCTTTTACAGTAACCACGTCATCCCATGCTAATTCGCCTTGCTTTACTTTTTCTGCAACGATATATTCCGTCATCATCTTGGTCATGCTCGCCGGCGGCAATGCCTGGTCAGCATTAATAGATAACAACACTTGGCCTGTAGATGGCTCTATCAATACCGCAGAGCTTACTTCCAATCCAAGCTGATCAATGGATGGCACTTTATCCGGCTTCGCATTATTCGTTGTGGCCTTCTCAGTTGTCGCTTTGTCCTCTGTCGCTTTCGTCGTATCCGCTGTTGCCAGCATATTAGGCGCCGCGAGTGAAACCGCAGGTGCAGCAGAGAAACATAGTATATTAAACAGCATCAAGGATGCGAGCGTTCTTTGAATGCGTTGTCGCTTATTCTTCTTTACAGACTTGTCTATCAATGGAATTACTCCCCTCTAATTCTCAATAAGTCATTAACTTGTTCTATTCTATCATAGGGGGGGTATCAAAAAAAGACAAGCTAGATGAATTTCATCCAGCTTGTCCAGGAAATAAATGACATATGTTGTTCATCCTTGTTCTTTCGAGTGAATTACAAGGAATAGTTAGGTGCTTCTTTGGTAATTTGAATATCATGCGGATGGCTTTCGCGCAATCCTGCACCAGAGATCCGGATAAACTGGGTGTCATTCCGCAGTTCCTCCAGGTTTTGCGTACCGCAATAGCCCATACCGGAACGTAATCCACCGATCAGCTGATGAATGGTATCTGCCAAAGGCCCTTTGTAAGCAACACGACCCTCGATGCCTTCCGGAACCAATTTCTTGTCATCATCTTGGAAGTAACGGTCTTTACTGCCTTGTTTCATAGCAGCAAGGGAACCCATACCGCGGTAAGCCTTGAAACGGCGTCCTTGATAGATCTCAGCTTCGCCTGGGCTTTCCTCCGTACCAGCAAACATGCTGCCCAGCATAACGGCACTTGCTCCGGCTGCGATCGCTTTAGTAATTTCACCGGAATATTTGATGCCGCCATCTGCGATAATCGGCACTCCGTATTCCTTAGCGACCGTTGCACAATCATAGATCGCTGTAATTTGCGGTACGCCAATCCCGGCAATGACACGAGTCGTACAGATCGATCCCGGCCCGATTCCGACTTTAACGACGGATGCACCGGCTTCGATAAGCTCTCTTGTACCCTCGCCTGTAGCCACGTTACCAGCGATAATCGTCAGATCCGGATACACTTCACGCAATTTGCGAACGGAATCAATGATATTGATGTGGTGACCGTGGGCAGAGTCAACAGTAATGACGTCTACACCAGCTTTCACAAGAGCTTCTGCTCTTTCGAAGGTATCTTTGGAAATTCCGATCGCTGCACCTACAAGCAGGCGTCCCTGAGCGTCCTTCGCAGCTCTAGGGAACTGAATCGCTTTCTCAATATCTTTAATCGTGATAAGTCCTTTAAGAACATTATCTTCGTCAACCAAAGGAAGTTTCTCAATCTTATGCTTCTGCAGAATCATTTCGGCATCCTGAAGAGTCGTTCCGACCGGAGCTGTCACCAGATTCTCACTGGTCATCACTTCACTAATTACCGTATTGTAGTCATGAACAAAACGAAGATCACGATTCGTCAAAATCCCGATCAGCTTATTGTTCTTATCTACGATCGGTACGCCGGAAATCCGGAACTTACTCATGAGTTTCTCTGCATCGGATACAAGATGGTCAGCATGGAGTGAGAACGGATTCGTAATAACACCACTTTCCGAACGTTTAACCCGATCTACCTCTTCTGCCTGTTGTTCAACGGTCATATTTTTATGAATAATGCCGATTCCGCCTTCTCTAGCAATGGCAATTGCCAAAGGAGCTTCCGTTACGGTGTCCATTCCTGCACTGATGAGCGGGATATTCAATTTTACATGCTCGCTCAATTTGGTGCTAACATCTACTTCTTTTGGAAGCACCTCGGATTTTCTAGGAACCAACAATACATCGTCAAAAGTGAAGCCTTCCTTGCTAAACTTATCTTCCCACACCTGGGTTATTCCTCCTTTTTGTCGTCTTCCTGCGGACTACAACTACTGTCAGAGCTGGACCGGACGGCATTTTCAAGTATTTTCAGAAATATATTATTGCCATCTTAGCAAAGGGCCCATAGGCTGTCAAGGATTGAAATCCGCCCTTTCCTCGAAGTTCGCAAGTATCCATCCAGCGCGTTATCCTGTCTCTTTGGAATGGACAAACAGACCGGGTTACTTCTATTAAATGGAGACTTACCCAGGTTAAAGCCTGTCTGCCAATATGCTTACTCTTGAGGCATCATCCTAGGGACAATGAATCGTTGTCGTTTAGTATCACCCAACCCGGTACGGGATAGTCCTCGATTTCGTAAACACATGTTATTGAATATAGGAAAAGACCGTTATCGATGACTCGATAACGGTCTTTATGGTTGTTCGCTTGGCGACGTCCTACTCTCCCGGGACCCTTCGGTCCAAGTACCAT
>NZ_JBNNUS010000019.1:0-66886 GCF_050279985.1 Paenibacillus sp. NPDC093718
CGGAGGGTTTCTTTGCTGTACTGTAAATAACTATACCAGCAAACTCTAAATTATCCAAGCCCGGGTGCTTGACAAACATTAGCTGGTTTTTGTTTTATCGGTACAAGTTCTTCTCCCGAGCCAAAGACAAGAACATGTTCAGGTTTCCAATTAGTTTAGTATCTAACTATTTTTCCATATTTCATTAAGCTAACGGGCAGGAAAGCGGGACGTTATGCCGAATACCTAGTTTTAAGTTGATTCCCTGTAAAGTACTGAAAAAAAATGTAAATGTGCGAAAGCCTGCGTTTGTCAAAGTTTATGAGTACCGATTCAGTTTGACAGAATAAAGGAGTATTTGGACATTCAGGTAAACCAATTTCAATAGATTCAAGACAAAAATTAGCATATTAAATAGGAGAGTTCAAATGGGAGATAAGCTGAACTGGGCCGGGAATTATCGCTACTGTTCGATGGAGCTGCTTGAGCCTAAAAGTCTAGAAGAGGTTAAGGACCTAGTAGTTAGCCGCACAAGCATACGCGTGCTTGGCTCGCGGCACTCTTTTAACGGAATTGCCGACACCGGGGGCAGCCATCTTTCGCTTCGAAAGATGAGTCGGGTAATCGATCTCGACCGTGTACAGAGATCCGTAACCGTCGAGGGTGGCATTCGGTATGGCGATCTGTGCCGCTATTTAAATGATCATGGTTACGCGTTGCATAATTTAGCATCGCTGCCGCACATCAGCGTGGCTGGTGCCGTGGCGACAGCCACGCACGGCTCGGGCGATCTTAATGCAAGCCTGGCGTCTTCTGTACGTGCTATCGAGCTAATGAAATCGGATGGAGAAGTAAAGGTACTCACACGCGGGATAGATCCCGAGTTCGATGGGGCGGTTGTCGGACTGGGCGGACTTGGAGTCGTCACAAAGCTTAAACTGGATTTAGTACCCTCGTTTCAGGTAAGTCAGACCGTATATGATCGTCTTCCTTTTTCTGCACTGGATCATGGCATAGACGAAATTTTATCTTCCGCATACAGTGTCAGCTTGTTTACGAATTGGGCAGAGCCCATATTCAATCAAGTGTGGGTAAAACGAAAGTTGGGAATAAACGGGGAGGAAGAGGCATCTTCCGATTTCTTCGGGGCTTTACCAGCTCTGGAAAAACGGCATATGGTACCTGGCCAATCTGTGGTGAACTGTAGCGAGCAGTTAGGCGCACCTGGACCATGGTATGAACGGTTGCCTCATTTTCGCATGGAATTTACTCCTAGCGCGGGCAACGAACTGCAAAGTGAATATTTCGTTCCAAGGCGGCATGCGGTCGAAGCGTTGCGTGCGCTAGGTAAACTGCGTGATAGAATTGCGCCTCTGCTTTTCATCTCCGAGATACGAACCATTGCCTCGGATACCCACTGGATGAGCCCATGCTACCGACAAGACAGTGTTGGTTTTCATTTTACATGGAAGCCGGATTGGGAGAGCGTGCGCCAGTTACTTCCGCTTGTAGAACGTGAACTCGAACCGTTTGGAGCACGTCCACATTGGGCGAAACTGTTTACGATGGAGTCGGAAATAATACAAGCTCGGTATGCGCGGTTAGCGGATTTCCGTCAATTGCTACTTCGATACGATCCAATAGGGAAGTTTCGGAATACGTTTCTGGATCAATACATTATGCATTGATGTAAACGTTAAGACCTCCGCCACTTGCAATAAGCTACATAGAAAGTCAGTAGCTGAGAAGTGAACTCCGCGAACACGTCTATAAGGCTAAGTGGCCGAGCCAGCCGTATTGCACTTCTAAATTCAAACTATCTGTGATATACTGTTCCTCACAAATAGCAATGATGAGAAGAAAATACAAGGGCTCTTGTGTTCAGAGAGCAAAGGAACTGCTGAAACCTTTGCCATAATCCTTTGTATGATGTCGTCTCGGAGCTTTTGAGAGAAAGTCGGATCCCGCTTGATTTCGATGAGTAGACTCAAACGGAATAGCACACGTTATCGTGCTGAAGGTAAGGTGAAACCTTACTTCATGAGGCCGGAATCGTAAGGTTGCCGGTAAACCTGGGTGGTACCACGGAAGATCCCTTTCGTCCCTTCACGGCTTTTGCTGTGGGAGGGCGAGAGGTTTTTTTATTTGTAAATAAATAAGCGATGAAGAGAAAAAAGTACGAAGACACTTATGCCCAGAGAGCAAAGGAACTGCTGAAACCTTTGCCATAATCCTTTGTATGATGTCGTCTCGGAGCTTTTGAGAGAAAGTCGGATCCCGCTTGATTCGATGAGTAGACTCAAACGGAGTGGCACACGTTATCGTGCTGAAGGTAAGGTGAAACCTTACTTCATGAGACCGGAATCGTAAGGTTGCCGGTAAACCAGGGTGGTACCGCGAAAGAACCTCTTTCGTCCCTTCGGCCGTTGTAAACTGTCGGGGGGCGAAAGGGGTTTATTTATTTTACAAAGGAGGAACATGAAATGGGAGAACAGGGTGAAGTTAATGAAACAATGATAACAGGATCGGAAGCGCTGTTGCGTAGTTTGCTAGCTGAAGGTACCGAATGCGTATTTGGATATCCGGGAGGCAATGTGCTCTACATTTATGATGCGATGGTTGACTTTCCTGACTTTAAGCATATATTAACTCGTCATGAGCAAGGGGCGATTCATGCAGCTGACGGATACGCACGCTCCACAGGGAAAGTCGTATCGTTTATCTCGGACTCGTTGGCCGGAAAAGTTAGGTGAAGCTGGCTGGAAATATGGGGTATCGTTGGATTAATGGCCTAGCTCAATTGTCGAGTTCTTGGAACTCATCGGTCCGCTCAGCGATCCGCGCAATCACGGCGGTGACCCGACCCAAGCGTTTCACCTAGTCATTCCTTCCGTTCCTGGATTTGGTTTTTCAGGGCCAATTCTTGAATCGGGATGGGATATCGCTCGTATTTCAAAAGCATGGGATGTCTTAATGAAGCGTTTGGGATATAAGGAATACGGTGCGCCTCGAATGGCATCATCCGTGCTACCTTTCTAATCGACGGCTTTGTCGCCTGGACCTGGAAGTTGACGAGCCGGAGTAATGGAGCTGAAATACATATAAAACCATTTCGTAAGCTTACTCAACAAGAGCTAGATGCTCTGTCTAAGGAAGGATCAAGAATGCTGAAATTCGCTGTTTCGGATGCAGCTGCCTCTACTATTGTTTTTATCTAACTCGTTAAGTCAAAAAAGGTTCAGGTGTTCATATGTAGAATAAGGACATGGATGGGTTTTCCTGTTGCAAGGTTCTTGTATTATCTTATTGGAGGTCGTAATATGCCATTTCCAACACATATAATAGCCACAGGTGGATTTGTAGAAGATGGGCAAGGAAATATACTTTTAGTAAAAACTCGTGACGGTGGTTGGGTTTACCCTGGTGGACAAGTTGAAGTTGGAGAAAATCTGATACATGGTTTGATTCGTGAAATCAAAGAGGAAAGCGGAATTGATGTTTCTGTTGGCAGTTTAGTTGGTGTCTATTCGAATACAGGGATACAGAAATGGTATGACGGCGTGACTGATGTTCCTACTCAACTTGGATTTGATTTCGTATGTCAGCCTATTGGTGGGGAATTATTATCTTTCTCTGAAGAAACAACCGACAGCCGTTGGGTAGCGAAGGATAGAGTTCTCGATTTGATTACACAGCCAAGTGTTCGCTTTCGCTATCAGGCTTATTTGGAGTTTAACGGAGCCGTAAACTATGCGGACTTCGTAAATAAGCCCGAGTTTACAATCAAACATCAAACATATATTTCGAAGTAGATTGTTTCTCATTGCTGAACAAACGGGTACGATAGTTCAATAAGGAAGTCTACACCAGAAACACGAGCTGCCGTAAAGCAGCTCCTTTTTACATGCTCACCAAATAAGTTGCTTGGTACATATGTCCTGCCTGGTGCTATGCTAACGGGGAGAATAACGCAACGAACAGAAGTTGCTCTGCGTCTAATAGCTGGTTGGAGAAATATTAAAGGAGTTGAAAGTGAAAGATGACAGCATCATTTTCACATAAGCCCGAAGGATACGAATGTCCATTTTGTCGTGTTTGGGGTATCGAGCGACCTAATCAGGGAACAAAACAAAGGGAAATCATCTATCAGAATGAAAAGGTAACGGCATTTATAGCGAGCAAATGGTGGCCAAACAATAAAGGACATGTTCTTGTTGTTCCTAATCAACATTTCGAGAACATCTTTGAACTCCCTGCGGATTACGCTGTTGAAATTCACCGCGCGGCTCAGCTAACAGCATTTGCAATGAAAAGTACATATGGATGTGATGGGATATCTACGCGGCAACATAATGAGCCTGCTGGCAATCAAGACGTGTGGCATTATCATCTCCATGTTTACCCTAGATATGTGAATGATCAACTTTATCTGACAAAGGGTTCTCAGTCCGATCCAGATGAACGCTCTTTCTATGCTGATAAGTTGCGTTCTTGGATAAAGGAAAACATTGAAGTTCTGGGAGGAGCGAATGATAACCCTAGTAGGAGATAAACCTGAGATTAAGTGGGCCTTACTAGTAAAAAAACATGGTTCTCTCATTAAGCTAACGGGACACACGATAGCTCAATAAAATTAAGAAAGCAGCTGATCAAAGTGATCGTCTGTTTTTGTTCAACTAACGGGCAGGTTAGTAGAATAAACAGGTAGCAGGTAAATACGCTCCCTTTTAAAGCTAAGGGCAGGGTTACGTATGGAGGTCTAGCAGCTCTATCGCTATACATGATGGCGCAATAAAAAGTCTCGATGAGCCAATAAGTAAATTATTTGATGAATTATGATAGTAGCATTCTAAATAACACAACAATTAGACATTTAGTTACAAGGACAACGGGTTTGCAATCTCAAGGAGATGGTGTACTGCGTAGGTTTGAAGCAGCCCAAGTTATTGCTAGTGCTTCATATGAATGGCATGTCATAATTGCTGCACGCAGTCAACATAGAGGCAACGAAGCAGCTAATGAGTTGATCCGGATTACTGGAAATGCTAATATCTCAGCGATGGTTTTGGACTTATCGTCAAGCTTATCTATTCACCACTTTGTCGAGCAGTTTTCAAAGGCGGAACTTCCTCCACTTCATGTCATTGTCTGCAATGCCGGAACTCAATTTGTGCAAGGTACACAAATGACTGCCGATGGTATTGAAGCCACTTTTGGCGTGAATCATCTGGGTCACTTCATGCTGGTGCGGTTATTGCTAAATCACCTTCAAGAAAACGGACGTATCGTCGTCGTAAGCATCGATACTCATGATTTGAGCAAGAAAACCGGAATGCCAGCTCCTCGTTACGCAAGTCGCAGTATATTGGCTGACCCTGTTGAATCCGATCGACTGCACAATCCTCTGTACAGAGTGAAACATATTGGGATGGACCTAAAGAGGCAGCATCCTCCGAGGAATCGTACAATAAGGAGCATTCACTTGAGCTTTGGAAGTGGAGTTCTGAAATGCTTAACTTAAAAATACAGGTCTAGTTTAGGGTAAAGGAAGTTATTGAATAAAAGTTGCCCAAACGACCAGGGGGGGGCATATCGGAAAGTTGCATGTGTATAGTTATATTTGGATGTGCTGTTCTATTGAAAACTTTTGCGGAATTTCATCCAAAATTTGCATTTGCACAGTCCGAACACGATTTATCTGATGCAGCACTTCCTCGGTTAACTGTATAAGTGTTGCCCGGTGATCATTTGGTTCAGGGATCCGGGTTATCTTGGGGTATTCCGAACGGAATTACATTTTTTTCCGTGGCCCATTTTCCTAAACAACAAAAACCACACCCCAGTTGTTGCGTCCAACAATTGGGGTGCAGTTCATTTGCGTTCTGCTTTTTTGTTAAGGGTGGATAAGATCCGAAAAATCAACTTAGTGAGCAGAGTTTATCAAATATTTCATGTTTAGCATACCCCTAATTCTGTGACTGCACCGCCGAATGCCGTGATGCCACGCTGGACAATACAAACACGGCAATGATGGCGATGAGTACCCCGAGTACCCCGAACCAGGTAATGGATGCCAAAGAAACACGGTTAACGATCAGCCCGCCGATTCCTGCGCCGACAGCCATGGCAAGCTGCATCATGGAACTGTTCAAGCTCAGCATGACACCCGAGGATTCAGGAACAAGCTTGACCAGGTTAAATTGCTGCGCCGGAGCGGATGACCAGGCTGCAAAAGACCAGAGGATCAAAATGGCGAATACGGCAATGACCGACTGTCCGACTAAGGATAGCAAAATCAACGAAATGACGTGGAGCGCCATACCTGAAATGAGCGTGAATATAATGCCCCGTTTATCCGCGCTGTAGCCGCCGACTTTTGAGCCAATCAAACTGGCAATGCCGAACACGAACAGAGCTGCGCTAATCAATGATTCATTTAGTTGAGTCACCTCTAGCAGAAAAGGGGATATGTAGGTATAGGCGAGGGAATATCCTCCCAACCAGAAAAAAGTAATCGCTAAAGCAACCAAAACCTGAGGTTTTTTTAACAAAGCAAATTGTTTGATCAAAGGGACAGGCTTGTCGCAATGCATACGTGGAATAGCCGCGGCAATGACAAGCATGGCGATGACCCCGACAATCGCGATGGCCAGAAATACCGCTTTCCAGCCAAAAGCAGAGGCCACCATTCTGCCGAGCGGGACGCCGATGATGAGCGATGCGGTAATGCCCATGGTGACGTTGGCGATGGCGCTGGCCTGCTTGCCTGGCGGAGCTATTTTGGCAGCGATGCTGAGCGCGTTAACGGTGACCACCCCGGCGCCTAACGCCGTAATGATTCTCGCGACAATGAAGAGACCGAAGCCGGGCAATATAAATGTCAGCAGATTTGCGGCAATAAAGAGGCCCAGCGAATAAAGGAGGAGCCTACGGCGGTCCATTTTGGCCGTCAGCGCCATCAAAATAGGCGTGCCGACCGCATAGGCCAGGGAATAGACTGTAATGAGCTGTCCTGCTGCCGCAACGCTTGTTCCCAATGTCTCTGCGATCCGGTCCAATATCCCGGAAATGATGTAATTGGATGTTCCAACTAAAAAGCTGACCAAGGCTAGAACGTAAATTTTCCATGTGCTCTTCATAATTCACTCTCCAGATGTGTTTTAAATAACAATGTTTTTAAAAATATCGAAATATAAATATAAATCGAACTATGTGCATATATCAGCACATACTCATATACTGGTTAATTGTAATCACCAAATCAAAGAGCCCTCAGCTTGTTCACTGGCTCCTAGCCGATTCAGCCAATTTATAGCATTGTTCAGCGACTCTATTTACTGTAGGCAGGGTCTCCACCAAACTTAATCTGCACCTTCGCCAAATCAAATCTAGCACCATCCAGATAATATGACTGTACGACGACTTGTTAGAAACCGATGCGTAGGACCTGTAAAAGGCCTTGTCCCGCCGTTATTTATGCGGGTTCTGATATGCGGAAAGCTTCCATGAACTTTTGTTTGTCGTAACCGCCTATCGGTACCGTGTCGTAGTCTTTAGCGCGGGCGACAAGTATGACTTGCATCGATACTAGCCCACCGTCGGTATATACTTTTTGGCGGATTGCCTCGGGCTGCATGCTCGAATACATGCAGGTATAGCTTTCCACGAACGATTTAGCCGTCTCTGCAGGCATGCAACCAGCATCGACCGCCATTCCGTAAATTTCCTCGGCCAATTTATAACACTCCAAATCTCCGAGTACCGCAATGACAGCCGAAGCCTCGACCACTTGCTGTTGATTGAATGCAATCGGAAGCAGCTTCTGATTCAGCTCCGGTGAGTCGATAAAGAGTAACCGCCACGGCAGCAAGTTAGCGGTTGAAGGAGGCAGCGTGGCTTGCCGCAATGTTTTGGTCAATTCCTCCCCCGAAATCTTGATCTTGGGATCATAGCTACGAACCGGCCGGCGTTCTCGAATAACATTAAAAAAAAGTTGGCGTTCTATCATTTGCGACGGTTGTGAAACCGACATGGTTCTCTCCTCCTTTTGGAAAAGCGGCATTCTGCATTTTGTTCCAATACAACATTAGTTGTTTGAACAACACTTGTTGTATTTACATGTTATAATACCAACCGAATGGCACACAATCATCAATAACCATAAACCGTTGTATAGACAACACCATTTCAATAATGTCGTTTTAATAGGGGAGATTTTAACCATGACAATTAAAAAGAATAAAGCTGATCCTCGTGTGATACGTACACGGCGACTCCTTCAAGACGCTTTTGCTTCATTAATTCAAGAAAAAGACTTTGAATCGATAACCGTTAGGGATATTGCAGAGCGGGCTACTGTTAACAGAGCGACTTTTTATGCGCACTTTGTAGATAAATTCGAAATTCTTGAGGCCAGACTAATGGAATCATTTATGACAATCATAAATCGTAGGATAAGCGGTCACGATGTATTAAATGAAGAAACCATTCAGAGTATTTTTCTGGGTGTATGCGATTTTCACAAGAGTCTAAGCACTATGTGCAAAAGAAGGTATACATCGCTTGGAGCTGTATTCGAAATTCAAATAAAGGAAAAAATTCAAACGATAATTCTTTCCTTTATAGACAAAGACAAGATGCTATCGAGTCCAAACGCAAAATTCTTAATTAATACAGCTTCTATCATGTTAGGTTGGGGGATGTATGGGGCGGCTTACGTTTGGAACAATGAGGGGCGTCTAATAAGTGCGGAATCATTCGTTAAACAGACTATGCCCTTAGTGATGAACGGAGCCAAAGAACTGCTGGGATAGGTCCTGTAGCTATTACTTTATCCTGCGGAAGAAACAAGATGCAATGCGGACAATTGCAAATCCTTATTCAAAACATATTCGATTTTCTTTTGCGGGTTCAACAATGTAGTTCGCCGGGAGACAAGAAGTTTGAAGCGATGTTTGAAGATGACAGGAACTTCATCGACTTCTGCTTAAACGGTTAAATGTAATGGACACACAGGACTTTCGTAAGAAAAATTGAAAGCTACGGCACTCGTTATCAGTTGGTCATATTCGGACCGGCTATGCAGTGGTGCCGGAACGCTGAAAGATTACTCAGTGGAAACGATTTTTGAAGAAGTCATTGAGATTATATAGGACAATCCCCCCTTTTTGGGAGCAAACAACCAGCTAAATGAACGGGAACTGGATGGAGCAGTAAAGCAGATCGGTAAGAATGTTACAGGCGGCCGAGGTGACATATCAACGTGAAAGGAACCATCCAGAACGCGGACAATTCATTATTAATTCATTCAAATAAAAAATGACTCGGGAAAAATCTGAGTCAATCTTTTTGTTCACTGTCGAGGACAAGAACAAGTGCAGCCGATTATCAATTGACCATGTATTAATCAATTTTGCCTGCAATTCATTAAGCTAACGGGTACTTGGTTATTTCGGACATGTGTAGGTTGTTCGAAAGATAACTTGATTTTGATCGAACGATCGATTATAATCAGCTCATGAAAAACAAATCCGAAAACAAAATGGAACTTATCTATCAGACAACCATTGCACTTCTCAATGAAATAGGGCTATCCGAAATATCCATGTCCAAAATTGCGAAGAGGGCAAGCATCTCTTCATCATCCATTTACTTTTATTTTGAAAGTAAAGAAGACTTGCTGATTAAACTATATTTTAACCTCAAGGATCAAATGCATCAGATGATGTTTAAAGGTGTAACGGCCGATATGTCAGTCAAGGATGGTTTTCAGAAGATTTTGCGTAATTATTCCAATTATATTGTGAATAATAAGGCTAACTTTCTGTTAATGGAACAGTTTCTTGACTCTCCGTTTATACGCAAAAGCTGTAAAGATCAAAACGGTGGTGTGTTCAAGCCGATGTATGCTCTATTCGAGAGGGGGATCAGAGAAGGACTATTCAAGGATTCGGAGACCAGTCTTTTGGTTACCTACTCCTGTCTGCCATTTGTCCAAATGGGGAAAGAGTATATAAATGGTGAATATGAATTCAGTTCTGCTAATATCGATAAAATGATTCAAATGAGCTGGAATGCTATTAAAGCATAAACAGCCCATTTTTTTTCGAAATATTTTGATCGAACGTTCGATAATTTTTTTTGGGATAGATTGATCGAACGCTCGATATTTTTTTGGGTATAAAATTGATCGATCGTTCGATTGAAAGGGGGTGGACGTCGTATGCTTTCTAACAATGGCCAAGGGCATCCTGATGCGTAGGAAAGCCTGTTGAAGAATTGTTTTTATTCATTTAGATTCAATATCAATTTTATTAGAAAAACGGGGGATCAGAAGCACTTATGAAGGACTACAACATGAAGAGCTACAAATTTATTATTTATTTTCTTGCACTGGGCGCGACCGTGGTCGGTACGGCCGAATCGATTATTACTGGAATTCTTGACATGATTGCCTCAGATACAAATGTATCAATAGGTCTTGCCGGACAATTAGTTACTGTGTATTCCATTGCCTATGCAGTGGGTACGCCGATTCTGATAGCAATCACATCAAAAGTAGATCGAAAAAAGCTGTTACTGGCAGCACTATGTATTTTCGTTATCGGCAATTTCATTGCTGTTCTAAGCCCTAATTATGTTTTGCTTATGATTTCCCGGGCTGTCTTGGGAGTAAGCGCAGGCGTTTTCGCCGTAGTTGCCTTGGGTGTAGCTGCACAAATGGCTCCGCCGGAGAAAAGAGGAAGTGCGATCGGTACTGTCTTAATGGGAACAAGCCTTTCACTCGTCATCGGACTTCCTTTAGGCACTTTGATCGGGGAGTATATGGGATGGCGCTGGATTTTCGCTATACTTGGCGTAATTACCATAATAACGACTGTTCCCATCGCAAAAGCCGTTCCTAAGTTATCCGGTCAAGAAGTGATTCCGCTTTCTAAACAACTGGCCGTACTCAAAGAATTCAAAGTAATAAGTGGCTTGTTAACCTCTTTGTTCTTTATTACAGGTTACTCTGTTGTTTCTACATATCTAGCTCCATTGTTGCGCGAAAATGCCGGTCTTAACTCCAATACAATCAGCCTTGTCTTGCTAGGCATGGGACTAATGGCTGTAATAGGAGCACGAATAGGAGGATATGGAGCCGATAAATGGGGAATTGCTCGTACTCTTATTGCAAGTCTGCTCCTTCATGTGATTGCCCTGTTCTTTCTCCCGATTGCTGCCGTTACTTTTGCAGGCGCCTTGTTCATACTAGCTCTTTGGATGCTTGGAGCCTGGACAACGGCCCCAGCACAGCAGTTTAATCTGGTTACTATGGCCCCTCAGTCAACTGATATTATGCTGAGTTTGAATTCCTCTGCATTCCATATTGGTGTCGCCTTGGGAGCAGTTTTAGGTGGTGTGGTTGTCGAACAACTCTCCCTATCATCGATTGGATGGGTCGGAGGGCTAATCGTATTGCTTGCAACCGTATTTGCAGTGATTTCGATTGCTTTGAAAAATAAACAGAATGTAGCCGAACAACTCAAAAGCGTATAAGAAAAGATATCGAATATGCAAAAGATAGCGTATTGTGATTTCAACATTGAAAATGAGGAGTGATTTTTATGGAGAAAAGAGCGCTTGGATCAAGCGGGTTGGAAGTATCAGCTCTTGGATTAGGCTGTATGACCATGTCCGATTTTTACGGCAGTGACCGGGATGAACAAGAATCCATACGGACGATTCATCGTTCTTTAGAACTTGGTGTGGGCTTCTTGGATACCTCGGATATGTACGGTGTTGGCGAAAATGAAAAACTGGTAGGAAAAGCGATCAAAGATCGACGGCATGAGGTCACTTTGGCTACCAAGTTTGGGGTAGTACGCGACAAAGGACCGATGTGGGGATATAACGGAAGAGCGGAATATGTTAAGGCTGCCTGTGAAGCAAGCTTGCGCAGATTAGGTGTTGAGCACATCGACCTGTATTATCAGCATCGTATTGATCCCTATACTCCAATCGAGGAGTCTGTAGGGGCGATGGCTGATCTGGTGAAGGAAGGCAAGGTTCGTTATATCGGCCTTTCAGAAGCCTCGCCAGATATGATACGCAGAGCACATGAGGTTCATCCCATATCGGCAGTGCAAACGGAGTATTCCTTGTGGTCCCGAGACATTGAAGACGAGGTTCTACCTACCTGCAGAGAGCTTGGCATCGGATTTGTAGCCTATAGTCCGCTTGGACGTGGTTTCTTGACAGGTACTATTCAACGGTACGAGGATTTGGGGAACGATGACATAAGACGGCACTTCCCAAGATTTCAAGGACAAAACTTACAGAAAAACCTTAAATTTGTCGCCCGAATTCAAGAGATAGCTGCTGAAAAGGGGTGCACCGCACCTCAATTGGCGCTGAAATGGATATTGATGCAAGGCAGCGATATCGTACCTATTCCAGGAACAAAAAGAAGAAAGTATTTGGAGGATAATATTGGATCCTTGCAGGTTGAGCTTACGGATTCCGATCTTAAACGTATCAACGAAGTAGCGCCAAAAAACGTTGCCGCAGGACATCGATAATATTTTTGCCTGCAATCAACACTAGTTTCTATTATCAGCTTTTCAACCCATTTAAAGATATTCTCAGCAGGAATTTAAGGGGGATCAACTATGGCCGAATCCACAGACAACTTTGAAATAGGCATCAACACTTTTCTAGAGAACTCACCGGATCCCGTAACGGGCAAGAGGATTAGCCATCCCAGGCGGATTCGGAACGGGGTCGAAGAGATCGTTATTGCCGATCAAGTCGGCCTTGATGTGTTTGGAATAGGAGAGCATCAACGGTTTGATTATGCCTCTGAATCGCCAGCCGTGGTGCTAGCAGCGGCTGCAGCTTTAACCAAGCGAATTCGGCTCACGAGTGCCGTTACCGTTCTTTCCTCGGATGATCCAGTTCGCGTATACCAATCTTTTTCTACACTGGACAGCATCAGTAATGGCCGGGCAGAAATTATGGTAGGCCGAGGATCCTTTATTGATTCGTTCCCGTTGTTTGGATATAGCTTGAACGATTACAGCGAATTGTTTGAAGAACACCTTGAGTTGCTTCTAAAGATTAGAGCTTCGGAAAAAGTCACATGGCGAGGTGGTCATCGCCCCGCGATCCATAATCTAGGCGTCTATCCGCGATCCGTCCAAGACCCGCTTCCGGTATGGGTCGGAACCGGAGGGCGCCCAGAATCCGCCATTCGAGCAGGAGCGCTGGGGCTGCCCGTCGTCTTCGCCATCATTGGCGGAATGCCGGAAAGATTTGCCCCGTTAGTCGAATTGTATAAACAAGCTGCCGCCGGGGCCGGTCACGATGTGAGTAAACTTAGAATTGCGACACACTCACACGGCTTCGTTGGAGAAACAACAGTAAAGGCTGCTGAGTTACATTACCCTTACACGTCGGTTCAAATGAATGAACTCGGCAAAGTATTAGGATGGCCGCCATATAGTCGTGCATCTTACGATGCTGCGCGTAGTATTGATGGAGCCCTTTATGTTGGCGATCCTGAATATGTCGCGGAGAAGATTCTTCTCGTCCGCAAAAATCTAGGGACGAACCGTTTCTTCTTACATCTAAATATCGGCACATTGCCGCATCGCGAAGTCTTGCGCGCCATCGAGTTGTTTGGCACCCGCGTCGCACCGATCGTTCGAAAAGAGATTGCTCGAGAGAGCAAGCAAACAACCATTTGAAATAGCCTTCCCTACGAAGGAGTCATATATAAAGGAGTTTAGATGAGTATGACACTAAAGTCAGCGATTGATGAAAATGATGATACATCCAAGGAGCCTGGTATCGCTTTGAAGTTGGATTATAGTGTTGAACTTTCTCTTCCTCCTGTTAGAGCCGGATTTTCAGTTGATGGTCGTCTTACTGTACGAGTAGGGTCTGATTTTCTGGTAGGCGATACGTTTCTTGCGGATATTCTGGAAACGATTATTGCAAATGGAAGTTTCGTATATATGTATTTGAACGAGGATGTGTTATCTCTTTGCAATTTGTTGCTGAAGTCAGAACTGATATTATTATCTGAACGACTTAAAGAACACTTTGCTGAAACGATCAACCATCCTGTTAACCCTTTCCAGCCTGAAGGGATCCTCAGATTATTGGGTCATGATGCCGCTTCATTAAGCAATGAAGCTAATAAAGATCTTCTGCTTGAAAATTTAAATCATTTATTGGTGAGACGATTTGGTTTAATTTCTGATACAGGCAAGTATAGAGAGTCTTATGGCTTTAACAGGGCTTTAGAGATTGTTAATGAAGGAACTGCACACTCGACGCTGAAAGCCACATTGAATAAGAATGAAGGCTCACTTATGTTCCTTGATTCTCATTTTAAAGCAGTCATTCCTACACACGGGATTTCAGAGGTAGGTACATCCGAGACAGTTACAGCCATTGCCAAAACGATAACGGCATTTGAACGTATCATTCCTCAGCTTGGGATGTACTATGCTTTATCTCAAGCTCAGATCGCTTTGCTTCGTTTAGGATGGGGTTCAGAGGACTTGAAACTAAACGACAGCGTAATAAAAAAGTGGATTAGCGATGTTACCGCAAAGCTGCTACCTACAAGGAGAATGCCCAGCGAAACTACGATTTTATATTTCATGAAGGCGACTTTAGTGGATGGTTCCGAGGTTAATGGGATGTGGCCCAATACATTATCAGCCGATTTATTTTATAACCTCGAAAGCGGTCGTGTAGAAAAATATGTTTCCGAGCATGAACATTACTTGGAACTGATGAATGGAAAAAGATTCACCATTGCTAACACGGCGGATGGTGGTGTATCCGTCAGAGCCGTTTCGGACAATACTGCTAATACGCATCATATCCTTCATTTCTATAATGATATCGAAAGTTTGGATAAAGGTTTACTATTAGCAGGTGTAGACCGTGCAGTTTCTTTACTTGGCAAAATAAGCGATACAGCCAGTCATTTTAAAACAGTGCATTTGAGAGCTCCTCGGGGCAAGGAATTTAGATTTGTTATGAGGGGATCAAATAATTTTGATGTTTATTTAGTGGAGGAGGGCCAAGGTGGGGTTATTACAATAAATGATACATTGAGGAGTTAATTGCCTATGTCAAAGAGAGATTGACAGTAGGGGGAGTTCACCCACTGATCAAACTTCGGTATTGTAGGTTATGATTTCATGAAACTGCCGGCTTTGTATGAGATATCCAACAAAGTACTTTAAAGTGTCCATTTGAATGGCACCCAATTGGGTGCCTTTTGATTTTTTGCTTTAGCCAGTTGAGTGCGTGAAACGCGCTAAACATATAACCACCACCCGCATTGCGGGTGGTGGGATCGAGGGTTTGACCAACAAGACCATCCCGATAAAATTGAGTTGTTCGGGCTCAATGGAAAGGAATGGTCTTAGATGGCAAACAAGAACTATAGTCTAGCTCACAGGAAGTGGATGTGTAAATACCAAATCGATGATTTCGCTTTCATTTGACCGATTAGATGATTATCTAACGTCTGATGCGATTGCAACTTATTAAGCTAACGGGCTGGATAGATGAATAATATTTATTAGGTATGTCCTGATGTTTTAAATTTTATTGTCATAGTTACCACCTTGGGAGTGAAACTATTCTTCCAATTGTTAGTTTGGAATATAACTTCTTTTCCATGTAGTCACATTGGCGATGATTTCTATAACATTCATGTGGTTGACCTACAACTTTTTGGTGATATTGGTCAGCTTACCAGGAGAGGCATATATGGAGCAGGCTTCCCTGGAAGTTAGTTTTCAGGACGAGCAGTTGGAGCAAGCAATAAAAGAAATTTTAAAAAAGGATGAAAATGCGGCAGTTACACAGAAAGATATGCAATCATTAACCTTGGTTGATCTTTCAAATCGAGGAATTAAAAGCATTCAAGGCTTGCAATATGCTTCCAATTTGACATATCTTGACTTGTCCAATAATGAAATTGACGATAATATGCCACTCAAGCCACTGACTAAGATTCGCGAACTTGATATTTCGGGCAATCAGATCGCTTCAATTCAGTATTTGTCCGCCATGACGGATATGGGAATGTTGATAGTAAACCGGAACCAAATTTCGTCGATTGATGTGATCAAGCAGCTTGGGCGTCTGCACACATTCGAAGCGAACGATAATCAAATCTCGAACATTACGGCATTATCGTCGGCCACGGAATTAACATGGTTACAACTGAACGGGAACCAGATAGTGAAAATTCAGCCCTTGAGCAGTTTAACCAAGCTAAAGAATTTGGAACTAGCCAGCAATCTAATTTCGGACCTGAGTCCACTAAAGCCGCTATCCAAAAGTTTAATGAGCCTTGATATCGGAAGCAATCAAATCTCGGATCTCAGTGAGCTTGAAGGGATGACGCTAATGACATCTCTTTCCGCGGAAAACAATCAGATTAAGAAGCTAGATCCACTGAAAAAAATGTCTAACCTGTCATCCTTGAATCTAACCTCTAATTTAGTTTACAATCTTGAGCCTTTGAAGTCCCTAAGGGAACTTCATTATTTATATCTAGCGGATAACCCTGTATGGAATTTGGATCCCATTCGAAATCATACGTTCGATACTCATTATGACACGGGAGCGCTAAGATACGCGTTGCAATTAAGCGGTAACTATTTGGATTTAAGAAGTACGACCAAAACGTATCAACTTCTCAATAAGCTCGGTGGAGATGGATCCGTCTATTCCCAACTGAAAGCCCAGCGATTATTGATCGGGAGTAGAACTGCTTACGTAGGAGAGAGTTCCTTTAAGTTAAACGAAGCCCCGTTTATTGCATCGAGCCGCACTTATGTCCCGATTCGATTTGTATCCGAGCGATTGGGTTCGAAGGTAGGGTGGAACCAAGGCAAACAAGAGGTAACGATCAGCAAAGACAACACGACGATCCGCTGGAAAGAGAATGAGAAGAAAGCAAACGTGAATGGAAGAACCGTTTCATTTGATGCGCCGTTACTGTTGAAGAAGAATGGTTCGTTTATACCCGTACGCTTCGTGTCCGAGCTGTTAGGATCCCCCGTAGAATACATGGCGAATCCCAAAACGGTAATCATATTTGAGCAATAATAGCTTCGTACTGCCTGATCCCTCCGGCATCATTTGCTGGAGGGATTAATTATATTCTGCAACATTATCCATTAAGATTGCGTTTTATCTAACTGAAGGGAGCGTTTGGCAAGGCATTTTCGACGACAAGGATTGAGTTAGGGTCAAGGATATAATGGAACCGTGGGAGGAATCATCTATGAAAAAAACAATAATTGCACTAACTCTTTCTTTAGTGTGTACCTTACTAATCGGTAATCCAGCGATAAGTTTCGCCAATCATTTTTCAAATACGGTTGACAATGGGAAAATCGAAAATGGACGAATGCTGATTCCATTACGTGCTGTTTCAGAGAGATTCAATTCAGAAGTAACTTGGAACCAGGGACAAAAAAAACATTACGATTATTCGTGGCAAACGAGAGCTATTGCTGCGTGTGAATTCTCGCACAGCTTTATTAAATAACGCCGCTTTCAGCCTTGATGTGCCAGCAAAAGTGGATAATGGAACAACTTATGTACCCGCACGTGTTTTTGCTGAAGCCTTTGGCGGAACCGCGCTGTGGTCCGAACAAGAACGAAAAGCAACCATAACGATCGGTCTGCAACAGGTCTTTATCCATACAGAGCCGCAGAAGCCTTGGAGAATGAGTCAAGAGAGAATAAACGTACTTAATAAAAAGATAAATGAAGCCACCGATCTCTCGAGCTATTCGCAAATCCGAACACATTTCAGACCTTATTTCACGGACTCATTTATAAACAAGATTATTTACAGTAATGGCATTAAAAATAACGCTATACTACAAAAAGGCCGATATTACCTACAGTAGTACAACAGCGGCGAGAATGCACCAATCGGCTTACTTTGAAAGCGGTCCTATCAATCTTGAGCTCGTTGATCGTTTTGTATTCTATAAATTTGTTGATAACCAATGGAAGGTAGACGATGTGAACGTGGGAAGACAAATTATTGAGCCATAATACGGGGGAAATAATGAGCAAAGATTATGAAACTCCTGAAAAAACAAGAGAAAGACTAAGACAAGAAGAATTGAAAAATAATCCATTTGGTCATATGAAAGACGGAATTGATAGGGCTCAGTATGGTAGTTTAGTCGATTTAGTAGGTAGTTTAGGTTGGAAAGGCACTTTAGTATTAATCATTGTTATTATTGTTGGTCTTGTAGTTGCCCAATATTTTTAAGTAAGAGAATGTGTCCTCCGACACAACTCAACCGTCCTTGAGTGGGGCGGTCTTTTTTTTTACAGACATATGTACTAAATACGACTTTTTGATGTGATTGGATAAGGCCCGTCCTCATGCTTCATTCCGGCAGTCCTAGCAATGAGCGAACAGCTTGATCTCCCACAGTATGCAGATGATATGTCATATCGGTCAGTAACATTCGGTCACTTCTTTGGGAAGGCGTGTCATATGACATTTTAACACTGTTACACATGACAACGAGTGCAGTAGGATACAGGTGAGAGTTTTGGGAACTAGAATATCTCTTATCAAACCAAATCAAAAAGTATTTAAGGAGAGGATTTTATGAAAAAGAAAATGGTTATCGCAATTGCTGCTTCGATGATCACACTGACTAGTTTTACAGGAGGTACTTATGCAACTTCGAAAGCAGAAGTTTCTGTAGCAGCTCCCTACAACACCAATCAAATAGCCGAACAGATAAAATGGTTAGAAAAGCATGCGAAGCCATTAAAGACAACGGATCCAACAGCATCGCTTTATGATTTAACTCCACTTAAGAATATGGTAGGATCGGCGACAATTGTTGGTTTAGGTGAAGCGACGCATGGAGCTCATGAAGTTTTTACCATGAAACATCGCATTGTTAATTATTTGGTAGTTGGAATGGGCTTTAAGGCCTTAGTGTTAGAAGAGGGATGGGACAGAGCATTGGGACTCGATCGCTACGTTCTTACGGGTAAAGGAGACCCAAGCCAATATCTCTCGCCTGTATTTAACACGAAAGAAATCATAGATCTACTTCAATGGATACGCCAATATAATGCTAATCCAAAGCATAAATCTAAAATACGGATCATCGGGATGGATATGCAAACAGTAAACGAGAATGTTTATAACAATATCATAGAGTATGTAAAGAAACATAATCCAAAACTTGTAACTCGTTTCGAAAAAAAGATGAAAGGCCTTATTCCTGTAACGAAGGATATAGATACCTTTGGCGGCCTCAAGAAAGAAAGAAAAGAGCAATATGTTTCAGATGCGAAACAAATCAGTCCTTTATTAGAACAAAATAAAAGTAAGCTGAATGGAAAATCTCAAGAGTTCGCATGGATCAAACAAAATGCCCGTATTATCGAGCAATTTACGACAATGGCAGCTTCATATCCTGATAACCAGGAAGACTTTTATTTGAAACATGATATTGCCATGTATGAAAATGCGAAGTGGACAGAAGAACATGTAGGAAAAACAATCGTGTGGGGCCATAATGGACACGTTTCGAAAACTAACATGATCCCTTTCGTATACCCTAAAGTAGCTGGGCAGCATTTAGCAGAACATTATGGAAAACGGTATGTATCCATCGGAACATCTGTCTATGAGGGACGTTACAATGTTTATAACAGTAACCAAGAATATGGGCCCTATGGAACATTAAAATTAGATGACCCGAATAGTTATAACTATACGCTTGGACAAGTCAATTACGACCAGTTTTTTGTTGATTTACGTAAGGCAAGCGGAGCGACAAAAACTTGGCTAAACGAGCACCATCCCATTTTCGCTGGAATAACTATGGTAGGTCCAGATATCCCAACAACTGTTGATTTACCATTAGGTAAAACATTTGACATCATCGTTCAAATTCAGAAAGTGAATCCATCTCAACTGAATCAATAAAATCTTAATTAAAGTACAAATGGATGAGTTTTGAAGAAGCAAAAGAAAAAGTCGCTTAGTTGCGGCTTTTTTTTGTTTTAACGATTTATGTCTTGTCGGGTGAGAAAAACATAGTCCTTTGATTAAACTAACGGGCAGGTTAAATTAGCAATCCATAATAAACAACCTGAACTGAAATGTTGTAAAGTGAAGTTAATGGTAAGTATACCACATGAACAAAGGAGAACTGAAAATGAGAAAACTTGTTTTATTTTTGCATTCATCGCTGGACGGATTTGTAGAAGGGCCAAACGGCGAAATGGACATTGGCTGGGTTTCCTACGATGCTGATTTGGAGAAACACGCGAAAGAAATTCTGAGCGCTGCCGACACTGTCATTTGGGGACGTGGGACTTATCAGATGATGCACAGTTACTGGCCATCTGTGCCTTCGAACCCATCAAGTACACAGTATGAACTGGATCATGCCGAGTGGATCGACAAAACAACCAAAATCGTTTTTTCCACAACGTTAGAGAATGTCGAGTGGAACAATTCCAGGCTGGTGAAAAATAACGTAAAAGAAGAAATCATGAACCTCAAACAGCAGCCAGGCAGAGATATGGTCATCCTCGGCAGTCCTAGGTTCGCGCACTACCTTATGGAGCTTGATTTAATTGATGAGTATAAGATCACGGTTTCTCCTGTCCTGATCGGCAGTGGGTTGCCGTTGTTCCAAGGCCTCAACGAGAAGATCAATCTTAAACTTATCGAAAATAAAACGTTTGATTCTGGGGCCATTGGTCTCGTTTACCAGGCGGTTAGATGACCTTGTTTCGTAGATAAGAATGCGCAGATGGGATACGATAGCTAATTACTAGATTATTTGTAACACTAACATTGAAGGTGTTGCATTGAGCTAACGGGAAACGATAGCTCAATAAAAGACAAGAAGGCAGCTGATCATTGTGATCGGCTGCCTTTGTTAATCTAACGGGCAGATTAGCAATGCATTACTGTTTAGAAGTGCTTATTATTTTGTGATTCGATTTCACCATAAATTATTCTATTACATATCGGACGAATGTTGGAATTGGACGAAACAGGATTTTACAACACCTTATGTCGAAGAAGAGAGGAAGTAGACTACGATCTGAAAGGAGTCATTTGGTATGATTGTAATCCCTGATACTTTTATTGAAAGAATGTACGAACTCCACGGTAAGCAAGGCGTAACATGGTCGGAAGCGTTGCCTGGGTTGATTGCCGACTGTGCAAGCCGTTTCGACTTTATCCCAGAAGCTCCATTTTCCGATTTATCCTATAACTTTGTAATCCGAGCAAAGCGCAGCAATGGGAAGCCCGCCGTCCTTAAATCATCTTTCATGAAAGACGAGCTTTCTAGGGAAGTTAGTGTGCTTCGTGCTTATGAGGGCCGGGGAGCGATTCATGTCCTTGATGCAGTCGAGGAGTGGGGTGTGGCCCTGCTGGAATGTGCCGACCCTGGCACACCGTTGTCATCAATTGAGGATGATGCGCATGCGACTGGTCTCTTTTGCGAAGTATTTCGCCGCCTTCACCTTCCTGCAGCAACCGGTAGTCGGTACCCGTCCATGAGGCAGCATTTTGTGGCAATAGAGCGATACCGCGAGCGATTCGACGGTGTGACCATTGCCGCGCCACTGCCTAAGAACTGGGTGGAAAATGCCGAAGAATGTCTGGCGTATCTTATATCGACCACGAGTGAGAATCTCCTACTGCATGGCGATCTGCATCATGAAAACATCCTGCGCCACGGCGAAGAACAATGGGCTGTCATTGATCCCAAAGGCATCATTGGTGACATCCATTTTGATACTATCCAATATCTGCTAAATTATGAGGATCGAGGCGGTGACTGCGAGCAGGTTCTGCGGGGCCGGATTGCTATAATAGCCGATCGTCTCGGCCTGGACCCTCACCGAATCGCAATGTGGGGTGTGGCGCGAGGCGTCCTTGAGGCGTGCTGGACGATTGAAAACGGAGGAACGGATTGGTACAGAGGCATACAAATTACGGAACGCTTTGCCAAGTGCCTGCATTAGAACTATACAAAGTGAGGGCCTAAAGGAGGGCTTATCGGCCGACCTTCGTTAAGCTAACGACGGGGACACGTTAGTTAAACAAAGACAAGAAGGCAGCCGGTCAGATTGATCAGCTGCCTTAATTAAGCCAACGGGCAGGGGTTAATCAACCGCCTTTGTTTTACATTTGTTTATTTATTTTATTTATATGCTGCGGTGAACAAACGTGTATTGGAGGGTTACAAAATGACTGATTATGCAAAAAAATTAAAAGCGTATGCCGAGTTAACGGTGAAAATAGGCCTTAACATCCAACCTGGTCAAACCTTGATCGTCCACGCTCTGGTCGAATCCAAAGATTTCTTCGTCTTGTCGTTAAAGAAGCTTATGATACTGGGGGTACTCTTGATAAATGCCGGTAGTCCGGTGGCAAAATGAGATAGGGATTTAATCAATTTAATTTCGCATAACTAACTGGTTGAGGGACAAGAACATGGTCCCATAATAAGTCGCTATTTTAGCGGCTTTTTTTTGTATTCAACGAAAACTAAAAAATTTCTGCACAAACCGTATTGACATCATTGAACTACAGTTGTAGTATTGATTTGAAACTACAACTGTAGTTTGTAAAAATAAAAATTAAATTATAGGAGAGGAGCATTACCAAATGAAAGCAGCAACGAAAGTAGCAATCGCGACACTAAGCAGCATTTTATTAATGGGTTCTTCCGTAAGCCTTGTGGCGAAGGCGCAATCCTACGAAAAAACCCAAGAAGCCACTGTTAAAAAAACAGCCGAAGCAGCCAAGCCTATATCTGCTGAGGAAAAAAAGTTTATCGAACAAGAGATCCAAAGAGTGAAGAAGTTGACCCAAGAGTCGGGTGATATGTATGTCCTGTATCATAAGTACCCAAAATTAAATAGCGGATTTGATATTAGCTATTGGGGAGGGGTACATGAATTCACTACATACGAGGACTACTTGAAAAAAGCAACAAACCTGAAGGGATCGATTCTGAAGCAGCCTGCCAACCTGCCAAAGGAATATAAGTTTTTAACAGCGGTCATTGAAGGTCCGATCGAAGGAAAGTTCGTTGATGAAGTAAGGGCCGAAGGTAAGAAGAGCGGAAAGCCCATCTATGTGAAAAAGATAGATTGGAAAGAGGCGGCAACCATCCGTCTTAAATATACGAACGGAAAAGACACGCTGGGCTTTTCCAAGTATACGGTAGATTCGAAGGGAAGCAAGAAGAAAGGTTTCTTTGACGATAAGCTACCGGCTCATGTCTTTCCAAAATACGTTTTTTGGAATGATGGCGGCAAATTCGAATACAGCATTTCAACCTCTTCTTTGGATATTTCACGGAAACAGAAAATCGAAATTCTAAAAGCAGCCGTGAAAAAATAACATTTTGAGTCAGTTATAGGTATTCTCGGACAGGTGCTCCATAATACGATTACATGGGTTTTTCTTGTAGATCACCATGCCGGACAGGCGGTGCGAATCATTTTTGCGTGTAACAAAAACGAGAAGATTACTCTCTGACAAACAAGTTGACATTACTAAACTACAAATGTAGCATGTGTATTATAACTACATATGTAGTTTGAGTAAATTGACTTTGGAGGTTTCATGCATGAATCAAATACCACCGATTACGGATGCAGAGCTGGAAATTATGCGCGTATTGTGGGCAAATCCGGACTGCCCTTCCAGCGAGGTCGTAAAACAAATGACGGATCGAATGGGGTGGAGCCCCAATACGACCCGGACGCTCCTCAGTCGTCTGGTGCAGAAGGAAGCAGCGGGTGCGAAATTGGAAAAGGGTTCTAAGCGCACCCAACTGTTTTATCCGCTCATCAGCGAGCAGGAGTATCTGCAGTCCGAAACCAAATCCTTCATGAAAAAACTTTATGGGGGAGCTTTAAAGCCAATGCTGGCCAACTTTTTGCAGGATAAAAAACTGAATGCGCAAGAAATCGAGGATCTAAAGGCTTTGTTTGACGAAAACCGCAGCGACGGGGAAACAGAAAAGAGAGAGCCCTGATGAGCCCTACATTGCATGAAAATTTATTGATCTTTTTCGGCTGGGTAATTCGCGGATCGTTCATGGCCTCCATCCTGATCGTACTTGTCCTGATCCTGCAATTTCTATTAAGAAACAAGATTGAAGCCAGATGGAAATATTGGCTTTGGCTTCCTGTGGCCATTCGTTTGCTGCTCCCTTGGGCCCCGGAATCCTCGCTTAGCTTATACAATGTTTTGTCCCTGGACGCCATAGCGCCTGGTATTCATCAACAAACACAAGTTTTATCGAGTGCGAAGGAAGCGGGGAGAATAAGCGCGGCGACGGTTCATGTTGAGCGCTCTATAAACCCGGAAGCAAGCGGAACTTCGGAAGTACCTTCTCCACCCCTTGAATCGGGACCTGTGCAGGACAGCGGCTTTTGGTGGAATGGGTTCAAGCAGATAGGCTTCACCAATATCCTGATGTGGGGTTGGATTGCGGGTGTGCTGCTTCTTGCCACGAAAACGGTATACGACCAGCTTCGATTGAAACAAGCCCTGCGCACGGGCCGAAAAATAGATACGCCTTTTCTATCGGCAGTGTTTAACGAGACGAAACAGCAATCAGGCGTGAAGCAAACAGTGCAGTTTGTAGCCAGCGAGCGCATTCCCGGACCTGCCGGGGTCGGTTTTAACAAACCGGCGATCGTCATTTCGCCCAGTCTGCTCATCACGCTGCAAAAGGATCACCTTCAATATATACTGGCGCATGAGTTCGCACATATTCAGCGGCGGGACGTCGCAGTGAACTGGTTGATGCATATCATCCTGATCATCCATTGGTTTAATCCTTTATTATGGCTAGCCGTACATAAAGCGAGACAAGACCAGGAGATGGCCTGCGATGCATGCGCCTTGAATCGGATGAGCCCGCAGCAAAACAATGCATACGGACAAACGATCATCCATGTGTTGGAGCATTTTTCAGGAAACCAACGCCAGCCGGGGCTTGCCGGCCTGTCCGCCACGCATAAACAAATGAAAAGGAGACTTAAGATGATTAAACATTTTCACAAAAAATCCTATCGCCTGTCCATTCTAGGGATGGGGATGATTCTCGCGCTAGGCAGCGTGACATTGGTTAATGCTAAGGAAAGCGATGCGGGGAGCGTAACACCAAAGGCTTCCGTGCAATCGGAACAGGATTCAAAAGCTGCTGTGAATAATGATCAGGATATTATCTATCCCAAGGGGGATGTAGACCGCGAGCTCTACAAGAAAGAACTGGAAAAGGCCCGGAATAAAGCAGAAGCAGCAGCCAAGGCTCTAACTCCAGAGGAAAAGAAGTATATCGAAGATGAGACCAATAGAGTGAAGAAGCTAAGCAAAGAGACAGGTGATATGTACGTTCTGTATCATAAATATAAGGATCTTAACAGCGGTCTCGACCTAAGTTATTGGGGAGCGGTAGAAAAATTCTCTGCTTACGAGGACTACTTGAAAAGAGCTTCCGCGCTGGAGGGTTCAATACTGAAGGAGCCCGACAACTTGCCGGAGGGATATGAGTTTTCCAAAGCGAGAATTGAAGGTCCAACCGAAGGAAGGTTCCTTGATGAAGTAAGGGCCGAAGGCAAGAAGAGCGGAAAACCCATCTATGCGAAAAAGATAGACTGGAAAGAGGCGGCAACCATCCGTCTTGAATATACGAACGGGAAAGATACGCTGGCCATTTCTAAATATATGTTAGACTCAGAAGGAAGCAAGAAAAAAGGGTTCTTTGAGGATGACTTGCCGGCACATATCTATCCGAAATACGTTTTTTGGCATGAAGGTGGCTTCGAATACAGCATTTCAACCACATGGGATATGTCCAAGGAACAGAAGGTCGAAATCCTGAAAGAAGCGGTGCAGAAATAACATTTTTAACAAGCTTTGTTCTTGCGCGGGTAAGCCCATGCAGTCCTGGAAATAGGATTGCATGGGTTATTTTATTGATCATGATTTCTGTCGGGGGACAAGAACATGGTCCATAGAAAGTCGCTACTTTAGCGTTTTTTTTGTTTTATCGGAACAAGTTCTTGTCCCTATTCGAAGACAAGAACTTGTTCCGATTGCCGTAATTTGACGAGAAGATGAGTCGATTACCGATTAGATAAGCATCTAACTATGTTTCCATGCAATTTCATTAAGCTAACAGGCAGGATAGTTGAAGACCAAACACGCTGAACCGTACCACAAGTAGGGAAAATTATGGATATGAAAAGTATCAATTTGACCGTCTTGCATCTCGTTATTTTGCTTTAGGGCGCGAGATGCGTTCCATGAGCAGAGCTATTCTGCCGCGGGGAAGAAAACGACCCAGCTGAGCCGACATGTAATTGCTGCGTCCGTCGACAATATAACTACTTCCTCTGTCGATTCCGCGAAATCCGGCTTGAACTACGTTTTCCGAGGTGGACAGGGCACTACCTGCCGCCATGTCCTGGCTGCCAACCGCATCAAAGAAGCCCGTATCGGTCGCACCTGGGCACAGGGCAAGTATGCGGACACCGCTTTCGCGGGTTTCTGCCCATAGCGCTTCGGAGAAAGATAACACGAATGCTTTGGTTGCCCCGTAAACAGCCGAATAGGCGCAAGGCACAAATGCGGCCATCGAAGCCACGTTTAAGACGATTCCGTCCTTGCGCTTCAGCATGCCGGGCAGAAAATGATGCGTTAGGTCAACAAGCGCAGCGGTGTTCAGCATAATCTCTTCTTGCTCGCGCTCCGGATCTATATCCTCAAATCGGCCGTACGTGCCGCAGCCTGCATTATTGATGAGAATATCGACAGTCAGGCCGAGTTCGGCGATGGACTCGGCCAGTTGGCGCGGGGCACCTGCTTTGGATAAATCGATGGGTAAGGCATACGCCTGCACGCCGTGCTTGCGTTTGATCTCGCCGGCCAATGCTTCCAGCTTATTTATCGAACGCGCGGCCAGTACGACATGGCAGTCTCGTGTGGACAGTTCTATGGCATACGCCTCGCCGATTCCGGAGGAAGCTCCAGTGACCACAGCAAGCTTACCTTGATAAGGATATGAGTTCATGTAATTGCCCCCTTGTCGTTTGTTGTCTTGATCATATCAACGACAGGAGGGGAGGGGGCTAACCACAGTGCCTTCATACTAGTAACAGGACTAATAGGCTATGATTGCGGTGACAATCCGGTGTCTTGTGCGAGCAGGAGCGCGAGTCTCTCCTCCGTGTCCGTACCTGGTGTCGGAACGAAGAAGCACCAGTGCAGCCCGGGATCGTTGTCGATGGCTGCGGCGCAATGAATCGTGAACAACTAGCTGTTGGTTTTTCAATTAACGATATAAAAGCTATGATCTCGAAAAATGGAATGTCAAAAGATGATCAAACGCGTATCATTAAAGAGAAAATATCTGAAATCGAAGAGGTTCAAAAAAAATTAGAGGATTCCAAAGAAAACCTTTACGATATTCTTGAGTGGATATTACATGTGAGGATGGGTTCGGAAAATATAAATTTAAAAGATACATGAATCGAACTAACAGGTAACGATAGCTCAATAAAATTAAAGAAAGAAGCATTTGACGTCATGATCGCTTGAACATATCGCAAGGAAAAAAAGATGCAGGAAAAGGTATCAAGGGAGAAGAACATGGTCCCATTGAAAGTCGCTATTTTAGCGGCTTTTTTATTCAACTAACAGCAGATTAACATACTAGACAACGAGACAATGATTTGAACAGGTAAATAAAAGTATCCCTTGAATATTAATATGTAAATATATATTGGTGAACTATTGTTTGGAGGCGTTTTTTGATATTCAGCCGGCAAACCCGTATAGGCATGTTATGGGGGGATTACCCATGGACTACGGCTCCAAAGAAAATGGGGAAATTGTGGAGTATGGGCAGGGTAGCCCGCCTTTAATAACTGTCGGGGGACAAGAACTTGTACCGATTGCCGAAAAGGACAAAACATGGACCGATTACCGATTAGATAAGTATCTAACTACTTATCTCTGCTCAAATTTTTATGTGCTAACGGACAGGATAGTTCAATACGAATAGAGCAAGCTGCTGAACTAATCTGCTGCTTGTTCAGCAGTAATGCCCCTGTGGATCAAGCTGTTTTGCTTCGCAGATTGAAAAAGATGGCCGGCCACTGCCCAAGCTAGTCAAAGTTTCCTCCATTATTGGGCAGCAGAGAACTTGCGGGAGATTTCCCGATATGCTGTTGGTGACATGCCTTTTTTAGCCGTAAATTGTTTTATGAAATAAGTGTCATACTCAAATCCGGTAGCACGTGCAATTTCATTTAAGCTCATGTCTGTATGTGTCAGAAGATTCCCCGCAACCTTCAAGCGGTGCGAAAGTAAGTAACCCATCGCTGTGCACCCGCATCTTTCCTGAAACATCTTATTGAGAGAAACGCGGTTCAGGTACGCGCATTTTGTTAAATCTTCCAGGATGATTTTGTTCGAATAATTTGTGTGTATATATTCCAGAACTAAATCCACAGGTGATTGTTCGCTGTGACGGTTTAAATCTTCAAGCACCCCCATTATTTGTATAAAATATTTTTTTATCCTACATGCCCAGAGAGCATCGCTTTGCGCATACACTTCTGTGCCAAGCACAAAAAACCATTCAAATAATTGTGGGTATGCCTTCTCGGTTATGCGATGTATCCCAGTTCGTTCAGGAGACTTACGAAACAGTGAAAGACCTGTTTGTATTTTCAAATCGGTCGGAAAGTAATTTTGGGTTTCAGAATGAGGGGTCGAGTTAAGAAAATCCGGATGAAAACAAAATGATGATGCAGAAGCGTTGTGTTTATCTAAAACTTGTATCGTATCCTCTGCAGACAAACAAAGTATAGCGGGTGCTGAAATGGTGACCGGGCGTTCGTTCAATATCCCTTTTATACTTCCATTCGTAACAAAAATGAGAGTAAACCGCTCAGGGTAGGGGAAATGTGCAAAATCCTCGGCAGCTACAAATTCGATATTTACCGTTCTGTTTTTATGGCGGTCAATTTGTGGCATGGTTCTCACCTGACAGAAAGTATAGTTAAATGCTTCACTTATAACAGTGTATCACAAAAATTCAAGGGATATAATTTGGATATTGACAGAAAGGTGGTTATGATGATGGGAATTAACATCGCAATTAACGGTTTTGGCAGAATTGGCAGACTTGCATTTCGGCAGCTTTTTGATACTGAAGGATATAGAGTTGCAGCCATCAATGATCTTACAAGTCCGCAGATGCTTGCGCACTTGCTGAAGCATGACACCACGCAAGGGCGTTATGATGCCAAGATTCATTATAGCGAAAACAGCTTGAACGTGAACGGTGTGGATATTCCAATCTATGCCGAAAAAGACCCCGGAAAGCTCCCGTGGAAAGAACTACAAATTGACGTTGTTCTGGAATGCACTGGCTTCTTCGCATCAAAAAAAGCGTCAGCAGCACATATTGAAGCAGGCGCCAAAAAGGTGCTGATCTCCACCACCGCCGGGAAGGATGTTCCCACTATTGTTTTCGGAATCAATGAACATACGTTGGCTAAGAACGATACCATTGTTTCGGCTGCTTCCTGTACGACGAACTGCCTTGCGCCAATGGCGTATTTCTTGAACGAGCTTGCACCACTCAAAAAGGGCTTTATGACCACCATACACGCTTACACAAACGACCAGAATACCTTGGATGGCCCCCATGCCAAAGTCGACCTGCGGCGGGCGCGTTCTGCAGCGGGCAACATCATTCCGACCTCAACCGGAGCAGCAAAGGCAATCGGGCTAGTGATCCCGTCCTTGGATGGCAAGCTGGATGGAACATCGCAAAGGGTACCGGTCATGGCGGGCTCACTGACAGAATTAACCGCAGTGGTAGGCGGCTCCGTGACAGTAGAGCAGGTCAATAAGAAGATGGAACAGTCCCAATCGAATGAATATGGGTATACAGATGAACAGCTTGTTTCGTCTGATATTATTGGCATGACTTACGGCAGTTTGTTTGACGCAACACAGACAAAGGTAACAGATCTAGGAACAGATACATTGGTGAAAATTGCTGCCTGGTATGATAACGAGAACTCCTTTACCAGCCAGTTAATACGCACCGCAAAATACCTAGCAAAATTATAATGCTTAGCGGGCTAGAGGATACTAAAAATTGAGCGAATAATCACAAGAGCTGCCATAAGCAGTGAAACAGGGCATATCACACGGGAAATGGGGCTGTACCCAAATTGTTCGCATGACACGGGAACATAACATAACATCTAAAATATAAAAAAGGATCTCAAATTCACTGTATAGTGGGGACTGACCCCATAACGTGAGACAAATTAAGAACACCTTCAAGAGCATGCAATCATGTCGTAAGATATGGAGACTACTTTGGAGGTGTTTTTGTATTGTTTGTTAGGATTTTTTCAACATATCAGACGATATGAACATGATTATTTTCAGAGTCGCATAAAATGCGGCATTTTTGATTGGGGTAATAAGTTCTTGTCGTAACTCAATGACAAGACGAAATTGACAAGACCTGGTTTTTGGCTGGTAATTTATTGGGATTCTCCTGTGGAAGCAGATTTTATCATTGACGATTTGCTCGAACTAGAGCATATTGTTAATCCATTTCAATCTGTCTATTAGTTTACAAATGCTGTTTGGAATAAAAGAACAATGAAATGGATGAAAGCAATGCAAATATCGTATATCTATGTATCTAACCGATCCAACTCATCACCGAGAACCCACCGAAGAGATGAGAGTCTCCCATTAATTATGCCCCAACATGTTGCCCGAACTTCTTTGTTTACATAATCTGAACGTATATTTAATATTGGCATAATCCTGTACGGGTAAACTCTCCTTGTATAAGACAGCTAAAAGGAGAGAGACATGTTGAAAAAAAACTGGCTTGGGATTGGTTTGGCTGCAGTGTTGGTCGCTTCATTAGGCAGCCCGATAGCTGCTCGTGCATCAGAATCTATGGATTTGACGATTTTGCACATAAATGACCATCATTCGCATCTAGATCCCCAAACATTCGATCTGAGCTTAAACTATGACGACACGCAAGAAGGAGAGAAGGTACGCCTCCAATTGGGTGGAATGCCATACATATCCTCTTTAATTCATGAACATAGAAACGATCACTCCTTGCTACTGCAGAGTGGGGAATTGAACGGAACGCTCTATTACAGTCTGTTCAAGGGCGAAACCGACATGAAGGTAGTCAACGCTTTACAGCCGGATGCTTACATGGTCGGCAATCACGAGTTTGACGAGGGCGACCAACACTTTGCTGATTTATATAAGACCGCGACGTTCCCGATCCTGGCAGGAAATATAACGCCGACCGAACAGTCGCCTCTCTACGGACATCTGGACAAGCCGTATCTGATCAAAGAAGTAAACGGGGAACACATTGCCATTATCGGGGTTATCAAAATCGAAAAAACGAAGGAATCCTCACTGATTAGCGATGATGTAGAATTTATTGATGAGATCGAATTCGTTAAGTCAACGGTGGAAGAAGTTAAAAGGCAGGGCATTAATAAAATCATCGTGCTGAGCCACTTAGGATACGATTTCGACCAATTGCTGGCAGCGGAAACGAGCGACGTCGATCTGATCGTTGGCGGAGATACGCATAACCTGCTCGATTCTTCAGGAGAAGCGACAGCTTTAGGTTTGCCGGTAACCGGCGAGTATCCGACGGTTGTTCAGAACGCTGACGGCAAAGACACCTACATTGTCCAAGCGTGGGAATATGCAAAAGCTTTGGGCAAAATCGATTTGAAATTTGATGCGCAAGGCGAAATCATCAGTGCAACAGGAAAGCCATTCATCCCTGTCGGCGAACCATACCAAATAAATGAAAATGGCCAATGGGTCGATGCGAATAAGACTACTTTAGCCAAAATTAAAGAGGCAATTAATAATAACAGCGTTTTGGTAGAAGGTCAGATTGATCAAGCTATTGAAGAAATCATCACGCCTTACCGTGATGAAGTCAAAGCCGAGATGGAGACCGTAATCGGCTCGATTAAGGAAACGCTGTCTAACGAGCGGATTCCGAAGCCTTTCGCGGATTCTAAAGACGCGAACGGCAGCTTTGCGGCGCAAGTAGTTGCCGACTCTTTCTTATACGGACTGCCCCATGCCGATGTGGCCATCCAAAATGCAGGCGGCGTAAGAGCAAACTTTATGCAAGGCGATTTTACAATGGCAGATGCGTATACGATGCTGCCGTTTTCCAATACGATTACTACGCTAAAAATAACCGGCGGAGAAATACGCGATGTACTAGATGATGCCATTCGGTATTCGCAAGGAATTACGCAGTCGACAGGCGCGTTTCCTTATTCGTCGCATTTGAGATACGACGTTTATTTGAACGCAGGCGAGGGTGTTAAGAGCGCGTACAATATTGAAGTGAAAGATCGGAAGACAGGCAAATGGTCCCCCCTCGACATGGACAAAACCTATGTTGTAGTGACAAATTCGTTCACAGCCCTTGGTAAAGACGGGTATACGACTTTTGAAAAGGCCATTCAGAGGGATCCTGAGGTAAAGGTGGAAACTTACATTCAATATGCGGTACCGCTTGTCGAGTTATTTACAGAGCAGCTGAATAGTGGGGAGGTCGTGAAACCGGGCGTCGATAGTTATTCCTTAAAGTCGGTAAAAGAGTGGCGGGCAGAATCGTCAAAGGCAGACGAAGCACCTGTTAATGAATCCATCAAAGAAAATAGAGCAGTAAAATCTTACACTGTAGTTGAAGGGGACAATCTCTTCAGAATTGCTAAGAAAACATTGAACGACGGGGGGCGCTGGAGAGAAATTTATGAATTGAATAAAGACAAAATTACAACCCCCAACATGATTTATCCGGAACAAGTTATTGTGCTGCCGTAGCTAAATGCATGTTCCCAAAGGCAAACCCACACAAGTGGAGACTGTAGTATGGATGTCAAGGGTGGAGAAGTGAGTGTGTGAAAGCCTTGAGATAAGGGGGTTCGAGTTTTTAGGGTTGAAAGCATACGAGGACAGTAGAGGTTGGTGGACTTACGAAAACGCAGCTTATCCAGAAATTGCAACAATACTCTATCTTGATGAATGAGTCTGGAGAGAGGCTATTAGCTGATGATAAGTTTACAACTTCTGATACAAAGTACAGCCTGCAGACCGTTGAACTAACCGTTGGCGAACTTGGCTTTCATGATGGAGCTATTACGGCTCAGATCTTTAAAAGAGCGAGCGAACTTGGTTTGGAATTGTGTCCGCTTGAGCTGGGGCCTCACCTAAGACTGGTGTATCTGGATCAGCCTGAAGGTTATTCGGGGAATCCTATACAGCGACATCAAGCTCCAGCTGGCTCCATCACAATAGCATCGGAGATACTAATTGAAGACGATGATTTTCCGAAAGGCTTTTATCTTAGACGAATTAACGCCGTGTTGTGGCTACGGGGATACCGTGCTGATCATCTGCACGTTTGGAATCCTGATGATCATTTTATCTTTTGTCAAACAGAAAAGACCTTGAAGGAGTGAAAATTATCAGAATTTACACAGATATTTTACTAAGCTAACGGGAAACGATAGTTGAATAAAGCAAGGAGGCAGTCGGTTTTGTATAATGATACAAAAGGTCTACATTTATTAAAGCTGAAAAGCCTGAATTATCAGGCTTTTTTATTTTTATGTAGTCAAAGTTGTGTCATAAAAAAATGCACAAAAGTGACCACATTGTTGGAATTTGACACAAATAAGACTACATTATAGATAAGACGTTATACCGAGGGGGGAATTGTGATTAAAGTTGATTTAAAAATTCTAGTTTTGATTATTGGTATATTCTTAATTTCATCATACTTAATTAGATGTACAATGATTAAGGAATCAAGTGGGGAAACAAAGATTTTCGAAATTGCCAATACAGAAGAGGTCTTTGGTAAAAAGGATGAAGAAATGGTGACTGTTAGAAAGCACTATATGATTCTAAATCCACCGAAGGATTTAATACAATTGAAAGAATTAGTTGAAAAATACAGTAAGGATCATCCAGTTGAAGGCGAAATTAAAATAATAGAAGGAAAAAACCGGATTTTTTATATGAACTTCTATAGGGAAAGCAAGGATTTTCCAAGAGACTGGCAGCCCGATGAAAGCTACATGAATACAGATCGGATAGAACATCATAAGCATGATCTGATTACATCAATAATTTGGTCAGATGCAGACTCACAAAAAGAATACTATAGTTATGACAAAAGTAAGGAAGGGAAGGTAATTAAGAGAATGCATTTTATTGAGGATCAGCTTGTTGAGTGATACAACTATCCATACACTAAAATATAAAACAGATATGCAGCAGGTTACATTCTATACCGTGATGGCCGGTTGATATATTAAATGTGGCTTTATTTATCCGTGTAGATGTCACATATTCTCAGCTCTTTGTGTTTAGCGATCTTATAGAATTACTGTAAAATAGCTGAACAGAGACGATAAAGAAACGATTATATGACAGGAGCAGGCTCAGCGCAAAAGCAAGAAGCAGATATGCGTCTGCAGCCTGCTAATCAGCGTGACTACATCGAGGAATCGCTAAATCGTCGGACCAGCAACTTATGTTTGCGCTGCGAGAAATAACAGACGCGCGCCAGGAGGCCAAGGATCGATTTGGTGAAACGGATATTTTGCAGATAAGCTCGTTTTTAGATGCAGGTCAGACTATGGAGAGATCTGTTCGGATCGGTGGACACTATAAGTAGAGGTATTATAATGGTAGGATTAGCGTATACTATTAGCAAATCCGTCAATAAAAACTGCTTTAAACAGGCCATGTGTCCTTCGGGATATGGCCTGTTTTATTTATCTTGATGCCATCATATACTTCTGTTATCGGATAGCAACTTATTCCGGAGTATGCTCTAATCATGATTATACAAGTAGTTAATAATGATATTTTGTAATTCGTTGCTATACCTCATTTCATAATAGATAAGGCATAGTAAGACGGTGATTAATACCAGTAGTACTGAAACAACAACTTGAAATTTATCCATCAGTAGTTGTGTCCCCTCCTTGTGAATATATTTCTCAGAAATCTTACAACCTTCCAATAATCGAACACGTTATATTTAGTAGAAAACTGCGAAAAACCTACTGTATAAAGATATAATCCATAATATGATGAGTAACGAATAAGGAGGAATATAATGAACTTGAAGAATGACAACAAGATATTGCGCAAGTCATTTGAGCAATCCGCGAGTCATTATCAAAAGGCGCGTCCGGATTACCCGGAAGAATTGTTCGATGATTTAATTCAAGCGGCAAATTTGCATCCAGGTGCTCGTTTGTTGGAAGTGGGCTGTGCTACAGGAAAGGCTACTCTTCCGTTAGCCAAGCGTGGATTTAAAATCACGTCCGTAGAACTTGGTGCTGAGCTCGCTACAGTTGCCCGTCAAAACCTTGTCGGAATGGACGTCGACATAATCACGGGAAGTTTCGAAGATTGGCAACCAGAGACGGAGAAAGGGTTTGATTTAGTATTCGCTGCAACCGCTTGGAAATGGGTTGATCCCGAAGTTCGATACATCAAGGCATGGCAAGCCCTTCGTCCAGGCGGACATCTGGCATTTTGGAACGCAGATCACGTTTTTCCAGACGGGGGGGACCCATTCTTCCGTGAAATTCAAACCGTTTACTATGAAATCGGCGAGGGTAAATCAGTAGACAACAATGAATGGCCGCGACCAGGGGGACTACACGAGCAAACATATGAGATTGAGAAAAGCGGGCTGTTTGAAATTGTTCACATTAGACACTTCGATTGGGAGTGCGTTTATCATGTTAATGAGTACACTTAATAGCCGTCCAGAAAAGTCGGTCCGCCGCCACTGGGGCGCTGTTCTCCATGTTGCTCTTCGAAAGAATTGACAATGGAGAAAATGGCAGTTCATTTGTAACTGTTCTGACTCTGATGAGGTTGATTGGGAGAGTTTCACTCTTCAAGATGTTACAAGGTTTAGACTAATGTCGGTCGCCATTAATACGGTAGCCCAAAGCACTAAACTTAGCCCATATGGCGAAGAACATGAGTAGCTGTGTATAAGATTTAGTAATAAGTCGTTAAATATTCACCTGTGCGAAGAGACCGGCACGCAGCCGATCTCTTTTTGTGTTCTGGAATTGAATTTCAATTTGGAACGAGCACGTTCTACTCTCAACCTCTTAACCCACCGGTTTCGTAACTAAAGCCTCTTCCAGGTTTTTGCAGCAGGTATCCAAGTCAGTGATACCCGCCCAATAAAGCTTAAGTTCACCGCGCATACGCTTTAGAACTTCCCCGGACAGCCCGATTTCAGAGTGAAGCCGAAAGCTGCGAATAATTTCCCTGTAGAGAGGGAACCTGGGAGGCTCGGTTACGGGGGAGGCCTGCTCGGGCTCTCTGCCGCTTTCCGCGGCCCTTTTGTAAGCCGGTATGCTTAACGTGCTGCTGCGGACTAAACGTTGGAAATCCAGAGAAGACAGCTCCGTAATCAATGCCTTTGCCGCTTCCTTGTGAATAGATTTTGAGGATACCGCGAGTCCAATGACCAAGTTCAATGTATCGGCCGATTGAAGGGCGGGCAAAGGGGCGATGTCGAATCGAAACGGCGCGTCATGAAATTGATTCAGCCCAAAATATGAGGTCATAATTATGCTGATTTTCCCGCTGCGAAACAGCTCTTCGGCTTCGGCATTATTTTGTGACAAGAGGGAGGTCAATCCTTGGGTGACCAAGATATCTCGGCTCATCCGAATCGCTTCCCGCACGGCTGGACGGTTGAACACCAGCCCCTTTGTGGCTACATCCCTCAACTTTTCGCCGCTTTGAAGCAGAAAGACGGGCCATCGATTGTCTGATAAAGCATGATAGTAGAAACCGACCCGATTATTGCTTCGTCCAATTTCCCCGGCCACACGAAGCAGTTCGTCCCAACTCCAGCTGCTGTCCGGTTCCGGCAGGTCGTATTCCGAGAAGTGATCCTTATTGTAGGCAAGAATGACCGGAGAAAAGACGAAAGGCATCGCAAACAATTGATTGTTCGATTGAAAAGCCTTAAACAGGAACGGGTAGATTCCCGACTCCGGTTCAAGAGGTTCTAAGATGTCTGCAACCCCGATGGATTCCTCAAGCTCCGCAAAGCTCTGATGGTTAAACATAGCCACATCGATCAAGCCAGCATCCAAATAGTGTTTCATCAGATGAAGTTCGTCGAATTTGAAAGGAACGGGGATCAGTTCTACTTGAATATCCGGGTGACGTTCATGAAAAAGTTTGATTAAACCAGTTAATCCGGCTTGTTTGTGCATGGAGGGATAATAACCGAATCGCAGTATCGTAGTCGGTTTTGGACCCGGGAGGGTCGCTTTTGAGCCGACCCGCGGTATTTTGAGTACATAACCCTGCTCCACCAGCACATCCAAGCCTTTGCGTATAGAATGTTTACTGATGTCGTATTTTTCAGCCAACTCTAACTCCGACGGCAAAAAGTCGCCGCTGCCGAGCTTCCCGGTTTCAATATCGTTCCGTATGTCGGTGATCATATCATCCAGTTTATTTCGCAGTACGGAATGTCTTGTTTTTCGGCTCATTCTAGTTCCTCCTGATCTCAATCTGGTCACAATTAACTCTCCTTCATCGTTCTGTTACGTATCTAGATGCACATAGTGCTAACCGATATATACGGTTCATACATATTTAGTAGTATAAAACATATGAATGTCTCTGTCACTCGCTAACAGTGATTAACATGAGAGAAGACGGCGAGAAAACACCAGTTTTATTTTTCGAAAAAGGTTTGACAGCGCTTACTATTTCTCTTTATAATTTAACCAGATACGTATCAGATGGTTAAAAAAATGATATAAGTTTACTTATTCCGTTTGTGGTTGAATTGAATTCATGGAGGGAAAGCCATTGAATATTGTTGTTGCTAAAGGAGGTTCCATTCAAACCGACTTAGAATCTAAACCAAAACTTATGCCCAATCATGTGATGATCCGCACTGTATGTTCTGCTATCAGCCCCGGGACGGAACTGATGATCGCGCGACGGCCCAATAAAGAGGCCGTGCCCCTCGGCTATAGCGCAGCGGGGTATGTAGAGGATATTGACGGTGAATGCCCCGGCTTGACGATAGGCCAGCGGGTCGCCTGTTACGGCGGCCCGTACGTGCGACATGCCGAATGGTTGTGTGTGCCCAGGAACCTCGTTGTTCCGATTCCGGATTCAGTCGGATTCGAGGAGGCATCCTTCGTTGGACTCGGAGCGATCGCCATTCATGCACTACGTAAGGCATCTCTACAATTCGGAGAAACGGTGGTGGTTGTCGGACTAGGAATCATCGGACAGCTAGTCTGCCAAATTGCTAGCGCCGCATCTTACCGGGTTCTAGCTTACGACTTGCTGTCGGAGAGAAACGGCCAGTTGAAGTCGCTTGTTCCCGGCGCTTTCGTAGCTGATAGCTTGGAAGCGCTCAACTCGGAGGCATCACGGCAATCGGGAGGAGCCGGTGTAGATGCGGTACTTCTCTGTGCGAACGTTCCGGACGGAAGTTTAATCGATTACGGACTACGCTGCGTTCGTCAGCAGGGGCATGTCGTAATTGTGGGAGATATGAAGCTTGATTTTAATCGTGAGCTTCTGTTTGCAAAAGAAGCTAATGTGACGGTCTCCAAGGCTGGTGGACCTGGCCGCGGCGACCTCGCCTATGAGCGGAACGGACACGACTATCCGATCGGATACGTCCGCTGGACGGAAGGACGCAATATGAGGGAATATTTACAGATGTTGGAGCGCCGGTCCATTCGTATGAGTTCTTTGATTTCCGAAGAGGTTCCATTTTCACAAGTGTTAAGAGCATATGAGAGATACAAGATGATGCCACAGCAAACGATGGGTATGTTGATTCGTTATGATCATTATTAAATCGATTGGGAGGTTTAGCTATGGCATTTCGTAAGCTTGCAATTTTGCTCACCGCCGGAATGATGTTAACAGCCGCTTGTTCCAATGGAGGTTCGGAAACGGAAGGGACCGCTCAATCGGACCCAGACCGTAAGATTACAATTACGGCAATGAAATTCGGGTACGGTGAGCTGCCGCCGAATGATGCGCCCGGCGTTAAGATGATCAACGAACGGTTCAATGTCGATTACCAGATCAATCAAGTACCACAGCCGAGCTACGGCGAGAAGTTGAGCGCAGTTTTGGCATCGGGCTCCATTCCTGATATGCTGGCGTTTGAAGCTCCCGACATATCGAACCGTTATGTCAAATTCGCTAAGCAGAAGGCGTTTTTGCCTTTGGATGACTACATAAAGGAGTATCCGTCTCTTGCCGCAGTTCCGGAATTCGTTTGGAGTCAATTTAAGGTCGACGGAAAAATTTACGCCATTCCGAAATATTATCCGCGATTTAACGTCCTACCGATGATCAGACAGGATTGGTTAGATAATCTGGGCCTGAAAACGCCCACTAACTACGAAGAGCTCAAGCAAGTCGCGATTGCTTTCACGAAGAACGATCCCGATCAAAATGGTAAAAACGATACTTACGGGATCGTCTTAGGGAAAGAAATCGTCCCGAATTACAACCTAGGAGCTTATTGGGATCCAGCGGCTTGGTACCACAAGAACGATAAAGGGCAGTTTATTCCGGGAATTATTTCAAACGCGAGGAAAGAACAGATCCAATGGTTCGCTGATTTGTACATTGAAAACGCCATCACGAGAGACTTTGCCATCATGGATGGAAACGCTTTAAACAAGGAGTTTTATTCCGGCAAGGCGGGGATTTTTATCGGAACTCCTCGTGGAATGATTCAAGCCAACGCGGACAGCTTGCTGCAGCTCCACCCGAAGGCGAAATTCACTTTCATGGCGCCAGCTGAAGCCCCCGACGGTTCCCAGGGACTGGCTTCTACCAGTGGATTTATCGGTTTCATGACCATTTCCGCAGAAGCCGGCAAAGACCCGGAGAAAATTCGCCGCATCTTGGAGATGACGGAGGTGCCTCGGACGATTATTCCTTTGGATCAATCTAATCCGGAGAACAAAGATTTCGATTGGTTAATGGGCGGACTCGGTCAGGGTTACGATATGGTGGACGGGACGGCAGTTCCGAAACCTAATGCGTTACAGGACGGATTTCGTCCGACTTCCTTTTTGCTGGATGACGTACCCTGGCCTAAGAAGGAATCCGACAAGGTTTACAAATATGCAAACCCGATATTGGATGCCGTCGTACAGGAAATGGTCAAATTGCACGGGTCGAGCAAATTTTACGGATCTCCGCATTACGCTGTCTATTCTCCGACCCAAGTGTCCAAAGGAAACGAACTTAATAAATTTATCCTCGACGAGCAATCCAAAATGATCACGGGCCAACGTCCGGTGTCTGATTGGGACGCAATGGTACAAGAATGGATGGCTAAGGGCGGCGCACAATGGATTGAAGAGGTAAACGAAGGCACGACGCTAAAAGATCCTAAGGATGCTTGGGATTAACACATATGCTGGGAGGATTTTAGATGAATCCACGTACACCTCTCTCCAGCCCGCGGGCCTCCGTCACAAGGAGGCTCAGGATTAGGCATCTATTTTGGCGAAAACGATATGCTTATCTGCTGGTTTTGCCCGGGCTGCTTTATTTTCTAGTGTACCGATATGTTCCCATGCTTGGGTCAATAATTGCCTTTCAGGACTATAGCCCGTTTCTTGGCATTTCCAAGAGCGATTGGGTCGGATTAAAGCATTTTATTACGATTTTCGAGGACCAAGAAGTGGTGCGAGTGCTTTGGAACACACTTGTGCTGTCATTTTTGCAAATCGTCTTTGCATTTCCGGCACCCATTCTGCTCGCGCTAATGCTGAACGAAGTAAGAAGCAAAATATTCAAAAGTTTCATTCAATCGGTCATCTATTTACCGCACTTTCTATCCTGGGTCATTGTCGTAGGTATTTTCACGATATTCCTGCGCGGCGACGGACTGATTAACACTTTGCTGCAGGTGGAATTCGAGCAGGGGGGCATTAATTTTTTAACAACACCGGATTTGTTCCGTCCGCTTGTCGTTCTGCAGGTTATTTGGAAAGAAGCCGGCTGGGGAACAATTATCTTCCTAGCCGCGCTGTCAGGGATTAATCCGAGTTTGTACGAGGCTGCTGTGATGGACGGGGCGAACCGTTGGCGGCAATTGTGGCATATTACGCTTCCGGGCATCCGGAGCACAATTATCATCATGCTGATTCTAAGGCTCGGTCATGTGCTGGACAGTGGATTCGAGCAAATTTTCCTTATGCTGAACTCGTTTAATATGGATGTCGGCAACGTGCTGGACACATTTGTGTTTTTCAAAGGAATAGATCAGGCGGATTACAGCTTTGCGACTGCGGTCGGTTTATTTAAAGGACTGATTGGTTTGCTGCTCGTTATGATCGCCAACAGGCTTGCGAAACGGTACGGAGAGGAGGGCGTCTACTAATGAAAATATTACGAGGAGAACGCAGACTCATCATTCGAAGACCGTTTTTGAGCGCAGCGTTCGACATTATTAATTCGCTGATGCTTGTGCTGATCGGAACTGTCATGGTCATTCCTTTCCTGTATATTTTCGCAGTGTCCTTTTCGAGCTTGCACGAATACATGTCGAGCGATCTGCTGTTATGGCCCAAAGAGTGGGTGCTGGACTCCTACCGTTATATATTCGCATCCAAATCGTTTATTCGATCGCTGGGTATAACCATTTTTATCACGGTCATCGGCACGCTTGTTAACTTAGTGTTCACCTCAGCCATGGCTTACGGTTTGACGCGCAAGCTGCCGGGTCAATCCTTCATGCTGTTTTTAGTGCTTTTTACGGTTCTGTTCTCCGCAGGAATGATACCGACATACATGATCGTCAAGGAGACGGGTCTGTTGAACAGCCTGTGGGCCCTCATCATTCCATCAGCGATCGCGCCGTTCAATCTCATCGTGATGCGTCAATTTTTCCTCGGAATCCCGGAGGAGCTGAATGAAGCCGCATATATCGATGGAGCCAATGAGCTTACCACGTTCTTTAAGGTCATTCTTCCTCTGTCCAAACCTGCTTTAGCTACTTTTTGCCTGTTCTATGCAGTAGGCCATTGGAACAATTATTTTGCCGGCATTTTATATTTGAACGATCCGACATTATGGCCGATTCAGGTCATTCTGCGGCAAATCGTTCTGCTAAACGATCCGATAAATTCGCTTGGCTCGGTGACGATGATGATGGAAAATCCTCCTCCGCCGGAAACGATTCAGATGGCTGCGACTTTGGTGGCGACCCTTCCGATTTTGATCGTCTATCCGTTTCTGCAGAAGCATTTTGCCAAAGGTGTCATGATCGGATCGGTCAAGGGTTAGTTTTCACATCCAACAAGAGAGGATAGGTGAAGAACAGATGGAGCGAACGTTCGATGTAGTGGAAGTGATAAGGACGGCCGGCCGGCATGCAGGAGCAGTGGAGGATCTGGGGGCAGCAGTACATAATTCAACCTCACACTCTGCTTCTCTGGTAAAGACAGAAGACGGCGACAATTTGATGTATTTGGCTTTGGATGGGTCGCAGGGCCAAGATGCGCGGTTCGGAATCGTTGATTTAAATGAGGAAAGGCTGAAGCGAACCCTGCCGATGCCTGGTGCTATGGGCGGGTTCAGTATGACTGCCGCCGGCGACGGCAGCATCTACGTCACTTCTCACAGTCAGGGAAATGTATACCGTTTCACGCCGTGGGATGGGGAACTGGAAGTGCTAGGGAAACCAACTCCGGAGACGACATTCGGATATGCACTGATCCCTTGCGGCAAGGATGGCGTGTTCGGGGGTACTTATCCGGGAGCGGTATTTTTCGAATACACGACCCACAATGGTTTCCTTGTGCATGGACCGCAGCCGTTCGCGCAGGGAGAACATTATGTTCGCAGTTTGGAGCATCTGACTGAAGCGGGTATCAGTTATGTAGGAATAGGCTCCCATGCGAGATTGAAGCGGTATAATCACACCACAGGGGAGATTCGCGAACTGCTCCCGGATAAATACTGGAATGACGAATTTGTATACAATTTGGACATCGAAGGCGGCAAATTGTTCGTTCGCTTAAATCCGTCCAATCGTATGCTCGTTTACGACTTGACGATGGATTCTGGGGGAGGTGTAACGGAACGACTGGAACGCGAAGTGCCTGGAGTCGGCTGCCTTGGCGTTTCGCCGGAGCACGAAGGGTCCGTGTATTACACGTCTGCCGGTATTCTGCACCGATATGTCATCGAAACGGGCCTATCGGAATCGCTCGGCATCGACACAACGATCATGCCGTTTGAGCTTGATTTTACCGAACTGGCTGATCAGGAAACCTATCCCGGCCAAACCCTCATTGGAATCGGAAGCCGGATGGGGCGGACGCGGATGTTCAAATTCAATCCGGTAACGGGGGCCATTCGTCTCATCGATCTGGACATTGACGGAGTGCCCACGAACATACAGTGTGTGGTGGCCGGTTCCGACGGCAACATTTACGTAGGAGCGTTTCTTGTCGGCGGAATCTCTGTATTGAACCCTGAAACGGCTCGTTTTACAGAGTATAAAGGAGTTGGACAGACAGAAAATATCGCCGAAATCGGAGGCAAGATGTACTTCAGCGTGTACCCGCATGCCAAGCTATACGAATACGACCCGAAGATACCTTGGACTTTGTCGGAAGGAGGAAGCAATCCCCGGATGCTGTTCGACCTGTCCGATGCGGAACAGGATCGGCCTTACGCACTTGCGGTTGGAGGAGAGTTGCTTTATATCGGTACGATATGCGGATACGGAAAGCTAGGGGGGGCCATCGTTGCATTTCGTCCGGCTACGGGAGAGCGCAAGGTATACCGGAATCCGCTGCCCGATCTAAGTGTTGTAAGCCTGGTGTACCGAAATGGCGTGCTGTATGGCGCAACCAACGTCTGGGGTGGATTGGGAATCGACCGATCGCGCACCGAAGCGGAGCTGCTTGTGTTTGATACTGCCGCCGAGTCGGTAAGAGGCGTTTCTCTACCGATAGCCGGACTGAAAGCGATAACGTCCTTGACGTTCAGTCCGGAGGGACTGCTTTGGGGGATGGCGGAAGGGTACGTGTTCGCATTCGATATGGCTGACGAAACGTGTGTTCATTTAGCGCATTTGTTCCCTGAAATCAGATACGGCGATCAGTACATTTGGCGGGATGCCACGCTCCGTTTCGGTAAAGACGGGGCTCTCTACGGCACCATTCAAGGGAAGTATTTGTTCCGATACGATACTGCGAGGTTTGAACTGGATGTGCTGGTTGAGGACGGAGCTAGATTTTTGGCTGAGGATGAAGACGGCCGACTGTACTTTTCGGACGGGAAGACGCGGATGCGGCGTTATACGATGACAGTTTAAACGTACGGGCGTGCCGCGCGATTAAAATGATGAGGAGGTTGTTTTATGATTCGATGTGCAAATAAGCTGATCATTTGGATGTTAGCTGCCATTATAGGGATTGGAATGTCCGCTGCGGTACCCCCACAGACACATGCGGAGGGACAGGATCCCGCCTCCGGAGTTTACGAAAATCTAGGCACTGCTTTGAAACGGGTGGTCGGCATAGGTGGAACTCCGTTTGACGGCCCTGACGGAACCCCTTATATAAGCGTTGCCGTAAACGGGAGTCCCGCTCAATTCGTTGTCCTCCATGCGTTGACGCTGGAAGTTGTAAAAATCATGGATATTCCCGGTACTACCACTACTTCCGCACTTGTAACGGGGAGTGACGGCAAGGTGTATATCGGCTCGACTGGTTCTGGCGAGCTATTTCGATATTCGCCCGGTGCGGATGCGTTGGAGCCCCTTGGAAAACCGGTTGCAGGCGAAACGCATATTTTTGATGTTACGAATGGCCCGGACGGAAAGATTTACGGAGGCACATATCCAGGCGGCAAACTATTTGAGTACGATCCGGGAACTGGTGCGTTCCGGAGCTTCGGCACGCTTGTACCCGGAGAGAAATATGTCCGGCAGGTTGCCTATGATAGTGAGCGCAGTTTGTTCTATGTCGGAACCGGGACGAGCAACAAGCTGGTCGAATTCGATCCGGAGACGGGTTCCGTATCCGCCAACTTCATGCCCGAATCTCTTGCCATCGAAGAATATCCCAACAGCATTGATCTGATCGGCGGCAAGCTGTTTATCCAATTGAACAAGACTGGCACGATGATCGTGATGGACAAGACGACGAAAACAATCGAACATGAGCGAAAAGTAACCTCGGCCCATGTCATTCCTTCGCCACAGGGCGACAAAGCGTACATGTTCTCACCGGGCGATGCTTTTCTGCACGCTTACGATTTTGCAACAGGTCAGATCAGTTCAGTCGTACGATTGGGCGGATTCAACAGTTGGAAATCTGCGAGGTTCGTGAATACGGGAACGCCACAGTCGCCGGTCTACACATTATCGGCGTGGGCGGGCTATAATGCGGCTTTAACGTACGAGATGAACACCGGGACACTCCGGAGCAAGACGGTCGATGTCCCGGGACAGCCGATTGAAATTCGTTCGATTGCAGGGGGACCGAATGGGCGCGTCTATGTTTCCGGGTCTCAGGGCGGCACGGGTATTTATGATCCTTCTACCGGAACGATGGAGTCCCGAACGTCGGGCATCAGCCAAGCAGAAGGCATTGCTGCGCTAGGGGATGTTCTATATTTTGGTGTGTATCCGCAAGCGAGAGTGTCCATGTTCGATACGCGTCTTCCCTGGGCGGCGGGCAATCCTGTAGAAGTGGCGAAGTTCCAAGCGGACAGCCTGCAGGACCGTCCTTTCGGCATGATAGCTGCGGAGGATATAAACAAGCTGTTTATCGGCACTGTACCGCAGTACGGGGAGCTGGGCGGTGCGTTCGGCATCTACGATCCCGCTACGAAAACACTGCAGAGTATTCGGAACCTGGTACAGGATCAGAGTATCATTACGCTTGCCTACAAAGACGGAAAAGTCTATGGAGGCACTTCGATATGGGGGGCTTACGGGGCTCCTGCGCCGACAGCGTCAGAAGGAAAGTTGTTCGTATGGGACGCGGCAAGCGGGCAGAAGGAGCTTGAAATAACTCCCGTAGCCGGAAAACAGGCCGTTACTTCGCTCATCGTGGGACCCGATGGCAACATCTGGGGGTTTGACGAGGGTGTCTTGTTCATCTTCGATTCAGTGTCGCAGACGGTGACGGAACAGCATCCGTTGATGGACATCCGCTACGCCGGGACACTATGGGCGGACGCTTACATGCTGACAGGGAAGGACGGTAATGTTTACGGGACGGCACGGGGTGTCTTCTTCCGGGTGGATGGCAAGACGAAACAAGTGACCGTTCTTGACGACACCCGTCAGTTCGGCAATCTGACGCAAGATAACAATGGCGCCCTCTATATGCGTTCTGGGATCGAAGGCAAGAAGCATGAACTGTGGCGTTACACAAACCCTGATTTGGCGATGGGCGATCTGCTGGAAAGCATGGAGCAACACGGCTTGAACAGCGGTGCGGCTGAAGGGAAAATGGCTATACTGCAGAACGCTTTGCGTCAGGCGGTCCATCACGAGGAGAATAATAATTTAGAACAAACTGTTCATTTCATGAACAAGTCCTTAGACATTTTGGACGACGATGCGGAGGATTTGAGCGAGGAAATCCGAAGCGAACTTCATTCCAAAATCCTAACTTTGGTAGGTCTGTTGCAGGTATAGAGCGATATATGCAGCCGGTCAGAATGACCGGCTGTTTTTTGTTCGGTTAACGGGCAGCGCCAGGGGGGAACGGCGAACATCTAATTTTGATTTCTAAAAATGCGCATATATTATGTATGACACGATAATCCATAGGATTTGTCTGATGACACAAAAGTGTCTATAATTATTAGTTCGGGGAAAGCTTGATTTATCAGGCTTTTTATTTTTCTGTAGTAATAATTGTGTCATTATAAAATGTACAAAAGTGACCCATTGTAGGATTATGACATAAACGTGGCTCCATTGTAGTTAGCTTCGGAACGTACACATGTTCTTGTAATACCAGAGTAGCTGACACCCATTTGGGGTTGGCAACGAGGAGCTTATTCGAGAAGCAAAGCCTGGATGTTTTTGTCCAGTGTAACAAGGAGTAGTTTAACTTTATGGAAGGATATAGGCTTTTCGATGTATTCGATCATACCTAACGCTAAGCAGTGGTTCTTGTAAAGCACCGATGTATTCAAACTCACAGCAATAATATATGGGGGTGCGCAACTGATTCGAGGATTCTTTCTGTTGACTTCATTCCGTCCATCAGTGGCATTCACTTGAGTTGCTTCGAGGGCTTCCTGGCCGTTCCTCGCTAAATCAGCGTCATAGCCAAGTTTCTGTAGGATGCAAAACAATACGACTCGAATGATTTCATGATCATCAACCACCAGTAGATGTCCGGCAATTAGTTTTCAAAGCCATCCCGATATGTGTCAAAGGACAAGAACATAGCCCCATTCGAAGTCGCTATATTAGCGGCTATTTTGTTTTAAGGGAACAAGTTCTTGTCCCTGCCGGTCTGCAGGGACCTGCAGGGCTGCCAGGACCCGAGGGACCAAGTGGACCTCGCGGCCCGCGCGGGCCGAAAGGCGATCGGGGGCCAAGAGGCTTCAGCTTGAAGATCACTAAGAAGCTGATCGATCTCATCGTTTGCCGTCTACTCAATTTAGAAAAAGAGTCTAAAGAAACTAAAGAGCTTAAAGTGCTTAAAGAGCAGAAAGTACGAAAAGTACGAAAAGTACGGAAAGAGCATAAAGAGCACATAGAGAAAACAGAGCACGACGAGAACAGGTGAAATTAATCCCCACTAATATCAAACTGTACTTGTATTTGCAACCTTATTTTTCAACTCACCACATGGTTAGGTTAATTTATATTGCGGCGTATCAGAGTGATAAAAAATCCATCCGTTGTGAGATTATCCCCTAACGGTATTCTTGAAGAAAATATCAACTTAGAGTTCAAAAGGCGAAGAAGAAGCACAGGGGCAAATAATCAAAAACAAAGTAGCGTCTCAGAAGAAGCAGGTCTTACCTTACGGATATTAATATTTTTCTACAAACTCAATAGAATGATAGCTCAATATAACCAAGAAGGCAGCCGCTCAACGAGCTTTTGTTCAACTAACGGGCAGGATAGTAGAAGAAACATGTTTTCGCTTTGTTCATCAATCGGGCCATATTGTTTAACTTTCAAGCAGTGGGGAAAATGTTAGGGTTTAAAGACTGGTTTAAGTGGGCTCCTTCCGCCAATCAATTGGCTTATATTTCTTTTTCGTTGAAAACAAGACAACGACGATTGCCGAAATGCCAACATTTAAACAACAAGAAGAACACACACCTAAAGGATTTGTAGACCTTGATCTGGAATGGTACTCTAAAGATTTGGTAATTGTGGCTCGTGCGAAAGAGAACAAGGCGTTGGAGGAAGGACGTCCACCTACTATGTTCACATCACTTTACGCTATAAACATAAGAACAGGAGAGCAAAAACAATTCTCATTTCCAGGGAAGAATGAACTTGACGAAGATCCTCAAGTTGTCGGGCCTTACCTTACTTGGTTTCGAAAGATGACAGAGCAAACTAAAGGTGATGTATGGGTAAAAAACACTCTAAATGGTCAAGAGCATATATGGCTTAAAAATGTGGATTATGCTCCAACATTTTTAACACCGTAGTAAAGTTCTTGTTGATAGGCTTGTTAAGCCGTCAATATGTAAATACCGCCCTTCTCCGTAGAGGAAAGCGGCGGTATTTGTATTGTACAATAGCTGAGCAAACGCCATAATATGAATTACTCCCCAAAGAAATTTCTGCATACATGCAAAATTCCCTCGGCGTAAGGATAAGGGGCAACGTTGTTGTGGCATGACTTTGCCTCTGCCGTTGCGTTCTGGAGAAGATAACCATGGGCAACCATCCGAAGCATCTCGATGTCATTTCCACTGTCACCGAAGGCCAATGTTTTGGACAGAAGTACCTGATTATAATCCATCAGGAATTGCACAGCCGTTTTCTTCCCAGTTCCTTTGGGGATAAAATCGACATCATATGCGTTCTCCGGATCACCCGCCTTGGGATTGCAAATATTAATATTAATTCCGATCCCGTGATTTGCAGCCAGGTGCCTGATGATACTTATATCATATTGGGTTCTGGCTGCTGATTCCGGATAATAATAGTAGTTCATTTTATATCCGGATTGACCAAATTGAGTCTGTTCGTGAAGGACAATGTTGAATGTTGATTTTAATTCGCTAATTAAATCTTCTACATCTCTTCGAGAGAATCCGGATGCTCTTATAATCTTTGCCCATGAAGGAACAGTGACCAGTTGTCCGTCCGGCTCGACTTCCCACATCTCTGTGCCCAGATTGCTCGCTATAAAATGGGGGAGCTGCGTCATACCGGCTATTTTCATTTTTGCTTGTATTTGCTGAACACTGCTTCCGGTGACCCAAGCTATCTTTGCTTGATGATTTCTGGCAAGCTGCTGGAGGTATTGTTCCAGTTCGTACACCAAGTTGAGTTGTTCAGGCAAACATTCATGCGGGTAATACGTTTCGTCAAAATCAAACAATATCAGATATTCGGTTACAGCGGGGGTATAGATGACTTCCATAAGTGTGACTCCTCCTACAGTTTGTTAACGATATCATAGTTGCAGGGAACGTTCCCAGGTCAATACTTTAGATGAGGTGTTAATTTTGCCCACCATAATTGATATTTCACGTATAAGCGGTCTCTCCAAGTCGACGGTATCACGTGTGTTAAACGACCATCCTCATGTATCTGTTGAAAGCAGACAAAAAGTACAGAAAGCTATTACGGAGCTGGGATATGTCCGCAATACGCAGGGGGTTCAATTGCGTCTACAGGCAAGCAATCATATCGGTGTGCTTGTCCCGGATGTGGAGCATCCCTATTTCAGTCAGCTTGTTAGTGCATTAAGTCGATCTTTAGGCTCAATGGGGTATCAACTTGTCATCTATCAGACTGAATTATCCCGCGAGTATGAATGTGATGTGTATGCCCGATTGTTACGTCGAGAAATGGATGCCGTGGTTATTGCTCATTCCCATTTCTCGGAGAGAGAAATTAAAGAATATATAGGTTCTTACATTGGAATCATATGCAACGAAGCGATGGACGGAGAGTTTCTCGATGTCTTTCGATTGGATGAAGAAGATGCGGTCTTTCAAGCGACAGCATATTTGTTGTCCAAGGGACGCCGTCATCTGTTTTTCTGTATGGATCACCTGACACTATTGCAAGAGAAAAGATGGAACGGGTTTCAACTGGCTCACCAACAATTCGGCCTTGCGTGTACGAAATCACAATGTTATACGGGTCTGGTGACTATGGAAGATGGTTATGCCTTGGGAGAGCAATTATTTACTTCTGATCAATTGCCGGATGGAATGATAACAGGTAGTGACTTTGTAGCTACAGGTTTATTGAAAGCAGCAAAGCAAAAGGGGATATCCGTGCCTCAAGATATGTCCGTCATCGGATTTGATAACCATCCTGTGGGATTGATGACTAATCCGGAACTGACCACTTTAACCAATTGTATTCCCGATATGGTCAGGGATGTTACAGAATGTCTTGCCCGAAGATTGAAGGGGATGCGATCTGCTCCTATAGCGAAAACCTACAAGACTTCGCTGATTATACGTAATTCTACTTAAAAAAAGTGAAGTGAAAGACAAAGAAAAAGAAGGATAGTTAAATCCTTCTATCGGTCAGGAATGATACATGTCTGGAGAGGAATTGAAGCGTTACTAGATCTCTCGATGTTGTACTTGAATTTCTAGACAAAATGGAGCATTTCTAAACAAGAAGATATTCAGTGGTTCTTTTACCCTGAAGGAGAAAAGAGATGCGAGATCCTGGAGATGCTTAGCTGCTTCGCCAATTCATCGGTTATGTGGAACAACATCTGCACTCGCCGATTGAGATTGAGGACATTGAACCATAACCTCAAAAAATCCTTCTGCTCTCCGCAGGTGGATTTTTTTCATTTATATTGACCGACAGGTCAGCATCCTGTATGATTTTACTAACCGATTGGTCAGCAAATTCAAAAAGAGGTGATCAATCTGCCGATACAGCTCTACGAACGAGAGAAGATTTTGCAAGCCTGCTTATCTGTGTTTGCCCGCAATGGTTACAAGAACACATCAACGGAAATGTTGGCGGAAGCTGCTGGTATCTCCAAAGCTTTGATCTTTCATCATTTCACGAGTAAGAAGAAACTGTATCTTAACTTAGTTGACCACTGCTTTGAGAAAGTCCGAACCGGCATCCTTTACGATGAGTGGACGGAACACACCGATTTTTTCACAGCCATTTCTCAGTTAAGCCATGCGAAGCTCGACTATTTTCGAGAGCATTCTGATGAATGGAAGTTAGTATTTGAAGCATTTTATGCCACACCCGATGGCTTGAAGGAGGAAGTCGAGGATAAGTACGGTCAGGTCAGCGAAACCCGTCAAGCGATGCTCTTAAGGCTTTTCGACAAGGTGCCGCTTCGCGAAGGCATAAACCGCAAGCATGCATTCGAGCTCGTCATGGCCGTTACCAGACATTTCGAAACGAAGTTTCTGGAGGAGACGAACGGTATGAACCATATTGATGAAACCTATATCCGCAGCCTTATGAAGGAACTGGACGCTTTTTGTGACATGATCCGATTCGGTATGGAAAACTAAAGTAAAGAGGTGATCAGCCGTGAAAGGCATAACAAGCAACGAGTTTGTATCGCCGGACATAATGCGTGATTTTAATGCGTTTTACCAAAAGCTGACCCAACATCAGGAAGGGCTTTATCGGCTTGATGACTTTTTTGGCATGGGCGAAGCTTGGGTAGCCTTTCGGTATGAGGATGTCTCGGCAATTTTAAAAGACCACCGGTTCCTCTCGGATCGGCGAAAGTATTCTTCACAGCAAAAAGCCTCACCCCAGAACAGCTCCGTCAATGAATTGCTTGAATGGTTCAAGAATATGCCCAATATGCTCACGGTGGATCATCCCGATCATACCCGGCTGCGGCGTTTGGTCTCCAAAGCATTTACGCCCCGTACGATTGAAGAGCTTCGTCCGCGAATCCAACAAATTGCCGACGAGCTGCTGGATAAGGTAGCCACCCGGGGCAAGATGGAACTCATTTCGGATTTTGCTTATCCGCTGCCTATCATCGTGATATCGGAGATGCTGGGGATCCCCGGCCATCATCAGGCACGTTTTCGCGAGTGGACCCATAAGCTGGCCCGGGCTGCGCTAAACCCCGGCCAAGAAAATTTAGTCCAAGGAGCCCTTCAGGAGTTTATTGACTACATTCAATCTTTGATTTCCGAAAAGAGAGAGCACCCCGGGAGCGATGCCATCAGTGGGTTACTCCAGGCTTACGACGAGGGAGATAAGCTCAACGAGAACGAGCTGCTCTCCACCATATGGCTACTCATTACGGCAGGACATGAAACGACCGTGAATCTGATCGGTAACGGAACCCTGGCGCTGCTTCAACATCCCGAACAAATACGGCTCCTTCAGGAGGACCCGACCCTTTTGCCGGCAGCGGTTGAAGAACTGTTGCGGTATGCGGGTCCGATCATGATAACGAGCCGGGTCGCGGTTGAAGATATCGAAATACATGGCACACAAATTCGAAAAGGCGAGATGGTCGTGGTTTCGCTGGCCGGAGCGAATATGGATGCAAGCCGATTTGACGGGCCTGAGTGGCTGAACATCACAAGACAAGAGATCGATCATTTGGCCTTTGGTAGAGGAATTCATTTTTGCTTAGGGGCGCCCCTTGCCCGTATGGAGGGGCAAATCGCGTTCAGCTCTCTATTGCGGCGTTTTCCCAACCTGCGTCTTGACGTTAAACCGGAAGACTTGACATATCATCCCAGCACGCTGCGATCTTTGGTGAGCCTTCCAGTCCGTTTCTAATGCTGTTTCATATTCATATTAGAGGAAAAGTCCGCGATATGCTGCGGACTTTTTTTATTTTTTGGAGTTCATTTCTTGTGGAGGGCGCACCCAAGCGCTCTCCGGTTATTTTGCGCCTTTGATCAAATTAAGGTTGCTGTAAGGTTGGGATTAACGTGTTGAAAGGTTCGGAATTTAACATGAGGGTGTAAGCGATAAGTTACGAATACAACAAAGCTGAAGGAGGTACCTCATGAAAACAATACTGCAAGCGGGGAACGGACTAGAACATGAGTCGATTACCGATTAGACAGAAATCTAATTTAAATTCGTTAGCTTGACCTTAAAAGAAAACAATATGTCCCGATAAGAAACCAAACTTTATTTGATACCATGTGTTTTATATTTAGATACTTGAAAAAATCTTAGTTGGAGGAGAAGCAATGCAGGAAAAAAGAAAATCAACTATTTTGATTGGAATCTTAATTTGTCTTATAATAATTGCTCTTAAGCCAATCCCCTCATTTAATAACAACGATCCTGATTTTCCATCATACGAAGGCGAGTCCGTTGTACAACTATCAGAGAACAGAATAGCTATAGTGGATACAAATATTAATTCTGGGCTTAGGGGAGAAGTAATGGTTTTGGAGTTCAATGAGGATAAGAAGACCTTTGTTCCTATTGGAAGATATAATTATATGGACTTTTTTTATAATCCTAAAAAATACAATTTCTAAAATTGAATTTCTAAAAACCCGTGATGATTTAAATCCAACGGGTTTTTATTTTGCTGAAAGAAGGTGAAAAGGGCACACACCACCTGGCGCATATCCGATCCAGCGTTCTACTTGATCTCCCGGTATCATTTTAGCCTATTCATGAAATTGATCCTTAAACTTCTTATTTGATTTTTACATCTCCTGCCGTCACAATTAGCATGGCTTTACCATTCAGGAAAAATGACATGGTTTTGGCTATAAATGCAGGGGGACAACCAAGGGCTATAGCTGCTTGCTCTACCGTTGCGCTGGACTGCTCCAATTTTATTACGTGATGTGACAAGCCATACCGCTCAAAATATTGTTTCACTATTTCAAATGTCATTCTATGTCTATCCTTCGCACTACGATCGCTCACTCTTAGATGTATTACTGGCAAAAACTGCTCCTACTATAGCCAAGAGTCCTCCGGCTAAAGCCATTACGTTTGAATTATGGGTACATACTTTTCCAAAAAAATGGTGAAGTTATGATGAAAATTGAAGAAAATGAAACTAACTGTGTTCCTTTTGCTTGTTGGAATAATTTCCTCAACACATTTATTAGCAGAAGCTAGTGACGGAACAAATACTAATCGTATGGAAAAGAGTCTAGATTAACAATATACTAGCTATAACAGTTTATTGTTGAGGTGAATATTAAATGGATGAAGTCAATGAATCAAAACAAATTGTATTACAAATGGGCGGTGCCTTGAAAAAGTACAGAAGAGAAAAAAATATGAGCTTAGACGACTTAGCGGAATTAACGGGCGTAAGCAAACTTACTCTGGGGAATATCGAACGTGGCGAAACAAATCCAACTTTGGCGATTATATGGAAAATTTCAAAAGGCATATCTTTACCGCTATTTGCTTTGTTCAAATCAGAAGACCCTGTTAATTTGTATCGAGCAGGCGAGGGGCTGCGGTTTTCTAATGATCAAAAAAATTGGATCATTGAACCAGTTTTTAAAAACGCAAGCAACGATATTGAAATGTGTCGGGCTTACTTACAGCCGAATAGCTCGTATCACCCCGAAGGACATCATGTGAATACAACTGAAATCACGACAGTAATGACTGGCTCCATTGAAATTCAAGTCAATGAAGAGATTTATACATTGAATCAATATGATACGATCAGTTTTCGTGCAGATTGTCCTCACTCTTATACCAACCATACGGATAGCGAAACAGTGCTCCATATATCCTTAAAGTATGGTTTCTAAAAGACGATAAATTCTACTTATTAAATACAACTCCGAAATCCATGGCGGGAATTCAGAGTTGTATTTTTGTTGTTTAGATGATATTTAGTATATTATAAAATATTTATTGTTAATTTTAATATATTATAATATACTTTTCTTATTCACGCGGATGTTATTGTCATATAGAAATAAATAATAATATATGAATTCAGGATAGGAGAAATGAAGAATGCCGAAAAAACATAATAAAAAATCCGTGCCATCCTCTATAGGGCTGATCATTCTGGGCATTATTGTTATTGCTGCTAATTTACGTACTCCCTTAACCTCAGTTGGTCCTTTAATAAGCCTTATAAGGGATGACGTTCATATTTCAAATACATTAGCAGGCCTGATCACGACAGTACCCTTGCTTGCCTTTGCTTTATTATCGCCTCTAGTACCAAAATTAGGACGAAGATATGGGGTTGAGCGTATCATTTTGATTGCCCTAATCTTTCTGACTGTTGGTATTGTAATACGATCATTATCTGGCGCAGTTAATCTGTTTATTGGGACAGCAGTTCTTGGATTCGCAATTGCCGTTTGTAATGTATTATTGCCCAGTATAATCAAACGGGACTTCCCAAATAAAATTGGCTCCATGACAGGTGTTTACTCCATTTCAATGAATTTATGTGGAGCAATCGCATCGGGAATCAGTGTACCACTAGCCGTGAACGCAGGGCTTAAATGGCAGGGAGCAATGGGAACATGGGGGATCCTAAGCTTTGTATCGATCCTCTGTTGGTTACCCCAATTAAGTAATCAAACGAAACAAACAGCCACGACGAGTCAACAGATGGCCAGCAACGATGTGAATGTTTGGCGATCCCCGCTTGCCTGGCAAGTAACCATGTTTATGGGTATACAGTCCATGGTTTTCTATGTGTTGATTGCATGGTTGCCTGAAATTTTAAAGCAGCAAGGAATTGACTCCAACCAATCTGGATGGTACCTCTCGATCATGCAGTTAGCTATGCTTCCATTTACCTTTATTGTCCCCGTTATTGCTGGACGCATGTCTAGCCAACGTTTGTTAGTGGTCATCACAACCATTTTGCTTTTGACGGGGACGCTCGGACTTCTTTACGGAAGCTCCAATATCATTCTGTTGTGGATCATAATACTCGGAATTGGTGGAGGCTTCGCCTTTAGTTTGTCCATGATGTTTTTCGGGTTGCGTACTGAAAATGCGCACCAAGCAGCGGAACTGTCTGGCATGGCGCAATCGATCGGATATCTTCTTGCCGCAATCGGTCCTGCCCTTATAGGTTATCTGCATGATGCGACAAATAGTTGGAACCTGCCACTTTTCATTCTGCTTGGCGCATCAGTCTTACTCTTTTTAGTCGGTATAGGAGCAGCAAGAAACCGTTTTGTAAGTAGCGGAAATAGTTACGAACTGCCACGGAAAGGACGATAAATATGTTCAACAAAATTATGGTGGCCATTGATAAAGCTGAGATAACGAACAAACTCCTTGATGCAACCATTGAAATAGCCCGAAACAAACAAACTCAAGTTACCTTGGTTAATGTCAGCCAGGAGTTTGTATCGAATGGCATGACATATGTACCAGAGAATTTCTTGGAAGAATTATTGAACGAAATGGAGAAAGCGAGTTTGGAACAGCTGCAACAAGCCAAATCTAAATTAGAATCTGCGGGGATTAACCCGGAAACAGTTCATCTTAAAGGAGATCCTGCACATGAAATATTAAATTATGCAAGGGATACCGAGCAGCAACTTATTATTATCGGAAGCCGTGGGCTAAGGGGCATAAAAGAAATGATGCTTGGAAGTGTCAGCCACAAGGTTTCACAGCTATCAAGTTGCCCAGTCCTCATTGTACATTAACTCCTTCGGAACTGCAGAGATGATGCATTGTTATAATAACGGGAAACGTGCAGCGGCATTCTAGGATATTTGTGTCCTACAATGCCGCTGTTTCTATATCCCTTTAGCTGCTTAAATGCTGACGATGAAGATGACGGGAGGGAGGACCTGTCACCATACGATGCCCCACAACGATCACCAGCTTCCGGGCGCGCTCGAAGCTCTGAAAAATGCGTTGGTTGTCTTCCGTGCGCCGAAGTACACTCTCGGGATTCGATCCAAAGGCTACTGGAAGAGACGATCGCTGGCGTTTGGGAAAACCAGATTGACCAGCGTTACTGAGCATTGATTGAAGAATCGCTTGTGAAAGATACATTAAAACTGGCTTATGTTGCGTTAAGCAGACCGCGCTATTTCGCAGGCGTAGCGATGCATAAAGAAAATGTTTCGGATCAAACCATTTTGGTCGCAGCAAGACATGGTTGGAGGATCGTAAAAGTTGAAGAGGCATACGAATCCCTTTCAGAGGAGTTGTCGCATCTGACTTTATAATATACTCCGCTGAAAGGCGGTTAAAAGCTTGAAGGCGAATTATTGAATCGTCGTTGACGATTCAGAATTGGAATCGAACAAGCTGCTCGAATGCGTTTCTTTATGCGTCTTAAATCCGAATTATATAAAGGAATATGTCAAACTGACGGAACCTATAGAAGGATTCGATATTCCATAACATGAAGAAAAGCCACTTCTATCTAACGAGACTCGAATAGTACTGTGTCCGAGTTTAGTGGAAAGCGCCTTGATAGTGGCACCAGATATGATCGAAATGCTGGCATGCTTAGCCTTGATTCACCGTAGAAGGCCAAATGTCCACATTTGTATATGGAATGTAAACACATGTATATCGATGCTTCATTGCCCTCTACTTATAATGAAGTTGCCGCAGCAAATAGCATGGAAGGTCATGCGGGTTGCTTGTGGTAAGTCGAGCAAATTACAACGGGAGGGATATTCGTGGGTTTACGGCAGAGGGTTATTTTTTTAGTCATTTTTGTTACCGCTTTCATAATGGTGACCACCCCTTCGGAGAGGTCCAATGCCGCAACAGGGAATTTGGCTCTAGGGAAGACGGCTTATTCGTCGTCGAACGAAGTGGATTTTTTCGGACCTGAGAAAGCGGTCGATGGGGGCACCGAAAATGCAAGCCGCTGGTCTTCGGAAAGAACGGACGATCAGTGGTTTTACGTTGATCTGGGCGAGCCTGTAGAAATCGGAAGAGTAATCATCAACTGGCAGACTCCGGCGGAGCAATATCAAATTCTCGTATCCGACGATGCGGTATCCTGGCGGAACGTATTCGCTGACAACCGCTTGCTCGTAGCGTCCGGGCCGGGTGAAGATACGATCGATTTCGAGCCGACAGTGGCGCAATACGTCAAGTTTCAAGGGGAGACGCGACGTCCTATTGATGGCGTTTATTACGGATACTCCTTCTGGGAATTCGAGGTATACAAAGGCAGACCGCAACTGCAGCCAATAATGGACGCGGTGAAAAACAGCATCGTCGTCTCCGAAGGGGATACCCTGCTGAATCTGCCTGCTGTACCGGAAGGTTATACGCTGACGCTGGTGAACACGGACAGCTTGCCGGTGATCGACGTGCAGGGCAATATTCATGCGCCGCTTGTCGATACTCAGGTTCAGCTGCTGCTGCAAATCCAGAGCGACAGCGATCCGACATATTTCTTAACGGATAATGCGCTAGTCACCGTACCCGGTCTCTCCGAGCAGACGAGCGATCGGAACCCGGAGCCGCGCGTCATTCCTTCTTTGCGTGAGTGGCTGGGCGCAACCGGCGAGTTCCGCTTGTCGGACAAATCCAAAATCGTCATTCGCGCAGATGATGAAGCGGCTCTGCGGGGGACGGCTGACATTTTGCAGCAGGACTTATTGGATTTAACGAAGTTGTCACTGACAGTTGAGGTTGGTTCTCCTCAAGAGGGAGATATCTATTTGATGCTGGATGCCGCGCAAGCGGGATTGGGGAAAGAGGGATATGAGCTGAATATCGGCGAGTATGCTTCTGTTGCTGCGTCCGAGCAGACGGGAGTCATGTTCGGCACGAGAACGATCTTGCAGCTGCTCGGCCACGCTGCCGATCATAAGGCGATGCCTAAGGGGCAATCGCGTGATTATCCGAAATACCCAGATCGGGGCTTTATGCTCGATGTGGGCCGCAAGTTTTATACGATCGAGTTTTTGCAGGACTATGTCAAGCTGATGTCCTACTATAAGATGAACCGGTTCCAGATTCACCTGAACGATGATGTCGGCGATGTCGGTTACTTCCGTCTGGAGAGCGAGAAATTTCCGGGAGTGACGAGCAAGGACGGCTATTATACGAAGCAGCAATTCAGAGACTTGCAGCTGCTTGGGATGGAATACGGCGTAAACGTCGTGCCGGAAATTGATACGCCGGGCCACTCCGGCGCGTTCATCGCCTACGATTCTCGATTGGGCAGCAACAATCAGCTGGATATCAATCGTCCAGAGACGCTCGACTTCATTAAAGCACTCTTTGACGAGTATCTCGACGGCAGCAATCCGACCTTCGTCGGCCCGGATGTGCACGTCGGCACGGATGAATATTTCGGCGACGACAAGGAGGCGTTCCGCAGGTACGTGGATATGCTCCTTAACCACATTAACAGCAAAGGCAAACGCGCCCGTCTATGGGGCAGTCTGTCCGCATACGACGGCACGACGCCGGTCAGCAACAATGCGACGATGGACATCTGGTATGAGCCGTACGGAAGCGCTCAGCAGGCCGTGGAGCTCGGCTACGATATTATCAATACCAATACGAATTTGCTCTACATCGTTCCGCAGCTGTACCGCAGCTATTTGAATTACGATTTTATTTACAACGAGTGGGAGCCTAACGATTGGCTGGAGACGAAGCTTCCTTATGCGCATCCGCAGATCAAAGGCGGCATGTTCGCGCTCTGGAACGATGTGTCCGTAGAGAAAGGCGTATCCATGGCGGACTCGCATCAGCGGATCTTGCCTTCCATGCAAGTGCTGGCGGAAAAGCTGTGGAGAGGCAACCGCATCGATCGGAACTTCGCAAGCTTCCAGGCGGATGCCGCAAGGTACGTGGATCCGCCGGGTGTTCATCAGTCACACAAGCTTCAAATCGACAATGAGCGGCATCTCGTGCTGGATTATACCTTCGACGAAGGCTTCGCGGACCGTTCGGGGAACGGCTTTGACGGCAACGCGGTGAATGCAGGCACAGAGAAGGGAATCTTCGGTCAAGCCGTGAGGCTAAACGGCGGGGCCAGCTACGTGGAAACGCCGCTTCGCACGCTTGGTTTCGGCTGGACGATGTCCATGTGGATCAAACCGGACGCTGACAACCCGCAAGGAGTTGTGCTGCTGGAATCTCCGGACGGACAGCTGAAATACAACATTGGGGGCAGCGGCAAAATCGCCATCACAAAAGAAAATTACGTCAGCGAATTCAATTATAAGCTGCCGACCGATCGCTGGACCCATTTCATTATGATCGGCGACGACACGGGGACCTCCATCTTCATTAACGGCAGTGAATATACGGCTACTCTCAAAGACGGCTCCAAGCTGGAAACATTCGTTCTGCCGGTAGCCAAAATCGGCAGCGAAACGAATGCTTTTAAAGGCTTGATTGACGAACTCATCGTAAGGAACACCTACTCGGACCTGCATGGAAATCTGGCTTTGCATAAGCAAGCTGAATCCTCGCAACCGGAATCCTCGTCCTACACGGCGGAGAAAGCGGTGGACGGCAGAGGGGATACCAGATGGTCCAGCGATTGGGTGGACGATACCTGGTTCATGGTGGATCTAGGTGAAGTGAAGAACATTGATGCTGTATCTATTTTGTGGCAAACGGCTTATGGTTCGAAGTACCGCATTCTCGTGTCCGAGGACAAGGAGAACTGGACGAACGTTGTGAAAGACAACAACGGGGAGATTAACGGAAAGCCGGGACGAGTCGTGACTACCTTCCAGAGCACGCCAGCCAGATACGTGAAGTTCGAAGGCGTGTCCAGAGCTACTATGTTCGGCTATTCCTTTGAGGAATTTGAAGTGTACGGCGAGGAATATAAACTCGGCAATCTACGGCCGATTATCGACCTGTTGACGGCTATCGAGGCCGACAAGCTTGTGGAGGACAATTACTCTCCTGAGGGCTGGGCACAGCTTCAGCAAGCGATTGGGCAAGCGACTGCGGCTATTCAAACCGCCCAGCTGTCCCGTCCTGAGGCCGAACAGGCGTGTGTAGCGCTGAGCGTTGCGCGTGATCGTCTAACGATCGAAGACGTAATGGGTCTGATCGAGCTTAATGTAAACGGAAGTATCGCATCCAACCTTTACCTCCCGCAGAAAGGGCAGTTCGGTACGCGCATCGTCTGGAGCAGCTCAAAACCCGACTACCTGAATGCGAATGGACAGTTGTTGAAACGTCCGTCAAGCGAGTCAGGCGACATGGAGGTCGTGCTGACAGCGACGATCAGCAAGGGAGCTGCATCCGCGGAGAAAACGTTCAAGATCAATATCAAAGCGCTGCCTGGCTCCGGCGGCGGAGGATGGGTTCCGACTCCAGTAACTCCTGGTCCGGAAGGAGGCCAAAACGGCGGTTCGAATCCGGGAGGTGAAGATCCGGGCAATGGCAGCGAGAACGGCAGCGGAAATGAGAACAGCAGCGGCAACGGCGGGGAGTCCGGCGGATCGACAACGGTTCGGCTGAACGATATTGCGAGTCATTGGGCAAAAGCGTCCATCAAACGGGCGGTTGAGCTTGGATTCGTAGCGGGCTACACCGACAAGACGTTCAAGCCGAATAAGACGGTCAGCAGAGACGAATTCGTCGTCATGCTGATCAAAGCGTTGAAGCTGCAAGGTGCGAACAGTTCGCTGGACTTCGCGGACGCAGGTTCGATTCAGACCTGGGCGAAGCCTTATATTGCGCAAGCCTTGGAATCCGGCCTGATCAGCGGCTATGCGGATGGGACATTCCGACCGAAGGTTTCGATTAGTCGAGCAGAACTGGCAGCAATGATTGTTCGCGGCTTGGGTCTGAAGACTGCGGAAGGGCATGAGCTCTCTTACGCGGACGCGGATCAAATCCCGGCTTGGGCGAAGCCGTACGTGGCAGCAGCCCAGGAGGCGGGAGTGATGAACGGTCGCGGGGACAACCGGTTCGCGCCGGCCGCCTCGGCGACGAGAGCTGAAGCAGTGACCGTTATTCTGAATATGCTTGATGCGCTTGCAGAGTTGAAGGAACAGGAGCAGAACTAATTATGCATAGAAAGAGAGCGTGAGACTAGGTGAAAACTAGACGAAGTTTGACTGCTTTGCTGCTTGTCCCGGTCATGCTGTTATCGTTAATATCGTCTGTGAATGCGGAGGAGGCGGGCAGAGAAAGCGCTGGCTTTTATAATCTGGCCCAAGGGAAAACGTACACATGGTCGGAACAGCCGGAGGGCGCTTTCCTGGATGACGGGACAAAGCTGACGGACGGCAATGCCGCCGACCCCTCGCGTGACAGCGGCAACTGGGTGGGCCACCGCAACAAGAAATCCCGTTCGGTTGTGTTTGATCTAGGCGAGCAAAAGACGTTTCAGGAGGTGAGCGCGCGTTTCCTGCATGATTGGCCGAACAACGAAACGCTTGTGCCGCTCACCGTTTCGTTCTACGCGTCGGACGATGGGGTGAGCTGGGGCGTATTGTCTCATAATGCAACTCAGTTGTTATGGGGCGACCAGACCAACATCGAGACATTTGCATGGGACGGCAGCCCTGAAACTGGAGCTGTCAAGCGTGGCGATTATACCGAAGGACTCGTATACGCTCGGTATGTGAAAGTCGTGTTCTCCATGCATCCGAGGGCATGGAGCATGATTGACGAGGTGACGATTACCGGTGCGGATGGCTTGATCACCGGAGCGCAGCCGGTACAGCCTGGGCCTTACGCCCTCCTGCAGCCTGGAGATGCTACTGGCGGGATTCAAAACCTGGGCTTGCTGTATAACGGACACTACGCGGACGGCACAGGAAATTGGACGAAGGAACGGGCTATCCCTAATATCAGTTATGTGAACGAGCAGGGTGAGCCTGTCGATTGGTTGTTCGACGGCGTGCTGTATCTGGGTTTGACATCGGAGAACGGCAGAGGCTTCGGAGCGGCAGAAGCGGCCGGCAAAGCCAGAAAACAGGAATGGGAATGGTATTTGGATAAAACGTTTAACGCTGGCGGCGATATGAGCGCGTTGAACGAGGCAACGGCCGAGGCAGGCGAGAAGCTTGGCGAGCCCGACCATAAGACGAAGGTTGTTCTGATGATTCCAGAACCGGGCGAGTATCAGTCCGACTTCGGCAGCATTGACGGCGAGGACCTGAACTTCGATGTAGGTGCGGTCGGCGATGCCGCGTCGCTGGATAACAGGGCCAAAGCGATTCAGTGGTGGGTCGATGAAGTGCAAGCCAGATGGACCGCTGAGGGCTACTCGAACCTGGAGCTCGTCGGCATGTATTGGCTTGAGGAACAAATCAGCACGCATGCGACCGGACCGGAGATGGTCAAGAGAGCGAGCGACATCGTTCATAACGCAGGCCTGAAGCTGTTCTGGATTCCTCATTTTATGGCCTATAAGGCATTCATGTGGAAGGATGTCGGCATTGATGCCGTATCTCTGCAGCCGAACTATTTCTTCGAGAAACTGGACCCTTCGCGTCTGGAGGATACAGCGGATATGGCGAAGCGGTACGGCATGTCGCTGGAGCTGGAATTCGACGACCGGATGATCAACGACGCCGTCTTCCGCGAGCGGTTCATCGAGTACTTGAACAGCGGCGTGGATACCGGTCTGATGCAGCATGGATATAAAGCTTACTATCAAGGCAACAACGCTGTATACAACGCGGCGAAAAGCACAGACCCTGCTACCCGCGTGCTTTACGATTGGCTATACCAATTCTCTAAAGGCACTTATCAGAAGCAAGACGCTACTCCGCCTGATGTGGTAGCGCTCATGAACGGGCAGCCGATCTCTGAGCATACGATCGTGCCTGATACGACACAGGCCGCCTTCACCTGGACCATTCCGGGAGATGACGGGAGCGGGATTGTTAAAGTTACGGCCAAGTATGACGGCAAGCCTTATACGGAAGGAACTGTTGTAGTTCTGACGGGTAAGCCGGGTAAGCATGTGCTGGAGCTGACGGTGGCGGCTGCCAAATCCAAGACGGTTAAATTCGTAATAGAAGCTCGTTTGGGCGCTGAAGGCCTACTGGCTCTTGTTGATAAGTACGCGGACAACAAGCAGCTTAGCAATGCCGATACGGTACGCGCTATGCGCAACGCCTTGATTATGATGGAGCGTACGCAAGAGAGCGACCCTGAGCAAGCCAGGGACTATTTGCTGGCATTCAATGCGAAGCTGGAAGAAGCTAAAGGCCATGAGTTTGTAACGGAAGGCGCTTATACGGCGCTGAAGGAAGGTGTGTATTACGAGGCTGGCAGCATCGCGCAAGATAAAGAATCAGAGGCATCCTCGACGGAGGCCGCAGGTCTGGAGCCTGCGAAGGCGCTCGACGGTGCACCGGCCACGCGTTGGGCGAGCGAAGTGCGCGATACGGCTTGGTTCCAGGTTGATCTGAACAGCCAGCAAACCTTCGATACGATCCGCATCGATTGGGAATATGCGCGCGCGGACCAATACCGTCTGAGCGTCTCGGATGATAAGCAGACGTGGGAGCCCTTGAAAGTCGGCAACAATGGCGTGGTTAAAGCTGCCGACGGCAAGAACACCCTGGTATTCCCGGCAACGACGGCAAGATACATCAAGTTTGAGGGATTGAATCGGGCAACGTTTTACGGTTATTCCTTCTATGAATTCGGCGTGTACGATCTTGCCCCGCAGCAAGAGCTAAAGACGTTGGACGGCATACAAGCCGCTGTGGACGCTTCCACGAAGAAAGTCACGATTGACGGTCTGGTCATGAACGGCAAGAAAGAACATTTGTATGTGAAAGTGCTTGACCCAAAAGGCAACATTCAATATACCGGTCAGACGGGCACTGAGGATGACGGAAGCTTCCGCATCACCTTTACGTTGACCGGAGAAGAGCAAGGGGAGTATACGGTCGAGCTTGAAACGGATGACATGACGACTCCCAAGCTGGTAACCTTCGAATACCGCAAGCCGCCTACGAGTGGTGGAGGCAACGATGGTGGCAACGGTGGTTGCAACGATGGTGGCAGCGGTGGTGGCGGTCCGGCGCAAGATCCGTATACGTTGCAGGTGGACGGTTCAGTCAAAGCCGTGCTTGTCCCGACGATGAACGGCCAGCAGGCTGCCGCTGCGGTCGGGGCGTCGGATCTGAATGCCGCCATTCAGAGGGCAGTGGCCGACAGCAAAGGTAATAAACATGTTCATGTTGAATTGAAGTCGTCGAACGCGGCTGGGAGCTATGCTTTGGAGCTTCCGGCGTCTAATCTGACGAACCAGTCTAATCTGATTCTGCATATCTCCACGCCGTACGCTCAGCTTGTTTTGACTGGTGACATGCTGGCAGGAGTCAAGGAGAATGCTGGAAAGCTGCTCGTAATCGTAAGCGATTATGCGGGCGAGTATCGCAGTAACGAAGCGGCCGGGCGGATCGGCAACAGGCCAATCGTGGAAGTTGCATTGCAACTGGACGGTGAAGCTCTGTCTTGGAAAAATGCGAAGGTACCGATCTCGATTGCGATTCCGTATTCGCTTCAAGCGGGAGAGCAAGCTGTGGATCTGCAAGCTTTCGAGCTGATGGGCGACAGCGCGGCGGCAATTAATGGCGCGTCTTATGACAAAGACAAGGATGTGCTGCGATTCTCCATCGACCATGTCGGCGTCTATGCTATCGGCGGCAAGAATCCGGCTGCATTTACCGACCTTGGCAAGCATGAATGGGCGCGCGAGGCGATCGAGAAGCTGGCCGAAAGAGGCATCGTCAAAGGCACCTCGATCGAAAAGGGCACTTTCAGCCCCGCAAATCAGGTAACGCGAGCTGATTTTATCTTGATGCTGGTGAACATGCTTGACCTGCGTGCCGAAATCGCCTCGACGTTCGCCGATGTGAAGCCGAATGATTATTACTACGATGCGGTGTCCATCGCCAAGCAATTGGGAATCGCTTCGGGAGTGAACGAAGTTAACTTCGCTCCTCGTGATTCAATCAGCCGCCAGGATGCTATGGTTATGCTGACCCGAGCGTTGCAAACGACGGGGGCAATAAAGCTGTCCGCATCCGGTTCAACGCTTGAGGGCTTCCGTGATGCGAGCCAGATTGCGCCATATGCTGCGGACAGCGTGGCAACGATGTTCGAGTATGGGCTGGTTACGGGCTCTAACGGCTATATGAAGCCGAAGAGTACGACCAGCAGGGCTGAAGCGGCGACGTTCTTGTATCGCGTTCTTCAATTAATCGAGGGGCAGCAGCAGTAGTAGACGCGGGAACAATTGATTAAAGCACATTCCGATTAGCGCGGCAACGCGCCCGGGGTGTGCTTTTTCGACGATACAGAATAAAACTTCGTAAATGGACGGATGAACCGGTAAGCCACCCCGTCGCGCATGGCTCTCTCTGTAAGCAGTGGTTAGTTGGAGAGCCAGTATACGAACAATTAAGGGAAGTAATTAACTCGGTAATGATAGAGAGTGGTCACTCGGATTTAGTCAAAAACTTTTGGCGTAAAGTTTAATCTCTTCGTTGAGCTCCCTCGAAATGATTCAGTTTCCTCACTCAGACTCATGAATTCGCAGGATTTCACCCTATGGTAAGTGTGAGAGAAGAAGTCATGGAGGAACT
>NZ_JBNNUS010000020.1:0-63453 GCF_050279985.1 Paenibacillus sp. NPDC093718
GCGTTCGTCCTGAGCCAGGATCAAACTCTCCAATAAAGTGTTTGACTTGCTCATTTCTTAACTGACGAGAATTTGTTCAATTCTCTATTTCAACGCCCCACCGAAGTGGTTCGTTTTACTCACTCGTTGTTCAGTTTTCAAAGATCAACTTCTTTGTTTGTCGCCAACAGTTTATCTCGTTAGCAACTCTTATATCTTATCACATTCGCTCGTTCATTGCAAGCTTTTTTTGAATTTAGTTTTTCAAATTCATTTTGGCTTGTTGACCCAAGCGTTTGTGTCGACCGTATTTCTTGGCCGGAAATATAATATACCATGGCATTCGCTGATATGCAACCCTTTTGAGTAAATTAATATTAAGGTAAAATAATACATTCATTTACTTACTATATACTAGAGATTCCTTATCTCAACTTACCCCGCCTGCTTCTTAGGCCAGAAGGTATAACTGAAGCTATATATGAAGTCAATTCCCAAGATCACCGCCCATTGCAAGGCCATAGCCTTTAACTGCTCTGTTCGCGCTGGCTCCCCAACCACAAGAATCATAATGCCAAGCAGTATAACTCCTATCACCCACGCCAACATATGGCGATACCAACCCTGACGCTCACGCTTCGCGCGAGCCGATCCATATTTCGGGGCAGGCTCCGGTTTCTTACCACCTGCAAATCGGTGAGCAAACCGGGCGTCCGCCCATTGGATCATCCGATGTCCAAAAGCAATCGTCACCCCGATATATACAGCCGCCAGCCCATGCATAAATCCGGCTTCCGCCCCGCCACGCAGATCTATAATGGTTACGGCTATCAATAATAAGTCGATGACCGGCGTACACAGCAGCAGTATTCCGCCCGTTCTTTTCATCCCAAGCAGATATCTTGCGCTTAATCCGGCTAGAACAAATACCCAGAATAAAATCTCACATCCAATTATAAAAGCCCCAATCATTCCGCCAACCCCCCTTTTTTTAATACAATTGTACTAAATAAATTTAATATAGCTTTCTTCTCCAAACAAGAGACAATCGAGAAGTCCACAACAAAAAAGGCAGCCGACTATAGAAATCTATAGTCAACTGCCTCTTCAACCATCGATGAATGGAGCAAATTCTATTCCTTATTACGCATATGCGGGAACAGCAAGACATCACGAATGGACGGGGAATTCGTAAGAAGCATGATCAAACGATCGATCCCGATACCTAGTCCGCCTGTTGGCGGCATACCGTACTCCAGTGCACGCAAGAAATCCTCATCCATCTCGTGCGCTTCGTCATTGCCCTGTTCTTTTTCCTTCATCTGCCCTTCAAAACGCTGACGCTGGTCGATCGGGTCATTGAGCTCCGAGAAGGCGTTCGCGTGCTCACGCGCCACGATAAACAGCTCAAAGCGATCCGTGAACCGCGGATCCACGTCGTTCTTCTTCGCAAGCGGCGAGATCTCAACCGGATGACCGGTTACGAACGTCGGCTGAATCAGCGTCTCTTCAACGAACTGCTCAAAGAACGCGTTCAAGATGTGGCCGAATGTCATATGCGGCTCTACCGGAACTTTATGTTCTTTTGCAAGGCGATGCGCTTCCTCGTTGGACATTTCCACACTGAAGTCTACACCTACAACTTCTTTTACAGCATCCACCATGGATACACGACGCCATTGTGGGGTCAGGTCAACCTCGTGCCCTTGATAGGAAATCACTTGTGTACCCAGCACTTCTTGGGCAATATGTGCAATCATATTCTCGGTCAATGCCATAATATCTTTATAGTCCGCATAAGCTTCATAGAGCTCAATCATCGTGAACTCCGGATTATGACGGGTAGAGATCCCTTCATTCCGGTACACGCGGCCAATCTCGTACACTTTTTCCAGGCCGCCCACGATCAGACGCTTCAGGTGAAGCTCAATCGCGATTCGCATATACAGCTCCATATCCAGCGCATTATGATGCGTAATGAACGGACGTGCCGCCGCACCACCAGCGATCGAATGCAAAGTCGGGGTCTCCACTTCAAGATAGCCTTGTGAATCCAGGTAACGGCGCATCGATTGGATAATACGGGAACGGGCAATGAAGGTCTTCTGCACATCTGGGTTGATAATCAGGTCGACATAACGCTGACGGTAACGGAGTTCCACATCCTTCAAACCATGGAATTTCTCAGGGAGCGGATACAACGACTTCGAAAGAACCTCCAACTCCTTTACCTTAATGGTGGTTTCACCGGTTTTGGTCTTGAACAAGACCCCTTTCACCCCGATGATGTCACCCAGATCAAGGATGCTGAATGCTTCATATTGCGCTTCTGCAATTGAATCCTGGCGAACATAGATCTGAATTCGGCCGCTCAAATCCTGAATATGAGCAAAAGAAGCCTTGCCCATGCCACGCTTAGCCATAATCCGGCCGGCCAGGTTCACTTCCACCTGCTTCTCTTCCAGTTCTTCCTTGGAGAGCTCGTCATACTGCTTCAGAATATCACCTGCGTGATGTTCTCTTTCATATTTTCCGCCAAACGGATCGATGCCCAGCTTCCGAAGCTCGTCCAATTTGTTGCGGCGGATTTGCAAAAGCTCACTTAACTCCTGTTCTTGTTCCTGGTTATTCATTTCTTCCGTCATCGTCATTCATCTCCTTCATTTCACTTCCATCGTATTCCCCAACAGCACAAACGCCGCCACCATTACAACATCCGGACAGCCCTTGAACAACTTGTACACATTCGGCTAGGACTTAACGGTAGGGCAGCCATTTCAAGACATGCCACTAACCCATTAAGCCCTCAACACAGCTTGCCTATTTAAAAAAGCCCCCCGAAGGAAGCTTTCTATACACATTCCGACTTACTTCTTAATGTCTACAATTTTATATTGAATAACGCCCGCAGGAACGTTAACATCTACAACCGAACCTTTTTGCTTGCCAATAATCGCTTTGCCGACAGGACTCTCGTTAGAGATCTTGTTGTTAAGCGGATCCGATTCAGCCGTACCGACAATGGTATATTCCATTGTGTCGCCGAATTCCAAATCCTCTACGATCACCGTGTTGCCCACGCCGACTACATCAGTATTGATATCATCGTTGTTGATGATGCGCGCATTGCGGAGCATTTTCTCCAGCGTTATAATCCGGCCTTCGATAAAGGCTTGCTCGTTCTTGGCGTCTTCATATTCGGAGTTTTCACTAATATCACCATAACCGATGGCAACTTTAATCCGCTCAGCCACTTCACGGCGTTTTACAGACTTCAGATTCTCAAGTTCGTCCTCCAGTTTCTTCAGACCGTCCTGGGTAAGAATGACTTCTTTATCGCTCATTAACCGATTCTCCTGTCATGTAAATAATTTAAACCACGGTATCAACATACTATATGCGAATTCTTGGGGATCAGAACTTCCCTCTGATGCTGCTCAATTTCTTGAATTTATACTGAAAGATTATATGGGAACCATTTCAAAAAGTCAATGCGCGCAAAGGCTGTCACGAATGTCGCATACACGCACCCATTAACAGCCTGCACCCCTAATTATCCCATCGCCGCAACGACTTGAGGATATACACTTTTTGTCGATTCTTCTTGGTCCTCCAGATTGTTCACAAAGTTGTTCAGAAGGTTCACCATTTCGTCCCGCTTCGTTTCTTCCATAATGATATCTTTAATCCGGGCGGAGTCCTTCAGACCTTTCAAATACCAGGAAAGATGCTTGCGCATTTCCCGTACCGCTACCGCTTCGCCGCGCAGAGCAATCAGGCGGTCCATATGCAGAATCGCAATCCGGATTTTCTCCTGCGGGGCTGGATCCGACAGCAGCTGGCCTGTCTTCAGATATTCCACGGTACGATACAGCATCCATGGGTTCCCTAGCGCTCCGCGGCCGATCATGACGCCATCGCAGCCTGTAATATCCAGCATACGGCGAGCATCCTCCGGCGTCACCACATCGCCGTTACCAATAACCGGAATGGAGACGGCTTCTTTCACTTGGCGGATGATGTCCCAATCCGCGTGGCCGGTGTAGAGCTGCTCGCGCGTACGTCCGTGAACGCTGACCGCCTGACCGCCAGCGCGTTCGACAGCTTGTGCATTTTCGACAGCATAGATGTGATCACTATCCCAGCCTGTACGCATCTTCACCGTGACCGGTTTGTTCACGGCATCGACAACCGCCGCCACCATCTCATAGATTTTGTTTGAATCCAGAAGCCAGCGTGCACCCGCATCCATCTTGGTTACCTTCGGTGCAGGGCAGCCCATGTTAATGTCGATGATGTCGGCATTGGTTTGCTGATCGACGACTTTGGCCGCTTCCACCAGGGATGTCCGGTCCCCACCAAAAATCTGCAGGCTCAGCGGTTTCTCCCGCTCGTCAACGAACAACATCTCCTGGGTGCGCTTGTTCCCGTGAACAATGGCCTTGCCGCTGACCATTTCGGCGCAAACCAATCCGGTACCGAATTCCTTAGCAATCAATCGGAACGCCGGGTTGCATACGCCAGCCATCGGCGCCAGAACCACTTGATTCTTCATCTCGATGTTTCCGATTTTCAACTTATCCATTTTATGTGTCACCCCTTTGTGTTCAGATATTTATAGTCGAAAGATCCCGGTTATCGTGCAAGGGATCCCTGAGTTTCAAACCAAACCATCATACTCGTTCATCGCGTTATCGTCCAGTCCGCAAAAATTACATGTTCTTGTGGATCGCATCCAGAAGCATCATCCTATATGAATGGCAGAGTTTGATGAAAAATAAACCTGCACCAGCTTCCCTATTTAGATGACCTAGCTCCGTTCCTTAAGCTCCTGCAATGAAATCTCCAGCACATCCGCAATCTGAGCCAGCATCTGCTCCTCGGCACGGCGGTTCCCCCGCTCAATCGCACCAAGGACGGCTAGTGAAATACCGGTTCGCTCAGCGAGCTCTTGCTGGGTCAAACCCTTCAATTTTCGGAAAGCGCGGATACGCTGCGCCAGCTGCTTGTTTTCCAAAGCTGTATTCCTTCCTTTCCTTCCAGGTTCTCAAGTGCTGTCTTCACCACAGGGTACAGACCCGAAGGTTCGAACTCATATACGATATCGGCCAGCGGTCTAAGCACAAAAGCCCGCTCCTGCATGCGGGGGTGAGGCAGTACAAGGTCCGGCGTATCCAGACGGCGCCCTTCCATCCACAGCAGGTCCAAGTCCACCGTCCGCGGCCCCCAATGAATATGACGGACCCGGCCGAGCTGCTTTTCAATTCGCTGCATTTCGGCAAGCAGCTCGTGAGGACTCAGCGATGTCGACACGGCTGCTGCCATATTGAGGAACATCGGTTGGTCCACGTATCCGACCGGTTCGGTCTCATACAAGTTGGATACGCGCTCTACCGTAATGCCCGGTACTTCATCCAACCGTTCCAAAGCCTCCATCAGGTTACCCTCGCGGTCACCCAAATTGGCCCCTAAAGCAATATAAGCCTCTGAACACTCAGAGGTGGCGTGTGAATTCATGATTGTCTCACTTCCTGGTCCGGTGCAGCTCAATGGTCACACCTTCAAAATGAATGTCAAAAGGCGGGTGCGGCTTCGTCAATCGGACCGTTAAAGCATCGATAATAGTATAAGTGTCCAATACCTTAGATGCAATATGCTCCGCTAAAGCTTCAATCAGGCGGAACGACTCCGTCCGCATAATATCCAGCAAGAGATCATGAATCTCGGCATAATTTACCGTGAGCGTCAGATCGTCCGTCTTGGCGGCTTTGCTCAGATCCATCTCCAGCTCCAGATCCACATAGAATCGTTGTCCCAGCTTCCGCTCTTCCTCAAACACACCATGGTAGCCGTAGTATTCCATGCGGCTCAGTATCATTTTATCCATCTCGTACTCCGCCCTTCCATCCTTTGTCTAAGGAAAAATTATATGCGTCTAAGCTCCGCCGAGGCATAGGTCATGGCATCACACATCTTCGCTGTCCGTTTCATATGCAGCACATCATGCACACGAACGATCTGGCAGCCCTGGGCAATCCCGTAAGCCACCGTGGCGGCCGTTCCTTCCAGCACATCATGTGCGGGAGCGCCAAGCGCGGTCTGGATAAACCTTTTGCGGGAGGTAGCCAGCAGCACCGGAAAACCAAGCTCCACGAGCTGATCGAGGGATGCCATCACTTTCATGTTTTCATCATAGTCCTTGGCAAACCCGATACCCGGATCGAGCAAAATATGACGATCCTGCACGCCTGCAGCCCGCGCAATCTCGACACTTTCCAGCAAATCACGCTTTACGTCCTCGATGAGATTGGTGTAGTTCCGATCGCGGCGATTGTGCATCAAAATTACGGGGCATCCGAGCTCTGCCGCTGTCTTGGGCATATCCGCGTCGTCTTTAAAGCCCCAAATATCATTAATGATATGGGCGCCCGCTCCAATAGCCTGACGCGCAACTTCCGCTTTATATGTGTCAATCGACAATGGAATATGCGGCGCATCCCGGTGAATGGCTTCTATAACCGGGATTACCCGGGCAAGCTCCTCTGCGGCTCCAACCGGCTCGTGGCCCGGACGCGTCGATTCTCCGCCGATATCGATGATGTCGGCTCCCTCTTCCACCAGCTGAAGCGCGTGCTCGACCGCCCGCTCCGTATCGTTGTATCTACCTCCGTCCGAGAACGAATCCGGGGTCACATTCAATATACCCATAATGAGCGTGGATTGACCGAGCTTTAACACAGCATCCTTGCTCAGACGATATTCACGTTCGTAAATCGTAGTTTTCATGCCTTTTGCCCTGCTTTCCTTCTATATGCGCTCAGTAACGTACGGGTTATCGGACCGGCCAATCCTTGTCCAATGACTAGAGTCTCGTCCTCAGCTCCAATCAATGTCGTGACCGGAACAATTTCCTGCACAGAGCCTGTCGTAAATATTTCATCCGCTCCGGTAAAGAACTCCCAGCTGTAACGGCCTTCTTCGGCTTCAATACCAAGATCGGCAGCCAATTCCAGCACCACGGCTCGGGTAATCCCCGGCAAAATGCCCGTTCCAACGCCAGGCGTATATAATCGACCCGCCTTGACAAAAAAGACATTGCTGACAATGCCCTCTGCCACTTCCCCGGCCGCCGTTAGCATCAGCCCCTCTATTGAACCATCCGAGTGGCCGGAGTATCCGGCCAATTCCCGCTTTGCGAGTATATTGTTCATATAATGCAGAGATTTCAGCCGAACCGATGATTCCGGTGTGTTACGCGGAAGGGACAGCCGCCGCAGGGCTCTGCCTTTCTCGTAGAGCATTTCGTTTGCAGCCGGCAGCTCTTTGGCGAATAATATCTCGGAAGGCTTCAAATAATCGCCAGCAGGCAAACCGAGCAATCCCTCTCCTGCCGTTACAGTATATCGGATATAAGCATCCTGGAGATCATTGGCCTCCTTCAGTTCCGATATCCAGCGGCTGATCCTCTCCGCATCCGCCTTGTGGGCGATCCCGAGCTCCCGGCAGCTGTCCATCAGCCGGTTCAAATGTCGCTCAAGCAAAAAGGGCTTCCCTTGATACGTGCGGAAGGTCTCGAATAGACCCATTCCGTACAAAAGCCCATGATCCATCACAGGTATGACCGCGTCGGCAGCTTCAACGATGCCGCCGTTCATGCCTATATATTTCATGCCTTGGCGCCAGCCGTGCGCTTCAGGAAATTGCGTAGCATCTGATGGCCATGATCCGTAATGATGGATTCCGGGTGGAACTGCACCCCTTCTACGGGGTATTGTTTATGCCGAAGCCCCATGATTTCGCCCTCTTCGGTCCAGGCGGTAATCTCCAGCTGATCCGGCAAGGTTTCCTTCTCAACGATCAGCGAGTGATAGCGCGTTGCGGTGAACGGAACCGGCAAGCCTTCGAAGACCGAGCCGCCCGTATGATGGATCGCGGATGTTTTCCCATGCATGAGGCGCTCCGCACGAATCACGTTGCCGCCAAAGGCTTGCCCGATCGCCTGATGGCCGAGGCAGACGCCGAATATCGGAATGGCACCCTTGAAATGCGAAATCACATCCAGACTGATGCCGGCTTCATTCGGCGTGCACGGTCCCGGCGATATCAGGATATGGTCCGGGGCCAACGCTTCGATGCCGGCGATGTCGATCTCATCATTCCGGTAAACCTTCACTTCCTCGCCGAGCTCACCCAAATATTGAACCAGGTTATACGTAAACGAATCATAATTGTCGATGACAAGTATCATGTTATTTCCCCCCTATATTCGCAGCCACCGCTGCCGCTTCTTCTTCACTGCACATCAGTGCCGCTATCAAAGCTTTTGCCTTGTTATGGCACTCCCTGTATTCCCGGTACGGATCGGAATCAATGACAATCCCCGCGCCTGTCTGAATATAGCCAATGCCATCCTTCACTGCGAGGGTCCGAATAATTATGTTAAGCTCCATATCACCATTATAATCGATCCAGCCCATGGAGCCGGTATAAGGCCCCCGTGTCACGGGCTCCAGCTCTTCGATGATCTCCATGGTCCGGATTTTGGGCGCGCCTGTAATGGTGCCGCCGGGGAACGCTGCCGCAATGACATCATACGCATGGTTCCCTTCTGCAATCCGCCCTTCCACTTGCGACACCAGATGCATCACGTGAGAGTACCTCTCAACGGTCATCAGCTCCGGAACATGCACGGTCCCGTATGCGGCAATGCGGCCAATGTCATTACGCTCCAAATCAACCAGCATGATATGCTCCGCCCGTTCTTTCTCGCTGCCAAGCAGCTCCGCTTCCATTGCCGCGTCCTCTTCCGGATTGCTTCCACGGCGACGGGTTCCCGCGATCGGCCGTGCAGACACGACATCGCCATCCAGCTTCACCAGCAATTCCGGCGAGCCACTGGCTAAGCTGAAGCCCGGTGAAGTTATATAACCCATATATGGCGACGGATTCAGGATACGCAGCCACTCATAAATATCGTCAGGGTCCGCATGCAGCTGCAAGTGCCGGCGAAGTGACAAATTGACCTGAAATACGTCACCCTGCCGAATATATTCTTGAATCGAGAGCACCGCCTGCTCGAACGCTTCCTGCGTAAAATCAATCTCCAGCCGCTCCCAGATTTCAACATTCGGCCCTGACAGCTCCTGCGCTTTCTTCCATCGTTCCTGGCGCACCCGCTCATCTTCGGAACTCGAGTCGTTCCCTGAGTCTATTCCGAACATTTGATTCCATTGGGACAGCATCGATTCAGCCCTTACGACAGTCCGATCATATAACTCCTGCAATAGCTTCTCTTGGTCGCTTGAAAGCATCGAACCATTGGATTCATCACCAGAAGCACCGGGCGCTTTCTTTTCTTTCGAAGCTTCCCCGGCCCCGAATCCCCAAGGCAGAGGGACATGCACCGAGCAGTAGATGCTGTCATCTGTATGATCATAAATCCAGATCTCTTCCATGCGCATCCACATATAATCCAGGAACCCCGGCTCATCCTTGGCCATCGTGGGCAATTTCTCAATCGATCGAATTACATCATAACTCAGGAATCCGGCACAGCCTCCGCGGAAGTCCGGCCACCCAGGTACACGGGGAGACCGCCATTCTTTCATCCACTGCTCTAACAGATGCAGCGGCTCTCCCGTCACCAGTGTACGTAAATCGCCGGACAGCTCGATGATCTCGCCATGGCTTCCCTTCCCCTGCAGAATGGATACCGGCCGCAATCCAAGATACGTATGGCGTCCGCCCTTACCGCTCTCCAGCACAAAGGCATATGGCGATGCCGCGTTCCATGCATGTCTCCATGACAGGGGTAAACCTCTTGTTGCTCCTTTATATTGAACCAGATAGGGAACGACGGACCAGCCCTCTTCAGCCCATGTCTGCCACTGGGCCAGTTCCACTCTTCTCTCCATGCCGATCCTCCCTTAGTCATCAAAAGCCTTACTGTTGCCTGTCAGTATACTGTATCCCGCTTCTCTTGAAAACCCTAAATAGAAGCTCGTCCAACAATAATTTTTGGAGCGGTCATCAAACGGATTCTAATAAAGCGTTATCTTAGGGAGTAGTATACGCAAAAAGCCCTCAATGCTATAAAAACACATTGAGAGCTCCTTCCTTGCCACCTGTTACCTCAATCAGATGAGGTAAGTAGATAGGTGCGTATTACGAATTCATCTTACTCGAAGTTGTAAAGCGGCGTGCTCAGGTAACGTTCTCCGTTACTTGGGATCACGGCTACTACCCGCTTGCCTTTACCAAGCTCTTTGGCAATCTTCAATGCAGCATATACAGCCGCACCGGAGGAAATACCGCCAAGAACGCCTTCTTCCTTCGCCACGCGGCGGGAAGTTTCAAAAGCATCGTCATTCTCAACATGAACGATTTCATCGTAGACTTCTTGATTTAAAATTTCAGGAATGAAGTTTGCTCCGATGCCCTGGATTTTGTGAGGGCCTGGTTTGCCTCCGGCAAGGATTGGCGATGCAGCAGGCTCAACCGCGATAACCTTGATGTTAGGGAATTGCTCTTTCAACACTTCGCCCGCACCTGTAATCGTTCCGCCTGTTCCGATACCAGCAACGAATGCATCCAGTGAACCACCGATGGATTCGATCGCTTCAACGATTTCCGGACCTGTCGTTTCACGGTGGATCTTCACGTTGGCTTGGTTCTTGAATTGCTCGGCCATAAAGAATCCGGCATTTTCCTGCAGAATTTCTTCTGCCTTCTTAACCGCGCCGTTCATTCCTTCCGATCCCGGTGTCAGTACCAGTTCCGCGCCATAGGCACGCAGCAGGTTGCGGCGCTCCAAGCTCATGGTTTCAGGCATAACGATAACCGCTTTATAGCCTTTGGCAGCTGCCACCATAGCTAAACCAATACCGGTATTACCGCTGGTTGCTTCAATAATGGTATCGCCCGGCTTCAAACGTCCGTCCTTCTCCGCTTCTTCCACAATGCTGATCGCAATCCGGTCTTTAACGCTTGCGCCCGGGTTCTGGTATTCCAGCTTCAGATAGATCTCTGCGCTATCCTCCGGTACGATCCGGTTCAAACGGACGAGTGGAGTTCCACCGATTAATTCTGTCACATTATTTACGACTTTTGCCATGAATGAAGCCCTCCTCTAAATATGAATCTGGATAAACTAGTTAGTCCATAATGGTGTTATACATTCAATGTTCAATCATTAAATTTGTAGTGTCTGGATGTTGAAAGAAAAGCAGAGCCAGCTTATAGACTCAAACTCTTGATTATTGAGGTCTCTGATATCCGAGTAAAAAGGTAGGTTTTTATACCTTCATCTTAACAACGTTACGAGTCATTGTCAATATCCAACACCTCGAAAATCAACATTTCTAGGTGGATTTTCCTGCGCCTCCCGAACGAGAAAACGCGAACTTCGTCTCCTACTCAAGCATGCTGAAAAGCCATTATCCTCCAGCGAACGTAACCTTTTGCATCCTTTAACGCAAAAAAAGCTCCTGCAGCCACATCTTACTCCGCCACAGCGAGCTTTCCCTGTTCTTCCTCTTTTTACAACGTGACCGTTCCAGCACTAATCCGTGCCTCGTATTTCTCACGAAGCTGACGTTCCAGTTCGGTTAAGGACACCGCCTGCTCCAGAGCCAGCTGCTTGCGAACTGCCTCGCGGACACTTTCCTCACTAGGGGCCTGAGGCTCGATAATGTCCTTCACATAAACAATGGCATAGGTGTCTGTAAGCGAGATCGGCCCCGCAATATCCCCGGGCTCAAGCGTTGAAGCTGCATCCAGCAGTGCCGGCGGCAAGAAGGGATCATCCTCCTCGACCAGGCCGATCTGCCCGCCGTCTTCGCGAGTATACTCATCGAGAGATACCTGGGCTGCGAGATCCGCAAAAGCTTCTCCATTCTCCAGCCGATCCATGACTTGTTCCGCCTCATCTTCCGAAGCGACTTCGATCATGGATAAATTCAGCTGCTTCTTGGGGCGAAATTGGTCAGGATACTGTTCCAGATACGAATCGATCTGCTGCTCTTCGATGTGTACGTCAGAAGTCGCAATTTTCTCAAGCAGCAGCCGATACGTCGTCTCTGTCTTTAATTCACTCTCCGTAATGCCTAGCTGATTTTCCATTTCCGATAAGAAACGTTCCTTAGAACCGTAGCTGCGGCTCATGACTTCGATTTCTGCTTCGACTTCCGCCGCCGTAACATCAATATCCTTTGCTTTGGCCTCCAGAGCCACGGCGTGCCGATTCAGCATGGTCATCAGCATTTCGCGGCCATAACGCTTTTTTAGCTCGTCAACCCACTCGTCTTCGGTAATCGCCCTGTCCTGGATGGATGCAACTGGTTGGGAGCCCTCTTTCCACGGTGGTGCAGCCTCTTGCGAAAAATTCCCGGAAAACAGCATCCAGCCGCCCATACCCAATACGCATGCTGTCAAGACAATGACGGTCGCCCACAATCCCTTCTCTTGTCTCGTCATCACGGTCGCTCATCCCAACGTTAAGATTTGGCCCGCTCTAGCACGGATTTCAGCTGTTCTTTATCAAACGTATATTTTTCATTGCAAAAATGACAGGAAACTTCGGCTTTGCCATCCTCTTCGATCATCTGCTCAAGCTCTTCCTGACCCAAGCTGATCAAAGCGCGCTCTACCCGCTCATGCGAGCAGTCACAGTTGAAGTACACTTCCATTTCTTCCAAAATGGTCACATCCGGAACTACTCGTTTCAAGATGTCTTCTAGTTCCAGTCCTTCTTCCAGCATCTCGGTGATCGGAGGAATCTTGCTTAGCGCAAGCTCAAGTTCCGTAATCTCATCCTCAGTAACGCCGGGGAGAAGCTGGATGATGAAGCCGCCGGCATTCGCCACCGAATAATCCGGGGAAACCAGCACACCCAGACTTACCGCCGAGTTGGTCTGTTCGGATACGGCAAAATAGTATGTGAAGTCTTCAGCGAGCTCGCCCGAAATAATCGGTACGCTGCCACGGTATGGCTCCTTCAGCCCGAAATCCTTGATCACATCAATATGGCCGGTGGTTCCTACAGCAGCGGCTACGTCCATCTTGCCCGGACGGATATTCGTCAGCTCCACATGCGGATTTTTGACATATCCGCGTACCTCGCCGTTGGCATTACTCTCCGCCGCAATCAAACCGATCGGTCCGTCGCCGCGCACTTGAATGCTAAGACGCTCGTCTCCTTTCAGCATAGCTCCCATCATCGCTGCTGCTGACACGGTGCGGCCCAAAGCGGCTGTGACGACAGGAAACGTATCATGTCTTTGGCGAAGCTCTTCGACCAAATCGGTTGTCCGAACGGCAAATGTCCGTACTTTCCCGTTTAATGCAGTTCCCCGCAGCAAACGGTCTTTTTGATTACCCATCTTGAGGCCTCCTTGTCTTTCTAGTTGTTTGTAATATCTAACGGTTTTATATCGGCTCTAGTTACGCTCATAAATAATACGCAAGCCTTCCAATGTCAGAAGGGGCGAAATCTCTTCAATGGACTCCGTTTCGCCGGCAATCAGCTCCGCCATTCCCCCCGTAGCGATAACCTTAACATTGTCCGTACCCATCTCGGCTTTTATACGCTTGACCAGGCCGTCCACCTGTCCCGCATAACCAAAAACGATACCGGCCTGCATGGCATGTACGGTGTTGCGCCCGATCACCTTTTTCGGCTTTTCGAGCTCTACGCGAGGAAGCTTGGAAGCACGCTGTACAAGAGCCTCCGTGGCAATGCCAATACCAGGCACAATCACTCCGCCAAGATAATTGCCTGCCTCATCAATGCAATCAAACGTCGTCGCCGTACCGAAATCCACCACAATCAGCGGCCCCCCGTACTGCTCGACGGCTGCTACTGCATTCACGATCCGATCAGCGCCAACCTCGCGCGGATTCTCATACCGCAGATTAAGACCCGTTTTGATCCCCGGTCCTACGATCAGGGGCGCCTTGCCAATATATTTATTGCACATCTCCTCGACTACACGCACAAGAGGAGGAACTACGGAAGAAACAATAACGCCTTCTATTTGGCTTACCAATATATTGGACATTTGAAACAAATTGTGAATCAATACACCGTATTCATCCACGGTGGACTGACGCGATGTACTGATTCGGAAATCATGCAGCAGCTTCTTTCCCTGATACACACCCAGTACAATATTGGTATTCCCTACATCCACAACCAGTATCAACCCTCTGTCCCTCCTTTCTTCGCATTCAGATCCAAACTGATATCGAGACTATGGAAAGAATAAGTCAGCCGTCCAACGGATATGACGTCGACCCCGGTTTCGGCAATCCCGCGTACGGTCTCCAGCGTCACGTTACCCGATGCTTCGACGCGAACATGAGGGGCCTTGACCTTGATTCTTCGAACAGACTCCGCCATCATGTCATGACTCATGTTATCCAGCATAATAATATCTGCGCCTGCAGCCAGTGCTTCCTCCACCTGCGCCAAGCTCTCAGTTTCAACTTCGATCGTCATGGTATGTGGAATATGGGCTCTTGCGCGGCTGACCGCTTGCGCGATTCCGCCTGCACCCTTAATATGATTATCCTTAATCATGACGGCATCGTACAGACCGAAACGATGGTTCGCGCCGCCGCCAACCCGAACGGCATATTTCTCGAGCATTCGGTGGCCTGGTGTCGTTTTGCGGGTATCCACCAATCTTGTCGGCAATCCCTCTAGAACATCAACGAAAGAACGTGTTCTTGTTGCAATACCTGACAGACGCTGAAGCAAATTCAAAGCGAGACGCTCGCCTGTCAAAATACGGTGAGTGCTTCCTTCCACTTCGGCGAGAACCGTTCCTTTTTCAACCTCGTCCCCATCTCGAACCAATGCCGTAAACGTCAGCGACGGATCAACCGTTTCGAATACCAGCTCTGCTACCGGCATGCCTGCCACGATTCCTGCCTCCTTGGCATGAATAACACCCTTGGATTCATGACCCGGCTCAATGGTGGTGAGGGTCGTAATGTCCCCCGACCCGATATCCTCCTGCAGCCAAGTCCGTATACTCTGGAGAAGGCCATCGTTGTATCCGTTAAACATCATCGCTTAATTCCTCCGTCATTTCTTGATCCCGTGTATGGACAATGTGTTTCTGCCATACGCTGTCATTCCGCTCCGGGAAATCCTCACGATAGTGGGCTCCCCGGCTTTCTTCACGACCCAGTGCACCCTGAACCACGAGTAGGGATGCTGTGAGCATGTTGGCAAACTCGTATTCCTCACGCTTGGAGAGCACGGATTGGAACAATGGCAGCTGACGGCCGAGCTCTTCCGCTGCTCTTAATAGAGTGTCCCGATTTCTCCGAAGTCCTGCATAACGTACCATCACCTTCTGCAGCTTCAAGCGTTTTTCCACCATCGCTTGGGACGGAGCGTCCTTGCGACCGAGGTGGAATGATACATGAAGCGGATCTCCTGAAGGTTCCGGCAGGCTCTTAATGCGCTCGACAATACGGCTACCGTACACAATCGCCTCCGACAGCGAATTGCTGGCCAGACGGTTCGCACCGTGGACACCGGTAGACGATACCTCCCCGCAAGCAAATAAACGTTTCACGCTGCTCTCGCCGTACAGATTGGTTTTGATGCCCCCCATCATATAATGCGCAGCCGGGGAGACCGGAATCCAATCTGACGATAAATCGAGTCCGTACTGCATGCAGGTTTCATAAATCGTTGGGAATCGATGTCTGACCATTTCCGGCGACTCATGGGTAATATCCAAATAAACAAAGGTAGACCCCGTTGCTTCCATCTCACTGACAATCGCCCGTGCTACAATATCCCGCGGTGCCAGCTCCAGTAAATCATGGTATTTGGGCATGAACCGTTCACCTCGTATATTCCGAAGAACAGCGCCTTCACCTCGAACCGCCTCTGATATTAGGAATCGGGGCGCCCCCGGATAGCTAAGCGCCGTCGGGTGGAATTGTATAAACTCCATATCCCGAATTTCTGCGCCTGCCCGATAAGCCATGGCAACGCCATCGGCTGTGGCAACCTCCGGATTGGTCGTATACCGGTACAATTGACCGGCGCCGCCGGAACACATAACCGTCGCCCGTCCACGAACGAATACCCGTTTTCCATCAGGCATTTGTACCAAAGCGCCATGACATTCTCCCTGCTCGGTAATCAGGTCAATGACAAAATGATCGTCCCACACCTCTATATTGTGAAGCATTTCAACCTGAATGGAAAGGGCACGCACAATTTCATATCCGGTAGCATCTCCGTTGGCATGAAGGATCCGGCGGTGACTGTGCGCGCCTTCTTGGGTCAGCGCGAGCTCTCCATTCTCCACATCAAACATCGTACCGAGCCGAATCAACTCTTGAACGCCAACCGGGCCCTCGTTTACAAGGACATCCACCGCGGCAGACGAACATAGGCCAGCCCCTGCCAAGAGGGTATCCTGCCGATGATAGGCCGGAGAATCATCCTCAGCTGTTACGGCTGCAATTCCTCCCTGCGCATAACGCGTGTTGCTTTCGAGCAGCGATTTCTTCGTAATCAGCAGCACATTCTGAGTCGAACTTGCCATGATCGCCGTATATAAACCCGCAATGCCTGAACCGATCACGATGACGTCCGTCTCAACTACCGGAAGATCGTTCAGCTCAAAATCAATTAAATACTGCGGTATCACGATGCCTCACCTGTCTTTTCACGAAAGAGTAGCGCATGCTACTTAACTTGTAACATGCGCTCTAATGAAGTTCTGGCTTTCTCTGCAACGACCGGCGGCACATAAATTTGCGGCTTCATCGTTTCCAACGCTTTAACCAGCTTTTTGAGGTTATTCACTTTCATATTCGGACACACCAGGAATTTCGTAGCGAAGTGGAACGATTTATCCGGGCTATCCAGTCGAAGCTGATAACCGGTCCCGTCCTCCGTGCCCACGATAAACTCCTTGGCCGATGAATTTTTGCAATACTCCAGAATGGCGGTGGTACTCCCTACAAAATCCCCCATCGCAACAACCTCCGGACGGCATTCCGGATGCACCACAAATTCAGCATGAGGATATTTGGCCTTCATCTCGACGACATCCTTCACCGTCAGCATATCATGCGTGTTGCAGTACCCTTCCCAGATAATGAGCTTCTTGTCGGTATGCTGCTGAACATAATGCCCCAGGTTTTTGTCAGGCACCCATATAATTTCATCCGAATCCACCGACTGAATCACTTTCACGGCATTGGATGAAGTACAGCAGATATCCGTCTCAGCTTTGATCTCGGCCGATGAATTGATGTACGTGACCACTTTGGCATTCGGATGCTGCGCTTTCAGCTTCCGCAGTCCGTCAACGTTGACCATGTCCGCCATAGGACAGCCGGCCCGCTCATCCGGTATAAGAACCGTCTTGCCCGGTGCCAGAATTTTAGCGCTTTCGCCCATAAAATGCACACCGCAAAATACGATAACCTCGGCATCCGTTTGTGCTGCCTTCTGCGCGAGCAGGAAGGAATCCCCCCGGAAATCAGCGACCTCTTGTATTTCATCCCGTTGATAATAATGTGCCAAAATGATTGCGTTACGTTCCTTCTTCAATTGCATTAACCGCTCACGCAGTTCACGGTTCTGTTCTGCCTTACGCTCCAGTGCCAAAGCTTCCATGATCGACCCTCTCCCTTTGTATAGTCCGGCGGTTCGCCGCTGATGACCATGTGACTTTCAGGATGGTTTCCACCTTTGTGAAAGGATGCGCATCCTTATTTAACAACTAATGTACACGTTCATTCTGCCCCCTGTCAATGTGATAGAAAGCACAAAAAGAACCGGAAAACGAATTATCGTTCTCCGGTTCTTCAATTTTATTCGGTATTCGAGCTTTTATCAGCGAATATTACGTTAAGCTGCTGTTACCGTTGTCCGATCCGCCTGGAGGATCCTTGCGCTCGGAATCTTTGCGCTCTGGCCCTGGATCATTCGAATCCATCGGGTTGTTCGGAATTTCTTCCGTGGAAGTCGGCTGCTCGCCGTCTTCTTTCCCTTGGATGCGAACTTTCACGTCGCCAATGTTGTCGATGATCGGTTCACCATTCTCGGAAGAACCTTCTCCTTCACCGTCGCCACTGCCGTTGCCTTCAGCTGATCCGGTCTCAATGAGATTCTTGATTTGCTCAAGCTCCAGCGTTTCCATCTCGAGGAGCGTGTTCGCAATCAGGTGAACCTCTTTAGCATGCTTATTCAGGATCTCTTTACATTTCTCATAGCAATCATTAATGAATCGCTGCATTTCCTGATCGATCTCATAAGCGATTGCATCACTATAGTTCTGCTCGTGTCCGATGTCACGACCCAGGAACACTTGTCCTTGGGATGTGCCGAACTGCATCGGGCCGAGCTTCTCACTCATACCGTATTCCACAATCATGCTGCGGATAATGCCTGTCGCTTGCTGGAAGTCACTGTAGGCTCCGGTCCCGATTTCACCGATGAACAGCTCCTCGGCGACGCGGCCACCAAGCAAACCGGTTACGCGATCGAGCAATTCCTGCTTCGTCACGAGCATCCGATCTTCCTTCGGCATCATAATGACATATCCACCGGCACGACCACGAGGAATAATCGTTACCTTATGCACCGTATCCGCATGTTCGAGGAAGTAACCCACAATGGTGTGACCTGCTTCATGGTAAGCCACGATGCGTTTCTCGCGGTCACTGATCACGCGGCTGCGTTTCTCCGTACCAACGATAACGCGGTCAATCGCCTCATCCACTTCTCGCATGGAAATATCTTTACGGTTGCGGCGAGCCGCAAGCAAGGCAGCCTCATTCAGGAGATTCTCCAGATCGGCGCCTGTAAAACCGGTTGTACGTTTGGCGATGATGTCGAGTTTAACATCCTTCGTCAATGGTTTGTTGCGTGCATGAACCTTCAGTACAGCTTCACGGCCCTTTACATCCGGGCGATCTACGGTAATCTGACGGTCAAAACGTCCCGGACGAAGAAGCGCCGGGTCCAAAATATCCGGGCGGTTGGTCGCAGCCACGATGATAATGCCTTCGTTCGCTCCAAAACCGTCCATTTCAACCAGCAACTGGTTGAGTGTCTGTTCACGCTCGTCATGGCCGCCGCCAAGACCGGCGCCACGCTGACGACCTACAGCATCAATTTCATCGATGAAAATGATACATGGTGCATTCTTCTTCGCGTTCTCGAACAAGTCACGTACACGAGAAGCACCGACACCGACAAACATCTCAACGAAGTCGGAACCGGAAATACTGAAGAACGGCACTCCTGCTTCACCAGCAACGGCACGAGCCAGGAGTGTCTTACCGGTTCCCGGAGGACCGACAAGCAGAACGCCCTTCGGAATGCGAGCGCCAACCGTGTTAAACTTGCGCGGATCCTTCAAGAAGTCAACAACCTCAACAAGCTCCTGCTTCTCTTCATCTGCTCCGGCTACATCTTCAAATGTAATCCGTTTCTTCTCTTCATTATATAAGCGGGCTTTGCTCTTACCAAAGTTCATCACTTTGCCGCCGCCGCCCTGGGCCTGATTAAACAGGAAGAAGAACAGAACAAACATAATGATGAGCGGAATAAAGGATGAAAGCAATGTCAGCCAAATGCTTTGGCCTTCCATTGGCACCACGGACAGTTTGACATTGTTGCTCTCACTGGCTGCAGTCAGCTCTTGCATCGCTGCATCCGTGGCAGGAATATAGGTGGAGAAATTCTCCGATTTTTTCTCTTCGGAAATCTCCCTATACTTACCGGTCACCAGATAAGCGTAACCGTCAAATTGTACCGTCATTTCCTCTATGTTGTTAGCTTTGACTTCCTGCCGCAGTTGATTATAACTAGGGGCATCGGCTTGCTCGCCGCCATTAGTGACGAATTGTACTATGCCCACCACGACTAAAAATAGAATCAAATAAAAACCAGAATTCCGGATGAACCGACTCATCCCCTACCTCCTCTCAAGACACATAAGATATTTTACCACAGCCTGTCTGGCCATCTCAACAAAGGGCCCTGAACTGTGATAGCAGCCCATTGGCGCGGTTTAACTGCTGTAGATTTCCGGCTTCAAAATCCCGATGTAGGGGAGGTTCCGGTAATGCTCGGCATAATCAAGTCCGTATCCGACAACAAAAGCATCCGGCAGCACGAATCCGGTATAATCGGCCTGCAAATCCACCGTACGGCGTGCCGGCTTGTCAAACAAGGTGACAACGCACACCGAGTTTGCCTTGCGGCTCTTCAGAAGCTCAATCAAATGACTCAGCGTAAGACCGCTGTCGATAATATCCTCCACAATCAGCACATCCCTTCCTTCAACGGATGCGTCCAGATCTTTAATGATCTTCACCACGCCGGAGGATTTGGTTGATGCCCCATAGCTGGATACAGCCATGAAATCCAACTCAAGAGGTACTGTTATGGATTTAACCAAGTCAGCCATAAAAATAAACGCACCTTTAAGAACGCAAATAACGAGTGGATTGCGTCCCACATATTCGGCGCTGAGTTTGGAACCAAGTTCCTTAATCTTTGCGTGAATCTCTTCTTCACTGATGAGTATTTCCTGAATGTCATTCTGCAACTTAAGTGGACCTCCTACGTTTATACTATGAAAGCGTGAAACGGGCCATTCTTCGTTTTACACTTGCCTTAAGCATCCGATAGCTCTATCCGGAGAACTCGTGATGTGTGCCGCCCGCAAGCGGCGTGAACGGAACGTCGTACCCCTGGAATCCACACGATGCTGCCGGAACCGTCACAAAGAATAGGAATCCGGGCACGGACAGACGGTGGGATTTTCTCATCAATGAGAATATCTTTCACCTTTTTGCTTCCGTTTAATCCCATGATCTTCATCTTGTCCCCCGGCTGTCTGTTACGCAAGGTTAAAGGAAACCTAAGCTCATCCGCATCAAAATCCGCCACAAAGGCCGATGGTCTGGAGCCGCTCCGGCTTTCGCTTCCTGTCTTTAACGACAATTTCAGCATTTTTCCGATTTCCTTAACATACTGCTGCGAAACATCAGGAGAATCAAGAATGTATATGTACTGTCCCTGTTCTTCCGGAGGCTTAGGCCAAAACTGGATCACTCCGTACTCACGAACACAGGTAATGCCGTCACCCAAATCCAGACGCCAGTTGCTTCGCTGATCGTTAAGAATGCCATGGCGCACCGTTTCAATCTTGACAAAATCGGTGTTTTCCTGGTCTGAGGGCAGGTAATTTAATATTAGTTTAATCAAACGCCGTTGTAAAGCGACATGTAAGCCCAAAAAGGAAGGCGCGTCGAAAGCGAGCCTCCCATCGTTCTCCTGTACCATACTCCGAAATTGCTTCGCAGCTTCAAGCTCCACAAAATCATCCTCCTGCTGGACAATCTCGGCCAACTGATTGAGTGAGGAGGAGAACTGCCCATTGTATCGTTCCAGAAAAGGCAATACTTCCAGGCGAATCGCATTACGGCGGTACTTCGTCTGCAGATTGCTGTTATCCACCGCATACTGAAATCCGCATATGCGGCACAGCTCCACGATATCCGCCTTGTACATACGAAGGAACGGACGGATAAGTTCCACTTTTTTTTCCGTTCGCTTAAATTTTATTCCGGCAAGTCCGGACAGGCCGCTCCCGCGCAGAAGCCGCATGAGCACCGTCTCGGCTTGATCGTCAGCATGATGAGCCAGCGCTACGGAGCGAGCATTGTATTTATGGGCTGTTTGCAGCAGAAATTCATAACGCTTCTCTCTTGCAGCCTCCTGCCCACCCTTACCGCTCTCTTCCATATAAGCAGGAATATCGATAAACGCCGTTTCTAATGGAAGTCCGAGCCGCTCCGCCAGTTCACGCACCATCTCTGCCTCTTGGTCTGATTCTTTCCGAAAACCATGATGCACATGGGCGCAGATCAATCGGAGCGGCGTCCGGTGCATAGAAATTTCATGCAATACGTGCAGGAGCGCAACGGAATCAGGCCCGCCGGAAACGGCGACCACGATGCTATCGCCTTCTGACCACAAATCAAACTCTGCGGCTGTACGCTCGACATGGTTGACGAATGTCCGTAAATAATCCTGTTTCACTTCCAGGTCCCCTTTAGAGGTTGTTCAAAAAGCCCGCTTTTGATCACGAAGTGAATCAGGAAGCCACTCGGCATCGAATCTTGAATTCAGCCGGGCCTTCCGGTGCTCACGTACCAAAAACGTACGCTCCTCTCCTCAGTCCCTAGCTTCATCCAACCTTCTCGGTGCTGAAAACCGACCTTTTTGAACTCGCACCTTTATGAACTCCCAGTAACAAGGTAACAACTTCATGAGCGGAAGAAAAAATAAACAGTAAGGGCCATGATGACTAACGACAAACCAAACGCGTTCTTCAGCCAACGAGGAGTTCGTCCCGGTTTAGGACGCACGCTCCGGCCCGAACCTTCATATATTCGTTTTCTCCACTCGTTCAACGCTTCCCGTGAATCCGCGAAATCCCCCGACAAAGCCTTGTTCAGCCAAACAGCGTATGGCTTGAACACGAGGTTTCTTCGCAGCACCAGCTGCAGATCGGCAACACTACGGGTCTGGGGAAGCTGACAAGACGCCTCCCGTAATGATTTCTCATCCAGCAGGCCGATACACATCACGGCAAACGAGAACAAATCATAGGATATGTCGCCAGTTCGGCTTCCGGCATTCCAGTATCCCCGATCATACCATTCCGTAAACTGCTTGACGCTGCGTCCGAAAGGGCTGACGCCTCCATAATCGATCAGTTCCACTCTTCCGTATGCCGAGACCATCACATTATCCGGCTTCAAATCACCGAATGCATAACCGGATGCATGCAGAACGGACAGCTTCTCGAGCAGCTTCAGTCCGATCAATCCGATCCAATCGGCACCTCGTTTGCGAATAAAATGATGCAGCGGACTCCCTTCAATGTAACGCATGACATAGAAGGACACTTCGCCGCTGCCGTCATGATGATCGTCCGCCTCCACGAGATAAGGATCCGGCATCTGTTCTTTCAACGCATTCAGCACATTAATTTCGGATTGGAGATCCAGAGCATCATACCCAACTTTTAGAGCATAACGCTCGCGTACTCCTGCCCGATGGACCAGATACACCTTGCCGTTAGCCCCTTTGCCGAGCATACGCTCCACGATGTACCGGCTGTTCCGCCACTTGCCCTTAATTACGGTTCCTGGCGGATAACCCGGGTTAGACAACGTAGTCACCGAGCATCCCTTCCTCTTGGCTGGAATGACCCTGCCATGATTGATTACCCTCTAGTGTACCATATCGGTAAAATTCAATCACCTTTAACAAGGCAGGTCCCGTCGGCGTCGCCCCTCTCATCTGCAGGCGGCTGAACATTCCCCGGGCGCCGTCCAGATCCGAGGTCCAATTCACGTCCATCACGATATCCTCGCCGCTGTGTTTTCCAGGAAAATGGAATACGGACAATTCGCTTGAGCCTGCGCGCGCTTTCAAACTCAGCATTAAATCACGTATCGCTTCCTCAACGGCAGCCAGCTTGGGTTTCATACTGGCACTTGCATCGATTAATAGCGCGACCTGGAGAGATGACGTCTCAGCCAGCTCATCCACAACTTCAACGACCTGTGATCGCTTGTCCGGCGGAAGCTCCTCCAGTGACCCGCCCCCCAAAATATGCTGTATCTCCTTATTTACCGCTTGTTGGATCGTCTGAACCACCGTTTTCCGAGTCATCATCTGTATCGTCTGCGCCAGCTGCGGTGTACCTACGATCCGGTGTATGCCCCCTCCCGCTTTGGCTATCTCCTGAATTTCCAATCCCCCAAGCTCACCGATCGTCCCGTAATCAAGGACCCCCACTACATTCACGACAATACCATCCTGGAGCGCATGGGCTGCGGCCAGAACCGGACTGGCCCCCACGTTCGAGCAGCCGTCCGTAATCAGTAGAATTTGCTTCATAATAAATGATCGCCTCCGTCTCATCCTATCGATTTGACTTCTGTCTCTATCATTTCCACATTCAAGAGAGTTCAAACGATATATAGAAGAATCGACGGAAAAGATTTACCATCTCCGGGGTCCTCCATTTCCCGGGTAATCACTTGGTTTATCTATCGCATCAGCTAACCGTTCGCGGCCGCTCCATACGGGCGAAGCCCGGAACATGCACATTCGACCATTCCGGATGGAAGTGATCCACACGTCCGACCACCACCGTCATATCATCATGGATTTGATTCTGTTGATAACGAATCACCTTCTCCAGCAAACAATCGGCTATTTCCTGCGGATCCTCGCTGTTCACCTCCTGAATCATTCGTTTCATCCATAGCTCCTTGTTCACCGCATAACCCGGCGCATCATATATGCCATCCGTCATCATGATGAGAACATCACCGGCCTGCAGCTGTAATGACACCAGATCCACTTCGATATCCTGAATAATCCCAATCGGGAGATTGCTGGCCGAGACCGGTATGACATCATTCCCCCGCTTGATAAAGCTTGGCGTCGAACCGATTTTCATAAAGGTGGTTTGAGCCGTATATTGATCGATTAGGGCCATATCTACCGTAGCATAGATTTCATCCGGCGAACGCAGCATAAGAATTGAGTTCACCGATTTGATCGCCAGCTTCTCATCCATCCCGGATTGAAGCAGCTGTTCTAATATATTCAGAGCCGAGCTGCTCTCAAGCCGAGCCCTTTCCCCGTTCCCCATACCATCACTAAGCGCTACCGCAAACGTCCCGTTCCCCAACTCGACCGTACTGAAGCTGTCACCTGATAAAATATCTCCTCCCTTAGCCGCTGCGGCTACGCCTGTCATAATTTCATATGTTTTCGCTGAGCCGAATCGCACGGTGGCCAATCCATCCCTTGGATGGGTCAAGGTCTCTTCCATTACGGCGATATGCTCCCCGAGAATGTCAGACAGCAGCGGACCGATAATCTTCCTGCATTCGTCATAACCCCGGGTATACGCATGAACGATCTCAATCTCGACCTGTCCGGAGTCCAAACTGATGATATCGATGCCTTGAATCGATAAACCCAGCTGCTGAAGCGCTTCCCGAATCTGTTCTTCCTGAATGTGCATCGTCTGGCTTTCCCGCTTAATCTCTCGTGCCAAGTCCTCCATAACCTGCGAAACCCCGGATAATTGTTCCGCTACCAGATGTCGGCTATCGTATATTTGGCGTTTCCACTGCATATCATGTTGGTAAAGATGATACTGCTGCTTGAGGATGCCAAGCACCTCCTCCTTCTTGGCACAGATCCGGCTCCATTCCGGCGGCAGATCGTCTGCTTCCATCTCAGGATTCTCCTCGATGGAGGTCATCATATCAGACATGTATTTATAAGTCTGGTAAAATTTCATGTCCCAGCACTGATTCCGTTTAAAGCATGTGGCACAGCTGCCCTCCGCCACGGCATTCATGAAATGGTTCATCTCCTCCGTTTGTTTGCCCGGTGGCTGTATAACCCCGGACGTTTGTCCGAAGCTTTGCGAGAGCTGCCGGAACACCCGGGAAAATTGGGTCACACGATCCGCTGTAAGATCCCGAACCCGCTTGGCGTATTCATGCTGTGAACGGGTATGATCCTGCGTGCCCGGCACATATTTCCCTATAGCCTGCATCACGCTCTTGGGCGTAATGAGGAATAACACGATAGCCGCGCAGGTTTCCCAAGTGGAGATCATCACTTGTCCCGGATTGCTGAAATAGATGGAGAGAATGGTAGCCCCGAGCAGCATTCCCAGCGAAACGCCGCCTTTCTTCCCTTCCTTCAGCATACCGGCGAGCATCCCGGAGAAGGCGAGCAGACTCATCTGGGAGAATGCCGAAATGTTGGCAAGACTGAGGATGAGGCCTGTTACTACACCAACCGAGGCGCCTAATGGAGCTCCCCCGACTAGAGCAAACAACAGAATTAAGTATCGGGATAGGACATGCTCTACCGACAGGGATTGGATCGTCCAGCCAACGGCTCCTGTCATGACCGACGCCAGCAAAATGATGATACATAGAATTTCTTCATTTCGAAGAGCATGTGTTTTTTTACGAAGTGTCAGCACCGGGATCGCCTGGATAAAGACCAGTGTCAGTACAAAGCTGAGTACGGCGTTCAGAGTAAGCATCATCATGGAATACCAGGTAATGCTAGGTCCGATGAGAACACTGAACAGATTCACGAAGAAGGTGGACACAAATACCATCAGCGGCGCATACGACAATTCTGCCCGATCATAGGTCTCCAATCCCCGCATCATAAAGTAAAAGATCAAGATTTCTGCCGGTACCATCCATGCCACCGGAAAGGACGCAAATAAACTACCTGCAACGATCGCTGCGCCTACCGGCAGCAAAACATCACGACGCATAAAGGCAATGACTGCAAAATAAGCGACTGCAAATGGAGACAGCTCCCCCAGAATCATAGCTCGTCCGAGCAGAAAACCCATGAAGGTTAGCAGAATCATCCACTTCTTAGCGGCCAGGAAGTGGATGGGACGCTGCAGGAAAGGCAGCTGCCCTAACCGTTCTGTTACACGGGCACGAATGGAACCCGCTCCCCCTTTAACCGCCTCAGTACCCGGAAACATCACCAGATTTCTTTTATCCATTACGCTGGCACCCCATTCTTCACGAATTTGTTGGTCCCATTATAAAACCCCTGTTCAGGAAAGTTTGTCAGAACACCGGACAAGCCCCAAAGAAATTTCCGACAAAATCAACGTGCCTTGCGAACGTTCGGGAAAAGAGCGTTCATCCCCCGCGCCCAGCGGTGTTTCCACGGGTCAAGCCTGCAGCGTTTTTGCGGATCATTTCCCGAATTGAGGCGGACATCCCGTACTCGTTCCATACGACAACGCCGTAAATTGCGTAGGAACCTGTCGTACCCTTGGATGCAACGACAAAAAAACCGCAGAAGGCGATTTCCCTCTGCGGTCAGTTTATATTTTATCGAATTACATACGTTTGGCTCCGCGTCCACCGCGTTTGCCTTCCGTATTCTTCTTAAGCGAAGAGATCCGTTCTTCACTGTCTTTTAGGAAGCGTGACATTTTATCCTCAAATGAAGGCTTGTTGGCCGCAGGCTTAAACGGGCGTCCGCCGCGTTCACGGTTGAATCCTCCACCACCGCCACCTCCGAATCGTTCTCCGCCGCCTCCACTGCGTTCCGGTCTCGGTGCGCGGGGTGGACGACTTTCGGAAGCCGGCTTGTCGACAGCCTGCTTGATCGAAAGACCGATCTTGCCGTCCTTGTCGACATTAATCACCTTCACGGTAACGACGTCGTTGATTTTTAAATGATCGTTGACATCCTTAACGTAATTGTCGGCGATCTCCGAGATGTGAACGAGACCCGTGACACCTCCTGACAGATCCACAAATGCTCCAAAATGCGTTATGCCTGTCACCTTGCCCTCTAACTTGGTGCCCACTTCAATTGCCATAGAATAAAATGATCCTCCCTTAAAAATATACAGTCCGATTTAGAAATCGCGCTGCGGTGATTTGATTATACGATAATGACCTAAACAAGGTCAACAGACGTCTGTCATGCCTAATTACGGCTTTTCGCCCGAATTTTGGGGCTGAATGATCGGCGTCTCATTTGGCAGATACAGTCCAAACTTCTTGCGGGCAATCTGCCCGATATATTCAGGGTCCTTCAATCGCTCCACTTCATGAGTAATCTGGATTAGCGACTGTTCAACGGACTTATAATCCTCTTGCTTCTGAGCTAGCGCTTCGTTCTGATTACGGATGCGGTCATTCTGGGACCAGAGCGTTGAACCTGCCCAGATCAAAAACAGCGCCATCATCGCCACAAACATTCTTTTACGCCGGCGTGCGCCCTTGTTCTTTGTCTTGGTTTGTTGGGGAGCCTGCTTCGACGGATCAGCAAATCTTCCCATGACCATACCTCCTAAAACCAGCGCTTCCACGCCTTAATAACCTTGTCCGCGAATTGCTTGGTCCATGCCGGCAGCCTGACTCTGGATGTGATTGGTCTCAGCATCCATTTCAAGAGTCGCCAAAAAGGCATGAGGCATTTAAGGACTAAACGCAACAGCGACAGGAGAAACTTCCATAGAAACCTTAACAATCCCAAGATGAGCATCAGGATTCCTTTGATGGGGTTCCACAATAACATACGGAACAGCTTGTACAAAAAGGACAATAAGCCTTTTGTCACTTGAATTAACATTACCACAAAACGCTGGGTTATGACACTCCATAATAAAAAATAGATCCAAACCCCTATAAACAGGCCTACAAACACATAAAAACGCAGTTGACCGTCATTGGTCACGTACAACATGCGAAAAATGAAGAAGGCTGCCGCAATCCAGTAAAGGAAGTCCAGGGTATGCTTGGACCATTGCGGGAAACGGAGCTGCCCTGCCAGCACCCGGTAGCTGTCGAAGGCGACTCCCATCGCTGCTCCGGAGAAGAGCATCCAGAGCAGCGTGATCCATTGTACGCTGGGGTTCATTTAAACAGCTTGCCCAGCAGACTCTTGTTCTTGGTCTGCGAACCGGGATTCAAATACATCAGTGAATGCACCTGACCTTCAATCGACAAAAGCCCCTCTTCCAGGCTGAGATTTTTAATATGTAAATTTTGCCCCCGAATGGTGAGATGCCCAAGCTCGGTTTGAAGCAGAAATTCTTCACTGTCAAAGCTCTCCACATTTTGGACACCCGTAATGTCCAGCAGCTTCCGGTTCTGCATCCGCAGGTCATGAAACTTGCCCTTCCCTTGGTCGATCATGGCATGTACCCCTCCTTTTAACAATAGCTTATGGGAAGGTGCCTGTCTTTAGAACCGGAAGAAGAACAACCGCTTCAGGAATGATCGTGGCGCTGCGACGAAGGCCAGGCGAAAGAAAGAGAGCAGGAGCTCCAATGGTTTATACATCCATGATGAACATAAAAACGCCCCCCACACCATATGGTGAGAGGGACGTTTGATGGAACGGCTCGGGCTGCTTACCAGTCCAATCCGCGATCTTTAACGATCGGTTCTTCCTTGACCAAGGTGTAGAGGCTGGTCGCCTCATCTTTACGGGTTGTCTCGGTAAGACGCTCGACCCGGACGGTCACCAGCTTCTGGCCAAACTGGACGGTGATCTCATCGCCCAATTTAACCGTGCTGCTCGGCTTGGCCTCGCGGCCATTGATCAGCACCCGGCCTTGATCCGATACATCTTTCGCTACGGTACGCCGCTTGATTAACCTCGATACTTTCAGGAATTTATCGACGCGCATTATTTTACGGCTTCTTTAAGCTTGTTACCTGCCTTGAACGCAGGAACGTTGGATTCTGGAATTTCGATCGTGTTACCTGTTTGCGGGTTGCGGCCAGTACGTCCAGCGCGCTTGCGAGTTTCGAATGTACCAAAGCCGATCAATTGAACTTTATCGCCATTAGCCAAAGCTTCAGTGATTTCGCCAAGGAAGCCGTTCAGGACGTTCTCTACGTCTTTTTTTGTCAAACCACTTTTACCGGAAATGTTGTTGATCAGATCTGTTTTGTTCATGAATTAAATCCTCCCAATTATCAGAAAAATATAAGATTTTACGGTTATTCGGTTAAACCGCCTTGCAATCTGCAAGATTTCACCATTAATGATTATTCTGGATGCCTTGCGGAATTCCTGCCGCAAATCCCTATTTTTTTATTTTTTACGTGAAAAGTTGCCCTTTTCACACGTCGATACCGCCGTTTTGTGCCGATCCCGATTTAGCTGCCTGCCATAGGGCTTCCATCTCGTCCAGGGTACTTTCCTGCAGGGTTTTCCCCTGGGCGGCAAGCTGCTCCTCTATGTAGCTGAAGCGAGTGACAAACTTCCGGTTCGTTCTCGAAAGCGCCTCTTCCGGATCCGCACCGATAAATCTTGCCGCATTGGAGACCGCGAACAGCAAATCGCCGAGCTCTAGTGCTGTATCCTCATCAGACTGGCCCTCGGTCACCGCCTGCCTCAGTTCACCGAGTTCCTCTTCAATCTTCTGGAACACGCCTTCGATATTATCCCAATCAAAACCAACCTTGGATGCCTTCTTCTGGAGCTTGTACGCCTTCATCAAGGCGGGAAGGTCCCGCGGGATGCCATCCAGCGCCGAGGCTTTCTCTGGTGAGAGTCCCTTCCGACGCTTCTCTTCCGCTTTCATCTGCTCCCAGTTCTGCAGAGCAGATTCCGCGTCTTTGGCGCTGCTCTCGCCAAAGACATGCGGGTGGCGGAAGATCAGCTTGTCATTCAGCGCTTGAATGACATCATACACCGTAAAGGTGCCGAGCTCCTCTTCCATCTGGGAATGCAGCATAATCTGCAGCAGCAGATCCCCAAGTTCTTCCTGCATATGCTCAGGATCATCCTCGTCAATCGTCTCCAATACCTCATAGGTTTCTTCGATCAAATTTTTGCGGATGGATTCGTGGGTCTGCTCGCGGTCCCACGGACAGCCTTCAGGACTGCGGAGAATGCCAACGATCTCATGGAGCCGGGCAAACGTTCGCTGCCTTAGCTTGCTGTCATCGCTTCGGGGTACGTAGATCAGCGACAAATTCCCGTAGCCGTCGATGCGATCGAGCTCAAAGAGCGGCACTTGCTGTATCGCTTCCTCGCCCTCAACGCCCAGCGCATGGCCGACAATGACTGGATAATCGTCCGGATACAGTTCCATCAGCGCCAGTTTTACTTCCGAAGCCGTAAACATGTCATACACCTGGCCGATCAGGGTATGCAGCTGCGGCTGGATGACGCTTGCCCGAAGCTCAGCCGCATCGAGAAGCTGGAAGCCCTCAATGGGATCAAAACCAAGGCGAACGAAGGCCTCGTCCAGAAAGCTCTCACCACCGAGCACCGTAAGCGTCACATGCTCTCCCGGGCAGCGTTCCCGTAATAACCGAACCGTTGCCTCCGCTACCATGGGATGCCCGGGCACCGCGTAGACAATCTCGCGATCCTCCTCAGCAGCTTTGGCCAAGTTGATTAGCGCGGAAGCAATGGATTCGTACACCTCGGGAAAGGTGTCATGCGCTTCGTACACATGGTCAAACGATTCCGGTTCAATCTGGAATTCATTCAACGCAGCAATGACGGGATGAGATAATGTACGCACATACACCTTCGATGCCCGCTGCATGGTTTTTATGATACCTATCGTCAATCGATCCGGATTGCCAGAACCCAAGCCGACCACCGTTATGGATGCACTCATAAGCTACTTCCTTTCGTCTTCGTCCGCCTTGTCGACGTCATTATCGTACACTACTATATCACAGAAGATCAAACATCTCACAATCGGCCCGGTTCAGCGCAGCACACGCAAGGCCCGCAAGAAGGCTGCCAGCGGTCTTCCGACCTTCGGCAGCATCCGAAGCTCCTCCTCGGTGAGGAGCTTCGTGAGCGCGGCGCCGATAAGGAAGGCGCCGCATCCGGCCGCGACGCCGCTCAGGCTCGCGACCGCGTGAGTCAGGCGGCCTGGTGCGAAGCCGGCTGCCCCCAGAAGGCCGCCGGATGCAGCACCTGCGCCCCAGGCGGCCAGCGCCACCGCGGCGAGGACCGGCAGCGTCCTCGCAAGCATGCCGCCGGCGTCAAGGCGGGCGCCGGCGCTTCGCGAGAGCAGCGCGAGGTTGAGCGCGGCGGCGGTCAGATGCGCAGCTACGCCGGCGATGGCTGCGCCTGTAATGCCAAGCTGCGGCACCAGCAGCAGGTTGAGCAGCAGCTTGAGCCCTGCCGCAGCCAGCAGGTGCACCGCCGGGGCCTTTACAATGCCGATGCCTTGAAGCAGCGCGGCTGTAATCGTGCTCAGCGTCCCCCCGGCGGCTGTAAAGGCAATCACCTGCATCGTCACCGTTCCTGCGGCATCCTCGTACAGCATGACGTTAATCGGCTCAGCCAGCACTGCCAAGCCTACGGAGGCTGTCATCCCAATCAGCCAAAACCAGCGGAGGGCCATGCGCGTTTGGCTTGCAACCCGGCTGGTCTCTCCCTTGAACTTGGCCTCTGCCAGGGCAGGGATAAACAGAACCGACAATGAAGTAGCCAGCATCGTAACCAGCTGGACAAGCGGCAGTCCGCGGTTATAGACCCCGAACTCTGCCATAGCCGTTGCTTCCCCCAGTCCGCCGGATGTCAATAACCGGGGCACCGTGAAGGTATCCACCAGTCCAATCAGCGGAACAGCGAGCAGACTAAGACAGACCGGAATTCCATAAGCAAGCAGGCGGCCAAGTAGAACACCCGCTCCCTCTCTAGATACATCGGCACGCATCCTCGTTTCGTTCATACCCGCTGCTCTGATTCCGTGGCCAACTTTTCCTTGTACTTTACTCCGAGTTGCCCGGAGATGCTTGCGCCAGTAGAGTCCCATCACCACCAGACCGGCAGCACCACCGGCAGCAGATCCGAGCAGTGCCCCGGCGGCAATCACGTCGGAATCGGCGCCGGCCCGTATCATGTAAAGGAGCAGCACAATCATAACCCCGACACGGACAACCTGCTCCGTAATCTGGGAGATCGCCGTCGGCACCATATTGTGCAGCCCTTGAAAATAACCGCGGAGGACCGACATCCAAGGCACGAATGCCAGCGCCAAAGCGCCTGCGCGGAGGGCGGGTACAACCTGACTGCTTCCGATCCACATCCCGATCCACGGAGCGCAGACATACATCAGCAAGCCGAGAATCAGACCGAACAGCACCAACGAGCCGGAAGACAGGCGGAGCAGGCGATGACCGTCCTCGGTGCGCCCTTCAGCCTCATATTCTGCCACATATTTGGAGACCGCTGCGGGGAAACCGACCGCCGCTATCGTAATGATCATCATATAGAACGGATAAACCGTATTGTAGATGCCAAAGACGGCATCCCCGCCCATATTTTGCAGCGGTATTTTTTGCAGTGTGCCAATCAATTTGGACAAAAGCGCGGCCGCACTGAGAATAAACGCTCCCTGTAGAAGCCTTGCCCCGGTTTGATCTGATTTCATATCCTCTTCCAATCCCCTAGTTTCTTTTTCCGTAACATAGACCCATCGTCATTCAGATGCTGCCATATGTACATCCATTATAACCAAGGGTGTGAGAGTGGTACAAAAAAAGAAACCGGACAACAAAAACTCCCGGCTGCCGATTGACCCTGTGATCAACGTTCAGCGGGAGTCTCCATCCAAGGATTCATGTCCTCGTCTTACTGTTCCATTTGCTTGCCGAGGAAGCCGGCAGCAGTTTCAGACATCTTCACTTCCATCTCACCCATATTCACGGATTCGTCCTTGTTCAGCAGCACAACACTGCCAATCGGGTCTCCACCAGCAATGATAGGCGCAGCGACAAAAGCGGACAGAGTTTCCGGATTGTCTTTGCTGATCTCATACGTACCGCTGTTGCTTTCCAGCACCGTCTTGCGATTCTCCATGCAGTTTTCCAGAAGGTTGCCGATCGGCTTGTCCAAATACTCCTTCTTGGAGCCGCCTGCTACGGCGATAAATGTATCACGGTCCGATATGATCGTGATGTGACCTGTGCTCTCATAAAGGGACTCTGCATATTCCTTCGCAAAATCACCCAATTCACCGATCGGTGAATATTTCTTCAGAATGACTTCTCCATCCCGGTCAACGAAAATTTCCAGCGGGTCGCCTTCGCGAATCCGCAGTGTGCGTCTAATTTCTTTTGGAATGACCACGCGCCCGAGGTCATCAATACGGCGGACGATACCAGTAGCTTTCATGTCACTTGTTGCCCCACTTTCATAAGAAGATTTTTCAACTACTGTTCCATTCGGGAAGAGGATGTCCCCAGGTATATAAGAGTTAATGTCTGACCATAGTATTCATCCATTCCCAATTCCTTATACATCATCTACCCTCTGTTGGTTGCGAAATCCAAAAATAAATATCATTCGAAAGAAATTGACGCCAGGGGAGAAAAAATCCATAACGTGCGAAATCGCGCGTTATGGATTCGAAGATCCCACCATTCTTCCGTGCGCTGGCCATACATCCGGAATTACCCCAGCGCATCACAATATCATTGCCCGACCGCTTGTCTGCGGGCTTATTTACCTGTGTCGTTCTTGCCTGCATCCGGTGTTTGATCACCTTCCGCCGGTTTGTCGGTTGTACCGTCTGTCTTCTGGTCTCCCGTGCCCTCGGCAGGCTTGTCCGCATTCTCGCTTTTCGGAAGATTCATGCTCTCAATCAGGTCGTTAAGCTCATTCTGCATGAAGTTGTCAATCTTTGCAGAAGCCAGCTCATTTCGAATGCCTTCCTTCTGATCGGCAGGCAGCTTGTCGTAAGACACTTCCTCGCGCTTCTCCACTTTCATGACATGGTAGCCGTAATCGGTTTCTACCGGATCGCTGATTTTGTTTAGTTCCAGCGTTAAGGCCTTTTCCTTGAATTGAGGCACCCAGCTGCCTGCTGGTTTGTTCTCGTACAGACCCCCGCTGTCCTTGGAGCCCGGGTCCTGGGAGTATTCCTTCGCCAAAGCAGCAAAATCCTCCCCTTTATTCAGCTTGGACTGTACTTCCTTGGCAATTTTGAGCGCCTCGCCCTCCGGTCTCTCCTTGCCTTCGGTATCTTGAAAACCAATCAGAACATGACGAACGCTAATGTTGGTATAATCCTTTTTGTTCGCATCGAATTCCTTCTTGATATCCTCTTCGGTTACCTGATTCTTCTCATGCTCCATGACGGTCATGACGCGAAGCATATAATTTTTGAGGTCGTCTTCCGTCAATTTCTGCGATTCCAGAGCAGCTTTAAACTGCTCCTCGCCCATTCCGCTCTTCTGCTGCTTTAGCAAATCATCCGCTTGCTTCCCGGCAGCTTCCTTCGCTTTATCGTCAGCTTTGGCGTACAGGTATTCATAGGCTACCCCCTGTTTCGCCAAATACTCTTTAAATTCATCCATTTGTAAAAATTGGGCGTATTCCGGGGACATGAACTGAATCATGCGCTGTTCCAGATCAAATTCCTTCTCGGTAATTTCTCCACCCTTATATTTGACGATAACTTTGCTATTATCATCTTCGGTTCCCTTAGTCTTGTCGTTTCCGCACGCAGCGATCATCGACATGGATAGTACTGCTGTAATGGATACAATAAATGTCTTCCATGCCTTGTTATTTCTTGACGGCATTTTGTAGTTCTCCCTTCAGGTTGAATGGCCCTTTTGCGGCCTCCAGGAATTGCTCCAGCAATTCTAACAGTTGTTGATCGGAAAGTCCCTTGCCTTTGATTCGGATGGCCATAGTCGGCCCTTGTTCAAATTGTACACGTCTTTCGAACATATTTCCAATTTGCGCAAGCCCTGTTGTATCAACCGCTTTATCCTGCCCTTCATAAAACTGCAGCAGCACATCATCCCCGCGCTGGATAATGGAGTCGATCCCGTACGTACGACCATATACCTTCAAACGGGATACAGCAAGCAGGTTACTTACCGCAAGCGGCAGCTCGCCAAAGCGGTCAAGCAGCTCGTCCTCAAGCTCAGCCGATTCGTCGATAGACGAAACGACAGCCACTTTTTTATAAATTTCGATCTTCTGGATGCTGTCATAAATGTAATCAGACGGCAAGTAAGCGTCAATCCCCAGATCAATGGAGGTGTTCCAGTCCTTCGATGGCAATGGCGGCTCACCCAACATGCTGACTTTGCGTTTCTGAATCTCCTCCGCCAGCATCTGTGAATACAAATCGAATCCGACGGAAGCAATAAAGCCATGCTGCTCCGCTCCGAGCAGGTTGCCCGCTCCGCGAATCGACAGGTCCCGCATCGCAATCTTGAATCCGGAGCCAAGCTCCGTAAATTCTTTAATGGACTGCAGCCGCTTCTCGGCCACTTCGGTCAACACCTTATCCCGTTGGTACGTGAAATAAGCATATGCGATTCGGTTGGAACGTCCGACGCGTCCGCGCAGCTGATACAGCTGGGAGAGGCCCATTTTGTCCGCATCATGCACGATAAGCGTATTGACATTCGGGATATCCACGCCCGTCTCAATAATGCTCGTGCTCACCAATACGTCGTATTCGCCGTCCAGGAAATCGAGAATGGTCTTCTCCAGTTCCGTTTCCGACATTTGGCCGTGTCCCACGCCCACTCGGGCCTCTGGTACCAGCATGGATATCTGGGCTGCCATCTCCTGAATGCCCTGAACCCGGTTGTAAAGATAGTAAACTTGACCGCCCCGGGCCAGCTCCCGCTCGATCGCTTCCCGCACCAGGGTCTGGCTATGCTCTACGACATAAGTCTGCACTGGAAAACGATTCTCCGGCGGTGTCTCGATCACGGACAAATCCCGAACGCCGAGCATCGACATATGCAGCGTGCGCGGAATCGGCGTTGCCGTCAGCGTCAGCACGTCGACATTGGTCTTCAGCTTCTTCAATTTTTCCTTATGCGTAACGCCAAACCGCTGCTCCTCATCCACGATCAGCAGTCCCAGATCCTTGAACACAATATCCTGCGACAGCAGTCGATGCGTTCCGATCAGAATATCGACGGAGCCCTGCTTTACTTTCTTGATCGTCTCATTCTGCTCCTTACGGCTCCGGAAACGGCTCAGCACCTGAATGTTGATCGGATAATTGGCGAAGCGCTCCCGGAACGTCTCGTAATGCTGCTGGGCCAAAATCGTCGTCGGTACCAGCACCGCAACCTGCTTCCCTTCGATCGCCGCTTTAAAGGCAGCTCGAACGGCCACTTCCGTTTTCCCGTAACCGACATCACCGCACAGGAGCCGGTCCATCGGTCGGTTCTGCTCCATGTCCTTTTTGATTTCGGTAATGGCTCGAAGCTGATCGGGTGTTTCATCATATGGGAACATGTCCTCGAATTCCTGCTGCTCCGACGTATCCTTCTCAAAACCGTACCCAGGCGCAGACTGACGCTCGGCATACAGCTTAATCAGATCGTCGGCGATATCCTGAACGGAAGAACGAACCTTGTTCTTAACCCGTGTCCATTCATTTCCACCCAGCTTGTAAACCTTCGGCTCCTTATCTTCGGAACCGACGTATTTCTGAATGAGATCGATCTGCTCAATCGGAACGGACAGCTTATCGCCCCCGGCATACAAAATATGCATGTAATCCTTATGGATTCCATTGATTTCGAGCGTCCCGATCCCCATATATTTCCCGATACCGTGGTTTTGATGCACCACATAGTCGCCGACTTTGAGCTCCGTATAACTCTTGATGCGCTCGGCGTTGTCCATATTCTTCGTGGTTTTGCGTGTTTTACGCTGCTTCGAGGAGAACATCTCACTCTCTGTAATAATAGCAGCATGAACCGATGGCATCTCGAAGCCATTTTGCAAATGCCCTTCATACATCACCGGTTCTTCGATGCCATAGTCCAGCAACACCCGCCGCATGCGGTCCATCCGCTCTGCATCGCCTGCCAGCATCATGACCTGAACGCCCGACTTCTTCCAGCGTTCCATCTCGGCCTTGAGCACGTTCATCTGTCCATGGAAATCCTGCATGCCGCGCGTAATCATATTGACGATATTTTGCGGCTGCATTCTTGGCACCTGACGCAGGAAAATGGAGATCAACAGACTCTGATAGGGATGCTGGTAGATCAGTTCTTCCGTATCCAGCGACAGCGGCAGATCCGGCAGCGATTTGCCATTCTGCATCAGATGCAAATTCCATTCCGCTTCATCCCGCTCCAGCTGCTTGGCCGTTTCTAACAGGCGAGCAGGCTCATCCATAATCAGAATCGTATCCTTCGGCAAGTAATCATATAAAGTGGTCTTCTCCGGATACAACAGGGAGATATATTTATAGATTTCAGGGAAATACATTCGCTCGCGCAGCATCTCAACTTCCCGGTGTATTTCGTCCCGCAAACGGAGCTTGGCCTGACGATCACTCATGCGTTCGAGCTGCGTCTCCAGCAGACGGGCCACCGTATCCGCTGTGCGACTAAGCCGCTCCGAATCGGCAATAATTTCCTTGCATGGTGTAATAGTGACTTCCCGAACCTTGTCAATCGAGCGCTGATCCGCCGGGTCGAAGGTACGAATCGAGTCGATATCTTCATCAAACAGCTCTACGCGGTACGCCATTGTCGTTGTCATCGGATAAAAATCGATGATACCGCCGCGGACACTCATCTCGCCGCGGCTCTCGACGCGCTCCACCCGTTCATATCCCATCTCGATCATCTGGTTCAGAAAAGATTCCAGCACGAGTGTCCCGCCGTCTTGGAGCACGATTCGGGCATCGGACATCACTTCGGGAGCGGGAAGCAGGCGGCGCACGCCGGAAAATGGCGCAACGACAATACCCCGGAAGCCTCTTGCACAACGGACGAGTACATCAATCCGCTGCGCCAGGGTCTCGGGGCTTGAAACGGCCGACTCGGCCGCTACCAGCTCATTCGCCGGGTATAACAACACTTGATCCGGTGAGAGCGCTTCCTGTAAATCATCCGCAATTTTCTGGGCTGAAAACATATTATGAGTGACCACGAGCAGCGGGCGCTGCTGGTCCTGGTGCAATGCGGCCATTAAGATCTGTCTGGACGACCCGGAAAGACCGGAAATCAATTGCTCCCTCATGCCGGCTTGAACACCAGCGGTTATGGATTTGAAGTCCGAATCCTTCGAAAATACATCAATAAGTGCTTGTAACAAAAGGGGCACCTCTCTTATGCAAAAGAAATGAATTTCCTAGACTCTATTTCTCATGGAATTTTAGACGATTGCCAAAAAATTATAACCGAAAAGAAGCCTTGAGCAAAACTGCCAAGGCTAGAGCAGCGGCAAGGCCTGCCGCTGTATGTCTTCTACCAAAAAACGTCGTGTACCCCATTATACTCTCATTGCAGGGGATTTGCCAAAAGGCTAAGTTCCGGATGGGCTTCGAGGGCTTCTCTGCAATGATCGCAGGTTACCCGGACCATCACTTCTCCGTTAAAATCATAGGCTATTATATCCTTGCGTTCCTCAGGGGTCAAGGAATCAAATCCGAGACGGGCTTCGGATACTTCATTGGAATCGATGCGGCCCTGAAACGCCCGACAGTGTCTGCAAACATAGGTTATCGCCATCATATGCCTCCTGAAGGTCGTATATACCTTCAGTATGCCCGGAATTCCCCCGTTTAAGACTTCGATCTTCCGGCTGCCTTATGCCTTTGGAATCTTCTCTCGGATACTTCGATCCTATGATGCTATTTCTAGGACTTGTTAAACTTCGCCATCGTCTGTTCAAAAGTATGGTCCAGACTGAATTCCAGCGCGTCACAGGTCTCCTCCACCATGCTCTGCAGCTGTTCGCGTTCCTTCTTCGGAAACGTACCCAGCACATAATCCACAATGGCATAACCAGGCTCAGGCCTCGATATGCCCATTCGGACGCGGTTGAAGCTCTGCGTCCCGGTATGCTGAATAATGGATTTAATGCCATTATGTCCTCCGGCACTACCCTGATATCGCAGGCGGATCTTACCGACGACGGTATCCAAATCATCATAGACCACAATCATGTCCTCAAGACTCACTTTATAATAATCCATATAAGCACGAACGGCCTCGCCTGAAAGATTCATGAACGTCATCGGTTTGATCAGGACGGTTTTGGTGCCGCCAATCATCCCTTCCGCGATGACCGATTTGCATTTATTCTGATTAAACTTCATGCCGTGTCGCTCGGCCAGAGCATCCAGCGCCATGAACCCAACATTATGGCGTGTCTTCTCATAATTTGAACCGGGGTTGCCCAGTCCGACAATCCATTTCATCACAGGTTGATTCCTTTCACGATTTATACTTTCTTCTTTGCGCATTTCTGAGTACAATATGAACAAAACCTATCGGCGTTATGCCCTCATAAGAAGGTGAATCGGCATTGAAAGCTTTCGAACAGAAATTAACGCACCACAGTCATTTTCAATACCATATGAAGCATGGCATCCCTGTTCAAGTCTATGAACTGGGTTGTCACATCGATGTGGGTCTGATCACTGCAGTCGACGCCTACTTTGTCGAGCTTGAGGGGACGCTGTATAACCGGAATACGTTCACTTTCATATCCAGGCCCGGATACTGACATGCGTGCGCCGCCCGCATTATCAGGCCGAAATTATGAAAACGTTTTCTTGATGACTGTTCACCTGCTCTTGCTAAACCCAAGCCGCAAAGTCGCCATAGCCGACAAGGGTTACATCTCCCCATGAGGAGATGTAACCCTGCCTTTACACGGTTTATTATTCTATTTCAAACAATTTACTAATCGACAATTCCTCATGAACCCGGATGATGGCTTCACCCATCAACGGAGCAACCGACAATACCGTCAGCTTGCTGCTCGGGTTCGGATTGGTGATCGGAATGGTGTCTGTTACAACAACTTCCTTCAGCGGGGAGTTTTCCAGGCGCTCATGGGCAGGGCCCGAGAGAACCGGATGTGTACAACACGCGTAGACTTCCTTAACGCCGCCTTCCATCAACGCATTGGCACCCAGCACAATCGTACCGGCGGTATCGATAATGTCATCAATCAGAATGGCGGTCTTGCCTTCAATATTCCCGATAATGTTCATGACTTCACTGACATTCGGCTCAGGGCGGCGTTTATCGATAATCGCCAGCGGCGCATTCAGGAAATCAGCAAGCTTTCTTGCGCGGACCACACCGCCGTGATCCGGAGATACAACGACAGGGTTCTCGATCTGCTTTGAACGGAAATATTGGGCAAGAATCGGCACCCCGAGCAGATGATCCACCGGAATATCGAAAAATCCCTGAATCTGCATCGCATGCAGGTCCATCGTAATGACGCGATGAGCTCCTGCTTTTTCGATCAGATTCGCAACCAGCTTAGCGGTGATCGGATCGCGCGAACGCGCTTTGCGGTCTTGACGGGCATATCCGTAATACGGAATAACCACGTTGATGCTCTTCGCGGATGCCCGCTTGAGCGCATCCACCATAACCAGCAGTTCCATCAGGTTATCATTCACCGGCAAGCAGGTGGACTGCACAATATAAACATGGCAGCCCCGCACGCTCTCGGAGAGCTTTACTTGAATCTCGCCGTCGCTAAAGCTGGTTGTATGCGATTCCCCCATCGGAATGCCAATATAATCGGCGATTTGATGGGCAAGTTTAGGATTGGAATTACACGTGAATATTTTTAATTTAGAATCAAGATAAGTCATAGAATAAAAACCCTCCGTGCTGGTTCGTTGAATTAGGTATCCGATCACCGCTTCATATCTTGGTAAAGGAAGCAGGGATAATTACGATTTCTTGTTCTTCTTGGCGATGGCGCGTGCCCGGATCTTCTCTGCGTACCCTGGCTTGTTCTCCTGACGCTGTCTGGCGATGGCCAGATCATTATCCGAAACGGAATGCGTAATGGTAGAGCCTGCAACAACGAATGCGCCCTTGCCCACCTTCACCGGTGCAATCAAATTCACATTACTGCCGATAAATGCATCATCTTCAATTTCGGTAATGGACTTATTATAACCATCATAGTTGACTGTAATCGCACCACAGCCGATATTAACGTTTTTGCCGACTTTGGCATCACCCACATAACTGAGATGGGATACTTTAGAGCCGTTATCAATCGTGGCGTTCTTCACTTCGACGAAGTCGCCCACCTTTACATCATCCCCCAGCTTGGCGCCTGGACGAAGATAAGCATACGGTCCTACGGAGGTTCGAGAGCCAACTTCAGCACTGCTGAGCACCGAATGTTTGACGCTGGCACCATCCGCAATAACGGAATCCTCGATATCGGTATCCGGTCCGATCACGCAATCTTCACCGATCACCGTATTCCCTTTCAGGACGGTACCGGGATAGAGCACGGTATCTGAACCAATCTTAACATCAGCTCCGATATAGGTTGAAGACGGGTCAATGATCGTAACACCGTTCAACATGTGCGTGCGGTTGATGCGTTCTCTCATGAAGCCTTCGGCCTCCGACAGCGCCAGACGGTCGTTGACGCCAATCGACTCCGCGTAATCATCCGTCTGATAAGCAAGCACGGTCTCGCCGGCTTGTTTCAGAATGCCAATGCAATCGGTCAGGTAATATTCCTGCTGCGCATTCTGGTTGGTTACATTGTCCAGTGCAGCAAATAGCTTTTTATTATCAAAACAATAGGTACCGGTATTAATTTCAGTGACGGCGTCCTCTTCAGGAGTGCAATCTTTCTGCTCAACAATCCGAAGTGCGCTGCCATCCTCGCCTCGAATGACCCGGCCGTAGCCTTTCGGGTTATCCATATGCGCGGTAAGCACCGTAGCGGCCGCATTGTTGCTCTCATGCAGCTTCAAAAGATTCTCCAGTGTTTCGGACGTCACCAGAGGAGTATCCCCGCAAATGACAATCGTGGATCCTTCTTCGCCGCCAAGTAACTCCTTGGCTTGCTTCACAGCGTGACCCGTTCCGAGCTGCTGCTCCTGCAGTACATACTCGGCTGCGTCTTGCAGATAGGTGCGAACCGCTTCCGCGCCGTGGCCTACGACCACAACACTGCGTTCACAGTTTACCTGTTGTACGGTTTGCAATACATGTCCGACCATCGGCTTGCCACAAACAGGATGCAGCACTTTATATAGTTTGGATTTCATACGTTTGCCCTGCCCAGCGGCGAGCACAATAGCAAATCTTTTCAAGGGCCATGCCTCCTCCTCTTGAACTCACTACTGAATATATATCATTCTACAAAAAAAGAAAAGAGAGCCACAGGTATGGCTCTCTTTTCCTTGAACCCCAATTGTAAATCTTAAGCGCCTTCTTCAATCACTTCTTCTTCAGTAGCCGCTCGCTCATACTCGGCCAATACAGCCGATTGAATTTTCTCGCGAGTACCGGAAGAAATGGGATGGGCAATGTCGCGGAATTCTCCATCAGGAGTGCGTTTGCTCGGCATTGCAACAAACATTCCATTGTTTCCGTCGATGACGCGAATGTCGTGAACGACAAATTCATTATCGATGGTAATGGATGCGATTGCCTTCATTCTCCCCTCAGAGTTAACACGGCGGAGTCTGACATCCGTAATTTGCATATGTGTTCACCACCTTTTTCCATCAGAGACTTGGTGTATAATTCCACACAGCAAACCAGAAATCCTTCTTTTTTCTAATACAAAATGTCCTAAAAACAGGAATTTTTTTTAGAATGTGATATTTTCGACAGACTTCGGGCTAATTCGAATGAAAACGCTATTATCTCGACAAATATCGCAACTCTATTTTTCGAAATAATTACCAGGGTTGACGGTAATTCTCTTCGTTTTGGAGTCCACATCGCTTAAGATGGCCAGTGAAATATAGTCCTCCAGAAGTCTTTCCTCGGTTTCCACCGCTCCCGACTCTACCAGCACACCGACACCTGCGACTTCAGCATTAAATTCACCCAGCAGATCAACCATGCCCTGAATGGTCCCGCCTGCCTTCATAAAATCATCCACGATCAGTACGCGGGAGCGTTCCTTGAGCGCCCGGCGGGATAATGACATGGTATGGATGCTCTTGTGCGATCCCGATACATAATTGATGCTTACGGCCGACCCTTCCGTCACTTGATGGTCCCGGCGAACTAGTACGACCGGCAGGTTCAATTGGGCCGCTGTCGCATAGGCCAGCGGAATCCCTTTGGTTTCCACGGTCATGACTACATCGATATCCCGGTCGGCGAACGCCGTGGCAATGATCTTGCCCGCCTCGTTCATCAGCGAAGGTTGTCCGAGCAGATCTGACATGTACAAATATCCGCCCGGCAAAATCCGATCCGATTGCTGAAGCTGCTGGCACAGCTCCTCCGCAAACCGCAAGGCATGATCTTTGCGCAGCTTCGGAATGTATCTGACACCTCCCGCTGCGCCGGCCAGGGTCTGAAGCTCTCCGAGTCCCTCGCTCTCGAACACGTCCTTAATAATCGCCAAATCCTCACTAATGGATGACTTGGCTGCTCCATATCGCTCGGCGAACGTCGTCAGCGGAATCAGCGTATGCGGTTTAGATAGTAAATATTGGGTCATATCGACCAATCGTTCGCTTCGTTTTAATTTTTTCACCTAGGGTTCCTCGCTAAATCCGAATATTATATGTTAAATATAACACCTTTGTACGTATTTATACAACTTTGTTTGAAATTCGACCCCGAATTGTCAAACATAACCGTTTCTAAGTCAGCAGGCGAACGGCATACACTTCCTTGCAGAATCCCCGCAGGCCATTGTAAATCCGGGCTACCTTGGATTCCTTGGAGACCAGGCCGAAGACCGTAGGACCGCTTCCGGACATGAGCGCGCCGTCAGCTCCCAATTTCAGCATTCCTTCCTTCAGCTGCTGAACTTCCGGGTGCATCTTCAAGGTAACCTCCTCCAGCACGTTACCCAGCGATTGGCACATTTGCTGGAAGCTGCCTTGCGTAAGCGCCTCTACCATGCGCTCTGCCGATGGATGGCGCTGAATCTGCTCGCTGCGCAAACGGCCGTACACTTCCGCCGTCGACACATTGATCGGCGGCTTCGCCACGATCACCCAGCACTGCGGCGGATTCGGGATCGGCGTGAGTACCTCGCCGCGCCCCGTAGCCAGTGCGGTGCCGCCCGTTACGCAGAACGGCACATCCGAGCCGAGCTCTGCGCCCAGCGCGAGCAGCTCCTCCTGGGGGATACCCAGTCCCCAGAGGCGGTTCAAGCCTCGCAGTGTTGCCGCTGCATCACTGCTGCCTCCTGCGAGTCCCGCCGCAACGGGGATTTTTTTGTCCAAGTGAATATGTACACCCTGTCTCACGTCGTAGCGCTCTTTAATTAGTCTTGCTGCCTGAAAGGCCAAATTCTTCTCGTCCAGCGGTATGTACCCTGCCTGCGAGGTGATGATGATGGTGTCCCGCTTCTGTTCGGACATTTCGAGCCGATCGGCGAGGTCGATCATCGTCATGACCATCTCTACCTCATGAAAGCCGTCAGGACGTTTATGAAGTACATCCAGCATCAAGTTGATTTTGGCCGGTGCTTTTTCGTATATTTTCAAGAACGTTCACCTATCCTTAGCTTTTCCCATATGCTTGAACTTAACATATTCGAGGAAAAACATCTAATGCCTCTATATTAACAAACTCAGGCTTTGAAGTCATGGGACCGTTTGATGTAGGTAAACAAACAGGGGCTTCCGCTTAACCGGAAGCCCCTGCCGCGTTATGGTCTTTCTCTTACAGATCGGATTTGCGGGCTGCCCGCTCCGCGAGCTCAATCGCCCGTTTTACCATGTTGCCGGCATCCTTGGCCTTAATGCCTCCCCAGCCTTCTTTTTCCACGGTATCGTAGAATCCCAATTCCTTAGCCAATTCGGTCTTCAATTGATCGGACATAATGCTTCGTCTTCTCCTGCTCATCAATCCCGCCTCCTTGGAAAATGTATTGAGTATGGCATGAACAGCATCCGGCGCGATGCAGTGGCCTTTTACGCCCCCCCTGCAAACTTAACCTCCATCACCGCATATGGAACGGATAAAGAAGGCCTCGCGCAGCCTTAGTATGTGTTCAACTTCCGCTTGTCATTCTCCCCGGTTCGATGGCAACAAAAAACAGCCTCCCTGTAAGTGGAGACTGCTCTCTCATGACATATCGTTATGACTTGATATAGGTGATTCGCATCTCGTTGTCATCACCGGTTACCATGATTTCCACGGTTTCGGTCAGAATATCGGCATAACTGTAGGACACACGTTTAAAAGTTTGCTGGTCTTGATCCAGCTTCACAATGAAAACAGAAGGGTACGTTTCTTCCAAAACACCAGTACGCTCGACGGTCTTCCGACGGCCACCGTTAGCCCGAAGCGTAATTTTTTGCCCTAAATGGGCATCGAGACTGCGTTTGATTTCCAACAGCGCGTTTTTAGCCATTGTCGACGACCACCTCTTTCCTTGTCCATTATACAAAAGATTCAGTCATTTGTCAATTCAAAAACATTAATTATATCAGCATCAAAAATATATTGTCAACGTATTTTTTTTGACCCTGTATTTCTCGTGTGCATTTGCTTTAATATGTGCTAAATTGACAAGCTTTATGTATTTTTTTTGACAACTTTCTTAAAGAATTGAAACAAAAAATAAAGAACCCCAGCTTGTGGGGTTCTGCTCGGGTCTTTCTTCAACGGCCGATAAGCCTCTTTCAGAACACAGAATGTGCCTAACTCACCGAAGGCGTAACCTTCAATGTGGACAAATCCTGCAGCTTGGGCAGACCGATCCGGTAGCTGCCTCTCGTCTCGATTCCGCCCACGCCCTGGCTGCCGCTGATCGTATGATGTACAACATCATGAATGTTCACGGTATCCCTGACCGACGTATAGGCTGCCTTGGCGGCGACGTAGACGGGATCCAGCGCATGAATGAGGATTCGCCCCGGCGAGCTGGCAAAATTGGCTCCCGCCTGCAGCAGCGCTTCAAAATGCGATTGGCACGCCCCGGCCACAATGACTAGGGAATCCAGATTCCGCTCATATTGACGTGCCACCTGAATGGCCGTGACAAAGTTGTGTGAATTCTTATAGCTGTCCAGGCTATATAAATCGTATGGCTGTCGTCTCTTCAGAACTCCATCATGACCCGTAATTACCACGATATCAGGTCTTACCCGCGGAAGAAGACGATATAATGAATCGGCCATCCCCGACTCATTGATATAATGGCCTTCCGCTGGGACCCGAAGCTGATTGTACAAGGTCAAACTCTTCTTCAGGTATTGGGGATCCCCATCCAAATGCAGCACTTTGCCCGGCACGTCAAAATATCCTTTATCCGCAAGCTGGCCGCCTTCGATATTGCGCAGGCTGGCCAGTTGACGCTCGCTCTGCTCCTGTCTGTGCTTCTGCAGGCGGTCCAGCGACTCATTGGCTTTGATCTGTGCCTGCTTTGTTCGTTCGCTTAAGGTGGGATGCGGGACCGTGACCAGATCATCAACGGGAGCATCGGCCAGTAACCGGAATTCCGTCCCTTTGATGACGATATTGTTATTTTGCCGCATGCCTTCTACCCGGAACGTTACATCGCCGCCGTAGGATTTACGAACGACCAAGTCTCCCAAGTTCATCACAACATCACCCCTACCCTATGGTATGGGCCACTGTGACTATTGGTTCTTGGAAACATCAATTTATCGGGTCGAGACCTTCCGCGGGTCTATGGACGCTCTAATGGCCGTATTAACGAATATCCGCGTTGTACAATATGTTGCTAAGCCGGGCATACTCCTCAATACTAAGGGTCTCACCGCGCCGTGAAGGCTCGATGCCCGCCTCCTGCAGCAGCTGCTCCAGCCGTTCACGGCCTTCTCCCGGAAAGAACCGGCTCTTCAGATTATTGGCAATCGTCTTCCTCCGCTGGGCGAAAGAGGCCTGGACCACCTCGAAGAAGAAGCCTTCGTTTTCTACGCTGACAGGAGGCTGTTCCCGGACCGCCAAGCGAATAACTGCCGAAGCGACATTCGGCTGCGGGATAAACACCGTATGCGGCACAATACAGACCAGCTTAGGCTCACTGTAATATTGAACGGCAATGCTAAGGCTGCCGTAATCCTTGCTTCCCGGTGCCGCCGCCATCCGCTCTGCCACTTCTTTCTGAATCATCACCACGATATTCTCCAGCGGCAGCTTCTCCTCCAGCAGCTTCATGAGAATCGGCGTCGTCACATAATACGGCAGATTCGCAACCACACTTACCTTCGATACGCCCGCAAAATCCTGACGGAACAGTTCGTGAAGATCCACCTTCAGGACATCCCCATGATGCACCTTCACATTCTCATAGGGCTCCAGGACCTCCCGCAGGATGGGAATCAGGCGCTGATCAATTTCGACCGCGGTGACAGTTCCTGCCGTCTGTGCCAGCTTCTCGGTTAACGCACCGATCCCAGGCCCGATCTCAAGCGCTCCCTTATCTTCATCCAGTCCTGCAGCCTCCACGATTTTATACAATATATTCTGATCGATGAGAAAGTTTTGACCCAGACTCTTCTTGAAGGAGAATCCATGCCGTGAGATGATCTCCTTCGTCCGTCTTGGTGTTGATATATCCTCGATCCGATTCATTGGCTTACGCCCCCTTCTTCCAGCTGTGCAAGCGCGGCCAGAAATTCTTCCCGCGATATTTGAAACATGGCCAATCGTTTATGGAATTGCTTGCTGTTGCAATATCCGATCCCGAGCAGGTTTCCCATCGTCATACGCCTTGCAGCCGCCTCCGGGTGGGCTGATAATCCAGCCTCCAGCATGTCCTCCAGACTGATTAGGCTCTCTCCACCCTCAAAGGAGGTATGGACCCGCTCCAGCGCACGCCGTATCGCTTCTGGCGAGGCATTCTCCACGCCGATATCCCCTTTGCGGGTAGCATCCGCTTCCGGAATAAAGGCATGCTTGCAGCCAGGGACACCCTGATCCACAATTTTGCGGATCCGCTCCCCTGCATGGTCAGGATCCGTTAATATAATAACGCCTCTGCGCTCCTGAGCAAGCGCTATGCGTTTCAGGATTTGTTTATTGATCGCTGAGCCGCCCGTTTCGATCGTATCCGCTTCTACGGCCCGTTTAATGGCAACGGTATCGTCTCTGCCTTCCACTACAATCACTTCTTTAATCATGCGTTTGTTCTCTTCCTTCCCAAGAAAACAGGCTTGTACAACCTCTAGGTTCCACCATCTTAGCCCTATATACTCCGTTCTTAACAAAACAAAAGAAGAGGAAATATTCCCTCTTCTTCATCATTATATATTATAAGCTAAATAGTATAGCATTAGAATGGTATTGTAAATTGGAATTCATGCGTCTAGTTCAATTCAGGTTTAACCGGACCGATCACGTAAACGGTGCGGCCGCTCTTCCGGCCGAAATTTATGGCCGATTTCAGTGAATCATAATAAACATCGATTTTGTTGCCTTTGATGGCACCGCCCGTATCTTCTGCACGACGGAAGCCAATGCCTTCGATATAGACCCACCAGCCGATCGGGATGATGTTAGGATCAACGGCGATGGTGCGCCCTTCTGTAACGCGTGTGCCGGATGCAGTGCGTGTACCGATACCCTGCTGCTCAGCGGAATACGCCGTCATCGACACGTTGTTCAATACCTTGCTGTATTTAAAATCAACGCCTGCCCGAGAAACCACGTTGTTCTCGACAGCCTTGGCGGTCGTTACTTTTTTCGTACCGGACAATTTAGCCGGTGTAGCCTTTACATCGGTGGCTGCCGCCTGAACGATGACAGGCTTCTCCACTTTTTTCGTGCCAACGGCAATGATTTTATCCTTCGTTCTGCGTTCAATTTCTTGGGAGACCTTCGTCTTGGAAACCAGCTTGCCATTGTGGTAGACCTTCTCATAATGGTTCACCATGAGACCAGGCTCGCCCCGCTGAATAACGCGGTTATCGCCTCTCTCAAGCGATGGGTCGGCTGTTTTGATCACACGGAAATCCCGATCTTCCGTCTCCTTAACTTTTTGCTTCGTGACGCGAACGACATCGATATTCATATTGCTGGTCAGCTTCGTGTTCTGTGCCGGTTGTACTATATCTTCACCCTGGATCGTAATACCAGCCTCTTTAAGTACATGATCAACCGTATCCTGGGATGTAAATATGGTTTTGGTTGTGCTGCCTACTGTAACTTTGACTGGAATTGCCCGGTCAATGATGATCCGGTCTCCATCCTGGATCGCGCCGTTTAAAGGCATCGAAATCTGATCCTGAGGACTCAACGTGATCGCTTGCTCATCCAGCAATTCCTGCAGCAATGATCCACGTGTTTCAACTGTGGTGACACGACCATCGACGACAAGCTGAACCTCCTTGCCTGCCTGATCATGTACGACCAACGATATGAGAAGTGATACCGTAACGGCACCCATGGCACCGAGCAACATCAGTTGACGCAAATTGTCATGCTTCCATCTCAATGCGTAAGACATGCTGGATGATTGTGATTCATGGGTTTCTTCAGGTTGAAAAATGCCCACTATTCCATCCTCCTTCATAGTCCCGCCGTCTAGGTAAACGCATGAATGCATTTGACGTGACTATAGCAATTTTTCTCACAAGGCGCCCTGCTATCTATCTACACCCTGCGTCAATTCCCGTCTTTCCGTCCATGTACCACCACCCCTTGTTTACCAAGAGTATGATGATCCCCTCTCCATTATTCAAAAATAAAAGAAAGCCATTGAAAGAGTACTAGAGGCTCTAACGTGGCTTCCTGATGATTAGAATCATGGAAATGGTATGCACGAGAATTCCCCTCTTATTTCGCTTACGGAGTTAGCTGTCGGGTTCGGACGTAAGAGAGACGCCCTAGATCCGGATACCCGCTCATGGCGAGATCCTTCAAATTCACCCCAAAGACCCGAAAAAGAAATCAAATACAGCTGCGCGCATTCAGACCAGTATGCACGGCGGTATCGGTTCCCCCGTTCTCCAGAATTTCAGAGATTAAGCGAGACGGTTCATGAAATATTCGGCCGCGATCTGCACATCGCAGCTTCTTATCACTGAAAAGATGATATCCTGTTTGTATGCAGGTTGTAAAGCAACATTCAACCACATTTTCTCATGTAAAAGGTTAAAATATTGTAATATCAACGCCTTTTCTGATTAAAAAACTTTAATTAATCGAAAATGCTCCCTTTTTCATCGCTTTTGCTCTCGTTTTCGCTAAATACCAAATCGTTCCAGCGCATTTTGGGTGGTAATTTGGGCCAATTCCTCATAGGACAACCCTCTAATTTCGGCTGCCGCCTCCGCCACTAATTTTACATATGCGGTCTCATTTCGTTTCCCGCGGAAGGGATGAGGTGTCAGGTAAGGGGAGTCAGTTTCGATCAATAATCGATCAAGCGGAACCTGCGCCAAAACCTCTTTGGGCTGCTTTGCATTTTTGAAGGTAATCGGCCCGCCAAACGAAATATGGAATCCCATATCGAGACACATTTTGGCCGTTTCCCAGCTTCCGGAGAAAGAATGCATGACACCGCCCACCTCGGAGGCTTTTTCCTCGCGCAAAATTCTCACGATATCTTCATGCGCATCCCGATTATGAATGACAATCGGCATGTTCAATTCCCGGGCCAGTCCGATCTGACGCCGAAGCACTCGGTGCTGAACTTCTTTCGGAGACGTATCCCAATAATAGTCCAAACCGATCTCTCCTATAGCCACCACTTTCTCATGACTGCACAAAGAGGCGATCCAATCCAGGTCCTGATCCTCCATGCTAATGGCGTCTACAGGATGCCAGCCCACCGCTGCATATATAAAATTATAGGTTTCTGCCAGCTTCATCGTAGTCGGAATCGTCTCCCGGTTAAATCCAATATTAATCATCCGGGTCACGCCGGCTTCGAGCGCCCGCTGGATTGCCTCTTCCCGGTCTTCGTCGAATTGGGCAGCATCCATATGAGTGTGCGTGTCGAATAACATAAAATCCACACTCTCCTTCCTGTCGTTTCTGTGTCGTATATCTTCCATTAGCTGGGTAAATTTGCAGGTAAACCAAGCGTTTCTGTATTCCATCTAGGTTAATGTTGTTGTTTGAAAACACTGGCTATCTTCTCCGGCATTTGAGCCAGCAGCGGACTTACCTTCTCCTCCGGATAATAAAGATGGTACCGTCCTTTATGAATGCCGCTGATCGAGCGTACAATATCGGATACCTCCGAGATTTCCTTCAGCTCATCATGCCGATCCAGAAGCAGGATTTGCTTCTCGTTAAGCGGCATATCGGAATGAACCTTATCATAAGGAAGATCCGTTGGAAAATCAATCTCCAGGTCATATTCCGGATGCAGTCCCACGGCATTGAATGCGTGGCGTATCCCGTCGATGGTCTCCAGATCGATGTTGTCGATTTCTACATATTTGTAGAGCTTTCGGTGCATGAAACGGCCGCATAATTCGCTAAGAAGCGGATCTTCCTCTTCCGTCCATTGCAGAAAGGCCGTTTGGATCAGAGCTTCATCAAGGCGCAGATATTGATTCACCCCGATATCCCCCGAAAACAACGCAGGAAGCGGATCGATCATGAATCGGAAAGCATATCCACGGTCATGCAGTTCCTTGGCCCGGCGGAAGATTTGGCGCAGGATGATTTCGGAGCTTCGGGTGACGGGATGAAAGTACACCTGCCAGTACATCTGATACCTTGACATTAGGTAATCCTCTACGGCATGCATACCCGATTCCTTCACGACGACCCGATCCCGGTACGGCCGCAGCATCCGCAAGATCCGGTCAATATCAATCGTTCCGTAATTGACTCCCGTATAATACGCATCCCTTAACAAATAATCCATCCGGTCTGCATCCAGCGGACTAGTGACCAGGTTAATCACAATCGGCTTGTCGTAGGTTTTGTTAATAACCGAAGCCACTTTCTCGGGGAAATCCGCTCCGAGCTCCCGCAGTACCTGATTAACGCAAGTATCCCCAAGCAGGATCCGGCATGTCCAATCCTCGTGATTCATATGAAAAGCTTCTTCTATAGAATGAGAAAAAGGCCCATGCCCCAAATCATGCAGCAGGGCCGCGCAGAGGGCAACTTGCCTTTCCTCAGCAGGCCAATCGGAGTACCCCCTTCGTTCGAATTGAGAGATGATTCTTCTCGTAATTTCATAGACTCCCAGTGAATGAGAGAATCGGCTGTGTTCGGCCCCGTGAAAGGTCAGAAATGAAGTCCCAAGCTGTCTCACCCGGCGGAGCCGCTGGAATTCCGGGGTATCGATTAATCGCCATATGATATCGTCTTGCACATGAATATAATTGTGGACGGGATCCTTAAACACTTTTTCTTCCGAAATTGGTGAATGCATTCCATCTCAACTCCTTATCGTTTTGATTTGGGTTTTTGCCGATAAACACTTCTTTTGACATCTAATGTCGAACAATGTCGAATATGGTAAAATCACGCTTTCCAAATCGACAAATAGAAAATCGCAGCAAAAATTGGTTCGATTATGGTAGTTACGTTGCTATACAAGGGTTTTGTTCACTATACTTTCGTAAAAGGTTCCGATTTTTCAAAAATATAGGTTGACTGTTTTGGGAATCGTTGGTACTATAAATAACATAAAAACTAGAACTATGTCGAATTATGACTTTTTTAAATTATGGCGAGAGGGGCATTTATAAGTTATGATGAAATCAACAGGAATTGTAAGGAAAGTCGATGAGCTTGGACGGGTCGTCATTCCAATTGAGTTACGCCGTACGCTCGGAATTGGTGAGAAAGATGCATTGGAGATTTATGTAGACGGCGAGCGCATCATGCTTAAGAAATATGAGCCTGCCTGCATCTTCTGTGGTAACGCTGAGAATGTCACTTACTTCAAAGGTAAAATTGTTTGCCATGAATGTATCTCGGAAATCCCTACACCTGTGACAAATTAAGATTTTTAGTATATAATAGCATTATTACATTTTGTTAATTCTAACCTTTTTCATATCTCCTTGGTGCCTTCCTCGGCTATGAACCCGGCCGCAGGAGGGTCTTTTTTTGATATTAAAGAATTTATAAGTTTTCAGCGAAGCATGCCCCACTATGTGGGGCTGTTTTATTATCCTCTGCGCCAAGTTATGCAGGATCACGACTCCGTCAGGAGTGCGTTATATATATCCCGCTTCGATACACCGCGATCACTCGCGGTTTTTTTCATGGCATCCTTGCGGCTTAGTCCTTCCCGCTCATAATGTTCCACATGCTCCTCGAGCGAAAGCTCCTGCCACCAGGCATTTTTCTCTTTAAGCTCCTCTTCTGCACTGCCGGCTTCAACCACCAAACAATATTCTCCCAGCGGCGGATGCACCGTGAGCCAGTCCAGGCATTCGGAGATGCTTCCGCGCAAGAATTCCTCGTAGCGCTTGGTCAGTTCGCGAGCCAAGGCCACCTTCCGATTTCCCAGTACCTCCTGCAAGATCTCCAGGGTCTTTTTCACACGATGCGGAGATTCATAAAATAATAACGTTCCCTGCGCCGATTGCAAAGCTTGCAGCTGCTGGACGATATCTTTACGCTCCCGCGGCAAAAAGCCGATAAACGTAAACCGTTCGGTCGGCAAACCCGACACGATTAAGGCGGAAAGAGCGGCATTGGCCCCCGGGATCGGAATGACTGAAATCCCCGCTTCAATCGCAAGTGAAACCAGATCACTGCCAGGGTCGGAAATCGCCGGCAGACCGGCGTCGCTGACGAGTGCCACATTTTTTCCTTCTATTATATAACGTATGATTTCAGGCCCGCTGGCCGCCTTATTATGCTCGTGATAACTAAACAGCGGCTTAGCCGGAATTTCAAAATGGGTCAGCAGCTTGCGTGACTGCCTCGTATCCTCTGCCGCGATAATATCGCATTCCTGAAGGATGCGCACGGCGCGATAGGTCATATCCTCCAAATTACCGATCGGCGTTGCCACCAAATACAGAGAACCCGGGCTTCCCTCTCCCTGGTCGGCATAACTTTGCTGTACAAGATTTCTCATTCGTTCGTCTCATCCTTATGTGTTCCGTAGTAAATTTCCATAAAATCCGGTCCGTAGTTTCCTTGCTCATCATACACGATCAGCGGAGGCTTCAGCCGAACCTCAGGCTTCCCGTCCCGAATCCCCTCGATAAGCACCATGTTCGCTTCCATATTCACGCGCGGATGGACAAAGCGGATGACTTTGGGCTCAATCCGGTATTTGCTCATCAGCGTAATGATTTCTGCCAGCCGCAGGGGCTTGTGGACCATGCTCATCTTCCCGCCTTGGCGAAGCAGCCTTGCACAGGATTCAATTACTTCCTCAAGCGTACAGTGAATTTCATGCCTGGCAATCGCCTGGTGCTCATTCAGCTTCAAGTCACTGCCATTCATCGGCATATAAGGCGGGTTAACCGTAATCAGGTCGTACGCTCCATACCCTTTTTCCTTGTACAGTTCCCGCAGATCTCCCTCATGAATCGTGATCTGATCCTGGAGATCATTCATCTCAACGCTCCGTCTGGCCATGTCTGCAAGTCTGGGCTGAATCTCAATCCCCTCGATCGGCGCGCCTGTACGTGTTGACAGCAGGATCGGAACAACTCCGTTTCCCGTGCACATATCCAAAATACGGCCCCTGCGCGGAATGCTGGCAAACCTGGCGAGCAGGACGGCATCCATGGAAAAGCTGAATACCTCCTCACTCTGGATGATGCCAAGCTCATGGGTAAGCAGATCATCAATCCGCTCGGATGGTTGCAATAACACTTCTTTCAATTTCATAGTTTCAACCCTTTATCTCCATAATTCCAAACACGCTCTTCTGGTGTATCGGCTCTCTACATAGTACCTGATAAAATGAAATACATAAAAGGCTGCTCTTCACATTGCATGACAAGCAGCCGTATGGTATTTTTTCAATCGCGATCCTTACAGTATAACCTTTCCATTCTAGAAAAAAACCGTAGGCAGTTTCTCCTACGGCTTCTTATTTATTCAAAAAAGATAAGCAGAACAGGCAATCCCCTTCCGTCCGCAGATGTCCGTAATAGACATTGCAGATGTGGAAGCCTTCATGATACAGCCGAGCCAGGTTATCATATCCCTCGCCGACCACATCTTCATGTTCCTCATCCTTCACATGAGGCTGAGGTTGTAAAGCCACTGGGTTTTCCAATTCTGCCGGATTGACTTCCCGCTTTAAAATTTTCCGGAGCTGTTCATTTTCAAGACTGAGGCGATGGTTCTCTTCCAGCAGTTCCTTGATGACCAGCTTAAGTCCACCCAGTTCACTGTGTATATGTCCCATCTGTGTTTCCAACTCTTGAATGAGCACAAAAATGTTTTTCTTCTCCAAGTCTACACCCCGAAAATAAACATTCTATTGGACTATTTGATGACAACGTCATCCATTGGAAGTTCCTTCACCTTACCAATTTCAAACAGCTGAACATGAACCGTCCGCTTATCCGCATTCAGTCCGACTACTTTGCCTTCTCCAAGCGAAGTAACGACCATTTTCCCAGCGGATGGAAGCTCTTCTTTCACGCTTTCATAATTATCATGCTCAAACTTCAGGCAGCACATCAATCTTCCACATAGCCCGGAAATTTTAGTCGGATTGAGCGATAGGCTTTGATCCTTTGCCATCTTGATCGATACCGGCTCAAAATCGCCAAGCCATGAGGAACAGCACAGTACGCGTCCGCAAGGTCCAAGACCGCCGAGCATTTTCGCTTCATCGCGAACTCCAATCTGGCGAAGTTCGATTCTTGTACGGAATATACTGGCCAGATCCTTGACCAGCTCACGGAAATCCACACGGCCTTCCGCCGTGAAGTAGAAAATGATTTTGTTGCGGTCAAACGTAAATTCTACATCAACCAGCTTCATTTTCAGTTCGTGATCCCGAATTTTATTTAAACAGGTGGTGAATGCTTCCTTAGCCGCTTGTTTGTTTTCTTCAACCACACGGGCATCCGAATCACCAGCGATCCGAATGACCTTCTTGAGCGGAAGGACAACGTCTGATTCACCGACCTCCTTCTTTCCTATCACAACTTGACCATACTCAATGCCTCTCGCGGTTTCCACAATGACGGACTGTTCCTTCTCCACGGGCAGGTCGAGCGGATCAAAGTAATATATTTTGCCCGCCTTCTTAAAGCGGACACCTACTACACTGTACAAAAATAAACCCCCTTGTGCCTGTACATAATGGCCATTCTGCGGGCCTGGGGGTCTTCTCACGCCGGAGTGTTACCGCCCAAACCCATCAATAACTGCTCTAAACTGAGCTGTCCATTGACATTATAGCGTAACTTCTTCTGACACTCTGCGGCCAAATCCATGTATGACACCCACTGTGCTGTGCTGCGGGCTGATGCATGACCAGAGATATACTCTGCCTGATCTATGAAAACGAGAGACTCTTTCCTTCCATACTGGACATGGATCATGTCCTTAAACCATAAATGAAACATACTGAACAATAGGTCCAGATGATCTGAGAGTTCGGTTTTGAACACTTTTTGACTCGCTGTGATGATCGCTGAGCCGCTGCGGTTCAAAGACTCCTTCCCTAATTGTAACACTACGTTTCTAATTTCTGCAAACCAATTCTCACTCAATATTTTCCTGCACTCGTCAAGTCCTGATGAAAGGTGAACTGCGCAGCGTACAAGTGCGGCAGGATAACCTTCCCCCACAAGAACCTTCTCCATCATCTGCGAGTCTAAAGCCCGGAATGGAACCTGCTGGGATCTCGATTGAATGGTGGGCAAAAGGGCTTGTCCGTTCTCGGCAATCAGAATCGCTACAGCCGGCGCCTGGGGTTCCTCCAGAAATTTCAGCAGGCTGTTGGCTGCCTGCGTGGTCATCTTCTCCGCCCGGTCAATGATATAAACCTTAGGATTGCGATTCTCCGATCGATAGGAGAATATACGCTGAAGATCGCGAATCTGATCGATCTTAATGCTGGCTCCATCAGGCTCAACCAACGTAAGATCGGGATGGTTTCCATGATCTACCTTGCGGCATTCCAAACATTGACCGCAGGCATCGTCTTCAAGTTCCGTACAAAACAAAGCCTTGGCAAACATAAGCGCCGTCTGCATCTGTCCGGCACCATGAGGGCCGCTAAACAGATAGGCATGACTGACCGCATTACGGCGCAAGGCATTTTGCAGCAGTTGCTTCGCAGTCTCTTGACCTACGATATCATTAAAAGACATAAGTCCTCACTTTCTATCAATCCTTCATGATCCTCCTCGATGATGGAGCCGTCATGAATCACGATACGCTTCCTTGCTTTTTGCAGCTAGAATACAAGATTGATCAGCATGCCTCGAATTTCACCAACTCGGTTCAGCAGATCAATTCTCCCCTGCTCCGTATCCAGCAGTTCGTCCGCCATCGCGAGCAACGCAGAATCAACTTCATCGATTACATTATAACGCTTTCCGCGCCCCCGGCGGTCCCAGCCGCGCGTTTCCTTCATTTTCACACCGCGACGTACCGTTTCCTCCAGGAATCGGCGAACCATCAATTTATACGCTTTGAGCTCTCGAACGGTCATCGCCTTAGCCAATCGATCTCCTTGCATTGCAATTTCACGCATTTGACGACTCAGCTCTTCATGGGTCGCACGCTCTCCCTGCTGCTGCATCATATCCGAGAACGATCGCTTCTGAATCGGTCTGGCGTTGCCATCCGGCACCGTGAGTTCACTTTTCAAGGGCCGAAAGCCCGGATTGATCTTCACCTGAATCCACCGCCTATTGCGTTATTTCTTGCATCTAATAAAACGGAGGCATCCGGTACGTTCATTTCGAACAAACCTGTGCCTCACGTGAACGTACCTTGAAATGGATTGCTTGTCAAGCGATTCGCTGACAATTATCGATAAATCGGTCGATTATCCGGATTTCATTTAAATCATCCATCTAATTAAGATCATCTCCCGAGTGCGGCGATCTACGGTAACTATTTTTATTATGATACAGAAGTGGTTCAGAAGACTTTGGTTACAGGAGAACACAGCCGTCAAATATCCCAATAAAAACATCCGTTACGTATCTATCGCAGATCCAGAAAATGAATTTAGAAATGCTCGAATCGTTCTACAGGGAGAACAAACACGGTTGCGCCACCAACCTGCACTTCGACCGGAAGCGGCAAGTAGGAATCGGTTGTACCACTCATAGGGGTTACCGGGGTGACCAGCTGTTCACGAACTTTACAGCTTGTGCGAATGACACTGAGCACACTTTCAACCTGTGAATCGTCTACCCCGATCATAAAGGTGGTGTTCCCCGCCTTCAGGAAGCCGCCTGTACTTGCAAGCTTTGTTGCCCGAAAATTAGCTTTGACCAATGCGGCGGAGAGACGGTTGCTATCTTTATCCTGGACAATCGCAACTATCAATTTCATGGTAAACCCTCCTTGTTTATTTGGACATCGTATGTCCTTAACAGTACTTATTTGACAAACAATCTCAAAAATCCTTTAATATCGCGTCTTCCAAGTGACGAATCATTTCTCTTTCCACCTGAGTCGGCGTTTTGGAAGCATCCACAATGCGAATTCGATTCGGATTACGCTCTGCTACCAATAGATAGCCTTCCCTAACTTTCTCGTGAAATGCCATGGTCTCCATATCCAGACGATTCATTTCCCGTTCTGCATTTGCCGTGATCCGAGACATGCCAATCTTCGGCTCCACATCGAACAACAGCGTTAGATCCGGCATGCGGGTATCAATCGCAAATTGATTGATGTTCCATACCTCCTCCATGCCCAGTCCGCGTGCATATCCCTGGTAAACCAGACTGCTGTCCACGAACCGGTCACACAGTACCGTCAAGCCCTGGTTCAGAGCCGGCTCTACCTTCTCCACAAGATGCTGGCGGCGGGCTGCCGCATACAACAATGCTTCGGTCCGTGCATCCATCGCGGTATGCTCCGGATCGAGAATAATGGAGCGGATCTTCTCCGCAATCTCAATGCCGCCGGGCTCGCGTGTAATCAGATACGGAATTGAATGGTTCTGCATAAAGGCAGCGAGTCTGCCCATCATGGTCGTTTTACCCGATCCGTCTCCTCCTTCGATGGTAATAAATAGTGGTCTGCGATTATTCATAGCGTATCCTGCTTTCATCATTTGTTGATCGTGGATCTCGAAGTTATACGCCCTGGTATATACACCAACGTATAGTGGAGTCCCTTTCTTCACGTTTCCTTATAAACGACAATGGTTTGCAGCGTTGGGTCGGATATCCCCTGGCATTTGGCCCCTGCATTCCTTAATGCCAGGAGCCTCTGCTCCATTCTCACTGAGATGTCTTCGCCAGGGTATAAGATCGGTATGCCTGGCGGATAGGGAATAACCATCTCCGCCGCCTTTCGCCCAGCGCTCTTCGCTAACGGCACCGATTCCAACCTCTCCCTGTCAATCGGCTTGAGTGAGAAAGGAATTGGGACCGAATAAGGCATCTCTGCGGGCAAATTGTTCCACGTGGAAACATCAGAGACTAGTCTGGCTTCAGTTAACAAGTTAGCATCATCATCGAAATGATTGGAGTCCATATTCTCGCGGGCCACTCGCGGCTCATACCTCATGAAATCCCCCTGATCCCGCAATGTCCGGATCAGTAATTCCGTGCTCTCTGCCGTAGTGCCTGGTTCGGTTCCGATCCCTTCTGTCTTCTCCCCCTGCTCTACAATATGCACAAGAGCCCATAAGACGTGATTCGCATCTTCCCGAGTCGATGCCAGCGTAAACAATAAGACGACGCGCAGCTCGTCGCTCATCTCCGGCACACAGCCGCGCGCCTCTAGTGCGCGCTGGAGTGCATACCCGCTCAGGGACCCGGTGCGGTCATAAATGACCGCCTTGAACGGGTCCTGGCGGGTATACGCCGCAGCGGCCGTGCCCGCGGCGTGGCCCCCGGGCTGCGGCGGCTGCAGCAGCCCGAAGCGCGGCAGCTTCGCGAGGCCGCGCCGGAAGGTCTCCACGGCGGCCAGGCCAGCCGTGAAGGCGCCTGCGCCCTGCGTGTGCAGCAGGCGCCGCGCCAGATCCAGCGAAGCCATGAGCGGGTACGAGGGGCTGGAGCTCTGCACCATGGCCAGCCGCTGGCGCAGCAGGCTTCGATCCAGCAGCCCGCCCTGTACATGCAGCATGGCTCCCATCGTCATGGCGGCTAACATCTTGTGCGTGGATTGAACCACACCATCCACCCCGCATGACAAAGCGTTCATCGGCAGCTGGGGGTGCTGTCCGTAATGAGCACCATGCGCTTCGTCCACCAGCAGTGGAATGTTGCGCTTATGGCAAGCTTCCGCGAGCGGCCTTAAATCGCTCCCCATCCCGTAGTAGTTCGGCATCGTGACGATCGCCCCCCGCGCCTCAGGGTGGGCCTCAAGAGCCGCTGCCAGCGTAGCCGCAGATGGAGCAATGGCCAAACCGCTTGGCTTGTCCATCTCTGGCTGAAGAAACACCGCCCTTGCACCCGCCAGCATCAATCCGTTCAATACAGACTTGTGTACGTTCCGCTGTACAAGCACGATATCGCCCGGTTCACGGCAGACCGTCAGAATTAGCGCCAAGTTGCCGGCTGTACTTCCCCCTACCAGGAAGAAGCTTTCCTCTGCACCAAAACAATCGGCAGCCAGCTCCTGTGCTTCCTGAATAACGCCTTCAGGATGAAATAAATCATCGGTTCCGGTAATTTCCGTCACATCAATGCGCATGGCCTCTCGCAGCATCTCCGCAGCGTTACCTTCCTCCGCATATGCCCTGCCATTTTTATGACCAGGTACATGAAAAGATGAAGCCCCACGTTCTCGATACCATATTAAAGCTTCTGCAAGTGGGGCACGCTCTCTATGTGTAGTCATCGACATATCCCTTCGGATTACATTCTCTAACCTATTTTAACGCAATTTGAAACCTACGCCTACGTCCCCATGCACGGAAAGTCCCCTCTAAACAAAAAAAGGCCTTTCATTCAGGCCCATTTGACGCGTGTACCCGCATCTATGCATTTTTCGGCATGGCAATCTGTTTTAATTGACGAATGAAAAAATGATATTTGGCATCTTCCGCACTGGTATGAACGATTTCGGATTCACATTCCTCGCATACGAATTGCGAGACAATGGTGATTCCCTCTGTCTTCGTCTGATTGCATATGATACACACGTGTTCGGTCAATTCTTCCATAACCATCCCACCTTGATCCTTTTCCTATTAGTATGACACAGTTTCTATTATTTTAAACCTTTTCATAGGATATCGATCTACGCTTTATGTATATGTACCCCTTGGTGGCCTTGTGTCTGTACTTTTTTTTCAGCTTAATAAAAATATGATTTTGTCCGATAAAAACATAAAAGACTTAAACTTCTCGTCTATCGAAATTTACTTCTACTTAAAGGGGGAAGGCATAGCCCAATGGCAGATCCACACGGTCAAGCCACCTTTTATCACTATCGATTAATTAAAAAAATCCAAATTTCCAAAAGCTTGCTCATCCTCTACTTAAGTTTGCCTTGGCTAGCAGCGGCTGCAGGGACATTTTGGGTGTCACCGTATTTCCTGCTCTATCTGCTAATCGCCTTCCCGCTTATGTTATGGATCCAGTATGTCGTCGGACATACCGTGCTCATCCTATTAGGAGCAAGCTACCGGAAACGTTGGCGCTTCCGTCTGAGGTTGCCTTGGCTTGGTTATATACCGGATCAACACGTCAGCCGTCGCGTATTTAATTTGGTGCAGTTCTATACCTGTTGGGTGGGGATTGTCTTAAGCGTTACCATGGCCTTCTGGTCGCCGCTGCCTTTTGCCATCACGCTTCTGTTCTGGCATCTCTGGCTCCTTCTCCCACGCGGCTATACGATGCTGCGTCTAAGCGGCCAGCGTAAAGATGGCATGTTGAAAATGAATGAACAGGACATCTCCTACTACCTGCAATAATGTTGAAGCTCTGCATCCATCACTACATAGCTGTATAAACCCCTTTCAAAATTAAATAAAGACCTCATTCCGAAGTCGGAACGAGGTCTTTATTCAGTTGCTTTATTGCTTTCCAATCCCTGTATGGCTTGTTTTTTAAGCTGTGACGGAACCGTGATTATAAGAAAATCGTCATGCACCGATAGGTGGACGATACTTTTACCTTTTTCAAATACTAATGAAGAACCGTTATCTTCAACTTCCTTCTGCTTCCATCCCCAGGACTCAATCTCTTCCAGGTAGGCTTCAGGAATGCTGTCGTCTCCCTTTAAGCCCGGAAGCGCATACCGTACATAATCCAAGTCACTATTGCCTGTGGTTTGCTCCGTTTTATTCGCTTCCTTCGGAACCGGGAATGACTTCACATTCGCCGCGCCGTCAAAGGTTTCCCAGCTTGGTTTTGTGGATGCCCCACATCCGGATCCGATCAACACGATCGTAACGGCACAGATCATCCCTGCCACATGCAGACCACGTTTACACAACATGTAATTGTCCTCCTTCCCCCACAATAACCGGTCTCCAGATGAGTATTCATAGTTGGTTGGTTAATGGAGAACCTTCCAATCAGGCCTTATTTCCTACAGCCTGCGCATATCGGTAATCACATTCCCGATTATACCTAATTCTATTATACTGATTTTTGGCATGGTATCGGTAACAAAATCTTCATCTGTTTACGTCAATTTTAGGATCATGTTATATAACAGAGAAGCTGCTGACATCACGCTGCAGCATATATCATTAGTCGGACAATCTCTAAATCTGCACTTCATCAAAACTTCTATGAAAACAAATAAAAACCACCATCGATTACATCGACAGTGGTTTTTCGCTTGGCGACGTCCTACTCTCCCGGGACCCTTCGGTCCAAGTACCATCGGCGCTGGAAGGCTTAACGGTCGTGTTCGGTATGGGAACGCGTG
>NZ_JBNNUS010000021.1:0-43970 GCF_050279985.1 Paenibacillus sp. NPDC093718
CAAGTGGCATCGGGCGAGCAGTTTGGATGGGGGATTGAGATCCGGCCGATCAATTACTTTGAATCGAGAGACTAGAATCAACTGTTTTACGGAAATGATCGTTCAATATATGAAAGTAAGGGCCATTCCGCAAGGAGTGGCCTTAAAAAGTTGCCGTTACAGTCAGTGCGGAGATAGATCTCCTTCCATAATGATAGGCGTTTTTCTCTGGTCCCGGTTTACAGACATATGTACAAAATACTATGTAATGTTCAATGTTATTTGATTTTGAAATATCCAATCCTGGACAGTATTTTTCGTGGGTTGTGACACAGGAAGGGGTAGTACCAGCGAAGCTGACATCACCGGCAAAGCGAATGTAATTAAATGGGGAATTTAATGATAACTACATGTTTTTTTGCTCTCTTTCGGTTATTGGAAGTACTTTACAGTTGATAGATAATACACTACTATCAATAAGAACGTTAGTTCTGTATCTTATTAAGGCGCTTAACCAATTTGGTTCGCATACTCCATTATTGAAGAGGTGATCACTATGGAAGTAGCTAGAACAATAAATCTTATTGAGGAAGAGATCATTAATGACCTCAAAGGCAAGTTTGGATGGCATATTCAATCGGTAGAAGCAAATAACTTGGGATATGGAAATATGAAATGGATCATGAAGACCGACAGCGAATCCTATTTCGTGAAGAAATATTGTAAAGTTAGATACCGAAGAGGACTTGAAGATGTTCACGAAGCTTTGCGGTATCAAGATTTGATGTATCGTGATGGCATTCCTTGTCAGCCTGTATATGCGTACAATAATCGGTATATTCATCGTTTACAATCCGATGAAGACTATATGATTACTGGTGTCAGTAAGGGGGAGCTTATTCAGGCAGGGACTGCTAACCTCCAACAAATGTACAGTCTTGGGGAAACCACTGGAAGAATGCACAAATGGATGAGTATCCATATGCCTCGACGCACAGTTCTACATTGGGATTTGCCGAGCAAACATAAAATGATTGCAAGACTAGAGTTGAATCTGCATGAGACAGAGGAAGCAAATCACGGAAAATACGTACTAGCCATTCAAAAGCAAATGGAAATACTTAGCGGAGTAGACATGGATATATTCAATGAATGCGCTAAGGGATGGGCCCATTGGGATATGCATGTTGACAATCTTTTGTTTTACAAGGATGGAGTTGCTGATATTGTCGACTTTGATCGAGTACAGTTTGTTTATCCTGATTTTGATATCTCACGAGCGTTGTTATCGTGTGCTCTTAAAGATGACCAAATGCGATTGGATGCTGTAGAGGCTTATGTAGAAGGCTACAGGGTACATATGAGCTTATCTAATGAGCAACTCGTTCGATCCATTAAACTTACCTGGTATAAGGAGTTCAAGTGGGTACATGCGATGTATAGCAGTGAAAAGACAATGGGACGCTTTATTGATGAGATGATCTGGATTGGGGATAACTGGAACGAACTGAATGATATTTTTAAGCTCTGATTCGTTTTTTCACATATATATCCATCTACTTTGCGGGTGGTATCAGCTTCGCTGGTACTACCCCCAAAAAGATGCTTAGGTTCATTTATAGAATTGCATTGTGATTTTTGTAAACATTATTATACGATTTAAATTTAAATGGAACGAAGTTAAGTCGCTCACTTGAGCGGCTTTTTATTATTGGTAGGCTGAGAAAAGAAATCAGGAACATATTATTCTTCGTTTACTTTCTTCTTATTATCTCTTAATATATGGATAACTATAGATAAGGGGTTGAGTAATAGTGAATGCTAAAGAAGCAGCGTTGTTACTTGGGGTTCATTATAAAACCATTCTTAACATGATTAATGACGGGCGTTTAGCCGCTTCGAAAAACGACTCCGGAGATTGGGTAATCAGTGAGAGTGACTTGGCTGCTCGTGAGCAAGAGATCGGCGATAAGGAGTTTGCAACGATTTATACTCATATGGCAGTACAAATAATTGAGAAAGCTCATAACCGGGCTATGCAAGCAGCAAGAGAAGAGCTTATTGACGTCGCACGTGCAACAATAAAGGTCAAAGAGAATAGGAATGAGTTAAATCAACAAGTAAAACGTCTTCAAAATGCATTAGATGCATATAAGGCAGCTGAAGCATTCACACTTACTGTTGATTCAATCAAAAAACAAGCGGAAATAGAAAGTCATCGATAGTACCTGATAAGTATTAGAAACATATCTAAACGGAACTGATTATGTGGAGGTGTACTTAATAAGTGCAGAAGGATACCCAAGAAGATCTATGGCAAAGAATACTGGGTGAACTTGAAAAAAAGATTAGCAAACCAAGTTTTGATACCTGGCTAAATTCTACGAAGGTTATTACTTTTAGTGAAACTGAACTTATTATTAGTACCCCTACACAGTTTACGAAAGATTGGTTAGAAACACGTTACATTAACCTTATAAGAATGGCAGTGAATGAAACTTTAAACCGAAATATCACTGTCAAGGTAATAATCGAGGATGAAGAGATTTTGTCTGAGAAGGGTAAGTCGTTGAAAATGAACTCTGGATCCACAGAAACGAAGCTAGATCCAAAAGTTTCATTGAATAGAAAATATACTTTTGAAAACTTTGTTGTAGGCACAGGGAACCGTTTTGCACATGCAGCTGCACTTGCAGTAGCTGAAGCACCGGGTAAAGCTTATAATCCGCTTTTCTTGTATGGTGGAGTTGGACTCGGTAAAACTCATTTAATGCATGCGATTGCCCAACATGTATTAGATCATAATTCCAAAGCAAAAGTACTATATATATCTTCTGAAAAATTTACCAATGAATTTATAAATGCAATTATGAATAATCGCGGCGAATTATTTAGAAATAAATATCGAAATATAGACGTTTTATTGATTGATGACATTCAATTTATAGCAGGTAAAGAACAAACACAGGAGGAGTTTTTTCATACATTTAACGCTCTTCAGGAAGAAGGTAAAGCTATCATTATCTCTAGTGATAGACAACCTAAAGAAATCCCAACGCTAGAAGAACGATTGCGCTCCCGTTTTGAGTGGGGCCTTATTACTGATATTCAACCACCGGATCTTGAAACAAGGATTGCTATTCTGTGTAAAAAAGCAAAGTCTGAAAAACTTGATATTCACAACGATGTCATGCTATATATTGCAAACCATTTTTTCACTAATGTCCGAGAATTAGAAGGAGCTCTTATTCGCGTTATAGCATATTCATCCCTAACCAACCAGGATATTGGGGTCCCAATGGCCGCAGAAGCTCTTAAAAATTTATTACCGTCTGTAGGACCTAAGACTATTACTATACAAAAGATTCAACAGCGAGTAGGGGAATTTTACGGAATTAAGATAGAAGATTTTAAAGAACGAAAAAGAACAAAAGCAGTAGCATTTCCGCGTCAGATCGCAATGTACTTATCCAGAGAACTCACTGACATTTCATTACCAAAAATAGGTGAACAGTTCGGAGGCCGAGATCACACTACAGTTATTCATGCATACGATAAAATAGTTCAAATGCTTCAAAAAGATCAGGAACTTTGTGCAGTAATTAAAGCTTTATCGGATAAAATTAAAGATTAACCATAATATAAAAGCTGCTATCAGCGGCTTTTTTTATTTTTTTATTTAAAAGAGAAGGAGAGTGATAAATTGATTGATCGAGGCAAACACGCCAATTGTGACACAATCCATGTCGGGTGACAAAAACATAGTAACATTAGAAGCCGCTGATAATGCGGCTTTTTATATTTATGTTATCAAGTTCTTGTCAAAACACAATGACAAGAACTTGATAACATTCCCGACGGATGACAAGAACATTGTTACATTCCCGATATGATTTCATCGACGCCGGCAAACAAAGATGATTAGACGCCTTTTTATTAAACTAACGGGCAGATTAGTTGAATAATCAATCGAAAAATATTGATGGTAATTTTCCTGTTTCATTTGCTATAATTCCATAAAATGGTCATTAGAATGGAGTTGGTTTTAATGAATATTATGTTTGTATGTACCGATAATTTTACTCGAAGCGTAATAGCTGAATTTTGTATGAAGGATTTTCTCCGTAGTATTAATAAGACTTCAATTAAGGTTGCTTCCGCTGGGATAAGAGCAAATAGTGATATTAGCAAGTATTCCAATATTCACTTTAATATAATGAATGAATTGAATATAGACACCACTGACTTCAAAAGAACGCTTTTTGATGAAAATCACTTTAAAGAGTACGATATAATTATTGCAATGAGTGAACTTCATAGAGATTATATTAAAGAGAAGTACAATCGTGAAATCCCATTATTCAATGAAGTATATAACGGTCAAAAAACAGCAGTGAATATAGGTGCTCCCGATAGTGAAGATTTTGTGGAACAAATGAAAAAATTGGTTCATTTCTTTTATGAAGCAGCGCCCCGTATCATACATAATCTAGAACAAAAGGCTACCCTTTAATGAATGGTTTCTATTTCATCAAAAATGACTTAATTAAGCTAGCGAAGTCAACGAGTACATTAAGCTAACGGGAAACGATAACGAAATAGACACGTAGGCAGCCGGCGACGCGATCGGCTGTCTTTATATTTCAACTAAGGGCAAATAGGCTGCAAAAATAATTCGACAATCTGGATAGGTTTATTTTTTATCAAAGATCACGCATCTGGTACGAGAGTGCAGGACTTCAACGAGTTTTTAATCTGTGATTTGCTGGAGGAGATAGTGCTATCGTTCATCTTGTAATTCATTTAGTATGACGTAATCTGAGGGGGACATATGAAAAGAGGAAATATTATTTTCCTGAATGGAGTATCAAGCTCGGGGAAGACAACACTAGCCAAACAATTACTTAAACGGCTACCTGATTATTACCATTATAGTATCGACGATTTTGATCTTGTCATTGAACGAATGGAAGACAGGGACAACCATCGGCTTATTTCGGTTGAAACCGAATATTTTTTCCATCGAACGATCGCCATGTTTTCTGATAAAGCAGTTAATCTAATTATTGACCATGTTATTCATGACGAATTTACAAGAACGGATTGCAAAGCAATTCTATCCGGGTATCCTATATTGTTCGTGGGTGTTCACTGTCCAGCAACAGAGCTTGAACGTCGAGAAAAAGAAAGAGGGGACCGCAGAATAGGATTATCCAAATCACAATTGGACTTTGTACATAAGGAAGAGACTTACGATATTGAAGTTGATACCTTTACCAATGGACTAGAAAATTGTGTTGAAAGAATAGTACAGAGGGTACAAGAAAAAGATTTCCCATCAGTGTGGCCATAAGCAGAAGTATAATCTGAATCTTTAGAGAAGAATTGCGTTGCAGAAGCGAAAGGAAGGGTAACGATGATTATGACACAAAAAGAAATGCTGTTCATTGTGCAATCACAACTTGCTATTGACCTGAATTGCTCTATCGATGACCTGAACGGCGAAAAGGATAGCATTATTTTTGTTGAAGCTAAAGAAAATCCAGGATGCAGACCGTTTCCAAGGAAGGCACGTTATTTCGAGATCCTTTCTATGGGAAAATCAATTGTAGTGTCGGCTACACCTGAACGGTTGTTAATTGCCAAAACACAGATGCAGGGCAAAACCAGGGATACCATATTCTCCTTACCATTTATCAGAGGTCTTTACTTGCACTTTCTGCCTGATGTAAAACGAATTAAGCCAATGTCACCGCCGAATTTTTTTTCATTTGAACTGATTAAGCGAGAAGAAGTGGTCAGTTTATTTGATGTTACAAGATTCAATGAAGCTATTATATATGATACGAATCTTCCCTGGCAGACTGATCTAGCAGTGCTTGCAAAGCAAGATGGGGAATTTGTTGGTATGGCAGGAGCAAGCAAAACCTGTACAAAACTGTGGCAAATTGGCATAGAAGTATTACCCAAATATCGTAATTTGGGATTGGCTAGTTATCTTGTAAACAGGTTAACTTTTGAAATATTGGAACGTGGAGAAATACCGAGTTATGACGTAATTGCAAGTAACATTGCTTCACAGAGAGTAGCTCACCGATTAGATTATTTTCCCGCATGGGTGTCTGATTGGCGATGCAATTTTGAAGGACTTGAACAATAATCGTATCACAAGAAATGTCCCCTAAAGCATATCATCGAGCCTCTCCAGAGTATCCGACAATTCTAAGCTTTTGAGTGGTGTGTTTTTAATTCCTGTCGGGTGACAAAAACATAGTTACATTAGAAGCTGCTGATTATGCGGCTTTTTATATTTATGTTATCAAGTTCTTGACAAAACACAATGACAAGAACTTGATAACATTCCCGACCGATGACAAGAACATTGTTACATTCCCGATATGATTTCATCGTCGGCAGTAGACGCCCTTTTATTAAACAAACGGGCAGGATAATTCAATAGGATATTAGTCTTTTATGGTAAGATTATAGAACACGATAAGTTATAGTCGTCGTTTTTAGAATGAACAGTATGAAATTATAGGGGAGTCCTAAATTGAAAAAGAAAATGAACTATTTAATCTTAATTTTAACGATCATCTTTATGGTTGGTTGCACCAATGTAGAAGATCCGCCTATTACAAATGGAGAAAACGCCATACAAGAAGTAACCAAAGTTGATAAAGAAGCAGAGGGAACTATTACCGAGGCCATTAAGGAACCAAAAGGAGAAGAAAAGGTTGTTGATGAACCGGCAGTCGAGGAAACGCCAACCCAACCAAATAACGATCTATTCTCAGGATACGAACGTATTGAAGTGGATGCTTGTGATTTGTCTGGCCATCGTGAACCTAACGTCGTTGTGGATGTTGGTTACGGGAAGCGTAAATACTGGGCATTTACAAATGAACACGGGCAACTAGTGCGTGTCATTGCTGATAAAATCATTCTACAAGATGACAATAAAGAGCCTGTCTCATCGTCTGGTAGGTATTGTGCTGATGAAGCAAAGGTCCCTGGGGTTGAGAGTGCTGTTTTAGACGAAGGACATGCCATAGCTGATTCTCTTGGCGGTGTATCCAATGCTTATAATATCACCCCACAAGATAGTACGCTCAACCGACATGGTGATCAAGCATATATGGAAGACGCTATACGCAAAGCAGGTGGAGCTACTAATTTTGAAGCAATTATCACCTACCCGAACACGAAAACGCAGATTCCCTCCAGTTATCAATACACCTATACGTTAAAGGGTAACGTGATTGTCGATAAATTTGATAATGTGAATCCTGACGAAGTAAACAAAACCCTTGGTTTAACAGACAGTAAGCCTTCTGATTCAAAAAGTTCTAACACAAAAGCGACTAATCCAAATACAAAAGATGATCTTTCTAGTGTTGATACCAATGGTAACGGGAAGATAACGATAAAAGAAGCGAAAGCAGCCGGTTATAGTATGCCAATAACGAGTGATCATTGGTTATACAAATACATGGATGATCGTGATGGTGACGGTATGGTAGGTGAGTAAGACTAAAATTAAATGAACGGAAGAACAGAACATACTCCTGTTTGCCACAATTCCCTATGGGTGGTTATAACTAGAGATGAACATCCTGAATGGTTTCAGAGTATTGAATAATAACTCTTGATAACTCATGGTGGTTGAACTAACGGGAAACGATAGCTTAATAAAAACAGCAGCGATCGGTTTAGATCAGCTGCTGTTTTTATTAATATAACCGGCTGAGTATGGGATCGTGGCAATGAAGAAGTACTTATTAAAAGGACGATTTCCGGATTCTTAGACATATGTACAAAATACGACTTTTGCGAACATGTTATAAGGTAAACCGCTGGGGAACATAGGCATGTTATAATCAATGGTAAAAGCGCTTTAATGCTCCCAATAATCTTAAAGGACGTGATTCCTATACAACTCCAGAAATATATCTCAGACGTAAAGAGCTAATGCGATTTCAATAGAAACTAAACAACGGAGGCAGTATGATTCTACGCCATGTAACTCTAAAAAGTAAGTTATCAAGCATTTACCAGCACGAAGCCCTCTTACCGGCTGCAGAATTAGGCATAAGAATGAGGTCAGCCGATAAAGACTATGTTGCATTTGAATTAAACCCTACCTCAGATGTTCTTGTAAGAATTTTTCCGATGCTAAAAAGCAATTCATTTAATTCCAAATCTGTAATGGACGGTGACCAATTTGAGCTGCTGTTTGATGGAAAAAAGATGTCTGCTGAAGGATTTTTGATTGAACAGTTAAACCAACTTAAAATTCAAATCCGCCCTTACATAGGCCAAAATGGATTCACAGAGGAAGAGTACGAATCAATTGGGGCATTTGTTTTTGTTCAATCTAGAGTACCAATAAAGTATCTAACAGAAGATTCGAGAGCCACACTGGAGGATTACATTAGACAAAATCCAGTTGTTGATGCTCAAGGAGAGAATTAAGTTTCCATATATCTTAACTGACCTTAGAAAATGGAACAGCGACAGTCAAGGACGTGAAAGTATAATCCTAGATTGTCGCTGTTCCATTGAACTAATGATCAATCGCTATGAAAACGCTACGTACCGATTTGTTGCTTAAGCGTAAAATTGCCTGAACTTCTCTATTGGGAGAGTTCCTTCTTTCTTGATTGGCACATCTATGCCAAAGACAAATTCCGCCTACTAGCTCCGCCGAATAAAATTTATCAGCCTTTACAACTTAATCTCTCCATACAACTCGACTTGGTTAGTGTGCTTTTCTAGAAATTCCAATTGTAATGTTTTAATTTTTTCTTCACTGTAAATTGAATATAGTGGTTGTACAGTCTCATTTTTGTCATAAGCATCCTTTGAAATACTTCTGCTTCCTTTGCCGATAAAGTACAGTTGGTTTTTATCCTTTAAATAACAAAAGAAAAATCCATCTGATTTTACCTTTTTTTCGAAATTTCGCTTTCCTTCTTCGTAAGTGTAAAACTTGGAAACAGGCATCCATAGAACTGCTTCATTATCACTTACTTCACCAACGTATTCTAAATATGTATCAGAACCTATTGTGCTAATGAACGATTCCGTTGCCGTTGAAGATAATGAAGAATACCTCTTTTTATTTATTTCGCTACCAATGGTTAATACTACGCCACCCAAGAAACACGCCAAAAACATGATCCAGAACAGTTTTTTCATATATAATATAATTCCCCCTTCTTTTTATTTTCGGCACGATCAGATAAAGCTTGTATAGTACATTTACATTACAAGTTGCCCACTGACAACCTAACAAACTAGCAATAAGGTACCCAATAATCCAATTCAAAGCGTTGATCATTACTCTTAAGCAGATCGGTATCGATAAGGTCAAACGAACGCAACAAGAAATCGTGAATAGATCGCTGGTTTATATAAAGAAAAAGAGCCCTTCATTAGGCTCTTTTTTCAGTTTCCGCGACTTCTTTTCTCCTGCCGGCACGTCCGGACGTTTCCGGATCGATGCCCCCGGCGTATCATGCATTGGCCACGATCTGCAGCTGCTACATATCTCGTATAATGCTTCTTTACTTCCAATATGCCTCAATATCACCAAGCTTCTGAATTGGGACGATATCAATATTACTCTTCATCAGCCTTTTCATTAATTTGGCTTCTGAATAATTCATTCCCTTAGGGAGAAAGATTACCGGAACTGAATTCTTTATGGCCAGATATGTTTTAGCTTTTACTCCCCCAACACTTGTTATATTCCCCTCAAGATCGATAGCTCCAGTAATAACAAACTCCCCATGTTCATTGGGTATTCCCTTTTTTTTAAGCATGACTTAGTGTTGTTTTCTATTTTCAAGACGTAAACCATTCGATGGTTAAATTCATAACTGGCAAGGTATTAAGCTGTTTTTCGCTCTGTGAAAGTTGAGATAAATACTAGGATTCAAGACCCATTGATTTACACATGTCGAATCTTGTAAGATTTTAATATATTAGATTGGAAAATATTTAAAAATATTATACAGACATTGAAAGGGATGCACGAACAGGACACTCGTGTTAAAAAATATTAGCTTAAGGGAGGAATATTATAATTAAAGGTTTAATGTTCTTCGGAACAATAACGGCATACATAGACGGGTGGCGCCTTGCAATAGGAGCAGCAGCCCCTTCTTAGGATTGTTAGTATCGTGTCCACCATTCGTCGTTCCTTCGTTGGCTTCTCTGTTTGTCCGTGCGATCCGGACAAGCTCATCTTTAAGCGTACGGTCGTAGATAGGCTTTACAGCAATGTGGATTGAACGCTGCCTGATCAGGTTCAATGGAAATAGGAACTTGGTAAGCCGAGCAAACTAGCTCTGGTTTTCCTTAGATTGAAGGTTAACCAGCGCTTGCACAAAACAATTCAGAACGGAAATTCCGATTTGTTTGATCAAATTCACGTTTTGTTGGCGGGCCCCCCGGAACTATTAATATTTAATGGGTGAATGTACGTGTAGGTTTCTTGTAAGAGCCCCACCAAACACTTTCGAAGGGAACGGCACTGCTAATCTGTATTAATCAGCTGCAAAAGTACCGTAGGACGATAAAACGGGCAAACCCTCCCATGAAATTACGACGACAGGTGCTAGCTTCGACTTACATATGGTATCTTTGTGAAGTTACGGTAGGAAACCGCTGTTTATTGGAAATTGGAATCTGACAGGAATCTTTGCAAAGCTCTCTGTAACCGAGGAGGATCCCGAGAATTGGCAAGGTTGTTCTAATTTAAAAGTAAGGAGTTTTTTAAAAATGTTTGATCTAGAGCTACGAAACCAGCTTCTTACAGTTCCCATATCCCATGCCCGGATACAGTTGGCACAGAGTCCGGCATGTATCCTTGATTCCTTGTTCGGCTTGGCCAAATTTATGGTTGAACCGACAATTGATGTTGATCTGGTATTTACAAGCGGCGTTTACCTAAACAATGTAAGCGACAATCCTGCGCGCCAGCGGCTAAGCCTGCTGCAACGAGAAGCCGAATGGCGGCTGGGTTTCGAAAAAATCTTTAGGCGAATTGCACACGGCGATAAGAATGACGTATTTTGCCTCGACCGTTCAGCTTTCGCCTTTGTTTCTTGGGATGAGCAAATAACTTCCTGTTGGCACGAGTTTGACGCGCTTTATAGGCACCTCCACAATTCCTACGAGTCCGACGCTTCCGTGCGCGAGACCATGGATACTCATCTGAGAAAATACCGCAAAGATCCGAACGAGAATACGCTGCGCTTCCTTTTTGAGGAGATCGCGGTCACCGCGTTATGGTTGAAGGGTTTTACATTCAGCCGTAAGAGGCTGCGCGGCGATCAGGTAATGGATCGGGTTCATGTCGTTTATCCCGGCCATATTTCGACCGGCATGCTATGCGGACTTGAGCTGCTGCTTAATGGACAGAAGGACGTTCGCCAATTGGTTTGGATAAATACGAGTGAGCCTGTGGCGGTTGCTGAGATCTACCACTTTGAGACAACTACGGTTGCACGTGCTTCAAGATAGAAAACACAGTTTCGTTTTGTAAAAGTATGAATGACAATGAAAAAGCCGATTATTAGCGGAAACAAGTCAGCCAGTATCGCGCCGCTAATGGATTGCACTCCCTCGAGCCATTATGGGGAAAGACTTGTTCTGGTGGCTCGATAAAATAAGACCCACTCCAAGCTTTCGCATGGGAGTGGGTTTTATTTTGAGTTTAAAGGAATCTCATCTATTAATTCGGAACCCGTATTCTTAACGTTACCTACTGCTGCAGACACTGGATAGGACAGCATATTGGCTGCAGGGAAAGGGGTTAATAATTCCTGAAGCTTTTCTTTGTCTTGTACATCCGGATCCAGCCAGATGTCTGCAGTTTTTTCCTCCAATATAACAGGCATCCTATCATGAACATTTGCCACCAGATCATTTGGTTTTGTGGTTATGATGGTGCAGCTGCGCAGTGTCTCTCCGTCCTCATCCTTCCACTCATCATACAGACCAGCAAAACCATACACGCCCTTTGATTTGACCTGAAATCGATACGGCTGCTTTTTATTCAGCCCTAGCATTAATCATCTTGTAACCAATTTTAATATCTTTGGCCCAAAATGGAATAAGCCCCCATCTATATCCTTCCAATACCCGTTTTCCGCTGTTCCCATTTATATCTTTTTTCCGTCATCTTTAAAATACTCCGTTTCTTTTTTACCCGTGCCCTCAATGTAATTTTCGTAGAATGAAATTTTTTGAGCTACGGCATTAATAAGTAATTCAATATTTTGTTGTTGTTCAAGTAACTTATTCTGATGATCCATAAGAATCGAAAGTCGATTGCTAACTGGCTCTTTGGGCATCTCTCCGGATTCCAATCGTTCCAGTATGCAGCCTTCTTTTGTAAACTCCGAAATATCTTCAAGGGACATCCCTGTTTTTTTGAGAGTTACCATAAATATAAGAAAGTTTACTTCAGAATCCGTAAATTCTCGTATTCCGCTATCGTTTCTCTTTATTTTTGGAATCAATCCACTTCTTTCATAAAATCGAATGATATGTGCAGAAAGTCCGGTTCTTTCCGCAACTTCTTTAATATTCATTTCAAGGAACTCCTTTTGTTGCGACTTGGTCCCATCTTACACCTTTAAGTTCACTCTAAGTCAAGCTATCTCTTTTGGAAATTTGTAGACTTTCAAAACATATCTGGCACCGATTATTACGGAGTAGTTCCGTTTTAGTTTTTGTAAATAGAATATGAATCCTCCCCGTTTGTACTTGACCTTCAGAGCCTGGATAAATAAACGAACAGCCCTTAGATTGAACCTGCCTGTGATATGTAAATGCCATTTCCGTTAAGACATCCGCATCATCTGCCTCTTTGTCCAGGCGCCCTGCATTATAAATAGCCGTAGCGATTACACCAAAAAATAAAATAAAACCGATTAAGTTCCACAAAGCCTCATTAGTGATCATTGAATACACTCTCCCCTGTTTGATAAGATTAGGGGGCGTACAGCCTGCGAAGTTATACGCATCCCCCATTAGAGGCGATTACTTTTTAGTAGTCGGCTCTTTGGCTTTTTCCTGAAGCAGCTTCCTCTTTAGCTTCATAAAACGAAGAATCAATTGATCCAAAGTCTGAGAAAGTGAGACTACATCCTGATGTATGGGTTCGAGTCTGCATGCCAGCTGTTCGAGTTCGCTGCGCCGCATTTCAAGCAATTCGGAAACTTGCTTCAGTTCATTCTCGATGGATAACATCTTTTCGGATGATTTACTCATCTTTCATCACCAAACCCTTTCCTATTTGGACTGGAATCAGTTACTGCAGATTTCCTCAGCAACCAATTCAAAAAGCTGATCAATATCCGCGCCCTCAAATGACAACTCAGTCAGATCCTCTTTCTCGATGAAGAGCTGCAGCGTCTTCAGCTTTAATCGCTGAACGGGGGTTAACCGATCTACAGGCTTCTGAATGGGGAACTGGAATACCTTAGCGAGCCTTTTACCAGCTAGCTCATCCAATGGCTGAAGCAGCTCGATAGTAGGTTTGATTTCAGGGGTTGAGATATTGGGCTTCTGTCGGTTATCTAGCACCGGCTTCGAATCCAACAGAAGATCAGGACGATCCCGGGGGGATACACCGTTTAAGAGACCTCTTCGAATCAAATCCCGTTCCACTTCATAGCGTACGGATACATTAAGATCTCCCCATTGAGAACCGTGGGTTTCTAATTCTCGAAAGAGAATGGACTTCCGTTCATCTGACAATGACCGGCTCGTGGAAAGAAACTCGGGCCCGATAAAATGCTGCCCCTTCCACTCATAACCCGTAGCCTTTTTATAATCCGTCACACATAACACGCGGGTATAACTTTCAAACCGATTCAGAACACGTTCCACATCGATCGTTAACGGTCCATCCGTCCAGGTGACGTAAACACTGTTATATGAACTCCGCATCGAAAACTTAACGCCAGGAAAAACGATTTTGAGTGCTTCAGCAATATGCTTCTTTGCTTCCTTACCTGAGATATTTAACGTTTCAATTGTCTGTGACATATTATCAATCTCCTTTACCTTTTCATTGAATAGAATTAGAAAATCTGATTGGTTAAGCAAACTGTTGAACATAGGCTTTGGACAAAAACTTCAAATAATCATGAAACGTCTTGTGGCTCCTATTATGAAAATCCATCTTCACCAAAACCTGTTGAATTTTACGTTGAGAGTCGGAATCTGTGTGGTGAATGATGTATTCGATCACAACCGATGTTTCCATAATGTGAATTTGTCCTTCGTGCTCGATCGTGTAGATCTCATCCTGCAGGTTCTTTTCATCGAAAAACGTTTCAAACCAAGTAGAAAGCGAGGTCTTTTTCATGTATGTTTTCCTCCTTATGGATATTGGGATTGGGGCCTAACCCCTTATCCGGCTTCGAGGGCCGGTCTAGCCTTAGCGGCGATGAGCGCGGTGTTTAAAGGTTTGTGACCAGAGATCTGACTTGCGTAGTTGCTGCTGAGTATGGAGTTTTCAAAGAGCAATTTATCCGTGTGTCGTAGCCGTCATAGCCACGGTAAATCATGCAGGTTCCAGGAAGGCAAAGGTCTGCCCGGAGGGATGAAGAAAGTTTTTGGCGAAATCCCAAAAAGTTTTTTCACCTTTGCCTGGAGGGGTTCTGGATGATTGGCTATCATGACGGATACGACACGCCCACGGATGATTGCGGAAAAAACGAGAGAAACAGCCGCCATCGCATAACTAGGATCTGTTCGCTAACCTTCAATCTCTGCATCTTCGAAACATCAAAAAAAAGAGCCTCCGCATGTGGAGGCTCTGGTCGTACAGGTATGGCTTTCAAAAGGCTTCGGAACGCAAAGGAGGATGAGAAGGGAAATGGAATCTACAGGCTCTTGGCAGCTTGCTGCGTAGAGCCTGTGAGTCGCATTCCCTGCCCGACTGAACGAACTGGGGGATTAGACAGGCTTTGCGATTTTTATTGCCATCTTCCTACTGATCCGTTTTGAGAAAAAGGTAGAATCGTTAACCGAAGCCATAAACAACCTAATGAGGGCTTTCGAAGATGCTAAAAAGAATGACAAGCAAAAAGAGGATCGCTAAAATCGATCCTCTTCACAAATTTGTTCATGTTGTATTCAGTTGGATCTCTAACTCTCGTCAAGTCGGTTACTCCTTACATAAATCATCATAAAGTCCCCATGATCCCATAGTTTTAACACAGGGTAGGTACCCGACGATAGCGTAAAGGACCGAATCTCCAAGGGTTGAATCTTCTCAGCATTTACCTCACACCCACTTTCAAAAGTGGCTGGGTGAATCCGAACCTCCCTACCGGTATCATTAAAAAAGTCAAATCTCATACGACACACACCCCTTCTCGAAGTAGAATCCTGGGCACCCCTAACGTTCCATGCTAGGTGATTGATACATGTCCTTCTGTTGAACTTGGGACATGGCTTGGTGCAGCTCACGTTTGGATAATTCATTTCCAACGGCCATCACCTGTTTAGTACATTCTTTCAGTGCTTTATCCAGTAGTTCCACAAGAGAAACGGTGGATGCAATTGAAGCCTTGATTACATTCATTTCGGCCGGCCCAGGAATACGCTGCTGGATGATTTTTAAATCTCGGTTAACCGAGTTTTGACGCTGTACGACTTTCTCAAGCTCATGTTTGTTTGGCTGCCGTATCTTATCGATCATTGTTTTTGGTTTTAAGGCCTCATAGCGCTTGTCCAGATCTGCTTTACGAGCCTCTAATTTGGATAACTCATGTTGGGCCCTAATCGGATTTTCAAGCTCGTATAGTTCTTTCCGGACTTCCTTCAGCTGCCGCGAAAGATTTTGCTGTTCATTTTGTAATTCTTTATGTACTTCCTTCAAAGCATTATTCCATTCATTCATCGCCGACTTTGCCCATGCGGTCATTTCATTGGCCGGCACTTGATACTTCGTCAGTCCACGGTAAACCTCGGCTTGAATCTGGTACACCTTCGAATTATCAAACAAATAAGAATGGTCTGCCAAGCGCATAGCCTTCGGAAGATTTTCAAGTGAAGTCACGTATCGCCGGCGAATATCTTCTTCAGGAATGTGGTGGCCTCCTTTAGCTACACGTTGAGCTACACGCTCGATATGAAGATTTACATTATCAAGGCCTACATAATACAAATTGACCTTAAATCCAGCTTGTTTTGCAAGCTCCATTTGCCTTATTGCATTCTGTCCACCCAAGGTCGTTTCGATCGAGAAAGACTTTCCGGATTGAATACAGTCCCGAACACGCTTCACAGCTTCACGTCCGGCAGCAAAATCGGCTTTGTTTTGAGGTAAATGACGATATCCTCTTGCAATTTCATCCGCATCGATGACAACTACATCTGGATTCCGATGTTTTAAAATGTTCGTCAACTCCGACTTACCTGCACCATTTGTGCCAGCAAACACCGTCATCGATGGCCGATCTTCAGGAGATAGGAGTTTCTTTGACATGGCCTCGTTCGTCATATGCCACCTCCGTTTTACGACCATCCGGATACTCACGAATGATCTTCCCATTCTCTGAATAGCTGAAGAACGTACCAGCTGCATGTGCCGATTTTCTGGCATTATCAGCTGCCAGGCGACCGATCTCTTCTAATTCCTTTAATGATAATGGTTTCATCTAGACAAACCTCCATTCATAGCTTACCCGTAAAGCATCTCTTAGTTTTTGCGGAAGAAATCATGATCTTGTGAAGTACACAATACAAACAAGCCCCTGTTAGCAGCTGAACAACTAACTTCATGATATAAAAATGCAGGAACATATGTACCTCTATTATACCATGTAATATAGCTATCAAAGCTGAAATAGAAGGGTCAAAATCAAATTTTGACCTACCTTCCGGCCGCAAGGCCGGCCCCGGCTGGCCGGGGAGGCGGCGGCATGCGGCCGGACCGGACAGCCCGGGCGCTGAAAACCGCCCGCCCTACTGTGGCCCTCCCTCGCATCCCCGATCTGCGCCGATCGGCATGACCCACTCTTTCATGATTAAATCATCTACACCGAATGATCGACTCAGCGTAAGATCAATCCAACCTGGTAACCGCGGATCCTCCAATGGCAGGACTTTCTCGAGCGCTCCTTTGGCTGCTTTTTCAATAAGATTCATATCCACGTTGACGGTATGACCAATTTCGATTTCGGTATCCACGAATTGCTGAAAACGTTCAGCAGCGATATGCTGAATGGCCTTCCATTGATGTTTTGTAGAAAAAACACACCCCATACAAGACACTCGACCAAATCCAAGATAGTAGGCTGGATGCGGCATGATATTAAACGCTCGATGCAGCTCAAACATTTTATGTTTACAGTCATCTATGACAGGTCTCCAGTGGTGCACGATACGGGATTTTGTGCTGGATATATGTTTCTCCGCTTTATGATAATTCGCCCGGTTACCTCCCTCAGATCGGCGCTCACCGGTAATAAAGAGTATCTTTTTAGGATTCATCGGTGTCCCCTTCAACCGTGGAGTGTTACACAGCACGCGCCTGGCTGGATCCGATTTAGCCGCAGCACTACACCAACGGATCTGAAGATCTGCACTCTGTGCCGGAAACTTACGCCTTGTGCTCTTCTTACCTTTGGTTGTTGGAAGGCGAACAGTCTGGCCATCTTCTTCATAGAATACATCTCCAGTCAATCGATTTTCGCGCATCAACTCCCCATATAACCCCTGATCCCTCCATTGGTAATAAACCGGTACGCCAAAATACTTCCCAACACTCTCAATATACGATTCCGTACAAGGCCAGTCCCAAAATTCTCTGTACTGATCCCCATGTCCATCTACGCATTGGTGCCATAATTCCAATTTAGATAAATCCAATCCCTGTTTAATAAGTTCGAAGAGACAGCCCATGGAGTCGGCACCGGCAGAAATATTTAAGATGACATGATCATACTCGTTTAATGGAAAAATCTCGATAGGATCCCCTGGCTTAATCTCCAGGGGCATGTCCATAGGAATACCGTCCAAGTCAAATACCAGTTGCTCATGGACTGTATTCATGATGCAATCTCTCCTTTATTTGATGTGATCATATCTTGCCGTGCCGAGTTCTTCTCGGTACCTTCCAATACAGGATTTTTATATAATGATTTGACGTACTTTAATGCCATTGAATTGATAGATCAATAGAATATATGTCTCAATATCATGTTTGGCACATATGCGAGAGTTTATGATTCTGTTTTATTTGGTAATATTAAGATAATAAGAAACAAAATTGTAAGTAGTAGTTGTCTAAATAAAATGATACGATTCATTTGAAATCAATGCCTCTTTGGAAAGGACAATCTATAATGACAAAGAAAAGGATTTACCATTATTTGATTATTTCTGTATTTGTGAGTCTGCTAACTTCAACATACTGGACTAACATTACCTCTAAAAACGATCCTACAGGTTTATCTTCCACTGATTTATTTTATGCCATTTTGATGTATGCAGCGGTTATTTACTGTTTTGTTTTACTTATCGGAGGTATCACTTCAACAATTGTACATCTCTTTACAGGCAATTCTTTGATATTACTAGTAACGTTCTTATTAGTTGGAGTTGTCTCATATCTTATCGCTCAGTGGTTTAACATTGAGCATGCTTATATCTTTATTATAAGTGCTTTGATTTTCGGTCTATTGGATATATTGTTCTACAAAAAGTGGGGAGAGTAATCTCCTTTCTAAGTAAAAAATCCCATCTAATTCAGATGGGATTTTTCTGTATTTAAAAAGCATTTCGCAAGCGTAACATATTGAATACATAACGATCTGATAACCGAGGGGCTTGAATCCATTGGCCATTTGCTTCAACATTCATTTGAGTTGAGTTAGAACCGTCGAGTATTACAGTATTTGTAGGGGAAAGCCCCATGTTTTCAATATCACTTCTTAAAACAGGAATAGTCGCACTCGCTATTACCATCAAGTAAACACTTGTCCCTTGAAATGATACTGCTGTTCTCTTTAAAGGCAGATTATAAGAGGTTCCCCAACTTGACTCATTAAAATCAGTTCCACCAACAATCATTCTTACGTTTGCTTTTCCATAATTCCCGAATACATCATTTGCTGAAGATGCATACATATATGCTGGTGTCGATACCCCAGATGAATTTCTATATATGAAAAAGGTCTTTCTACTAAGAGGATTCGCGGAAGTTCCGTTATACAAATAGTTTTTAGATAAAGTCCTACCTTCAACCGTAATCGTTTGATTTTCATCTTCTTCAGCCCAAGCAATTGACCTACTTGCTGTTGGGGGACGATTATAACCTTCATCAGCTGCAAAAAAACCACCATTGATACCCATATAAGTTGTGTTATGCACTGGTCTTAAAATTGTCTCCGGCTTAACATTACTTGCCCCGGTTCTTATAATATGATACGGCTCCAATTGGGCAGGAATTCTCTTCCATGTGGAATAGGTGTAGTTAATCGCCATTATCTCAACACTCCTCATGAAGTCTATTTAAGATATTCCATAAATAAAAAATGAAAAATCTTATAAAATATCATATTAAGACCAATTAAATTTGATACAATTTTAGATTCCTGCCTTTTACTTACTAAAAGGCTAAATCTTGATTTTGTGTAAGTGTTTGTAAAAAGGGACGTGCGTTCTTGTTTTTTGTTTTTTGAGAGGATTCCCCCGAATTGTCCCTCTATTTTGCCCTCTTCTACTTGTTTCTAACACATACACTCGTGGTTTTGGAGCGAAGACTCTGTATAGTTTCCAAAGCACCATTAAAAAGGGGGAACTTTGTGTCATTGTCTCCAACCAAGATGGTAACTTTATGTCATAAATTTATGACACAAATGTACTCATGATGCGATCTCTCCTTTATTCGAGGTGATGATATCTTGCCGGTGCCGAGTACTTCTCTGTACCTTCCAATACAGAAACTTTATACTTTCCAAGTCTTCGTTCTTTAACCAGTTTCATATAAATCGAACGAAATCCGACTTTCTTCCACGGGTAGCCAATGATCTTTTCAGTTACGCACCACTCCTCTAACATTTGCGGATGCCGTTCACCTAAGATCTCAATCTCCTTGTTCGAAGCAAATGGGCAACCGGCGCATGCACAACGCTTAACATAATGGTAGACCTGGTTAAAGGGTGCCCGGACCCAGAATATCATTTCCCAGACTTCTTCAATCGTAAATTCCAAAACCGGACGCTGTGTGTATCGAAGGATAAGGTCATCCCTGGATTCATAGGGGAGTTGGGAGCGATTTTCAGATTCAGCCCATCTCTCGCCACATAACATGAGGGGCGCCGGCTGTTTGACTTCGATCGGGGTCTTATCCCGAAAACGTGCAATAGGTGGTATTTTGGCTCTCCCCTGTTTCCGTACTTGATCAAAGCCCTGCTCATCGAGGTAATCCCGTTGCGGCAGCATCTTTAAATTTTTGGTGCAGTGCCGCCTCCCCATCATTGGCCAAAAGGGCATTCGCTCACGTAAAAGCCGATGGATCCCTTCCGTCTTCAGAGGCGTAATGGGAATACCAATCCATGATTCATAAATTGGATGAAAATTATAGGTTTCGGGCCACTCATCCTCCGTATCTGCAAACAGCATCATCAGTTGTTCCTTGTCATACTTCATCGCTGCCAAAATAGAAACAGCTTCACTGTCTTTGCCCAGACTAAAAGAAACACACACTTTTTGATTCGGGGATAAGTCCGGCAGTCGCTGCAAGCTCAAAATCATCTTATCCGCAAGATCTCCTGAGAGTTCACCGGAAGCTTTCGCATCCTGGATACGATACATCCATTCATCACAAGTATGATTTGGCATATGGTCAGAAGGGGTATATCCTTCCGGTACCGAGAATACAAAATGACTCTCGCCCACAGGCCCTTTACAGCTCATAACGAGTTCGTTGTTATCGTTAATTTCGAACAGTGCGGCGACTGGCTTTTTCATCCGTTCATCCCCCTAGAAGTGTGAAATAAGAACTTGTCCCGATGCGACCCTTCGTTGTTATTCTTCGATAAAAGGACCGGACACAAAGTCGTCCGGGTCCCACGGCCAATCAATAAAGCTTTCGTCAACTTCACTTGAAAGTTCGCTTTCAAAACCATGATCTTGCCTTGGATACAAGGCATCAAAGTCGTTATAGGTCATCGTTTCCCCTCCGTCGCACCGTGGACGTATTGCAATAGCTCACAATACTCTCCACTGAATTTTTTATACAATCGGCTTTGATAAACGGCTTCCCAGCAGCCCGTATTCATGGCTGAGATTATCCGCTTGATGTCCGCCTTAGTGCTGCGACTATTGGATCGTTTAGCTTGAATTTTTTTCAGAATACACTCGATCAAGACATTCACTCCCTATTTGGATTCAAACCCCTTAACATCCGGCTTCGGGGGCCAGTCTAGCCAAGCGGCGATGAGCGTTCTTTTGATTTTGGTTTGATGAGCAGTTTTCCTTCTGCAGGCGCAGTGAGCGTATGTAGTTTTCAAAGAGCAAACATCCGTGTGTCGTAGCCGTCAAAGCGCGTTTACCACGGGGATATTCGCAGTGCAAGGGTCTGCCCGAAGGGATGGGCGTTCTCGAAAGAGAAAAGCCACCCTTGCTCGGAGGATGGCCGTGTGGTTTGCTATGATCAACGGATACGACTCACGTTCTGGATGTGCCTGAAGAAAAACGTAAGGAGTTACAGCTGCAGCATGGATGAGACAGCGAATCAAATCGTCTTTGGCTTCGTATCGAATGATCAAACGATCAGTCGGTGAGCAAATCATGCAATTCTTTTGAGAAGGTTTTTTCACCGTAGAGGTTGCATCGAGGGCCAGGTATCTGGCCACCTATTGAATCCGCGGGACCGCCACGCAGGCGGTACTTCCATTGGCTTATACAAAAAAGAGGCCAACCGGCCTCCCTTTGCTCTTATATATTGTTACTAATCCAAACTGGCGGCTTCTCAGCTTTAAGCAAATCATCAATACAGTGATCCCAATGTCACCAAATTAAGCTCATGGGTCTCACTAATTTCATACCCGGCCTCCTTTAAAAAAAGAAGGATCTTGTCCATGGCATTCTCAAAACCTGGACTATTCAATAATTGGGGGAACATGCGCCTCCATTGAGCGAGATAACTACCATCCAAAACAAACGAATTCTCAACAAGCCACACTTTATCATCAAAATCCGCATTGCTTACAATATATGCCGCAAATTCTTTAACTCGGCCTTTCAAACTACTAGCACGAAATTTCACCATCATTACCACTCCTCTGAATAATCAACTGTATAATTCTCGTTTTCCTCTGGTTCAAACTCATTATTCTGAATTTTGATAAGCAGAGTATTAACAAATGGTCTCAATCCAGCTACTTCTTCAACTGATTGATTCAGATGATCCACCAGCTGATCCTTTGATATATGCAGTGTTACCTCATCATCAAATTGGCCAAACTCAATCAAAACCAATAAATCCTGAAGAAACTGATCTAACTCTGCATTCGTGTCATTTGTAGCAGCCACCACGTAATCATTTACTTTATTGTGACTCAACATTAAATCTCATCTCCTTTGATGGATCCATCTTTATTTAGGGGAAGAATCTTAGTCAATCAGGTAAGTTACATCAGAAACCTTGCTATTCATCCCATCCTTAACTGCCTGAGTGATTTCATTTTCTGAATAGCCCTCAGCGATTAGCTTGTTTCTCAGCTTGAAAGCAATCTCCTTCTGATCCTTGACTGGTAATTGTGCAATATACATACAAATCATCTCCCGTAACTGATTTTCCTCTACCTAACATCCGGCTTCGGTTGCCGGCCTAGCCGAGCGGCGATGAGCGTTCTTTTGATTTTGGTTTGATGAGCAGTTTTCCATCTGCCGGTTAAGCGTTGGCGTATGTAGTTTTCAAAGAGCAAACATCCGTGTGTCGTAGCCGTCATAGCGCCCTTACCGCGCAGGCTTCCGGAGTGCAAGGATCTGCCCGGAGGGATGGCGTTCTCGAATGAGAAAAGCCACCCTTGCATGAAGGATGGCTGCGTGGTTTGCTATGATCTACGGATACGACACACGTTTCGGATGTGCCTGAAGAAAACGTAAGGAGCCATGAGCGACAGCTGGAGGAATTAACCTGCGATTCAAACCCTGGGCGACTTCCTCGAGTCTTCCTACATCGGTTTGGGACTTTCCGGTCAAAACCGGGATGGCCGCAACAAAGAATAAACAAAAAAGAGACCCCATTGAGTTGGAATCTCTCTTTTTTAATATCATTAATTTTTTGATCTCCATATGATCAATAAGGAGGCCTTCAAATCCCGTATTCTTCCGGCCAAATGATTTCACGGGCTTTGGGGTAACGACGGTATAAGTCACCCCGTTCTATTTTTTCATCCCATCCTCGAACACTACCATCATCAGCTTTGAAGTCCTCCAGAGCATCTGCTACTTCATCCATGCCAGCCTCACGAAGTCTTTTGATTGCATCCTTGTGAGTGACTACTTTTAGTTGTGTTTTATATTCACTTGAAAGGTAAGCAATGGTTTCTTCTGTAAGATCCGGTTGCTTCTCAAGTAGATCAATCATGCGATGAGCAGCCTCTTCAGTAATGGCATAGAGCGTATCACCGATGCGAGGGCGAATATCTAAGCCGGCTTCAGCAAAGGTAATGCCTTGCTTTGGTCCAAGCACCCATTCAAGATCAACGGAGTAAGGCCACTGGCCACCGACTTCTTTCATCGTTGAGGTAACCCTGGTCATCCCGATTACTCGTTTCACTGGGTTAGTAGCATAGATAAACATCATCTGTCCTGGGGTAACTTGTTCTGCTGTTTTTTTGCGGTTTTTTGGGAAGCCAGCGGTCGGATATGATTCATGAGTTTGTGTGTAAATACCAGGATAGACAACCTTAATAGACCAGTCACCGGCCGAATTTGATACCCATTCACGGTCTTCAGGTACGTCATTCTTCATATCAATGGCTCGCATCACTGCTTGCAGTTGATCTTCTAATGACTTGATCTTACGTCCGTATTCATCAATCTTCTGTTCCAATAAAGCAACTTTATCCGTACTCATGAACATCGCTCCCTCACGATTTAATCATTTCCTGAAATTAGGATACAACGTATATCGTTTGGAGTCAAGTGTTTTAGGAACATATATATTTGGAGTTGTATATAATATACAACTCCAAATATAAGAAAAGTCATTTGAGGCTTTGATGAAGGTTTTAGCTTCTCGTGACATGCGTCGTCCGGCCAGTGTTCTTCTGGCCAACATATAATCCGCAGGACCGCAACGCGGCGGTCCTTCCTTACGCAAAAAGCCAGTTTCTTATACACTGGCTATCTTTAACTTCGAGGTAAAAGAACTGTTGAATGCATTAATAGCTTTTCGAATGACATGTGCTATTGCCTTCGTTAACTGAACTGGCACTCCGTTAGCCACTTGTTGCTGCTTGGCAGTTAGTCCTCCTTGAAAGATGAACTCATCCGGCAGCCCCTGAAGCCGAGCACACTCTCTCACGGAAAGGATCCGATCGTCTTCAGGGTGTAGCAGCATCGCCTTCCGAGGCATCACGACCGTTACGGCCGGCTCGTCCCACTCAAGGCGCTTATACTGGTTCGAGTGAGTACCTTTGGGACGAATCTCATCCGGAATATGACTGATATTCCCTCCTTCTGGAACGCTTCGAATCCTTCCTAGGGTCTTGGCATTTACTTTGGATATATCAGCCTGGTTGGGGACGTCCGGATCCAGGTTACTAAAGGCGAAGCGAACATTTTTTTCTCGTTGATTGCTTTCTGCGTTCGGCAACCTGATCTCCCCTATTTTAGATCCGATAAAAATTGCCCTTTTACGTGGTTGGGGAGATCCGAAGTCTGCTGCGTTCATCACACCATATTGGATTTCAAATTCTTTGAGCTCGTCCAGTATCTCATCTTTGAATTGGCCATTGCCGGCACTTAATATTTGAGGCACATTCTCCAGTACAAACACCTTGCAATTTTGATTCGATTTAACAGCCTCAATATACTCTCGTACCAGACGATTATTAGGATTATCGAGATAATTGGTATTTCGATTTGAATTAGAAAAACCCTGACATGGTGATCCCCCGATCATAACTGGAGAAGTAAAGTATGATCGATCTATTTGGGTAATGTCGCCATGGTGAATGTGATCCCCAAGATTATGGCGATACGTTCGCACAGCATCGGCATCTTTCTCTATCGCAAATGCGATGTCAAAACCAGCTTGAGCAAAGGCGAAATCCATCAGACCAGCCCCTGAAAACAAACTGTCTATTTGTAAGGGGATGTGGAGATGCTGAAGAGCCTGCCGTATACTCTTATATGGGATATCAACATCGAGGCTAGAACCATACCTATCAGTGACTTTCTGAAATTCGTCTCTGGATATAACAAACTCAGCTGTTTGCTTAACTCGAAGGAAATCCTGAATACCTCGTATTTTTTTGTCACTCGTTTTGATTGGATCTGAAGCATGTTGGCTGGTCGGGTCATCTGCATCCGCAACGAAACCTCGAACAACAATTTCTTCTTCATAGATATCAACTTGTAAATAAGCGCAATCCTTGAAAGCATCCAGAACCTGCTTGCTTCGAATATCAAGCACCGGCTTAACACTATGCTTCAGCTCACGTTTGGATACCGTATTACCTGGGGACTCAGAAGGTAGAATGATGATCTTTCGATTAACACGGTCAATGACATATCTAAAATGAGTACCTGGCTGAAATACGGTATGGCTTAACTGACGATCCTGAAGGTATATTCCTCTACATGAGTTTTTTGCACGCCGTGTTCTGATCATGGTAGCGCCCCCTTTATAATATGAGAACCAATCTTCAGGCTGGTCCCTATAGAATCAACGAAATGAGTTTTTACATATCCTAAACACCTGGTTATGTGCCGGCCTAGCCAAAGCGGCAATGAGCGGAATCTTTTAAGGTCTTACCGGTGTTAAGCGCATGAAACGCCTGCTGAAGCTTTTGTGAATTTATGAAGTTTTCAAAGAGCTAAAACACCAGTATAACGTAGCCGTCATAGCTTATTTGCCACACCGGTTCTCGTAGTGCAAGGGTCTGTCTGAAAGACCGGCAAAGCCGCCCTTGTACGAAGAGGTTCGGTGTGGCCGGCTAGGATGGTGGTTACGTTATGTTTACGGGTGTGCGATTTGAAATGCAGAATAACGAAACGACTGCGAAGGTATCTTTTGTGCGGAAACCGGCGTTTTCCTTCTCTGAATCAACCTGTACATCCTTAGCTTCTCGCGTTACTTTAGTTGGATTTGCAGTACACGATCTGTAATTTGAAACTAAAAAAAGCATCTGGATTTTAGGTCCAGATGCTTTTCGCCTATTTAGTTCTGTTCTTTACCTGTAGGTTCCACAAAAGCTCTGCAAAATGCTTCTGAGAACCAACGCCAAAATTCCGAACAAATCTCAGGTCATATGGCGTCTTCTGTAATAGTTCCGCAACCGACGTACAACCCATTCGATGCAATGCATTTGAAATGCGAGTATTGATGTGAGTATCCGGAGACAATTCTACGAGCTCTTGAATGGATTTCTCCTGAATATGCTGCGGTAAAGTGACCAATTCCATAAGTGGCTTAGAATCATTTTTAGCCAAGAAAAACCAATTTGTAGAAGACTCTTCATTTAAAAGAACGCGCTGCCTGGCCTCTTCAACTTTAGGATAAAGAATATGATAATTTGGATCTTCGTTATTCTTGTTTAATGAATCGATCAAATAATCGAGCTCGCCCATCGATAAATTCCTTATGAAAGCCATCTTCCATCCCCCGTAATCAGTATTAGGTATACACAGTCTTTGAAAAGCCACTAGCTTACCCTGCTGCTACGTCTGACTGTTTCAATTGCCAAGTTCATTAATTCTCCAAACACCTTGAAGTGAATATTTTTCAACCAAATATTTTAGATAAACAAAGTAGCTCTGATGAAGGTTTCTTTCCCACGTATCATTAATTAATGAGGTAATGGCAGCTATTTGCCCACGAACGAAATTAGATTCTTGTTGATACTTTAGGCCAGTTAATGACTTTTCAATTCTTATGTACTCATTTATTAGAGTAGTAAGTCCTTCTCGTATCGCTTCAGTTGAAATTATTAAAGAAGGAAAATTCATGTCCCCATGATCATTCCTTTCTATCAAGCTTTCTTCAGTATAATTCTACCATTCTACTATCGACAACAGTACCCAAAAAACGCGATATACTGAGGTTTTCTACAATCATCGGAACGCAAAGGAGGATTAGAAGAGCAATGGAATCTACCGGCTCTTAGCAGCCTGCTGCTTAGAGCCGGTAAGTCGCTTGCCCTTCCCGACTGAACGAGCTGGGGGAACATACATGTTTAATAAGGGAATGCCACCTGACCATTTGCTTCATGAATCAGCTGATGTGAAAACTCATCAGATTCACGAGAATCAGATACCATGGATCGGTACCGGGTTCCCATCATAGCAGTTATTACCGATATGCCGATCGATTTTACCACGTATCCATCAACACTCTGACCGATCAACTTAACCCGTTCAGATTCCCCCATATAATCCGGAAACTCGTAGGAATCTGGGATATTCATAAGTCGCATCATCTCATCCGAACGGAACATTCGCCAACAATCTTTCTCGGGATGCTTTAAATAACTAGACGTCACTTGTACCTTGCCATATGAGTAAGGGAACGCAGACACCCTTTTACTCTCCAGACTAACCAATGTGTGATTCTTTTCAGCTTTAAAATTGTTGTTCCCCGACTTCTTCAAAAGACCTTCCATCGTCGTGCCTTCAATTGGGCGCCAATCGCCAACCTCCCAATCCTTCCCAAGCACTTGCTTAACATTCATTCGCCGATGTTCTGGAAGATTCGGCAGCTGCGGCCATTCAAAATCAGTCTCTTCACGAAAGAATACAGCATACCCTCGAGTCCTCGAAGCTACCGACCCCAAAGCATACGCATCAATCACCTTCTCATGTACATAAGGAAAGAAAGGTTGTAAAAGCTTCTTCAGCTGCGCGTATGAAGTGCTCTTGTAATACTGTGGAACCTGCTCAATCATAACCACACTGGCACCAGAAGCAAGAACCAAACGGGCATAATGTGGACCATGTCCTTCGGTAACACCACCATCCATTACACCTATGGAGGAATATCGTACACAGCTAGGTGACAACCAACATACGTCAGCAGAAGGAACATAGCCCGTATGCTTCCGGGTCAAATCCCCCAGATATACAGATCCTCCTCTGAAATTATGCATGTAGGCATCTATCGCAGCCGGCCACATATCCAGTCCACCGACTGCCTCGTAAAAACCAGAATCACAAAGCGCGGATGTTGCGAGGCCTCCTCCAGCCGGCGCAGAATACAGTCGAAGCTTTTGCAATTCCACACCTTGCAGTATCGGCTTCTCTACGAAAAACAGATCAAAGGAACGTTCCCGGCGAATGACAATCATTCCGTCACTAATCAGCAGATCAATTCGTTCCCGAGCATGGATGACAGCCGTTACCTCTTTACTGCATGCTTCGAACAAAGGCCGAGGATGAGCCCAGCTGGGACGTTTGCGTTTGGAAATCGTGCGCTCCATGGAATCGCTACGAGTCAAAATAATCGCATCACGCGTAATCGTTTGCTTCACACCCTGTCCAACTGCAAAGCCGGCTGCTTCCAATGATGTAGGCTCAATCCAGATCCGAGTATTTTCACGGTGATAACCGGTTATCATGTTACGCACTAATTTCACGGCCATGCCATTTTTCGCCCCTTTTACGATTTGCGGTGTGGATTTATAAGGAGAAGCTACCTAAAAGCTGATCAATTTTCCGCTTGAAATAACGATTCATTTTTCGATGCATGAAAGCTTCGACTCGCTCAGTCTTCGACTCCGTCCACGCTTGAAGCTCGTGTTTATGAATTCTTACATGGTAGACCACTCCATCCAGTGGCACCTTGATCTTCTCACCTTTGGGATACCGACCGAGGTAGTCGTGGATTACGGTCATCTTGGCATGCTTAGCCCCGTTGTTTGTAAAGTAACCGAGCAGCAATATAGGTTTCCGTGGCGATGACCGATAGTAAATGCGAATTTCACTCATAGTTACTCCCCTCACCAATTACAGTCATCTTCATATAGAGTGGATCGGTTGGATAAGGCCCATTCTAAGAGCCCTTTCTCCCCTTCCTCCTGCCTCATCTGGTAATGCCATTCTCCGTTGTCCTCCACTTCGTCTGGGCAATCAGAAAAATCCGGATGAGGGTTATAATTCAACGTTCCAGCCCCTCCACATTTAAAGCAAACTCCATTGGCGACATGCCTCCATCGAACCTTTCCGGAGCCATTACATTTAGTACATGAAAATTGGCCTTCCATTGGATTGACCCTCCTTAAATATTCTTCAAATCCATTCGTTTTCAAGCTATATGGACCTTGCCTCGCTACCTGTAGATTTCCTCGCTACCTGTAGATTTCCTCGCTACCTGTAGATTTCCTCGCTACCTGTAGATTTCCTCGCTATATCGCCCTGCTCATGGCTGGGCGATATAGCGAGAAGTTAAACTTCACAGTAGTCGAGCACCTTAATTATGTGCGGGAATTCCAAAACCTCGCCGTATCCAAAATGTATTCTTCCGTGAGCCAGCCTGCCTCCCGAAGCTTCAGATCCGTAAAGTTATCGATCGCATCAAGATACCCATCAGGTTTGCCCAGCTCAGTGATCGTATGATAGAAGTCATAATCAGATCCTTGGTGCGTATCCTCAAATTCTTTAGCCCATGAAATAACTTTTTGGCTAATATCCGTACTAGAGAGATCTAAATCCGTTTTAGGCAGCGCGTCCGTAGCGATAAGAAAACCAATCATCATTCCGATTTCGGCTATATTTTCTTGGATCATTGCTTCCCGTTCCTGCTGTGAAACACTGTTTGTATTGTTCATTTGTTTTCCACCTTTCCGCTGCATTTGCACGAAACGTTTTTCGCCTACCCTACCTGTTCCGAGACAGTCAATCTTTAAAGCTCAAAGTACCGATTAAGCCCTCGTAGTTCAGACCATCTTCGATGAAACGAATCAACATCCCCATTTACTTCTAAGAAAATATCAATCCCGGCTTTGGCTTCAATAATGGAGTGAAACCATCCGGATCCCGGTATGGGATTGCATCCATCTTTGACAACCACATAGCCTTTTCGATAACAATTTCCGTTCACTTGCCAAGGCGTGTCCCCCATATCCAATTTTGCCCGAATAACAAATCCGCGGTAATCCAGCTCAATATCCGGAACATAGATCATGCCATTATGAGTATAATTAGGTTCGATCCGTTCCATAGAAGGTGTTTTCTCGTCCTCATTACAATACTGACAAAGCATGTTTTGAACGGGACCATCCATCGTCACCAAATCCCGTAAGATTTCCGTCTCGCGGGTGGCATAACATGATTTACAAACATTAACGACGATATGACCTAATTCAGATTTCAAAGTACAAACAAAGCACTTTTTCATATGACAACTCTCCTGATAAGTAATTGTTATGCCCGTCTGATCGATGAGCTTCAGACGACCAAAGCACTCTGCTGTTACAGTGAATCCATTGCTTCAGCGAGAATTTCCATTCGCTGCGTATCACCAACAGCAGCTGCTTGATCATATTTCAGCTGCAACCGATGCATGGTTTGCACATATTCCTGTTGCAGGCGTTCTTCACGAAGACGGTCAAAGTCAATGGCTTGTGTATACATAGAACCTCCACTAAGTTATGAAATGTCACTTTTTTTTGACAGGATAAATCTTTCACTCATGCTGAATGAACGAGCATTTTCTTCATAAAGCTAAAGTACAATTTCATCGCCGCTGGATTCTTCCGAGAAACCTTGAGCGCCCGAAGTGCGGCAGAACCGTAAACGTTGTTTGGCATCCTCATTCCTCCTGATTCAGGTTTTTGAGGCTGTCGGCCCCGGTGAACATCCGGCTTCGTGCCGGCCTAGCCAAGCGGCGATGAGCGTTCTTTTGATTTTGGTTTGATGAGCAGTTTTCCATCTGCAGCTGATGCATTTGTGTATGGAGTTTTCAAAGAGCAAACATCCGTGTGTCGTAGCCGTCATAGCGCCCTTACCGCGCAGGTTTCCGGAGTGCAAGGGTTTGCCCGGAGGGATGGCATTCTCGAAAGAGAAAAGCCACCCTTGCTCGGAGGATGGCTGCGTGGTTTGCTATGATCAACGGATACGACACACGTTTCGGATGTGTTCAAAGAAAAACGACAGGAATAGCAACTTAGCTGAGGGGACATCAACGCGAATCAAACTGGGGGTTACTTCTTGAATTAACATGCACAGGTCGGTGGGGAACCACGGACCTGCAGCTTTACTTCGTTCCACTAGATTGAAGCGAAGCAAGGCGCAGCGGAAATGTTGTGGAGAGCGTTTACGGCCAAAATCTTTCAAGAAGGTTTTCGCATCGAGGAGATGCTTCGCCGGCAAGTGGATTCATCCAGCTGCGGATTTGGGCAGCTGGGCGATTCCGACTTGCCACCTTTTAATCCGATAGCCACCGACGCACGGTGGGTTTCCTTTGCCTTTCAAATAATAAAAAAAACCAGGATCAACCCTCCTGGTCTTCAAATGTATTTTAATCATGTTTGGTGTGCAACGATTATGATCGAAGTAGCCCTGATCACGAAAGACTCTTTTAGTCTTTATCATTTTTGTGTTATTATAAAGGTACACCAGTTTATATCATATATATGTGGTATATACTACAAGGTATATTTGATGAATTCTTTACTATAATAAAAATAGAGCCTCCACCGTTGCAGCGGTGAAGACTCAGGACCAAAGGCTGTGGAACCCACGGCGCGCTAAGTTAATCTAATAGCTTAACGAAAAACCACCGTAATCAGGCCTCCAACCTTATTATACGGTGGTTTTTCGCTTGTTTAGCTTCCGACGAATCCATCGGTACAGCTTCCGTACACTGAGCAAAATGCTCAATGCGGCCGCAACACCTTTGAGTATGTCAAGCAGCTCCACAAGGGCGATCATGGCATCACCCCCTTTACGAGAGGCTACGCCGTTGATCGCTCCACCGCACTTTAAGTCCGTATGAATATTATACCATCTCTATTATACCTTTTTGAAATTGATTTGATTTTGACTACCAATACTGGTTTTTATCGAACATCCAAATTGGAGCTTCGTAGCATCGAAATGGAGGTTCGAATCTCCAAATGAAGAGAATCAGAAGTAGCTTTTTTAACAGAACCGTATGTCTGCCCATTTTCATTTTCAGGATAGTTAGGAGAATTTGCGGGGTTTTGATTAATCGTGCTTTTAGCAAATGTGCTTTGGTACCCAGTACAACCTCCTACTACACAAACGATAATAACCAGATCAACTTTCTCCTCCTTTACGGCAATCGGTACAAGTTCTTGTCCTTGGCTCGGGATAAGAACTTGTACCGATAAAACAAAACCTTTTCACTTTCTAATCCTTCATCTTTGAATGTTAGACCGGAGAAAACCGGATACGTTATTTTTATTTTTTTTCGTAAAAATAACCTCTTTCTATTACCTGGTTTGTATCTTCGGTCACTTCCTCATCAATATCTAGGTTAGCGGCTTCATCTCCTGGAAATTGTTTTGGAAAAGGTGCATAATAAAAATCTCCATATTCAGTTACTACCCTTTCCGCTGGTTCCGTTCGAGCTCTTCTTTCGTATTCAATTTGCCAATCTGCTTTTTTTGGTGGAGTGGTGTCATTAGCAGTCGAGTCTACAACTTGCTTATTATCTATAAGTTCTCTGATTATAAAAAATGCGCTCATTAATACAAAACAACTTGCTGCAATGATTGTAGCTCTTCTTAAATACTTCTTATCTTTCATGATCACTCACCCCTTCTAAGATGCTATTTGTTATTCAGTTAAAATTTGGAATAAAACCTCGAACATTTATTACTGTTTACTCTCGTGCTGCTTTTTTACTTGTTACATATCCTATAAAGGAACCAATCAAACTGACAGCATACACTATTGTTACACAGATGTATCCGAATGTTTCATATGAAACCGAGGGTAGGAAATACCTTAACCCATATACGGGTCCTAAAATAATTATTCCTACTGGTATTGAAAAAAGTATTGAATCTATATGATACATTACAAAAACACATGCAATAGAGACAAGACAGTAAATGGAGCTGAACTTAAGAAAACGAATGCTCAGTCTGTCCCTATAGTTATTGTAACCTCCCCATGACATCCACAAAATTAAAAAGAGAATAGTACTCACTAAGTTCATAATTGAAGGTGTGTTGCCTTTTAGGTATGCACTGAAATTTATAATCGTAAACGGTATACTAAGAAGTAAAGCAAAGAATAATTTCAAAATCATGGCTTATTGAGGATTATAGCCGTGCTCAAAGTTATGGTTTTTATAAATTTAGACATCTTCACTTCTCCTTCGTTTTTTTATTTTTGTAATATAACCATGTGTACGTTCACTTCTCCATATGATTTATGATCCTCTTTCTTGCATGGAGGTTATTTCCTTCAACTTAGTAAACACCAATAAAGCAAACAAAGTTACATAAAAAAATTAAATCAGATGAAATAGTACTTTTAGGTATACATGTACCAAATAATTGCTTGGAAATACTGATTTTTTCTGAAACAAGCATTAAATGACAAGGACTTATTTACTTCATGTTCTTGTCGTCCGACATGTTACTCCTGTTCCTCACCGACACCGACTTAATGGGCGTATTTGTTCCATGCCCATGGCCACTATTATCTCCAAGTGTTAGTGGAGTCAGATTTTCCTCATTTCTACGCTTGTGCGCCTGATCCGTAGAGTAGGCCCTTTCCCAAATTTGGTTCAATTCCATTACGGCAGTTCCTAGACAACTATCTAATCGGTAATCGGACCATCTTCTTGTCCTTTACGGCAATCGGTACAAGTTCTTGTCCCTCGACAAAAATCTTCTTGCTTCTATTCGGTTTGGTTTTAATTCTTAACTTCAAATTTAAGCGCATTCGTTTAAAGTCTCATTTGAAATTAGTCGAATACTGGCTTGCGATGTTTTAAACATTTTTACTTTTCCATTAATCAAAATTTCTTCTTTGAAATCATATTTATTCAAAATTGATTCTTCCCTTGCATATCGATTTCATTATTGGGGAACCGCCAACATTTTAACGAAAAATGGCTGCTGCAAGAAACATGGAGTCCACGCTCTGGCAACGCGCCGTGGTATGTTAAGCCCAAAATTATAAAGCTTAATAGATTTTTTCATAATATCTCCCTTTTAATTCGCCATATAAAATAAGTTCATTTATCCTCTGTGTCTTAAGCTACATCAACATACCTCTCCCGTATCGTCACAACTATCGCCGTAATCATGCCGATAATGGCAACGAAACCGCATACGATAACCTCCGGCATATCAAATCTACCAAGGAAGAGTTTACTAAAAACGATATTATTATACGATAATGCCATGTTGACTGATAGTACGGTTATTCCCGCAAGCGCAACACCGACCGGAACGGCCTTAATCATCATCATTACAACATTCGCACTGAACCTCGCAAGTATAAACGCGAAACATGCCGTGCCGACACTTAGTGCAAGTATCATTGCCGCGAGTATGAGAGCGTACTGCCCGAAGGTAATGTTATACAGCTGCATCCCCCAACCTGTAAACGACATGATATGCGCGTTCCAATAATTCCCTGCACCCGATGCAAGGAACGGAAGGAACCTCCTCTCAATACTTTACAGGGCGCGTGTCCAGGACGACTTCCTTTTCACTTACAGAGCTTAATATTTTTAGTAAAGCGTGGACATTCTTCTGTATGTTTAATCTACCAACAAATATTATGCCGAACTTATTACGTATATCCATTTGTTCATCGATACTTCGAGGAATAAAATATTTGCTCGTCAATGCTAAGCGGTATAACCCATTCCTTTATTTTGCTCCATTCTGCCAATTGCCTCCAAATATCTTGGTCTGCCTTACAACAAAAAAAATCCCATCATAAGGACATACTTTGCTCGTGTATGTTCTTCAGGAACGGCACCTCCTAAGTATTTTCTTGCTCGTTAACGTGTATTTTCTTCACATTTTTAAAATCATCGTAGGAAATTCGTACAAATTAAATCTTTTGGTATCCAGCGTAATTCCCCCGTTAATTTAAATATCAGTGTGCTTCGCTTTCTTTATTATATCGTCAACAAATTCTCTCTTACCTTCGGTATAACTCTTTACGTCATTGTAATATTTTATAGCCAGAATGTGTTTTAACTGCATATATGAAGTAACGGCCTCAGGATGAGATCGGAGATAATCGCGGAAGGTTATATGTTCATCCCAATGGATCCCATTATGGAGTTCTATGTGCAAGTAATGAGTTCGTCCTGCATGCGTGTCTTTAGCAAAAATTACTTTACCTTCAATTTTTACTTTCAAACGCGAATAACCTATTTTTTGCAATGCGTGAGCTATTTCATCGACCTCATCGAAGGAACTTACCGCAATAGCAATATCAATAATAGGCTTCGCATCTAGTCCCTCAATCGACGTACTTCCCACATGTTGAATATCAACTACGTACTGATTAATTTCTTCAAGTATCTTTTCCTTTTCCTCTTCAAATAACGATTTCCAATTTGGATTGTACGAACTCAAACTAACTGTATGCCGTTGCGAACCAATCATATAAAATCCACCTCCGTATTTATTTCAAATTGTGGAAGATTGCGAACTGTCACTAGTTTATACTATTCACTTATTTACTTACCCTGCCCGTTAGTTTAACAAATGAAATGCCATTTTCTCCATTGTCAATCTTTTCGAAGGGCGACATGGAGAACAGCGCCCCAGTGGCGGCGAACCGACTTTATAAAGGCGAATTCGGATTTCGTTGAAAAACTGTCGCTTTTCTATTCCTCCATAAGTATGTGTCCAGAGAAAGTTTCGAGGAGTTTAATGTACTCATCAACGTGATAAATGCGCTCCCAATCGAAGTGTTTAACGTGAACAGCCTCATGTTGTTGTCTACTGAATTACCCTCACCGATTTCATAGTAAACGGTTTGAATTTCACGGAAGAATGGGTCCCCTATTTATTTTTCTTAGTATCCAATTTATCATCTAATGATCTAGCTTAGTGATTTTTTTTGCAGTGACCTGTCCTGGATATGAATCTTCAATAGAATTAAATGATATCTCAACTTCCTCACCGATTGTAAACCTAGAAGGATCATTTCCAGTTACCCATAGTACTTCTTTATACTTTTTCAATTCTATTAATACCTTGTAATCTTCATGTAAATCTTCTTTCTTCAATCCAGAAATGACAAGGATTTTTTTATTTTCTACATCAACCTCTTTAACAACACCAATTAAAATCTCATAAACAGATTTAGAACTATTGCAAGCAGTTAGAAAGCACAAACATAAACATATTAACAATGCTTTTTTTTATGCATAAATTCGCTCCCAGTTTTTATTATTATTGTAATCTGAAGTTAAATTAATTGGCATTCATTTGAAATACATTACCAACGTGTGAATATGTTCCATCCATCTCCTTTCAGTTGCGTCATCTTTTAGAAGTTGTTATTTCCTCGGCGACCTCGTTGTATAGAGGTATTCAACAAAATTATTACGCTATCCTGCCCGGTAGTTGAACAAAAGCAGCCGATCACGTTTATCGGCTGCCTTCTTACTTTTACCGAACTATCGTATAGGCATTTATTACCCTCCGGGAATTCCATTAATTTAATATCACCTTATAAGATATAGTCATCGGTCAGATACAAATTACCTACTGTTAAAGGCCTTCTGCCCGTTAGCTTATTTAATGTCTTACAAATTATAATTAGATATGTGTCTAATTCGCTAAAAGTAGCATGTTCTTGTCCTTACCGCAAAGGGAACAAGTTAGTGTCCACAGCTTGGGACAAGAACCTGTTCCCTTAAAACAAAAAAGCCGAACTTCATTAGTTCGAGGAGGTCGATGTTTCTTCAATGACAGATCTGGAGCCGAAAAGTCAGATTAAAGGTGTTCCGTATACGGTGACATAAAAAGGAGCAAAAAGGAAGTCGTTCTTGGGTTCAACGTTGAAAAGATAATCAACATATTTATCAGTTAATATTATTCGGGATTTTTCTTTGCAGAACCTGTTCTTTACTGGTTCTGCTTTTATCCACTAAATCCGACAATCCAAAAATCAGGAATATATTGGGTATTCTTTGTCTTTATTAGTTTTTCTGACACAGAACTTATGATCCTATCTTACTGGGATATCCTTAGTTAAATTAATAACTTTTGTTGAGTGAATTACATTAACAGATAAGCATAACCAAAACATAGCGTTTTACGTTATATACATTCAGGACCAGTTATTAACTTGTCTTGTTTTTTATTTCAATTAGACTTGAAATTTTTTTGATGTTATCTTCAAGTAAAAAGTAAGTAGGAATTCCATGTATACCCATAAAATCAATTAGACATAAAATGAATTGCTAGTATCGGGAATGGAGGGTTTTAAATGATGAAGATTCAGGCTGGACGTGCGATTGCAATTGCCACTCTTGCTATTACGGTTTTACTTGTACTCATCGACGGATTTTTTCTGTATTACGGTGATCCCCTTGATGGCATCGGGTTAGCTTCAACGTATATCCTTCCACCTATAGGTGCGATTTCTTCATTCTTATCCTACAGAAAAGCGGGTTTTAACAAAGATTTAGCCTTAATCATTATGAATGTATTTGCCTTCTTCTCCATTTACATTTACATGTTATTAGGTACGATATTCTTGGGAGTTTAGATGTACGAAAAAAGAAACAAGCCGGTTTAACCGGCTCGTATCTTTTTTTTGTCGATTTGACTCATAGCGAACCAATCTGGCGTTATATCATGCAGGCAGATACATTATTAAATGTACCGAGGGTCTTGGTTATTTTCCTACCAGTTATTACGGAGCAACCCAGACTCAATTCATATAACGGAACTTTAACTGCAGCAAATGGTTTTACATATAATGCTCAAGGTATTTCTGGTTTTATGGTTGAGACTCGCATGTAACCGGAAAAAGCACTTACTATAGTCATGCAAAGACCGAATTCTAGGTCTCGCCCCAGCCCTGCCTCTAAAAGTTGAAGTGAATGAGGAAGAAGAAACTTTTGGATCTGGCTTACTAGCTCCGAATGGTGAGGAACCTGATTATTTAATTGCAAGGCGTTGATGGTACTGAGGTGATGTACGTGCAACCGATTTGGCTTCAAATATTACATCTCTCGATGTTTTTTCTTTAACCGAATGACAAGTACTGTTAATGTAGGTCCATCCTTCACTAGGTTATCAAAAATCTTGCACAAACCAATGCAAGGCAATTTGATTTAATGACCTGTAAATCATAACCAAAAAGTAGCTTTTTACGTTGTATATATTAGGTACATCATTAAAAACACAGCAAGCTTAGAGAGGTGTTTATTGATATATTTACAAATAATTGTATTATCTGAGCAGTTCTCAGTTTTGATCTTATTTGATACATCTTTACAAACATGTACTTAGGAGGCTCAAGTAGGATGAACAAGAAAAACAGAATTATATTAATTTCCGTCATTGCATTTAGCTGTGTTGCTATTATCCTTTATACTAAAAGTTTATCTTTAGATAAAAATTTCTTGTTGACGACGCAACAAACTGTTTACTCTAAAAACTCTCCACCGGTACCACAACAGGCAGTAAACCCTAATAACTCATCAACAGTAACAAAACAGACAGTTACCCCAAATCAATCCTCCATGTCAGCAAAAGATATTTATCCAGTAAATGAATATGGACTTACTTACGGAGCAGATATTTATGAGTTATATGGCGTAGAACCGGACTTAATCGCTGCAATTGGTATAGATGGAACTGAAGGGTATATCTACACTTCTGAGCTTGAATCTCATGTAAGTAACCCTCGCGAGGCTACTGAATATACCAAAAACAACCAAGGTTCCAGGACCGTACCACTTTATGATGAAACTGGGAAGAACATTATTGGCGAATTTGTGATAGGTGGAGAATAAAACTACCTAGTATCCATTTTTTTAAAGAACAGAAGACTCTAATCAATTCCTCACTTATCTCACATACTTTTATGGGGTAATTTACCCTTACACGCAATTATCCTTTGCTTAATTAGAACCCGTTCTCAGCAATTATTGTTCGATTTTTTTATTGGACTTACAATAAATGCTTAAATATAATTAGGTTGTAAGATTGGAACTATATTCATTTTTTCCCATATTTATTATGTACAATATTTATTGTGGAGGTATATTGATGAAAAAGAAGCTAATAATTTCGTTATTTGCAATAGTAATTGCTTTAACCGCAACGGTTGGTATGGCTTTTGCAAAAGGAACAATCAAAATCGTCGTAAACGGCAAACAAATTAAAACGGATGTTGCACCACAGATGAGTAACAATCGAGTAATGGTGCCAATAAGCGTCATTTCAAAAGCATTGGGCGCTAACGTTAGTTGGGACCAGAAGAATCAAACAGTTTCAATAAAAAGTAGTAGGTCAGAAGTACAGGAAGATGTTTGGAATCAAAACCTTGATATATCTAGTAGTGGCTGGTCACAAGTCAAAAATCTTATCGCGCTTTATATCGCTGGTTTTGATACTCGTGATGATGAGTTAATCAAATCAATTTCTGTTGAGGGATTTGACATGATCCCCATCGGCGGTATGTATCCGTCCATTATTGATTATGAGATTGTCGATGCTCAGCAATCCAAAGAAACGTTTAAGGTGAGAGTAAGAGTGATCTTTAATGAAGAAAAGCTCTTTGGAGAAGAATGGGATATTGAAATCGGTCAGGGCAAAATTAAATCAATGACAAAATCGGGAATAATTGAAATTAATGATTATACGATATTTCCGGGGCTATCCTTTCAAAATAAATAACAAGAATAGAGGCTGTCTTTGTTTCTAACAATTAAGGTGCCGAGGTCTGAATGGAGATAACGCCTGGCGAGGACAGAGACAGCTGTTAGAAGTCATAAGTGCATAGACTGTAGAGGCAATTGATGCGTCTTATCCTGCGAGATCTCAAAGTTAATTGTTCCCAAAGTATAGTGGCTTGATTGAACTAATCTGCCCGTTAGTTTAACAAAGGCAGCCGATCACAATGATCTGCTGCCTTCTTACTTTGATTGAGCTATCGTTTCCCGTTAGTTGAATAAGAAAGAGATGCTTATTAAACAATCGCGCCGATTGCTGAATAAGATTTATTCAGCATATACTAATGAACTTTACTACGGTGTTAAAAATGTTGGAGCGTAATCCACATTTTTAAGCCATATATGCTCTTGACCATTTAAAGTGTTTTTTACCCATACATCACCCTTAGGTTGCTCTGTCATCTTTCGAAACCAAGTAAGGTATGGCCCGACAACTTGAGGATCTTCGTCAAGTTCATTCTTCCCTGGAAATGAGAATTGTTTTTGCTCTCCTGTTCTTATGTTTATAGCGTAAAGTGATGTGAACATAGTTGGTGGACGTCCTTCTTCCCACTCCTTGTTCTCTTTCGCACGAGCCACAATTACCAAATCTTTAGAGTACCATTCCAGATCAAGGTCTACAAATCCTTTAGGTGTGTGTTCTTCTTGTTGTTTAAATGTTGGTATTTCGGCAATCGTCGTTGTCTTGTTTTCAATAAAAAATCTTCCTTCTCCTGAAATATAAGCCAATTGATTGGCAGAAGGAGCCCACTTAAACCAGTCTTTAAACCCTAACATTTTCCCCAATGCTTGAAAGTGTTTTCCTTGTGAAGATAAAACACTTAACGTATTACTATCCATGGACCAAGAAATTGTAGGAAGAACTAAAAAGCTAACCCACTTCCCATCAGAACTCCACTTAAAATAATCGGCATCAATCCCAAACAAGTCAGGTACTTTAGTTTGAATCGTATAAAAAGGCTTTATTTTACCTTTAGCAAGATTTGCATCTACTGGAATTCTATAAAGTGGAATTGGACTCCATCCTGTAGGAAGTAAGTTGGATTGTGAGGAAACAATAAATTCTTTCCCGTTCGGAAACCATTCAAAACCACTAACGCCTAATGAGACATTTTCAAATCCTTGCGGCCGGCCATTCTTTATTTTTGTCACCTTTAACAGACCATGATCCGTGTAGGCCAACTGATTTTTGTTCGGGGACCATTTAAAGTCGGATGTTTCGACCCTTACGTAAGGTTGGTAGATCTCTTTTTCCTTTGTATCATAAATGAATAAATCCGATTTCCCCCCCTTTTCATCACCATCAATAAATCCAATGAAACGACCGTCATATGACCATTTCGGAGAATACACATATCGGTCCTTCGTAAGTTGTATTTCTTGACCATCCTTTTTGAGCCATAACTGATGATCACGGACAAATACAGCTGTTAGTGGGGCTTCTGCACTGGCTATCGGCGAAAAATGAAAACAGATGAGAGTGAGTAGTAATAAAATCCGAAGTCTCACGTCAATCCCTCCACCTAAAAAGACTTAAGAAATCATATTTTGCCCAAATGAATAACAACTATCCTTAATTAAAAATATGGCCCGATTGATGAACAAAGCGAAAACATGTTTCTTCAACTAACCTATCCTGCCCGTTAGCGTAATGAAGCTGCCGATCAACGCCGGCAGCTTAGTCTTGGTCGTTTATTCAACTATCGTTTCCCGTTAGTATAACGTCAATTGGCGCTTATCAAATTCTCAAATTCCTTAGCTAATCTGCTCGTTAGGTTAATGAAAGAGCTGTCGAATTTTAATTGGATATGTGTCAAATCGGTAATCGGATCAAGTTCTTGTCCTCGGCTCGAGACAAGAGCTTGTACCGATAAAACAAAAAAGGCCGCAAAAATAGCAACTTTCAAGGGTACCATGTTCTTGTCACTGTTTTACCACAAATTTTAATTACAATTGTTGACAAGAATATTTCCATAAATTAGAATTGCATTATAAATATATTATTAAATGATAGGAGGTTGTAATTTAGAAAATCAATACATAAAATGGGAGGATTTATTATATGAAAAAGTTTTTTTCCATCGTTCTTACTGTTGTTCTTTTCTTAACCATTAGTGCAATTCCTGTTTTTGCTGACGAGACAATTATTCAAAACTCAGACCAAGATAATGTAGGCTCAACAATATTTATCCCTGAGTCAGAAATTAACTCGGGCAGTCAGAACGTTTCGCCGGAGAATTCCAACTCAGAAATCAGCCCGATGGCAAGCGGTTTCGGAACAATACTCTGTACAGTGTCTGGGGATACAGCGGAATGCCCGTGGACTATCACAGTATCTGGCGATCTCATTAAATATTCAGCAGTATATGTAATTTATGAAAAGTGGGAAAACTTCAAATGGAATGTCGTTGACAGTGATCGATTTGAATATGGCGTTACCCCCCCAATGGCAACAATACGTAATGTAGGATTCTTCACTAGTGAACCAGGTTATTATCGAGCAAGATTATCAGGATCATTTACTTGTGTTGAAAATGGTGTCTACATTCCTGGTGGATATGATCCATCTAATTTCTGGATTAATTAAATCGAACAAAAATAGTAACCTATGATCATAGGTTACTATTTTTTTCTACACAGATTGGAGTGAGTAATTTGCATTGGCTGAGAAAATTATCTTCTCTTGAAAAAAAAGAGTTGCTAAAGGGTGGGAATAATAACCACAGTGACGAGATGCTTAGAATAAAAAGGATAGTCCCAGCCTACAGCGATAAAATTCATATTTCACCACTTGCAGAGTTTTTTCTGCGCCTTTCCCTTTCTTCAGGGGAAACGAATGTCGTGTACATACCTATCACAAACCAGGAAGATTACGAAATTGCAAAAAACGAATTAGCCATTCATTTTCAAGATGTAAAGGTCGCATATTGTGACAACACTATAAAGCAGCTCATTTTACAATATATTCGTGAGGAAACATTACAATACCTTAATAAAATCAATATAAATAAAGAAGAACCAGATATAATTACTGAGTTATTCATGTTATCGGATTCCAATTATAATCCAATACCTCAAACAAATGATGTTAACATATACGAGATAATGCACAGAGATTCAATTAATGTTGAAAGATTCAAATTTTTCGATGATAGTTTTGCTTTCATTTCTAGTTGTTATAAGAATCAGGACTTTCTTTTCACCCCAAGTGGTTGGAGCTTATCAGATAATCTTAAAGACTCTAATGCTCTTAGCTTCTTGGTACATCATTCGAGAAGATCATTTCTTTGGACTAATAATGATAATCAAATTCTTTATATACATCTTAAATTTTAGATTCGACAAAGATGGATTTTATTAAGGCATGAGACGTGTAGTGGAATCCCCTGATCACTATGAACGTTCAGTCTAGTCACGTCTTTTTGTTGAGTCGATGTCTAATTGTACAAGATCATTGTCATTTCGGTGACTTTTTTCATATTTGCACTTATCACCTCCAGGGGATTACTTTAATGTTTATAAGATATAGTCATCGGTCAGATACAAAAACCTGCTGTTAAAGGCTTATCTTTTACGGTAATCTGCCCGTTAGTTGAACAAGAGCAGCCGATCCAAGTTAATCGGCTGCTTCTTGCTTTTATTGAGCTATCGTTACTCTTTAGTTGAATATATTGCGTCGTTATGCCATGCCATATACGTTATGAATGATTCTATTTAGGCTGGGAATAACCACGTATTGACTATAGGCATATACTGCTTGTTTTTTTACCTTCTGAAGAGCAAAAAGCCATCTAAATATAAATTCCACATACTTCTAATACAAGGGGTAAGTTCGATCCCTGTCATGGTTGCGATG
>NZ_JBNNUS010000022.1:0-37153 GCF_050279985.1 Paenibacillus sp. NPDC093718
TATCGAAATAAATCTAGAAGGGATGGAATCGGAAGGACATACTTGGAAGGAATCCAATATCCACGTGGGTTCTCGACATTTCACGTTGGAAACCGAAGGAATACGATGTAAGGCTTTGGAACGTGTTTTTGTGGGTGGATTGTGGGGAGTTATAAAAAAAGAGCCCTTCGTCTCGAGCAGACGTTTGGGCTCTTCATGTTATTTTCCTGCGAATGTAATAAGGTCATAATCACAATTCAAGACGCTCGCGATCCTTATAGCAATTGATACAGGTGTATCACCAGGATTATTTTCGTAGTGATCAAGTTGATATCCACTTATACCAATTGATTTTGCCGCCGACTCAATAGTTAATCCTCTCGACTCCCTTAGTTCTCTTAATCCTATCGATTCGCCCCGCCTGTATTTACTCCCCTTATTCATACAACTCAGCCTCCGTATTTTCTCGTTGTACTTACACCTCAAGAGATAACATGGTAAAATTTATCCTTGAATCACCGTCCTTCGAAAGGAGCAAGCAAATTGAAACGCGTCTCCAGAGGGAGATGCTTACTTCCTGATCTGCTCATAGCTAGGGGAATGTCACAAAATGACTACGCCGTTAGGTCTGGAAGACACCCTAGGATGATTTCACATTTCTGCCGAAACGAAAGAACGATGTCGCCTGAGGATATGTATATCGCCTCGAAAATACTTAAGTGCAGTATGGAAAATCTGTATGAGTGGATAGAAGAGTAAGTAGCGGGAATACCGCACCCTCTTGAGATGATCAGAGCATTTTGCTCCATTTTGTTAAATTGTACCTCTTTTTCCTCTACCCCTCAATTGGTAAAATATTACATTGTTGATCTGTGTTCGAATCCTCTCTTTTTTCCACCACAATCCATCCGGCATCTTTCAAAGATAAATTGCTTTTTTCAGCATAGTAATTCTTCACACCTTTATCCGTTAACAAGCTTACATAACACGGCGACTTCATTTTTGATTCATGTCTTGCAATCACTTTCTTAACTTCTCTAAAGTTTGTAACCGCTTCACAAGTGAATGAGTAAGTTTCCATGTCGTGTCACCTCGGTTGTAGTATTGGAAACATCATACAACGAACACTAGTTCCTATCAAGACTTGTTTTCACTTTTGTGAAAAGCTATGATAGAACGTATGATCCCAATGTATAGGAGTTACTATAGATGAGCTACCAAGAAGCAATCACAAGTGAAGATCGTCATTATGTAAAACGATATATTTTGTTGCCAATGGTCATAAGCGCATTCGAACGCGATTGCAGGTACATCGAACAAAACCTAAAGACTCCTGAACCATATATAGATGCAATAAAGGCAGCAATCGATCGAGCACATAAAGAACTAATGGAAGTGAAGAGGCACTTTTGGTTAAAGGGAATCAAAGTGTACGAGGAAAAAGCAACCGATATCGGGAAGAAAGCAAAATTCATGTGTCGTGGTTATACATCACAAATAGAATTGCGATGGGAGTTTTTAACGGCTGAGGCATCTGTATTGATGCGTAAATACCTCGGGTTAGATATAAGTCATTATGGGGATAGAACTGGGCCGGAAGAGTTATGGAATAAATATTAAAGTTCGTAGAAAATATAAAAACAAGTCACAAAGCAATAGAAATATTTTCCTAGTTCTGTTAGACTAACCTCGTGTTCATATTAATTTCCAAAGGGGTGCTTTTGTAGTAATGGAAGCTATAAGTATTATAGGGTTTCTGTCTTTTGTTGTTTTTCTAATCATGTCAATAGTCTCGCTTTTCAAAAAGAATGGGAAAGCAAAAAGGAGTTTGCTAATTTCCGTAGCCTGCTTTGTTGTATTTCTGATCGGTGCATTTAACACGGATATGGGGACATCCCCTACAAATAAACCAGTCACTGCTTCTGAGAATTCAACCGATACCACTAAAACCGATACAGATGAGCAAAAAAAGAATAGCGAATCAAGTGAGAATAAAAAAAATAATGAACCTACTGAGGAAGAATGGCAGGAAAGTTATAGAAAAATTATGTTGAATGAAGCAAGATCTTATATCCAACTAACAGTTCGTGGAACAATATCAAAGGATCGATATAATTCTTCAGTGGGTGTACTAAATCAGCAGTTAAACAAACTCAAAGGCGATGACAAAGCAAAGTATGACGAACTCGTAAAGTCCGTTGAGAAGGATGATCTTAGGAACGCCAAAGACAAATACACAGCCTTGGGCGGGGAAGATTTCGAAGAACTTCATAAAGACCCGAAACCGAAGGAAGTCGAGAAACCCGAAGAGGCAAAGACAGAAGATGTCCCTAGGGAACATAAATCAGCATTGAAAAAAGCCGAACAGTATGCGGAAGTTATGAGTATGTCAAAGGCCGGTATCTACGATCAATTAACTTCTGAATATGGAGAGAATTTTCCTAAAGAAGCCGCTCAATATGCTATCGATAACATTGTATTCGATTGGAAAGAAAATGCATTAAAAAAAGCGGAACAGTATGCAGAATCTATGAATATGTCAGATGACGCTATTTACGATCAATTGATTTCGGAATACGGTGAAAAATTCACTAAGGAAGAAGCGCAATACGCGATAGATAATTTAGAATAAGATAAAAAAGACCCTATCAGCACATAGCCGATAGGGTCTTAGGGTATTACTTGGTTATTGCCGCTGTCTTTGTTTTGTTATCCCATTCTACCTTCGCGCCAAATGCTTCGCTAATGGCTCTTAGGGGAACGTAGGTCACTCCATCCACTAGCTTACCGTCCTTGATCTTCTTGCCGTTTACGATAACATTTACCTTTTCGCTATCCTGTTTCACATTAACAGCTCCCTTCAACTCTACGTTGACCCTGTTCTTGAAATCGGTCCAGCCTGTCCATTTGCCATCATCATACATAAGTCGTGGGCAAATCTTTTTGCTCCAATCCCAATGACGACGAAGCCTATCTACACCCCATCCACGTTCTCTTAACAATCCGGCAACCAGTTTAACGGCGTTTTCTAATGTCTTGGCATAATTTCCACTTTCGCAGATTTCAACGCCGATCGATGTCCGGTTACCGCTCATTGATCCGCTACCGTCACCGGCATGCCAAGCATTTTCACTTAAGGGGATGCATTCAATTGCTTCGCGCTCGTCTACAACAATATGAAATGATGCTTGCCGTGGATTGGCTGGATTCGTCAACCAACCACGCTCATTAGCTGCCGATGACAAGGGATTTCCAGTATTGTGAATAGTTATTGATGTCGGTGCCATCCCATATCCAGGACGACGATTGCACGCCGTCTCTTTGGGTATATGGTCTCTACGATAAATCACTTTGATCAACTCCCTTTTTACCCTGCTTGATTAACTGATTACCATAGACGGCAACGGCACCGCACAGGATTCCTTGAATGACTGCTTGGACCGTGAAACCCAGCAACATGCAGGAAAACACAATCGCGATGATTGTGACCAAATAAACAATCGACCAATCAGGGATAAGCGGTGTTCGCTTTAAAACGTACCCGATAATCCAACAAGCAATGACGACCCCAACCAATTCAGCATTGATATAATCCAAAATCATGTTCCACTCCATAATCATTCATCCTCCTATTAATTAAGTGCAGCTAATTTGATACCGGTCCAGACCGCAGCGACGATTCCCCCAGCAATACCGGTGATTACCACCCCGTAGAACGTACGCTTAAACCACTTCTGGTCCTCTGCCTGCGCCTTTTGCGTCTCAAGTGCAGCGTTCGCTTTCCGCAGTGCTTCCTCTGCGATGATCTTCGTCTGATTAAATTCAACTTCCAAGCCCTCAAGCTTCTGTTTTACTTGCTGCGCGCACGTCAATGCTTCTCTGGATGTCTCTTTTACATCCGCTACGGACGGCACCAAAGCGGCAAGCGGCTTCAATGTCTCCTCAATTCTGGCGAGCTGAATTTGAAGACTGACCAATGTATTTACATCGTGCACGTCACCCACCCCTTGTGTTGTTGTCATCCCCTCGTCCCCCAATCATCTATCTGTAATAAAAAGAGCCCCCGGACCACCCAGGGGCATAAAAAATACGCCTTACGGCGCAGCTTACTCTGTAATGCCTAGATCCGCTTTCACGATATCCAAAATTACCGCAGGTACCTCTTCGATCGTCCGACGACCGTTAAGGATCAGATGCACATACGTTGTAGCAAATACACGCTTCTGCTGCTCTGTCATAAGCTTCTCACCTCCCTTCATCAGAAGGTTCAAGGACAACAAAAAAAGCCGTTCCCGCAGCTTACGCATTGGACTCAGCTTTTAATTCATCATATTCCTTGCGGATTTCTACCGGGACGCTGGCTTCATCACGTCTGCCCGCTTTGACCAAATCAAGATAAATCTTCGCTATTGCTCGCTTATCCATTTTACAGACCTCCTGTCAATTGCATTTCAAACAGCAACGCGATGGCTTCTTTGTTATCCAAGTCTGCTGCCTTTAATGCCTCGACTTCTTCGGATAAGGGCTTTTGAAAAACAGGCGGCTGTTCTGGATCGTTCGGGTCCCGGTAGAAGAATTCAAGTTCTAATGTTTCAGGATTTATCTGGTATCCGTCTGATTCTGCAAAGTCTTGAGCGTATTGACCATATTCAAGTTCAAGAACACCAACTGTTTCTGGATTCCGTTCACTTAATTTAACAAAGGCCCGGAAATCATCCTCAACAGTGGGCACTACGTACTCGTCAAAAACTCTTCTATGACCAGTTTGAATAATTACTTCACCAGTTAATTTATCAAAATAAATACGATTTCCAATATTTTTCATAATATATCCTCCTATTTATTATCTTCCATATAAATGAAGATAATGTGTGCCCGAGTTTGTTCTTGTAGATAATGTAAAAGATGTAGTGGTTGGGTAGAAAATATATGGAGAATATATTTGACTCGAATTAAAGACTATAACATTATTTGAAGATGTAACAATGAGTCCTGCTGTTCCCCCTTGATCGTTATAAATAACACCGGCTCTAAACAAGATACCTGGGTTAATTGCTCTTTCAGTGCCGTCACCAGGATACTCAGCATAGAATAGTTGTTTACCCTCCATTAGAGTACCGATCAACCCAGCCACGTTTACATCTTTCCGCAAGTTCGCGGCAGTGAGTCCAGGAACCGCCGCTGTTACCCATGTTGAGCCGTTAAAAAAACCATGAGGTGGCCGGATAAAGAACCGGTCCCCCGGCCAAACCGTCGATTCCAGGCCAGGCATATGGTTGTTCTCTGCGCTTCGGTTTGGAATGCCTCCAGGCACCCCATAGATGCTGTTCCCACTTAAAATCTTATCGGATGCTAGGGCGGGTTCAGCAGCTTTTAATTGTGCGGTTGTCACCTTGATTTCACCGTCACCGACACCGCCTTTCTGATATCCTTTTTCGGGATATACGGCTAAGGCACCATCACCCCATTTAGCAGTTCCAGTAGCATTTCTAATTCCGGTGAGTACAGGTATCGTTCCAGTTATTTTCCCGCTTGGACCGTATGCCGTTTTAGGTGCCAAGAGATCTCCAGCAGCCGCCGTTGCATCACTTGTATCGGTACCAGTGGGGATTGATCGAATCCCTGTATCCAGCTCTTCAAACGTAGCTACCTGACTCTGTTTGGAAACCGTCCCTTCCTTGGCGATGATGGCGGTTTCCAATCGGTTTTTACCGTCAACGCCAGATTGCTTTAAACCATCGATTTCACTATTAATCGTCGTAATGTCAGACTTTTCGGCCGCCTTTTGCTGGAGCTCTTTCAGTGATTCAGCCGTCAACGACATAAACCAATTCAACCATGCGGCAGGTGGTTTGTCGTTCACTTGCCATCCTTCCTGCTTTTTCGATTCAGGAGGCTCCACACCGGGCGCACCCCAAGTAGGTACTTGTTTATCAAATGCCAAAGTAATCCCTCCTATATTGGTAATGGATAATCGTTACCCGGGATATAAACTTCTCCCAAGGTCCCGCCCGTTGTCATTGCTTCATCTGCAAATCCAGTCGGTCCGGTTTCGAGCTCCGCATATTTCGAAGAAAATTGAAACGTGCCAGTTAGTTCAATTTGGGCCACACGAACGCCAGCGGCTACCGTCTTCTGAATGATCTGCCCAAACTGTAAGGGAGACATCCCCACTTCATTCAGCCGTTTTGTCGGAACTTTGATCAACGATATCGCTGCCGGTTCCGGCTCCGAAGGATCGTTATGTTTCGGGACAATACGGATGTCTGAATACGGACAGTCCAGCGCAAGGGATAGGACCTGAATGATAGTGTTCACGTCCGTTTTGGAAAGGTTACGCGCGATTTTGGATTTCAGGAGCACCCGGTAAACTTCGTCCGTGGATGCCCCTCGCGTTTGCACGATGTTTTCCCCGATTCGGTCCAGCGTAGTACCCTCTGCATCATCAATGGACCGCCATTCCCGGATGCGTTCAAGGCTTTCGTTTACCTGCTGCAACTGCCCGTGTAAAATGCCTACCAGTTTCCCGAGATTGCTTTGTGGATCCTTATTGTAGGCGTCGGCAAATCGCCGCAGCATATCCTTCAAGCTAAACATGACTGGTCACCACAATATCTGACGCCTTCACCTGCGCGACTTGGAAAGGCTCGATAGCAACATTGCCCGTTCCCGTCGTTCCGCCGGTTCCCACCCGGATGTCAACATCTTCAACGCCGGTGACACTGTACACCGCGCTGATCAGCCGGGTATAAACCACTTGGGCGCCCATGTTCAGACCGTTGTAATAGCTGCCGCCGTCCTCGCCGCCGACATACCGGACCAAGGCCGATCGTATTAAATCATCACCATTCGCCGGATAGCTGTCATTTCTGGTAACATCCACTTCTATCTGTAAGGCGACTTCCTGCGCTCTACTGAATTTGACGGTGTGCGGATATCCGCCAAGGTCCATGACTTGCATGGCAATATCGCCATGGGATTCAATCCCCACAGCTCCTTTATCAAATATCGTTTGGGCTATGGTTTGATCGTCTCCCCCCAGCACGTACGCTTGATACGATTTAGCAGGGCGTCCGGCGCTGTCCGTCTGTATGGTGTTATTCTCGATCACGGCAGCCGCACGTACATTTTCCAGCCGTAGCAGCGCGCCGCGAAGGGCATCCAAGGAAGCAGCGCCGCCCCCGGCCACCGCCTGATCCATCCGGTCCCTAAACTCGTCATCCGTTTCCTTCTCCCGTCCGCCTTGGGTGCGCTCTGGGTTCGTTACGGCTGTGATATCAGGATTCGGATTCACAATAATAGTGATTGACCCGGCGGCTACATTGCCCTGTGAGCCGGGTTCTAAGGCTTCGACCGGCACGGTCGCCATGCCGTCGGCACCCACCGTGAAAGGTTCCGTCGTTTCAAAATAAATGCCGGTTTCCGTAGTGACCTGAAATCCTGCATCCTCGGTCCGGCCCGGAGTCCCTGAGATTGTAACGGTCCCGGTCGCCCATTGTTCCAATATCCGCGTGACCCCCGAATAAGGGCCTAACCGGTCCAGGTTGTTCCCTACGGCTGTATTCTTGTAACCGCTGTTGTATACGTCCTCTGCCGTGCCCCACACCATCGCCAAGAACCATGCAAAAAGCCGCAGGATGATCCCCAGCGGCGAACCTTCAGACGTATTAATGTTTTCTCCAAAGGCTTCCTTTGCCTTGTCCTCGATTTCGTCATACAAGTCTTGGAATCGCCGCCGTTTAAATCCGGTTCTATCCAGCACCGAACTTCACCCCCTCTTCTTGAATCGTCTCCCCATCCGTCCCGGTTGCCGTAAATGTAACAAGCATCGTCCGTGATTTGGGATTAATGGTGAACTCCACATTCTCCACCGACTGGATCCGGGCATCCTGCAGCAATCCGGCCGTTAGTTCGTCAATCATTTGCGCTTCATCCACGTCTTTACCAAGGAATAATTTAAAATCAATCCCCATGTCCGGGTTCAGAAACCATTCGTTCTTATTGGTTCCGATCCCGAGCCGACAGCATTGTGCCAATTCTTCGGGGCCTTCGATCGTAGCCAGATCGCCGCCGGTGAAGACAAGGTCCCCGGTGTCATCCACTTTCAGTGAAATCATATGAACACCCCCACTATTACGGCATCATTGATGTCATGAGTCCGGGCGCTGTCCGGCGCGGCCACTTGACCGCGTAATGTATTCTTAATCTCCCGGTCCGCACATACCACATAAACCACATCGCCTTTTTCATAGAATGGTTTCTCTACCTCGATATCCGGTCCAATCTTTCGCTTCCGACCAAGAGCCGGAACGGATTGAATGACGGCAGGCGTATCGTTCCCTATTCTCACAAGGGGCTGCACATCCGCCCGGCATGTCGTTTCATCAAACGTCACCACCCGGCACGGAATCGCCACATGTACCCCGGCCATGGCCCGGTTAACGAATCCATCTATAAGCTTGGATAAAGTGCCTGCCGCATCCGCTTTGCTCATAACAACGCCTCCATATCCGTTGTAAAATCGCCTGTCCGGCTGATGTGATGGCTGCCGCTTCGAACATGCAGTTTGCCGCTAAACTGTTCGCTTTCCAGATTGATGACCGAAGCCGTGGTAATTCGGTACTGCAGCTGAGATTTCACGTTATACCCTCTCGTGCCGGTGCCTTCGAAATACTCGGGCGACTCGATTAATCCGGTTTTCTTGGTCAGATTAAATACGCTATCCCCGCCCTTTCGGAGGCTACGCACATACAATTTCCCTTTATTGATGTAAACGGATGTGCCGCAGTCCTTCGCTACCTTGGAAATGATTTCAGTCACTGGACCCTTGGCCGTATAGCCGTCCTGATAACGGTAGTCTTGGTTGAGTTGCATTTGAGCCACCGGCAACCCAATATACCGGGCCATTTCCTTAATGATGTGGCTGGCAAGTGTGCCCTTGGCGTAGGCGATTTCCTTAACCTCCCGCTTCGACAGGTCTTGTGAATCAAGTACATTGATGATCGTGATTTTGTCCACGCCGTCCCGCTGAGTCTTCACACTGGAAATATAGCCGTGAAGCACGACTCCGGAATCATCCCGGTACCCAGCATTCATCATCAGCACTTTCCCGCGCTTGATGTTGTTCAGCGTGTCACTAGAAAGATTCCATATCTTGATCTCCGCCTCATTCGGCAGCGTATCGTTATCAAAAGGGATCGTCGCCTCAATATTGAAATCATCCATTGAAAACTTCATGTTCTCCGTCATGACCTCGGCCACCCGACCGAAATTATTCATCGTCCTCACCTTCAATCACATATAAAAAGACGCTTTTCCCGAGCGTCTCCCATGTCACAGCTTTGCTTTTGTCCGATTCGTCAAACGGCACGATTGGCAGCTTGGGGAATCGGTTATCCATGATGTCATAAAATAGCGGCATGCCATAGATTAGCTTTTCACCGACGGCCAAAACCTCCCCGTCACGCTCTAGGTCCACTGTGAAAAAGTCATACTCGGCATTGTAATGGACCTCAAAAGTGAAGTTCTCTTCCGCAAGTGAAATATCAAAGCGATAGGGGATTTGTTCTTTTTCAATGTCGATGTACTCCATGTGTCACCTCAATTCGCCCACGGGCTGCCCGGCTTAAATTTGACCTTCTCCACTTTCTCTTTTGTCGATGATTTGGACGTTTTCCTCTTGGAATCCTTTTTGCTCGATGTTTTGGACTTGGCCTTGCTTTTCTTTTTGTCTTTGGTCTGCTTGGTCCCGGAGTTGACGATTTTAACCGTTTGGGCTTTCACTGGCACTGGCAAGTCGTTAACGTAAGATGTAGTTGCAACCCGGATTTCCTTAATCGTCAACGAATAAGCAAACCCGGTTGCGTTCTTATAGTTCCGACTCGGTGCAAAGCCTGTAATCAAGCCTGAGAAGGTCGTCCGGCCAACATACCGGACAATGGTCCCTTTCTCGCTTGCCTCCTTGAGAAACGCTTCAAACTTGGCCGCGTTCTCTACCACGACACCGGTCAAGGAAAGTACGCGCGGCTTCCGCTGCACATGGTCCGTAACGTCGATATCCTTTTCCACCGGCTGATCCGTAACGTCAATGGAAAAGTCATATGATTCATCTTCAACCAAGAGGTAATGCCCGTTAATGGTTGCCATTAATCCGTTGCCACCTCCAAACCGTTTCGGCGCATGACGCTTTCAAACAGAGCGTTGATTTCAGCCAGCAGCACCGATTTTTCTGCCGGACCAACCGAAGATCCATTCAAATTTATGTTCAGGCTGATTTCTTGCCTTGATATTGCGCCGCCTACGCTGCTCGCTCGAGCCGGTGCCAAGGAAGACTCCCCGGCCGAATATGCCTTGTTCTCTTCTGCCGTTAGTACCCGTTCATCTTCATGCAGCTCCGCAATATATCCATCAAACGGAACATTCGCAAGACCATTGGCATGGCTGCCGTCAACCGGGATTTCCGGAATTTCTGGAATGTTAATGGCGAATTCCTTGCCGCCCAGCCAGTCCGGCAGTTTGATCGACAATGCGCTATTGATCTTGGCAATCATGTCATTGATCAGGCCTGTGATGAAGTTAACGCCATTGGCGAAGTTGTTTTTGACGTTCGTCCACATATTGGATAGGCCTGTGGATATCCCTTCCCATGTGTTGGTTGCGGTTGTCTTGATCTTTTCCCATACACCGTTAACGAACGATGCAATGTTATTGGCGATATTGGTTATGGTGCTCCAAATGGAATTCCATGTGCTTGTAAAGAACCCGACGATCGCATTGAATACGGCTCGTGTCATCGCGCTAAACGCCTGCCAGTTCGCAACCACGGTATTCACAATACTCATGACGGCAGAGGTTATGGCATTCCAGATGATATTCCCCCAGGTAACAAAGAACTCTCCAATTGAGGTGAATAGACCGACCACCCATGTTTTAAAGGTGTTCCAAACATTGGTTAGCCATGTGCTTATTGCTCCCCAATTTTTGAAAATCAGGATCACCCCAGCGACCGCGGCAGCCACGCCCAAGGCAATAGCAATGAACGGTAGCCACGGAGCAACCGCGGCCCATCCTGCCACAGCCATTGACCACATAACAGGAATTAGTTTAATACCTATTACTATCGCAAATGCGCCTAATGCTGGTCCGATGACATCGATATTGTCTGCCAGAAACTTTGCTGTATCACCAGCGATACTAAACCCGGCTGCTAACGAATCCATAACAGCGCCGCCGACTTCTGTAATCTTGGGCCCTGCCGCCTCTAGCCACTCGGCAAATTCCAGCAGGTACGGCATTAATTTATCACCCAATGGTTTCAGGATCCCCGTCTCCATCTGCCGACCAATCCGGGCAAACGCTTCCCCCGGCGTGTTCATCTTGATCGCATTCAGCTCGCCCATCTTATCGGCTGTCATATCGAACTCGTTTCGTGCGGAGCCCATGGCAAGGATGACATCTGACTGCAAATCCTCAAATTGGGTACCGAACAATCCAAGCGCAACCGCGTTCTGCTCCACCGGATCGGCGATATCTCCAATCATGGCAATGATTTGATCAAATGACGCCTTCGCTTCCGGCCCGCCTTCTGCAAAGGTCCGCATCATTTTTTCAGCGTTGAGCCCTAACATCTCATACGCTTCGATCGCTCCCTTGTCTCCAGCGTCCTTAGACCGGATGGTGAATTCCTTCACAGCATCATTAATTTTATCTAAATTGAAGGCCCCTTCTTGGGCGCCCGCTGCCATGACATCAAACATCGAGTTCGCGTCAAAGCCAAGTTCCTTGTAATGAACCGAATATTCATTCAAGGAATCGAGCAATTCCCCAGAAAAATCCAGACCCTTCTGTGATCCCTGTGCAATCAAGGAAAAGGCTTGTTCGGAGGTGATACCGAAGTTTTTCATCATGGTATCAGCAGACCTTACGGATTCACCCACTTCGTACCCGAAGGCATCCCGCAGCAATAAGGCGTTTCGAGTCGTTTCCTCAAGTGCTTCGCCCTGTTCCTGTGTAATTTTGGCCGTCTCAGCAATAGCGCTGCCAAGGTCCTGCCAATTCTCGCCGAAATTATCATTGTACAGGTCCGTAGCAATGGCCTTGGTTTCTTCCATCTGTTCCGCCGTCATGCCGGTTGCCATCTGCACGGTCTTCATGGAATCATTGAACTCATTGGCCGCGTTAACCGCCGCTATGCCGATACCAACAACCGCAGCCGTTACGACACCAGCAGCAACCCCTACAGCCGCCCAATTCTGTTCCATTTCCTGCACTTGTTTATCTGCCTTTCGCAAGGCACCATCGGCGACCTTAAAGCCGACTGCGAACATTAGGTTACTAATTACAGCCACCTGCTACACACCCCCTTCCCAAACCAAAAAGGAGCGCCCGCGGGCGCTCACTTCGTTTTTTAGTCCTTTTGCTGTTGTTTGATGTGGATGTCCAGAGCTGCATTTGCCTCCATGATGTCATCGTCATCCATCAGGTCGAGATCACGATAGGTGATGTTCATGTCGGACAGCAGCAAACGCCACATATTCCAGTTGTTTCTAGCCCTCTTCTCCGCTTCCGGCTTGCTGATCGTCATTGCCATCACCATCCTTGCCAGAAATGAACGCATAGGCAGCGTTGATGACCTCCATATATTCTTGGTAGGAAGGGAAATCATCAATTTTCAATTTCGGCGAAACAATGACGTGCTTAAGCATTTCATCAGAAAGCCGTTCTTCCATGACCACGCCGAATTTGTTTTTGCTGGCATCGTTAATTTTCGAGACAGACCGGACGCCCGGAAACTGGAATACATATTCCGTACCGGATTTAGATGTATAGGTCTTCTGCTTGAAATTAGGCATTTATAAAACCCCTTTTCATGTTTTGGTTTGGTTTTAGCTGTACGTTGCATCCAGGCACTGCACTTCATATTCCCGGTCCCCGGCTTCGGTACCATAGGACCGCGCTGCCGGCTTCTTGATATAAGCTTCCGTCACAGTGATGGTCTCCTTCGGATCTCCGTTATAGATAATTGAGACCGGAACCAATTCATCGGAAACGGCCAGTTTATCCAGCATGGACACTTGCGGGCTTGTGGAAAGAAGCGTAATGGACAGTGTTGCCAAAGGGTTATTGATTTTGGAACGAACAACATCCCCCTGAGCTCCGACTTTTACCTCGTAACCATCCTCGTCCTTTTCGAATTCGGCCATATCCTCACTAAAACCGGTAAGATATACGCCGTTGACCATAACTGTCAAATCCTTCGGATCATAAGTTGTCGCCACTTGGTTTCCCTCCTTAGTAGGTTACTACGCCTTTGATTGTGGTTTCGTGGATCGCCCCTGCCAGTTCAAACGCGAACGAACCGCCGTTATAGACCCGGCTGGACCGCTCGAGCGGTGTGGTTTGCTCTCGTGTCTTAAACGTAGTGCTGTACAAGCCGACGCCATCCGCCCCCCGGGCGATAATGCCTTGAATCAGGCAACGCTGCAGCACCGTACGAACCACACCCTCAATTTGAGCGATACCCGTGTTGTCATATCCAATTTTGCGGTCACGCGCATTATTGAACAGCTTCTGGACCTCATATTCCAGCGTGTGAATGACAAAGTGCTTCGAATGGATAACGTCGATGTACTCACCGGATACCGTCTTACCTTCCGATGTCACCGGATCGCCCGCTTTGGTTACGTAGGTAATCGCGCCGAGATTATGAATCTCCCGCAGCTCAGCCGCCGTAATATCCAATGGCTGAATACCTTTCAAACGTTGACCCTTCCATGTAATGCTTCCTACCGGCTTCGAACCCGCTTCCCCGACCAATGCCGCCTCCGGGTAATTATCAATGTTCGTATGATAAAACGCGAAGGTGTTCTTATAATCCTTGGCCTTAATTGACGTCAAATCGTCCTTGCTGCTGGTGCTAACCGCAAATTGCCGTGCATCCGCTGTCTCGATCGCATCCGCAATGGCCGTGATATCTTCCAGCGTGCTACGAGTGCATACAGCAAAATACCAATCCTTATCAAAGATCGTAGGCAGGAAATCACCCCATGTCCCGGCCGTTTCCCGCAACATGACGGCAATCTCCGGCGGGCGATTATCCTGATCAAGAATGGCCTTGGCAGCCTTGTACACCTCAGAACTCGTAGTGAACTCAGTAGCTACTTCGGACAATTCGGTGTAAGTTTTGTACGGTTTGGCCGTGGCCGATGTGCCGATGATCAGCGGCTTACCGAAACCAACGACCGGCGATGGCTTTTGGATATCAATAATAACCGTTACGTCTTTAATTGCTGACAATGGTACCAGCTCCTTCTATGTTTACTTTTTCAATCGTGTAAAGCTTTCTTTGTGACACATCCGGCATGCGGAATACGATTTCAAACCCGTGCCGCCGTTCCCACTCTTCACCTATGGCAATATCCCGATTTTCTACGTGGCCAACCTCATGAACGATGATCCAAAAGGCATCTTTTAAGATTTCACGGCCATCGGTTCTGAACCATTCCCGAGCCAGCAGGGCATTGTTCATGCTGATGGGATTTTCATCGGCGTACGACATAAAAGAGACGGTGAATTCCACCGTCTCCACTTGTTCTATATGATCGCCTTTGTGAACCTCAATCGGGAATCCGCGAACCGGTTCAAATCCGGGTTCGAAATGATACGTTAGAAACGCCGTTTTCGGGATGCTGCCGCCGCCGTTCATGTTAATGACCTGCAGGCCGGTATACCCTGAAAGCTCTTTTACCAGCAGCTTACGGATTTCATTGTACGGGATCATTGACAACCCTCTTTTTCGCGATGTATTTGTTGGTATCCCGGTAATCTCGGCCCTCCGGCATATCGATAGTGTATTGCTCGTCTTTGTATTCGATTAGATCGCCGGAATGATGCCGGTGTGACGTATAGAGCGCCCGGTCTTCCGCCGTGTAGTTCCCGCCCTCGGCCAACTGCAAATCCGCCGAGACCGGCTGAAAATGACCTCTTAACGAAACCCGTACGGGCTGGGCTGGGATTGGGTCGCCGTATTCGTCATAACCTTTGTCCTCGCCCGGTCGTACCAGCACATAAGGCTTTTCGTATTTCCTCACGATGGAGTTAAAACGGAACATCAACGCCGATGCCCTCCCTTCTTCTTGACAACCACGGCAGTAATCGATTCCCGAAGCTGTTCTTCATCCCGAAGAATCTTCTTATTCCCCTTCCGTCTCGCATAAAGGGGAGATAGCGGAGGCGTCCGCATCTTGTCGAAGTTCTTGAGCACCCGATCCTTGCCGACATCGCCGATCTTTCGCAGCAAGTCAACCGTTTCAAGGTTTCCGGTCACCAGTTCGACAACGCCCTCTTTTACTACCCGAGATATCGGGGTTTGCGCCTTCTTCTTCCCCGCTCCGATAAATGAACGGGCTGGTATGCCCGCTTTCAATGAACCGTGTTCGTGAATACCGGCAATCATCGCAAGTTCTTCATCGCCCTGCGCACCGATATGAACCTCTTTAGTAACCAGCTCCTGCAGCGCGTCAATGATTCCCGGCAGATACGTTTCTTCTGTGACCTCGATGTTCGCCCGCCGATAACTACGGCGTCTCTTCTTCGGCATTTATGATCACCTCATAACTGGATCAGCGCTTTAACAACGTCCGGAAGCCCTTTACTATCGTCATAAGTCACGGAAATATCACCGACCCGCTCCGACTTCACACCTGGGGAACGTAGCAGCATCTGAGCGAACATGATGCAGGCAAGTTGGATATTTTCCGGCAACGTCGCTTCCGGTGCGCCCGCCTCGTCGCTTGGCAGGATGTACCCGGCCAAATACTCGACATCAATCAAACGGGCGCCACAGGGCCAGCCAGAGCGCCGAAACAGCATGCCGTTTTCCGACTCAATCACGAAAGAACCGGAATCCTGTTCCTTCCCCTCGACCTTGAGCATGGAAACGGAATGAACGGGAAAGTTTCGGAGCCGGAGGAATTGGGTTCCAGAGCCGTCCAGCGTTTGCCGATATGGCTTGTGTTCGTAACTCCGATTCGTTTCCCGTTCAATGGCTGCCGATGCTGCCTTCAAAGCTAAAATAATCTCAAGGTCCTGTGACGTGTCGTCCAGAGCTACCCCAAGAAAGGGCTTAGTCTTATTCAGACTTGCCAGCATCTTTGCCACCATCCGTATCCTTCGCCGCCGCTTTCTTGGCCTCGTCGATCTCGGCTTTGGTTGCTTCCTTCCCGATGACGTCCGCGGCTTTCAACAGCACAGCCCGGTCTTCGTCCGCTTCATAGATGGACCCTTTGGAGATGACTTCATCCGTGTCCTTGTCTACAAAGTCATTCGTGACGTGGTAAAACTTTGTTTTCTCTGCCATATTTCCCACTCGCTTTCTAATTAGAATAGGAGCCCGGACTATGCCGGGCTTCATGATTATGGTTGTGGTACGCCCAGCTTGACGAACGGTGATACCTCGTAACCATTAGCCAGGGTGAATGGACCATTTACCCACGGTTTGCCGTCCACGTTCCAGAACGCTTTGATAATCGTCTTGTTCTGAGTGAACAGCGGAGCGTCGGAAGCTTGAATGAAAATGCCTGCGCCGTCCTTGATAACGTAGTAACCAAAGTCCGACAATGCGAGATCACCAGCAGTTCCGAGAATCGGAGAGCTTTCCGTGAACCGGATCGGGTAGCCTAGCAAGGTGCCGCCCAGCGCGTTAGCAATATTCGGCTGGAAAATCAGGCTGCCGCTATCATCCTTCATCGTCAGAAGCTGAGGAAGGATGGACTGCGAAGCCGTCCAAACAAGGTTTCCACCAAGTTTAGCCTGCGCCAGCATGCCGACGATATCGAGATAAGTAATCACGTTGGCTGTCTTCCGGGCTACAACCTTCGCGGCCGGAGAGTTCAGAGCACCCAGTGGTTTACTCGTGCCGTTACCATACAGGAATGCTTGATCTTCGGCGGCTGCAATTGCACCGCGGAAGAGACGCGTCACGACTTCATTCACGGCTGGGGCGTTACGCAAAAGTTTATCCGTGACTTTGATATGCGCAGCGACTTCATGCGGATTCAGTGTCAGATCACGGAATTTTGCATCCGTTTCCGGTTTCTCGTCACCTTCACCGATCCAAGTTACCTCTACCCCTCCGAAATTGTTTGACCCCGTGCCCTGATCCAAGGCCGGAAGCGTCAGGCTTGCATCAGGAGAAGTTCCTTCTGCCGGAATGACTACCGCACGCGGCCGGACAATCGCCTGTTCTGCTGAAATCTCAAATAATTGCTGCGAGTATTGCGGAGGCACAAAAATACCGCCTGTCACGTTCGAACCGGCGGCAAGTTCACGGTATTCCTTCAATCGTGGGTCGTTCGGATTCGAACGATAGGTTGCAACGATTTCACCGAAATCACGAAACTCCCCTTCATGTTGTGGATCTTCTGGTGTACGCTTGGTGCTGCCTGTGGACATTGCCAACGCCTGTGCCCGCTCTTCCATTTTAATTTCAGTTTCAAGGTCTCGGGCCTCACCTTCCAAAGCGGTGAATTTCGTTTCTTCTTCATCCGTGAAACCACGCTTTTCACCTTGTGCGCCTTGGATCATCGAGCGCATTTCATCTTTCTTAGCGGCAAGCTTTTTTCTCAGTTCGATCAGGTTTTTCAATTCGATCATCTCCCTAAAGGTTAAGTTTTTTCATTCGCAAATCGAGCTCAAGCATGATCATGTCAATTTCTTCATCCGTGTAGCCCAAGAGCGATTCATCACTATGATTGCGGTTTTGAAACACTTCTTCGGCTGATCGGATACCAACGGTTGACTGCGGATATGCCGGTGTTGTGACCGGGCTTACTTCAAACAACTCGGCTTCGGTAATGGTGCGAATCGGCATGTCGCTATTCGTCTCGTCCCATTCCTCCACAGTTGCGCGAAAAATAAAAGACGAACCTCGCACGTCTCCGCGCTCGATCGTCTCAATGTGTTTTTCCGCCCAACTCGGCGGCGTAATATCGTAACGAAGTCCGATGTCATCCTCTGTTAAGAGCAGTGTACCCGGCGTTCTCCCTAAGACTTCCCGGGAATCGTGCTGCCACGCTGCATAGACATCAGGATTATCGGCAAGGCATTTAGAAAAGGCCCCGCGCTTGAATTTCTCTTGGAACATACCGAAAATCGGATGTGATAACTGATCCCAGCGGACCGCATATCCAATAATCTTTGTCGGCTCTCCATCAACTTTCCGCACCTCCGGCTTGCTCCCCGGTAGCACTAGCTCCCGCTGCTCCTTCTTGTTCTCCTTCATCGTTATCACCTCCCTTCAATTCTTCTTTTGGTGCAAATTTGCCCTTGTAATACTCGTCCAAGAGATCAAGTGGAACCATGTTTAGCGGTACAAAGTAACGATCCCCGCCGGGTATCGGGTTCTCGTTTTCTCTCTCGCGGATGTCATTCTGCGAAAATGCTCCCAAATTAAACATTTCTTTATAGAAAGCAGCTCGCGCTGCGGAATCCCCCCGAAGATAACCTTCGATTAGAAACTCAGCATACAAACGTTTCTGCTCGGTTCCATCAAACAGCTTCCAATTGATCGTTTGTTCCCAACGGATCAACCACGGCCGGACGGAATGGACGATAAAATCCGTGCTCTGATGTTCGATGTTGGAGAAGGTTGCTCGCTCCAAGTCGGCCATCATGTGCGGTGGCACCCGGAAGATACGGGCAATTTCAAGAATCTGAAATTTCCGCGTTTCCAAAAACTGTGCATCGTTTGGCGGAATGGTGTTTTTAGAAAAAGACATCCCTTCTTCTAGCAACATAAGCCGGTGCGATTTGCCTAACCCCTCATATTTTTCTTTCAGGGATTTGCTTAAACGTTCAAAGGCTGGATCCGAAAGTGTGCCCGGATGGGTAACCACAGCACCGACATTGGTACCATTTTCGAAGAACTCCGCTCCGAATTGTTCGGTTGCAAGGGAAAGCTCGATCGCCTGTTTCGCCCATTGGATAACCGATATTCCCTTTTTGCCGTCAAAGCCAATTCCAGGAATGTGAAACATCGCATAATCAGGGACGTTGTGCTGCTTCCCGTCGGCGGTGGTTACCCTAAAGAATGGTTCGCCCGCTTCCGTCTCCATATGCTCGACGCGGTGGGGTGGAATCGGCCACAATGCCATGATATCCCCGCGGTTGTCATACTCGATTTCGGCATAGCAGTTCCCCCATAAAAGGATGTGGACCATCATGGTTTCCCGGAAAGTGAAGGCCGTCATTCTCGGGTTCGGGGATCGCTGCAGCAATTCACCGATTCGATGGTTTACCCGCTCCCGCCCCCTCGGGTTCAATCGCTTGTATACCGGCAGCGGTAAGGATGCCACCGTCTCGGATAGAATTCGAACACATGTCAAAACGGCGGTGCTTCGCATGGCCGAAGTCTCAGTAACGTATATTTTCTTGCCGAATGGAATCCCCAGCGCTTGGTACAGCCATTGTTTCGGATTACTTAAGGTGCTTGAATCGCTCCGTTTCTCAAGGAATCGTGAAATAATGGGAATTTTCAGTGTTCTCACCCCCTTCCTGAATTAAATAGTCCGTACGCCCCTTTCCTCATAGACGGAACGCTTGGTTTTGTTCGCCATGCACAGCTTGTGCGCGTCAATCACGGCGTCAATCGGGTCAATTCGCTTTGTCTTGGCGTTCGGGTCCTTGTCAATCTTGATTTCCCCAAAGCTATTGGTCACAGTTTTGGCGTTGACCATGGACCACGTCAGCAACTTATTGCTACGATCGTAAATCACGTTGCCCGCTTCCACTTCCAGACGAAAATCTGTTGTAGCATCGTTGAGGCTGCGGGCGCTTTGTGTAATCTCGACACAATCCACGCCGAACTCTTCCAGATCAGACAAAAAGGCATCCGCATTATGTGGGTCATAAGCGATGCCTTTTAATTTCAGGTTGTATTCTTTTATCAGGTTTTTGTAGTATTGGATGATGTATTTATAGTCCGTCTTCACACCGCCCAAGGTTTCGGTTACGGTGATCAAATCATCCATAATCCAGATGTCATACGGAGCGTCATCCGACTGCACATGCTCGTCAACTCTGTTCAACGGCATGAAGCTATGGGAGTGAATATAATACTTCCGGTGTGGTCCGTAATCATCCAAAGGAAATTCCAAACACCCAGAAGTCAAGTCTCCACCGGACGACAGATCCAGACCAAGATAACATTCACGGCCGCGCATGTCTTCCAGCGTAGAGTCAGATTCGCAATTCTTCCAGTGTTCCATGTTCATGTACTGGTTATCTGCGAACTGCACCCAGATGTTCAGGCCCTTTGTCATGAAATCCCGGAGATCGGCACCGCGTTTTTTCTTCGCCTTGATAGCATCGCCGCGCAAACTGGAAAGCGTTTCTTCGGTCCAGAGTGGATTCGCCTTCGGCCAGTTGGCTTCATCCCAAATGTCATCGCCTTTGTCGAGCTCACAGATAAACACGAAATGCGTTTCGTCATCATGGAGCCCGGCCAGAATCATTTTCCCGTATTCGTATTCCTCGTAACACGGTAAATTCAAGTCGAATCCGGCTGTCGTGATGATGGATGTAAGGCACTGTTTTAGTTTGCGCTGGCCCCCTGTTAAAAGCTTGTACATCTGATTGGTCTTATGCTTGTGATATTCATCGACCGACGCAAAATAAGGCCGGAAACCGTCTATCGTCTCGGTATCTCGACCTATCGCCTTGATTTCCCCGCGGGTGATATTGCAAAGGATCGTGCTCTTATATTCTTTGGAAGTGAATAGCCCCTCTTCATACTTGCTGCCGCCGAGTTCCGGGTCGGCATTGATGAATTTAAGACATTCCTTCAAAACTATGCGGGCCTGATCCTCTTTTGTGGCTGCACAGTACACTTGCGGGTAATTATAGCCATCAAAATTACCATAGAACAGGGCCGGAACCGCGTTCCCGAGCGATTTCCCGTTTTGCCGGGCAACCTGAACGTACGATGTGCGGAATCTCCGGTACCCATCCATGTTCAGCCAGCCGTTCCAGCTACCAAAAATGAAGTCCTGAAAGCCCCACAATTTGAGCGGTTCGGGTTCTTCCCCCTCCGCAAGCGTCAAGCTTTCCGCGAAATCAATGATTTCATGGGCTTTATCTGGGTCAAATACAAACGGAAAATCGTCCGTTCCTTGCCGTTCAAGGTCCCGAAGGTGCCTTTCGCAGGCCTGTTTCTGCGTCTCACCTGCAATAATCCGGCCAGAAACCACTTCTTTGGCATACGCTGTGACCCGGTCAAGCTCGGTTACGGTGTTGTAAGGATAGATTTGGGAGCTATACACCCCGGCCGCCCCCGAATTTACTGAACTTGCTTGCAGGCTTTTCTTTCTCCTTCGGTTTCGGTACGTTTTTGACCTTCGCAAGAGGATTCAGGAAAAGACGGTCCTGCATTTTTAGGAGCATGTCCATTTTCTTGTTGATGGCCGTCTCGATCCGCAACAGCCCATCCACGGCTACCATCGCCCGTAGTTGTTTCTTTACTTTCCGATCAAATTCAGCGCTATCTTCAATATATTCATCTAAAAACTCACCATCATAAGCGATTTTATCAATGGTTTGGTACGATTTATGAAGTCTTTCATACTCCGCATAGGTCTTGCAGTACATTGCCAACACGCCGACATCCGAGCTTGATAAAAGGTTTATGTCCTGCTCAGCTGCCCCCTTGTATTCCTTCATGCATTGTTTCCAGTGCGAATAAGCAATGGTGTCAATCTTCACGAATTCCGGCGGTTTCAGTTTGTCGAGCTCTGATTTTCCAAGCTTGATTTCACTCTCTTTACGCTGCCGAATTTGTTCTTTCGTTAGCCTGTTCGGATTCCCCGCTGCGAGGTGCAGATCAATCGGTTTTCCGTTCCGTCCCATCGGGTTCACCTCCCTGAATCACTGAAAAATTCATAAAACGAGTTTTTACGCGAAATAAGGGGGACGCGGTCAACTAGCAAAAGGACCGCAGAGATTTGACCCCCCTCCCCCTTGTGCGCCCTTGGACGTGTGTTTGGGAGGGTCGAGACATGGACGCCTCTATGCCCCCTTAGAATCGTTCCTATGAGGCGGTCCCTTCATCGCAACTCTTCACATAGATAACCCGGTTCATTCCCCCAGCAATAGCCTTCCATCCTCGCGCTTCCGCTTCTGGCAGAGCATCTATGATAAGTATCTTCCCACTCGTCCCATCAGGCCATCGATTATACCGGGTCTTGAAATCAACAACGAGAATATCACTGCGCTCCTTTGCTATCTCTCGTATAGCCTTAGTGGCTCCCTCGCCGCGCTTATAGTGGACAACCTGATATTCTTGACCCTCATTCACAGCAGCCCTGATCCTGCACTCTATGCTCAATGCATCCTTCTTGTTGGTCCCCGTATCAACCACTAGTGCATGTTTAAGGGATCTGCTCAGACTGTCTTTCAACACATTGCTTGCCAGTTCACCGGGCATGCCAGCATTGATTGCATCTTGCAAGGCGCTTCCCATCTTCTGAATCAGCACCTCATACCAGTCTTCGAACCTAACCTTTACACTGAGATTCAATGATTTCTTGAGCTTTTCAACTTCTTCCCTTGGAAGTATGTGGTCTTTATTTAACTGTGCTATGTACCCGTCACAGCTCACCATTCCACCCGCTTGCAGCTTATTGTCCATTCCCAAACCCTCCATCTTCTCTCGCCGTCTTTTGGCTATGGTGACTATGGCAGCGAGCCCGCCAATTGCTTTTATCCCAGAACAGTTTCTGATCCCCGCGGTGTGGTATTTCATGATCCACATCGGTAGCGGGTGTCAGCTTGCCGAATGCGTAACAGTCAATACAAAGCGGATTCTCTCGCAGGAACTTCTTTCGCTCTCGTCGCCAATGATGATCATATCCCCGCTCCGCTGATGTGCCCCGCTTCCGGTCATAGGATTGCTTGGGATGGTCTTCACAGTAACCGGTTGTTGTTAGCTGCTTGCAACCTGTGTGACGGCAGAACTTTTTCAGAGCCATTACCTAACTTTTCTTTCCGGTCAAAACATTCTGATACTCAATAACCATTACAAGCGCCTCGTTTCTATTGAATCCTTGCTTCAACAGCTCATCCCGGTACTTAGCCATTATCTCTGCGGTATCCCTTAGGGATGTCATAAGCTGATCCCATTGAGCGGTGTTCATGACTTCAACCCTTTCATGAGAAATAATAAAACCTTGCCATCCGGCCCACGCTTCGCTGGGATTATTCAGTCGCATTGATGGCCTTCGGCAAAAGAAAAAAGCACCCGAAGGTGCTTAATAGACGGAAAATAGTTTATTTTCTTTGTGATTGTTTGTATTGATGTATTGACATAAATACATAATGGTGGTATTATATTTATAGAGGGTGCGGTAAGCACTCCGGAAAGGAGGATAAGACGATGGGGTTTCTAGAAATCGTACTTCTGCTAACGGCCATTACCAACTTGGGAACAGCTTGGCTTAACTACCAAGCTTCCAAGCGGAATAACCGAAGGCTAAAGTAAAAGCCCCTTACGCTGGTACCGTAAGAGGCCGAGACACCGCAGGAACGGGGAGAAATCCCCGGCCTGCACCCTATCATCTTATGCTTATCTTACCCTCTGCATACTATATTGTAAAATATAATTTACGAAATAGGAGGCGCCCAAAATGCAAACACTAACCCTGATCATCGCTATTGCTGCCTTTGTTGTTTCACTGGCTGCATTGTTCCAAGCTCTTAAGAACAGGAGGTAATATTCCATGTCAAACAAACCGTTATCGTTTCGATTTCCTGACGAGTTTGTTAAAACGCTCCGTACCTGGGCTTTTGTAACCGAGACTGATCAGCGCGCATTACTACAAGAAGCTTTTCAAGAGTATGTGGAACGCCGACCAGAAATCAAAGAAAAAGTGGACAAGGTTATAACCACACTAGATTGACCCGTCAAATGTCGGGTCTTTTTTTTAGTTTCTTGCTATAGCAGCATTTGCCCAAAAAACAGCTTGCTCAAGATTAGTCATTGCAAGTGACTTCTCACGGCTTCCCGGTGCCTTTTGATCGATAAGGTAGGCCAGTTCCTTGGCCTTCTCCCGGATCTCTTGATAAATCTCCGGTTGTCCTGGCATTGGTGCATGGTAACTGAAATTGTTTTCGATTTGTTCGTTCATCTTGACTCATCCTCTCCAAAAGCATAATCCACACCGACCATGACAGGCCCGTTGCACTTAGGGCATTTAATTCCATTCCGTATTTTGTGTGTTCTTTCTTCCCAACCACATGCTTTATCTAAACAACAATATACCGTGAGCTTGCTTTTCTTTTTCACAATGGCGCTCCTTCGTCTTGTTTGGAATAAAAAAAGCCACTGAGTTATCAGCGACCTGTGATTGTATGATTTGGGATACCGAGACCGCGCCTTATAGGTATCTCGATATCCCTATGTCCACCCATGGACTTGTTTGGCCTTGACAGGAATCGAACCTGCCTATACCATGAAGGCCATAATAATAGTTGCAGTGATCTTAACTGCATTCCCCGCTTGCTACATCACCGGCGATAAACGCCCAGGCATAAAGCCCACAATGTAACCGAGTCCTGCAATGATAAGGGTTAGCAGGGACACCCGAGCGTTTAGCTCTATGTCCCTACTTTAAATTTAGTCTAATATCAAATGAGTCTCTTGATAGTTTCACTTTAGTGTCAGATTTTCAAATTAGGCCGGATAACTTCAAGCATTCAGCGATGATCCTTACGCCTTCGTCGATTCGTCGATTGATAGTCGATACACTGTATGATGATTCGAACCGAATTCTGGTATATTTATGCTTATTGCCCTTGATGTACCGATACTCTAAAATGCGTTTCACTTGGTCGTCAAGGATCAGTTTGAATCCCGCTTCGATCTCCGCTTTCTTCCGCTTGTCCTCAATCAGCCTCATGTTTTCCTTGGGCGATAGGTTTTCTTTCTGGGAGTACACTTCGATCCGCCTGCACAGAAGCGGGTATTTCTGTAACAGATCCTTAGCTGCCTTTACATCTTCTTCCGTCACGCTAGGCCATATTTCCATTTGCTCCACCGCCTCCATATGCCCCGCTCCTTTAGATGTATTCGAATATATCAGCCTGCCCTTCCTTCACGTATTCCGTCGAGTCGCAGATTAATCCTTGTTCTAACATGAACTTTGGTGCATTCTTCTGCTGATGGTACCAAATAGGGGACCCAGCCTTTGCATATTTTGGATTCTTCTCTTGCGCCTTATCAGTCCATACCCAATGGGTATCTGCTGTTACAGTGTTAGGTGTCACTGTTCTGTTACCTCCCTCGGAAGTTCGATCGGTTCAAATTCACTTGCCGGAAACCAAGACCATTTTTGATACATGTCGTTCCATATCAGGAATTGCGTCAATCCATTTTCCAATTGCTGTACACCGTAAACCGTATAAACGATCGTGTGGTTAAATGTCCGTCTAACCTTAAACATCTTTGGTTTCCTCCATTGGGTAAAGGGAATCAAAGTCAAATTCATGTAGAATCTGCAACAACCGTTCCACTACTGGCGCTCTCCATGCTGTCATGGCATAGGTATGGGCTTCTTTTGTATAGTGATAATGGTTTAGTTTGATATGTCGTTTAGCTTCCGATTTGGTTAGAAACATTGTATTTTCTCTAACGAAATGCTCTTTGCGTTCTGGACAAAGACAAGCATCTTCATCTTGGTACGTCTGGATCCATTCAAGTGCACTAACTTCGCAAACTATATCTTCGAAATCTTCATAGGCTTCACCGGATAATTCTTTATCTTCCTTAATTTCTTGAAGATAACCGTTAAGCTCGTATGACTCTCCGGCACTCGGCAGATAAACAGAAAATCTTTCAGCGTTATCTTGACTGCATTCAACCCATCTATAATCGCCAACCACCCAAAAACGCGGTGCTGCCTGACAATCGCTTGCCTGACTGTTTAATTCTGATTGGAGACTCTTCAAAAACTCGATATCCTTTTGGCAGTCTCTACTCATTCCACTACCTCCAAATCCCCGGGAGTTATCGCTTTATACTCAGGGCCATCAAAGAACCAGACCCAAGCGCTGATTTTCTTCACATCACCATGTCCATATTGTGCATGTCGGACTTTATCTCCCGGCTTAATGGTGGGTACTGGTGGGGTGGAAAATTCCTCGTGCAGAACGAAAGTATCCTTCGTCTCCTGATCGTATCCAACAACAATCATTACTCCTTCTTGCTTACCTGCGCGGATCTTTAGAGTCTTACCGTCCAGTTCTTCCCACTCAAATGGTTTGATATCTCTTGCCCATTCTTGGTTATTCATGGGTTACCTCCAATGCGTTTACTTTCTCCTGAAAAGTTGGGCAAAGCCTCCATTCTTTACAAGAGTAGCTTTCACCAACCTTTTCATGCTCTTCCTCAACGGTGCAGATTAATTCGTCATTGTCATCTGAAAATGCATGGATACAAGACAGGCAATTTTGGTTATTCATATCCACCCTCCAATAGATCCTCGTTACAATCCGAGCAATTTTCCGCGTCACTTGCTTTCAACTCAACACCCAACGTATCAAGCACTTTCTTAGGCAATGGCCCGTTGGAACACCCGATCTCTTCACCAGTTTCTTTTTTGATCATGGTAAAGTGTGTCATTCTCTGTCCTCCAATAGATCGGGATTGGTCCAGCGGTTGCCGATTACCTCACTGCCCTGTATCACCGAACACGTTGCTTCGTGATCATCAAGTTCTTCCATAACTCCACTATTGTCATCCAAAAATTCATCTAGCGTGTATCGACCGTTTTCGAATACAACAACGGCTTGATTGGTAAAATCATAGCCCTCCTTGTACTCGTATCCTACTTCGCCCATATCTTCAAACTGAATAATATCCCCTTCATATACCTCTTTACCGTTACGGTCAGGTAGTCCGGTGTACCACATGATTTCAAAGTCAGACAAGCGCAATCTGTGATACCCCTTGCCGTCCATTTCCATGTATACGCCCAATACTTTCGTATCAAAGTTGATGCTCTCAATTTGGTCCGGTTCTAACATGCGATTTAGCGGTTTATAAAAAGCTCGCATCTTCATTTCTTCACTTCCTCTCTAAAGGGGATGGATGGGCTTCGGCCCCCGGGCTTTGCCCTAGGCGGATTCAGTCGCTTTGATGGCCTTCGGCAAAGGCATCCAATGAGTTACTTTTTCACTCAACATCCAGTTGACTTCGGGTTCGTAATTAAATTCGTACCAACCGCCCATTGTCCAATAACAATCCTTTTCCTCGTCATAATCGCCCGAACCGCTATATTCCTCATCCATATAGTCTTCTTCCAGCACTGTTCTTGGAGCGATATAATCCGCACAAGTTACCCATGATTTCCCTGAACTTGTCGTAAAGCACACAAGGACTCTTTGTCTTGTCTCGGGCAGTCTTTCGTCTACGCTAATCCATTGCATCGTATTTCCTCCTTATAGTTAGGTAGGGGAGGGGGGTAGACTCCCCTTGGGGTTAAAGTTGATCATCTATTGCTTTTATAGCTGCCATGATCGGATATATCTGCACCGGGTTCACAGCATTACCAAGCGCCTTCAGCCGACCGACTCGCTCCTTAACATCAGTTGCAACTCTTGGCGGTTCCCAATCGTATTGTTCTGCCCCTAATCCGGCAGGCCATCTATATCCGTCCAACCAACTGGAAATCCCATCAAAGACTCTACCCAATTGGGATTCAGATTCCCTCCCACTTCTTTGGGGTGTTGATGCCCTACTGCTCCGACTAACATGGTTCCGTGAGTCCCATTCGCTTCCGACGGTGCAAGCGGTCTGATCGGCTTCCAATCTTGGCTCGCGGTTGGTGTCGGCCATAGTTTTACTGCTCCAGGCAGTCCGTTCCTCGGATCTTCTGCATTGATGTTCCCGCGTTTCTCCGGATCGTTTGCTCTCGGTGTAGGCCACAATGAAGATCCTGTCTCTTCGGTGTGCGGCTCCGACGGCACAAGACGGAATAACAACATAGAAGGCTTGATATCCACAGTTTTCAAGGTCGTTCTTGATTGTTTCAAGTACCATTTCCGTCTCTTCGCATACAGTTGTGTCGTCTTCCAAGATAAGTTCACTATTGGACTGCTCCATGCTGATGAGGCCAGCAACATTTTCGCCAACGAACCAAGTGGGCTGGACTTCTTGAAGAATCCGCACAATTTCAGGCCAGAGGTAACGGTCATCGCTCGTGCCGCCTCGCTTCCCGGCGTGACTAAAAGGCTGGCATGGGAATCCTCCTGAAATAATGTCAATTGTTCTACCTGGGCCAATGATTCCATCCTCCTTTAATCGTTCTGCTGTTAGGGTGCAAACATCGTCATAGATTGGTACGTCCGGCCAATGCTTTTTCAGGACCTTTTGAGGAAACGGTTCACGTTCACAGAATGCCACCGTCTCCATACCGGCCCAATGTGCTGCTAAGTCGATACCGCCGATCCCGGAGAATAGGCTGAGTTTCCTCATCATTCGCATAGACCGTATTGACTTGAGCAAACAGGCACATCATCGAATGCCAATGTTTTGAACAGATCAATCTGTTTGCCGCCATGCACTGTCTTTGACCAGTCAACCTTGTCCCAGATGTGTTCGCCTTCGCTACTTGCTAAAAACGATGCTCCATTTCGCTTGCAAGCGAGTTTAACTATTTCCTCCCACTTTGCGATCCGGGCAATCTCTTCTGGGAACCTCCGGGCAATCTCGAACAACTCCATCTTCCCTACATTGATACACGGCATACAACCAACACGTCCCATGCCCAATTTATAAAGTGGATTAGGTTCAATCCCGTATTTGTCATGCATTGCGAATACGTCTTCTACGGTCCATTGGATCAACGGTCTGTATATTTCATAGCCTTCAGGAGTGTCTTCTCTTTCGGGCAGCTGTGATCGTGCAAAACTCTCTTGTGCCCGTACACCCTGCCAGCTCACAATCTTTTTGCCTTCTTCCAGCAGTGGTAAATAGATTTGATCAAAGAATGGGCGAACTTTTAGTTCAACAGTGCAGAATCTAGCTTTGGTACTTGGAAACCGACCTTTCCACACACACAGATCCAAGAATGGATTCCCTGTTGGATGGAGAACTGATAGAGCTTGTTGAATGACTTCTTCTGAAATCCCTTCTTCACGCCATTTTGTATTCACCCAATTCCTTTTCCGGTCAATTTGGGTGCTAAAGTCAGCCTTTATTCTTTGGATCGGCCCTAGTTGCTTTTCGAGATATTCAAGATATTCATATGTCTGTTTATGTTCGTTTCCTGTATCCGCAAATACCGGGAGGACATTAACACCTCGTTCCAGTGCATAAAGCCACAAGGCCGTGCTGTCTTTTCCTCCAGATAGTGAAACAACGTTTATGGTGTCGCTCATTCCGTCTTATCCCTCCCGATTAAGGATCGTTAGATCATAGTTCGATTCGATGAATTTTATTGCCAGCGGTCGGTTAACATCGTTTCCTAACCGGTCGTAGATCAGATTCATGTCGTCCTTGTTGAAGTTTGTTCGTAACAATTGGTTAAAGCTGCTCAGCACTTTCGGTGCCCAATATTTGTTCAACCCTTTGGCGATTGGCCGAGATAACCAAGCGAACATTTTGCACTTGAAATCCAGTTCAGTGTGAACGTCATCCAGTCGAAAATACACGTTGTTTCTCGGTTCCAGAATAATTTCGTTGTTGTGGTTAATAAATGACTTCGGGAACGCGTGTAGTGCATAACTTACAATGTTCTTTAGTGCGGCCTCTTCGGTCAATTCGATTCCGTTCATGTTATCTCTCCTTATATGGGGTATGAATCTTAAGACATGACTTCATAAGACCAGCCGATTTCATCAATCCTCAACTCAGCTACCTTTTCGTCATCAATTCGTTCTCTTTGGGCGTCATACTCCGAATCAAAAATAAGCGCATTTCCCAAATCATCTGTGTATGAGTCCTCGCTTGATAATTCACGAACAAAAATGTCGCTTCCGTCATCTTCTTTTCTGACCAATACGTATTTCTTCATCGTTTATTCGCTCCTTTGGGAGTTAATTTTAATCCTCGAAATAATGTCCGTATCCATGTTTGGGATAGTAACCCGCTGCTTGGTTCAGTCCGTTCACTACATCCGTCATGAGATCCGCCAGCACGTTCATTTGCTTATCCGGAAGGGATTCAAACAGCCGCTTCTCTTTGGCTCTGAGCTGTCTCCCGGCGGCAGATGATAGTAATGACATTACCGGCTCCAATCGTTCCTCTTTCAGGCGCTGGGCCTCTGCTGATTGCAATTCCGCATCCTCTCTCCGGCGATACTCTTCCCAATCTTGATCGTCATACCAGAAATAAGGGCCGTGACGTTCGGTATAGACGTTTATCCAGTGCTGCAGCTCTTCCTCATTCGCGTGAAACCGTTGATTGCAGATGCCGTTCACTCTCATGCCGTTCGTTTTGACACCGCGGCCGTCTCGGGTCCGGGGCATAACATGATGTGTTTCGGTATCTGGTCGGCCGCAGCCGCACTGGCAGCGCCCACCCGCTTCCTTGATCAGCTCTTTCACCACACTTGCCGGGAACTCCGCCCGATCCGCCCGGGATGGACGCCCTTTATGATGCGATAAGATGTTTTGCCGCCATGGTGCGATTTCTTTCTTCTTTTTTACGAATGACATATGTCTCACACTCCCTGCACTTGATGGGTTGGGTTATTTCGACTCGCTGCCCGAGCTTCATCAAAAAGGAATTGCATATCATTTCGAACGCGGGATTTATAGGAGCGGGCTGCTTGAGTTTTGATGATGTCCTGCACTTTCCGCCGCCCTTTATTTACGTCCTCGACAATCCCGGTATTCTGGGTTACAAGATCATAGAGCGGCTGCAGTCGTTCGTTTTCGTCCTTTGCCCGGCGCCGCCGTCTCCGGTTGTCCTGCAGTTGTTTAGTAAGGTCCAAAAATTCAATTTGCTCCTGCCCCAAAAATTCAAGGGCATGCGTCAGGTCGATATACTCCGCATCGCAATAAGTGAGTTCTTCGGAATTCCGTTCATAAGTCTCTCTTACGGATTTCATGATTTCATGAAGCTGCTGGGCCGCTTCCTTGGCTGTGATCTCCATAACTGCCCTCTCCCTCTTCATTCGTTGCCGGAGCGGGAAGCGGGAATGAATTGCTGTATTCCCCTATGCCGAACGCTTCCCGGCCCCGCCGCATGAATTCTTCAAAATCATCATCGATAAGTTTAAAATCTGTTACATCCTCTTCCATACTTCCTCCTACTGCAATCGATAGTTCAACTCAATTCCGCCGGTTAAAATCACTCTGTAATCTCGGCACATTTCGTTGATTCGGCTGCCTATGCCCTCGTCTATTTCACATAGACCGGCTATGGTCTTTTCTGAACTGATCAGGGTCGGCTTTTTTTCGAGATATCGATAATTGATAATGGCAAAGACCTGTTCAATAACAAAGTCCTTGATTTCCTTACGTCCCTTGAAAAGATCGTCAATAAAGAGGACGTCGGCTTGCTGCAATTGAAAAATTCTTGATTCAAGCGTATCGAGATTTCCCTTTATCTCGTTGAACCCTTCCACGAAGGGAAAATATAAGACTTGTACACCCTTGGCTAAAAGGTAATTGGATATTGCCATCAGGAGATGTGTTTTCCCGCTTCCCGGCCGTCCCAAAAGGGCAATGCTCCTATTCGGGATTCCTTTATCATCCACGTCCTTCACGTAATTGCATGCTGCTTTTAGGGCATCGATAACTTGAAGGGGACGCCCGTCCTGTACAAAATTATTAAATCTCTTGCTTTGGAATTCTTGGGTGATGCGGCTCGACTTCATTAGCCGTTCAGCTGCCCTTTCTTTCCGGCACTCGCAAGGAACGGCTATATCGGTACCAGATTCATTACGTATGAGAACAAATTCATCATCTTTGCATTTAATACAGCGATATTTGGATAAATCATCCGCCGGTTCGGGTTTGGCTGTCGAGGAAAGCGAACTCGCTCTTTCCGCTGCTCTGCGTTTGATCTCTTCCAGATCGAACTCCGCTAGTGCCTGCTTGAGACTTTTCATGCCGTTCCTCCTTCTGCCTGTCAAATTCGATAATCTGCGCCTTACAATCGGCTAAGGTCTTAGCCCCGTGTTTCTGCCATTCGTCCAACGTGCGGTTGATGTATGACCATTTCCCTACGCCTTGATCAATGGCCCTTTGCATTGCCAGAATCAACACATCAGCTTCGAAAGTCTTTAGCCAGTCATCGACGTATTGATATTGAGCCGGGGGAAGTTGTCCGATATTCCGTTGATAGAAATCAACGACCCGCGCATATTGCGCGTCTATATCATCATCTATATCTTTACTTTCTTTTTTATTTCCTTTACTTTCCTTTCCTTTACTTTCCTTTGCATCATCTTGCATTGCATCAGCATCGTTATTAGATGCATTTGCATTCTTCCAGCGTTTGTTGGCTGCAATTTGTCGAGATTCACTTACTTTTTTCTTCTTTTCCATGCGCCGAAGAAGAGAATTACTCCAAAAAAACGCCCCGTCACTTTCGAACAAACCGAATTCGTTGATACAATCCATGATAAAATCCTTTATTTTCGTGCTATCCGCATACAATTGCATTGCAAATGCATTAAATGAGTATTTAGATTGCATATCCAATTTGTAATCACTAGCATCACGCATCATTTCAACAAGCATCCAGTACCACCCGTAGCCTTCGGCACCGTACACGCTCAGCATGTCTAGTATCTTCTTATCGTTACGGGCGTTACTGTCATGCGAAAAGTAATACGCCTCTTTCATTTCGCCACCTGCTTCGTTTGTTTTGCATACCGCAAACTCACCACGGGACCCCTTGACGATTCATTCCAATTCGTGGATAATGACGACAAGGGAATACCCGTGTATTTGAGTGAATCGCCTTAACGTCCGGCCAAAGACATGTTAAGGTGATTTTTGCATTTTCTTAGACTTGCGTTGAATATTTCGAATTATGATTGCATGCTGCAGAGGTTGTCCGAACCAAATCCGCGCCAGCTCCGGCAGGTCAAAATAATCTTTGTCCATTGAATTCCTCGATCTCACGCAACAGATTGTTCGGCGGCGTCCAGTGCTGGATATAAGGCAGACCCCGAATGAAATCCTTGGTATACGTGTTGTTGTATGAGTTGATACCGAAGTAATCTTGATAGTCATTCCAAAGGGCTGAATATACCCGATGGCGTAAGCTGCTATCCTTGTATGCTGCAGATCGCTTTCCGCCCAATAGACCAATGACCTTTGCATTTCCTGCTTTTTTCAATTGCCTCTGCTGCCCGTAATCGATCGTTGTATGATTCTCAAGGTGCTCGAGCCGGGAGTCCAGCTGCTGGACCTTGGTATCCACGAATAAGATTGCCTTGAGTTCAGGACTCATGTTTTCAAATCGGTGATCCGGTTTAATGAATGCGGCTGCAAGTGCATCTTTTGCCTTTAATTGATATTGGGTCAACTTGTCTACGACATCCTGTTGATGCTTTTGCATGTTTGGAGTGATAGATATCTTTGCTAACCATAGTGGTAAAAAATCTAGATCGATGGTTAAAACCTCTTGCAGTCCTCCATTTGTAGGGAGCGTTAAATTTAACCCCCCTTGTTTCAAGACAAGATCCGTCTGAATCTTTTTCCGTTCATTCTTCATTTGGTCCTCGGTTAGCCCGATCCCCTCGCAGACCCACCGAACGCCTACATAAACTTTTCCGTCACTCGCTTTTACTCCAAGCATTTCAGCTCCGTTAAATGGAACTAGTTTCTGTTCTACTGGATACACGTTCATGACCGTCCTCCTAATAGCTTTTGACGTTCAGCACTTCTGCCGATTTCACTTACGCATTTATTACAGATTGTCTTTCCGTAGAAAAAGCTCATCTTTCCTTCGCTGGATCCGCATAAATTACATCCCGGTTGATATTTTTTGAGGACGACATCTTCGCCGTCTACAAAGATCTCTATTGGCTCACTATCACCGATCCCCAATGTTTTACGTAATTCGATTGGTATTACAATGCGCCCTAATGAATCAAGGTTTCGCACAATCCCGGTTGATTTCAAAGTTCATTCCCCCCCTTCAAAATCAAATTTCGCTCATATTCCAATATCCATTCGCGGCGAAAACGATATTCCTGACCTTCTCGATAGCTCTTTAACTCCCCAGACTTTATGCGATTGCGTATGGTCTTTGTACTACGACAAAAATAAGTCGCTACATCCTTGATCGTTAGAACAGGGGGGAGATTTTCATTTCTAGTATTCATTGTTTTTCAACTCCTTCTGTTTTCCGGGTCTACCTTAAGTAGTTTTATCTACTTAAAGTAGACTGTTGACCAAAAAAAATTTCATCTACTCCCCTGCCAACAATTGCCGAGAATTCCTTGGCTTTGCCTACGGGCATATCATCAGCATTTCGTTCCCACTTGATGTAAGTATGTCTGTGAATGCCAAGCAATTTAGCCACTTTCTCTTGAGATAACCCTTTTAACAACCTTGCCTGTTTTGGAGAAATTCCCTTATTCAGTTCAGGAGATGTTTGCACCGTCACGACCTCCTTTCTTTGGTGATAAACCCATATTAGTCTTCTTTAAGTAGATTGTCAACACCAACTTGGCCATTTTATTCTTCTTTAAGTTGATTTTTATCGACAAGTAGATTATAATCAATTCAAAATAGATTGGAGTGGTAATGGTGGGTATCAGTGAGAATTTAAAAATCCTTCGCGATAAATTTGACCTAACACAACAAGACCTAGCAGATATAGCTGGTGTTACTAATAAAGCAGTGTCTGCATGGGAAACTGGACTTAAAGAACCGCGTATGGGAGCAATTGAAAAAATCGCTAACCATTTCCGGATCAAAAAGAGCAACATCATTGAGGAAGGAGGCATGGATAATCTTGCACAAGATGTCCCCTTGACGATTGCTGCTCACTTTGAAGGCGACGATTTCACCGAAGAAGAACTAAAAGAAATCATGGAATATGCTAAATACATTAAATCACGACGAAAATGAGGTGTATTTCATGATTGATAAACTTTTAGAAGAAGCTGAATTAGCCGGAATCCTTGTAGTAGAGGAACGAGACTACCATGTAATATTCAAAAACAATAAACTCAAAGGGCTTTACTTTGACAATATAATTGCATTGAATAACAGGGCTATTACTACTAAAACGGAATGGGTCTGTATTTTTGCAGAAGAACTAGGCCATCATTACACCAGTTACGGCAACATTCTGGATATTAAAGGAATACCCAGCCGCAAACAAGAAAAGCGCGCCCGTAATTGGGGATATGAAAAACTGGTACCTCTTCAGGGGTTAATACAAGCTTGTGAAGCAGGGGCTAGAAATAGATATGAAATAGCAGACTTTTTAAATGTTACCGAAGAATACATAGAAGAATCAATAAAACATTATCTTGAAAAATACGGCCAAAGCAAAAAGATTGGCAACCATATTATTTGTTTTGACCCCTTGAGAATTTTTAAAACGCTTGAATAACAATTTTAATGTTTCCCAGCCTGCTTATAAACGGGCTGTTTAAATATATGATACAACCAAACATATGATCTTATTTTAGGAGGGATAACATGTCAAAAATTAAATTTTCACCTTCTAGTGTCAGGGAGCGAAACGGAAGATTTACCTATCGTTACACCGAAACGGTAATGGAGAATGGAAAGAAAGTCCGAAAGCAAATAGAAACTGCTTCCTATGAAACAGCCGAGGAAGCCTATCATGCGGCCCTTCAAATTCAATCCAAACGGAGTGAGGATTAAAGTTCATTCGGGTGGGAGGTAGATGACATGTCCAAAAAGAAAGTGCTTCCTCCTGGCGTCAGGGAAAGGGACGGAAGATATACTTATCGCTACAGTGTTCCGGTAATAGTTAACGGAAAAAAAACACGGAAACAGAAAGAAACTCCCTCGTTCAAGACTCCAAAAGAAGCATACCTTGCCGGTATCCAAATTGAAGCAAAGCGCCTTGAAGGAAAAACAATTGATGAAAAAACAATCACATTAGGGCAATGGATTGAACTATGGCTTGAAGACTACAAGATAGAACGCGAACCAGCAAAGGGGACTTTGCGGAGTAGAGAGAATGGGTTGAAATGCCTTAAAAAGTATTTAGGTGAGCATACCAAGCTTAAGGAAATATCAAGTTATGATTATCAGTCATATTTGAACAAGCTAAAAAAAGATGCTTTTGAGCAAGGAACAATAAAGCTGTACCATTCTGCTGCAAGCCTCATGTTTAGAGACGCTAAAAAGAAAAAAATCATACTCAATGATCCAACAGAAGAAGCAACTCTTCCTGTTTTTAAATCAACCCTTGAAGAAGTCGAATCTGGTATTGTCAATATTCCAAAGTTCCTAGAAAAGAAGCAATTGAAGCACTTACTTCAATACATCAGATTCCGCGGTAAGCCGCAAGAGTATGCCGTCTTTTTAACTCTCGCTTACACTGGCTTGAGGATCGGCGAACTACTTGCGCTTAAAGTATCTGATTTCGATGAAGAGAAAAAAACTATTTCTGTAACAAAATCTCTTTATGTCGATGGGTCCGTAAAAAACTATGTTCTCGGCCCCCCGAAAAATAAAAGCTCTGTCCGCAAGGTCTCCATTGGTGAAAGTGTAATTAAAGCCATCAAGGGACAGATGGCTTGGAGAGAGAATAAAATCAATAACGGTGAACTACAACATGACGCAGACTTTATATTTTGGAGCTTGAAGTTTCCCGGATATCCAGCATGTTATAGTCGCTATCAGAAACGATTTGAAAAAATCCTGAAAGACTGTGGACTTCCTGACAACCTTACCCCCCATAGCCTTAGACATACCCATGTTTCTCTACTTGCCGAAGCCAAAGAAGAATTAGCAGTAATCCAAGAAAGGCTCGGTCATAAGAACGACGAAATCACAAAAACAATATATCTACACATAACCGAAGAACAGCGAAAACTTGTTCCTGACCGTTTCGAAGAGGTAATGAATTCATAAATGTGGGTAACACGTGGGCATATCCTCACTCTAACTTCCGAAATCCCTATAGAACCGTACATGATTTAATTATGTCTGGGCTATCGAAATAAATCTAGAA
>NZ_JBNNUS010000023.1:0-33138 GCF_050279985.1 Paenibacillus sp. NPDC093718
ATTGAATCATTGTATCGAAGTCTCTAATGTCATCAATGACGATCCATTTCAAGTCCTTACCGTACAAATCAACACCATTATCAAGCGTTGTAGTTGTAAATGTGAACTTACGATTCAAAGCCTTTGTTTCAATGACTTCCTGAATTGCTTCTCGATCCAGATACTTGGCATACTTATCGTTATTTCCAGCTTTAGCAGTCTTCTTTTTTACATAATTTCCGTTTTTACCTTCCTCGAACGGATCACTGAAGATGAACAATGAATCATTGTATTTCCTGCTCAGCTCATACAGCTTCTTCACATTGTTGCAAAAATACAAAACCTTTTCATTATCCTTAACTTCTTTGGCAATAAACTGCTCCAACGAATCATCTTCTTCAAAGAAAAACAACTGCTTAATCCTTGAATAGTCTCTTGGAATACGATAAGTGTGTATCTTACGTTTTGCTTTATACTCATCGTTAATGAACTTAAAGAAACTCTTTCCCGTTGCCGTCATGAACATAACGACACTGTTTTTAATCTCAAGGACCGCGCTTAGAGACAAATCATTGTTCTTATTGTAGCTTGCGTCCGTCAAGAAATAATGACACTCGTCACATACAACATAATCAAACATGTCAAAGTCAAGCTTCTCTCCACGAATCATCTTACTCTCGATTGCTTGATAATTAATAATCGTTATCGTATCTTCCTTACCTTTGATTGCATGCCTGATCTGTTCCTTCAGCTTGTTACGGTTAGATATAAATAATATCCTCTGACCGGCATTACAAGCGTCATACAGCTCATTACGAACGAAATGGGATTTACCTGTACCAGTTCCAGCATCAATGCATACGAAATCGCCAGGTTTCCATTCCTTATAGGTGTCTCCAATTACGTCCGACACCCAAACCTTCTTTGTTTCTTGGCTCACTAGCAAATGACTCACTTCCTTAGTAGCTTATTTCTTGCATGTATCTCGTCAATCGCTTCTTGAAATTCAGGTGTGATTTCGTACAACCAGAATTTTTGAAGCTTATCTATGGTCAAAGCTCTAGTGATATAGCGAATACCTTTATCTTGCAATTTGCGCATCATCAATCCGTCATAACAGTAGAAATACCTTCTCATTACTAACCTCCGAAATTGATTAATGTCATTAAGTATTAATGTTATTAATAGGGGAGCCACAATCTAACCGACTCCCCAATATTGAAAAAATCGGAGAAGGCAAAGCTTCTCAAGACTTCCATCAAAGTAGGGCTGGAAGCCCTACAGGATCAAATATCAATGCCGGTGACAGTCAACTTAATACTTTTCCGACTAAGAGCAATGTCAACCAACATTTCAACCTTAACGCTACGACACATCAATAAATTGTATTGTTTAATCTGAGTCCAATCATCAAATACCTGAAGGACATGTTCGCCATCATTACATAAAACAACCTTGCCACCAACGATCTCGATATCAAAAGTAAGATAACCCTTGGTACTCAATCCCGTTTCGATAAAATCAATAACATCCTCATTCAACACCTTAGCCCTGATAGGACTTTTAACGCTGATAACCTTGAGTCGCTTCTTATCTTCCAGATGAATGTTACGCACGATGTTTTGATTATCAATCGGATCAACCAGGACTTTCTTGTACCTCTCTCCTAAGAATGAAATTTCACCTTCAGAGTCCTTAAGGTATACGCATCGATTACTCTTTAGCTTGTCGTTTAGATACTCGAAGACAGGATAGAAGAGATTGATAATGAAGTCCTCTGTGCAGTTCTCAAGATTGCCGATCGCATTAGCAATTGTGGCTAGGTCATATTTGAACACGATCTCATTAGCTACCATGATATTAGCCGCATCGATCTCTCTGTACCTCTCAAGCTTCTCTTGTTTAATCTCATTAATTGAATCCGTATGCAATCTCTCTTCGAAGTCGCTCCATCGCCCATTTCTAAGCTCTTCTTCTCGCTCATTGGACAATTTCCGGTATTTACTTAGGTACTGATTGTTAGCGTCCTTACGTCTTCCTGTGTAGCTCTCATACAGCCTTGTAATGTCATCGAAACAGGAGATGTAATCCTCAACAGAGTAGTCACCATTAATCATTTTCTCTTGGATCAACGGCACTCTGTCATCGAATGACAATGAAGCCTTTTCGATTTCATCCAGCAGATGCGTTTGAATTTGCTTCGAGAAGACATCCAGCAGGCCATACGTGTACTCATAATGACTTGGGACAACGTTTCCCTTGCTCTCTTTGTATTGAAGGAAATGCGCTTTCCGTCCGTACTTTCTATTAACGACCTTCATATCTTCACTGCTCGGAAAGTAAAGGGTTTTTGGTGCATCGATTGAAACCATTGCATTGTAGAGAACCGTGTATATGTCTTTTTCGTTCTCATAAAAGCGTTGGCGTATATACTCTTTGTGATATTTGCTAGCTTGATTCATTGTCAGCCATTCACCAGACTCTAATTTATCTTGGATATAGGCCTTTTTATCTTCAGCATCGATATCACGATAGAAAAGAAACTGCTCACTCTGTAGGTCATAATAATCTGGCACTCTCTGACTGTCAGAATTGATGCTAGCTGCCTTCAAACTGATTTTCCCTATGAGGTTACCACTTGCTTTATAAGTGGCGTAGAAACGATTCTCGGCGTTACATTGCATCATCTTGACTTCACCGTCATCAACATTAATGAAGTATTTGCCGTCCTGGGGAATGACTACGGCATTTCTGATGATTTCATTGTCGATCACAGTACACGCATCTCCATCAGCATCGGCACCCGACATTAGAGCCAGGATGTCTGACTTCTGATTGAAGTAAATTAATTCACGACATGAGCTATACCATTTATCAAGGCGTTCACTTCGGACAAAGGATACATTGTGGACCTCACTGTAGGCACATAACGGATTTCTGCTGATTGTTCTGATATCTCCATTAGCACAGTCACCACTATAAAACTCGCCTGTATTCAATCCGTCACTTCCCTGATCCCGATGCATTGCAAAGTTCATATATGAGATTGGGCAGACTGCGATATACTGGTACTTCGCTTTGACAGTGAATTTACCGCTAGCGATGTCTCTACACTTCTTCTCAATCAGCTTAGCCAGGTTATTCTTAACGAATTTGAGCTTAATGAAGTCCTCGGAGACATTCAGCAGCTCTTCACACTTTGTCACTACATTATTGGTGACTCGGGATATTTCATCCTGAAATGCTTCAGACTCCTCATCGTTATTCGCAACATTCTTGAAGAACAATCGAATTGAATCGATGTTAATCATCCACTCGTCCTGATCTTTCTCTTTGGCCTTGATGAATGGCTTCAGGATTCTACGATAAGATTTAACGTCTGGGCTTATAAGCTCCAGGTAATCATTTCTGCTGAGTGCCAGAGCGTTTACCAATTGATAATTGGTTCTGCGGTATTCTTCAATGTCAGAATCCCTTTTATTGACCTTGGTCACGTAAAGCTTTCCAATGATGTCTTTGTATTTCGGTGATACGCTGCCTAATGCGGCCTTGTATAAATCCATACCATCATGATACTTTGCAAGCTTCACCATGCTTTTATTGAGCAACATTGTATTTGGAGTGACTTCCTGCCAATCCCCCCACATATCAAGCATCTGGTACGTTCCATCTGACTTGCGGCAATACTCAGTGTCGCCATCGTAAACCGTATCGAGATATCCAATGATGTCAAACTTCGTAATCATCCCCTTGATCCCTAGGCCATAACCTCTGATGATTGCAAATTCAACTGGATAATCGACTCCCAGTTCCTCCTCGATCTGCTTGAACACATTCGGCGTTGCAATAGCTCCACCATCGAATACTTCAATGTCTTTATCGAAGTGGTAATCAATCAGGTTATAGTCAACGTTACCTTCATCGTCTGTGACCTTCTCAACGGTCTTGTAGTCCTTTTTGATTGGAAACTTAGGCTGAGGTAATACAATGAAGTTCGGCATCTCTCCTGCGATGTGACAGCTGCTTACGGCTAATGAAATCCTGCTCAGCACATCTTTGTTGATACAGATTTCATTTTGTCTCTCCTCAATCTCGGAAAACTTGCCTAGGCTTATCAAATCCTCAAACTCATAAGCGAATGCTCTCACGTCTTCTCTAATGAAGATAGTCTCACAAATACCATTGTTTTCTTTCTTCATGCCACCAGCAGTTGCAAACCATGCAAAGTACTTAACGTTATTAAATATCAATCCCGTATCCCATACATGCTTTGCCATCTCTTCATTAGTAGACAACATTACCTTTATGATTTCTTCGACAAGTTGCCCATCTTCTAACGGCCTGCCTGTGTATTTCTCCCATGCAAACAACAGAAAGTTGTCTGAAAGGGTTACCTTGTTACTACTCAAGTCTTCAGACGAAATTACATCGTCTTGAATGTCACTTCTTCCAAAACTATAGATTTCGATTTGCTTTTGCTTCACTAAAAAACCCCCGAATCACTTTGCATAAATTGGTATTCCAAATACTTGCATTTAGATAAATTGCAGCTTATAATTAAAAAAGCTTTTAAGGTAATTTCAACATATCACAGGATAATCTTGTTAAATAGATGCTCATTGATTCCTCTGTTACCAGATTATTGATATGAAGAAATTACATTGCATGACTCGACCACCACCACGCGATTAAGCCATGCAATGTGTTCAGATATTAATTAGTTAGCCATTTGTGTTGCGAGAAAGTTTGCGGCGACCTCCACAAGCTTTCTCTCTGCTGCCCCTAGCTTCATATCTTTGTCCTCAGAGAATAATGTAACAGCTCCAACCAAATCCCCCTGATCCGTAATAATAGGCGCAGACGTGTAAGACGCTGCCTGCTCGATCCCCTTTGCAATCTCCCTTTTGAACAGGTTTGTTTCCAGAATGGACTTCCGCATCAACATGCAGTTTTCGATTGCTTCACCGATGTCTTTTCGAAGATGAGACTTGCTACCAGCCGAAGCGACAATTTCATCGAGGTCCGAGATCAGTGTAACGTGACCTGTAGACTTCCTTAATGACTCTGCATACGATTCTGCAAACTCACTAAGTTCCCCGACTGGCGAATACTTCTTGAAGACAACTTCCCCATTATGATCCACAAAGATTTCCAAAGGTTCCCCTTCACGCATCTTCAGTGTTCTGCGAATCTCTTTCGGAATAACGATACGTCCCAACTCATCAATTCTACGAATAATACCAGTTGCTTTCTTTGCCATTTTAAATTCCTCCCAAATGTGATTTCTTCTCACTTGCAATTTCATAATATCACAGGATTCGACTTTACGCAATTCCGAAATTTCGTATTTTTGAAACTTTTTATTTTTACATTCGTATTACAGTTCGCGGAAGCTACAACCGGAACACAAAAAAACCACCGTGAAATAGGTTGGTCGCCTTTTCGGTGGTTTCTTCGCTTTGGATAAGTTTTAAATTGTCTTAATTCCAATATAACACAAAAAAGTTCTCGCCAATCAAAAATAGGCCAAAACTATCAATTTTCACTAGACTGTTGCACAAAACATATATTTTAGACATATCCACAAATCCCGAGAAACCGCATGGTTGAGCTATTTTATCATTGTTGGGAAATTAGTTATCCACAGGACGCATGCTGTATGCACGATTTATTCAAGTTTTATACACAGAATTACATAGTTGCGTAATTGCGGAATTTAATAATTTATGTTACTATATATATGTCCAAGGAGGTAGCCAATGAAACTTTATATTAGATTACAGGATGTATTAGATGAAAGAGGTTTAAAACAAAAGGATTTAGCTGAAATTACAGGAATTAGGCTTGGAACGATTAGTGAGATTTGCAATAACAGACGTAGTACCATTAACAGAGAACATTTAGAAATAATTGCAGAGAAGTTAGAAATTAAAGAAGTAGACCAATTAATAGTTTTTGAATTATGATTGACACACATTTAAAGTAAGTTGAAGAAGAACCTCCTCTCTATGACCTGAGAGCAAGGTTCTTTTTCTATTGAGCTACCCATCACTTCTTATTCTGGTTTTCGAACTGATCTAGCAGAAGACTGATTGCATTATTGATGAAATGTGTTTTAAATCCGCGTTTGTTGTGAGCTAGCTTATTGAGTCGTTTCTTTAACTTCTTATCAAAGAGGAATGTTGTTCTTTCGTGTGTATCCTCCATAGTTAAACGATTCTCTCTTCCAGCTAAAGCATCCTGAATCTTTTTAGTTAAACTTTCCAGTGTTTCATACTCATCTTCTTCTTCTGATTCATCACCAGTGTTACTATTACTTGTTTCATGATATGTAATACTACTATTATTACTGCTTTGTTGACCTGAAACATGATCGTTATCCATGTTATCGGATACTAAAGGGTTTCCATCAACATCTTCAGGTGTATCTCGGTATATTCCATCTTCTTGTTTCGGATCAGCTTCAGTATTAGTGTCATTGATGTTGAAATCTTCAAACGCATTCGTAAGTTTATTATCCTGTCTAGCCATGTTCAATAACCTCCTTGGCAAGTTCGTAATAAAATTCTGCTATCTTCTTTGCCTTTGCATCTTTAGACCAAACGGCAGGTTTTTTCTCATAATAGGTTACGGAAGGATAACGGATACTATTCGGTATTACGGTATCAAAGAAAGCGATGTCGTTCTTCACACAGTACTGTCTGGCTTGTGTAATAATATCGGAGTGCAGAATGGTGTTTCTTTCAACCATCATGCCTATTACACCAGCTATGGATAGGCTAGGATTATGTGACTCTTTGAACTCTCCTAATGTCTTGACGATCCGTATCAATCCTTTGACACCGTAAACTTCAGGAAGGAACGGGATCAGCACACGGTCAGCGCTCACTAGGACGTTACCAGCCATCAGAGAGAGTGCCGGTGGTGTATCAATGATTATGTAGTCATAGCTGTCCTTGATCGACTCTAAGCCTTGCTTCAGCAGCGTGAATGGTTCAGGATACTTTTTAATATTCCCAATAACGTCAAAGTCTAAAAAGTTCAAGTCATGATTGGCTGGTATGAGATCGAGATTCTTGCCTAGCTTAACAATCAAATCCTCTGCTGTCTTCTGACCAACCATTAAATCGTAAACAGTATCCTTGATGTTGTCAGGGTTAAGCCCAAACGTCATAGAAGCATTACCTTGCCCATCTGTATCAACAATCAGCGTTCTCTTCCCCATCTCAGCAAACACACAAGCAATGTTTGTAACCAGTGCTGTTTTGCCTAACACCACCCTTATTCATGGATACTGCATAAATTTTTGCCATGTCAGGTTCTTCCCTTCTATAAGTTATTTTTAATTGATGTATGCCCAAACATATCCCCTGTGAGAGAAATTATGTCCACCACAACATCTGATAATTTGCGAAGCGTTAAAGCCACCTTCTCTTTGCGCATCCATAGTAGAGGAAAACACTAATCGTTCACCTGTGTCTATATGAATGCCGACTACAGCCCTTCTTCTGGTCTTATTTTTCTTTCTGGTGGCTGTTTCAAGACCTCTTTTAATCCCTGTACCATAAACGACATTGTATCGGTTATCACACCACTCTAAGTTTTCAAAGTGATTGTTAGCTTTATTTTCATCTTTGTGATTTACCAATGGCAATCGGTTTGGGTTTGGGACGAATGCATCAGCCACCAATCTATGTACCTTGGCTGTCTTTTTCTTGCTGTTTTTTGTCATATAAACAGCACGGTAACCTTTTTTATCCGTACCCAACTTTAGCACTCTTCCTTTGTTCTTGGTCACCTTTCCATCTGAATGATGGGTTGTCCTGTCGATACTTCTCACATTTCCGAAGTTACTTACCTCATATAATCCCTCGAAACCTGTGATTGCTTTCCATTGTTCAGTCACACTTTTACTCCTTTCGGAATATTAAATGTAGTTCTATTCAATCATACAACATTTATTTTGTCAAACACTTTTTAATCACTTTTTATTACTCGTTAGCATAAATACACAACAGTTTAACTTAATTGTACACGTAAACATAGTACATATTAGTATTACATGTTATGGACACTTACTTCTTCTACCTTAACAGTACCGATTACAGCTGCTATATACGTTGATAACCGTTGACTGCGGTATTTGTTTAGACTAGGCTTAGCCACCATTCTCTCAGCAAAATCAATACGATCAATCAGACCTTTTTTGTGATGATGCATACGATTCATCTCCTTTGGATAAAATGGATTTAAAGTATCGTTTTTATAACTTAAAGTCCAACTTTATGGACTTATAATACACCATCACATCATAAGCGTCAACTATGTAAATTACGGGTTAGTGTATAATAAATCCATGAACGCAAAGGAAGGAGTTTTGAGATGTTAGTGCCTTCGTATAAGCCCCTAGACATAACACTAGTTAAGCAAGATAAGCTTCGTAAACACCTAAGAGATGAAGCAGGCATCTCAGGAACTACACTAGCTAAAATGTCTAATCGTGAGTTTGTTTCATTGTCTGTGATTGCTCGAATCTGCGAGTACCTTGACTGCCGTATTGAGGATGTAGTTGAGTTTGTAGAAGGCGGTAATTGAGGTATTATTATTGTCTCTGTGTGTTATAATGTGATATAACTCTAAGCAAAGGCGTGATAACCTTGAAACCGAAGAAATTTGATAGGATCAGACCTGAAGTATTAGACAGAGCTTTGGCCTTGATGGATAAATACAAGGACACTCTAAAAGGACTCCAGGGCAGATGATACGCATAGACCGTTGGGACGGTCATGCTAAGTATGTTGTCAAAAAGTAAGCTCACCTAACAACTTCTCAGGGCGGTTGGGTGGGCTTACTTTTTTTTATTAGATCGACTAAGGGTGATTAGCTATTGGAGATAGGCAGGTGTCCGTGTATAATAGACGTTAATACAGCATAATAGCTTGCGTGGCGGTCGGCTAATCTCCCTGAAGGGAGGTGATGCCATGAAGGTATTTGAAGCATTTTCTTTGATGTTCATGTTCGGCATGTTCATTCTGAGTTTGCTCACGTACATCAAAAAAAAATAGACCGCCCCGTCCAAAGGTAGGTCTATTTCTTGGCAAAACCTTATAAGCTTTAACCGCCATTAGACGGCAGCTGTATTATAAGAGTGAGGATGTTGACGCATCCTTGCTCTTATTATTAATAAACAAAATGAATCAAACTTATACATCGTTAAAGTTTTACTTTTACCTAGTATAAGTTACCTGAGTTTTTGCGTCAACAGTGTACAAGTTGAATGCCATAAGAAAAGGGAGAGATTGTGTGTCAACGAAATTGAATCTAATCTCACTGTCCCTCATCCTGCGAATGATTGAACTTGCGATCAGCGCAAAGAATGAAGGCAAAAGAAGTTATGGCAAGGATGAGTTCATTCAACTCATACTCGATAAGAAAGCTCATAATTGTCTATCCAGTGTTTATGGTCAGCACTCTGGAATAAAACATTATGAGGATGAAAAAGCAGACGAGTTCAACGGCCTGATCTACGATGCGTACATGTCAAAAGCCCATGAGACTATTAGGTACTTGGACGTTGAAAATGGATATGACATCTTCATCGACCTACTGCTTTCCATTGCGCGTGATATGGCTGCAATCAACGATCTCAAAGCAATACCAGTGTATGAATACGACACAGAAGAAAGCAATGTAGGGATTCAGCATTACGATCCTGAAGATGCCTACTACTCCCCTAGAACGGACAGGTACGATGCCGAATCACAAGCCTGGGACGATCATATCGAATATCTGGAAGAGCATGATTAAGTCGCGTAAATCGCGGCTTTTTTATTTACCCAGCCTGCGGACAAAATAACTGTCTCAAATAATCGTTAAGCAGCTCATCCTGAAGAGAACGGTGAAAGTAGCCACGTATCCCGTCATCAGTGTTATTTTTCAATTTACCACGCTTGTAAAGATTGACGACTTTCTTCCAGACAGACCTAACCTTATCATGAGAAGCGTTATGTATACCGTCACAGGAACGTTTAGCGGCTACACAGGTTGATTTCCAAAGTTGTAGTACAGCATCAGGTGAATTGGTGTAATAAGGCCCTACTATCTCCACAAACCATTTGGCGACATATTGAAGAGGATCGGATTCTTTATTTTTTTCATCCGAACTTGAATAAATAGTTTCAGAATTGTCGATACTATCATTATCGATAAGTTCTTTTGTATTTAGGTTTTTATTAGAGTTCTTATTAAAGTTCTTATGTAACGAAATCGAATCCTCGAAATCCCTTACAGGACAAGGGTTTGAAGGCTCTTTTTGAGTAGGTTGCGCATCGTAATCCGCATCGTAATTCGTATCGTCAGACGCTTCAGATTGAAACCATTTATCCACAGGATTGATGACATAGATGTTATGTGCTCTGCCGCCACGTTTAGTGTGATTATGAGGGATAACATCGATCACGCCGTTGTCTTTTAGGAATTTGATTGCTTTATCAACGGCAGATTCGGAAATTCCAGAATTGTCAGCGATCTCTTTGCGCTTAAGCCAGGAAACGCCAAAGAATGTTTTGGAGTGGAGCTTCAGAGTGTTCAGGAGTTCTTTAACAGATTTGGTCAGTTCAAAATTATCGAAGATGTAACGGATAGTATCCTCAAGTTCGGATACAGTTTGGAAGGATTGGTATTGCTGGAAGTCATTCCAGTAGGCATTCGCGGATTTTCTTCTTAACATAAAAAATTCTCCTTTAAGGAAGCCACACACCAAAATTTAGATGCATGCATATTCCAGGAGAGTCTTCACTTTTTTTTCTCACTATGGTATACTTAATGCATCTAGTATATAGCAAGGAAAAAAAATATGAAGACTCTCCTCGGTGAATCTTTTCTAAGTTAAGCGGCCAAACTTGGACTTAGTAAAGATGTTGGGATGTGGCTTCTATTTTTTTTGTATTTTTTTAGTCTTATTTGATAAAATGGATCGATATATGTATCTGTAATCTAGCAAACTACTTAACAGAAATTATAGCATAGACGTTTAAGTCCGTAAATGAAATGTTATCCACAACCAGCTGAACTTTGTATTTTCTTTTGACTATGCTATAATAATTATTCCCTAGTAGTGTAGAGAATATGAGACTATCCCACGGGCTACCTTTGCTAATTGGCAAGGATGTTGGGAAGTACTCATATTCTCTTTTATTTTGGCTTATTTCTTATCTACAATTTTCAAGATATCACTTACAACCTTCGCCATCTGCGCTCTTGTCATTGGCTCGTTTGGTCTGAAGGTCCCGTCACTGAAACCTCCCATAATTCTACGCTCTGCTACCGTTTCAATCGCTTGTTCTGCCCAATGGCCCTTTGTATCTTTAAATGTCATATCACTCGTATCTCCTTCTTTATAATTAACGCCACAGTACTCACAAATGGCCTTAGCTGCCACTTCAGCACATTTACGTCTAAAGCTGTCAGACTGCAATCTCTGCAAATCCTCTGTATTCGTCATAAACGCATGTTCCACCAAGATTGACGGCATCGATGTCTCTCTGACCATGTGGAAGTTAGTCCAAAGCCCTGGCTTACTCTCTTGAATGCCACGACAAGAATTGCCTAACAGCTGATCCGCATGCTTGTCCCATACCTGAGCCAGTCTCTTTCCGTTTGCAGATGTGTGCCAGAAGAACACCCAATGACCCTTAGCTTCAGGATTTCCGTTTGCATCAGCATGGAAGCTTATCAGAGCCTTAGCACCCTGTTTGTTAGCCCAGGCTGTTCTTGTTCCCAATGGGACCTCATTGCCGTTCAGTGGCTGTGTAAGCAAGACTTCAATCCCATTACACTCCAATAGCTCTTTGGTGTAGCCTACAACTGCCGCATTGAAGGAATGCTCCTCAAATACGGCTCCATTGTGCTTAACACCTTTACCGCCAGTTCGCTTCCATGTATCACTGCCATGACCGGCATCTAAAATTACTTTAATACTCATTTTGATATTTCCCCTCCATGCGAAAAAAAGAGCAAGGCTGATTTAGCCCTGCTCACTGTTTCAACATACAATTAATGTTACATAATAGTATTACATATTACTTAATTTATAATATTGTTATAAATAATTATAATGAATCAAAATTAGTAGGACTATTAAATAACCCTGTTTACTATTTCTTATCCTTATCCGTCTTTGAAGTCGTAGAGAAGTTATACGCACCACTTGCTGTTAGTCCAATCACTGATACGAGTGTAAGTATTTCTTTGATGTTAGTAGGTACGAGGACGAATATTGCTGCGATTAAAAGTGCAATCAGATGGTTGTGCTTCTTGTTGACTCCATAACCCTTTATTACTCCGACATAAGACGTTACTACGGCTGCCAGCATTAAAACTTCATTAGTCAAATATGCTGTATCCATTACGCTGCCACCACTTTATAGAGCAAGGTAATAGCTCCTGCTACAACAGCGCCGATAATTGTTGTACCTGCCCAGAAAATAATCTTATCTATTCTGTCCAGTCTTTGGTGTGCTGATTTAGTACTTTGAAGTGCTTCTGTTGCAACATCTTTAGCATTAATCATAAGGTCAATCTTGGTTTCAACTCTTGTTAAACGTTGTAGAATTTCGTTTGCATCATGCTCAGGCAAATCTCATTCACCCTTTCAATTAAAATGGAAAGAGAACACCCATATGGATGTTCCCCAAAGTTTTACGGTAAAAATAAAGACCAATCAAAGTAACCGCCGATATTTGGACACGGAGTTTCAAATTCAACCGTAAATCCATTGACTGTCTTATCTATATGTCTTACCTGCGTAAACCAGTTCGTTGCAAAGGAAAGTGAATAGTTTGCAGTAGGCATGACAGTAGAAAAACTGATTGTGAGCGTCTTTGCATTTGCAGGTACTGAGCCGGTTCCATAGTTGATATCCTTTTTATGGACCAGCATACGACACCAGCCTAAATGGACATCGTACATAATTTTTCTTCGTGTATCTGCTTCGTAATAAATCTGTTCAGGACGCGCATTAAAAGGCCGATCAGTAGACAAGATGAATATTCCATCATCCGATTCGTCTCCTGCCTTTAATCCAAAAATCAGGATACCATTTGTATCAACCTTACCGTTGTCGTTATATTGAACCGAATTAGCTTTGACGACACAGTTTTTGTGATATGCATCGAGTGTTACGGAATGTCTATGGAATCCAGTGCCATCATACAAGCCCGAGTAAATGATGTTGGATGCAATGACGACATGCTCAACAATATTGTCTTCAGTACCGTTTACATAAACACCGTCATACAGACCGTAATGCACAGGAATATTCGCGTTGTCATAAATCTTGTTACCAGTAATCTGAACATGGCTTGCATGAACTTCAATACCATGACCGGCATGACCTTCAATGTGGCAATTGAAAATCTGAACGCTTGGTGCGCTAGGTGGAACAATTACCCCTGATCCGTTCCGCGTTCCCCAAATGACGGCATTGTTAATGCTTGAACTCGGAGACCCAAGGTATACGCCTGCATATTGGTTGTAGCCGATATCACCACCGTACAAGTGAAGGTCCAAGTTTCTTGGAGAAATATAGAATCCGTACACGTCATTACCATAAGACCAAACATCACGGAAATAAACCGTTGAACCGTAGATACCTTCAGAGCCTTCCAAATAGAAGCCTGATCCAGAACAACTCTCCACCCTTACGTTCTCCATATAAGAGTAGCCAAGGTCATGTAACACAAATCCTGCCCAGCCTGCGGTCTGTTGAAACTTGTTTCCCTGTAGATACATATTCTTGATGACCATCAGGTTATTGAGTGAACCTGTAGGCTCTAAGCTGAACATTGGGCAATTTGCCTTATCTCTAAGATAAAAGATAGTCGATAAGCCAACGCCTTCGTAAGTTCTTCCTTTTAGCAAAAACACGGTCTTGTCGAGGATAAATGTTCCTGAAGGGAAGTAAATGATATCTCCTTCTTTAGATGAAGCAATGGCTCTATTGATAGCATCAGAGTCAGGAGTAATCCCGTCACCCTTAGCTCCAAAAGCTTTGACATTAACAACATTACTTGGAGTCTGACGAAATGCCTGGTCGATCAGCTCGAAGTTACGATTGATTTCATCACGCAACAGGAAATCATCTTCGCCCCATGCGTGTAATTTTAAGTAATCGGTTTTATTTAAACTCATGTAAACCTTCTTTCTAGATAAAAAAGGCAGACGATATTAACCGCCTGCCTTACACATATCTTATATTTTAGATTTCAAACTCGGATACAAACATTGTTTCAAGCTTTCCTAACTTATACTTCTCTACGTCCTTCCACTTCAAAGGAACGGACTCTGCTTCTCTCCACGTCAAATAGGTGAAGAGGAAATCATGAGTCAAATGTGACGGTAACAAGATGTTAGCTGTATTAATCATATCCTTGATTTCTTTTGGGACACCACGCACTTCAGTAATAGTTGTAGTGATCTGATGCTTCTCAGGATATTTCTTAACAACACAACCGTAGAAGGTTTCCGTTAGTATCTGCTCGAAACGCTCCCTTGTAAGAATCTCAGGCTTGCGCAACCTTGATTTAACTTGTTGTCTACGTTGACTTGACTCAGAGTCTTATCTGATGCTTGTATTCCAAAATCTTTTTCCCAAAGGCAGATTCCCTCAACGTTGGTTGAATCGATAAAGAAGTTGTCTTCCAATTCGTCAAGCAAGGCAAAGAATCGAGTAACTTCAATTCCTTGGGATTTCAATAATGCATTGAAGACATCAGAATCCTTGATGAACGAAAGATAGCTTTTCAAGGATGATAAAATGTCACGGTCATATCTATAGACTTCCATCGAAGTCTTAACGGTGATATTGGTGGATATAGTATTAAACTTATCCACTTCACCGATTGTGATTGTACCTTTACCATTTAGCACAGGTTTGGAGTAACGTAATCTTATTGGCTTAGCTGCTAACTCAGAGATGACGGAAATATTGCAAGAGACATAACTGACTCTTACTATTCCCTCTGTCATATCGGATGTAGATGTGTCGTCATAAGAAGTGTTTAACAATCTTGTCGGAACAGCCGTTACTTCACCGTATGCAATCATCGAGGACGCAACGTTCGTATACGTTCTTGTTAGCTTAGTAGAACCAGAAGTATTCGTTGAAATCGATGTAGGAATCGAGTGCATTTGCATTAAACGGGTTTGCCCCGTTGAACTTGATGCTAAAGTACAATCAATATCAAGAATAGCCATATACAATCACCCTTTACTAATTAGTCGAGTGAGATTGTCATGCTACCTGCGGCGATCTTAATTTGATCTTCAGCAGAAACAGATTTAGATGTTGTGATAGCATTATAGAAAAGCAGATTGCCGCCAGTAGCCGCATCCATAATCCCTACATGCGTAACGGTTCCCCAAGTAGCTGTAGCAACTGGGAACAGTGCATCGATCTCACTAATGGAAGTGCCTGCTGTTGCCACGTTAAAGCTAACCACTTGTCGTGCGTATGCTCCACCTGTTACCTCTGCCCCTGTCAGGTCTTCCCCTGGATTGCTAGTAAACAGTGCCACATACAGCTTCGTAGGTGCCGTATAGCTTGTCCCTGCCAAAATGTGATTTAACACTTTATTCTCCAAATAATTACTCATACTCATGATAAATTCATTCCTCTCGGTTATTTAATTACAACTGCACCCATAACAGGTACTTCGTCTTGCTTTAACTCAATGTTGCCTGAACCGTTATTGATCTTGAGATTGGTATAGTCGATGACTCCATCGGCATTCAAAATAACCTCACCGATCTTGGTGATACGAACTACCAAGTCAGTAAAGGCGAGGCTTTTTAGATAATCTTTGACCAATCCTTTAATCTCTTCGATGACTTCCGATATTACTGCACCAGTCCTAAGAGAAAGGCTAACGGAGACATTAATCATGACTTCGCTAACGCCGACAACGGTCACATTTGCATCAATAGGTTCATTGCTCTTAATGAGCGTGTTTACCGCATTGATAACCGTTGCTCCAGGCGATCTCTTCTCTTCACCCAAGAGAACTACCTTGACTGTTCCAGGGCCATTCCACGCTCTAAACACTCGTGCATCAGCGATACCGTTCACTTCTCTTGCCAAGAACCTAAAGTACGCTGGATTGCCCGTTGAAGGCTGTTCCTGTATCGTCAGATAATACCGAGATATCAAGGACTCATCCGTCTCAGGCTCAATTCCACCTGCTGTTGCATTTGGATTATTAACTGAGGTTACTCCCTGGATTGTCACAGGTATAAGCGTGATTTGATTAGCTGGAACATTTCCGTTCACACCAGGCATTACTGCCGAAATATTTATCGTTGCATTACCTGACACTGTTTTGGTTTCAGTTGCTTGAAACTGGACACCATCTTCAGTCATGAACACATCTCCGACCGATACAGTACCGTTTCCTGAGACAATAACTGTCCCAGTTGCCTTAACAGCTTGCTTTCGAGTGATACCAGTACGCTCCTTAATCCTTTGGTCCAGTTCATCACCAGACAAGTTATCTATGACCAATTTTCCCTTTGCTTCCTCTAATTTCTGAAACATATTCCCAAGCTCGATAGCAATAGGAGCTAACGCATCGTATATAAATGAACCTGTTGTTTTGTCATAGTCATCTGGAATATTCGCAAGCATACTGTTGCGATACTCTTCTTCTGTTGCCACTTAGAATAACACCTCCTGTTGGCTAGTTCCGAAAACCGAATCAACTGTGAAACTGACTACCATTTTTGATCCTTCGAGGATGACTTCTAAGTCAGTAATGTCATTGATTTGCTCATGCTGTAACAAGGCTTCTAATGTCTCCCGTTTCATTTCTTCTTGAATAAAGTCAGCAGGAAGATTAGAGCCAATTAAGTCGTCAACGCTTGAACCGTATTCGGTGCCATTATAAATAGGGAATCTGTATTTAGCCGTAAGCAAAGTTTTTTCAATCCATATCTTCAGCGCTTCCAGGCCATTTGCTTCTACCATCTTCCCGTTCCTCAGAACGAATTGTCCTGTCTTAAAATCAAATAAAAAAGACTTTCCTCTGTTGGTCAGAGTAGTCTCTTCGGTAATCGTATCAAATTCCACTTGTGATATTTGCGGAAGGCTCACATTAACCACCTACCTTATTCATTACATAGTAAGTCTGCATATCTGTTGTTGGGATCAGGATGACTTCATCACCGGCAGCCAACTCCATTTTTACAATCACTTCTTTTTCAACCTCAACCAGACCATTAACCGTTGTGTATATGTCGGTATATTTGCCCTTGTAACCCTCAGTCAATGAAGCAGAGATAATCAAGTCTTCCCTTGTCAGGATGATGCTCTTGCCTAATTGAACCTGGATGTCAGGAAGAGGTTGCAATACTGTCCCTACAGCAACTGTCACGATCTTAGGGTTATCACGATCTGTAAACAGCTTAGTTAGGAATAAAATATCTTCATTCATACGTCCACCCCTAAAGAAACGTCCATATAGTGCTGTGCGCCTTCTAGAACATGAGTAACGGATTTGATTAGATACTTGCCACGCATACCTGTAACTGGCTCATTAATCTCAATCAGTCTACCTGCAATGAAATCGTCATGACCAATAAGTCTCATGGTGTTATCCTCAAATATGCGTCCCAGTTCCTTCAGTCTGTTGTTAGCGATATTCTTGGCCTTAGCTACATCCGTCTTCTCAATCGTCTCAGTGTGTTCCAGAAGGCCGTACTGATCGATGAGCTTTTGATTCTTCGCTGTTGCCTTGATTGAATATGAGTCCTTTTCACCCTGTAACACAATCTTGATGCTGTTTCTCATTTCCTGTATTGAACGGGAACGGGTAGGCTCAGAGATAGCATCTGTAACGCTGTTCTTAGGAAGGTTAGTGGAAAGTCTAAACGTGCCACTCACAACAAGGTCTTTCCTTTTGACGATGTACATCTTGCCAGCTCGCATTTCCATTCGAAACTTATAACCGACATCTTTCTCAACCTGCTCGATGATATCAGTAATGATGGTAGCAGGTGTTTCTTCAATGTATATTTTCTTAATCAATGTTGGCATAGAGTCAATGCTGCCTATAGGTATAATAAAGTCGGACAACACCTTCGTTATTGCTTGCTTTGCGTTAATTTTCTTGAATTGGTAAACGCTTGTACTCTCATTAAGATAAACGGCAAGGTCCAAGGATTCGTATGAAATAGGGTTCCTTCCACTTTCATTCCCTCTAATGATGATTCCACGGTATAATTCCCTTGCACCGTTCTTCAGAACCACCATATGGCCTAAATCACAAGGATTCTTAGGGAAAAACTTTGTGTCACTGTACGCGACTTCAAATTCTAACGATTGCCCTAATGTGTCCACATGACTCGACCATCTTACATTTCCGACAATAGGCGTAATATCAATCGTTTTTGAATCTGTAATAAGAAGAAGAGTGTGACTCATATTTTAGGCACACCCTTCACATTAACAAATCTAAATTCAGTCAATTCCATTGTGTAATCGATTCCGTCAGGTCTTCCCACCTTGTATTCAAACCGATCAATGGTCATTGGCAGGTTGATCCGTGTTTCCGTTATGATTAGACGAACCGGCATTCTACGCTCCATCAATCGTTCAAAGATACTCGTGTAGCTATAACCGAACCATTCTTTACTTTTGATAAATGGCGCATTGGTATCTTTACTGAAGGGAAAGAAACTGGAAAAGGATATCTTCTTCAATCCAGTGAAATCAATCAACCTTAAGTCGCCCTGGGAGATCGTATTGAACACGCCATGGTTCTGTTCTAACGAGACGTTAAACTCCTGAGGTGGAACAGGCAGCTGAATGACTGATGCACGATTGTTCTGTGTGATAAATACATCCATATCTTAATACCTCATTACAGGGTTATGTCCACCAAGCCTTGTTACTGGTTTGGCTTGCATAACCATAGTCTTTTTGATGTTGCCAACGATCTGGCTAGTCAACTTATTGATATCTGCTTCCTCTTTAACCGTCACTCCACCCATGTTTATATTGACATGGACATTGTTAGGCTTGCCTGCCGAATCCTTAAGATAGCTAACTATTCCCGTTAATTCTTTAGATGTGACAGGGACAGACTTGCCAGTGCCAAGCATGTACTCCTCTTTAGTCACTGGTTGTTGCTGTGTAATTGGTCCACTTCCTAAGACTTTGGACGAATAGATTGAATTAGGGTCATTCTTGGCCTTGTCAAAGTTACTTCCTGCAAAGAAAGTACCTGTTAGTAACGCTGCTGGGATTACGGCTCGACTTGCAAACTGCAAAGCACTAGAACCTAGAGAACGTGCACTCATTTCTCCGACTGCACCCGTTGCACCTGCTGTAACTGCACCTTTATTAAATGGATTAAGCTTACTCCAAAAGCCCTTCTTCTTTGTGTCGCCACCAGGAGTATTCTTATCGACATCCACATCAGGAAGACTAGTTCCATTGCCACCGTTGACCTTGGCACCAAATACGTTTACTACGCCAGCTTTGATTGTCTGAGTGCCAACTGTGTTATTGCTAACAGTATCAATAATGCCTTTACCAAGGCTAAACACACCTAACCTCTTCGCCACCGTTGCTCCCACTGCTGTCAGGCCAATGGCTTGAGCGATGTCGGGATGTTCATTAGCAAAGTCAACGATGCCTTTGAAGGCCTTGCCGATTTCCTTAAGGATGTTGCCGACAATCTCCATTGGAGTCTTCAGGTCAATAAAGAACTGCTTAATCGCTGGAAGCTTGTCCTCAAATTTGTCCACCATTGAAGACAGCTTATCTCCAATTTTCTTAAAGGTTCCATCGCTGGCCCATTTTTGGAATCTCTTCGATACTTCATCAGCTTTCTTTTTGAGCTTTTCAAATAAACTACCTTGTCTGATGGTTCCGTCAGATGTTACACCCACGATCTCAGCAAGGCCAGTCTTCCAAGTACCCGTAATTGTCGATACAAGACCTTTATAAGTAGCAGCTTGCTTTTCCATACCACCTTTGAAACGATCATCCATCAATGCAAATAAGGCTTCGTTAAACTTCTCCTGATCTACGATCTGTCCCTTTTTGTTGATGATTTCTTGCTTCTTGAACATTTCATTGGCTTTCTTTTCGATCATACCTTTCGTAATTGCGAACTCTTTTAATCGTTCCAATTCTCCGGTCTGTGCGTCTCCGATAGCTTCTACGGCCTGCATTAATGGTTTATTCATGACTGATGCCATGTCACCAATGCTTCTTAATGTCTTCTGTGCTTCGATACCATACGCCTGTAAACGAACAGTACCTTCAATAACCTCTTCGTCCTCAAACGGTGTCTCAGCTGAAAACTTTGAAGCCCATTTCATGATTTCGCCAGCTTTGCCAACGTCCTTCATGACCGTATTAAGAGTTAGCCTGTAACTCTCAAGCGATGCCGCTGCTTCTAAGCCGCCTAATAGCTGATTCTTGGTCCAATCTACAGCTTTAAGTCCCAATAGCGCCGTGCCTAAGCCTACAATCGTCTTAGTCAAAGTGGATGAAGCTTGACCCACTCGATTAAAGCCCTGGACTGCTCCTCTTCCGAATTTGTCCACTCCATCACTAGCCTGATACACACCTCTACGAAACTTGTCTAGACCACTTGAACCTTGGCGTAGTCCTGCACTAAAGTTTTTATCTTTTAGCTGTAGTACCGCTGTTAAAACTTTGTCTTTTGCCATTCATCTCACCATCCTATAAATACAAAAAAAAGAGACAGAATGGCATTAGCCACTCCATCCCTGTTCTTCAAAATGCTTCTGCATGCTAGCCATCATAAAAACCTTGGTGTCATAAGGCAGATTCAGAAGATATTCAACTTTGAATCCCTTTTGTAAATAGTGATGGATGAAGTACAAATCCCCATCACTCTCGATTAGTTTTTTACGTTGTCCACCAATGTAACTTTAGAATTTAATCCTGCCAATTCACTTAGAAAATCAGCAATACTGATGATCTCACCTTGGTCAAAAATATCGCCACTCGAAATCAATTGCAACGGCGTGTCATACCCAAATTCAGCCAGCAGTTTAGGGTCTTTCAAGTTTGGTTCCACGCAGCATTCCAATACCAAATATTCATTAGGATCGACAGTGTTGTCTTTATCAGCTATCTCTAATGCTTCCAGTATCAAAGCCTTGTCAGGAGCTTTAACTGTGATTTCTCCATCAAGAGAAGGAACAAACAATTTTACTTGTTTATTTGTTTTGTTTTTCAATTTCTCTTTCTTCTTAATTAAACTTGTTACTGTTACATTTTTGCTCATAATATTTCATCCTCCGTTTAGTGTTACATATTAGTATTAATTAGTAAGTAATAATAAATAGTAATATAAATACTTAATAGGACTCCCAAATAAGAAGCCCTATTAATATTGTTATTAAGTGTTAATTGTGTCTTGGATGTCGTAGTCGCTGAAGCTGAAACCGATGTCCTCAGTAGTGATTGTTTTTTGCTCGAACTTGAGCAATTGCAAACCATTAAAAGTTACATCTCTTAGAGTAATAGTTTCACGACCACCAGAGTCTGGATCAGCAAGCATGCCAACAACTGTAGAACGAACAGTTTTACCACTCTTAATTGCTTTAGCCAGTTTGTTGATTTGTCTGCTGTAAACATGGTTAATCGCCATTGTACCAGAACCAGTCCAACCAACTTGCTTTCTATAAGCTGCGCCATCATTAGCAATATTGACATCAGCATACTGAATCTCGACTTGAGCATCGAAATTCTGGATTTCTGCAACGAGGTTGCCATCGATCCAAAGTTTTCCGTGAGAACCATTAATCACACGATCTGCGATAGGATTCATTTATTTTCTTCCTTTCTAATTTGCATCATGAAAAGCAAAAAGGGCAAGGTTGCTCCTTACCCAAGCGTTATTACATATTAATGTTGAAGAAGAGGTCTTCCATAGCATCGAGGAACTTTGCAGAACCGCCAACGAATACTTTACTTTGGAAGCTCTTTTCCTTGATTTGTTGGTCAGTCAACTCAGTTGTATCAAGACCTGTACTTTCCCAAGCAAGACGCTGAGCTGCAACGTCAACATCAACCCGATTCTCAGCAAGAGGATCGAGAATGTCACCCTCAATACTTGCAAGGTAACTGTTTACAGAAGACAGGAATAGAGTTTGATTTTCATAGTTGTTGTTCACTTTACCAACATAACTGTCATTAAAAGTGGCAACAATGTCTTCTTTAATCAAATCCATGCCTTCAATGATTTTAATCTTCTTGAAGTCAGCCGATTTCTCAACCGTTGTAGTCGTTAAAGAGTTGACTCCACGACCGATTTTAATCTTCGATCCATCATTGACCAGAATCAGCTCACCTGCGTCAATCGCCTCATTAGGGTCTGCAATCTCCGTAATAGCTTCGACTTCAGGCAAGACATAATAAGTAGCCGAACGAGAAAACGGCAATCCAGCAAGAATACCAGCAATACGGCCTGTATAATCAGAAGCAGAGTATACCTTTCCTTCAGCAGTAATCCCTTCAGTAGTGAAGTTAATCACGCCCTCATGGTCAGCCTTGTTATTAGGCAATACAGCTTTGTACGTTGCTTTATTTACATCTCTTTCCGTCTTGATCCAAGTGCTTACGCTCGATACATCAGCAACTTCAATGCCTGGAATAGCGAGGTAATTCCACTTCTTAGATTTAAGTCTCTTCAGAGCATCATTGTAATCCAGTGCATCAGCATCGAGACGTTCAACGATAACCTTAGAAGGAATCCCAAGGAAAGTCTTTTGGATATAGTCAAGATTCTGAGCTGTCCAATCAGTAGACTCAATCTCACTAATGGATTTATACTCTTTCGTGTCGAATGTACCCGTATCGTCCTTCAGGATCAGGGCAACAATTCCACGCTGCGAACGCTGTACTGCACTCACAGCCAGAGACTTAAATGTAACAATAATTTCAGGAAGTCCCATTAATTAATCAACCTTTCTAATTTCAATCTCTTTCATCAATTCTCCACTACCGCCAATGACGGTGGATTTATTCGAGTCAAGGTAATTCAGGTCGAACTCAAATTGCAGCACACCGTCTGTGACAACGGATACTGTTTCATCAAGCGTGATTGTTCGATCCTCGATCTTAACCGTCAAATTAAACACTTCTGCTAGATCGTCTTGCATTTGCAATAACTCAAGCTCATTCTCGTACATGTCACTCGGAAAGTAATAAATACGAATCGTTTTAGACTTCTCAATGACAAATAGTCCTGAGCTGCTACTGTTATTGTCGATCTCAACAAAAAAAGAAGGACGCTCGAACCCTTCTTTGATATCCCTCGATGTTACGTTGATCTCAGGGAACTTTGTATTCAATTGAGTGGTAATGGATTTGACGATCTGTTTTAGTGTCAACATGTCATCACAAACCTTTATCTAACATTTCATCAAGCCAGTCGCCAATCATATCGACCATTTCATTTTCTTGGAACTCTCTCATCGATTTATCAAGGACGAATTTACCCTTAGCAAAACCATGTTCTTTCTTTTCTGGTTTCTTACCAACGATACGGTGACCCCTCTCGATCCAGTGGGCTTGCATTGAGCTGTTATAAACTTTTACACGATAACTTCCATCGCTAGCCCTGTATGCCTTACCACGTTTCCATCCACGCTGGTAATCACCTTCGATCTTCTTAACTTCAGCCTTACCTCGTGTTAAAGCCTTTTTCCTTGCTACCGTACCCAGTTTCCTCATAATTTTATAGGATTCTTTAGGAACGTCTTGAGCCTTCTTCAAAAGATAACGGTCAAACTTGTCCAGTCCTTCTATCTCCATCCCCATTATGTGAACACTTCCTCAACAAATACTTCTAGCGATTCATTACGGAAATATGGATTTAAGATATAGCGGATGTTAAACCTTTTGCCTTTAAAACGGATATGCATGTCAGGCTTCAGGTCTTTGCGATAGCGAATAATCAGTTTATGGGTAACATTAGTCAAAATACTCTCTGCTTCTTGCTTTTGGAGCTTCCCAGTTTGCGGTACGATCTCTGCATAAACCGATGCTATTTTGCCATCTCTATAAGTGGTCTGATTTAATTCATTCAGAACCTTTGTTTTACCCCAAATCTCAACCTTGTTACGTAGTTTTCCTACTTGCATATCAGTCACCCCATTCCATTTGGAATAGAATCGATTGCAAGCTGTATTCAAGCGTTTTCGTTACAGTGCCGACTAAAACGGCGTTGCGATTCTCATACCAGTGCGTACAAAGCAAAAATACTGCCAGCTTGTGCATTGCGTTTTGTTCATCGACAACTTTACCTGTTGCATTCTTGATGTAGGATTTCGCTACAGTAATAAGAGATAAGAGGAAGGTATCTTCCTCTGTATCACTTACATCTAACCTCAAGTATTCTTTAAGTTCAGTAAGCATAAAGAGCTACCTCCCTCCAATCACAATCAGATTTGTACAATGAAACACGCACGGGCATCGCCTTTAACAACATCAAAGCGCTCAACAACACGAACGAAAGTTTGGTTGTAAGTGAAGCCAGCTTCTTTAGAAGTAGCGATTTCATATTGCTTACGGTCAAAGAATTTAACCAGTGCGTACAGGTTTACAACGTAGAAAGGTTTCTTTGGTGTAGCATCAGCAGAGTTTGGCAGATCAGCGTTGTCCAAAACAACTACTGGACGACCTTTAAACAGCTTGCCACCTTCAACAGCAAGGTTATCAGTCAGCAATGGACGACCGTTGTTGTCTTCCAGACCATCCAGGTAGTCGTATCCATCTTGGTTAGTAACGATTACAGTACGACCAAGCAAGGAAGGTACTACTTTCGTGTTCAGCGTCTTGATGATTGCTTTGTAGTCAGAACCAGTAGCACCGGCAACAGCATTAGCCTTAACGATCTCCAGGATTTCATCGTTCTGGGAGTTGACTGCACACTCAGCCACGTCAGGAGCAATCAGGCCGTTGAACAGGTCAACACCTGCATCCTCAAGAACAGAGTTCTCAACAGGGTAAATTTTACCGAAGTCTTCTACTGCGTACTCAACAGGGTTAGTAGTAACCATTTCTTTAACCATTTCAGTGTCAGTAGCCAGTTTTGCAAGTTTGCGTGTAGCAGAACCGCTGGAAATAGGCATTTTACCAGTGTTAGTGGAAACTCCGATAACATGAGTGTGTTGCTTCAAAGATGGGAAACCTTTAGTCAGTGTTTCAACAGTAGCAACGAAACCTTGCGGCATAACTGCTCCACTGTTACCAACGTTCATAGATGCGCGCTCTTCAGCAGTCAACTCTTTGCCAGCCAGGTGCTTAGCGATTGCGCGGTATTCAACCTCTTTGTTGTCATTACGTACTTCTGTATTTGCTTTAGTCATTTTCTCTTCTACCTCTCTTGCTTCATCAGCATCGATTTCTTTTTGCAATTCAATTTTCTTCTCAAGGGAACGCACTTCTGCCATTTTCACATCAGCATCGTCCACCTTGTTTTCGTTCAGCAACGAACGAACTTGCTCTTTCATAGCTGTCAATTCTTGAATCATTTCATCTACTTTTTTCACAGTAATTTTCACCCTTCGAATTAAAATGGAAATAAAAAAAACCTTCGTTTTACGAAAGTTCCAGTTCAATCAATAATTTTCTTTTCATTAACTCTTGTTGCTTTTGCATTTGACGAACCTCTTTGGTGTCAGGAATGCCTTCTAAACTTCTCTTGCCAATTTCACTATCTGGATACGCTGGAAATGGAGTCGGAGAAATCTCCTTCAAATCCACGTTAAGCAGTGTACGTTCGTAAACGTCTTCATCTTTGATGTATTGCCAGCTGTCTTCCCGAACAGTAAAGCCAAAACTCACACCGTCAACGTCTCCACGATGGATAGACTCAAAGGCATCGTTGCCCCAAGTGTTGTTTGGTAAATCCAACTCAAAACGTAGTCCAATCTCATCTTCAATCAATCTCAATGTTTGATTCTTGGACGATCCAAGTACGAAATCTGAACGATGATTCCACAAAGCCTTAACTGTATTCTCTTCTAGAGCCTTAGCAAAAGCGCCCTGAGCCACCTTCTCATAGAACTCTCCATAAATCAGATGACTTCGCATATTAAACTTCACAACATAACCTGTAACAGTCTTTGTGCCGTCTTCTAGTGCACGTACCTCAAAATCCTTTGCTAGATAGCGTACTTCCATATCTTTAGCTGCCATTCTTCCCGTCACCTCCTTTCACGTACTGCTCACCAACCATGGAAAGAGGTATATAGTTGCCATTTACGATCAACTTATCGCCATCTGTATCGTCAGGCATGTCCTCTTTGCGTCTAACCTCATTAGGCGACATAACTCCGTTGTTAATTGCAATCGCATAAGCTTCCATTCTGGTTTTGAAATCAGCCCTTAGAATTGCATCAACATTGAATTTGAAGAAATAGCCTTGCCGTCTCTCCGTTTCCGTGAGCAGCTTATACGTCATCTCTTGCTCGTACATCGTAAGGATCGTGAGCAATGTGTCTACATAAAAGGAAGTCTGTTCAAACTCAACATTGGAGAAAGTAGCCTTATCGTAGTTATTGATTTGGTTCGGCTTGATCCCGAAAGCACCGGCAATTTGCAATGCTGTGTACTTGTTCAGCTCAAGGAACTGGCTGTCCACCATACTCGTGTTAAGTGATTGGAACGAAAAGCCTAATGGAACTGGGAGTATCCGTCCTGCATTAGCAATACCACTTGCCATCGATTCAAACTTGGACTGCATAATCTTACGCTTGCTTTCTTCGATGTCGCCTGTATATTGAAGCAAACCTTTAGCCATCAGGCCGTTCTTCCAGTAGTTGTTTACGAATTTCTGTCCCGATTGTGCGTTCTCAATAGTCGTATTCAAGCAATCTTGTACTGAAAGGCCGGTGATACCATCAAGGCTAACACTGCTCTTAAAGTGCAATACCTGGTGATGCGTCATCTTAGATTCATTGCCATGCTTGTCCCTGTACACGTACCAAATTGCATTGTCTCTGCCGATGATTCCTGCGTTATCAACCCAAATGGTCACGCTGTTGCTAGGCAGGATGTACAATCCCTGAGCCTTGCCCTTCTTGATGTCAGCATAGACATAAGCGTTGCCTTCGTGGTTCTTCAGCATTTCAACGGTAGTCCAGAAATTCCAGCTAGACTGATATTGGTTCGGCCTGCTCTTCATCAATGAATACAAGTAATGATCCGTTGCTTTCTTGACTCCATCTTCCGTCTCTCGATACAGCTTGAGTGGTAATTTAGCTACACTCTCTGATAGCAATTTCATACAAGTAAAGTAGGTGATTTCACCAAGCTTATTCGTATCGACACTGCCGGTATTGATGTTAAGCAGCCGCATAAACTCTTGATTCGTGTAACCGTTAATACTTCGTTGCTCTATCGCACCTCTAAAAAACCCCATCTAATATCACCCCCTTTTCGGCATAGTAGCTAAATAAACGCCCAACAGGAGTATGATGGCACCAGTGACATACAGACCTGCGATGAAGCTAAGCAAGAATGTCGCTGTGACGATTATCAAAAGCCCCGTAGAAATAAAAAAATCTTCTATATGAGATAGAAGAATCTGCTTTAACCTATTCAAATGTAAATCACCAACCCAAATTCTCAAGATAGTCCTCAGTTATAACATCGTTCAAGTCAACACTCTCATTTTGAAGCATGGCCATTTTATGAGCGTCAATGATTGCATCGACTGGATCAATCCTTTTAACGCGATAATTCTTATTAATTTTGCACTCACCAAAAGAGTTATGTGTCAACTTCGCATTATTGACACTCCACGTCAGCAATTTATTCTTCCTGTTATAAATAATGTTCCCTGCTTCAACCTCAAGCTTAAAGTCCTCTGTTGGCTGATTAAGGTTTCTAGCGCTCTGTACGATTTCAACCACGTCACAGCCGAACTCATCCAAGTCACTAAGGAATACATCTGCATTGTGAGGATCGTAACAAATCATTCTGAACCTAATATCGTATTTCTCCATCATTTCACGCATGTACTTGAGGATGAATTTATAATCCGTTTTGTTGCCTGGTATTACAGTGAGCAAACCATCCCTCGCCCAGATATCATATGGAGCCTTATCGGTCTGAACGTGTTCTTGAAGTCGTTTCTTCGGAATAAATGAGTGTGATTGGATAAAGTATTTTGATTCTCCATCGATAGTAATAGGAAACTCAAAAGCAATACTCGTTAAGTCGCCACCGCTACTCAAGTCAAGCCCAACATAACATTCCTTGCCGCGCATATCCTCAAGCGTCATATCGGATTCGCAAGCTTTCCAATGCTCGATTTTGATGTAATCTTCATCAGTCATCTGAACCCATTCGTTCAGAGTCTTGGTCATAAAGTTGCGTTCCTCAGAGCCGCCCATTTCTTTAGCAGCCTTCGCTTTTATCTTGATGTTCTCAATCTCAGGAGTCTCAGCAACCAATGGATTGGCCTTGATCCAGTTCGCAGGGTCCCAAATGTCATCATCTTTGTCCATCTGAGCGATATATACAAACTGCGTTTCCTGCTCAAATACACCATCAAGCAAGTTACAGCAGTAATCGTAAAGTTCACGACATGGACTGTTCAAATCAAATCCTGCCGTTGTAATAACAGAAATCAAACATTGCGGTAGTTTGACCGTTCCGTCCTCCATTAGTTTGTACATCTGACTTGTCTTGTGAAGGTGATATTCATCGATTACTGCCAAGTACGGTCTGAAGCCATCTATGGACCGTGTATCGCGTCCCAATGCCTTAATCGTTGACATGGTGTTTAATGCGATGATAGTACTTTCGTATTCTTTAATCTTAAATAGCTCTTGTAGCTCAGGATCAGCGTTAATCATCTTAATCATTTCATTCAAAACGATCTTGGCCTGATCGGACTTCGTTGCGGCTGTGAAAATCTGACCGTGCTTATAGCCGTCAAAGTTAGAACAATAGAGTCCCAGGACACCATTAATCAAAGATTTGCCGTTTTGCCTTGCCAATTGAACATAACTGGTACGAAAACGCCGATAACCAGTGTCTTTGTGTACCCATCCAAATAAACTGCCTAAAATGAAGTCTTGAAACGGAAATAATTCCATCGTTTCGCTGTCACTCGTGCCTTCAACAAGCATCAAAGATTCAGCGAATTTAATGATTTTGTTCGCCTTTTTTAGGTCAAAAATGAACGGAAATTCATCAGTTCCTTGCCTATCCAGATCGTTTATGTGCCGTTTACACGCTAATTTCACCCATTTACCAGCAACAATGCTGCCGTTTAGAACCTTTTTTGCATATGATAGCGTCCTATCATTTATCAGTGCATTAGTCGATAAACTCATCAAACTTGCTCTTTTTCTTTTTCTCAGGCTGAGTCGGTACAACCAACTTCAGACGAGAATTAATCGTCAATCCCATTTGAGTAGCGTGTTTCTTCATCTCATCTGAGTATTTAAGTTGAATACGGATAAGTGGGTTTTCTACGTAATTGGTGAAGCCTGCTTTATTGGTCTGCTCAACAACCAACGGTTCATTAGCTAGTTGCTCTGTAGCCTTCAGATAGGCCACGTAAGCGTTGCAATAGGAAGCAAGGGTAGTTACATCCAGATTTGTGATAAGGCCGATCTTGACCAGCTCAGACGCTATACGCTTGTATTCCTTTTTGGCAACTTTATCTGTAAGCCAGCCAGGACACTCAATCTTGTCAGCTGCCGGTTTAACTGATGCTTCTTGTTCTTGTCGTTCCTTGATCTGTTCCTTCGTCAGATGCGTTTTGCCTTCTGCTAGGATTACAGAGATAGGTTTCTTCTGTCCCATTGTTTCACCACCTGATTAATAAAATTTATCGATTATCTGTATCCCCTCAACAATTTTTGTCAGGAGTTTGTTCGGAAATAAGGGGAGTCGGCGGTGATACCTAATTGCCCTATAATGTTATACCCCTCCCCCCTATATTAAAGACGGACCAAAATAGCCCAATAATCATCATTTAGGCTAAGTGCTTCCACGTTTTTCTCAATTTGATATAGTTAATCGTGCTTTGTGATACACCATACATACCAGCCACAAATTTTTCTGTCATTCCTGAATCCAATTGTGACCTAATCATTCTTACTGACTCTTCATTAAGCTTGGCATAGTGATGTTGGTCACCTTGATAAACTGTGCCACACTGCTCCTTATACTTAACGTTGTCCATCCTTGAACACCACTCTAGATTGCAAAGACGATTATCACCACGTACAGCATTAAGGTGATTCACTTCTGGAAGCTTATCGTCATTAGGCAAGAATGCTTGTGCTACCAACCTGTGAACGTATTGCCTTGAACCTGACAGCATGACGGACAAATAGCCATTATGATTGGCTGAAGGAGATAATACCTTTCCCCTTTTCTTGCGTGTTACTTCCATTCCATTACGTAAATAAGTAAAAGTCCTATCTAAACTACGTACTCTACCTTGGTCACTGACTTGATAAGCTCCTTCGTAACCATTCACGTCTTTCCAGACTTCCATTAGAGAGAGTGACCTTTCAGCAGAACATTTCTCTTTATCTGAATATCACCATAACCAACAGGCTCAAGACCTTCGATTGCTCTGACTTGATTAATCGTGTAGCCGTATTGGAGCATGAGTTCAAAAAATCTATCCTTTGTAAAACGTCCATAAACCAAGTCGCATTCTAAATATTCCTCAAGCTCAATTACATCTTCAATTGTGGCTTTTCCGTAGTTAATCCGAGTGACATACTCATGTACTCTTTCTTCCAACGTGAAACTCTTTCCGATTACCTTTTTGATAAATAAGTTTGCTAGTTTTTCCATCTGATTATCCTCCATTAGATTCCATATTTTTGTTTATCATCTGCCGTCTTGGTATTATGGTGTCGATGACAAAGAGTTCTTAAATTCGATAACGTAAGCCTGAGTGACCAGTCCACTTTGATCGGTACTTGATGGTCAACTACATCACCCTTAGTGAATCGCTTCTCATCTAAACAGTCCTGGCATAATCCGTTGTCTCTGCGGAAAGCTACCTCTCGTAACTTTTTCCATTGAGTACTCCTGTAAAACTGCGTTGAACGTGGGTCCCTGACATACTGGTCATACAACCTGTTCCGATCAGCTATATCCTGCTTTATCGAGTGCTTATCACATCGGCTGCCTAGATCAGCGTCAATCAACGTGTTACAGTTTTGTTTGGAGCATATTTTCTTTAGAGCCATCAACTACAACTCCAATTCATGTGTTACATTTATTTCATTCCGTAAAACTCATCAAAAAAGTGGGCATGGAATGACCACAATACATAAGATGAGTGATAAAAATTAGACAAATAAAAAAAGCCCACCCGATTGGATGAGCTAATTAATAAAGCTATATATATAAATTTTAATTAAATACAATATACGAACAGGGACTAAGCCCTGCTCATACATATCAGGAGGAAAGCAACTTTAATCGTATAAAAAACCGAGTTGCAGTGTTCAACTATATCTTTTACTTCCGTAGAAGAACGGGGTACGCTATACGTAATGCGGAAGTGATTAAGTTCAAGTGCCTGACGCGCAACTTTGCAAGTTGCTTGTCTTCTGCCAAACTGCGTTTGTCAGAAATCTGTGTTATCTGTCGGTCACACTTATGATTTTCCAAGCTGATTGAAATTTCTCTCTCTTACCATTAATTATTTTACTCGTTTCAAACGATTTTATTGAGAAACCACATTTCCTATCTCTTAAAGCTTTGTTAATACTAGTCAAACCTCTTAATGATTTTCCATTATTACTTTTTAAGTTTATTATTGAAATCAGTTCTTCTCTATCTGGCAGTGTCAACATTACTTTTCCGACATTCGCTGATAGATATTCAATAATTTTAACTGTATCCTCTTTTATCTTTTCTTCACGCTTCTTCTTAGCTCGTAAAGCAAAAACATTTCCGTTATCTTTGTGCAAACTGATATGACACTTCTTGCATAATGTCTTATACTTGATGTCCAAATGCTTCCCAAGAACAACCCAGCGGATCAGGTTTAATTGAGCTTTTGTATATTCAGTCATGTCTAACAATTGAAGATTTAGCTCTAACAACGTTTTATCCAACATATCTGCGAATGCTTCTTCATGGTGTAAGTGCAGCTCATTGTCTGAACCACACCTTTTACACTTTATATCTTTGAATAAGGGAACTACTTTATTGGCTATATGTTGTCGCAAATACATCTTCAAATCCATTTACGGACCTCCATTTTGTCACTTTACCCACAATAGACGCAGAATGCTTTATATATATTAAGCCTTTTTACATGATAGTGGGTATAGATTCAATTATCAGTCAACCTCATAACTTTCCAAGCAGAACGAAAATTCTTTTTCTTACCATCAATTATTCTGCTTGTTTCAAATTCCTTGATGTAATAGTCATATTGACCTTCTTCTAAGTAAGCATTTAGGATGTTTAAGCTTTTCAGCAACCTATGTTGTCCACGTACATCCATTCGTTCAATTAGCTCTTCCCTGTCCTTTGGAGTAAGCATAATCTTTCCCACCATGGATTCTAAGTAATTATTTAAACCTTGTTTCTTATACCACATATCGATCATGACGTAACCATTCTGCTCTAACAGTTCGCCTGTATACCGCATGAATGCGCTCTCAACTTTCTCTCCGTTTGATACATCGACAATCTCTTTGATAGCCCTGTCCTCCGTTAGAATATCATCCCATGTATGATAATCCGATTTTATTTTCTGATACTTAGCACGATTCCAATTCTTCATACTCCCATACTTTTCACCTTCTTGCGGCGAATCATAAATACAATAATCACTATTGCTGTATCTATCACAGACAGCTAACCACGCTGCTGTACCATCCTTAATGAATGTATTTACTTCTCTGAGAGTCCTTGCTGATTTAGCCAGCATACCGCCTAATTTATTGTTATTTACGTTTCGGATGATAACATTGACTGTATCGGCAGCGTCATCTTCATAAAACCGTTTACGACCAATACATTGAATCATTGTATCGAAGTCTCTAATGTCATCAATGACGATCCATTTCAAGTCCTTACCGTACAAATCAACACCATTATCAAGCGTTGTAGTT
>NZ_JBNNUS010000024.1:0-13762 GCF_050279985.1 Paenibacillus sp. NPDC093718
ATGTAATATATACAAACAGCTAATGTTAGATAAGGATATATTTCTCCATAATCCATTTACACCATTCCTTAAAGTTATTTAAAGAAAAAGGGAGGTCTATTACCCCTCCCTTTTTCTTTTTAGGATTTAAAACATGTTGATATAATTATATGCGTTTCCTACATCACTTTTTGCGTCATTATAGGAATCGACAGCTTCCGCTGCCGCGAAACCAGCAGCTGTTCCTGAGCCAATTAAGCCAACGAGCGAAGCCCAACTAATGGCAGTAACCCCAAGTGCAACCATAGTAGCTTTAACGGCTAAATTATAGTCATTATAATTATTTTCAAATGAATCCACTGCACTTTTTGCTAATAAAAACTTGGCAGTATTGGAAGTAATGGAAGAATCAATGGTTCCAGATGTATTGGATCCATCTGGTTTTATGTCCATAGTCCATTGAAGTCTGATGTCCGAATAGCTACCAAAAGTATAGTTTTTGTACCTACCATCATCATAATAATGGCTGATTGTTGGAATACCACCAGAATCCATCGTACTCACAGAAGAAATTTCTAAGTGTTCACCATTCGCATATAATTCTTGATCTTTTGTTATTAAATATGTATTAATATCAACTCCATCCACGAACTTGTTGTTATATTCTTCAAGGCTTGCAAATTCGCTGTTGAGGGTATAGTCAGATTCCTTGGTAACTGTAAATTCTACTCCCTCATCCGTATTATTGTATTCTATGGTTTTATTTATTGTAACATATCCCATACTAACGCCATCATGGGTGAACAATTCTTTGGTTACAATTTTTGTGTCTGGCTCTGGAACACTTTCGGAGGCACTAACATTTTTTATACCAAGCGAAAATACCATTGTGGAACTTAGTGCTAAAGCAAGAAGCGACTTAAATTTCATTTTTTTACTCTTCCTCTCTTAATATATATTTTTTGGTACATAATTCCATGATAAAGCATAAACATTTCCTGTAACAGTAAAAATATGGGATTTTAATATTCTTATATAGTCAACAGAACCTTTTTTTGGGACTTGCGATAATGTACTTATTCTCTTTATTTTGATTAGGAATAGTCGCAAATGTCTAAGTTTGAGCGGCGATTTTCGAAATACTGCAGGTCACGAAAAAACAGCCTCTGTTCGCATCGTCTGCGAAGAGGCTGTTTTTCATTTTTCTTAGATTTGCTCGAGGTTTTGCCTCGATCGGGGTGCTTGCGGGCGCGGATATGTGCACAAAATTCCGGATTTTAGACATATGTCTGCTTAAAATTGTGAACCTCAAAAATAAAGGTAGTGTTAGGCCTATTGGATAGATTATACTTTTTTTGATGCGTATTTGGTGTCCTCCCCGGAAAGAAAGGAGGAAACCGAGTGGACACTCCAGAAAAGAAAAAACCTCTTCACAAAAAAATAATCGAGGCAGGCCTGAAAATGGAAAAGGTTGCAAGACCTTACCTGCTCTTGATTCTTACTAAAGTGCTTGAGCACTTTATGAGTTAATAAGTGTTTAAGTGCCTTTATTAGTCGGAAGAAGGTGCTAAGCTAGTTACATACTTCTGGGAACTGGCATAAAGCCAAATAACGGGTTCCTGGTATGCGCATCGGTTAGCCGCTGGTACCCAGTTGTCTAGGTCACAATAGCTAAAAGAATGTTATGATGAGCCAGTCATCATAGTAAAACACGGATCCCCATTCCGAACATCACCGTTAAGACTTTTAGCGCCCTATATACTCCGACAGGGGGAAACAGAGGTAATGCCTAGAGAGCGAGAACATGGCAGAAAGGACGAGGAAGTTGCACCTTCCTCGTCCTTTTTTATTTTTAAGAAAAAGAAAAAAAGCGTGGTTGCACCCACGCTTTTTCTCAAACCGTATTAGGGACACTCCATTACCTCTTCACAGTAAATAAGTATTACCCTTTGATAGATATTATTATAACAAATGAAAAAGACGAAAAAAAATTCCTCAAAATATGGTAACAGCAGATATCACTTATTACTTTCCGTTAATTGAAAATTAACGGAAAGTAATAAGTGATATCTGCTTAATATGAATAGAAGTTAATAAGATATAAAAGAACGAATATTTTTGTAGGAGAAATAGGAGGAAAATGTTACAATATGAACAAAAATATTTTTTAGGGTGATGTATTTGAAGAATTTTTTTCTAAAAAGCACCAGTGAAAAAAATAATTATTTTAAAGAACTCAGAGATTCTTACGCTGAATGGAAAGATCAAGTGTTTAAAATGAACAAACCATTCTTTCCTATACATAGTGATTTCCAAGACTTGTTTCTTAAAGATATTAGTGGACCTGCTTTAAAGCTATACGTATTTCTAGGACTTAATTCTAGGTACCATACTGGGGAAAGCTGGTTTAGTTCAAAGGAGATATCAGATTTTTTTAGAAAAGATCAGAGAACAGTACAAAACTGGTTTCAGGAGTTAGAAGATCTTGGCCTTATATCTCGTGAACAGAAAGGGTTTAAAATGAAGGCCAATAGCTTTCTGCGACCATATGGATTTACTCTCGAAGAAATAAAGATGAACCAAAATTCCACTTTGGAACATGTTGTGAACGACATGAAGGCCAGTTTGGAATTAAACAGAGAATTACAGTTTGGTTTACTACTTAACTATGCTCTTAAAGAATTTACGTTTATTGTAATAAGTCAGAAGGACCAAGTGTTTTACTGTTCATGTTTTTTAGATTTTGAAGAGATTGATGCACGAATTATAAGAGAAGCACTAAAGAAATATAATGTTTCATTCGATAATTTCGATATTGATACTGCAATAAATGTTTCAAGAAACAAGCAAATGACAATTTATAATCATATTCTAAAATACTTGCGCGAAGAGAGTAACTAAACAAAATTAGCCATCTCTTTAGGGTGGGTGATGAAGACTGTAGCTTTCAGCTGCGGTCTTTTTGGATTCATTTTTTTCGGATGCTGATTGAAAAGGACTGACCCTCAAAATGGAGATTTAAATTTCCATTTTTTGATTTTGCGTCAATTCGACTCATTTTGTCTCGTTCTAGCAAATGGCTCTACTACAAGGAAGTTTGTTAGTTTGTCTCAAAGTGCTTCATTATGTTGCAATTTGCCTCGGATGGTAGAATAGAGTATGATCGATCAGCGTGGAGAATCGTGATCGATATGTAATCATCGCTCACGCGAAAGAGGACCTAAAGCCTTATATATCAAATATCTATATAGCTTGTTTGAATGATTGATTGGAGGTCGATCACGTGGAAAAAGGTAAGTGGATCACGATTACGGAACTCACCGAACAGTTTGATATTCCCCAACCTACCATTCGGAGGTATATTGAGAGACACGGCCATCATTTACTAACTAAAAAGCATCATAAGAGTTACCTGATATCATCGGAATCTTTACCGATTGTCATTCAAATCCGTGAGGCATATGCCAGGGGAATGAATGGTGAGCAAGTCGAGGAAGTTTTAGCGGCAAACCGTGTTCCAACATACATAAACGTGGACGATCATGAAGATGGCCAGGCGCTCACGATCAATTTGCACGAGGCTATACAGGTCATGCAGGAAGGCTTTCGGCAGCTGCAGCAGGATCGCTCACGGCTTGAGCGATTAGAAACTATGATGGGTCAGATCGAAATGGCAGCTACAGCGCTACCCGATCCAGCACAACAGCGAGCTGAGTATGTCACGAACCATTTGACTGAGAAGAGAATTGAAAGGCAGCTACAGCGTGAAGCCATGGAGCAGTGGATGGCGAAACCTGAATCCGAGCGAATGAAGAAAGCAGGATTGTTTAAGAAGATAGAGGACGTGAACGCGCGTGATCGATTCATCCTGGATTACATAGACGATCGTTACGAGCAGCGGATCAAAGAAGCTTACGATACAGATTTAACATGAATTTCTTAGAAAAAATATTTTCATACAAATCGTTAATGATCCTTTATGCTATATGGTTTCAAGTGTATGACAAGGTATACTCAAAAGGCCGGCTGCAGGGTCAAACCTGTAGCCGGCCTAGAAATATTTTCTTTCTATCAGTCTATCAGCTGTGCTATAGTGGATTCATTGAAAGATTTACATAACTCGACAACGAATGAAAAATCAAATAAAAAAAGCCCATCATCGTTTCAAGCTGTTAAATCGGATTGGCGTCCGATCTAACGGTCTCACCGACAGACCTCGGTAGAAACACGGGTGCTTAAAACTAAATGGACTCTTTTACAAGACTACTAAGTGTAGTCTACCACATTTAAGCTAATTTAGTCCATCGTATTTCCGTCCTAATCCGTCATGGATTATCCGGAAACCAACCAAGTTTATGAAGCCCTGACTCTACCAAAGTATTTCGGTAGAGTCAGGGCTTTTCTGATTTCTTCGGGTTCATCGTCCGGATCCGGCTTTCCAGGAAACGGATGTGCAATCATATATTTTTTAATTTTCGAACTACATACCAACTTCATATCTAAAGCGCTCGTTTCCATTTTTTTGAAAAGTGGACTTCGAGGGCCTGGTTTCCTATTGTCTTTTTTAAGTAATCGGAAATCAAAAGCCCAGCTGAGCCCAGCGCAGTTCCGTGGTCATGCAATAAATGAGGTAGGAAAACACGTTAAAAACTATCCATCGTACGGGAGGGCGCCTTACCCCAAGCGTACGGTTATTCCCGGGTTGCCACGTAGAGCCGTGGCCACTAGCCCTTAACCAGGGCGAAGTGAAGCCGGCTTAGTCTCCGTTTACCTTCTGTCGTGAGATAGTCCGCACGAACGGGGGCATATGTAAGGCAAAACGAAGTACGACCCCAAGTGATGTGACTCCATCCGGGGTTGTGACCGTTCCGAAAAGTACGTGGTGAATTGCCGACAGAACCTTGCTGGAAACCGTTCAAGGGAGGCAAGACCACGGTTTGAGAAGCAGCTGTAAATCTATGGTGGAGGGTTGGTCATAGGAACCGTAACCAATCCGGAGCTACGAGCTCCATAGCAGCTGGCGCTTGAAGAGCGCGTGTAGGATACAATGCCGGGAGCCGTCCCTCGATGCGTGGCGGCAGGTTGATATCATGCCTTACCTTATCCTGATTAAAATTCTTCCGGGATAAGGTGAACTGTGTCCAGCACGCAAGGCCGATACCATCCCCGGTCATAGGCGTCAAGACAAAATTTCAGTTCACCTTAACGAAGGGGTGGGCGTGGGGAGGCTGTTTTAATCAAAAAAACGCAAAGCGTTTTAACCTTCTTGAAAAAGGATTGTGGATAGTTTATTGGGTTTAAACCCGTGCTGTGTATAAGTTCTAGGTTATGATGGGCATTGAAACGAAAGAGAATAGATGAGTGCAGATGGGGTTGTCTTTAGGTGGAGGACATCGCCGTGTGGTCCAGGACTGTGGTCAACGCGAAGCGTTGTCCATGGGACTGGACCGGCTCGGAACTGGCGAAGCCAGTGTTATTGGATGATCGTTAGTAAATTGATATGGTAATGTTGGAGTATGCAAATATGAGGGGGAGTTTGAGTTGGAAGATGTGCAGAAAACCATTATGAATTGGGATGAACCGATGTACATAACAAGCAGTTTGGATGAAGACGGACGGACAAACTTAACGATTGCGATCCAGGGCGATGAAGAACGGATTTGGAATAACGATTTACGTTTAGCTGCCATTAATCATTTGATTCATTCGCTGGATTTTAAACCGATGATTGAAATGGATCGGACTCTTCCAGATAAGTATTATTTGAGCATCCTGGACGCGATCGGAAATTTAATGAGCTGGTATGAGCCGGTGGATCGCGGATCTCGAAATATCGAAAAAGTAGCTCTATTCCTACAGTATATGATGGAGTCCGGTCAGCTGGAGAAATATGAGGCAGAAGGTTTGATTGACCAAAAAGAAGAATACGATGAGTTGTAACAAAAACGCTGGGAACCCTTGATGTACTAGGGTTTTCCAGCGTTTTTGTTTGTGTTTTTTCGATGTTATTTATTGCTTGTTAAGTGAATTAATGGTATAATAGACCTATAGGAAAAGTTTGATTTTGGGAAAGATGAACTGAATAAATGCGAAAGGAACTGCGAATGCTTGGCGGCGCCGCAGTTCCCTTCTAAACCGATAGCTGTACCACCAGCTGAACGGTCTGATTCGTATTGTATTCGATTTCCCTATTGGAAATCAATCTATTTCTGGCCGCCTATTCGCGGCCTTTTTTTATGGGCTGCGATCATCAAAGGAGGATGAAGATATGCATTATCACATTTACTCAACGATGATTGGCAAACACTTTAAAGATTTGGACATTCAGCTGCTTTGTGCGCAGATTGATCAGCGGATCCTGTACGGATTACCAATTTTTACGCTGCGGCATCGTCTGGCCGAGAGGATCCGCACGTTTCTGGATCAGCTGCCGGTGAATAGTCCGAAACAAGAAAAAACTTTGAAGTATATGCTGCGTGACATGCAGACCTATCCGGAGGAAAATTTCTCCGGGGTCACAATTTCATGTAAGCTGCGAGACGGAAGACAACTGATTTATAACCTCAAAGAAGAGACTATCATGATAGGCCGCGCTGCTCCTATCCCGGTATATGCAAAAGCCAGGCACACAGCTGCAGGTGGATTTATCCGGATACTCACTTATGAGCTGAAGCCAGGAGATGTTCAAACGATCACCCGAGATGACATTCTTAGCTCCAGTAATGCAGCGCTCCTGTCCTTGATCTTTCACATCCATATCATCGAAGCACAGCTGCTGGCGTCCAAGATGAGGGAACTGGAATCTTTCCTTTTGCTGGCTGATCACGAGGTTGAACATCTCCGAGAGAAGATGGGACAGTTTGCTCCAAACTTTAAATCTGTGGAGGAAGATGTGTTGGAAGTTTCTCAGCAGCTGGACGAAAAGATTATGGAATTCATCCGAATGCAGCAGCTGCTAAAAGGCTTCAAAGGAGGGCTTCCAAGAGAGCCGGAGACGCCAGTCGAAGGCATGAAAGAATGTAATGCAGGATAAGACGCGTGTCCGCGTTAGACCACATCTATCAGGCAAAGCCTGTTAATTTAATATTTTATGAGACCACATTATAGACCACGATCAATTAATTTACGTAGTAATAGGACCACAACAGGGGCTTTAACTTCGTAAAACAAGCAATTATGAAGACTACAAAAAAGAAATTGAACGTTATTTTATCGCCGCGGCCTTTTCTGTCACTTGCCGCCCCGGCCCAGCGTATTCAGGGCGCTTGAGATGGTCAAGGATTTGCCGCTAACGCGTTCCTCCTTGACCCCCTCAGTCCAACTACTCCGGCAGCCCCTTTGGTGCTTTGCGGAGCCTCCAGTTGGACTACACGCGAAGATAGCTCGAGAAGTTGATTCGACCTGAATAGCTTGTTCCAAGCGGCAAGCATACCGGCCGCCAACTGAAAGGAGGTGATGAACGGCAAACGTTTACTGGAAAAAAAATCGATATACACCATGAGGAAATATGTGAAGGGAGAGAAGGGGTTCTATGAAAAAAATCATGTTATCCGTGCTGGTCAGTGCGGTTGCGGTCTCAAGTCTTTTTGCCGGTGGGGCTCAAGCAAGTAGCAGTCCAGCGCAAGTGGAAGTACTGCTCAATGCCAAGAAAATGAGTTTTCCGGATGCGAAGCCGTTCCAAGATAGTCAAGGCAGCGTCATGGTGCCGATCCGATTTGTATCCGAAGCTCTTGGGGGGAAGGTCAGTTACAACAAGAGCAGCGGCAAGACGATTGTTGAAGTGAAGAAAGGGACGGATACCGTCAAAATGACGGTTGGCCAAACGAATGCGTTGGTGAACGGGAAATCCAAAAGCTACGGCGCGAAAATCATCCTGAAGCAGAACCGGACATTTGTACCCTTACGCCTGGTTAGTGAAGGGCTGGGCCAAAAAGTAGAGTGGGATAAAATCGGTCGCTGGGTCTGGATTGGAGAGAAGAAATTCCTGAATACGGACGATGCTCAGTTTAAGCTTCAGCCGCTGAGTAATTTTAAGCAGTACATGAAAAACACATATTTATTTGAAAAGACTACTAGTGGTGGAGAGCTATTTAAGGGTATTAAGGTTATTCAGGCGAACCAGTTGCCAATTAAGCTAAGTAATGGTGAGATTATTTATGACATTAAGCTTGTAAAAAGGAAAGGTTATGATTACATCGCTATACGTAGTTCAGAGCGAGGAACACCGATTTTCTTTATGGCTAAGAATGATTATGCAAAATACCGTACCGGTGTAGATAATGCCTTTGAGAATCACAAGGATGGAACTGCAACAAATTATTATCCCGTTATTAGTGGTACGGATAAATTTCAAACAGGAAAGTACATTCAAAATTACGATCACACTAAATTCAAACTTAATACAACTGATTACATTGCCTTCAGCACGTACAAAGTAGAAGACTATATTGTGGCGATTGTTAATCCCTTTAAGTAAGGAGCCGCGATATGTTTAAATCGAAGTTCAAGAGATTCGTTCAGGTTATTCTCTGCTTTGTATTAGTCCTAACTACAGTATTGGTGGTTAGTCCAGGCAAAGCGGAAGCCATCGGGGTCTCTCGGATGTTTCAAGATCCTCAGAACCCAAACAAATATTATTTTGTTGGCATGGTTTACTATGACACGTGGAGCGATTCCGCTGGTAAATGGACTACAACAAAACCACCAGGAGCAGTTACTGATGTGGATGGTTTTGATTATATGTTTGAATTTAATTCATCACGCAAAATAAAAGACGTTAAGGTAAGCAAATTCGATTACAACCGTCAGTATGGAAATGACATTTTTGAAGCTTCCCGTTCTGTGGAAATGGCGCAAAATCCCAAAGATTATTATGTTCGGGCTACGTCACCTTCCTATTCTTTTACTGGAAGACAATGGACAGGTAAAGGAACGAATATAGCCAATGTTCCTGTATATGTTACCAGTGGTTTGTTAGAAGCTCCGTTAGCTATTGACCGAAGAAAAGAAGAAGAAGACAAAGGACAACAATTTGCCCCCCTCGTTGAAGGCTGGCGCTACTACTTCCCGACTCTGTTCGAAATCGAGCTCGAACCAACAGAAGGAAAAGCGATCATCAAACACTACACAACTACAGGGAAATCGCTGAATGGAGTACCCGGATTTAACGATCGGGAAGAAAAACTGGAGAAGGGTAAAGCGTATGCTTTTACGCACACACCGGGGAATGCAGACTATACATACGAAGGACACAAAAAAAGCACAGTCTCACCTCCGAGCGGCGGATCCCCTTCGCCGGGAGATCCATCTGGATTCACCTATGACGGTTCGTTTCCGATCTACTACCTGTATCTTTACTATAAACCGAAAGATCCCAACATTCCGAATCCAGACCCTCCAAATGCTTCCTGTACGCCACCGGCTCCAGGAGCGAAGATGAATGGTCGGTTCATGGATCCCGTGGTCACGGCCAAGATTCTGGCCGATCAGCGCGGCAGCGAACGCTTTGACGTCCTGCAGGGGATTCCGACATCTGAAAACCTGTATGGAAACATCTTGGCGCGTAGCTTCCTGGTGCAAAACACTTTCGTCCAGATGTCAGGGACTTGTACCTTTGAGGTAAACGTGGAGAAAACATGGACGCTGCATTGGGATCCGGGCAAGCCGGGACCAAACGGTCCGGATGGAAAACCGACAACGGTTCCGGATCCGCAGCAGGCTGAAGAAAAAGTGACGGAACGATACACCGTCGAGCGCCCTTATTCCTATTGGGTGATTGATAACCTGGAAGTGTACAAGATCAACGAGGGATTACTCAAAAATTATGCGCTGCCAGGCGAACAGATCACGATCTATCCGCAAGGATACCAGCCGCCACAATTTACGGCGGGCCAGACTGGCGCTTTTTATCCGCCGACGCCGCCGGACCCGATCGTTGCGCCGTCCGGATCTTACGGTGGCAGCTCTCATAAGAGCAAACCGTCACCGCCGAGCGAAAACCTGCAGAGTGTGGCCGAGGATGGCGTGGAAAAGGTGGAAGTCACCAATGATTCGCTGGTCTTTAACGGGGCTACGATCATAAACGGCAGCCGCGTTGCGGAAACCGGCCCGACACCGGGCAGCATCCCAGAACCGTCTCAGATCGACGAGAACGTGCTGTACCGGCCAGGAAACATGATCAGCAGTAGTAGGGTCAACCGGGCGAACACAACGAGCGCAGGAACGATTTTCTACGGTCTGATGCCGGGGAACATCAACGGCGGCAGTGATAAAGAATTTCCGATTCACCAGATCAATACGGTAACCGTCCATACGCCGGTCGTGAACTACTCTTCTGTGATGGACGATCGGGCGCATAATCAGAAGACCAAGCCGAACTACAACCGGGCGGCGTTCATTCTAGATCGGCCGTTCACGGTGCGGATCCCGACGAGCGGACAACACACGAACTATCCGGGCTATGGCAATCGGGACTACGCAAAGTATTTCCGGACGAAACAAGTCCGATTCCCGTTTGACGTGTACAACGGCAGCCGCACCATCTTTTTCCCGAAAAACACCTGGATTGATATCCCGGTGAACCAGCTGGATACGGAATTTTTCCTGCCGGTGTGGGTCGATGAAGGGGACTATCAGGTGTACTTCCGAAATATTGCTGAAAATGCGCCACCAGATCTCCCGTATCAGTACGATGCGAATTTGGATTTGGTCAATCACGTAGCAGCTGATGAAGTGTCCGTCGAAGTTATCGGCCGGCTGTATGACTTCCACATCACCGACATTGCGGACTACAATTGGGAACAGGTTTTCCGGAGACAAAAGGGCAGCGCGACACCAACCGGTCTATCGTACTGGGTCGGCATGAACGGCATCGATGGAGCGCCGCGAGGGAACAACGCACAGTTCACCTTGCCGATCCGTCCAGGAAGCCATCCCCTGCAGGGCTATAAAAACGTGGCGATCAAAACGGGGTATCACGTTAAATTCGATTTTAAAAGCAAGGGGAACATGTTCGGCAAAACGGACGGGATCCGCATCACGCCAACGTTCCGGTTTGTTTCGAAAGATGGCAAGTATCAATTCCCAGTGGATCTATACTACAAGACCAATGACAAGAACTTCGTGAAGATCGGATCTTCGGAAGACAAGGTGCAGCGTTACGTCATCATGAATGACCGGCTCCGGAATGTGCCGGCGGAAGAAATGATCGACACGGCCAGCATCAAGTACGACAATTACTTTACGCCAGGGCAGCTAGGGCCGATGACCAAGCAAGAATACATCGAGCAGTACATCGAGAAGGACACCAAGAAAAAAACGCCGGTCGGTGGATATGATCTGCTTTTGCTCCCGGAAATGCTCCGGACGTTCATCGGACCGAAAACCAATTTGCCGCCATCGGTGAACCTGCAGCGTGCCAATGCGGCTGTACAAAAATGGTATGGCGAGTACAGCTTGCCAGCAGAGCCGTATGTGGTGGAAGCCGGTACCGATATTGCCGAATACGGGCGGACACACGGCGGACTCGATGACAACTCGGCCATCTTCTTCAAGAATGGTTATATCATTGTGAACTTCGATATTGAAACGATCCGGAACGCGGATTTGAAAAATCCGCACCTGCAGTACATCCATGCGCCTTTGATGAATCAATGGCAGCTGGAAGGATACAAACGGATCGCCTTGGATTCTTATGGTAATGCGTTCAATCTCCTGGACGGTGATGTGGTGTTCTATCATGCCGATCTGTCCAGTCGAAATGACTTTAGTGCACAAGTGCCGCATTAAGTCTAAAAAACTCCTCGAAATACATTTCGGGGAGTTTTTCTATTTCTAATTAGAGGCTTCTAAATTCCTTTTTAAGCCACATTTATAATTTCACGATTTTAACTACAGTGATTTCATGAAAAGCTCAAATAGAGCAAACGCAGTTCTTCTGGTGATGAGTTTACATAAGAATCATTGATTTGTATTTAATTATTTCTCGGGGTATAGCGGATAACGAATGCCAGAAAGAGGTTTCAAGGGATAGTTATTAATTTTTGAGAGTTTCGCCCATTTCCAAGCATTTAATGACCCAGCTCTGCAATTGGGACATCTTTCTCTTCCTTGAATCCAATCTGTACGGGAAAAAGCTTTTTCACAATGCAAGCACCATAAATACCTACTGTTAGGCAAGAGACTTTCCATAAGTAACTTGTACCTCCTTTGATGAGATTGAGACTCCAAACCGAACCTAACCTCTGGAATATGTTGTTTATAAGGGAGTTGATAGTTTTAAGGCGCATTTGAGGGGAATATTCAGGAAACTGAACACAAAAGTATTCAGTTTTGCTTCGCCGTCAACACTTTTGTGGTATTATGATTACAGAAGTGTTGGTGTTATATACAACGTATATACAACATGAACACGTATAAGCAGAGAAATACAAACTATAATAGAAATAGAGCCCTCACCGCTCGCAACGGTAAGGACTCTAGAGCAGGAACAAAGGCTGTGAAATCCACGGCGTGTTGAAAAACTTAATTAATCAACGAAAACCCACCGAAGGCGGCTAACCTTATGCGGTGGGTTTTCGCTTGTTTAGCTTACGACGAATCCAGCGGAACAGCTTGCGCACACTCAGCAAAATGCTGAGTGCAGCTGCAACACCTTTGAGTACGTCTACTAGCTCGACAAGGGCGATCATGGCATCACCCCCTTTAACGAGAGATAGCCGTGATCGCTCCACCGCACTTTGTCCTACAAGAGATTATAGCATTAAATGACCCCCCGTCCCAAGATATCCCAAAATCGAACGCAAAAAGAAATTCCGGATAAATGCTTGTTTAACTTGCAGTGAAATCTCCAGAGAATTGAAGTAAAGCTGAGAAAATCAGTTTTGCACTAAATGACCGAAAATACCCCCTGGATCGATTGTTCCACGAAAGTGAAATCACCTGTGAGGGCCTAAAATGGCCGATTATGAGAATCTGAGACGCGGACTATTGCACAAAATATGATATTGAGACATATGTACCGAGGAGCAGATAATTACTCCTTGGAAATTAAAAGAGATGGAGCGAAAGGGTAAAATTAGCGATCGGGGATCTGTGGCAGAAGAAGGAGATTTCGGAACAGTACAAGGGGATAAAAATGCCGGTAAGGAAGAAAGCAAGCTGATGGATCATATTTCTGGATTGCGCGGAGTGCATAAGATCATTGAACAGATATTTCGTGGTTTGGATCAGGAAAGGGAACAGATGCATCAGCAGCATCAGCGCTTGAAAGACCAGGCGAGAGCGACAACAGCATAATACAAACAACGGAGTCGAGAGAGGTAGAGAAATAATTTTTTCTCATAGGAGAGTGAAGCATTTCAAGCCTCTTGTTTAAGTCGGGCATTATTAAAAAAAGATCTTGGCTGGCCACGCCAGTTCCAAGCCGATAACAGCTTGATTTCTTTATCCGTAAATAATGTCTTACTCATTACAATTCCTCATTCCCATCTCTGTGTTTATAACCTTTCAGTATTGAGAAAATGAGACCAAATATCATTAAGATTAAAATAATATAAAGAGATATTTGTAGATTTCTTGATATTCTATCGACTGGACTAGCCATCAGTCCGTAAATAATAAAACTTAAGAATATCTCAAGCTTATGATTTCTTAGTTTAGAAGTTTTAAGTCGATATGCAAATACACAAATGTAATATATACAAACAGCTAATGTTAGATAAGGATATATTTCTCCATAATCCATTTACACCATTCCTTAAAGTTATTTAAAGAAAAAGGGAGG
>NZ_JBNNUS010000025.1:0-13071 GCF_050279985.1 Paenibacillus sp. NPDC093718
GCAAAACTGCAGCTAGTAGTGTAACGAAATCTATCTAAGCAGGTAACACACAGAAGCACCAAGATCTCCCGAACTATCCTGCCCGTTAGCTTAATGAAATAGCTGTCGAGTTTTAATTGGATATGTGTCAAATCGGTAATCGAACCAAGTTCTTGTCCTCGGCTCGGGACAAGAACTTGTACCCTTAAAAGAAAAAAGCCGCTGAAATAGCGACTTTCAAATGGACAATGTTTTTGCTCTCCGGCAGATGCGTCACATACCGTCGGAAATTACTTCCTTGGTTCCCCTTTAAATGCAAGAATAATCCTTCGTGTGGCTCCACACTTTTTTATCACAGTTACATTCTTTTTTTTTCAGTTACATTCTTTTTTTATTAGTTACAACCTGTATTATTCAGTTACAAAGAATATTTAACACATTCAGTTGTGTCGTTCGTCTCCCCGCCTTACTCCACCGTCACACTCTTCGCCAGGTTACGCGGTTTATCCACGTCGTTACCACGGGCAAGCGATGCGTAGTAGGCAAGCAGCTGCAGCGGTACGACAGACAAAGCTGCCGTCAAGATCGGCAAGGTCTTCGGAATGGCGAAGGCTTGATCCACGGATTTCAGCAGGCCGGCCACATGCTCTTCATGCGTAATCGCCATCACTTCTGCACCGCGGGCCTTGACTTCCTTGATATTACTCACCGTTTTCTCCATAACCGATTCCTGGGTTGCCAAGGCAATAACCGGAATGCCCTCTTCAATCAGGGCCAGCGTACCATGCTTCAATTCGCCGGCAGCATAGGCCTCGGAGTGAATGTAAGAGATCTCCTTAAGCTTCAGGGACCCTTCTTGTGCTACGGCGTAGTCTTGACCACGACCGATGAAGAACAGGTTCTCATGCTCCGCAATTTGCTCGGCATATCCCTTGATTGATTCTGCGTTGGTCAGCATGGACTCTACCTGTTCAGGCAGAGCTTCCATCGCTGCAATTACTTCAGCAACGGCGTCTTCTGTCATCGTACCGCGTACTTGAGCCAGGTACAGACCAAACAGATAGAACGCAATCAACTGCGAGGTGTAAGCTTTCGTGGAAGCTACGGCGATCTCTGGGCCAGCCAGTGTGCCGAGCACGTCGTTGGCTTCACGGGCAATCGAGCTGCCTACCACATTCGTGATGGCCAGGACATGAGCACCATGGCTCTGCGCTTCACGAAGCGCAGCCAAGGTATCTGCCGTCTCACCGGATTGGCTTACAACGATGACAAGAGTCTCCGGCGTAACGATCGGCGAACGGTAACGATACTCGGACGCCACGTCATTCTCAACCGGAATGCGTACCATCTCTTCAATCACGCTGCGTCCCACAAGTCCTGCATGGTAAGCCGTACCGCAGGCGACGATCTGAACATTGCGAATGTTCTTAATCTGTTCCTGTGTCAGCTTCAGCTCCGGCAGAACGACTTTACGTCCGCTCTCATCCACACGGCCAAGCATGGTATCCCGGTATGCTTTTGGCTGCTCATGGATCTCCTTCAGCATGAAGTGATCGAATCCGCCTTTTTCCGCTGTAACGGCATCCCAGTCGACACGAATCATTTCCCGAGAAATAAAGTTCCCCTCAATGGTCATTAATTCGACAGCATCTGCTGTCAGCAGAGCCATCTCTCCATCGTTGAGAATATATACGTTCCGCGTATATTTCAAAATAGCCGGAATATCAGAACCGATGAAGTTCTCTCCTTCGCCAAGACCGATAATAAGCGGGCTTGCTTGACGCACAGCCACCAATCGATCCGGTTCATACTCGGTCAAGACGCCAAGGGCAAATGCGCCTCTCATGTAAGAGATCGCCTTCTGCACGGCCTTAACGATATCCCCGTCATATTCACGGGCAATGAGATGGGAGATAACTTCGGTATCGGTCTCCGAAACAAAGTGGTGTCCTTGGCTGATCAGCTCTTCCTTAAGCTCCAGATAGTTCTCAACGATCCCGTTATGAACAACGGAGAACTTCTGGCTTTCATCCGTATGCGGATGCGAATTCACGTCCGACGGTCGCCCATGTGTAGCCCAGCGGGTATGACCGATACCTGCAGTTCCCACGAGTGGAGCAGACTCCAGTCTCTCCTCCAGATTGGCAAGACGCCCTTGCGCTTTGGCCACACGCAGACCTTCATTCGTAAACACAGCAATCCCCGCTGAATCGTATCCGCGATACTCCAGCTTTCTCAATCCCTCGATCAACACCGCTTGCGTTTTCTGATTTCCAATATATCCGACAATACCACACATAGTATGATTCCTCCGTTCGATTTCCCTATAATAGTAGGCGGAAATAGAACACGGCAGCATCTGTGCGGTATCAGGAAAGAAGAATGATTTATTCAATTATCAACGTTCAAAGATCCAGCATGATATAGGCTGCTGAGTTGAACAGACATGAATGCACTCTTCTTCCACCGCGCTGCCCTGTTCTAAATCGCACATTCATGTTTTGTATTATTAGTAATAAGAAGCACCTGCGGATACGTTGTAAGAACGGTCGCCCATTCCTTTTCCGTGATTCGCTTACGGTTGGTGCATAACCGAGAGGTCCCCGCCGAATAATCCGAACACCTCTACCTCGTCAACTTGCGTTCTGCCGTTTGGATATCCTAACGTAGCAATAACCAATCCCCGCGCAGGTACAAGCTCTGGCGCTTATAAAGCTTGAAGTAACCTCACAATCCTCGCTTTCTATTCTTGAATGACATCCTTTATTATATTCATGCGTTCAGACTTTGGCAACTCGGCTATTTCCCAGGTGCTCCAAGCCCTGCGTATAATTAACCCCATGAATGACATCGAATGGCCTATCCTCTCAAGCAATGCCGTAATTCGCACTCTTTGCTGACAGGACAGGGGGTGTTGCGCTTTCATCGACTGGCTTCATCGAAAAGCAGCAGGCCAGTGAACCGGATCCGCATAGTTCACTGGCCCTGACAAAAATTAGTCTGCTTTCCTTGAAAAATACACCCTTAGTCTTACGCCAATTCCCGCTTCACCACGTCTGCAATCTGCGTTACATAACGGTCGAGCTCTTCTTTGTCCGGGCCTTCCGCCATGACGCGAATGAGGGATTCCGTTCCCGATGGGCGAACCAGGACACGGCCATTATCACCCAGAATGCCTTCAACTTCAGCAATCGCAGACTCAATAACGGTATTGCCTTGGTACTTGCTCTTATCGCCAACACGAACATTAACCAGCACTTGCGGGTACTTGCGCATGCTGCTCTTCAGCTCATGCAGAGGCTTGCCGGAGGCTACCAACGTATCCACCAATTGAATTCCCGTCAGAATGCCATCCCCTGTAGTATTGTGATCCAGGAAAATCACGTGTCCTGACTGCTCTCCACCCAGGTTATATCCGCCACGGCGCATTTCTTCCATGACGTAGCGGTCGCCGACTGCCGTTTTGGCCGTCTTCAGCTTCAAGCTGTCACATGCTTTATAGAAACCGATGTTACTCATTACGGTCGAAACGATGGTGCCTGCCTTCAGCTTGCCGGCACGGTTCATGGCATCACCGCAAATGCACAGAATGAAATCGCCGTCTACTTCCTCGCCTTTTGCGTCAATGGCAATCAGGCGATCCGCATCTCCGTCAAAAGCCAGACCGAGGTCAGCGCCATGCTGGAGTACAGCCTCGACGAGTTTCTCCGGGTGAGTCGATCCGCAGTGATCGTTGATATTCAGGCCATTCGGCTCAGCACCGATGGTGATCACATCCGCGCCCAATTCACGGAACAGCTTTGGAGCCAGCTCATAAGCTGCGCCGTTAGCACAGTCCAGTACGATTTTCAGGCCGTCAAACCGGTTATTGACCGTCGTTTTCAAATATTCCAGGTATTTATATTTCGATTCGTTATCAACCAGCAATTCACCTAAATCAGCCCCGATTGGTCGCGGCAGATTATCCGTTACCGCATCCATCAGCTCTTCAATCTTAAGCTCTGTCTCATCCGACAGCTTGAAGCCGTCTCCACCGAAGAACTTGATGCCGTTATCTTGTACCGGGTTATGTGAAGCCGAGATCATAACACCCGCGTCAGCCTTCAAGAGTCTTGTGATATACGCCACCGCTGGTGTACTTACGACACCCAGACGAATGACATGTGCACCGATTGACAGCAGGCCTGCAACCAAAGCCGACTCCAGCATAGCCCCCGATACGCGAGTATCCATGCCGATGATGACGGTTGGCTTCTCTTTATCGCCAGTGAGCACATAGCCGCCGCAGCGACCTATGCTGTAAGCCATTTCCGCTGTCAGCTCTTGATTCGCAACTCCTCTTACTCCATCTGTACCAAAATATTTCCCCATGTTTTATATACTCCTTTATCTACTCTTCGTTATTATCCATCAATGGACGTTTCTGACCCCGTTGTCCCATCATTCGATCCGTCTCCCGGCGGATGTGATGGAGTTTCTCCTGATCCGGAGTTATCCGTGTCTTCATGAGTAGGAGGCGTCTCCGGATCCTCCTCCTGATCATTGCCTGTTCCTGCTCCTGATCCCGTTCCTGGTGGAACAGGCGGCTTGTCTTTCTCCGTTCCCTCATTCTTCGAGGTGTCCGGCTCCGTTGTCACGGGCTTGGAGTTATCCTTGAGTTCTACCTTAACAACAGGACGTTCCGAATCCGTACGGTTAATAAAATTAGGAAGCGTGATCTGCAGCGGAATTTCGTGAACGCCGGCTTTCAAACCGGTTGCATTCGCTTCAGCTCCGATATCCGTCGGTTCCAGGCTATTGAGCAAGTCCGGCGCTCCGGTGAGCGTTAAAGATATGGTCTTCGTCTTTGGATCCGTAATGACAGCATCCAAGCCGGAGGCGACCCCTTTTAACGTTATCGGAATTCCTGTAATCACCCGTTCACCATGCGATACCGCCGTAACATCCACCGTTACAGAGCTCGGCTCGATTTTCTCAAAACCTTCGGGCGGCGTCAAGTCGGCCGTAAGCACTGTTGTTCCCGAATTTCTAACTTCTCCCAGATTGATCGTAGCTTCGATATAGGTCTCAGCTCCTGCCAGCGCCTCTTTACTGCCAAACAGCTTCACTTCTTTTACTTTCTGTTCCACCTTGGATAGGACAAACCCTTCCGGCAGCCGTCCCGTATATTGAAGCTCCAGCGGCAGGGTGACAAAAGCCGGCTCAATCGGCACTTCAGCTGCTACTGTAGCAGGCTCAATGACTGCATCTTCCATTACGTTGCCTTCTTTATCATATGCTGTAAGCTTGACTCGTTTCTCCGTAATCTTCTCTTTGGCACCATCAAGCTCCACATTACCTTTGACCTGCCCCAGATTCGCCATTGACGATTCAGGCAGGGTAACCGTGACTTGCCTTGGGTCAATCAGCACGGGTGTTCCGGCCCGGTAATCTTTAGCAGGCTCGCCTTTGGTTCCAATACTTACCGTCACGGATTTCGACACTCTCGGCTCTACCGTCACCGTAACGGCCGACGGTTCCATCGATACCATCTCAACACCACTCGGGATGGAGTAGGTTAGTGGAAGTGTGTGCGTACCCGGTTCTTTGACGTTGCTCAAATCAAGCTTCACCTTATAGTCGTCGGTCAAAAGCGAAATATTGGATTTCTTCCCCCGAACTTCGAGATTTACACGGTCTTTATCAATCCCTGTTAACGCATATTCGCTGTCATCAAATCCATAAGTCTGAATCTCAACGCCTTCAATGATTTTGGTATCATAAAAAGTCGTTGGCGGTGCAGGCGTTCCGCTGTCCATATGAACCATCGCCCACAATAAAATACTGACAGCAAGTGCAATGAGCTTGCTTGCCGTGTTGTTCTTGATCCATTTATCCATTGCTGCCGTCCCCCTTCCGTTTCCAGAAGAACGTGCGTTTCTCCTTAATGGACGCGGCAGGTCTGAGCTCCTCATACAATTTGGAGATGAGAGACTCTTCCTTAATATCTCGAACCACCTGTCCATTCAAGGCCAGCGATACTTGCCCAGTCTCCTCGGATACAACAACCGAAATCGCATCCCCCACCTCGCTGATTCCGATAGCGGCACGGTGTCTTGTTCCCAGTTCCTTACTGATAAAAGGATTCTCTGATAGCGGTAAATAACAGCCAGCCGCTGCAATTTGACCGTTCTGAATAATGACAGCTCCGTCATGGAGCGGCGTGTTCGGTATAAAAATGTTAATAAACAATTCCGAGCTGATCACCGATCTCATCGGAATTCCTGATTCTACATATTCATTCAGGCCCGTCGTCCGCTCAAAGACGATCAGAGCCCCTATTTTGCGCCGAGACAAATAATTAACCGCCTTAATGGTTTCGCTAATTAATTTATTGGTCTCCTCGTCAATATCCGCCGTCCGCCCAAACAGCTTGCCTCGTCCGAGCTGCTCCAGACCACGTCTGAGCTCCGGCTGGAAGATGATAAAGATCGCCAGCACCCCAAATGTAAAGATCTGATTCATCAGCCACTTCAGCGTATACAGATCAAACCAGGTGCTGAGAGCCCAGATGACCACCAGCACCAAAATCCCTTTGAGCAGCTGGACCGCCCGCGTGCCGCGGACGAGCAGTATCATCTGGTATATTATATAAGTAACGATAAGGATATCGATGATATCTTTAATGGTTTCACCCCAGGTCATATCTGTGAAATACTCCATACAGCAACCCCCGTCATTTCCTTTAAGTGCGGGCCCAAAAAATCCGGTTCCTCGAAAATGAATGCTAAGATTCGATTTTACCGAACCAGCTCTCCATTTTCCTTCGGATCACACGGGGACTTTTTGAACTTCCTTTTTAATAACGCATGAGACTTATATATGTAGTATGTACTCTACACTCTCTAGGTTATAACGTTAATCTTTCCGATGCAAGCGGACGCCCTCTGCTTTCCATGAAAAAGATCATAAAATCAACAAAAGAAGCGCCGTCTTTTCACAGAAAAGAGGCGCTTTTATTCAGTAGGCATCAGGTTTCACCTAGCGGTAAGCGGCATCTGTAAACAGATTGGAGATCTTGTACCAGATCCAGTCCATCGCCCGATCTATATCCTTCACTTGACCTGCTATATGTGAGGTGGAAGCCTGAAATAATTCTCCATCAATGACAGTCACATTGCCATTCACTTGACCGTAGACCTTCGTCTTTCCATTCTCGACTGTAATATCTCCCTTGATGGTTTGATCCGGAGGAATAATGACGGTATCTCCTTCAATCACCAGCTTTTCGAATTCGTCACTCTTTACAACCAACTGAGTATCCTGACTCCAAAAACTGATTGTGCTGAAGAGCATGACAACCAAAAACAAAGCTGCAGCCGTGAGTGCAGGATGATTCCTAACCCATTTGACCCAAGCTTTTTGTCTCTTGGGCTGCGGCAGCATGCCCATTATACGTTCCGTTAAATCATCGGATGGCTTGGTCGCATGATGAGTTAAGGAATAAAGAAGCATATCGGTATGCTCCAACTTCTCGAAGTAATTCCGACAGTCAGCACAATCCAGCAAATGCTTCTGCAATTCCAGCTGCTGCGGGTCGGACAAGTCATTATCCAGATAATCATGCATCAAAGAGACGGCTAATTTGCAATCCATTTGTGAGCCAATCCTTTCATTCAATCTCTTTGCTGGGTCTCTTCCCCCATAGGGGCATAAGACTTGCTTATTGTTCATACGTGCCGGAATCAGGGATGTTTCAATTTTTTTAAAAGAAAGTCAGAAAAAATTTGCAGAGACTAACTTTCTGGCTCCGCAAGAAAAAAGCGCCCTTAAACGCGGTCTCTCTTCCTCAAAGAACGGCGATAGGCGTTTTCCCCTCACAATTTGTACTCTAATTTTTTGCGTAAAAATTCGCGTCCACGATGTACACGCGTTTTGATCGTTGTTACAGGCAAGTCCAAAATCTCGCTGATCTCCTGCAGAGATAAATCCTGAATGTACCTTAGAATCATGATTGTCTTGTACTTGGCAGGAAGTCCATCAATCGCCGTATGAATAATGCGCTGTGTCTCGGATAGCAGCATTTCACTCTCCGGTGTACGGTTATCGCTCGGGATCAAGGAGTAGCCGTCCATGCCTTCGCTTTCATTCAGGTCGGCGTCCAGCGAGAAAGACGGCTTGCGCTTGCGCAGCCGATCAATGCTAAGATTTGTACCAATTCGGTATATCCAAGTTGAGAACTTCTGATTCTCGTCGTATCGATCAAGGTTTTTATATACTCGCAAAAAAGTCTCTTGTACGACATCCTCAGCCTCATGGCGGTTACTCAGCATCCGGTAAGCCAAATGAAAAATTTTGTCTTTATAAAGCTCTACGATTTCGGCAAAAGCTCTCTGGTCCCCTTTTCGGGCCAGCTTCGCCAGTCTTACATCCAAATTGTCCACCACAATTCCCCCAGAATGGTCTGATGGGTAACGTCTAAAAAGCATCATTCAAATCGTAATTCAACTGTTTCTAAAAATCAACAATAATTCAAAAAGAATCCCTATTCTCTATCAAAGACAATCATGCTGCAGCCGATACTTTAATCATCAGAGGTTAAACTGCTATAGATGAAAAAACGAGGTCCCTTTAGGGAACCTCGCCTTATACTATCCCTTTCAAACAGCGGTGTCATCCTGTACGGATCAACCTGTATTACGAAGCCCCGCTGCAATGCCGTTGATGGTCAGCAGTACTTCCCGAAGCAGATCCGGATCGTCCTGCTCCTGCTCTCTCAGCTCGCGCAGCTCGTTAAGCAATTGAACCTGCAAATAGCTAAGCGGATCCACGTAAGGATTACGGAGTCGAATCGATTCCTGCAAGACCGGCTGGTTATCCAGAATATCCTGTTGTCCCGTAATCTTAAGAACAAGCTCTTTCGTCAAGTTGAATTCATCCTGAATCAAACCGAAAATACGCTCGCGGGCTTGATCATCCTTCGTCATCAAAGAATACTCCTTGGCGATGATCAGATCAGCCTTGGCAAGAGCCATCTGAAGGGTATCGATCAGTGACGTAAAGAACGGATAGCTCGTGTACATCTTCTGAAGCACCTTCATATTCTCTTCCTTGCCCTGGTAGAAGCTCTGTAAGCCCGTACCAGCAGCGTACCATGCCGGAAGCAGGTAACGACTCTGGGTCCACGCAAACACCCAAGGAATGGCTCTGAGGTCCTCAAAACGGTCACTGTTCTTACGCTTGGATGGTCGGGAACCGATATTCAGCTCTCCCACTTCAGGAAGCGGCGTGGATTCCTTGAAGAAGCTCAAGAAATCCGGATCACGGAAGATCAGATCCTGATATTTCTTCTGTGAAGCGGCCGATATGCTCGAGGAAATCACTTCCCACTCTTTTTCGGTCGATTCTTTTTCAGGGTAACGGGCATTAAGAGAAGCCGTTATAAGTGCTGAAGTCGCCTGGTCCAAACTGCGGTAGGCAATTCCCTTCAAAGAGTAACGGGAAGAAATAACTTCGCCTTGCTCCGTGATTTTGATGCCACCCGCAATCGTTGATGCCGGTTGAGCCAAAATGCTGCGGTTCAGAGGCATACCGCCGCGTCCAAGCGATCCACCGCGTCCATGGAAGTATTTCACCTTGATGCCATACTCATTGGCTACAGCCGTAATATCTTTGAGTGCTACCTGGAGCTCCCAGTTCGCGGTAATAGCTCCGCCGTCCTTGTTGCTGTCGGAGTAACCCAGCATGATTTCCTGAAGCTCATTCATGGCACTAACCGCTTCCCGATAGATCGGCAGGTTGAAGAGCTTACGCATAATATCAGGTGCGGCATGAAGGTCTTCAATCGTCTCAAACAATGGTGCAACCTGCAAAGTAGCTACTACAGAACCATCATTGTCCTTGCGGAAGAGTCCGACTTCTTTGGCAAATACCATCACTTCCAGAATGTCGCTTGCGCCCTCGGACATACTGATCAAATAACTTGAAATACATTTGACGCCGAACTCCTGCTGCGCACGGAATACGGTACGGTATACTTCAAGGCATTCTTCGGTACTGTCGCTGTACTCTTGATAAGGCGTAGTCAATGGACGAGGATCATTAAGCAGGTTATTAAGCAGCTCGATCTTCTCATCTTCACTTAACTGGGCATAATCCTGAGTCACGTTCATTTTACGAAGAATCTCGGCCATGGCATTTTCATGCTCTTGGCTATGCTGTCTGATGTCCAGCGTTGCTGTATGGAAGCCAAATAACTCCGCCTGACGAATCAGTTTTTGAATATACGTGTCTGCAACATAGTCAGCAAAATGGAAACGCAAGCTTCGATCAATGATATTCAAGTCCTCGATAAATTCCTCAGGAGACTGATAACGCTCGCCGCCCGTCATGTTCTCATCAAGAATATGACTCATTTTAGCCAGCATATATACCAGTTTTACACGATAAGGCTCTTTCTCATTGTGCCAAATTTCCATCTTCTTCAGTGTTACATGCTCGCGGTCTTTTTCAATGGATTGAAGTAATTCATCCGAAACGCTCACGATGGATGAGCTGAAGCTGAGGTATTTCATGAATTCACGCAAAATCCGTTGGTATTCACGAATCGCTAGCTTCCGCTGCATTTCAAGCGTTTTCCATGTTACGTCCGCCGTCACTGAAGGATTTCCGTCCCGATCGCCACCGATCCACGAACCGAAACGCAAATAGGTTGGAACGTGCCAATGGTGACCCGGATAATATTTACTTAGGCAGCGCTCCAGTTCTTGATAAACCTCTGGCAGAATGTGAAACAGTGTCTCGTGAAAATAATACATACCGTTTCTGACCTCATCAAGAACCGTCGGCTTACGGTCACGAAGCTCGTCGGTTTGCCACAGCGTAATCACTTCATTCAGTAGTTTCTCCCGAAGCTGCTCTCGTTCGCGGAATGTCAGTGTCGGGTTGTCCAGTTGCATAACATCGTCCGCTATCCGTTTATGAATATCCAGAATAGCCCGACGCATCGCTTCTGTTGGATGAGCTGTCATTACCAGCTCAAGGGATAGACTTTCGAGAATTTCTTGAACTTCTTCAAACGTAATATTGCGCTCTTTCAAATCCTGGACCGCACTTTCAATGGAACCTGGTTGAACACTCTCCCCGGCGGAACGCTCGTAATCGCGTTTGCGACGAATGCGATGATTCTGCTCTGCGATATTAACCAATTGAAAATAAATGGCAAACGCGCGAATCACCTGATGGCGAATGTCGGGCTCCAATGTGCTGATGATCCTTTTGAAATCTGCAAACAATTCTGGCAGAAATACGGATCGCAACGATTTACTCGTTTCGCGAATTTTCTCAACTATATCTAAAAGCTCGTTGCCACCTTGGTGGACAAGAACTTCTCCAAGAATATTGCCAAGGAACCGTACATCACGCCGCAGCAGATTGTTGGAATTGCTCTTTGCGGTTACTGTAAGTTCAGTCATGCTACTCCTCCCATCTCAACCCGTTTCAGCAGTTTGTCTATAGGACGTAACGCCTTCCTAACATCATACAATAAAAGCGCATGAAAATCTGCATTTTCCAGGCGAAAAAATTAGCCAAATCGACAAAACTCATGATATTGATATACCCATATACCATGGACATTAGTCCTATAAACCTTGACCTGCCTATGTTCTTTAGCACATTAACACTTCGCAGGAAAGTCGTGTGAATATGTAAAAAAACATCACACACGGTGATGTCCTGCTTATGTATGGAGCGGGTGATGGGAATCGAACCCACGCTACCAGCTTGGAAGGCTGGAGTTCTACCATTGAACTACACCCGCATATCAACCCAACAAAAGAGACGCTACGCTTCGGAGTATAATCCGATTACTTTTGCGGGGCTTACTCTTAAAGAAATCGGGATGACACGATTTGAACATGCGACCCCCTGGTCCCAAACCAGGTGCTCTACCAAGCTGAGCTACATCCCGATATTAATCTTTTAAAAAAATGGCACGCCCTGAGAGATTCGAACTCCCGACCTTTTGATTCGTAGTCAAACGCTCTATCCAGCTGAGCTAAGGGCGCAAATGGAGCGGACGACGGGAATCGAACCCGCGACCCTCGCCTTGGCAAGGCGATGCTCTACCGCTGAGCCACGTCCGCATTAATGGTGCGCGTGGAGGGACTTGAACCCCCACGTCAAAGACGCTAGATCCTAAGTCTAGTGCGTCTGCCAATTCCGCCACACGCGCACAAGATGAAACAATGGTGAGCCATGAAGGACTCGAACCTTCGACACCCTGATTAAAAGTCAGGTGCTCTACCAACTGAGCTAATGGCTCGCAATTCAGGGCCTCCGAAAAGTAATCGGGATCACCTTCGAAGCGCAACTTCACTTTTTGGGGTAAAGTGGCTGGGGATATAGGATTCGAACCTATGCATGACGGAGTCAAAGTCCGTTGCCTTACCGCTTGGCTAATCCCCAAAATCGATGAGATACTTCTATTGTGCTGATTCTCGTTAGAATCATGCATTAAATGGTGGAGGCTGAGGGGATCGAACCCCCGACCCTCTGCTTGTAAGGCAGATGCTCTCCCAGCTGAGCTAAGCCTCCATACAATATGGAATAAAGATAGTGGTGACCCGTAGGGGATACTCTCACTTCGTTCGAGACTGCGAAGCCTCTGCTTACGAAGGACATCCTCCGACGAACCGACGGGATTCTCATCCCCTGTTGCTTTAAAAATAGTGGTGACCCGTAGGGGATTCGAACCCCTGTTACCTCCGTGAAAGGGAGGTGTCTTAACCCCTTGACCAACGGGCCGCGATTTCATGATGCATGTCCAATTCAAAAGCGAATCTGGAGCTTCCAACCGGGATCGAACCGGTGACCTCATCCTTACCATGGATGCACTCTACCTACTGAGCTATGGAAGCAAGTGGCTCCCCGAACAGGACTCGAACCTGTGACAACTCGATTAACAGTCGAGTGCTCTACCAACTGAGCTATCAGGGAATATATCCGCTTGGCGACATCCTACTCTCCCGGGACCCTTCGGTCCAAGTACCATCGGCGCTGGAAGGCTTAACGGTCGTGTTCGGTATGGGAACGCGTGGAACCCTTCCGCCA
>NZ_JBNNUS010000026.1:0-2562 GCF_050279985.1 Paenibacillus sp. NPDC093718
ATTAAGCTAACGGGCAGGATAGTTCGGGAGATCTTGGTGCTTCTGTGTGTTACCTGCTTAGATAGATTTCGTTACACTACTAGCTGCAGTTTTGCTATTCTTAGAATTTGCAATTCAAGTAAAAAAAGGACAGGGGTGCCCTGTCCTTTCTTAATAGATGAGTGTAAAATCCTGATGAGTTTACGGTTCGATCAAGGTTTACAGATCGACTTTCAAGGTGCCCAGCATCTTGGCGAATTTCGGATCGTGGTAGGATAAGAAAAGACTTTCCCGTGTATCGAGGGTGGCAATCTGTTGCATATCGTCTGCGCTCAACTCAAAATCGAAAATGTCGAAGTTTTCGACGATCCGCTCTTTTCTCACCGATTTTGGAATAACAACGACTTCACGCTGAACAAGCCAGCGCAGCACGACCTGGGCGACGGACTTGTTGTGTTTTTCTGCTATCGAGGCCAGCACTTCGTTGCCGAACATGTTGCCCTTTCCTTCAGCGAACGGCGCCCACGACTGGTGCTGCACTCCCTGCTCTTTCATAAAAGCGGCACTTTCGATCTGCTGGTAGAACGGGTGCGTTTCAACCTGGTTGACGGCAGGTACGATTTCGTTATGCACGATGAGGTCCATCAGACGGTCGGGCAGGAAGTTGCTGACACCGATCGCCTTGATCTTGCCTTCGCGGTATAGGTCTTCCATCGCACGCCAAGCGCCATAATAATCGCCGAACGGCTGGTGTATAAGGTATAGATCGAGATATTCGAGCTGTAACTTCTTCAATGATTTGGCAAACGCCAGCTTGGCACTCTCGTATCCTGCATCTTGAACCCAGAGCTTGGTCGTGATGAACAGCTCCTCACGCGGTACGCCGCTGCGCTTGATCGCGCGTCCGACCGCTTCCTCGTTCAGATAACCGGCGGCGGTGTCGATCAGGCGGTAACCGGCCATCAGCGCTTCATATACCGCGTTCTCGCATTCTTCAGCATCGGGAACCTGGTAGACACCGAAGCCGATAATCGGCATTTTCACTCCGTTGTTCAATGTTACGCTTTGCATTTTAACTCCTCCTAGTATTTAAATGTATAATAGCAAACGGCGCGTATCCCGGGAATCGGGCACTGCAGCGGTAATTCCACTTACGGCTGAATTGCATTACAATAAGCTTAGAACCTTCGTGCTACACGAAGTCAAGTCGTCTTCACAACTTTATTTTCCAAGGAGGATTTGACATGTATACGGTCAAAGAAGCCGCCCAGATAACGGGACTCACCCAGCACGCCGTGCGCTTTTACACGGATAAAGGCCTGGTGCCAAGCGTACAGCGTAATCAAAACAACATTCGGATGTTCAACGACGAATCAATCAACTGGCTGCATGGCGTGAAATGCCTCAAGCAATCCGGGATGCCGATTGAATTCATTAAAAAGTATATCGATCTCTGTCTCGAAGGGGATTCGACCATTCCGCAACGCTTCGCACTTATGATGGAGCATAAAGAAGCGGCGCTCGTTCAGCTTGAAGAAGCCAAACGGCACGTTGCCCATTTAGAACAAAAAACCGACCTATATCAGGCCATTCTGGAGCACCGCACTCCAGACACGACCAATCCCGGTAACTGGGACAAAATTCAGCATATGCATGCTGACGTATTTTACTCGCCCTCTGTTCGGAAGGCGTGAGACATATTTTGAGCACATCAACCGTTTTGGGGAAAATCTTCGGTTTAAAACTCTTGATTGGCTTGCAATGAACAAGATTCACATCAATCTAGATTGAACTAACGGGAGACTATAGTTAATCTAATAAGAATTTTAGAGGGGCTTGGTATGAAAAACATTTTTCTGATTGGCGGTACAATGGGCGTAGGAAAAACAACAACTTGCCAAATTATGAAGGATAAATTGAGCAACAGCGTATTTCTTGATGGGGACTGGTGCTGGGACATGCGTCCATTTCAAGTGACCGAGGAAACCAAAGAGATGGTTATGCAAAATATATGCTTCCTTTTGAATAATTTTATCAAGTGTACCGTTTATGAAAATATTGTCTTTTGCTGGGTAATGCATCAGCAAGCTATTGTTGATGAGATTATTACACGTCTTGATACACAAGGTTGCAAAGTGCATCTCATATCCTTGGTATGCAGTATAGAGGCATTGAAAGAACGACTGATTAAGGATGTAGATGTCGGAAATCGTACGGAAGATATATTATTAAGAAGCCTAGAGCGCATTCCTCTATACGAACAAGTGAATACAACTAAAGTGGATGTCTCGAACATCACCGCCGAGCAAGCAGCAGACTTTATTATTCAGCGGTTCTCAATACCAACTAATTGAATGTGTAGTCTGGTTTCGCATGGAACAAATCTATAAGATAAGAATGCTGAATTGCACTGAACCGGTCTGGAGAACAGGTTGAGAAGTTAGAGTTACCGTTTGAATGTACAATTAAACAAGGTAAGTAGCATAGAGAACGTACTGATTCAATATAAAGAAGAAGCACAGTTTGATGGTATTACAATTGTAAATTATTACTCAGGGTATTCCACTAACGGGAAACGTTAGT
>NZ_JBNNUS010000027.1:0-1698 GCF_050279985.1 Paenibacillus sp. NPDC093718
GCTCCCTCGAAATGATTCAGTTTCCTCACTCAGACTCATGAATTCGCAGGATTTCACCCTATGGTAAGTGTGAGAGAAGAAGTCATGGAGGAACTTTTGGCTGGGGTGCATAGAAAAGGGCATGCGCAAACAAAGGTGAGGCATTTATCACCCATATTGTTCCATATATTGCACGTCTCCACTTCGCCCTAGCGATTCTCGCTCCCATGTCTCAACGGGTCAAAGCCCTATCATTCCTTCGTCACATCTAACTAAGGGGTGGAGGTCGGTCTTTCTAACGGAACGGGTCCGAGCCCTTTTGCGTAACGTCTCCCGATACTCCGTGCTTCTTATCATCCTGCGAATGCATGAGCTGGTGAGGATCGACTTGTTTTATGCTGCCTGTGGGAAAACTTTGGTCGAATCGTAAGTTTCGCTGCTTTTAGACAGACCGACAAGCATACGCGCCACTTTACCGCACAATTTCATAATGGATTTCATCTTCTTTAACTTCTTTTCCTCAACATTGTAGTGGTGTAAAGCCCGAATTTCCGGGTTGGTCATCACCATACACATCGTCATGAGATAGAGAAAATGACGCAGACGTGGGCGACCGCGTTTGCTGAGTACCATCTTTCCTCGCCATTTCCCAGAACTCGACTCAGCCAGATTCAAGCCGGCATGCCGCAGGAGAGCATTACCATGCGTATAGCCGCTTAGATCACCAGCCTCGCCGAGCACACCCGCTAAGCTCGTTGCATTTACACCTCGTATTTCAAGGAGCTTCTGCGCGTAAGGAATACGCTCGAGTATGAGTTGGAGCTCATACTCAATCTGTTCAAGCTGGCGCTGCGCCAAGTCATATTCTTCAAGCAGTTGCCCCAAATGAAGCTTGTAGGCGTGGAGTGCTTGCGTGGCGCCAACACTGCATTTTGCTAGTGAAATGAGCTGCTCTGCCCGTTTAACTCCCGCATGACGTTTTACGTATTGCTTCCAGCCGGTGAGGATTTGTTCGGTCGTTAACCGACTAATATCCTTTGGCAAGGGAAAGAGTCTGAGGGTAGCGATGGCGCTGGTGCAGGTGAGGATCTTGAAGACCTGCCGCAACTCAGGAAAGACAATATCCACCCAGCGATGAATTTGATTTACAGTACTATTGAGCCGCTTGGTTACCGTATCCCGGTTAGCCATGAGGACCCGGAGTTCTTCATAGGCTTCAGGGTTGAAACGTACAGGGGTATAGTAACCGTTTTTAATCATGTCTGCGATAACTAGTGCGTCCTTGCGATCGCTTTTGGATGGGGTATTGTCCCGGTTTTCCTTGTTCTTTTTGACGAGATGAGGATTAACGAGAACGGCCTCAATGCCTTGCGAAGAAAGCCAGCGAGCTAAGCTCAGCCAGTAGTGGCCTGTAGGCTCCATGCCCACAATGACTTTATTAAGCTTGTAGGTCAGAAGCAGATCTTGAATCCAGTGACGAAACAACTCAAAACCTTCAAGGTGGTTGCTAAAGTCTAGCGGTGTACCTAGTGCAATACCTCGAAAGCTGACTGCGCGAGCAACATGGATCTCCTGAGCGATATCTACGCCGATGACTAGATGATGAACGGTAATGTTTTCAATGAGTTGATTTTGCTTCTCCTGTGCCTTAAACTTCATAGTAGAGCGACCTCCTGATGGGTTTTTTGAGGCTATGACCTCGTGTGCAACCCCATCGTA
>NZ_JBNNUS010000028.1:0-1353 GCF_050279985.1 Paenibacillus sp. NPDC093718
GATCCAATATATGCTCCGGTAGGTGATGGGGTTGCTCTGAAATTTGAAGCTGCATTGACTCTATAGTCAATAGACATAGGAGTAATTACATCTCCCGATCCCGAAGTGATTTGAGATTCCTGCGTAAATTGTGTATTAGGATTGATTACTTCAGTAGAACTATCGGATGCAAATGTACTTGTAGAAGGAATTACCATAGTTGCTGCTAGCAATGAGACGATTACAATTTTTTTCTTCATTCGAGGATCTCCTTTGAATTATAATTTTTTTTAAAAAAATACAATTCTCCTTTTCATTTACTATTCTCTTATTTATATCCAATAAGGAACATACATAATATAACATATACTTCTAAAATAAGGAATATCATATGCTTGATACCCTCAATATAAAGGAAGTAACCGGCTGACGGTTCCCGAAGTGGGAGCCGGTGGTGGTTGTGAACCTCTTCTGCTCGAAAAAACAGACCAGGTTACTGCACATTTGCCATTTTGCATAGAATATTTTGATAACCTGTCGTCATGATATTCGACATTATCTGTATACCTGAAACGGTTACTGTGTTTGTGGATTTCTAGTTGAATGTCTTTGTCTAGCTTTGAATAGATTATTTTCCTACTGTGCGGTGTGTAGTTTAGTTACATATCTGTTTCGTAAAGTTCACCACATTCATAGTGTGAATATCTCCAATTGGTCAGGTTTTCATACTTCCTTGTATCAAGAATAGGGATGTCGATCACAACAACGTGTATCTTGGCATCAATCAACCATTGCCACTCTTTTAGGATCTCTCGCATGTTATAGCCAAACCTGTTGATAGACTTAACAAACAAGATATCGCCTTCACGAAAAATACGCTCAGGAGCTGATATTCAGGCCAGTCGACATTTTTCCGCTGGACTTGTCAACAAATAAGTATTCATCAGGAATTCCCTGTTACCGTAACACTGTTAATTGTCTACCAGAACTATTTGTAACATTATGTATTTACAAATTTTAGAAATATATGTTATATTATGCATGTTTTTGATTGGAATTAATAGGATGAATAGTAATGGAAAGGAGAAGAACTCTAGGTTTTTAGGTCTTTACAAATTCTAGTACATACAAAGGAGATCAAATGATGAAAAAAATTGTCGCAGTTTCTTTGATGACAGCAGCTATGGTACTTCCTGCAACAGGTGCATTTGCATCTGATAGTACTGATCCAATCAATTTTAATTCTCAATTTACACAAGATTCTAAAATTACTTCAGAAGCTGGAGATATTTCCATTTTGAGTACTACGTGGAGAATCAATGCGGCTTGTAATATGAGAGCAACCCCATCACCTACCGGAGCATATATTGGATC